>NZ_AALV01000004.1:335000-337430 GCF_000152605.1 Sulfitobacter sp. EE-36 | reverse complement strand
GGTTGCGGGAGTAGGATTTGAACCTACGACCTTCAGGTTATGAGCCTGACGAGCTACCGGGCTGCTCCATCCCGCGCTGGGTGCCAATGTTATTGTATTGGCTTATTTATTGTCATCGTTGAGAGATACGTAGAGGTTTTGCTAGGTTTGGCGGTGACCTACTCTCCCACGTCTTAAGACGCAGTACCATTGGCGCAGTAGCACTTAACTGCCGAGTTCGGGATGGGATCGGGTGTTTTGCTTACGCTATGACCACCAAACCGAGTAAAACCTCTATGTTGCTGCTTTTGCCATTGGCAAAAGAGCAACAAGCGGGAGAGAGCGTATCCGAAGGATGCGCGTTCCCGCCCCCTCACCATTCTGGGTAAGGATTTGTCCAAGTCAGTACCACTGATTGTATGTGTATGCTTTTGTCCTAGTAAGAAGTCTTTCTTCTACTGGATCAAATCAAGCCTATCGAGCAATTAGTACCAGTCAACTGAACGTATTACTACGCTTACATCTCTGGCCTATCGACGAGATGGTCTATCTCGGCTCTCAGGGATACCTTGTTTTGAGGGGGGCTTCCCGCTTAGATGCCTTCAGCGGTTATCCTGTCCGATCATAGCTACCCAGCACTGCTATTGGCATAACAACTGGTCCACCAGTGGATCGTTCACCCCGGTCCTCTCGTACTAGGGGCAACTCCTCTCAAGTATCCTACACCCACGGAAGATAGGGACCGAACTGTCTCACGACGTTCTAAACCCAGCTCACGTACCTCTTTAAACGGCGAACAGCCGTACCCTTGGGACCTGCTCCAGCCCCAGGATGAGATGAGCCGACATCGAGGTGCCAAACACTGCCGTCGATATGGACTCTTGGGCAGTATCAGCCTGTTATCCCCGGCGTACCTTTTATCCGTTGAGCGATGGCCCTCCCACTTGGGACCACCGGATCACTATGGCCGTCTTTCGACTCTGCTCGACTTGTCAGTCTCGCAGTCAGGCTGGCTTCTGCCATTGCACTCAACGAGCGATTTCCGACCGCTCTGAGCCAACCTTCGCGCGCCTCCGTTACGATTTAGGAGGCGACCGCCCCAGTCAAACTACCCACCACACAGGGTCCCGGATCCGGATAACGGACCGCGGTTAGACATCAAGCAGAACAAGGGTGGTATCTCAAGGGAGGCTCCACGCAGACTGGCGTCCACGTTTCAAAGCCCACCACCTATCCTGCACATGTTCGGCCTAATGCCAGTGTGAAGTTGTAGTAAAGGTGCACGGGGTCTTTCCGTCTAACCGCGGGTAACCGGCATCTTGACCGGTAATTCAATTTCGCTGAGTCTATGTTGGAGACAGCGGGGAAGTCGTTACGCCATTCGTGCAGGTCGGAACTTACCCGACAAGGAATTTCGCTACCTTAGGACCGTTATAGTTACGGCCGCCGTTTACCTGGGCTTCAATTCAGAGCTCTCACTCCTCCTTTTAACCTTCAGGCACCGGGCAGGCGTCAGACCCTATACGTCGTCTTACGACTTCGCAGAGCCCTGTGTTTTTAATAAACAGTCGCCACCCCCTGGTTTGTGCCCCCAGCCCCTAGTTGCCTAGGAACCGGGCCTCCTTCTCGCGAACTTACGGAGGTATTTTGCCGAGTTCCTTCAACATAGTTCTCTCAAGCGCCTTGGTATTCTCTACCTATCCACCTGTGTCGGTTTAGGGTACGATCTAGCGATGGAGCTATTTCCAGGGACCTCTAAGCAGCCCATTCAATCCGATAAGGATGAACTACCCTCGAGATCCGTCACTTCCATCTGGCCCAGGAATATTAACCTGGTTCCCATCGACTACGCCTTTCGGCCTCGCCTTAGGGGTCGGCTTACCCTGCTCAGATTAGCTTTAAGCAGGAACCCTTGGATTTTCGGCGAGAGTGTCTCTCACACTCTTTGTCGCTACTCATGTCATCATTCTCACTAGTGATCTCTCCACGGGATCGCTCACGCGCCCGCTTCACAGAAAGCTCCGCGTCTCCAATACCCCGAAGGGCTAAGGAGACATGGAACTATGTCACACTACGCTCTGCTACCATGCAATTAATGCATCCTAAGCTTCGGCTCATGGCTTGAGCCCCGTTACATCTTCGCCGCAAGACAACTTATTTAGACCAGTGAGCTGTTACGCTATCTTTAAAGGATGGCTGCTTCTAAGCCAACCTCCTGGTTGTTTTGGTCGTCTCACCTGCTTTCCCACTTAGCCATGAATTAGGGGCCTTAGCTGTAGGTCAGGGTTGTTTCCCTCTTCACAACGGACGTTAGCATCCGCTGTGTGTCTGCCATCTAGTACTCCTCGGTATTCGGAGTTTGGTTAGGATCAGTAAGCCTGTGGGGCCCCATTACCCATCCAGTGCTCTACCCCCGAGGGTATTCGGATGACGCTCTACCTAAATAGATTT
>NZ_AALV01000004.1:2500-330000 GCF_000152605.1 Sulfitobacter sp. EE-36 | reverse complement strand
TCACGGCCCCCGCGTCAAAGGTCGGGCTTTCGGTTTCGATCCAGGGGCGCAGCCCTGCGATCATCTCGTCCGTGTCAAACGGCAGCTCAAGCGGATTGGTCATGTCGGGTCTCCTCCCTATTGCGATGCCGTGATCTGCGGCACCGCCAGACGTTTTTGATGATAGCGTAACTTCAGGCCTTGGGCAGACGTGTCTCCACGATGCGCGCATAGATCGATGCCCCCACGGGCAGCATCGCGTCATCCAGCACGAAGCCCGGATTATGCAGCGGCACATTGCCCGCGTGTCCGACACGGCAATAGGCACCGGGCACGACTTTCAGCATATCGGCAAAATCCTCTGATCCCGTGGCCTGCTCGGTCGATTCTGACGACAGGTCAGCGCCCACCACATCTGCGGCAGCTGCGACATAGGCAGTGGTCAGGTCGGGGTCGTTCATCAGCACGTCAAAGACATTGCGCAGGTCCACGTCAATCTCCACCCCGTAAGACAGCGCCATGCCCGCGCAGATCTCGCGGATGCGCTGATCGGCAAGCTGGGACACATCGTCGTGGAAATAGCGGATGGTGCCGGCAATCGTCGCCGTATCGGGCACCACGTTATAGGCGGAGCCCGCATTGAACTTGGTCACCGACAGAACGATGGGCTTGGTGGGGATGATATTGCGGCTGGCGATGCTTTGCAGCTGTTGCACCAAAGCGGAGCCGATAACGATCGGGTCTTTCGACTGATGCGGCGCGGCGGCGTGGCTGCCGGTGCCCTTGATCGTGATGTCGAAAAAGCTCGCCCCCGCCATCGCGGGCCCCGGCGTGACGGACACGACGTTGGGTTCCGAATTCGGATCGTTGTGCATCCCGTAGATCTCGTCACAGGGGAAGCGTTCAAACAGCCCCTCGGCGATCATGCGGCGCGCACCGCCCAGACCTTCTTCGGCGGGTTGAAAGATCAGCACCACGGTGCCGTCAAAATCCCGCGTCTCGGCCAGATAGCGCGCGGCCCCCAGCAGCATCGTGGTGTGACCGTCGTGACCACAGGCATGCATCCGCCCCGGATTGGTGGACGCATAGGCCACGCCCGAGGTTTCCTCGATCGGCAGCGCGTCCATATCGGCGCGCAGACCCACGCGGCGGTTGCCACCCCCCTGCCCCTTGATCAGCCCGACCACACCGGTGCCGCCGATGCCCTCGTGTACCTCGTCCACCCCATAGGCGCGCAGCTGTGCCGCTACGATGCCCGAGGTCCGCACCTCTTCGAACCCCAGTTCGGGGTGGGCGTGGAAATCCTGACGGATCGCGGTCAGATCGCTGGCAAAGGATTCGATCTTTGGAATGGTGGTCATAGGGTGGCTCCTGTCACGGGGGTCGTGCGGTCAAGCGCACGGAAGTTGGCGAAATCCCAATGCCGGCCGGGCGCGGCCTCGATCAGGTTGCGGGTGTAGTCGTGGCGCGGCGCGGCAAGCACCTCGCCCGCGGGCCCATGTTCGACGACAACGCCTTTCTGCATCACCAGCACCTCGTCGCAAATCTGCGCCGCGACCCGCAAGTCGTGAGTGATGAACAGCATGGCGATGCCGAATTTTTCCTGCACGTCATCCAGCAGATCAAGCACCTGCGCCTGCACGCTGACATCCAGCGCCGACACGGCCTCGTCCGCGACCAGTAGATCGGGCTTCATCGCAACAGCGCGCGCGATGGCGATCCGTTGGCGTTGGCCGCCCGAGAATTGATGCGGATAGCGGTCCAGCGCATCGCGCGGCAGGTCCACCAGCTCCATCAGCTCGGCGGCGTGTTCCATCGCATCGGCGCGGCTGGTGCCAAAGTTGATGGGCCCCTCGCACAGGCTGCGCGCCACGGTCCAGCGCGGGTTCAGCGACCGGTAAGGGTCTTGAAACACGATCTGGAAATGCTTGCGATGCGGCTGCAACTGACGGCGCGACAGCTGCGCGATCTCGGTCCCGGCAACAGTCACCTTTCCCGCCGTAGGGTCGATCAGCCGCATGATGGCACGGGCCACGGTCGATTTCCCCGACCCGCTTTCGCCCACGATCCCAAGGGTACGCCCCGGCTGGATGGTAAAGTTCACATCCTGCGCCGCCCGCACCCCTTGGCTGGCGCGAAAGAAACCGCCCCCGCCATAGGTCATCTCTAGCCCGTCCACGGTGATCACGTCCCGCGCCTCCGCCGGTGCCCGAGGGGCGCGCGGATCAAGGTTGGGCACCGCCTGCAACAGCTTGCGGGTGTAGTCTTCCTTGGGCGCGGTCAGAAGCTGCCGGATCGGCGCGCTTTCAACGATGCGCCCTTTCTGCATGACGCTGACCGTATCCGCGATCTCAGCCACCACGCCCATGTCATGGGTGATGAACAGCACCGCCGTGCCGTGGCGTTCCTGCATCTCTGCAATCAGCTTGAGGATCTGCAACTGCGTCGTCACATCCAGCGCCGTCGTCGGCTCGTCCGCGATCAACAGATCAGGGTCAAGGATCAACGCCATCGCGATCATGATCCGTTGCCGTTGCCCGCCTGACAGCTGATGCGGGAAAGCGGCATAGATACGTTCCACATCCGGCAGATGCACCTGCTCCATCATATCGATGGTGCGGGCCTTGGCCTCGGCGCGGGACAGATCGCTGTGCATGTTCAGCACTTCCTCGATCTGCTCGCCCACCCGCAAAACAGGGTTCAGCGCGGTCATCGGTTCCTGAAAGATCATCGCAATCCGCCGCGCCCGCAAGGCCCGCATCTGCGCCGGCTTGGCTTGGGTGATCTCGATCCCTTCCAAGTCAATCGACCCGCCCTGAATTTCCAGCGCATCCTTGGGCAGCAGCCCCATCGCCGTCAGCGAGGTGACAGATTTGCCCGACCCGCTTTCACCCACCAGACAATGGGTCTCGCCGGCGCGGATATCCAGATCGATCCCGCGCAACACCGGTTCGGCCTTGGGCCGCCCCGCCAGCCCCACCGTCAGCCCGCGTATTTTCAGAACGCGTTTGGCATCGGTAAAGTCTTTGGACTTGAATTCCATCTCACACCTCCCGCTTTTTCATACGTGGATCAAGGATATCGCGCGCCGTGTCGCCCAAGAGATTGATCGCCAGAATACATAGCGACAGCATCAACCCCGGCCAGAAGATCAGCCCCGGCTTGATCTGGAAATAGCTCCGCCCCTCGGCCATGATATTCCCCCATGTGGGGATCTCGGTCGACACGCCCGCCCCCAGAAAGCTCAGGATCGCCTCGATCAGAATGGCAGAGGCGCAGATATAGGTGCCTTGCACGATCAGCGGCGCAAAGGTGTTGGGCATCAGATGCTGCAACAAGACCTTGGGCATGGACGATCCAAGCGCGATCGCCGCCTCGACATAGGGTTCTTCACGCGCGGTCAGCACCACCGACCGGACCAGCCGCACGACGCGGGGCACCTCCGGCACGGTGATCGCGATGATCACCGATGTCACGCTCGGCCCGTTCAGCGCGACCAGCGCGATCGCCAGCAGGATCGCGGGGATCGCCATCAGGCTGTCCATGATCCGCATGATGATACTGTCGGCCAGCCGGAAATACCCCGCGACCAGACCAATCAGCAGCCCCACGGCGACACTGACCACCGCCGCCCCGATACCGATCAGCAGCGACACGCGGCCCCCCGTCACGACGCGGCTAAAGATATCGCGCCCGTAGGGGTCCGTGCCCAGCAAGAAGTCATCCGACGGCGGCTTCAGCCGCGCCATCGCATTCATCTCAAGCGGATTATAGGGCACATAGTAAGGGGCCAGCACCGCCGCGAGGACAATCGCCACGAGGATCACCGCCGCAATCGTCGGACCGACACCGATCCGCATCGCTTTGGGGACAGAGAATAAACCGGTCACAACTTGAAAGGCGCTGTGCCGAGAGCTTGGGATCTGCGTCATATCAGTACCGGATCCTTGGATCGAAGAATGAATAGGAAATGTCGATCAACAGGTTGACCGTCACATAGATGCCCGCGGTCAGCAGGATCATCGCCTGAATAACCGGATAGTCGCGCGCCAGAATGGCATCGACTGTCAGCCGCCCGATCCCGGGGATGTTGAACACGCTCTCGGTCACAACCACGCCCGAGATCAGCAGCGCGAAGCCCGTGCCGATGATGGTCAGGATCGGCACCGCCGCATTGCGCAGCGCATGGCGGAACAGCACGACATTCTCGCGCACCCCCTTGGCACGGGCGGTGCGGATATAATCCTCGCCCAGAACCTCAAGCATCGACGCCCGCGTCATCCGCGCGATCAGCGCGATATAGATCGTGGCCAGCGTCAGCGACGGCAGGATCGCACGGCTAAAGAACGGCCCGATGCCATCGGTTGGCGATTTATAGCCCTGCACCGGCACCCATTTCAGGTCGATCGCGAAAATCTGGATCAGGATATAGCCGATGACAAAGACCGGCACGGAAAAGCCGAGCACCGAAAAAGACATCACAAGGAAATCCACCCAGGACCGGTGACGCCACGCGGCAATCACCCCCATCGGCACGGCCAGAGCGACCGAGATCACAATCGTCATCAGCGCGATATTCAACGTCGGCCCCAAACGGTCGCCGATCATCCCCGCAACCGAGGTATTCGACAGCAGCGATGTGCCCAGATCACCGCGCAGCAACTGGCCCATCCATGTGCCGAACTGCACCAGCAGCGGGTCGTTCAGCCCCAGACTGTCACGGATACGTTCAAGCTGCGCAGGGGTTGCAGCATCACCGGCAAGGATCGCGGCGGGATCACCGGGCGTCAGCCGCAGCAAGAGAAACACAAAAATCGCAACGATCACCATCACCGGTATCGTGGCCAATATGCGCTTGAGGATATAGAAAAACATGCCGAAGGCTCCTTGCGGTCGTAGGGGTGAGAGGCGCGCATCGCAGCGCGCCTCTCAAGGCAATCACTCTGCCGCTTTGGTCATGTTCCAGAACACCGGCACCGGCGACGGGATCATGTCTTCGATGTTGGACCGACGCGCCTGCGGGATGATGTATTCGCCCATCATCAGATAGTTCACGTTGTCCATCACATGCTCCTGAATACGCGTCGCGATCTCTTTCTTGGTCGCGTCGTCGCTGGCCGAGACATACTCGGTCCGCATGGCTTCGATTTCAGGGTCATCGGGCCAGCCGAACCACCCATCATCGCCGCGGCCGTTCAACATCACGTTGACCAGCGGGTCAGAGACTTCGGGCACCATCCAGTTGGTGAAGAACAGGTTCCACCCGCCCTCGGCCACCGGCGACTGCTGTGCGCGGCGTTGCACGACCGACTGCCAATCCATCGACTGCATATCGACCTCAAACCCCGCCTCGCGCAGCGCTTGGGCTGCAACCACAGGCTGGTTGTTCAGGCTGATCACATCGGTCGGGGCCATCAGAACAATCGGCGTCCCGTCATAGCCCGCTTCTTCCAGCAGCTCCTTGGCACGTTCGGTATTCGCGCCACCGGTCAGCAAGTCAGATCCCGCCTCGTCCCCCAAGGGGGTCGAGCAGCCAAAGATCGCGCCACAGACTTTGTAGTATTCAGGATCACCCTGCATCGTCGCCAGCATGGATTCCTGATCCAGCGCGGCCATCGCCGCCTGACGCACCAGCTTGTTGTCAAACGGTGCATGCAAGAAGTTCGGACGCCCGATGGTGACATAGCCCAGATCATCGCGTTTCTCGACGACGACATCCTCGTTGCCCGACAGGATCGGCATCAGGTCGATCTGGACCTGCTCAAGATAGTCGATCTCGCCTGCCGAAAGCGCATTCAGCGCGGTCAGCGCATCGGGCATCGTGGTCCAGACCACCTTGTCCACATTCACGACCTTGCCGCCCGCCATCCAGGATGCGGGCTCGTCGCGCGGCACATAGTCGTCGAACTTTTCATAGGTCACCGACACGCCGGGCTCATAGGCGTCCTGATCAAACACAAATGGACCGGAGCCGATGTATTCCGTGATCGTCTCATCGGCAGAGGTTTCGGCAACACGTGCCGGCATGATGAACGGCGGCACCGCGGATTGCTTGGAAATCACGTCAATCAGCGGGCCAAAGGGCTTGGTCAACGTCCAGACAACGGTTTTGTCATCGGTGGCCTCAAGGCTTTCGGTCACGTCAAAGATCAACTGCCCGCCGCTGTCGCGCTTGCCCCAACGGGTCAGAGAGGCAACAACATCGGTGCCGGTCACAGGCGCGCCATCGTGGAACACCAGCCCGTCGCGCAGGGTGAACGTATAGACCAGCCCGTCGTCGGATGTCTCCCAGCTTGCCATTTGCGGCTGCGGGGTGAAATTCTCGTCCACCGCCGTCAGCACGTCATAGATCATATAGGCGTGGTCACGTGTGATGTGCGCCGTGGTGATCACCGGATCCAGCACCCGCAAGCCCGAGTGCATGACCGCCGTGATCGTGGTTTCTTCCTGCGCGAAGCTCGCGGCAGGCACCAGCAGCGCAGCCGTGGTCATCAGCGACGCCGCCAGCCCCCGGCTTTGTTTCAATGTGGGTCGTAAAGTCAGCATATCAATTTCCCATGTTGGTTGTGGTCATTGTTATATTTGGACACCGCCGGTTGATCCGCCGGTATCGGGGCGTGCAGCAGCCGCACGCGCGGCCCCGAAAACGGGACCGTTAGGAGAAAGCCGCAACCCCTCACGCAACCGCGTAAAGGGCAGGTCTGCGGGGTCGAACGGCATGGGGCCGGGGGCACGCGCGACAATAATCTCGCGCGCACTCGGGGTGAAATCGGCCCGAAAATGGGTAGAGCTTTTGACGACAAGGATTTTCTGCGTCTCTGGTGCGATCCCGACAAAGCGGAACATCTCGCGATCGGCCATCTGCGCAATCCGCGTAGACACAGCCACCCGCACGCCGCCGATGCGCAAACAGGCCGAGGGCCCAAGATCCAGCATCGTCCCACCGTAATAGGGGCCGGTGGCTTTCACTTTGCCGTCCGACAGCATCTCGACAACGGCCTCGACCTCGACGGGGCTATCGTCGGGCAGACCGGGGTGTCCGCCAATGCGAAAGACAGCGCGCGCGCCCTCCCCCAGCTCGTGGGCTTGGGCGGCGGAATGCGGGTCTACGATCAGCCCGATCGCCGCGTCTTGGGCATCAGCATCGATCAAGGCCCGCAACATCCCCGTCGTGGCAGACACCCCACCCGCACCTGGGTTGTCCTGGGTATCTGCAATCACCACAGGCCCCTGCCCTGCCCCTTTTGCCGCGCGGGCCGCATAGGCAACCGCCGCGTCGGGGGTAAATGTATCATTGTCGAACTCGGATTCGGCAGCGGCATAGGCATCCGCCACCGCATCTGCTGCGGCATCCGCCGCCGCTTGAGTCTTGGCATAGGCTACCGCCGTGGGGCCACAATCGGCAATATCCGCCGCCGGAAAACCCATGAACAGCGACGCCGATAGTGCGCCTTGCACCTCGACCTCTGTCAGGTTTTCATACAATCCCTTGGCGGGCTGCATATCCGTCGTCTGAAACGGGATCGGCACCAGATAGGACATGCGACGGAACGCTTTGGCCGGGCGCGTGCCGGTCTGCATCACATGATCCAGCAACCGCGCCGCTGCGGCACCGGTATCGGCCATATCGATGTGCGGGTAGGTGCGGAATCCTGCGAGCACATCCACTGTGTTCACAAATTCTTCCGAGATATTGCCATGCAGGTCCAGCGCGGCTGCAATCGGCACATCCGGCCCCACCAATGCGCGCACCTGACGGGCGATCTCACCCTCCCCGTCATCGTGATGCGTCGCCAACATCGCGCCATGCAAATCCAGAAACACACCATCCAACGGCCCTGCGGCACGTAGCCCGTCCAGAATCTCGCCCAGAATAGTGTCGAACGCATCCTGCGTCACAGGTGCCGATGGAATAGCCCCCGCCCAAAGAACAGGCACCACATCCCAATCCGAATCCCCCGCGACCTTCAACGCTCCGGTCATGCCAAGGTTCACTTCCTGAAAGGCGTCGATCATCGCGGGGCCACCCACCATAGGGACATAACCGCCACCGGCCTTGAAGGCCGCCATATCCGCAGGCTCGGGCGCAAAGGTATTGGTTTCATGAAGAAATCCGGCCATGGCGACGCGCATCGGGGAACCCACCTTTAAATCATGTAACGCTTCACAAAACTGAATGTATTGCTTGGCGATACGGATGTATTGCCATACGATGCTAGGCACTGACCTATCCTCGCGTCAACCCGGAGCGCTCGATGCCTGACCCCAAACGACCACATTCCTCTGTCGCGTCTAATTTTCAGGCAGATGCCGACAGGCTCTTTGTGCGCTCCGCCGCCCGCGCCATCCATGTGCTCAGCGCGTTTCACGAGGCCGACGGCCCGCTCAGCCTGTCAGACATCGCCACGAAGGCAGAGATCGACCGATCCGCCGCGCAACGTCTTGTGCATACGCTCATGACATTGGGTCACATCCGGCGCAGCCCCGATGACCGCGGCTACCTGCCCGGATTGCGCTTGCTTGACCACACCCACGACACCCTGCGTTTGGACCCCGTGGTGCAGGTCGCCACCCCCGTTATCCTCGAGATGCGCAAATCCATCGCCGAACGGATCGACTTCAGCCTCTATGATGAAACCCGCGTGATCTATGCCCTGCGCATGCAAAGTAAACGCGAAACGTTTTACGCCACGCTTGTGGGCCATAGCGTCCCCACCTATTGCACCGCCGGCGGCCGCGCGACCCTCTGCGCCCTGCCCCCCGAAGAGGCGCGCGAGATCATCAATCGCTTCGCGCTTCACAGCTATACCTCTTACACCAACGTGGACCCCGACAGCATTATGAACAGTCTCGAACAGGCCCGTAGAGACGGTTTTGCCCAAGTGCAGAACGAATTCGTCTTGGGCGAAGTCGCCATTGGTGTGCCCGTCGTCAACCGCCAAGGCCGCCCCTTGGGGGCCATCCACATCGCCGGCTCGCTTTCCGAATGGAGCGCCGAAGACTTCGCCCGCCGTGCTGCCCCCATCGCCCAAGAAGCCGCCCGCGCCATCAGCGGCAGTTTCTAGCCCTTGAATTCGATCCGCGTCACCGGTCCCAGTTCTGCCTCCACCGCCGCAACAAGCGGGCGCAGAAGATGTGTTTCTATATAGCGTTGCGCGAATTTGCTCGGCGTGCGCAGCTCAAGCACGCCCCCTTCGAACGCCACATATTCAAGCTGCGAGAACCACGCCTTGAACTGATCCACGTTCTCCCGCGACAGGTTCACCATCGCACGTTGCCACGTGCCCGGCCCGCCCTGCGCGGGCTCTGATGCCTCGGGTTTCGCATAATCGGCCAGTTGCACCACCTTGACCGGCGTTTCGCTGCGATACCGCTCTTTCATCCGCGCATCGTAATCCGGCCCCACCAACGGCCAGCACGGCTCTGACAGGCGCGCGATCTGCGCATAGTTCAACCGATAGGCCGCCACCCTGCCCCGCACGCCGCCGCGCGTACAAATCAACAGCTGCGCATCCGTCAGCCGTTTGATCTCGCGTTTCACCGTGCGTTCATTCACCGACCACATCCGCGCCAGATCCCGCTGACCCACGCTCAGCTCGTCAGCGCGCCAATTATACCGCGAGGTCACCGCCGCGATCAGCCGCATCAACGAGGTCTGCAAGGTCGGTGATCCATTCAACCCCGCCACGCTCAAAGCGGTCAAAAGGTCGTACTTGATCACCCCGGCTTCAGGGCCGGTCAGCCGCAATGGGTTCATGGTTTTGCCTACTCGATGTATCGTCTTATTTTTATCGGTCAGCTTCTTTGAGCCGATTCCGTTTATGCTTTCTACAAAGCTCTAAATCCCGTCTTCTGTCAACCCGCTGGGAAAAACAGGAATTACCCTTTTCCTTAATCCAAATTCAATTTGGTAAAGGTTAATAGGTTAAGGGGGACGCTAGGGTGTCACCATATCAGGGGATCGCTGTCACCAAAACAGCCCCATATGCCCCTTGCCTGTCACCAAAATCTCTTTGCCCCGCGTTAACCGCAGCGAAATAAACCCGTTCTTCAGGATCAGCGCGCGAATTTCGGGAAAATTAGGTTTTGCCAAATTGCCGAATTCGCGTTATTCGAAATTCGAGGCTTAAAAACGCGAGTAGATAGATGAGAAATCACAACGACCTTCTTAACATGAACGAGCGCAGCTTGGAACAACAGGCCGCCGTGCGCCGCGCCACCTTCTCCCCCGGAGAGATCAAGGCCCTGCGCCCCTTCTCCATCTGGGAGATCAGCCAGTTCATGTTCGACGTCCCCGCCGACACCCTGCGCAAGAAGCTGGCGGACGACCCGACCCTGCCCCAGGGGCTCACCGAAGAGGATGGCCGCCAGCGCTGGTTCAGCCTCGAAGAGATCAACGAGCTGCGCCGCCGCGCCAAGTTCCGCGGTCGCAAGCTGCTGCCCGAACGCCCCCGGGGCCGTGCCATGCGCGTGGCCGTGTCAAACTTCAAAGGCGGCGTCGGCAAGACGGTCGTCGCACAACACCTCGCCCATGCCGCCGCCCTTGATGGCTACCGCGTGCTTTGCGTCGACTTCGACCCGCAAGCGACGCTGACCCATTCGATGGGGCTGACCGAGGTCAAGGAAAGCCACACGGTCTGGGGCATCATGTGCCGCGATCTCTGCCGTGAATCCAACCGGATCATGGAAAGCTACGACGACCCCGATGACTGCCCCTACCCCGCCGCGGACGAATTGCCCGAAGACGTGCAATCCATCGGCGCGCAGCGGTTCCAGGAATTCATCCAGCCAACCTGCTGGCCTACGATCGACATCATCCCGTCCTGCGCCAACGCGGCCTTCGTCGAATTTGCCTCGGCCCAATACCGCGCGCTCCACAAGGCATGGAGCTTTTTCGGCTGCGTCGCGCGCTACCTCGATGAACTGCCCGACGATCAATATGACATCATCATTTTCGACTGCCCGCCCGCCATCGGCTATCAGTCCCTAAACGCCGCGTTTGCGGCTGATATCCTCTATATCCCCTCGGGCCCGGGCTACTGGGAATATGACAGTACGACCAGCTATCTGGGCCAGCTTGGCGACGCGATGGCCGATATCTCGGAAGGGTTTGCAAGCCTCGCAGCGGACGCAGGCATTACGCTTCCTAAACAGTTTTCCGACATCCGTTTACTTATGACCCGTTTTGAATCCAACAATCCGCTGCACAGTGCCATGATCGACGCGTTCAAGAACGTCTTCGGCGCCGACGTCTGCGCCCACCCGATTGAAATGACCCGCGCGGTCGAACAGTCGGGCCGGTTCCAGATGTCGGTTTACGAACAGGACTATCGCCAGATGACGCGCGAAACATGGAAACGGGCGCGGCAGAGTTTCGACCGTGCCTATGACGAGTTTTTGCAAACCGTGCTCGAAGCGTGGAAAGAAAACGGAAAACGTAAGGAGAAGGCAGAATGAGCAGTAAAAACAAATTCGGCTTCGCCCCGGTAGAAGCCCCCACATCCGGCAGCCGCCGCAACCGCCAGCCGGGCCCCATGGGCGCCGCCGTGCGGGACGTGGCCGAAAACCTGCAAGAGGCAACCGAAGCCAAAATCGAACAGCGCCGCCGCAACGCCGAAGACGCCAAGACTTTCCGGCAAGCCCAAGGCGAAGGCCGCGTGCTCTACCAGATCGACCTGTCGGAAATCTTCACCGACGATCTGCCGCGCGATCGCCTCGCGCTGGAAGAAGTCGCGCAGTCCGACGAGATGGAGGAGCTTAAATCCTCGATCCGCGAACGCGGGCAGCGCGAACCGGTCGAGGTCTATGTCGGGCCGAACGGGCGCTACCAGCTCAAGAAAGGTTGGCGCCGTTTCACCGCCCTGTCGCAGTTGTTTTCGGAAACCAAAGATGACCGCTTTGGCACGATCACCGCGCGGGTAGAAGTGGGCGAGGATGACCGCATTTCGCGCTATGTGGATATGGTCGAAGAGAACGTCGTGCGCGAAGACCTGTCTTTCGCCGAGATGGCACAGGTTGCGATCACCGCCGCCAAGGACGACGCGGTAGATGAGATCGACCCGGCAGAGCTGGTGACCCGTCTGTACAGCGCGCTGCACAAGACCAAGCGGTCTTACATCAAAAGCTTTGTCTTTCTTCTCTCTGCTCTGGAAGGGAGCTTGCAGTGGCCCAAGGCCGTGCCGCGCAATCTGGGGGTCGATGTCGCGCGCGCGCTGCGCACACCTGATCAAGCCAGCGTCTTGCAGGAGAAACTCTTGGATGCCTCGACACCGGACGAGCAGAATAAAATCCTCAAGGATTTTCTGACCACCTCGAACGAGCCAGCAGAGAAGCCCGCCTCCAAGGCAGAGCCGAAGCAGAAGTTTGAATTCTACGTCGGCCAGACCAAGGTGACCGCCCGCCACGGCGAATGCCGTTTGATGAGCGACATCGACTTTGCCACCATGCCCAAGAAGCAGCTCGAAGAAGCCGTGCGCGCCTTTGAAGAGGTGCTCAGCAACGGGCCGCGGATCCGGTAATCGGTTACCCATGGGTAACCACTGCCCACCCGGTTACCCATGGGTAACCACCGCGCGTCGGGTTACCCATGGGTAACCGCCAAGGGTAAATGAGAAAGATGGCGGGGAAGGGGGCGCAGAAGCGTCCCCTTTTTTGTGCGTTGAATGGCAAAGAGCGCAATTGCCCCATTTTCCAATAAAACAAGGGGTTTTAGGCGCGAATATCGGCTTAACGCTTTGATTCAAAACAGCTTTGCGGTTGAAAGATGCAGATTTCACCGTGATTCCGCCATATCGGCACTAGAACCCGACGTTGACCCATGGACATCCCCTGAAACGCGGGATTAACGTGCGCCCATAGGGGAGGGCTGGCAGATGTCAGAAAGACCTTATCGACATATTTTTGATCTCGGGAGAAACATCATGGATCGTCGTTCATTTATTCGTGGCGCAGGCGTTGCGGGGGCAGGGGCCGTTGCTTCATCGCTGGCCGCACCCGCCGTCGCCCAAGGCAACATTACCTGGCGCATGGTTACCACCTGGCCGAAAAACTTCCCCGGTCTGGGTGTCGGCGCGCAGCGTCTGGCGGACCGTATCACAGCGGCCTCCGGCGGCCGTCTGACCGTGCAAGTCTACTCCGCTGGTGAGCTGGTGCCGCCGCTGCAATCGCTGGACGCCGTGATCGATGGCTCCGCCGAGATGAGCCACGGTGCCGCCTATTATTGGCAGAACAAATCGCCCGCGCTGTCCTTCTTTACCGGCGTGCCCTACGGCATGACCACGCCAGAACTAACAGCCTGGATGCGCTATATGGGCGGTCAGGAAATCTGGGACGAGATCTATGACCAGTTCGGCGTTCAGGGCTTCCTGTCGGGCAACACCGGCACGCAGACAGGTGGTTGGTTCCGCGACGAACTGACCAGCCTTGACGATGTCAAAGGCGTGCGCTTCCGGACCCCTGGCCTTGGTGGTCGCGTATGGGAGAAACTGGGCGCGACGGTCACCAACATGGCCGCGGGCGAGATCTTTCAGGCGCTACAATCGGGCACGCTGGACGCGGCCGAATTCGTCGGCCCCTACAACGATCTGGCGCTCGGCTTCCATCAGGTTGCCAAGAACTACTACATGCCGTCCTTCGTTGAATCCGGCCTCGCGACCGAGCTTGTCGTCGACAAGAAGAAGTATCAGGAACTGCCCGAAGACCTGCAGGCGATCATCCGTGATGTAAGCCAGGCGGAATACGATCAGGTCGCGGCCGACTTCTATGCCAACGATCCACGCGCGCTGAAAACGCTGGTGGAAGAGCACGGCGTGACCGTCCGCAACTTCCCCGACGACATCATGGAAGCCGGTGCCAAAGCCTCGGTCGAGGTGGTCGAGGAACTGCGCAGCAGCGACGACCCGCTGGTCAAGAAAACCGCCGACAGCTTTGTCGAAGCGCTGAACCTTGTCCGCACCCGGACAGAGAAGATCGACAGCCCCTACATTCAGGCGCGTCAGAGCTTCCTGAAATACTAAGCTCCGCCCGTCGGATACAGAAAAGGCCCGGTGGAAACACCGGGCCTTTTTTCGTGCTGGGGCAGGGGCTTTAGCCTGCGATCAGTTTCGGCAACCAGGTCACGATCTGCGGGAACATGAACAGGATCGCAATCGCCACCACTTGCAGCATCACGAAGGGCAGGATGCCCTTGTAGATCGCGCTGGTGGGCAGGTCCGCCGGGGCGACGCCGCGCAGGTAGAACAGCGCAAAGCCGAAGGGCGGGGTCAGGAACGACGTTTGCAGGTTCACCCCCACAAGCACACCCAGCCAGATCGGATCGACATCCAGCATCAGCAGCACCGGTGCGGTGATCGGGATCACGATAAAGATGATCTCGAAGGTGTCGAGGATGAAGCCCAGGAAGAACATGATGATCATCACCACCGCCACCGCAGCGAGCGTACCGCCCGGCAGATTGCTGAGGAATTCATGCACCAGATTGTCGCCGCCCATCATGCGGAACACGACCGAAAAGACCGAGGCCCCGAGCAGGATCACAAAGACCATGCTGGTGATTGTTGCCGTCGAAACCATCGTCTCCTTGAGCACGCCAAAGGACAGACGCCAGCGCAATGCGGCGAGGATCATGGCCCCGACGGCCCCGACGGATGCGGCCTCTGTCGGGGTGGCGATGCCGCCCAGAATAGACCCTAACACGGCCAAAATCAGCGCCAAAGGCGGGACAAGCGCCACAAAGACCTCGCGCAGCAGCTTGGATTTCTCATCCGCTGGAACGGGGGTGGCAGGGCAGGATTTAGGGTCTGTTGCGGCTTTGAACAGCACATACCCGAGGTAGAGCGATACGAGCAGCAGCCCGGGCAGCAGCGCCCCGGCAAAGAGATCCCCGACAGAGACAGGCGTGGGGGCAAAGTTGCCCTTGGCCATCTGCACCTGCGAGTTGATGCCCGACAACATATCGCCCATGAAGATCAACACGGTAGAGGGGGGGATGATCTGGCCCAAAGTGCCGCTGGCGCAGATCACGCCGGTGGCCAGTTTCGGGTCATAGCCCGCCCGCAGCATCGCGGGCAGCGAGATCAGCCCCATCGTCACCACAGTCGCGCCCACCACGCCGGTAGAGGCCGCGAGCATGGCCCCGACCAGCACCACAGAGATCCCGAGCCCGCCGCGCATATTGCCGAACATCTTGCCCATCGTGAGCAACAGTTGTTCGGCGATCTGGCTGCGTTCCAGCATCACGCCCATGAAGATGAACAGCGGCACGGCGACGAGCACTTCGTTCGTCATAAAGCCGATATATCGGTTGGGCAAAGACCCGAAGTTGGACGGGTCGAACACGCCCAAAGCCATGCCTACACCGCAGAATAGTAACGAAGTCCCGGCAAGGGTGAAGGCCACGGGGAAGCCCAGAAGCAAAAAGCCGATGACCCCAAAGAACATCAGCGCGGCGAGCATCTCGCCAATCATGATCGGGTCCATCAGGCGGCTCCCTCGGTGGTGGCGGGTTTGATGGCGTCCGGGCTGTACTGCATCGCGGCGGGCACAAGATCAGCCCTGCCGCCAAGCACCAGAATGGACCGGATCGCCATGGCAATGCCTTGCGCCGCAATCAGGGCCGCAAAGACGATGATAAAGGTTTTGAGGATATAAAGCCCCGGCATCCCGCCCACATTGGCAGAGCCTTCGTGATAGCCCCATGCGCGCTGCACGAAGGGCATCGAATAGATGTAGACGATCCATGTGAAGGGCAGCAGAAAGACGAACACCCCGATCAGGTCGGTGATGGCGCGGGTGCGCAGTTTGGCGGGACGGTAAAAGATATCGACGCGCACGTGATCGTCGCGCAGCAGGGCAAAGCCTGCCACGGCGGTGAACATCGCCCCGTTCAGCCAGATATAGAGATCCTGCATCCAGACGTAGCTGGTGGCAAAGAGGTATCTTTGTACCACTACGGTAAAGCAGACGACGACAATGGCCAGCGCGAGCCAGGAAAAGACTTTTCCGATAATCAGATTAACAGCGCAGATGAGGGATGCTACTCCAGCGAGAAAACGCACATTCCACCCTTTTCTATGGTTTCTATCGTTCTTAACGCATGTCAATCAAAGTGCCGCAGGGGAATGTCAAGCGGGGTCTCAGCATTTCGCTGTGCGAAATATTGCGCATCCGCGGCGGTCGTCCGCCCTTTTTAAGATAATTTTTGACAGTGTTCGCAACTTTAGGTTACGCATGCGCTGTGACACGCTCTGCTTAGTAAGTACCAACAGTTAAAGATAAATAGTGTAGATGACACAGTCAGCCGAATTGCTTCATATGGAAACCGGTACGTTGCTTAAACAAGAGCAGGGCCGGGCGGTCTTTGCTGTGAAAGCGCCCGATGATCTTGTTGTGAAAGTACCGATGAAAGCGCTGCGGGCGGCGGACACGGGGCGGGTCAGACCGTTTCTTTACAAACATTTTCCGACGACGCGACACCGCATGCTGTTGCGCCAGTTGAGCCATGACATCGAAGTGCGGATTCGCAGCCATGACGCGGGCATTGCTTCGCCGATTGCATTCACCAGCGGGGTGATGCGGACGGATATGGGGCTGGGGCTGTTGATGCAGCGGGTCGGGCCGGAAAGCGGCGGGCTGGGGATGACGCTGGACGAATTCGTCGCGCGGGATCTGCTGGATACGGCGGCGCTGAAGGCGTTGAACGATTTCTCGCGCGCGGTCTTTGCGCTTGGAGTGGTGGCCCCGGGGTTGAACTCCCGCAGCATCGTCTGGGGACAGCAGGAGGGTAAGTGGCAACCGCTGATCGTGGACGGGTTTGGCGACCCCAATGTGATCAAGCTGCGCAGCTGGGTGCCCTATCTGCGGCACCGTGCCCTGCACCGCGGGATGGAGCGGACGGCCCGCGATGTCGGGCTGCATTGGTCGCGGCGCAAAAAGATGTTTCTGCGCAGCGATTACGACGCGCTCAACTAGGGTTACCCTTTTTGCCTACTCCGCCGGAAGCTGGGAATAATACCGCGCCAGCGCGTCGATCTCGGCATCTGACAGATTGCGAGCGGCTTTTTCCATCAGCTCTTTGCGGGGGCCGCCGCCGCGTGTGCCATCGCGCCAAAGCTTCAGCTGCTGCGCCAGATAGGGGCGCGGCTGGCCGCTGATGCGCGGAAACCCGGGTTTGGTCTGCTCCAGACCGGGGCCGTGGCAGGACGCGCAAGACGGCGCGTCGTTATTGCCGATGGCGGCGACGCCGGCCCCTTGCTCCATCAGCTCAAGCTCTGCCGGGGGCAGGGGGGCCGTCGGGGTCGGGCCATCGGGCGCGGATGCGGCATAGTGGCGGATCACGCGGGTCAGGTCATCGGGGGGCAGCTGCGTTGCTGCATGGGCCATAAAGCCGCTGTCCCGTGCGCCGGTGCGATAGGCGGTGATCGCGCCCTGCATGTACCCTTCGTCGAGGATATCGAGGCGGGGGATATAGCCGTTGCCTTTGCTGTCGCCCGTCGCGCCGTGGCAGGACGCGCAATAGGTCAGCGCGGTGTCGTCGGACGGTGCGTCTGACGACAGCAGCGCGTCAAAGCCCGCGCCTTCCATCTCGCGGACATGGGTGAGGAAGGCGACCATGGCCCATATCTCGTCCTCGCGGTTTTCGGCGGGCCAGTAGGGCATGCCGCTCATCTTGACGCCGTCTTTGACGATGGTGAACAGATGTTGCGGCTGCCAGTCGGCGACGGCGTCGGTGATATGGGGCGGTTCGGGCGACATGGCGTCGGCGGTGGCGGAGTGGATTCGGTCTGGGGCGGCGTGGCAAAAGCTGCAGGCGCTGTCGAAATGCCCCGCGCCGAGGGCGACGAGATCGGGATCGGACAGGTCGGGCACCTGTTCGGCGTCAGGGGCGCGGAGTTTGACCGACTGGCGATAGGCGGTGTGCAGCACCCAGGACACGCCCGGAATATGGCCCGCGCGGGCAGACACGTTGAACAGCCCCAGCCCCACGATGGTCACCGCGCCGACAGCCCCCAGCAGGGCCAGAACGATCAGGGTTTTGATCACGGTTCTCATTGCGTTTGCTCCGTTACGTTTGGGGTGCGGGGTCGGTGCTTCGCAGGTCACGGCCCACCAGCCACAATCCGGCGATCAGATAGACCGGTGTGCCGATGCCCAGCATCAGCAGCCCGCCCAGTTGTTGCCCGCCAAGGTCGGCGGCGCGGCCGCAAATCTCGGCAAAGACATCGCGGGGGGCGAGGATCAGCAGCGCCCCCAGTAGGGTCATATGCATCGAGGTCAGCAGCAGCGATCCGGCCCCTGCCAGCCCGTTGTGTGCGCGCAGGGCGCTGACCCAGACCAGCAGCCCGACGATCAGGAAGCTGCCCTGTTCCAGCGCAAAGCCCGCGGGCAGCAGATAGGCCATCCCGTGCAGCTGCGGCAGATGCCATGCCCAGACCACCATGAATTCAAGCACCGTTGCGATCAGCGGAGAGATCATCAGCCAGCGCAGCCGGTCCCCCAGTCCGAAGGCGAGCAGCGGTGCGACCACGGCGACCAGTCCCATATGGCGCAGCATATGGACGGGGAAGGCGGCGCCGGTCAGCCGTTCCAGCGGCACCAGCCAAAGCAGGCCAAGCAGGGCAAACCCCAGATATGTCGCGGCGCGGGTCATGCGCAGCTGGCGATCAGGAGCACGGGGAGCGAGACATAGATCACCCCCACCGCCGAGATCAGCGACAGCAGGAAGGCCGCGTGGCCCATGAACTGGTGGCGGTCCTCGTTGTTGCCCGCGTCGTTTTCCCATTCGCGGTCACGCACCACATCCCATTGCCGCCACGCGCCCCAGCCCAGCCAGACGATCGCCGCCAGAACGCCTATGGTCAGCAGCCCGATGCCAAGGCGCAGGGTGGTAAGGTAATCCACGCCGAGGATGTGATCGGCGCAGAATACGGTTGTGGCACCGTAGCAGATCACGAAATGCAGCGCCCAAAGCGTGGGGCTGAGGGCGAGCCGCCAGAGGCTGTCTTGTTCCTCGTGGAATTCCTCTTGCTCTTCTTCGGTGGAGATCTGGTTCATGCCAGCAACCTTGGGGCCACGCCCAGAATAAAGCCGGTAACTAGCGCGGTCAGCACCATGAAGTGCCAGAACAGCGTGACGTTGCACAGGTCCGCGTCATATTGCGGGGTCACCTTGCCAAAGATCGACCCTGCGAGCGGGTAAAGCTGCATGATGACCCCCAGCACGGAATGCGCCACCAGCCAGACCATCAGCGCCCACATGGTCGCGGGGTAGACATGGGTTGTGGGCTCAAGATCGAGGACCGACAGGATGATCAGCCCCGCCCCGCCGACGGTGCAGGTTGCGGCCAGTGCCAATGCGAGGCGTGCCAGCGTGATATGGCTGCGTTTATTGACCTCGCGCGCGAGCACGGTCGCGGCCCATGAAACGACAAACAGCGTAACCCCGAGCGCGACAGCGGCGCCCGTGGCGTGGTCCGCTCCGATGGTGATAAAGTCCGTGCGCGCGGTCCAGTAGAAGAAGAACCCGAAGACAAGGCTGGCGAAGGCGGTGCTGTCGCCCAGCATCGTGATCCAGACCGCCCACCACCCGACAGAGGTCGGCCCCGAGGCGTAGGTCGGCAGGCTGAGGCCAAGGCCCACGTCCTTGCGTTCCTGATCCGGCACCTGTGCTGTGCTGGTCCAGAGCCAGTAGAGCACGCAGACAATGGCGAAGGCACCGCAGACGATGGCGGGTTCGTAGATGTGGAAGGTGGGGAAGATGAACGCACCGCCGGTAAAGAACGCGGCGAGCATGGTGATCCACGCGGGGCCGGTGACGCGCTGCACCATCAGCGGTTTCGCGTCGATGACCGAGGTGATCAGCGTCTCGCGTTTGCCCTCGGGGGCGTCGGGCAGATAGTAGTGGCCCGCGTCCATACGCTCGACCAGTTTGGGCTGGTCCCACAGCGGATAGCGCGAGGTGATATAGGGCACCGAACGGTTGCCCCATGCCTCTTCGGGCACATCATGGGCCCATTCCAGCGTGCCGCCGCCCCAAGGGTTGCGCTTGATCTGGCCTTGGTACGCTTTGGGGCGCAGCAGATCGTAGACGAAGACGGCAAAGCCTGCGGCGGTGATATAGGCCCCGACGGTGGACATCATATTGAGCCAGTCCCAGCCCGCGCTGCCCGGATAGGTGAAGATCCGGCGTGGCATTCCCTTGAGCCCCGTCAGATGCATCGGCAGGAAGGTGACGTTGAAGCCCACAAAGATCAGCCAGAAGGCCCAACGGCCAAGGGTTTCGGACAGCAGCTTTTTGCGGAAGAACGGGAAGAAATAATAGACGCCCGCCATGACCGGAAAGACCATGCCGCCGAACAGCGTGTAATGCAGGTGGGCCACGACGAAGTAGCTATCATGCGCCTGCCAGTTGAAGGGCACGATGGCCAGCATCACCCCTGTCAGACCGCCCGCCACAAAGATCGCCAGCGCCCCCGCGATCCAGAGCATCGGCAGGGTCATCTTGACCCGTCCCACCATCAGCGTCGCGACAAAGGCGAAAAGCTGGATGCCGGTGGGGATCACCACGGCCTCGGATGCAGCCGAAAAGAACCCCAGACTGATCTGGGGCAGGCCGGTGGTGAACATGTGATGCACCCACAGCCCGAAGGACAAGAACCCGGTGCCGACCGCGCTGAGCACGATCCACGAATAGCCCACGATGGGCGTGCGTGCGACGGTGGGCACGATCATCGCGGCGATCGCGATGGAGGGCAGGAAGATGATGTAGACCTCCGGATGGCCGAAAATCCAGAACAGATGCTGCCAGAGCATCGGGTCGCCGCCCCGGACGGGATCGAAGAACGGCCAATCGAAGGACCGTTCGAGTTCGAACAGGAAGTCCCCCGCGATCAGCGGCGGGAAGGCGAAGAGGATCATGCCGCCCACGACCATCACATACCACGCGTAAAGCGGCATAATGTTGACGCGCATCCCCGGCGGGCGGCATTTGAGCGCGCCGACAATCAGCTCGACCGCCGCGGCGATGGAGGCGACCTCGATAAACGAGAGGCCCAAAAGCCAGACATCGGGGCCGATGCCTTCTTCCTTGGTGGCGAGCGGGGGGTACATGAACCAGCCCGCCTTGGGGCCGGAATCGAACAGGATAGACCCGAAGACAAAGATGCCGCCGATCAGGAAACACCAGTAGCCATAGGCGCTGAGCCGCGGGAACGGCATGTCGCGCGCCCCCAGCATCCCGGGCAGCAGCAGGATCGAGATCGCCTCGAACATGGGCACGGCAAAAAGGAACATCATCGCCGAGCCGTGCATGGTGAAGAACTGGTTATAGCGGTCGGCGTCGAGGAAATCATTCTCGGGCACGGCAAGCTGGGTGCGCATGAGCACCGCCAGAATACCGGCGCAGAGCATGAAAAAGAACGCGGTCATCGTGTACCAGATGCCGACCTCGGTATTGTTCACCGCCGACCAGTAGCGCCAGCCCTGCGGCGTTTTCCAAGCTGCACGCAGGCGTTTTTTCTGCGCCTCCTGAACCTCCTGCGGGACGGGTTCGGCGAGCATATCCTCGGTCGGGGGGTAGGTGCCTTGGGGGTCCAGCACATCGGGGTATCTGCGGGTCATTCCAGCCCCCCCAGATAGGCGGCGAGCGCCGCGAGGTCGTCGTCGGACAGGAAGTCATAAGTGGGCATATTGACCTCGGGTTTGATCGTGTCGGTGTGGCCGATCCATGTGGCGATGGCCTGCGCGTTCAAGGGAAGGGTGCCTGCGGCAAGCGAGTGGCGATTTGCCAGATGGGTCAGGTCGGGGCCGGTCTTGCCGATGGCTTTGGTGCCACGAATGGTGTGGCAGGCGCCGCAGCCTTCCTCAAGGAACAGGGTCGCGCCGGCTTGGGCCAGCGCGCCTTGGGGTGTCTTGGCATCGCGCGCCTCTGCGCTAAGCCATTGGACGAATTCATCAGGCGGCATCACCACGGTTTCAAAGGCCATCAGCGCATGGGAGGCGCCGCAGAATTCGGCGCATTGGCCCCGGTAGATGCCGGGATCGGTGGGCGCGAGGGTCATGCGGGTTTCACGCCCCGGGAACATATCGGTCTTGCCGCCAAGGGCCGGCACCCAGAAGGAGTGGATCACCCGATGGGCGTTCAGCACAAGCTCGGTCCGGGCACCGGCGGGCAGGCGGAGTTCATTCGCCGAGACGATTGTTCTGGTCTCCCCCTGCTGTTGGTATTCGACGCGCCACCACCATTGTTCGGCGGTGACGCGCACGACCAGCCCGTCCCCTTCGGCGCGGGTCGGTCCCATCAGCGGCAGGGAATACATCAGCAGCCCCCCCAGCAGGACCACGGGAAAGACGATGCCCCCGCCGACGATCAGCATCTCGGCGGTGCGGCGGCGCATGGCACCGGGGTTGATGCGTGTGACATAGACGAACAGCAGCGCGACAAGCCCCCACAGGATCACCGCGCCGACCAGCATCACCCAAAAGAGGTTCAGCACATCCGACGCGTCCTGACCGGCGGGGGCAAGCACGGATTGACGCCCCTCGCAGCCTGCCAGAAGCAGGGCGGCTGGGGCGATTACACAGATGCGCCAAGGGTGTTGCAAGAGGGCTCCTTTCACTCTGACAATTTGTCCATGTCCGAGGCAAGCGGGTCTTGCCCCTTTGATTTCATGTAGAACACGGTCGCACCCCAGAGCACGACACCCAAGCCGATCAGCACCGCGGCGATCAGGTATTGCACGCTGTCGCGCCCCGTCCACGGGCCGACGAAAAAGGCGCAAGATATCGCGCCGATATAGGGCAGGCCGAGGGGGCTGGTGAAATGGTCGTGGTCTACCGTATCGCTGCGCAGCACCAGCACGGCGATATTGACCAGCGTGAACACCGCAAGCAGCAGCAGCGCCGTGGTGCCTCCCAGATCAGGCACTGCGCCGACAAAGGTGATCAGCGCGATCGCCAGCCCGGTGGTAAAGACGATGGCCGTATAGGGCGTGCGCCGCTTGGGCAGCACCTTGCCCAGAATGGAGGGCAGCACTTTTTCCTGCGCCATCCCGTACAGCAGGCGGCTGGCCATCAGCATGTTGATCAGCGCGGAGTTCGCCACGGCGCACATGGTGATGATGCCGAAGACGCTGAGCGGGAACCAGGGCGCGCCCGCTTCGACGACCTTGAGCAGGGGGGTGGCCCCTTCGCCCAAGGCCTCTGCGTCGACAAGGGCAATCGCGGTGATCGACACCAGCAGATAGATCACGCCGGTGATCAGCAGCCCGCCCAGCAGGACTTTGGGAAAGATGCGCGAGGGGTTCTTGGCCTCTTCGGCCATGTTCACGGAATCCTCGAAGCCGACCATCGCAAAGAAGGCCAGCGTGGTCGCGGCGATCACGGGCCAGAACAGGCCTTGCTCTCCGGCGCTGCTGAAATCGAACGCGCGCCCGAAATCGCCTTGCCCGCCCATGAGCGCGGCGGCACCGATCATGATGATGATCAGCAGGCCGGTCAGTTCGATGCAGGTGAGCACCACATTTGCCTTCACGCTTTCGCCGACGCCGCGCAGGTTGATCAGCCCCAGCAGCACCATAAAGCCGATGCTGATGGCGGTGATCAGGAAGGCCCCGTCGCCCAGACCGAAACTTTTCCCGAAATTCTCGGCAAAAGCCTGCGAGGCGGTCGAGGCCGAGGTGATCCCGCTCGACATCACAGCGAAGGCCACGAGGAAGGTGAGGAAATGCACGCCAAAGGCCTTTTGCGTATAAAGCGCGGCACCGGCGGCCTTGGGGTATTTGGTGACAAGTTCAAGGTAGCTGCAAGCGGTCACGGTGGCCAAGACAAAGGCCACGAGGAACGGCAGCCAGACAATGCCGCCGACCTTTGCCGCGACTTCGCCTGTGAGCGCGTAGATCCCTGTGCCCAAGACATCGCCCACCACGAAAAGCAGCAGCAAGCCGGGCCCCATCACGCGTTTGAGTTCGGTTTTCTCGCCGTCTTGATCCGGCGTTGTTGAAACATCCTTGGTCATGGGACACTCCCTTCCCCCCTTGCCGGGGGCGTGGCCCCGACATCACAGCCGTCACCAGTTCACGCCCGTAGCGACGGCTAGCCCGTGGCGTCTTGTGCGCTGCCGCCTTTCTTGCGGATCACGCGGTAGATGTAGGTCAGCACCAAGGCGCCGATGACAACGTTGGACACGGGGTTCATGTAGTCCGCGACCAGATCGTATTGCGACCCGAGCGCGTAGCCGAGCCCGGTCAGCAATGTGTTCCAGATCACCGTACCCGCCAGCGAGAAGGCCAGAAACGGCAGGTGATGCATCGGCGTCAGCCCCGCGGGCACCGAGATCAATGTGCGGATCGCGGGCACCATGCGCCCCATGAGCACGGCCAGATTGCCGTGGCGGTCGAACCAGTCCGACGCGCGGTCAAGATCCTCGGGGGACATGGTGAGCCAGCGGCCATGCCTTTCCAGAAGGTGCCGCACGCGGTCGTGCCCGATCTTGCGCGCGATGATGTAGTAGAGGTAGGTGCCCGCCAGCGACCCGATGCTGCCCGCGATCACCACGCCGACAAAGTTCATCTGGTCCTGATAGGCCAGAAACCCTGCCAGCGGCATGATCAGCTCGGACGGGATGGGCGGAAAGACGTTTTCCGCGAACATCAGAAACGCGACGCCCAGATAGCCTGCGGCGTCCAGCAGGCCGGTGATCCAGTCAAACATGGGGCCTCCGGTTCTGTTGCGTTGCGGGGGAGCGGGCGTTGAGGGTCATTGAGGGTCTTTCGTCGTCAGCGGGTTGGCCACGCGCTCATAATATTCACTGATGGCGCGCATATCCTCGGGGGTCATTTTGCGGGCAATGGCGGACATCATGCCGCCAACGTCATTGTCCCGCTGGCCGCGTTTCCAGCGGTCCAGTTGCAGCACCATGTAGTTGGCGTATTGACCGGCAAGATAGGGCACCGAGGGCGGGTTGCCCGTGCCGTCGGGCCCGTGGCAGTTGGTGCAGGCGGGCAGGCCCTTGTCGGGCGATCCGGCCCGCGCGATGGCGGCACCTTTCTGGATATCTTGTACCGAGACCTGCCCGCGCGCCACACGCAGCGGCGCGGCGAGAGAGGCGTAATAGGCGCTGACCGCGGCGCGGTCGTCTTCAGAGAGGGATTGCGCGACGGGCGTCATCAGGTCGTCGGGCCGCGCGTCGCTGGCATAGTCATCCAGCTGCTTGTCAAGGTACCACGCCGGTTGTCCGGTAAGCCGTGGGAAGCTGCCTGACCCGTCCCCCTGACCATCAACGCTGTGGCAGGTCACGCAGGATTGCACATCGCCCGCGCCTTGCAGGGCGATCGCCTGCCCCCGTGCCAGCGTGTCGGCGTCGGGAGGCGTATCGACCGTCATCTTGAACAGATCGCGCGCCGTACCATAGGGCTGATCCGCAGGGATCGCCTGCGCGGTGGCCAGCGCGGGCAAAAAGGCTGCGAGGGCGAGGCAGAGCAGGGGACGGTGACGGATTTTCATGGCGGCTCCTCTGCTTCAGGCGTCCATCAGTGGGCGCGGGTTGGCGATATAGTCGTTCTTCATGTGATCGAGCGTCCAATAGGCGACGCCCATCAGCGGCCCCGTGGGGTTGTAGCCAAGGTTCTGCGGAAACAGCCCTGCGCCAAAGACAAAGACGTTGTGATGATCCCACATCTGGCCAAAACGGTTCACGACGCTGGTGGTCGGGTCCGTGCCCATCACCGTGCCGCCGGTGTTATGGGTGGTCTGATAGGGCACGATGGAATAATCACTGCCCTCTGCCGCGCGGTTGCTAGCGGAGGTGGATTTAACGTTCTCCATATTGCGCGCGATCTCATGCGCCTTGCCCATCACATAGTCGGCCATGCGCCGGTCGTTTTCGGGGAAGTTGAAGGTCATCCGCAGCAGCGGGCGGCCATAGGCGTCTTTCCATGTTGGATCGAGGTCAAGGTAGTTATCGGGCGTCGCCATAGATGAACCGTGCACCGTCAGGCTGGCGTGGTGCAGATAATTCTCGCGCACGGCACGTTTCCAGTCGGCGCCCCATGCGGGCGTGCCTTCGGGCGTGGGCTGGTAGTTGATCGGGCGGCCATTGGTCTGCGTGCAGGCGATATAGCCGCCGCCCAGAAACCCCAGATCGCTGTGATCAAAGTTGTCGCCGTTGAAGTCGTCGATCACCGTGCCAAGCGCCCCCGCCCCCATAAAGGGGTTGGTCACCACCTGATCATCGAAAAATACGTTCACACCCGCCATCGTCTGATAGGCATAGTTCCGCCCCACGGTGCCCGTGCGGGTTTTCGGGTCGTAGGGTTTGCCCAGACCGGAGACCAGCATCAGATGCACGTTCCACAGGCCATAGGCGTTCATGCAGACGATATCGGCGGGCTGGAACACCTCTTCGCCCGCCTCGGTCAGATAGGTGACACCGGTGGCGGTCTTGCCGTCCTCCGACTTCTCGACCCGCAAGACTTGTGCCTGATAGCGGATCTCGAAATTCTCGTGGGATTTGATCTGGTCATAGACGCAGATGATCGGGTCGGCCTTGGCATAGTAGCCGCAGCCGAAGCGTTCGCAAAAGCCGCAATAGGTGCAGGGATGCAGCTTGGCTCCGTAGGGGTTGGTGTATTCCTTGGTGGCGTTGGCGGCGGGCAGGGGGAAAGGGTGATAGCCGAGCTTCTGCGCCGCCTCGCCGAATTTGGTCGGGCCGATGGGCTGGCGCATGGGCGGGTTGGGATAATCGGCGCTGCGGGGCCCTTCGAAGGGGTTGCCGCCTTCACGCGGGCCGTCTGCCATCTGGCCCGCTGTACCGGAGGTGCCGCAGATTCTCTCGTAAAAATCGAAATGAGGCTCAAGCTCGTCATAGGTGACGCCCCAATCCTGCACATTCAGATCATCGGGAATGAAGTCGGCACCATAGCGGTTCTCGTAGTGGCTGCGCATTTCGAGGTCGGAGGGCAGGGGCCGCCAAAGCTGGCCGTTCCAGTGGATACCCGCGCCGCCAAGCCCGACACCGGGCAGGAACGACCCGAGCCTGCGCATCGGCAGCGCCTGTTGGCTGGCGTTGTTGCGGAAGGTCAGGGTCTCTTTGCGGGTGTTGATCATATGCGCGTGGTGCACCGCATATTTCAGTTCATCATGTTCCTTGGGCGCGGCGAAATCATCGGCGTCGTGGCGGTAGGATCCGCGTTCCAGCACCACACAGCGTTTGCCAGCATGGGCAAGTTCATATGCAGCTGTCAGACCCGTCCAACCGGCCCCGATGATGACCACATCTGTTTTCGCCAGCCGCCGTGCCATGATCTACCTTTCCCAGTTGAAGTCGCTTGTACCCGGTTGATGCCCGATGCCCATGGGGGGCTGCCGGTAGGGGCGATTGTGGGCGTCGACCGTGTCGGTGAAATAGCCGAAGGCCCCGGGGAAGCCGACCATATGCCAACCGGCATAGCCCTTGTTGCCGCCATAGATCGGGTCGGCAAAATAGCCCTGGTTCGTCAGGGCGTGGAGTTCGGTAAAGAATGTTTTTGCCCCGACACGACCGGCGAGCGCGGGCCTATCCTCGGACAGGTCGGTCATCAGCTGGTCGAGCGCGGATTGCGGTTGTCCGTCAAGCGGGCCGATGACGGTCTGCATTGCCGCCAGCCCCTCGCGCCAGAGCTCGGCGGGGCGTAGGGGAGATTGGTAGCCTTGCTCGGGCGTGCCTTGGGGGTGGGGCCCGTCCATATACAAGTGTTCCCCGCGCCCATATCCGCCCGCGAGTTGCAGGTCGATGAAATCGACCACGCCGGCCTGACTGGCCGAGGGGAAATCATCTTGCGGGATCAGCGTGTCACACAGCAGTGCGAGGCTTCGGGCCTCGGAATCGGTCAGGAAGGTGAACGGGGTGCCATCAAGAGCGGCAAAGGCATGACGCGGCAGGGACGCAAGGCCGACTGCGGCACCGAAGCCGAATAGAACTGATCGTCTGGAATACGTTGGCATACGAAACCCAAATGATTGGTCATTTGTCTAAATAACGCCCGCGTGAGCGAGATGTTCCGCGATTTTGCAAAAAATTTTGGCGAAACTAGTCGTGGCATTTCTGCCGGGGGCGGTCTAGTTTGCGCGGGCCGAAACAAACTCACACAGCCATGTGACTGGTTCTTGGGAACAGGGTCGCGCTATTGGGGGTTACATCGTCAAGCACTAACTAAATAGGAGCGTGCACGCATGCTGACCAAACGCCATTTTATCACCAGCTCCGCTGCCGCGTTGTTTTCTGCCCCTCTGGCCCCCAGTCTCGCCGCCGCTGCGACAACAGACAAGTCGATGTGGGACGCATGGGATGCGCAGGTAACGCCTGCGGGCTACGATCCTGCAACGACGAACCCTTGGGGCGTCGCGCCCCGCTTTCTGCCCCGACTGGTAGAGGCGAACCCCGGTCTGACGCCGGGCGATATCCACGTCGATGCGGTCGCGCGGTATCTGTACCATATTCAGGACAATGGCACCGCCATGCGCTATGGCGTGGCGATTGCGCGGGGTGACCTGTACGAGCCCGGCACCTATTCGATCAAGCGCAAGGCGAAATGGCCAACCTGGACGCCGACGCAGAACATGATCCGCCGCGATCCAGAGCTTTATGAACAACACGCCGATGGGATGGACGCAGGTCCGCAGAACCCCTTGGGGTCACGCGCGCTGTATCTTTTCGTCGGCAACCGCGACACCTATTTGCGCATCCACGGGTCGCCTAACCCGCAATCGATCGGGGGGCGTGCAAGCTCTGGCTGCGTGCGGATGATCATGGCGCATATCAACGATCTGTACGAGAACGTGAACACCGGATCGCGCGCGGTCCTGTACCCGCCAGAAGAGCTGGTGACGGCTGCGACCTAAGTCCGGACCTTTGCAGACATGAAAAGGCCGCCCGAAGCGAGATGCTTCGGGCGGCCTTTTTACGTCACGACGCGGGGCGCGATTAGCCCGCCGCAGCAGCCGCGATCGTTTGGGTGCAGATCGGGCGGCCATTGTCGGCGCGCAGGGGCAGGAAGGTGGTTTCGACCGGCCCGCGGTAGCGATAGACGTAGCACCCGTTGCTGGGGTCGATCTTAACAGCGGTCAGATCCTGGTTCTTGGCAGCCACCAGGCGCACCCCTTCGGGCAGTTCCTTGAAGAACCCGTCGTCCGTTGTCATCTTGTCAGTGGTGGTCTGTACATCCGCACAAGCAGCCAGCGCCAAAACGGCACAGCCTGCAATCCAAACCCGAACGCTCATCGTGATATTCCTCATATGAATTTGCTATGCAGCTAGGGTATTTCGCCGAGGTTGTAAAACAAGGGCGCGTGTTTCTGGGTCACAAACTGTTGCATTGCTGCCGATGGCCGCGACTAGTCGTGCTCTTCATAGGTGCCTGCGCGTTTTTCAAGCTTGCGCACCAGCGCGATGATGATCAGCGCGAGGATTACGGTCATGCCCGCAATCGTCCATTCGCCCAAGCCGCAGGCCACGCCAACGGCGGCGGCGACCCACATGCTGGCCCCCGTGGTCAGGCCGCGCACCTTGCCTTGGGAAAAGACGATCAGCCCCGCGGCAAGGAAAGCGACGCCGCTGGTCACCGCCTCGATGATACGCAGGGGGTCCATCTGGATGGTATCGCCGAATTCGGCGCTGCGGGCGAGCAGGGCGAGGGTCAGCAGACAGTAAATGCATGACGCGAGACCGATCAGCATATGCGTGCGCAGACCCGCAGGCCGTTTGGAGGTTTCGCGTTCAAGCCCGATCAGACCGCAGAATACCACCGTCGCAAGGGTGCGGGCCACAACGACGGACAGGGGCAGGCTGGGAGCGAGGGAGAATTCGTTCAGCAGATCCTCCCACATCAGCGTGTCTCCTGCGCGCAAGACGGGTGCGGGTGAGGGGGGCAGGGGGCGGAACTGGGCATGGGGGCAATCCGGTCTCTTGAAAGCTATTGGTCTGGATATAGGGCGGTGACAGAAAAAGACCGCCCCCGATGTGGGGACGGCCTGCGGTTGTTAACTTCTGTGGATCAGATCCAGTAGTTCGGCACCATATAGTGTTCGTGGGTCCGGCGTTCCCATTCGCGGTCTGTCACCCAACCGTCGCTGCGGGTTGGTGCGCCTTTAACCTGCTCTTCGGTGATGTCGGTCACGAAGCCTTCTTTGGCGGTGTCGTATTCAAGCTTGCCCCACGGCACGGGGTGGTGATCCTCGCCCAGGCCCAGAAATCCGCCAAAGCCCATCACGGCATAGGCGACCTTGCCGGATTGCTTGTCGATCATCAGATGATCAATGGACCCGATATGCGTGCCGTCGCGGCTGTAAACAGTCGTACCATTCACGTCAGAGGAAGATACGAGGCTAGAATGTGATGTCGCAGTCATGTCGAAACTCTCCTGTGTTGTGGTTACCTGTAGTTGAAACGACAGAGGCGGCGCGGCGGTTCCGCGTCCTTCGGCGGGCGGCTAACTTCTGCCGATGCGCGTGGTTTGGCCGTTTGAGCACGGGGGCTTGGAACTTTGGGTAAATGCGGTGGGTTGGTCTTGGACCAATCGACCACAGCTGGCCGGTTCAAACCCAAACATGAAAAGGGAGATCCCAATGAAATTCGCACTCACCACCGCCGTGGCCTGCGGGCTGATGACAAGCGCCGCTTTCGCCGCCGAGACGACTGCGCCGGTTATGGATGCCGAAGGGGCAGAGGTCGGAACCGTGACGGTCCAGGATACCGAGTCCGGCGTGGCGCTGGCAAAACTGTCGTTGTCAAACCTGCCCGCAGGGGGCATCGCGGTGCACCTGCATGAAACCGGTGATTGTTCCGGCGACGGGTTCAAATCCGCTGGCGGGCATATCGCGGGGGACCGCGAGCATGGCGTGCTGACCGCCGGTGGCCCACACCCCGGTGATATGCCGAATGTCACGGTGGGCAGTGATGGTACTGTAGAGCAGGAAGTGTTCTTGCCGTTCCTGAATGTCGAAGAGCATCTGATGGATGACGACGGCGCTGCCTTTGTGATCCACGGCGGGCAGGACGATTACAGCTCGCAACCCTCGGGCGATGCGGGCGACCGGATTGCCTGCGGTGTCTTTGGTGCTGATCCCGCCTGATCCCCCTTCGGCAAACGATGATTTGAACGACCAAGGCCGCGCCCCCACTGGCGCGGCCTTGCTTTTGCTGGCATAGGCTACCGCTGGCACCCTGCACGGGCAGGGGGCAAACCGCCGGATCAATCAGCAAGGTTTCCCATGGCAAAAACACCCAGCCCCTGCATCGACGTGTGCAAGTTCAAACGCGAAGGCCATTGCATCGGGTGTTCGATGACCAAGGCGCAGAAATCCATGTTCAAGTCGCTGAAAAAAGAAAGCCACCGCGTGGGCTTTGTCCAGATGCTGACCGCGCAACAGGAACGTCTGGGCAAATACAGCCATTGGGATCTGGCGTATCGCAAGAAGCTGGCAAAACGCAAAATCGCGGCCGAGAAGCTTCTCTAGCCGCGATTTGATTTTGGCTGCTGACGGGATCAGCGGAGGGGCGGGTTAGCCTGCGAGGTGTGCGCGCAGGAACCACGCGAATTTCTCGTGCTCTGTCCCGCGTGCGATGCACAGATCTTCTGTCAGCGTGTCGCCGTGGTCGGCGGCCAACTGGCCCGCGCCCGCGATGGTGGAGGCCAGCGTTTCCTGCGCTTCCATCATGATGCGGATCATTTCCTTGTCGTTGGCGTGGCCATCATGTTCGTTGATCTTGGACCGCTTCAGCATGCCTGCAAGCATCCCTTCGGCATGGACATCAAGGGCGCGAATACGCTCTGCCAGATCATCCTGCGCGACAAAGTGGTCTTCGTAGATCTTCTGGAACAGGTCGTGCAGCGGGCCGAAACCCATGCCTTTTACGTTCCAGTGAAAGTTTTGCGCCAGCATTGTCGTCACGGCGGTTTCCGCAACGCATTGGTTCAATGCATCGGCGATTGCTGTTTTTGCATCGGTTGTCAAAGCAGCTGCTGTCTGGTTCATTTTCTCGTCCCCAAGTGATTAAAATTCTGACTGGCTGGCACGGTACTAGCTTGCTGTCCATTCAACATAGACACCAAAAACGGTTTGCCAAGGTCTTTTTGGAATTATTCTAAACTTGAGAAAACTGCTCGGAAATCTGTCCAAGAAGATAGCCGATATAGCGTCGGTCCGCAGGGGCCACGCGCGACTTGATCAGGAAGTTGAGACTGGCGGGATCGTCCTCGCGGATGCTGGTCAGGCAGCGCAGGATCCATGCTTCGTCGAACGATAGCGTGTCTGTGCCCGGCGCGAACCAGACTACCTTGCGCTGCACCGCATTCGGCAGACATTTGATCAGCGTATCCACAAATGTGCGTTTCGCGTCCTCGCCATCAAGGCTGAGCAGGGCGCAGGCTTCGTAAAGATCCGTGCGCGCGGCGACGCGGCAGGCCATCGCCGACATCCGCAAATGGGTCAGCGCGGCGCGTTGTTCGGGCGTGATACGGGGGGCGGGAGCCTGTGCCGGAGCGTCGTCGCGGTCGAGGATCGGAAGGGTCGCCAAAGATGCCATATCAAGAGAAGTCCATACATGGGGCAGGGGTCGGACCTGTCCGGTTGAATATCTTACTTTATTTATAGGGTATAAGCATCGCCCCGACAAGGGGGAGTGTTTTAGTGGGGTATTTGAAAATATTATGTAAATACATGGGGGTAGGCAGGATGCCGCTTGGGGCGGCCAAGTTTGTGACGCAGCGGCTTGCGCCGGCGCGCTGACCTGATTAGGTCTCGGGTAAGTGAATACCTTACTATTTCAGTTTGACAATAGCCGCGAGGCGGTTCATTTCCGACTAAAACAGTAAGGGACAGAATTCCATGCAAATTTCAAGGATTGCCTTGGTGGCCGCGCTGGCCGCATCACACCCCGCCTATGCGCAGGAAGCGGATACGCTTGATCTGGGGACGCTCACGCTTGAGGCGGAAAGCGATGCGACGTTGCTGCAAAACGGGTATGTGGCCGAATCGGGGCGTCAGGCCACGCGCGTAGACACCCCCATCCGTGACATCCCCCAAGCGATCAGCACCGTCGGGCAGGACCAGATCGAAGATCAGGAGCCGCGCACGCTGCTGGACGCCTTGGGCTATACCTCGGGGACGAATGTCACCAACTTCGGTTTCGACTCGCGCTATGACGCGGTCTATCTGCGCGGTTTCTCGGCCTATTATGACGGGTTGTTCCGCGATGGCCTGCGTCAGGTTAACGGGCCGTCGGCGTGGTTCCAGAACCACCCCTACACGTTCGAAGGGGTTTCCGTGCTGAAGGGGCCATCGTCGTCAATGTATGGCGTCAGCGGTGCGGGCGGTCTGGTAAACATCATCTCCAAACGCCCCAAGGACGACGCCTATAACGAGCTCAAGCTCACCTTTGGCACCGACAGCCGCAAAGAGCTGGCGTTCGATTTCACCGGCCCCGTCGGCACCGACGGACGGCTCAGCTATCGTCTGACCGGTGTGGCGCGGGATGCGGATACGCCGCTACCGGGCTATAGCGATGATCTGGCGCTGCTGGCGCCGTCCTTCACCTATCAGTTGACGGACCGGACCAAGATCACCGTGCTGACAGAATATTCTGAATCAACACGCGGCGGTACGGCGTCCTACTACAACCCGTCGCAGGGCGAAGCGTCTGATATCTATGTCGGCGATCCTGACTATAATGACTTTGTGAACGAACAATGGCGCGTCGGCTACGAGCTTGAGCACGAGATGGACAATGGCGTGACCCTGCGCCAGAACCTGCGGTATTCCGAAGTGGATGCGGATCTTGAGTTTAGCGGCATCTATGCGGCGGGCACGGGGTTCGGGCGCTACTGGGGCCATTACCTTGAGAATTCCGAGAATTTCTCGGTCGATACCTATGCCGAGGGACATTTCTCTACCGGTGCGTTTGACCACACGGTTGTGGCCGGTTTCGATTACACGCAGTCGTCCTATGACGCCTATTATGGCGGTGTCGGCTATGTCTCTGCTGCCGACACGGACGCGATGGATCAGCCCTATTCCAATGGTCAGGAGATGTATCAGTATGGCGTCTATGTGCACGACCAGCTGAGCTCCGGCCCCTGGACGATGTTCCTGAGCGGTCGCTACGACTGGGTCGATATGACCACCTTTGACGCCAATCAGAACGGCACCGATACATCGCATAACGGTTTCTCGGGTCGCGTCGGTCTGAGCTATGCGTTCAACACCGACCTGTCTGTCTATGCCAATGTGTCGAGCTCTTTCGTGCCGACCACAGGGCTGGTCTATGACGACAGCACCGACCCCAACAGCGGCCGTTCGGCAGAGCCGACACGCGGGCTGCAAAAGGAAGTGGGCGTCAAGTACCAGCTGCCGGGCACGGAAAGCCTGATCACCGCGTCACTGTTTGACATCCGTCAAGAGGACGGGGTTGTCTTCCAGACAGTTGATCCGGCGACGTTCAATGGCTTGAACCAGGTGCAGGTGCCCTATGACCTGCGCTCGCGCGGGCTGGAGATTGAAGGCCAGTTCAACTTTGCCAATGGTCTGCGCGTGACCAGCGCCTATACCTATCTGGATATGGAGATCGAGGCAGGGTCCACCGGCACCGTGGGCAACCAGCTGTCGGCCACGCCGCATCACACCGCATCGATCTGGGGCTTCTACGAGCCGCAAAGCGGGGCGTTCAAGGGCTTTGGCTTCGGGGCGGGTCTGCGCTATGTCGGCGAAAGCTATGGCGACGATGCAAATACCTACAAGAACGATGCCGAAGTCTTTGCCGATCTGTCGCTGTCCTATGACTTTGGCGAAGTCGGCTATGAGGGGCTGAGCGCGCAGATCAACGTCAAGAACGTCTTTGACAACACAGACCAGACCTGCAGCGCGGACTATTGCTATCGCTACGAAGGGCGCACCGCTACGGCCAGCGTCAGCTACCGCTTCTGATGGCGCGGTCCGGGGGAGCTTGGGGTGTCGTCGGCGCGATCGGTGGCATCTATATCGCGCAAAGCGTGATTGCGGGTGTCACATGGTCGGGGCTGCCGGGGGTGTTGCGCGCGCAGAAGCTGCCCCTGGATCAGATCGGGTTGATCTCGGTGCTGGTGCTGCCTTGGGCGCTCAAGTTCCTTTGGGCACCGAGGGTTGAACGGTTCCGGCTGCCGGATGGCGGGCGGGACCGGTCGGTCACGATTGTAACACTCGGCGCTGCGGTGGTGATCGCGGCGCTTTTCGTGGTGGGGCTGATCGGCCCGTCGCCGGTGCTGCCTGTTTTGGCGGTGCTGATGGTGGCAGCCTTTGCGACGGCCACGGTGGATATTGCCTGCGACGGCTATGCCGTGGCGGCGTTGAAGGAGACGGAATACGGCTGGGGCAATGCGGCGCAGGTGGGCGGTGCCTATCTGGGGGCTGCGATCGGCGGGGGCGTGTTTCTGATCCTCGTTGACCGCGCCGGATGGCTGGCGGGCGCATGGGGGATGGCGGCGGTGATTGCTGTGCTCTGCGTCCCCTTTGCGATCATCGCGCGGGCGAAAACCGCGCAGGCGCGACCGCATCAACCGCGACTTAGAACCGCCTTGGCCCGCGCCGAGGTGCGTCAGGGGTTGCTGGTCGCGGCGCTTTATGTCGTGGCGCAGAAAACCGCGATGGGGATGTTCGGGCCTTACTTTATCGATGCGGGCTATGATCTGGGTCAGCTTGGGCTGCTCAGCGGGGTCGGCAGCCTGACCTTGGGCTTTGCGGGGGCGATGACCGGCGGCGCGGTGGTGCGCCGTTTTGGCACCCGCGTGGTGCTGGCCGGCGCGGTGGCGCTTCAGGCGCTGATCCTCGGGGTGGTTGGTCTGTCGGCGGCGGGTGGCGTTTTCGCCGCGGCGACGGTGGCCCCGATTGCGATGGTCAGCAGCGCGGCCGTCATGGCCTTTGGTTTCGTCGCCCTTTACGGGCAGTTCATGAACTGGTCCGACCCGCGGCAGGGCGGCGTCGATTTTACCTTGTTCCAATGTATGGATGCGGCGGTGAGCATGGTCTCGGGCATGGTCGCCGGGGTCATCGCCGAGCATCTTGGTTACGGTTTCTTTTTTGGTGTGGCCTGTGCCGTCTCGCTTGCGGCATTGCCGCTGATCTGGCGGGTCTCGGGGCAGCGCGCACCGCAACAGGGGGTGGCCCATGTCTGATCACACTGCACAAACCGAATTGCCCGGCGTCAACTTCGCCGCGCTGCGTCAGGCCACCTTGGCCGAAGCGGCAGAGCATGACCTGCACGTCGAACAGGATGGCGCACAGGGCATTGTCCTGGGCACCTATTATGGGCGGATCGCCTTTGCCCCGTCGGGTGCCCATTGCAGGGCCGAGATATCGACCGCGCGCGCCGATTTCCTGCAGACGTTGAAGGACAGTCTGGTGGATCAGATCGGCAGCGTCATGCCCGATGCGGCGCAGGCGATCCGCTGGTCGGATGGGGTGCGTCAGGGTGCCTTGCCCGATAACGCGAGGTTGATGACGGTGCAGCACCGCGAGATGCTGGATTGCGGGTTTATGCGGGTCACGCTGGCGGGCGATGTGGCGCGGTTCTCTGACAGTGCGATCCATTTCCGCCTTGGCATCGCGCAACCGGGCAAGACCCCCCAATGGCCCCGCATCGGAGAGAACGGGGCAACGGTCTGGCCCAAGGGTGAGCACAAGCTGCATCTGCCGGTCTATACCGCGCGGCGGGTGGATCGGGAAAACGGGTTGTTGGTGTTTGATCTCTTTATCCACGAAGGCGGGCGCACCACCGATTGGGCGCGCAGCGTTGAACTGGGGACGCAGATCCTTGTCACCGGACCGGGGGGCGGCGGCTGTACGATCACGGGGCCGGTGTTCGGATTTGCCGATGATACCGCCTTTCCGGCCATCGCCCGTATTATGGAGGCGAACCCCGATCTGACCGGGCGCATCATGCTGTATCCATCGCATGTAGATGCCGCGCATTATCCGCTGCCAAAGCACACAGGCCTGGAGGTCGTTATCGCCAGCGCGGCCGAGCGTCCCACGATGGGGCAGGCGGCCTGCGACGCAGTGTCATCTGCGGCGGACGGGTTTTTATGGTTCGCGGGGCAAAAGGCGTTGGCGACGCAAGTGCGCAAGACGTGGAAAGAGCACGGCGGCGCGGCCGAGCGGTCTTACATCTCGGCCTTTTGGTAAAACCCTGTCATCCACGCAAAAAAGGCAGCCGGTGAAAGGGCTGCCTTTTCGTTACTTGCACCGGACGGCGCGCCTTACGCGGCGCTGGCGGATACCAGCAGTTGCGCCTCATGCGCGCGCAGGGACCGGCGGGCGGCGACAAAGTTGGACATGCCGTCAGCCGCATCGAGTTCGGGGAACAGCGACAGGATCTCGCTGCGTTGTTCGGACTGGATGCCGGCCATCGAATGTGCCCCCGGCTGGAAGCTTTCGGCCCATGTGCCATCCGCAAACACGACCTCGTGGTTGTCAAACAGCATGTGGATGTAGCTGACCTTGTCCGGCGTGACAGTGTCGACCCCATTGAACCCGACCAGATGTTTCGCCGCGACCAGAACTTCACGTTCGCTGAACATGACCTCGGCCGTTTCGGAGGCGACAAGCATGCGGTGGTTCGGGCTGACCATCATATCGCGCTGCGGCACGCCTTCACCAAAGGCACCGGCCTTGATCCGAACGGGGTTGAAGCCGGGGGTGCGCAGCAGGTTGTCGCGCCCCAGATTGCGGCGGCCCACCCAGCGGACCGGCTGCATCCCGTTGTCACGGGTGACGACCAGATCGCCGACCTTGATCTGCTGCACCGGAATCTCGCCCCGTCGCGTGGCAATGGTGGTGCCGGGGGTAAAGCAGATCACGACCTCTTCGATCTCAGAGTAGGTTGTGGTGCCGGTCACGTTGCCGTTCGCATCGCGGAATTCGATCGTGCCGGATTCAGGGCCCGTTTTGGTCAGCGTGTACTGCGACCGATCCAGCCCGCTGAGGTTCAGAACGTCGACATCTGTTCCGTCGGCATCTTCGCCGCCCACGATGGTGTGATTGCCGCCCGAGGTAAAGTTGAACAGGTCGGAGCCTTGCCCCCCTTCGGCGCGATCGTTGCCGCCACCCGAGGTGATTGTATCCTGCCCGTCGCCGCCTTCGATCTGATCGTCGCCTTCGCCACCGTCCAGGCTGTCGTTCCCGCCCTGACCAAAGATCGTGTCGTCGCCCTCGCCGCCCAGAATGGTATCATTGCCCGCTTCGATCGGGGTCACAACGGCGTCGTCAATCAGGTCGCCAGAGAGGGTGAAGCCCGACTGTGTGGAACGGGTTTCGAGCGTGAATTCGATAAACTCTCGGTTCTCGAACTGGCCCGAGAACCACGCATCCTGATCGTCGGGGGAGTTCGCCTCGGTGCCCGCTGCGGTTACGGTGCCATCGGCATTGGTGACATTCAACGAAGTGTCATCGCTGGTCGCGAAGGAGGTGAAGCTGTTGGTGTCCAGCGTCACGGATTCCTGATCGCCGGGGTTGTTGCGATCCAGATCGTTGAAGGTTGCGGTGGAATTCAGCGCGATCGGCTTGAACTCGCCCGTATCGACGTAGTGCTGACGGTCGTAGAATTCGAGCCGGAAGGTCGCGGTTTCACCGGCATACCTGCTCCTGCTTCCATCACCAGAGTTCAGCAGGATCTCGAAGCCGGTGCCACCGGTAAGGTCGATGGGCATGTCGTCATTCGAGGTGTCGACCAGCACCAGCCGCGCGAAAACGCCGCCGCCATTGTCCAACGTTGCCACGTTGTCATAAAAGACGCTGTCGCCTTCGTCGGCTGAGTTGCCCGTGTTGAAAAGGCGGCTGGCATAAGACAACGTGATCGGAGACGCGTCGTTGCCCGGTGCCGTACCGACGCCTGCATCACCATACAGCAGGTCATCGCCCGCGCCACCGTCGATACGGTCGTCGCCGCCTTCGCCAGACACGCGGTCGTTGCCGGCACCTGCATCGATCCGGTCGTCTTCTGCTGTACCTTGAAGGGTGTCTGTCCCCGTCGTGCCGTTGATCGCTGCCATTGTCGTCTGCTCCGCGTGATTTCTGCAAGAAACCACGGTCCGAAGTCGGCAAAGGTTTCGCAAATCGTGAAAAAACTAACGTTCTTTTTATCGCGGTATGCGCATCTGGCAACGGATTTGACGGCTTTGTGATAAGTTGACGTAGCGACCCTCTCGCGTCAGTTGTGGGCGGCGTGGTGGTTCACGTTTTACGACCAGTGGATACAAAATGGGGGCGGCATTACTGCCACCCCGCGCTTTGGTCTAAGAATTACTTGCGAAGCAATGCCAGTATGACGAGAAAAGGCAGCGTGAATATGCCCTATCTCACCGGCCTGCTTGGAGAAAATCGTGATGCCGTTCTATGCGCTCTACCTGCCAGTAACCCAAGGGTAGATCAAGCGGGGGAAAACCCCCATCTACGGTTGGATTAGCCCTAAAACCATTGATTTGGCGACCGCATGATCGCGTGTGCTGGCCCGCAGCTTTTCTTTCGCGCCCTTGATGTGTTTCTCGAAGGTTTTTTCGCTGATCTTGAGGGTCCAGCAGATCTCGGCCGGGCGCAGACCGATGGCAAGATAGCTGAGGCAGTCACGCTCGCGCGGGGTGAGGTTGACCAGCACGCTCATGTGATCGCGGCGGATGCCTTCATCCATCGCAAAGGACAAACGTCGTAACGCGCTGCGATGCTGTTGCCAGTAAAGATCGAATTCGCGGTCGCTGCGTGTCTCGCTCACCCAAAGACCGATGCCGGAGATGGCCTGACCCGCGGGCGTGCGGGTTAGTGCGAAAGACGCACCGAACTGCATGCCGATGTCATTCTCAAGCTCGGATTGCATCTGTTGCGGCTCGGTCGCGTGGTCCAGTAGGCTGGTGTCATTCCACAGCACTTCTTTCGTGCCATTGGCGATCAACTCGACCGAGATGTCGTCATCCACCAGCGCCTGTTCCTCGACCGCGGTGACCCAGTCTTGGGGGTAGGTGTGGCGAAAGAAACCGGCTTGGGTAAACCCGCGCACGGTCGCGTCACTGGCGTAAGGGATGATGCCATAGCCGATGCCGGTGACGCCCAGATCGGCGAAGGTTTGGGTGCAGCTGTCCCAAAACGCAACATCGCCCGTGCCCGCTTTCGCGGCACCTGCCAAATCAATCAGCTTTTCCAATGACATGTTCGCCCCCCGGCCTAGGCAACATAATGGCAACGGTGTCGCCAAAAAGCAACATAAAATATGGCTGGAACAAGGCGTTCATCCTTTTGCGTAAGGGAGTTTGGAGGCGTCAGGCCGGTGCGTGACAAAATACCCTGTTCGGAAAATCGCAAAGCGCGTAAAAGGAAGCCATGAATATTTGCGCGATCACAATGGTTTACAAAGACTACTGGGCGCTGTCCCAGTGGTACGCGCATTATGGGCGCATGCTGGGGTTTGATAACCTCTATATTGTCGCCCACGGGGCCGACGCCAGGATCGCCAGCCTTTGCCCGCGTGCGACCGTGATCACCGTGCCCCGCGAAACGCTGGAAGGGTTCGACCGGCGCCGCGGGCAAGTGCTGAACAGTTTTGCCGATGGGCTGGCTGTGTCTTTCGACTGGGTGATCCGCACCGATGCGGACGAGCTGATCTGTTATGATCCTGAACTATATACGTCACTGCACGCGGTGTTAGAGACGGCATCGGCAAAGTCGATGTTCGCGCTTGGTCTCAATGTGGCAGAGACCTTGGAGGATGATGTGCTCGCGGCGGGGCAAATGGCTCTTGGCCATCGGCGCACGGCGGTGTTCTCGGGGCACTACAGCAAGGCATGGGTGACCAAACGCGGCACGGGGCTGTGGCGCCACGGCATATGGGTCGGGCCCAAGCGCATTGAAACGGCGGTGTTTGACCTGCCGCGCGGTGTCTATCTGATGCATCTGAAATACGCCAATATCGACGCGTTAGAGACGGCGAACCAGCATCGGACCGATGTGGGGAACATGCCGGGGCGCGGCTTGCCCGGTACCGCGTGGAAAGAGGCAGACCAGACGGCGGCACGGTTCTATGCCCGATTGGCGGGATTTCGCGACGAGACATGGGAGGTCGCGCGCGATCACGCCTACGCCACGATCAGCGCGGAGCCGGTGCGCGACACCAAAGAAAACGTGCTGCGGGCGAAATCGACAGTGTTCGAGCAGCGGGCGACCTTGCCGGAGTGGGTCGCCGCGACGTTTGGCGATACCTGATCAGTGACCTTTCGACGCTGCGGGTTCCGGTGATGGCGCCTTTACCATGCCCTGTTCCCGTGGTGGGATACCCCGACACAGACCGTAGAATGCGTGGGAGGAGAGTAGGATGACGAATAAGATCAAGGTCGAACGGCACGGGCCGGTGACAGTGCTGCGACTCGATGATGCCGAGACGATGAACGCGCTGACCTCTGCCATGGCGCTAGAGCTGCGTGACCTGCTGGAACGCGAAGCACAGACAGCGCGGGCGATTGTCTTGGCGGGGTCGCCGCGCGCGTTCTCGGCGGGGGCGAACCTCAAGCAGGGGACGATCGAAAGTGGCAAAGAGCTCGACGCGGGTGCCGCGCTTGAAAATGCCTATAACCCGTTGATGATGACGCTTCGCGATCTGCCGGTGCCCGTGGTCTCTGCCGTGCAGGGGGCGGTTGCGGGTGTGGGCGCGTCGATTGCGCTTGCCTGTGATGTGATTGTCGCCGGTCGTGATGCCTATTTCCTTGAAGCCTTTGCGCGGATCGGGCTGATCCCCGATGGCGGGGCGACGTGGTTGCTGACACGCGCCGTGGGCCGCGTGCGCGCGATGGAGATGATGCTGCTGGCCGAGAAAATTCCCGCGCCGACGGCGTTTGACTGGGGGCTGGTGACGCGGCTGGTCGAGAATGACGCGGTTGACGCCACCGCGCTTGAGATCGCGATCAAACTGGCGAACGGGCCGGTGCGCAGCCTTGCCTTGATCCGCAAAGCCGCGTGGAGCGCCGCCGACACTGATTTTGACACCGCACTGGCGAACGAGCGCAAGTGGCAGAAAGAAGCGGGGAATACTCCCGACTTCAAAGAGGGCGTGGCCGCGTTCCTCGAAAAACGGGCGCCCCGCTTTAACGGGTGATCTGTTGTCGAAGGGGGCTGCGACCCCCTCTGGTTCCTGCGGGTGTCGGCCCCGCGGGAACGAAATCATGATCTGTGCAGTTGTCGCCCTGAAGGGTTTTGATCATGTACCGCCACCTCATCGCCGCTGCTCTTTTGGTCGTTCTGGCTGCCTGCCAGTTGCCGAAAGACCCCGAAAACACCACTGATACCGTGCAGGGTGCCGTGCTGAAGGTCGGCGCGTTGCATGATCCTTTGCCGGATCAAGACCTGCAGGCGGTGACATTGATCGCCGCGGCACTTGATGCGCAAATCGAATGGCATCGCGAGAACCCGCACCAGATGCTTGACGCGCTTGAGGGGGGTGATCTGCATCTGCTGGCGGGCGGGATACCGAAAGATTCACCGCTGACAGAGCATACGGGCATGACCAACCCCATCGGATATGTGACCGTCGGGGCCGACCGTCCCGAACGGGTCTTGCTGCTGCGGCGCGGCGAGAACCGGTTTCTCATGCGGTCCAATATGGCGCTGCGTCCGCTGACGCGGGAGGCGCAGGAATGAACCGCTACCCCCCGCTGCCGCAAGAGATCGCCGAGAAAATCGCGAAAGCGCGTCGGTTGGAATGGTGGACGCTGTTCTGGCTGGTCACGATCATTTTCGTGATGTTCATGGTCATGGGATCAAGTCAGGCGATGCAGGCGGCGTGGATCGAAGACACGCTATCGCTGTTGCCGCCGATCTTGTTCCTGATCGCCGCGCGGCTTGAACGGATGCCACCAAGCCCGAAGTACCCCTTTGGCCTGCACCGCATCGGCACCCTGGCCTTTGCCCTCTCGGCGGCGGCGCTGACCTTGATGGGCGGCTATCTGGTGTATGACGCGGTGGTCACATTGGTGCGGCAGGAACATCCCACCATCGGCAGTATCGACCTGTTCGGCACCGAGATCTGGATGGGCTGGCTGATGGTGGCGGCATTGGTCTATTCGATCATCCCGCCAGTGATCTTGGGCCGCAAGAAGCTGGCCATCGCGCCTGATATTCAGGACAAGGTGTTGCATGCGGACGCTGACATGAACGCCGCAGACTGGAAGACCGGCGTTGCGGGTATTCTGGGCATCATCGGTATCTCGATGGGGTTCTGGTGGGCCGATGCCGTAGCTGCGGGGTTGATCGGACTGGACGTGTTGAAAGACGGTGGGCGCAATCTGCGTATCTCGGTCGCGGAGCTGTTGGACGGTGCGCCGCGCAAGCTTGGCTCTGCCGAGCGTCAAGATCTGGCGGATCGTGTTCAGAAAGGCATGGACGGCGCGCCCGTCGTCAAGCTGCGCGAGGCCGGACGCTATCTGCACGTGGTGATCGGTGACGACGACGAATTGCTGCCCGATACGGCGCGCGCGAAAGAGCTGGTGGGCGAGGATGACGCCTGGCGCGTGGTCACCCTGAGCGTGAAGCCCGAAAACTAGGCTGCCGCGGGACCGCTGGAATTTTTTCTGCATTTAGTCGCGTTTTCAGCGACGGAATTTTCAAGGCCCACGTTAAATGGCTTAATGACCTGATCTGGATAGTTGGAATAATGCGGAAATTTGTGAGTTTGCTGGTGGCCGTCGGGCTTTTGTTCGGGGCTTATGCCATCACCTTTGGCCTGCCCGGCACGGATGCCACAAGCGAGGCGGCGCAGCCTCAGTCCGCGGCGGGTGGGCGCCCTGCAGGTGGCCCCCCTGGGGGCGGGCGTGCACGGGGGGCGACGTCGGTGGTGACGACCGCGCTGGAACAACGCCCCTACGAGGTGACTTTATACGCCACCGGCACAGCATCCTCTTTGCGCAGTGCGGATGTGGTGACTGAAACCGCCGGTACAGTGGTCGAAACCCGGCTGACTGCGAACCGCGACGTTGAACAGGGCGAAGTCCTTGTGCGGTTGGATGCGCGGACCCAAGAGCTGAACCTTGAAATCGCGCGCGCCAATCTGCAGCAGGCGACCGATACGGTCGACCGCTATGACCGGCTGCGGGCCGGTGGCAACTCTACCATTACCGATGTCGCACAGTCAGAGGCGCGCGTGGCGCAGCAACTGGCCGATGCCGAAGTGGGTCTGGCTGAAGTCGCGCTGGAAGACCGCACCATCCGCGCGCCCATCTCGGGGCGTCTGGGGCTTAGTGAGGTTGAGGTCGGCGATATCCTTGGCGCGAATGACGTGATTGCAACGATTGACCAGACCGAAACGCTGGTGGTCGAATTCGAACTGCCCGAACGCGCTATCGGTGTCCTAGGGCAGGCGCATGAGGTGCTGGTCTCTACCTCTGCCTTTGTCGGTCGGTCGATCACCGGAGAAATCCTGTCATTCGACAGCCGGATCGATGCGGTCACGCGTTCGGTCACGGTGAAGGCCAAGATCGACAATGCGGAACGCATCCTCTGGCCGGGCATGACCTTTGCGGTGCGCCTGCTGCATGAAAGCGAACCGCTGCCGGTCTTGCCATCGACCGCGGTGACGTGGTCGCGCATGGGTGCTGCGGTCTGGGTCGATGACGGTGGGACGGCGGTGCGGGTGCCGATCACGATCCTTTACCGTAAAAACGAATTCGTCTGGGTGGAGGCCGACATCGCCGATGGCGCGATGGTTGTGACCGAAGGCGCGCAAAAGCTGCGGGACGGGGCGAAAATCACCGCGGTCGGTGCCGAGACTGAAAAGGCACCGTCATGAGCGATACCCCTGCAAAGCCCCGTGGCGGGCTCGCCGATCTATTCGTCTCGCGGCCTATTTTCGGGATCGTCATCAACCTGCTGATCCTGATCGCAGGTCTCGCGGCGCTTGTGGCTGTCGACGTGCGGGAAATGCCCGACGTTGACCAGCCGGTTCTATCCGTGCGCACCACCTATGAAGGCGCGGTGCCCGCAACCGTCGACCGTGAGGTGACGCAAGTCCTTGAGGATGCCCTGAGCGCGCTTGAGGGGTTATCCTATATGGAATCCACCTCGACCACGGGGTCGAGCCGGATCACCATTGATCTGTCCGAAGGCACCGATGTCGATGTCGCGGCAAATGAGGCGCGCGAGATCGTTTCGTCCACGTTGCGTGACCTGCCCGATGATATCGAGGATGATCCGACCGTGACCAAAAGCGACAGCAACGCGGATGCGATCATCCGGCTGGCGCTGATGGGCGACGCGAGTCTTGATGCGTTGACCGAGCTGGCCGAGGGCGTCGTCTATGACCGGCTGTCCACCATTGACGGCATTGCAGAGGTTACCCTGCGCGGCGAGCAACCTAACGAGTTCCGCGTGACGCTGGATATGCCCGCGCTGCTTAGTCGGGGGATGACCCTGTTCGATGTCTCTGACGCACTGGCAGCGCTGCGCGATGACACGCCGCTGGGATCGCTGGATTCAGATGCGCAAACCTTGGCGCTGCGGGTCGGCAACGCGAATGTCACCGTTGATACCGTGGGCCAGATCCCGATTGATGCGAATACGCGCGTTTCCGATGTGGCGTTCGTGCGGCTGCTGCCGGAAGAGGACGCCGTGCTGACCCGCGTGAACGGGCAGACCGCCGTCGGCATGGACATCACGCGGCAATCCGTGGGCAACACGCTGTCGATCTCGGAACATGTGGCCGTTGCGGTGGCTGATCTGCAATCGGCGCTGCCCGACGGCGTTCGGCTTTTCGTGACGTCTGACGATGGGACATTCATCAGAGGATCCTTGACCGAGGTGATGAAATCCATCGCTTTGGCGACGGGGATTGTGGTTGTGGTGATCTTTGCCTTTCTGCGTTCCCCCCGTGCGGTGATGATCCCGGCGGTGACCATTCCGGTGTCGCTGGTGGGCACGGTCGCCGCGATCTGGCTGACGGGGTTTTCGGTCAATACCATCAGCCTGCTGGCGCTGGTGCTGGCGACCGGGATGGTGGTGGATGACGCGATTGTCGTGATCGAGAATATCGTGCGCAAACGTAAACAGGGGATGGGGGCCTTTGCTGCCGCTGCGGCGGGCACGAACGAGGTGTTCTTTGCCGTCATCTCTACCACCGCGACGCTGGCGGCGGTGTTTATCCCGATCTCTTTCCTGCCCGGTCAGGCCGGCGGGGTGTTCAGCGAGTTCGGCTTTGTGCTGGCCTTTGCTGTCACGCTGTCGTCCATCACCGCGCTGACTCTGGCACCGGTTCTGGCGGCCTTTCTTGATCCGGGGAAATCCGCGCTTGAGGCAACGGCAAAGCCGCAAGGCTGGGCCGGGCGGATGTTTGACACGGTGATGGACAAAGCCATTCGCATGCCGTTGGTGGTGCTGGGGGCGGCGGGGGCCTTTGTGATCGTGGCGGCGGGCGCGGCGGGTACTTTGCCCTCTGCCATCACGCCCGACGAGGATCGCGGGTTCTTTCTGGTCCAGGCGCGCGGTGCCTCTGACACCACGATCGACTACCTTGATACCCAGGTTGATCAGGTCGAAGAGATCCTGACCCCCTATCAGGAAAGCGGCGAGGTTACCTCGGTTCAAAGCATCGTTGGCGTTGGCGGTGGCACCAGCGCCTTCATCATCGTGCGGCTTGATGACTGGAGCAATCGTGACCGCAGCCAATCCGCACTGGTCGCCGAGATCAGCGGCAAGCTGGCGCGGGTGCCCGGCGTTCAGGCCTCTGCGCGGGGGACCAACAGTCTCAATATCCGGGGCGGCGGGCAGGGATTGCAATTCGCGGTGACAGGCAAGGACATCGCGGCCATGACCACGGCAACCGAGGCTTTGGTCGCGGCGATGGCGCAGGATGAGGCGTTTTTGAACCCGCAACTTTCCAACGACGCGGTGCAGGCGCAATACGAGGTCCGCGTTGATCCCGAAATGGCGAGCGTCTTTGGCCTGACAGAGGCCGAGATCACCCAGACCATCGGCGCAATGACCCAAGGCAAGGTCGCCGTCACCGTCTTTGCGGACGAGATCGAGACGGATGTGAATGTCGTGCCCGGTGGCCCGCCGATTGATGACCCGTCTGATCTTGATAACATCCAGTTGCAGTTGCCGGGCGGTGCCTATGTGCCCCTGTCCGCGGCGGCAGAGCTGGTGCCCGTGGTCAGCCAATCCACGCTGGAACGGCAGGGCGGGTCGCTGGCGGTGTCGGCGCAGGCGAACCTGAACGACGGTATCGATCTTAGCGTCGCGATGACCCGTCTGACGGCGATTGCCGATAGCGTGCTGCCCGACGGGATGGGGATCATCTTTACCGGCGAGGCGGCGACGCTAAGCGACAGCCAGACAGAGATGTATATGGTGTTCGGCGTCGCGTTGGTGGTGGTGTTCCTTGTGCTGGCCGCGCAGTTCGAAAGCATCGCCAGCGCTGTCGTGATCATGCTGACCGTGCCCTTTGGTTTGGCGGCGGCGCTTTTCGCGATCTCGCTCAGCGGTGGATCGTTGAACTACTACAGTCAGATCGGGCTGGTCATGTTGATCGGGGTGATGGCGAAGAACGGTATCCTGATCGTCGAATTTGCCAACCAGTTGCGCGAGGCGGGGCAGGATATCGACAGCGCCATCCGGGACGCGCTGCGTCTGCGGATCCGTCCTGTGATGATGACGATGGTGTCGACCGTCTTTGGCGGCTTGCCGTTGATCCTGACCTCGGGCGCGGGGGCCGAAGCGCGCATCGCCGTGGGCTGGGTGATCGTGGGCGGGCTTGGGTTTGCTACCATCTTCACCCTGTTCCTCACGCCGGTCTTTTACCGCTATGTGGCGGTCTGGGGGGCAGAGCCGGGGATGGCATCAAAACGCCTGACCCGCGAGGCGGCGGTCTAACGAAAACCGCGGGGCCGGTCGCAAAGAACCGGCCCCGCGTTGGTATGCTTCTGGCGGTGCGAGACGGGTGTTCGCCCCTTCGCCCCGTAGCAATCAGTCGATATGGGTGACCAGCGTTTCCGCCGATTTGCGTACCTTTTTCATCGGGGCCAGCCAGTCGGATTCCGCGTCGCGGTAGCCCAGAGGCAGCAGGATCACCGACCGCAGGCCGCGCTCTTTTAGGCCCAGAATTTCGTCTACCTTCGCTGGGTCGAAACCCTCCATCGGGGTGCTGTCGACCTCTTGTTCAGCGGCGGCAACCAGTGCCACCCCAAGCGCGATATAAGCCTGACGCGCGGCATGGGCGTAGTTTACCTCGGCATCGCGGGGCAGGTAGTTGTTTTTCAGGTTCTCGTAATAGGCGCTGAGCAAGGGCAGGTCGCCACGGGCTTCGACATTCAGATCGGTAACCGCGTCGATGCGGTCTTTGGTGTAGTTATCCCACGCCGCGAACACCAGCAGATGTGACCCTTCGGTGATCTGGGTCTGGTCGCTGGCGGCTTTCTGGATCTGCGCCAGCTTGTCGGAGTTGGTCACGACCAGCAGCTCGAAGGGCTGGGTGCCGCTTGAGGTGGGTGTCATGCGGATGGCTTCGACGATGGTGTCGACTTTGTCCTGAGGGACTTTCTTGGACGGGTCCATCTTCTTGGTCGCATAGCGCCAGTTCAACTGCTCTAGTAGGGTGCTGGTCATCGTGATCATCCTGTTTTTGGCCGCTCGGGGCGGCGTGTGTACCGGCGCGATGTAGGAATCCCCGCGCCCCAACACAAGGAGACCGGCGCAATTCGCACCGGTCGCAGTTGGTGTAAGGGCGTCAGGTCAGGGTCAGATCGACCGGCCCGCCCCGTCCCAGTAGGGCGCACGCAGGCGGGGTTTGAAGATCTTGCCGCTGTCTTCGCGGGGCAGGGCCTCGTGGAAATCGACGATCCGAGGCGCTTTGAAACGGGCCAGTTTGCCGTCAAGGAAATCAAGCACCTTCTGTTTGTCCGCGCTGTGCCCGTCGGCCAGTTCAACCGCCGCGACGATCTGTTCGCCAAATTCGGGGTCAGGCGCGCCAAAGACGGCGACATCGCGGATGAAAGGCGCGCGCATCAGCACCGCCTCGATCTCGGCGGGAAAGATATTGGCCCCGCCCGAGATGATCATGTCTTTCTTGCGATCCGTGATGAACAGGAACCCGTCCTCATCCACCGATCCCAGATCCCCGACAGAGAAATGCCCGTGCTTTTCAGCCGAGGCGCGGCTTTCGGGATCGTTGGAATAGTCGAACCCGCCGAAGGCATCCATGCGGGCATAAATCTCGCCCACCTGACCGGCGGGCAGCTCGTTCCCATCGGGGTCAAGGATCATCAGCGTGCCGCCCATCTGCATCCGCCCTGCGGTGCCGGGTCGGGCCAAAGCGTCTGCCGAGGATACCATCGTCATAAACCCGATCTCTGTCGCGCCGTAGCTTTCCCAGAACACAGGCCCCCACCAGTCGATCATCGCTACTTTCAGGTCATGTGGCCACGGTGACCCCGTTGAGACGCAGAATTCCACCGAGGACAGGTCATATTTTGCCTTCACCTCTTGGGGGAGCTTCAGCATCCGGCTCATCATGGTGGGGACAAGATAGATATGGGTAATGCGCTGAGCCTCGATCGTGGCAAGAAAGCTTTCGGGGTCGAACTTGGGCGCGACAAAGGTCGATACGCCCGGGGTGACCAGCGCGGCAGAGGTCAGCGTTGACGGTGCCGAGTGATAGATCGGCGCTGCCGTAAAGAACCGCGAGCCGGGTTTGAGCTGCAACATCTCGGTGCCTACGCGCGAAAGCACCTCTTCAAAGTCGCGCTTGGGCCCGCCCCCCAAACGCCGCACGCCCTTCGGCTTGCCGGTCGAGCCCGAGGTATAGCGCATCAGCGGGCGCATCATCTCGCGCGGGGTGATGGGGTCGGCGGCATCTACCAGCGCGGACCATTCCGGTGTCTCGGGGTCGGTCTTTGCGGCGGCGTCATCAATGCCATACGCTTGACGCAGCGCGGTATCAGGGGTGACCGCGATGACCGTGCGCCCCTCAAGGGCGGGGCGCAGAGCGTCGATCAGGTCACGGTGGATGATCACGAACTGCGCGCCGCTGTCGTCACAGATGGCGCCGGCCTCTTCTGCCGCAGCGTGCCAGTTCTGCGCCACGATGACCGTGCCGGCCATGGCCGCAGCGCGCATGACCTCGAGCTGGGTCAGATCGTTGCGCATGATCAGCGCCACAGGCACATCCACGCCCGCCCCCAGACGCGTCAGCGCCGCAGCGCCCTGCGCCGCGCGCTGTTCAAACGCCTCTCGTGCAAGCTTGCGATCAAAATCCGCAATCACCGTATCCGACATTAGATGTACTCCCATCGTGCCAATGCCCGCCCGCCACCTTCGGGCGCGCAGGTTGTTTCGTTCCCTTACGCTAAGGTAACCTTACTTTGGGGAAGGGTCCATCGGGGGCCCGTGCGCGACGTTACGGCAGAGCGGATTTCTCTTAGGTGAATCGGCACTTGACGGCTATACCGGAAATATATTCTGTTTTTCACAGATGTCTTGGGAGGGATAATCGTGGATGTACTGATTTCGGTCGTCTTGCCGCTTGGCTTGGCGTTTATCATGTTTACCTTGGGTGTCGGGCTGACACCTGCGGATTTCGCGCGTGTCGGGCAGCGGCCGCTTGCGTTTTTCATCGGGGCGCTGAACCAAAGCATCCTGCTGCCGCTCGTGACCTTTATCTGTGTGCTGGGCTTCGGCATCCGCGCGGAAATGGCTGTGGGGTTCATGATCTTGGCGGCCTGCCCCGGTGGGGTGACCAGCAATGTGATCTCGAAGCTGGCGAAAGGGGATGTGGCGCTGTCGGTGTCGCTGACGGCGGTGATCAGCCTTGCGAGTGTGGTGACCGTGCCGCTGATTTTGGGCCTGTCGATGGGATATTTCATGGGCGATGCCGCGCCCGAGATCGACATCACCAAAACCGCTGTCACCATGTTTGCCCTGACGGTGGTGCCTGTCACGCTTGGCTTGGGCGCGCGGGCGATGGCCCCTGCCGCGATGACCCGGGCCGAGCCTAAGCTGAGCGCGGTGGCGACGATCCTGTTTGCGGTGATCGTGCTGGCGGCGTTGGCGGCGAATTGGGCGCTGTTTGTGGAAAATATCGTGGTGATCGGGCCCGCGCTGCTGGTCTTGCTGGCCGCGCTGACCACCATCGGCTTTGTCGTGCCGCGTCTGCTTGGCCGGTCGGTGACCGAGGCCAAGACCATCTCGGTCGAGACGGGGGTGCAGAACAGTACCCTGGGGATCGCCGTTGCCGCGATCATTGTCGGCGGCGAGGGTGGGTTCACCGCCTATGCGCTGCCGTCGGCTGTTTACGGTATCCTGATGTATCTGATCATCCTGCCCGTCGTTTTGAAATACCGCCGCATCGGCACAGCGTAAGGAGCTTTGCATGAATACCTCTGACGTTATTATCGTGGGCGGCGGTCTGGCCGGACTGGTCGCCGCAGCCGAACTGGCTGATCGTGGTAAACAGGTCACCCTCATCGATCAGGAACCCGAAGCCTTTCTGGGCGGGCAGGCCTTCTGGTCCCTTGGCGGGCTGATGCTGATCGACAGCCCCGAACAGCGCCGGATGGGCATCAAGGACAGCCGCGAACTTGCGCTACAAGACTGGATGGGATCGGCCCAATTCGACCGGCCCGAAGACGCATGGCCGCGCAAATGGGCCGAGGCCTATGTCGATTTCGCCGCAGGCCCGATGCGCAGCTGGTTGTACGATATGGGGATGCGGTGGTTTCCCGTCGTGGGATGGGCCGAACGCGGCGGCAGCTTTGGGTCGGGTCACGGCAATTCGGTGCCGCGCTTCCATCTGACCTGGGGTGTTGGGCCCGGAACAATGGAACCATTCGAACGCCGCGTGCGGGAACACGAACAGGCCGGTCGCATCGCGCTGAAATTCCGCCATCGCTGTTCGCATATCATCATGGAAAACGGTGCCGCGGTCGGTGTCTCGGGCGAGGTGCTGGCGGCGGACGGGGCATCGCGCGGGCAAAAGACCAACCGTGATATCGTGGGCGATTTCGAACTGCGCGCGCCCTCTGTCGTTGTCACCTCTGGCGGGATCGGCGGAGATTTCGAGCTGGTGCGCAAGTCATGGCCGACGGCACGTCTTGGGCCCGCCCCGAAAGAGATGATCGCCGGCGTACCCGCCCACGTCGATGGCCGCATGATCGCCATCAGCGAGGCGGCGGGCGGCCAGCTGATCAACAATGACCGTATGTGGCACTATACCGAGGGCGTGAAGAACTGGGACCCGATCTGGCCCAACCACGGTATCCGTATCCTGCCTGGCCCGTCGTCGATGTGGTTCGATGCAAAGGGCAACCGCTTTCCCGCGCCGTCACTCCCGGGGTTCGACAGTCTGGGGTCTTTGAAGATGATCCTTGATACGGGCTTTGATTATTCGTGGTTCATTACGACGCAGAAGATCGTGAAAAAGGAATTTGCCCTGTCGGGGTCAGAGCAGAACCCCGATTTCGCCGACAAAAGCTGGGTCAAAGTCTTGCAGCAGCGTATCCTGAACAAGGCCGCGACCCCCGCCGTCGAAGCCTTCAAGGAGCATGGCGAGAATTTCGTCGTCGCCCAAACATTGCCCGAGCTCATCACCAAGATGAATGGGATGGAGGGGAATGATCTGTTGTCGCTTGACAAGATCGAGGCCGAGATCAGGGCTCGCGACAGTCAGGTCGATAACAACTTCACCAAAGACGCGCAGATCATGGCGATCCATGCGGCGCGGAACTATCGCGGCGACAAGCTGCAACGCACGGCCAAACTGCACAAGATCCTCGACCCTGAAAACGGCCCGTTGATCGGGGTCAAGCTGAACATCATCACGCGCAAAACTCTGGGCGGGTTACAGACCAATCTTGACAGCCAGATGCTGGATGCCGCTGGCACGCCGATCCCGGGGCTGTTCGCGGCGGGCGAGGTCGCCGGTTTTGGCGGCGGTGGGTATCACGGGTATAACGCGCTTGAGGGGACGTTTCTGGGCGGCTGCATCTTTTCGGGGCGGCAGGCGGGGCGGGCGGATACCATCGCCTGACCCGCAGGCGCTAATCCGACAGGTATTGCGCCAGATAATGCTCAAGCACTTTGGTCAGCTCTTGTGAATAGGGGCGAGAGCTGCGCCGGTCCGCTTGCGCCGCGACCAGATCCTCCATCGCAAGGGAGATCTGGATCGTGGTTTTGGCCACCACCACGGGATCGCCGCCCTGAAACCCGTCGGCACCGCTTTCCCATCTGTTGCATAGAAAGCGGACCAGATCATCGTGGTCGTCATCCTCGATCGCGAGCGGCCCGCGTTTCGTCGCGAAATGCAGCAGCAGCGGGCGGTAGTAGGGATGCCGCGCCAGATAGCTGCGCTGCACATCCAGCACGGCACGCAACCGGTCCCGCCACGTCGTATGGGCGTGAACATCATCTAGGCTGGCAAAAAGCTTGGCGCGTAATTCATTGGCGGTCTGCGAATAGAGCTCAAGCAGCACGTCATCAAGCGTGGGAAAATACCGATAGATAGAGCTGACAGGCACCTCGGCACGGGTCGCGATGGCGGTGGTGGTGAGGTCTTGCAACCGGTTCTCGGCCAGCAGCGCCGCCGTGGCGTTCAGGATGACATGCACGCGGGTCACCGCACGCGACTGGCGCGGCGTTTCACGGGTCCGCAGGGGGCCAAAGATGATCGGGACCATGGGTTTCCCTTTCTGCGCAACGATGCGGGTTTCGGCAGTCCCTTAACGATAGGGGCGCAGAACCCCAAGCGTAAAGAGAGACGCTGCATCAAGCGACTGCCACGGACTGAGCGATCAATCACCAATTCCGATCATTTGGACAATTATAATCCGTTGGATTGATGTATCGAAATGGCCGATAGTGCAGGGGACACGACGATACTTAGGCACGCTATGACTGATACGACCCTCTCTGACCTTGTTCACGCCGATAAAACCACGCCATCGATCTGGCCGGGTCTGGCGCTTGCCGCCATGATCGCCGCGCTGGCCTTTGCGCTGCGGTATCTGCCGGGGGTGGGGATGCTGAGCCCGTTGATCCTCGCGATCCTTCTGGGGATGGCGCTGCGCAACACCCTTGGCACGCCCGAGGTGGCGAAGGCAGGGCTTGCGATCAGCATGCGACCGGTGTTGCGGGCGGGGATTATCCTGATGGGGTTGCAGCTGACGCTGGGGCAGGTTGCGGCTGTCGGCTGGGTGGGGGTCGCGGTGATCGCGCTTTCGCTGGTGCTGACCTTCGGGTTCACCACATGGCTGGGCCGCGTGCTGGGGGTGGATGCCAAGCTGACGCAGTTGATCGCGGCGGGCACGTCGATCTGCGGGGCCTCTGCCGTGATCGCAACCAATACCGTCACCCGTGGCCGCGACGAAGACGTCGCCTATGCGGTGGCCTGCGTGACGATTTTTGGCTCGCTCTCCATGATCCTGCTGCCCTTGGCTGAAAACTGGTTGACCCTTGGCCCGCGCGGCTTTGGCCTTTGGACCGGTGCGTCGATCCACGAGGTCGCCCAGGTCGTCGCCGCCGCCTTCCAGCGCGGCGAGGAGGCCGGCCAGTTCGGCACGATTGTCAAGCTCACGCGGGTGATGATGCTTGCCCCGATGATCCTGTGTCTGGGGGCCTTTGCCGCGCGGCGGCGTCAGGGGCAAAGCGTTGGCGGCAAGGCCCCGATCCCGTGGTTTGTTTTCGGGTTCATCGCGATGGTCGGCGTGGCCTCGACCGGATGGGTACCGCAGGCGGTGCTGGACCCCGCGACCGCTGTGACGCAATTCCTGCTGGCGATGGCGCTTGCGGCGATGGGGCTTGAGACTGATCTGCGCAAACTTGCCGCGGCGGGGGGGCGTCCGGCCTTGCTGGGGGCGGCGGCTTGGGTCTTTATCATGGGGGTCAGCCTTGCGCTGATCATCCTGACGGGGGCCGCCTGATGACACTGGACCAGTTGCGCATTTTCGTTGCCGTGGCAGAGCGTGAACACATGACCCGCGCCGCCGAAGCATTGAACCAGACCCAAAGTGCGACCAGCGCTGCCATCGCCGCGCTGGAAGAGCGTCATAACCTGCGCCTTTTTGATCGTATCGGGCGGCGGATTGTGCTGACCGATGCAGGGCGCGATTTTCTGAGCGAAGCCCGCGCCGTTCTGGCCCGCGCTGCCATCGCCAGCCAGCGGCTGGATGATCTGGCGGGGGTGAAACGCGGCAGGCTGCGGCTTGCGGCGAGCCAGACGGTCGCGAACTACTGGCTGCCCGCGGTGATCGCGCGGTTCCGCGAGGCGCACCCCGAGATCGCGCTGACGGTGCGGATCGGCAACAGCGACGACGCCGCTCGCGCGGTCGAAGCATTGCAAGCTGACATCGGCATTATCGAGGGGGACTGCCAGCTCACCACACTCCGCGCCAAGGCGGTGGCGGGGGATACGCTGCGGCTGGTGTTCCCAAGCGGTGCCGCGGGGGGCGATCTTTCGCCCGAACGCTTGCGGCACACCCCTTGGATCCTGCGTGAAGCAGGCTCAGGCACGCGCGACAGTTTTCTGCAGTGGCTCGGGCGGCAGGGTTTGGGGCTGGAGGAACTGGAAAGCACGCTGGAGCTTCCGTCAAACGAGGCGGTGTGCAGCGCGGTCGAAGCGGGCATCGGTGCTGCGCTGCTGTCCGATCTTGTGGTCCGCCGGTCGATCGAGGCGGGGCGGATGGTCGACGTGCCCATCGACACCCCGCAACGACAGTTTCACATCCTGACCCATGCCGAACGCCAGCCAAGCGCGCTTGAGGCCCGGTTCATACACCACGCCGAGACAAGCGCTTAAGCGCTGCTCCTAGATAAGCTTCTGCCGCGCATCAGGGACAGTGGCAGGTGCCATTTTGGCAGCCTGGATCATCGCGGTTTTACACCGCCACGCGGGCAGGCGGATGACGGCGCGGCTGTGATCCGCTTCTGCGTGGACCTCGAAATCGCCGCCGTGCATCTCGACCAGCTTGCGGGTCAGGGGCAGCCCCAGACCCAGCCCGCCCTTGGTCGCGCGGTGGTCCAGCGACCCGCCCACGACAAAAGGTTTGTAAAGTTCGGCCAGTTCGACATGGTCGTCGAAACTGCCGTTGTCCCGCACCGAAATCTCGATATTCCCGTCCATGTCCTGAAACGTCTCTAGCGTGATGTCGGTCCCGCCGTGCATCACGGCATTCAACACCAAGGCTGTGACGGCAAGTTCGATCTGTTCGGCGTCCACATGCAGCGTATCTAGCATCACAGTATCACGAAGCGTGACCGTTTTGGCCGCCGCATCCGTGGTGGGGAACTGCAACCCTGCAACCGCGCTCAGGATCGCGCCAAGGTCGCAGTTTTGTTCGTTCAACCGCAGCTCGCCGGTGCTGGCGTTACTATAGGACAGGATCGTTTCAATCAGTTTCGTCAGGTGATCCACCGACCGACGGGCCGAATGGATCAGCGTGGGGTTAGTACCGGTGCTTGCTGTCGCCTCCAACAGCTTGAGACTGCCGAAAAGCACGGTCAGCGGCGTGCGCAACTCGTGTCCGACCAAGGTCAGGAAGGTCGATTGCGCGGTTTTATCCTGTTGCACTTCGGGGGCTTCGGGTTGGCTCCGCTCCAGTGCGGCAACGACGATACGACCCAGATCGGTGAGCAGGGCAATCTGTTTTTCCGAAGGGTATTCATGGGGCTTCAGGTCCAGCGCGCACAGGCTTCCAAAGCGGTGACCGGAGGACAGGATAAGCGGCACACCCGCGTAATAGCGCGCCTCCGGCCCGCCCTTGGCGACCATCGGATGCCGTTCAAAGCGGGCGTCCTTGCTGAGATCGGGCACGATCATCGGCGCGTCGGACATAATGGTGTGCGCACAAAAACCGGTGTCCTTGGGCATCGGGTCCAGATGCATGCCTACAACGGATTTATACCACTGGCTGTCCTCTTCGACCACGCTGATATGCGCAATCGGGCAGTCGAGCAGGGTGCGCGCCGCCTCGCATATCGTGTCAAACAACGCTTCGTTTTGTGCGGTCAGTCCCGGAATATCAAAAACGGCGCGCAGGCGGGCTTCTTCGTTAAAGGGGATCGGATAGGTTCTCATGCGGGGCTCCTTGGCTTTGGGTCAACTTGGTTAACAAATTGGGCATTCCTGCGGTCGCTTCGTGTCAGGACGGGGGGATAAGTAAGGTATGTTGACGTCACGGAAGTCGCGGCAGGCCGCCCACACATATGGTGGTTTCCAATCGCGGCGTTCCCTCCTATCGTTGCATCAACACGCAGGGCGAAGGGGGCGGAACGATGACATCCCACGGGCATGATCACGACAGCGATCATTCACATCTGAAAGAGACCGAGGCGCGGGTGAGGGCGCTGGAAAGCCTGCTGAGCGCTAAGGGCTATATCGACAGCGCGGCGGTGGACCGTATCATCCAGACCTACGAGACCAAGATCGGCCCGCGCAACGGTGCGCACGTGGTGGCGAAATCATGGGTAGAGCCGGAGTTCGAGGCATGGCTGCGGCGCGATTCCTCTGCAGCGATCCATTCGCTTGGGTATCATTCCCGTCAGGGCGAGCATATCGAAGCGGTGTTCAACTCGGACGAGGTGCATCATCTGGTCGTCTGCACGCTGTGCTCTTGCTACCCGTGGTCGGTGCTGGGACTGCCGCCGACGTGGTATAAATCACCTCCCTTCCGGTCGCGGGCGGTGATTGATCCGCGTGGGGTGCTGGCGGAGTTTGGCGTGACCCTTGATCCGGCAACGCGGGTCGAGGTGCATGATTCAACCGCCGAGATCCGCTATCTCGTGATCCCGCAGCGCCCGGCGGGAACCGAAGGCTATGGGATGGAACAGCTGGCCGATCTGGTGGCCCGCAATGCGATGATCGGGACAGGGCTGGCGCGCGCGCCGCAGGTGGCATCATGAACGGCGGCGCGGACCTTGGCGGGATGATGGGCTTTGGCCCCGTGGTGCAAGAAGAGGACGAACCGCTGTTTCACGCCCCCTGGGAGGCCCGCGCACTTGGTATCGTGGTGGCGCTTGGGGCCTGTGGGCAGTGGAATATCGATGCTGCGCGATCCGCGCGCGAGGATATGCATCCGGGCGATTACACCCGCACGCCCTATTACGCGATCTGGCTGAAAGCGGCCAAGCGGTTGATGGTGGAAAAGGGGATGCTTACCGAGGCAGAGATCGCGCAATCGGTGCCGCTGACCCCCGCCGCGCCGATCAAACGCAAGCTTGCTGCCGAAGATGTCGACGCCATGTTGGCGGCGGGGGGGCCGGCGGATCGGCCCGCGGCAGGGACCCCGGCCTTTGCCGTCGGGGATCAGATCAGAACGATCAACAACCATCCCACCACCCACACCCGCATGGCACGCTATGCCCGCGACAAGATCGGTACGATCACCAAGGTGCACGGGTTTCACGTCTTTCCCGATAGCAATGCGCAAGGGCAGGGCGAGGATCCGCAATGGCTGTATCAGGTGGCCTTTTCGGCGCGCACGCTTTGGGGCGATCAGGCGCGCGCGGATGACAGCGTGACCCTTGATCTGTGGGAACCCTATCTAAGGACCGTATCATGACCCTGCCCGATCTTTCGCTATTGCCCGATATTGCGTTGTCGGATGATGAACCGGTGTTTGACGCGCCGTGGCAGGCGCAGGCCTTTGCGATGGCGGTGTCCCTGCATCAATCGGGGGCCTTTACATGGGCCGAATGGGCGCAGGCGTTGACCGCAGAGGTGCATTCAGGGACAGAGCGTGACTACTACCAGCACTGGCTGACTGCGCTGGAAAAGATCGTGGCGCAAAAGCAGCTGACAACGGCGGGCGAGCTGGCGGCATGTAAAGACGCATGGCACGAAGCTGCGGCGCGGACGCCTCACGGGCAAGCTATCACGCTGTAGAAAGCTCCGGCGCAGGAAACTCCGCGCCGGAGGCGATGTCTTAGCGGCCGACCCAATCGGGCAGGAACATCACGATATCGGGCACGGCGATCAACGCCGCGACGATCAGCAGATCAACGATGACGAACCAGAACACGCCCTTGAAGATCGTGGACAGCGACGCGGTGTTGCCGACCACACCTTTGATCACGAAGACGTTCATCCCCATGGGCGGCGTAATCATCCCGATCTCGAGCAGTTTGACCAGCACCACACCGAACCACAGCAGGCTATAGCCCGTCTCTTCGACGATGGGCAGAACGATAGGCAAGGTCAACAGCATCGCACCGACGGGCTCCAGCATCATGCCAAGCGCGAGATAGACGCAAACGATGCCGATCATGATCAACAACGGCGCGGCACCAAAGCCCAGGATCGCATCGGACAGCGCGTCCCCGATCCCCGACAGCGCCAGAAAGCGTGTCAGCAGGCTGGCCCCCACGGCGATGATCAGCAAAGCGGCGGTGGTGGTCAGCGTTTCGGTGATCGCCATGCGCAGCGCCTTGAACGTCAGCGTACGGTACAGCAGGGCGACAATGGTCGACAGCATGGCCCCGATGGCACCTGCTTCGGTCGGGGTGAATGCCCCGCCAAACAGACCCGCGAACACACCGATCACGATCAGCAGCACCGGCCATGTCTGACCCAACGCCTTGATCTTCTCCGCGCGCGTCGCACTGATCTGGACCGGAGGTGCAAGATCAGGGTTCATCTTTACCCGCACGAGGATCAGCACGATATAGGCGACCAGCGTGATTACCCCGACCACCAGCCCCCCCAGGAACAGGGCACTGACCGACTGGCGCGAGATGATACCGTAAAGGATCATCAGGATCGATGGCGGGATCAGGGCACCAATGGTCCCCGCCGCGGCAACGGTGCCCGTCGCCAGTTCGGGGCTGTACCGGTGACGCACCATTTCAGGCACCGCGATTTTACCCATCGCCGCAGAGCAGGCGACCGAGGATCCGGTCACAGCGGCAAAACCCGCGCAGCCAAAGACTGACGCAATCGCAAGTCCGCCCGGCAGGCTCGACAGCCAGATCTGCGCGGCGTTGAACAGCCCCTGCGTCAGCCTTGTGTGATAACAGATGAACCCCATGAACAGGAAGGCGGGAATAGAGCTCAGCACCCATGAATTGGCAAAGCTATAGGGCACGATCCCGAGGCTCCCCCAGGCGATGTTCCAGTTGAACATGGACCAAAGCCCGCCAAAGGACACGGCGATCAGCGAGATGCCAATCGGGATACGCATCAGGATCATCGCCAGCAGGATCGCGATAAAGATGCCTGCGATTTGTAACTCGGTCATTGTGCGTCTCCGCCGGCTAGATAGGGGTCTACAACCTGCAAGGCGTTCAACCCGTGGGGGCGGCCGGTAAGGTGACAGATGAATTTCCACGCGGCGACGATCGACATCAGGCCAAAGCCCAAGGGCAGCGCCAGATAGGTGGGCCATGTGGTCACCTTGCCGCCTGCCTCGATCGAATAGGAGCCGCCGATAAATTTCGCCAAAGCCTCGTCTCCGGTGCGGATCGCGACGGTGGCAGTCACGATGCAGGTCAGCAGCAAGGCCAGCCCCGCGAGAAAGCTTTGTACTTTGGTGGGAAACCTTTCGACCAGCAGTTCAACCGCGATGTGGCTGTCGTTTTGCTCCACCGCGGCGAGAGGCAGAAAGGCGATCGCGACCATATAAAAGGCCGAGACGTAAAGAATAGTAGAGTTCAGCGGCGTATCGAACGCAAAGCGCATGACCACGTCGATGGTGACATGGGCAACCAGCATCAGAACAATGATACCAGCCAGCGAAGCGGTCAACGTGATCACCGCAGAGATCACTGACGCGATAAGTTTCATCGGAGTATCCGTTTGCAAAAGGGGTCGTCGGGGGGCCACGCACATCGGCGCGGCACCCCGTTGTGATCAGCGGATGGGCGGCTTACTGCGCGTAAGTCGCTGGGTCCACTTTGGAAATCACCTGATCCCAGATCACTTGGTTCAACGCGTCAGCGCTGTCCACGTCGACCACCAGATCGTTCCACTTGGCCAACAGGGGCTCGAAATCGGCGGCGATTTCATCGGCCCGCGCAACGTCATAAGTGTCTTTGAACAGGGCGGAAACGGTCTTGAGATCCTGACGGCTGAATTCCTTGACCGCGGCCAGCAGCTCTGCGTCGGGTTCGTGGATGTTGATCCCGGCCCCACGCGCATGTTCGATCGCCGCGGCATCGTCGGTGTAGAAGTTCCATGTGGTATGCGCCGTCATCTGGCTGCCACCCCACAACAGGGCTTCGCGCGATGCGTCGTCCATGCCCTTCCAGCGGTCCGCATTCACGTTCGCCGAGGAAACGCCCGCAAAGACACCGCCCGGTACGGCCAGCGTGATGTCGGTGACGACCTCGTGCAGGTTGTAGTTTGTCAGCTCGGGCGCGGACAGCATGGCGCAGTCGATGATGCCTTGATCCAGCGCTTCATAGGCTTCGGAAACGGGCAGACGCACGCCTTGGGCGCCGAAAGCTTCGGCGAAGCGCACGAAACCGGCACCACCGGCACGCAGACGCAGACCGTTCAGATCTTCGACGGAGGTGACTTTGACGTCCTTGCACAGCAGGTTGTACAGCGGTGTCACGCCGCCGCCGGTATAGACCTGATTTTGTGCGCTATATTCTTCCAGACACTCGGGGCATTTGGTGAAGGTGTATTCGACCATCGCGCCGGTGAAGGCCAGCGGCTCTTTACCTGTGGGTTTTTCGACAAGATTCACCAGCAGGTTCATCTCGTGCAGGAAGAGGTTGGTGGAATATTCCGCAGGATAGTAGGGCGGCAGCACAAAGCCGACATCCGCCAGACCGTCGCGCACACCGGGCGAGGTTTCAGGCAGGCTCAGCAGCGACATCGCGAAACCGGTCACGTCGACTTCACCGTCAGAGCGTTCGGCCACGGCTTCGGCATAGGCGTCAACCGCCAGACCGATGGCAGAGTTATTCGGATAGCCATAGGCAAAGTTCAGACGCTCTTTCGCGCTGGCCTGACCGGCGATTGCAACAGCAGCGACCAATGCGGTGACTGCGACGGATGATTTATAAGTCATGTATGTCCTCCCAAACATATATTTCGGGTCACGCAACCGCGCAAAATGCGTGGTTGCCCCTTGATTTTCGGTACTCGGTACACCGTCCATTCCCACGGTCTGATGTGTTGAGCCTGTGATTTGACGGTCCAACATTCCGAGTAGTATGTTACTCTCGTAACAGGGCGCGCAGGTGTCAATAGCTGTCGGTGATGTAAGTGCGCTAACGGATAATTACGGGGGGTCCGCTGACGCAACGGCTTGTCACAACCGTTTTTTTCGGCTCAGTATTCACGCTACACGGGCAAAACCCCCCGTTCTTTACTGCGCACCCGCTGTCAAAGGCTGAACCGAATGGACGAACACATCGATGACGACACGCTGACGGACGCCACCGAGGGGGGCGCGCCCAAGCACGACAGCCGCCGCGAGATCATCGAGGCGGCGGCGCAGTGTTTTATGCTCAAGGGGCTCGACAAGGCGACGATGGACGATATCGCCGATGTTCTGGGCGCGACCAAGGGGCGGGTGTACCACCATTTCCGGTCCAAGAACGCGATCTATTTCGCGGTGTACCGACAGGCGATGCAATATTGTTTTGACGCGGTTACCCCGCTGATATCATTGGATACTTCCAACATCAGCAAGCTTGAATTGATGGCCCATGCCCATGCGCGGGTGATGATGGACACGCTGCCCTATCAGCGCAGTATCCGCTTGGGCGTTGAGGTCTATTTGCGCGGCTCCACCACCGAAGCCGAGCGCGCTGTGCTGCGCGAGCTGATTACCCTGCGCAACGACTATGAAAATCTCTACCGCGAGGTGCTGCGCGCGGGTGTGGCGCAGGGGGAGCTGGACGTGCCGAACATCGAAATCGCCAGCCGTGCGTTGATGGGGGCATTGAACGGGCTGGTTGACTGGTACCGTATCCGTCCCGATCAATCCGAGGGGGAGCGCGACGCGCTGGCCCGTGCCTTGGCGCATGCCGTGGTGCATGGCACCACGGCATAATCCGTTTTCCTAGGCCGGTTTGGCCGCCGCATCCGCGCGGCGCTCTTTCGCGAGATAGGTGTGATATAGCGCCGGCACACCGATCAGCGTCAGAACAGAGGCAAAGCCCAAACCGCCCATAATCGTCACCGCCATCGCGGCAAAGAACGAATCGGCCAGCAGCGGCACCATCCCGAGGATCGTCGTGACCGCCGCCAGAACCACAGGGCGCAAACGGCTGACACTGGCGGTGACAATGGCGTCATGCTGGTTCAGACCGTTTTCTTTCTGCACGTCGATCTCTTCGACCAGAACAATGGCGTTCTTGATTAACATCCCCGACAGCGACAGCAGCCCCAACAGCGCGGTAAAGCTAAACGCCAAGCCCGAGAACAACAGCCCCAGTGCCGCCCCGTTGATCGCCATGGGCACGATGGTCCAGATCACCGCCGTCTGACGCAGTTTGCCAAACAGCAGAATGGTGATCAGCAACATGGTCCCGAAGCTCAGCGGCATCTGCTTGCCAAGCGAGGCCTGCGCGTCGCCCGCGTTCTCGAACTCTCCGCCCCATTCAAGGGTATAGCCGACCGGCAGCTCGATCTCTTCGATCAGCGGGCGGATCTGCGGGAAGACGGTGGGCGGGGTGACGCCTTCGATGACGTTGGCCTGTACCGTGATCGTCTGCACGCGGTTGCGCCGTTCGATCACCGCGTTTTCGGCGGTGACCTTGAACCCGTCGATCACCTGGCTCAGCGGCAGGTAGTCCCCAAGCGCGGCGGAATAGACGATCTGGTCGGGCAGCTGCCCGTTGCTCGCGGATTCCGCACGCGGCACCCGCACGATGATGTCGATCAGCCGGTCCCGTTCGCGGTAGGTGCCCGCAGTGATCCCGTTGGTCGACAGGGCAATCGCATCCGCCACATCGCTGCGCCCGATGCCCACGGCCTGCGCACGGTCCTCGGCATAGACAGGGCGGGTCACAAGCACTTTCTCGCGCCAATCGACATGTTCGGTATGCAGCAGCGGGGTCGCGTCACGCAGGATATCCTCTGCCTGATCGGCCAGATCGCGCAGCACTTCGGGGTCAGGCCCTGAAAAACGCGCCTCGATATCCGACCCGCCACCGGGGCCGAAAATGATCCGCTTGGTCTGTACCTCTGCCCAAGGCAGCGCGTTGATCGCGAACTGGTCAAGCTCGGCGCGCAGGGCGGGGATTACGTCAGCCGAAGTAGCGCGCACCACCAGCTGCCCGATCGAAGGATCGCTGTCTCCGGGCGTGTAGGTCAGAACATAGCGCGTCAGGCCGGCACCGATGGTCGTCGTCACAGTGTCAACGTCGTCGCGCGCGAGCAGCCAATCCTCGATCACCGCAAGATCGCGGGAGGTCGACTGGATAGAGCTGCCCTGCTCCGCCTTGTATTCAAAGTAGAACAGCGGCGTGTTGGACGCAGGGAAGAACTGCTGTTTGACCTGACCAAAGATCATCACACAGGCCACCGTGGTGCCGATCAGGCCGGCAAACACCAGCCAGCGGAACCGCAGCACCAGCCGGACAAGGTTGCCATAGCTGCGGAAAATTGGGCCGTTATACCCGCTGTCGTCATCTGCCAGCCCGCCGATCTTCAGCATATAGTGCCCCAGCAAAGGCGTCACAGTCACCGCCACGATCCACGACATCAACAACGAGATCGCGATCACCGCAAAAAGCGAGAACATGAATTCGCCCGTGGCGTCAGGCGACAGGCCGATCCCGGCAAAAGCCATGATCCCGATGACCGTGGCACCCAGCAGGGGGATCTGCGTATTCTGCGCCGCTGTATCCGCAGCGGCGACCGAGGGCCGCCCCTTGCGCATTTCCTGCTGCATGCCTTCGGCGATGACGATGGCGTTATCCACCAGCATCCCCATCGCGATGATCAAGGCCCCAAGGCTGATCCGTTCAACTTTGACGCCGAACAGATACATGAAGAAGAACGTGGCCAGCACGGTCAGCAAAAGCGATACACCGACAACAACCGAGGCGCGGACCCCCATGAACAGCGCGAGCACCCCGATCACCACGCCCACGGACATGGCAAGAGACAAAAGGAAGCTGTTGTTGGCTTCGTCCACGACGCGGTGTTGTTCGTAGATCGGCGTGATCTCTACCCCGACGGGAAGGAAGGTCTGCAAGGTCTCTAGCTGCGCTTCGACGCGTTTGCCGACCTCGACGATATTTTCCGATTCCAGTCCCGAAACGCCAAGGGTGAAGACCTCTTGCCCGTCTTGACGCAAAAGATGGTCGGGGGCGTCCACACGGCCCCGCGACACGGTTGCCACGTCCAGCAGATTCAGCACCTCGCCCTGAAAGCCGAAGGTCAAGGCGCTGATGTCATTGACACTATCATCGCCCGAGGGACCGTCGATCCGCAGGTTGGTATCGCCAGTTTCGACAAAGCCGGTGGGGTTGATCGCTGTGGATTCACTGATCGCGCCGATGATCACGCTGGGATCAATGCCAAGCTGTGACATCTTTTGCGACGACGGTTCGACAAAAATCGCCTCTTCGGGCAGCCCGTCAATATCGACATTGGCAACACCGTTGACCGTCAGCAGGTCACGCCGGATAAAGGTCGCGATTTCCCAGATCTCGGAATCCGAAAAGCCGGGGGCGGAGACGGCATATAGGATACCGAAAACATCGCCAAAGTCGTCGTTCACCTGTGACGGATAGGCCCCCGAGGGCAGTGAGCTTGCCGCGTCAGACACACGATCCCGCAGATCATCCCAGACCTGTGGCAGCTCGGTCCCGTCGTATTCATCCTGCATCTCGACTTCGATGACCGACAGCCCGTGGGTATTGCGCGAGGTGACGGTCTTGACCTCGTCCATCTGCTGGATTTCAGCCTCTAGCACCTCAGAGATTTCGGTCGCCACCTCTGCCGCGCTGGCACCGGGATAGGCGGTGGCGACGATGGCGGATTTCAAGGTAAAGCTCGGGTCTTCCAGCTTGCCGACCGACAGGTAGCCAAACACACCCCCAAACAGGGCAAAGAGGATGAAAATCCACGTATAAAGCGGATTTTCAATGGAGAAACGTGCGATTTTCATAGTTTACTCGATGCTCAACCCGTTGAAGGGGCGCACGGTGTCGCCCTCGCGCAGCAGCTGTGTGCCAGCGCCGACAACCAGGGTGCCCGGTTCAAGTCCCGTGGCGATGATATCTGTGCCGGTATTCGAGGACACGTCGACGTTGACCCAGCTGACCTGACCCTGTTCGCCGGTCTCGTCAGGGGTATAGACCATGACCCGCGCCTGATCCTCGGCCATAACCACGGCAGAAGGGGGCAGGGTCGTTGCAGTGTCGTCACCTGCCGCGATCCGCGCAGTGACGCTCATCGATGCGCCGGGGATCAGTTTCGGTGTGACCCGATCAGAGGGGAGCGCCAGCGTCACGCGGTAGCTTTGCCCGATGCTTTGCGTTTCGGCGTTGAATTCGCGCAATTCAAGCGGCACACCACCGGCAAATAGCGGCGACGTGCCGGTAAATTCGACGTCAGCCGCATTTGAATACATCTGGAACATCTGCTCGGGAACGTCGATCTCGACGCGTACTTCCGACATATCATGCAATCGTACAATGGCCTGTCCGGGGGCGACATTGGCATAATTCGGTGTCAGACGCGAGGCGACCAAGGCGCGGAAGGGGGCGATCAGCGTCGCGTGGTCCAGCGCCTCGCGAGCCTCGCTCAACGCGATCCGCGCCAGATCGCGGGCGGTTTCCGTGTCCTGCGCCTGTGCCGTGGACACGGCATTGCTTTTGGCCAGCGTTTGCGAACGTTCGAAATCCCGTTCGGCTTGGGTCAACTGCACCTCGGCACGTTGTACCGCGCGTTCAAACGGCACCGGGTCCAGCGCCGCGATCTGCACGCCTTCTTGCAGGAACTGCCCTTCTTGGGCGTCGAACATCACCATGCGGCCGCCGACCTCGAACGACAGGTCCACTGTTTCCAGCGCTGCGATCTTGCCGAAAAAGACCCGCTGCACCTGCGACGCGGCACCGCCCGCCTCTATCAATTTGACCGACCTGATCGGCGCGGGCGTGCCCGAGGGGGTCAGGTCATCCGCGTCCTGTGCAACAAGAGGCGTCGCAAGGGTGGCGCATAAAAGGACGGAAATCAGCTGCTTCATATCAAAGGCCTTTCGAGTACTGGGCGGTACTTACGCGCAGTGACGTACAGTTCAACCCCCCTTGGTACCGTTCAGCACTTTTATTTCACCCATACACGTCCTAGTTCTGCAATATGAATGAAAACGCATCAAAATCGCGAATACTGTCGACAGCGCGCGCCCTGTTCTTCGTCAAAGGCTTTGAAAAAGTCACGACGGACCTTTTGGCGCGCGAGGCTTCTGTGTCCAAGGCGACGATCTACCGCCATTTCGACAATATGTCGGAGATCCTGCAAAATGTGCTCGAGGCCGAGGCAGAGGTTTTTCGCGCTGAGGTGCTGGGAGATATCTCGGACCATCCCGATTTGCGCACCGCGCTGATCTCGTTCGGGCGGAAATTCCTGAGCTTTCTGGGGGAGCAGGATTCGGTCGAATTTACCTGTCTGATCCACGAGGTCGCCCGCGACTACCCGCAGATCGGTCGCACCTTCTATACCGCCGCCTTCGAGGCGGTTTGCGCCGCCGTTTGCAGTCTGCTGGTGCAAGGGCAGGAAAGCGGCGACCTGCGCGACGATTTCGACCCGCGTGATGTCGCCGAAGACCTTATTTCATTGCTCAAGGGCTTTGGCATGGTCCGTGCGCAACTGGGGCTGACGACGCGCCCCTACAAGGATATCGACCAGCATGTCACCCGTGCGGTCGATACCATTCTGGTCGCTTATCGCGCGTCAGGCGGGGTCGGGTCGGCGTAATTCGCCACATGCATGATCGCGGCCTGCGTATTGTCGCCGCTGATGTTCAGCTTGGGGCCCAAGGGCAGTGCGCTCATTCCCAGCCGGTTCATCCAGCGTTGGAACACGGCAGGTACGATCCCGATCACATGGGTCGCCCCTTGTTCGGTCGCGGCACGCGCCATGCCCCGGATCAGCTTGGTCTGGATCGCCAGCCGCCGGTGCGCGGGCTCGTTTTTTGACAAAAACAGCCGCGTGGCTTCCCAAACATGGGGCATTACCGGCGCGTCTTCGTAAAGCACATATTCAGGGATATCCGGCAACATCCCGCGCTGCGCGTCTTTCAGCATATAGGTATAACAGCCGCATTGCGCCGTGGTGGGTAGCAACCGCACGCCCGCCAGCACCCGGCCGTATTCATGGATCACGACAGACCGGCTTTGGGGGGTGTCGTACTGGTCAAACTCCATCCCTTCGGTATGGGGCAGATCCCATTCCTTTTGATCGATAAAAACTGATTTGCGTGCTTTCAGAAAATCTGAATAGAGTTGGCCATACCGATACTGGTTGCCGATATGCACCACTGTCTCTTCCAGCCGTGTCGCGTATGAAGGGACATCGCTTTCAACGGGTCGTGTCTGAAGAGCGGCCTGAACCGAAGGCTCCAACTGGATCGTCTCTGCGCGCTGGTGCGATTTTGCGTTCTGGATACCCATTGTTCTCTGCCTAAAGCTCCGCTCAAGTAACGAAAAAGTTAACAAAATGCATACAGCCACGGTTCTGCCATGATCGCAACAAATTTTCCACCAATAGTTGAGGTGTATCGTAGTGAAATATCAGCAGATTCGTTTGGCGCTCAATTCCGCGCCAGGCTGACGGAGGAAGCGCAACATGGAAGCAATTGACAATGTTAATTTGCCTCAGGCCCGCCCGGTTCTAAGCCGGCTGCGGGATTATGCGCTTGTGGGCAGCCGTGCGTTTGGCCAGCGGGCGATCATCTATACCGCAGCTATTGCTTTGGCAGGCTATTACTATGAGCTGAGGGTCGCGCTGTTTTTCTTTTTCGCGATCGGCTTGTGCGAAATCTATGACATCGTCGTGCTGCGCTACATCCTGCGCAACACCCGGTCCAAGACCCTCAAGATCCGCAAATCGCTGTTCCACATCTACATGACCACGGCGCTCAGTGCGACGACGATTGCGCTTTTCTGCATCTCGATCGCGATCCAGCAGGGCGTGGGAAACAGCCACTTTCTGCCGCTTTTCCTGTTGATTTCCGCCTCTATCTTTGCGGCGATGAACAACCACCAGTTTTTATATGTGCTGGGATTTCGGCTGGCGATCTACATCGGGGCGATCCTCTATATCCCGATCCGCGATGTCGTCGTGGCGCGCCCCTCGCTGGACTCTGAAATCTGGCTCAACCTCTTCACCGCGCTGTTTGTTCTGGGCTTCGTGTTCGAACTCGCCCGGACCTTCATCAAAGGGTATTCCGCGCTGATGAAGAACCGCCTCGCGCTTCAGACCGAGAACAAGAATGCCCTCGCCGCAAGCGAGGCCAAGACCCGTTTCCTGTCCACCGTCAGCCACGAATTGCGCACGCCGCTCACGTCGATCCGCGGTGCGCTTGACCTGATCAACGCAGGGTCAGCGGGCGAGGTGCCGGACAAAATGTCGCGGCTGCTCGATATCGCGACGCGCAACTCGAACCGTCTGGGGGATCTGGTCGGGGATTTGCTGCTTTTGCAATCAGCGGATGTGGGGAAATTCTCGCTTGATCTGGGTAACGTGGATCTGGCCGAGGTCGTGAACACGGCCGCCCATTCGTTCCAGCCCTATGCCAGCCGCTTTGGCGTCGCGGTAGAGATCAACGTTGCCGCAGACCAGCCCATCGTGCGCGGCGACAAGAAACGGCTCGATCAGGTGATCGTGAACCTGCTGTCCAATGCCGCCAAATTCTCGGAAGCGGGGGGCACCATCCGTGTGGGCCTCAAACGCGAGGACGAGAACCTCGTGATTTCGGTCGCGGATCAGGGCATCGGGATTCCCGAAGGCAGTGAAAGCGTCATCTTCGAGGAATTTGGCCAGATCGATTCAAGCGATCAGCGCAAGTTCCAGGGTACGGGTCTTGGCCTGTCTATCTCGAAACGTATCGTGGATGCCCACGGCGGCAGCATCGCCTATAAAAGCAAGCTCGGCGTGGGCACCACCTTCTGTGTTGTGCTCAAGGCAGCGGATGCGGCCAAGGCGGCCAAACCCGAAAGCTATTCCACCGCCGCCTGATCTACCGGCACGGCCCGCAACATCAGCGGGCCATCGGGCCGCATGGTAAAGGTCAGGTTCGGGGGCGCGACAGGGTGGTCCGTCAGTTCAAAAGACGCCCGCCGCAGCGCCGAGGCAAGCAGCACCATAATCTCTGTCTCGGCATATTGCGCCCCGATGCAGATGCGCGGCCCGTCCCCAAAGGGAATATACTGTCCGCGCGGGTATTTACAGTCCAGAAACCGGTCGTGCTGATACAGTGCCGCATTGTCCCACAGCAGCTCGTTCCGGTGCAGCGCATAGACCGGGAACATGATCACATCGCCCTTCTTGAACGTCACATCCTTGATCGTCACCTCATCCGTCGCATCACGGGCAAACAAGGCGCCTGCGGGGTACATCCGCAGGGTTTCGCGGACATGCGCGTGCAGTTTGGGCATCTTGGGCAGATCGTGAAAGCCGATGGGCCCGTCACCGCAGGCCTCCATCACCTCGGCGCGCAGATCGGTCTGTACCTCGGGGTGCATCGCCAGAAGATACAGCCCCCAAGCGATTGTATTGGCCGAGGTTTCATAGCCCGCCGCGACAAAGGTCAGCAGGTTATCGACCGTCGTTTCGACATCTTCCTTATCCGTCTCAAGCGCCTCGATCAGCAGGTCAAGAAAATCGACCGCCTCTGCATGGCGCTGCGCGCGGCGGTTGGCGATCACGTCATGGGTCAACTGCCGCAGATCACGGATCGCTTTCTTGCTGCGCAGCCATTTCAGACGGGGCACCCACTTCGGCAGCCCCATCAGATCGAACAGCGACATATAGCTGATATAGTCGGTGAACCGTCGCATCCCCTGACGGACATCCTGCTTGGACACAGCCTCGTTCCCCGAGAACATCACCCGCGAGATATTGGTGAGCGTCGCCTCTTGCGCCGCATCCGATACATCGACCTCGCCTGCCGTGCGCGCAAAGAAATCCGCCAGCTCGTCGCCGGTCTGGGCAAAATGTCGGGTCAGCACGGGCAGGTTGCGCGCGGCAAAAAGCGGGGCATAGCGATGCCGTTGCGCGCGCCATTTCTCGCCTTCCGACAGGATCATGCCGTTGCCGACAACGGGGCCGATGACGTTATGTGTAAACTCCGCCTTGGGAAAGCGACGCCCGACACCGGCCAGCAGTTCGGTCACCATATCGGGGTCACAGACATAATGGATCTTGGCCGGCCCTTTCAGATAGCTTTGCGTGCGCGTCGCATCGGGGATCACCGAAAAGATGTTCTTCCCCGCTTTTTTGGCAAAGTCGATCAACCCGACATCGGCCTTGGCCAGATCCGCCTCGACAGGGATCGGATGCGCCGGTGTCGCCCCATCGGGCGCAGGCATATTCTGTGTATTCATTGTCGTCTCCTTGCCGGCCCACGGGTGGCGTTTATCACACCGGTGTTTCTAGCAGGGAAACAATGATTAATTCTATCTAAAGTTACGCGCCAACGCGAAACGTCAGGTCGCAGAGGTCTTGATGCTGTGGCTGCGTAAATGTGCGGCAGCGTCGGCACGGGTCATTTTGCCTTGGGCCAGTTCCACCATCATATCGGCGTGTTCCTGATCCACAGCGGCCTGCAGCTCGTATCCGTTCTGGTGCAGAAAATCGCTGGCGACAAAGAAGGCCGTGCGCTTGTTGCCATCGACAAAGGCGTGGTTGCGGGCGATGGCTTCGGCATAGCAGGCGGCCAGTTCAAAAAGCGATGTTTCGCCAAAAACATATAGGTTCATCGGGCGGGCCAGTGCGGATTCCAGTAAGTCACCATCGCGCAACCCGCGCGCGCCGCCCGCCAGCTCCAGAACGCAATCATGCATGTATTCAACAAGTTCGCGGGTGACCCAGCGGGGCTCCGTCATCGTTTGGCGAGTTCCAGTATCGTGCTGCGATGCCGTTCAAGCCCGCGCGCCACGCGGTCCTTATCCTGCGCGGTCACCCCTTCGGTCAGGGCGGTCAGGCGACGGTATTCATCCGCTGACAACAGCACCAGACGGTCACGTTGGTGGCTGGTGATGATGACAGGCTCGCTCATCGCCGCATCGCTGAATGCGCCGATGTTGTTCTTGAATTCGGTGGCGGTGACACGTGTCATGGGGCTCTCCTGTAGCGTCACCGCACAATATAGGCAAAATGGACATTTTGTCCATATGGGCCGTGGTCACAGCTTCGGCTGGACCGTTAAGGCAAGACCAGCTCTTCCCCGTTCTGCCAGCTTTGCGCCAGCGCCTTTGCCTCACCTTTTTGCTGGGGTGCCAACTGTTGGCCCATTTGCATCAGCCGTTCTTCGGGCGCGTCCAGCTCGCCGTCGCGGTCATAGGCCATCGCGGTATCCTGCAACGCCCATGCGGTCACGGGGTCCGGTGTGACGCTGATCCCTTCGGCATAGAAATGCGCGAGCTTGGCAAGGGATCGGGGCTCTCCGCGTTCGGCGGCGGCACGGTACCAGCGCGCGGCCTCTGCCGGATCGGCGGGACGGCCCTGACCGTTTTCATACAGCAATCCTACGTTCAGATAGGCAACGGGTTCGCCATATTCCGCAGCTTGCTGATACCAGACCATCGCCTCGTCAAAGTCCTGCTGCACACCGCGTCCAAGCGCATAGTGCTTACCCATGTTGACCTGCGCAGCGGGGACGCCATTGCGCGCTGCCTCATAGTACCAGCCGACGGCTTTCTCGTCATCTTGCGAGGTGCCAAGCCCCTCGGCATAGAGATTGCCCAGATTGATCTGCGCGGGAGCATAGCCCTGTTCTGCCGCGAGCCGATACCATTCAAGCGCTTGGCCGTGGTCCTGCGTTACCCCGACGCCGTGGTTGGCCATCCACCCCAGCGAATATTGCGCGTCAGCCAGACCCTGTTCCGCCGAGGCACGCAAAAGCTGCTGTGCTTCTTCGGGGGCTGCCTCGCCGCCGCGACCTTCCAGCAACAGGATGCCCAAGCGGTACTGGCCCATAGCATTGCCTTGCTCTGCCGCTTTGCGATACCAGGCGCGGGCCTCTGCATCGCTTTGCGCTGTGCCTTCGCCCAGTTCATGCATGTTGCCCAGACTGAACTGCGCCTTGTCAAACCCTTGGGCCGCAGCGCGGGTGAAATAGTCGAACGCGGTTTTCGCATCGGGGTCGACGCCCTGACCAAAGCGGTAGGACACGCCCAGAGAGTTCAACCCGCAGGGGTTGTTCTGCTCGGCAGACTTCTTGGCCCATGCGACGGAATCATCAAAGCTTTGCGGCACACCATCGCCGCCGCGATAGTACAGTCGGCCGACCTGACATTGCGCCTCGGCGTCGCCCTGTTCGGCCAGCGGCAGCAGCAGTTCCAGCGCGTGGGTATAATCGCCTTGCTCGAACGCGGCCATGCCGTCCTGCACGGTCTGGGCCTGCGCGGCCACGGGCATCACCGCGGCCAGTACGGTACGGCCAAACCAGCTTCGTTTTGATTTATCTGCCATCGATAGGGTCCTTCTTGTCGGGTGGGCAGTCTGCTGCCTTTTCGCGGTTTCGTAACGCGTATCCCCTATCGATGCACGCCGCGACCCCGCCAAATCTCGGCGGAAAATTGCGTGTTTCTGCTGTGGCTTAGACCGTGGTGCCCCGACCGGCAAAGACCCGCGCGCGGGCGCGGGGGTGATCGGCAAAAAGGATACCCATGGGTAACTTTAGGCAGGCGCCGCAGCGGCCCGACGCGACGCGCGCTGCGATACGAAGGCGCAGACCAGAAGCTGCGAGATATGGTAGATCATCAGCGGCAAAACGATGGCCCCGACCAGATCGGGCGCAAAAAGCGCCGTGGCAATGGGCAACCCGCTGGCAAGGCTTTTGGTGGACCCGCAGTAGAACAGCACCGCGCGATCCGCGTCGGGCATCCCCGCAGCCTTGCCAAGGGCGATCATCAACCACATGCCCACGGCCAGAAACAGCCAGACCACGGCAAAGAGCAGCATCAGCGTGGTGACGGGAATAGCGGACCAAAGCCCCGAGACTGTGCCCGCGCTGAAGGCAGAGTAGATGATCAGCATGATCGACCCGCGGTCCACGATCATGGTCAGCAGCTTGTGGCGTTGCACGAACCCGCCCACCAGCGGACGCATCACCTGCCCGACGATGAAAGGGAGCAAGATCTGCACGCCGATTTTGCCGATGGCATCCAGACTGACGCCGCCGTCGCCCTGATGCAGCAGCAAGGTCACCAGCACCGGCGTCAGAATGACCCCGATGAGGTTGGAGACGGAGGCCGCGCAGATCGCCGCAGGCACATTGCCGCCCGCAATCGAGGTGAAGGCGATAGAGGATTGCACGGTCGAGGGCAGCACCGACAAAAATAGCAGCCCCATAGTCACCGTCGCCCCGAGGATCGGGCTGCACAGCGTCGCCAGCAGCAGGCCAATCAGCGGAAACAGCACATAGGTCGCGCCAAAGGTCATCCCTTGCAGACGCCAGTTTGTGATGCCAGCCTTGACCGCGCTTGGGTCCAGCTTGGCCCCATAGAGAAAGAACAGCAACGAGACGGCCCAGAAGGTCACCCCGCGCAGGCCTTCGGCGGCGACACCTGTGGCAGGCAGCACAATGCCCGCGATCACGGTGGCCAGCAGCAAGATCATATAGGCGTCGATGCCGATGCGTTTGATATAGTTCATGGGAATGCCTGCGTTGTCGAAAGATCGATATAGGGGCGCTGCCGGCCCGTAAAGGGCGAGCGGAGGCGTGACCCTCCGCTCGCCCCTGTGGCGCGGGATCAGAAGCCTGCGGCTTGCCCGTCTTTGCGCGGATCAGAGCCCGCGGCGTAGCCGCCTGCCGCATTGCGTTGCACCAGTTGCGCGCCGCCGAAGCCAAAGGCGTTGTCCGGTGCCTCGATCTGGATCGCATGGCCAAGCGCGTTGAGCCCGTCGAGCAGATCGGCAGGCATCGACGGTTCGCAAGCGACGGCCAACCCCTCGATCGCGCGCCAGCGGGGGGCATCGGCCGCGGTCTGGGGGTCTTGGTCCCACAGCTGCGTGCGCAGCAAAAGCTGCATATGGCCCTGCGCCTGAATCGGCCCGCCCATCATGCCAAAGGCCATCAGCGGCGCGCCGTTCTTCATGGCGAAGCCCGGAATGATCGTGTGGAAGGGGCGTTTACCCGGCGCGACCTGATTGGGGTGGCCGTCCTGTGTCGTGAAGCCAAAGCCGCGGTTCTGCATGGACACACCCGTGCCCGGCACCACCACGCCAGAGCCGAAGCCCGCGTAGTTCGACTGGATAAAGCTGACCATCATGCCCGAGGCATCACCGACGTTCAGTAACACGGTGCCGCCCTGTTTGGGGGCCCCCGCGCCAAAGTCCTGCGCCTTGTTGGCATCAATCAATGCGGCACGGGATTTAAGGTAATCGGGGTCAAGCAGGGCCGCTTCGTCCACATCGGTCATGTGATCGCGATCGGCGACATAGGCGTGCAGATCGGCATAGGCGAGCTTGATCGCTTCGATCTGCAAATGCACGGCGGCCAGATCGTCGGGGCCGTGGTCGCGGATGTCGGTGTGCTGCAACATGCCAAGCGCCATCAGCGCGGCGATGCCCTGACCGTTTGGCGGGATCTCGTGCAATTCCACGTCGTCAAAGCTTTGGCTGATGGTGCCGCACCAGTCGTTGTGATGCGCTGCCAGATCGTCGGTTGTCATCGCGCCGCCATTGGCCTTGGCGAAGGCCGCGATCTCTTGCGCGATCTCGCCCTCGTAGAAAGCGCGGCCCTTGGTTTCGGCAATAGCGCGCAGGGTGCGCGCGGCACCGGGGTTGCGGAAGCGTTCGCCGGGTTTGGGCGCGCGTCCCTCGGGCATGAAAGTCTCGGCAAAGCCGGGCTGGTCCTTGAGCACCGCGGCCCCTTTGGCCCATGCCGTGCCCACGACAGGCGACACGATAAAGCCGTCTTCGGCATAGCGGATCGCGGGGGCCAGCACGGTCGACAGGCCGAGGCTGCCGAATTTTTCAGACAGTTCGACCCAAGCGCTGACGGCACCGGGGACGGTCACGGCGTCCCAGCCATGTTCGGGGATGCCGTCCTTGAAATACTCGGGCGTCCAGGCGGCGGGCGCGCGGCCCGAGGCGTTCAGCCCGTGCAGCTGCTTGCCGTCCCACAGGATGCAGAAGGCGTCAGAGCCAAGGCCGCAGCCCGTGGGCTCGACGATTGTTAGCACCGCCGCCGTGGCGATGGCCGCATCCACAGCGTTGCCGCCTTGTTGCAGGATGGACAGACCGGCTTGGGTCGCCAGCGGTTGCGAGGTGGCGACGACATTCTCGGCCAGGATGGGCGAGCGGCGCGACGGGTAGACGGGATCATGACGTAGGCGCATGGGATGGCCTTTCTGTAGATGGACGGTTTTTGAGGTGACTGCGGATGGCCCAGACAATGGACACGAAAGCCGCAATCAGGAAAATCAGGCTGATGGGGCGGGTGAAGAACAGCGTCGGGTCTTCGTCCGTCATCAGCGCGCGCCGCAGGTTGGTTTCTGCGATCGGGCCCAGAATGACCCCCAGCACCAAAGGTGCCAGCGCATAGCCAAGGGCGCGCAGCGTGTAGCCGGTGATGCCGATAAAGATCAGCAGGTAAAGGTCGGTCACGCGGTTGTTCAGCGCAAAGGTGCCCACGACACAGCAGGTCATCACCACCGGCACGATCAGCCATTTGGGCACTTCGGTCACCCGCAGGAACAGCCGCATGGAGCAGATCGACACGATCAGCATCATGAAGGACGCGACCACCATTGCGATGAACATGCCATAGACAAGGTCACCGTGATCCATGATCAGCCGTGGCCCGACCGAGATGCCATGCACCATCAGCGACGCCATGAGGATCGCATCAACAGCCGATCCGGGGATGCCCAGACCGATAAGCGGGATCAGCCCGCCGCCCGCGGTGGCGGAGTTGCCCGCCTCGGAGGCGACGATGCCGTCGGGTTCACCGGTGCCGAATTTGTCACTGTTCTTAGATCCGCGCTTGGCCTGGTCATAGGCGACAAGGTTGGCGATGGACCCGCCCGCACCGGGTAGGGCGCCGATCAGCACGCCGACGATGGACGACCGCAGCAGGTTGACGGGCCGCATCAACACTTCTTTCATCACGGTCCATGTCTGGAAATCGATGGCCCCTGTGACCAGCGCATTGCCCGACCGCACGCTGTCGGCATTCTCTACCTCTGACACAAGCTGCGAGATGGCGAAGATCCCGATCAGCACCACCAGAAACGGCAGGCCGGCCTGCAGCATCTCTATGCCGAAATCAAAGCGCGGGCGGCCCATGATCGGGTCCGTCCCCACGGTAGAGATTGCAAGCCCGATCAGCCCCGCCAGAATGCCGCGCATGGCGGAGGTGCCGACAAGGCTGGCGACGATTGTCAGGGCAAAGACGATGAGCGAGAAATACTCCCACGGGCCAAGGCGCACGGCGAAAAGCGCGAGCGGCGGTGCGGCGAAGATCAGCACGATGGTCGAGATGACGGTGCCAAAGAAGGACGCCCAGACCCCGATGGACAGCGCGCGCCCCGGTTCGCCGTTGCGCGCCATGGGGAAGGCGTCAAAGGTCGTGGCGACCGACGATGGCGTGCCGGGGATGCCCAGCAACGCCGCCGAGATCAGCCCGCCAGTATAGCCGCCCACATAGACCGAGAGCATCACGGCGATACCCTGCAAAGGCTCCATCGTGAAGGTCAGCGGCAGGGTCAGCACAATCGCCATGGTGACGGTGAAACCGGGGATCGCCGCCGCAACGATGCCCGCGACGGACCCGGCCAACATATAGGCGAGCGTCGCCAGCGTGAAAATCTGCGCGGCCCCTGTCATGAAATCAGTCATTCAAAGCACTCCGCGCGGTAGGAAGACGGTGAACACTTCGGCAAAAAGCCAGTTCAGCCCGAAGGAGAAAACCACAGCCACCACAGCGGCGAGGACGATTGACTTGGGCGTGCGTGGCATCAGGATCACCTGAAGCACGAAAAGGAAGATCAGGCTGGCGATGGAAAACCCCAGCACCGGAATGACCAGCAGATAGGCTGTGAGCGCGCCAAGGCAGACAAACACCAGATAGCAGCGTTTGGCCCAGGCTACGGCCTGCGCTGCGAAATCACCGTAAGCGTGGCGCGGGATCTGGCGCAGCGCGTCGATGATCGCGATGGCTGATACGATCGCCATCGCGCCAAAGATGATCTTGGGGAACGCCCCCGCGCCAAGCTTTTCAAAACGCGAGGTCGCAATGCCGCTGGCCGAGATGAACAATGCGATCGAGGCCAGCAGGAGGAAGACATAGCTCAGAAGGCGGGCAACCAAGCCCGCCTCCTGTGCCTTCATGGGGTCGTGCCCGTTCATGGGGCCAGAACCGACGACAGCGATTTCACTGTCTCGTCCAGTTTGCTCAGATAGGCGCGGTAGTCTTCCTGACCGCGGAACCCGACATCGGCACCCGCGTTGTTGGTCTGCTCGATATAGGTGGGGTCTTGGGCCATCTCTTGCAGCGCGGCTTCAAGCGTGTCGCGGACCTCTTGCGGGGCCCCTTTGGGCATCACGATGCCGCGGGTCACGTTCAGCTCAAGATCCTGACCCAGCTCTTTGAAGGTCGGCACATCGGGGGCGGCGTCCACCCGGTCGGTCGCGCCGACGGCAAGGAAGGTCAGATCGCCGTTGTCGACGAATTGTTTGGAGGAGCTGATGTCGCCGATCGCCACATCAAGGTTGCCGCCGACCAGCGCGCGCACGCGTTCGCCCGTGCCCTCATAGCCGACGTATTTGAATTCAAGCCCGAAGGCCTGTTCGATCATCGCGGCGTGCAGATGCGGGACGCCGGCCAATGTGACGCCCATCGAGATCTCGCCGGGATGTGCCTTGGCGTAGGTCACGAATTCTTCGAAATTGCTGTAGTTGTCGGATTTGCCCGCCACCAGATACTGGGGCGATGCTGTCATCAGGGCGATCGGGTCAAAGTCATCCCATGCCAGATCGGTGATGCCGGTTTCGGTGGCGACCAGCAGACCTTCGTGAACCTGGCTGATGGTATAGCCATCCGCGGCGCGGCGCGAGGCCTCGCGCAGGCCCACAGTGCCGCCGACGCCGGGCATGTTGATCACAGGCATTTCCACGCCAAGGAAGGGCTGCACATTGTTGGCCACAAGACGCATCAGCGTGTCAGAGCCGCCACCGGGCGACCAGGGCACGATGAACTCTACCGCGCGCTCGGGGTAGGTGTCGGCTGTGGCGGGGGCTGCAATCAGGCTGGCAGCGGTGAAAAGGGCGGCAAGGCCCGAACGAAACGTCATAGGAGGACTCCCTGTGAGAGAAGCAGCGGTTTATCCGCCACGGGTTTGGTGTCAGTTTCGTGAATAACACAAGAATAACCATAGCAAAGCGCGTAATTCTTGCCATTACATTTAGCATATCTTATCTTGAGGTATGGATACACGTCAGCTTGAGACTTTATTGGCCATCAGCCAGCACGGCGGCTTTGCTGCGGCGGCGCAGGCCGTGAACCTGACCGCCTCTGCCGTCAGCCAGCAGATCGCGGCGCTAGAGGCAGAGATCGGCACGCAGTTGTTCGACCGCACCCGCCGCCCGCCCGCCTTGACCACGAAGGGCGCAGAGATGGTCCGCTCGGCCCAGTCGATCCTGCAGATCGTGTCGGACACAAAGGCCTCCGTCGCAGGGGAGCAGATGCGCGGCACCGTGGCGCTCGGGTCGTTGCGGACCGGGGCAAATTCACTGATGCCGCAGGCGCTTGCGACGCTGCGCGCCAGCTTTCCGTACCTGAACTTTCGGCTGCGTGTCGGTGTGTCAGAGGAGCTGATGAGCGAGGTCGTCTCGGGCCAGCTGGATGCCGCGGTTGTGGCGGATCACGTGGCGGTGCCCAGCAGTCTGCGCTGGACCCCTGTGCTGACCGAACCGCTGATCGTTCTCACCCCGCCCGGCACGGGGACGATCACGCTGGATGATCTGATCCGGGACGTGCCCTATATCCGCTATCGCACGCAGGTGCCGCTGGCGCGTCAGATCGACACCGAAATCGCCCGCCTTGGCGCCGCGCCGCGGCAGATCGTGTCGGTGAATACGATGCCAGCCGTGGTGGGCTGTGTGCGCGCGGGTCTGGGCTTTGCCATTATCCCGCAGATCGCGCTGCACGATGCCGAGACCGCCTCGCTTGACTGGTTCCCTTTCGGTGCGCCGCCGATCCATCGCCGTCTGGGGCTGGTGCAGCGGGTCACCTCGCGCCGCGCCGAGGTGCTGGCGGCTTTGGTCACCGCGCTGATCCAGCAGGGGCTCACGGCAGAGGTCTATGACTAGGCCCGCGCGCGCCAGCCCTTACGCCAGATCGCAAGGCCGATCACCGAGCCATAGACCACCATCGCGCCGCCGATGGCGATGAAGATGCCGCGCAGGCCCAGGCCGCCGGTTTGCATCAGGATCAACGCGCCGATCAGCGCCACCGCCATCCGGCTGAGGCTGCTGACCACCGGCCAGACCATATGCCCCGCCCCCTGCGACGCGAAATACAGCGCGAGCCCGAGGGCGAAGAAGGCGTAGAAGGGCGCCACGAGCCGGAAATAGCTGCGCCCTGCGTCCAGCGCGCCGGTGTTGGACGGGTCAAGGAACATGCCAAGCCAAAGGTCGGGAAACACCGCGAGCAGCAGCCCGATACCGCCGACGATCACCGCCGCCGCGCAAGATCCGGTCCAGGCCACGCGCAGGGCGCGGTCCACCTGACCGGCGCCCATATTTGCCCCGACCATCGCCGTCATCGCGGCACCAATGCCAAAGATCACGGGGATCATCAGAAATTCGAGCCGCGCGCCAAGTCCGTAACCGGCCAGCGCCTCTTCGCCGAACCGGCCCACGAGCCCTGTCATCATGATGATGGTGATCGTGGTCAGCAGGGTATTCACCGCCGCCAGCGCCCCGACGCTGAGGATATCGCGGAACATGCCGACGTCGATCCGGCCCAAGGCACCGCCAAAGCTAAGCCCCGTGCGCCCGGTCAGAATATGCGCCATCGCCAGGACAGCCCCGATAGCAAAGGCGAGCACGACGCCGATGGGCAGCCCCGCCATGCCAAGCGCGGGCAGGGGGCCCCACCCCAGGGCGAAGCCGCCCGACAAGGGGATCGAGATGACGGACACCAGCAGCAAGAGCACGGCAGGGGTCTGCATGTCGCCCGTGCCACGAATAATGCTGAGTGACGCGTTGCACAGCCAGATCGCCATGCAGCCGGGAAAGAAGACCAGCGCATAGGTCGCGGCGGCAGAGACGGCATCGGCACCGCCCCCCAGCAGGGTGAAAAACGCCACGCCAAACAGCCCGACCAGAACGGCCATGATCACGGCAAAGGTGCCCGCGATCATCCACGCGACTACTGCCAATGTGGCCGCCCGCGCGCTGTCTTGCGCGCCAAGCGCGCGCGCCACCGCGGCCGAGATCGCCCCACCGATGGCCCCCGCCGACAGCATTTGCGTCAGCATGACAAGCGGGAACACCAAGGCCAATCCGGCCAGCGCTGTCACCCCAAGAAGGCTGGCGAAATACGCCTCGGATATGCTTTGCACGGTTTGCACGAACATCGCCAAGACATTGGGCGCGGCAAGCTTGGCCAGCGTCGGCGCGATTGGCGCCTCTAGCAGGGCGCGGGTCCGGGTGGCGCGAGCCTGAGTCGCGGCGGCGGAAAGGGCGGGGGCGGCGTTCGGGGTGACGTGGGCCATCAGCTGGCCTTGCCAAGCTGCGATGTGGCGACCTGATGTGGCATGGTTTTCCCCCGTTCGAATGCTTGGAGTGGCGAGTTTTCGCCTCTCGGTTCCTTTTTGGAATGCACTACGGGTAAGTTCTCTTTCAGAACCTGTCAATGCCTGCTAGGATCACGGCATGAAATGGAACGAGCTTCAGAATGAATCCTGCCCCGTGGCGCGGGGGCTGTCCGTGGTGGGCGACCGCTGGACCATGCTGGTGCTGCGCGATTGCTTTCTGGGCATTCGCCGGTTCGAGCAGATGCAGGACCGGCTAGGGATCACGCGGCATGTGCTGGCGGACCGGTTGCGCAAGCTGGAGGGGGCCGGTGTGCTGCGCCGCGAGGCCTATCAGGAGCGCCCCCTGCGCCACGAATACCGGCTGACCGACCGGGGCAAGGCGCTCTATCCGATGCTGGTGTCGCTGATCGATTGGGCCAACGCCCATGTCCCGATTGAAGGCAGCCCGTCGGTCACGTTGGTCTCGCGCAGTGCGGGCACACCGATCGCGCCCATGCTGGTCGATCGCGTCACCGGAGAGGAGATTACCCACCGCAGCGTCAGTGCTATCTCGAACGCCGGTGCCAAAAAAGCATAGCAGCTTTCCGCTGCCCACTGGGTAAAAAACTTCGAAACCTTCCAGCGCAGGACCGATTGACAGGAAGGGGCAGGTGCATCAACTGTCTCCTATGGCTTTTGAGCGCACCATATCTTTCTGGCTGAACGCAGTGGCATGTCTTGCCTTTGCTGCGGCGCTGGTGCTGTTTCCGCCGTCCGCGTCCCACGCGGCGTCGGGGATGCATGACGGGCATTACGCCAACGCCATGGATGATGTGGCCGATATAATCGCGCAAGACGCCCTGCATGATCATAGCACTATGGATCGTGCCGCTGTCGACAATCACAGTGAAAAAGCCCCTTCAAGTGCGCCTGATGACAGTGCAGGTAATTGCTGCAACGGGATGTGCCTGTCCATCGTGTTGATGGACCACGCGCATCCGCAAGACGATGCCGTCACTGCGGGCACCTACAAGATCGGCCATGCGCAGGCGCGTTCGCTTGAGGCGCAAGGCTTTCTGCGTCCTCCCCAATCCTGATCTGATTTAGACCCGCTTTGGGGTCTTTGCGTCGCGCCAGCTTTCCTGCGCGCGATCCCTAGAAGATCAATCAGGTACATCACATGAAATTCCATTTCGTTTTGGGGGCTTGCACCCTGACCCTTGGCGCCTGCACGCAGGATGTCAGACCCTTGCCCTATACGCCGACACCGCTGCCTGCCGTGGCCACGCAAGAAGCCACGCTCAGCACGACCGTCGTCTCTCCCATCAACCACCCGAACCCGCTGGCCGGCTATACCTATCGTGGGCCCACAGGTCCGCGTGACTGGCGCACCGTGAACCAAGAACAATCGGAGGGGAACTGATGCACGTCCGTAAACTGCCGCTGATCATCGGCTTTCCCCTTGTGCTCGGGGCCTGCGCCACGGCGATCCCAAGCGCTTATACCGACCCCAAAGCCGGCTTTGCCAATGTCGCCAGCCAGATCACGCCCGCGCTTGGTAAACGCACCGTCTTTGCCGAGACCCAAGCCGAAAACGAAGCGGTGAAACGCGAAGTGCGCGCGATGGTGCAGGGCAAGACAATCTCGGCCGATACGGCGGTTCAGGTCGCCTTGCTCAACAACAAGGGGCTTCAGGCGTCCTATGCGAATGTCGGATTGTCCGCCGCCGAAGCATGGCAGCAATCGACGCCGGAAAACCCGATCGTTTCCATTGGCGTGCTCGGGATCGGGGCGCCCGAACTGGGGGCCTACCGTGCGATCGAAGGGTTGATCCGCGCCAATCTTCTGGATGCCACCACGCGTAAACAACGCCGTGCAATCGCTGACGCGAGCTTTCGTCAAGCGCAGCTGACAGCGGTGAACGATACGCTGACATTGGCCAACCAGACCCGTCAGGCCTGGGTCAATGCCGTGTCCGCCTTTGAGGTGGTGGGGTATTTGAAACGCGCCAAGGCGACCTCGGACGCCGGATCGGAGCTGGCCCGCAAGCTGGGGGAAACCGGCGCGCTCAATAAAGCCGCCCAAGCCCGCGAGCAGGCGTTCAACGCGGAGCTGGCCGGACAGCTTGCCAAGGCACGGCTGGACGCGACCACCGCGAAGGAAGAGCTGACGCGCCTCATGGGGCTTTGGGGGGCTGACGTGAACTATTACGTGCCTGACGCCTTGCCGGGGCTGCCGCGGTCCGTGGGCGGCGTTGCCAATGTCGAAGCCAAGGCGCTGCGCAACCGTGTCGATCTCCGCGTCGCAAAGCTGGGTCTTGAAGCGCAGGCAAAAGCCTTTGGCCTGACAGACCAGACCCGCATCGTCAGCGATCTTGAAATCGTCGCAGGGGCCGAGCTTGAGCGTGAAGCCGAGGGGGGCGATATCGAGAAAGAGATCACGCCTCAGGTAGAGCTGGAGTTCGCGATCCCGATCTATGACAGCGGCAAGGCGCGGATGCGCAAGGCAGAGCTGTCGTATCTGCAGGCGGCGAATGTGCTGGCGGAACGGGCGGTCAATGTACGATCCGAAGCGCGGGGAGCCGAACGGGCCTACCATGCCTCTTACAAGATCGCGCGCCACTACCGCGATGTTCTTGTTCCGCTGCGCAAGACCGTCGAGAACGAAGCCCTGCTGTCTTACAACGGCATGATCACCAACACCTTCGAACTGCTGACTGATGTGCGTGAAAAGCTCGGTGCCGAGCTGGAAGCCGCGGATGCGAAGCGGGCGTTCTTTATGGCGCAGGCGGATCTGACCGCGGCCATCTACGGCGGTGGTGCAGGCAGCGGCGGCGGGGGCTCCGAAGGCGCCACGTTGGCCGCTGGTGGCGGCGCAGGACACTGAAAGGAAACGATATGATGAACAGACGTCAACTACTCGGTGCCGGCGCGGCGGGGGCGACACTTGTGTCCTCTCAGGCGTGGGGCAAAACTCTGAACATGGGGCTGCCGGAAGCGGCGCATATGGACAGCGCTGCGACTGCGGTTACGGCGCGCCCCTCGACGGGGGTGGATTACACGCCCGTGGTCACGCTGAACGGCTGGACGCTGCCCTACCGCATGAACAACGGCGTCAAGGAATTCCACCTTGTCGCAGAACCCGTAGAACGCGAACTGGCCGATGGCATGATCGCGCATCTGTGGGGGTATAACGGCCAGTCCACCGGCCCCACGATCGAAGCGGTCGAAGGCGACCGTGTGCGGATTTATGTCACCAATAAACTGCCAGAAAACACATCCGTCCACTGGCACGGGCTGATCCTGCCCTCGGGTATGGATGGCGTGGTCGGACTGAGCCATCCGGGGATCAAACCGGGCAAGACCTTTGTCTACGAGTTCGACCTGACCAAATCCGGCACCTTCATGTACCACCCCCATGCGGATGAGATGGTCCAGATGGCGATGGGGATGATGGGCATGTTTGTCGTCCACCCCAAAGACCCGACGTTCATGCCGGTGGACCGTGACTTCCTGATCATGCTCAACGCGTTCGACATTGACCCCGGTACCTATGTGCCGCGCGTCATGACGATGAACGACTTTAACCTATGGACATGGAACAGCCGGATTTTCCCCGATATTGACCCGCTGGTCGTGAACAAGGGCGACAGGGTACGGGTGCGCGTCGGAAACCTGACGATGACAAACCACCCGATCCACATGCACGGCTATGATTTCAAGGTCACCTGCACCGACGGCGGCTGGGTGCCGGAAAGCGCGCAATGGCCCGAGGTCAGCATCGACATTCCTGTCGGCGCGATGCGCGCCTATGAGTTCACGGCGGACCATCTGGGCGATTGGGCGATCCACTGCCACAAGTCGCACCACACGATGAATGCCATGGGCCACGACGTGCCGACCTTTATCGGTGTCGATAAATCCCAGCTTACTCCCAAGATGCGCAGCTTCAAGCCGGGCTACATGCCGATGGGCACGGCGGGCATGGGCGACATGGGCAAGATGTCGATGGAACTGCCCGAGAACACGATCCCCATGATGAACGGCTGGGGCAAACACGGGCCGATCGAAATGGGCGGCATGTTCTCTGTTGTGAAGGTACGCGACGGCATTGCGCCGGACGATTATTCCGACCCCGGATGGTACGACAACCCCCCCGGCGAGGAAGCCTATGAGTGGACCGGAGAACTACCGGAATTCGCCACGAACAACAGTCCCAAAACCATCCTGACCCCGAAACCAACGCAAAAGGGATAACCCCTTTTGCATCCACATAAAACATTGAAAACCATACAGGAAAACACAATGAAAAACCTTCTGATGACCACCGCCTTCGCCATTGCTTTGACCGGCCCTGCCTTTGCGGCGGGTTCCCACTCTGGCGGGCATGATGACGACCACGCCGACAAGCATGCCGAAATGATGGCAGTGGGCAAACCCGGTACGGCGGCTGACGTCACCCGGACCATCGCGGTCACCATGCGCGAGACCGAAGATGGTGATATGATCTTTGAACCTGACAGTTTTGCGTTCGAGCAGGGGGAAACCATCCGCTTTGAGGTCACCAACAAGGGCGAGCTTGAGCATGAGTTCGTGATCGATAACGCTGAAGGCAACGCCAAGCACAAGGAAATGATGGCGAAGATGGATATGGAACATGACGATCCCAATTCGGTCCGTCTTGAGGGCGGCCAGTCGGGCGAGGTCATCTGGACCTTTGCCAATGCTGGCTCGTTTGAATTCGCTTGCCTGATCCCCGGTCACTATGAATCCGGCATGTACGGCCCCATCGAAGTCAGCGCCAAAGCCGAGGCAGAAACCGAAGCGGCAGAGGTCGTCTATACCAAGGGCACCGTCAAGAAAGTTGACACTAAAGGCGGGAAGGTCACCATCGATCACGGACCTTTGGTCAACCTTGATATGCCCGCGATGACCATGGTGTTTCGCGCCGATGAAACCATGATCGGCAAGCTCTCTGCAGGTCAGAGCATCGAATTCGTCGCAGAGCCCGTCAAAGGCAAGCTGACCGTCGTCGAGTTGAAGTAATCCACGCGCGGGCTCCGGTCATGCACCGGTGCCCGCCCCATAAGAGGCGAAGACATGAAAACATCGCGTGTATTGCTGTGGGTTGTCCCCTTTGCGCTGCTGACGGCAGCGGCGGGCGGGTGGTATTTCTCGCATCATGATCAACCCGAGACCAGCCCGACCGAGCTTGCGGAGGGTGCCTTGGCAACCGTGAAGGTGCCGGACAGTTTCACCGATCAGGAGCAGCTGGGAAAGCGCGCCTATGATGCGGTTTGCGCGGCCTGTCACGGGGCCAATGGTCAGGGGCAGGACGGCGTCGCACCGCCTTTGGTGCATGTGATCTACGAACCCAGCCACCACGGCGACCGGGCGTTCCTGCTGGCCGCGCAAAACGGGGTGCGGGGGCATCACTGGCCGTTCGGAAACATGCCTCCCGTCGAAGGGATCACGCAGGCCGATGTGATGGATATTGTGGCCTACATCCGCCGCCTTCAGCGCGAGAACGGGATCGACTAAGCCAAAGGGCAAGGCCCCGAGGTACGTTGCACCCCGGGGGCCCGTGCCGTTTCAGAACATCCGCGAGATCGAGAATTTCACGTTCCGACCCGGTGCCGTGCGGGTCGACAGATGCGGCGTATAGGTTTTGTCGAAAGCGTTCTCTAGCCCGACGCGGAACTGCGTATCCTTGAGGATACCGTTTTGCGGGACATAGGTAGCGCGCAGATTATGGACCCCAAAGCCTGCCGAGGTCTCGCCGTCGTCTGTTACAGATGTGTTGCCCACGACCTCCCAGCTCAGGTCAAGCTCTTTGCCGAATTTCTTGCCTACGGTGACCCGCAGACTGTCCGCAGGCAGCAACCGCCAGTCACCGGAAGAGCCGCCCGGTTCATACTCCGTCCCGCGCACCACATTGGCATTCACGTCAAAGTAAAGACCCGTGTCCAACGCGTAAGAGGCTTCAAGCTCCAGCCCCGAGGTCTCGACCCGGTCCAGCGCCGGTGCAGGCGGGCGCACCCCCGAGACCGAATAGCTGCTGACATCGGTCAAGGTGGTCTCGTAGTAGACACCCTTGATCGCGAATTGGTCCCCGCTACGGAACAGATCATGACGGTCAAACGAGGCGCCGATCTCGTATGTCTCGGCCTTCTCGGACGAGGTGATCGCGGCATCGGTGCCCAGATGGTCGATCATCGGCAGCCCTTCGGTATAGGCGGCACTGGTGAACAGGGCCAAACCATTCCCGAAGGCATAGCGCACCGACAGCCCGCCCATCAGCGCGTTGTTTTCATAAGTGCCATCATTTGGGGCCGCTGATCCGCTGATCTTCGACGTCTCGTAGCGCAGCGCCGGTGTCACGGTCCATGCATCAGTGATGCGCATGTCATCCACCGCATAGACAGCGACGCGACGGTCCTTGCCGCCGGGGGCGTTGCTGGCATCTAGGCGTTCTTTGTGGATCAGTTCAAGCCCGGTCCGCAGATCATGGGAGACAACGCCCGAGGTGAACAGGCTTTGGTTTTTGAACGCCAGTTTCGTTGTTTGATATCGATGATCCGCATTCGCCAAGGCAAGAACACCGGCCCCTTGCGGGGTGCCTTCAAGGGGTGAGCTGCCCGAGACATAGCTTTGGTCGATCTGTTGGTCGGCGTAGGATAGCACGACATCAAGGTTCACCAGATCATTGTCAGCTGGGTTAAAGTTGTACGTGAGCACCGCGGTCGTGGACTCCGTATCGCGGTCAACGGTGCCAAAGGAATCCGCCGTGGCGGTAAAACTGTCAAAGGGCACGTCGCGGTCGCTTGCGGTGGTGTGCGACAGGCTGAAGGTCAGCGATTGATCGCGGTTCTGGCCAAAGCTGTATTTCGCCTTGATCAGTCCCGACGGCAGGGTGAAGGCGCTGTTACCGATAGTCGCCCCGTCACCATCCACCTGATCGTTCTGGTCGCGCCACGTATAGTTCAGCAGAAACTCCATATCTTCGGTCGGTTGCCACGCCAGCACGCTGGAAGACGTGATTCCGTCGCCGTTCGTGCTGAACTCCAGCGTTTGACCCAGCACATAGCCAAGCTCACCGCCCGTCAGATCCGACGCGTCTTTCGTCTCAAGCCGGACGACACCGCCCACGATGCCGGACCCGTATTCAAAGCTGCCGACGGATCCTCGGATCACATCGACCGACTTGTAAAGGAACGGATCGGTGAACAGCTGGGTGCCGATCCGGTAAAGCCGCTCTGCCCCGGTGGTGGCCCCGTCGATCTGCACGGCGACTTTGGAATCCGCACCGTAGATATCGTTCGCGCCGAAGCCGCGGATGTTGATGCCGGACCCTTGCGGGGTGGACCCGTTCACAAGGCTCACGCCGGGAACTGAATCGATCAGCTCTGCCACGGTTCCTGCCTGACGGTCGTCGATCTCCTCTTGGTCGACTGTGGTGATGGATACTGCCGTATCGGTCTGCACCTCGCGTTTGCTTTCGCCCAGAACGAGCGTGCCTAGAAAGCCCTCCTGCGCGGCGAGGGGGAGCGGGGTTAGGGAAAGAAGTATCAGGCTTGTCGTACCCCTCAATAGGGCACGGGTTCCAGCGGCTTTGGTCATCGAAGACATCCTTGCAAGCAATAGGTTTGACGGAATGCTTGCGAGGGGCTGGCGGTGAAAAAAGGGGCGTAGACGGGTTGCGCTCTTGCGGGTTCTAAAAAGACCGACTAAAAGTGTCAACATTAAAGGGCAGGTTCTGATCTGCGCCTTTGCCAGCGGATGCCCGACGCGCGTCGCCAGCCCACTCTCTTTCAATCGATATGGCGAAGGTGCTGCATGACCCATTCCGTTCCCCCGACCCCCGAGGATATTCGCGCCTTCCGCGCCGACCACGCAAAGCTGCGCGAACGTGATGTGGCCGACAAGCTCAAGATCAGCGAGGCGCAGTTGCTGGCGGCCTATACCGGCGATGGCGTGCGGCGTATCAATGCGCACCCCGACGAGATCATGCGCGCCGCCCAGACTCTGGGCGAGGTTATGGCGCTGACCCGCAACCCGTCCTGCGTGCACGAAAAGGTCGGCACCTATGATAATTATCACGCCGGTCCCCATGCATCGATGATCCTCACCGATGACATCGATCTGCGGCTCTTTCCCAGCCGGTGGCATCATGCCTTTGCCGTAGAGAAGGAGACGGACGCCGGTACGCGCCGCAGCCTGCAGGTGTTCGATGCTGCGGGGGATGCGGTACACAAGATTTTTCTGCGCGACGGGTCCGATGTGGCGGCCTTTGATCGCGCCAAAGCGGGGCTGACGCTGGAGGATCAATCCCCCACCTTAGACGTGGTGTCGCGCGAACCTGACGAGGTGCCGAAATCCGATCTGTCGAAACTGGACATCCTGCGAAAGGAATGGGCGCGGCTGACCGACACGCATCAGTTCTTGCGCCTGACCTCCAAGCTCAAGATGAACCGCTTAGGGGCCTACCGCATCGCAGGCGAACCCTTTGCACGCGCTTTGCAGCCTTCTGCTGTCGATGCCATGCTGCATCAGGTGGTCGCGCAAGAGCTTGAGATCATGGTGTTTACCGGCAATCGCGGGTGTATCCAGATCCATTCGGGCCCGATCACCACGCTGAAATCCATGGGCCCGTGGCAAAACGTGCTGGACCCTCGCTTTAACCTGCACCTGCGGCTTGATCACATCGCCGAGGTCTGGGCCGTCGACAAGCCCACGCAACGCGGCCCCGCTGTTTCGGTCGAGGCCTTCAACAAGGACGGGGGGCTTATCCTTCAGGTCTTTGGCGTCGGCAAGGAAGGGCGCGATTGTCGTCCCGCATGGGGCAAGCTTGTCGCGGGGCTGGAGAGCCTGAACGTCGAGGTGCCCGCATGATCCGCGCTTTCACGACCGCTATCAGCGTCGCGGCGCTTGGCCTGATTACAGCACTGCCCGCCACGGCACAGGAACCCACAGGGGGCGTCGTCTCCATCGGCGGCGCGGTGACAGAGATCGTCTTTGCCCTCGGCGCGCAGGACCAGCTGGTTGCGCGGGATACGACCTCTAGCTATCCGCCTGAAGCCGCTGCCTTGCCGGACGTGGGCTATATGCGCGCGCTCTCGCCCGAAGGGATGCTGGCCACAGGCCCCAAGCTGATCATCGCCGAGGAAGGTGCCGGACCGCCCGAAACAATCGAGGTGCTAGCGCAGGCGGATATCCCCTTTGTCATCGTCCCTGACGACTATACCGCCGAAGGGGTCAGCGCCAAGATACGCGCCGTCGGGCAGGCGCTTGGGAAAGAGCCGCAGGCCGAAGCGCTGGCTGCGGAATTGCAGCAAAAGCTGGCAGCCGTGTCCCGTGCGACGCAAGACCGGCCCGAGGCAGAGCGCAAACGCGTGATGTTCATCCTCAGCACCCAAGGCGGGCGGATCATGGCGTCGGGCACGGATACCGCGGCCGCGTCGATGATAGATCTGGCTGGCGCGGTCAATGCGGTCACGGGGTTTGCGGGCTACAAACCCATCACGGACGAAGCCGTGCTGGCTGCAGCGCCCGATGTGCTGGTGATGATGGCGCGTGAAGGCGATCACAACAGCACCGAGGCAGAGCTGTTCGCGATGCCTGCCATATCCGTCACCCCTGCAGCGGCCAGCCGGTCGGTGGTGCGGATGGACGGGCTTTATCTGCTGGGGTTCGGGCCGCGCACGGCAGATGCGGTCGCCGATCTGCACGCCGCGCTTTACGCCGACTGATCCGATGACAGCGCTAGCAGGTTTCGCCCCGCCCCGCGACCGCCGTCGTGCCGCGCGCAAGGCGCATGTGTGGCTGGCGATCGTTCTGGCGGTCGCCGCCATCGGCAGCCTTGCGATCGGGGCGTCGGGCACATCGCTGTGGCACGCCCTGTTCAAGATCGTGACCGGTGCGCCGCTGACGCAGCTTGAACGGGTAGTGCTTTGGGATATCCGTTTGCCGCGGCTGATCATGGGCATCTGTGTCGGGGCCGCGCTGGCTGTGTCAGGCGCGGTGATGCAGGGGCTGTTTCGCAACCCGCTCGCGGATCCGGGTCTGCTTGGGGTAAGCGCGGGTGCCGGATTGGGCGCGATCGTGGCAATCGTTCTGGGCGGGCTGTTGCCGGTGGCTGTTCTCACCGTGGCGGGCTTTTGGCTGATCCCGCTGGCGGCCTTTCTGGGCGGATGGGCGGCAACCTTGCTGCTGTATCGCGTGTCGACGCGGCGCGGGCGCACCTCTGTCGCGACGATGCTGCTGGCGGGCATTGCATTGGGCGCGCTGACAGGGGCCTTGGGCGGGCTGTTGATCTATTTCGCCGATGACACGCAGTTGCGCGATCTGACGTTCTGGGGGCTCGGCTCGCTTGCCGGTGCCACATGGACCAAAGTCGCCATCGCGGGGCCGTTGATCCTTCTGGCGACGGGTGTGGCCATGCGCTTGGGCGGCGGGCTGAACGCACTCGCTTTCGGGGAGGCAACCGCCGCGCATATGGGGGTGCCGGTGCAGCGGGTAAAGCATACCGCCATCCTCACCGTCGCCGCCGCCACCGGTGCCGCGGTCGCCATGTCCGGCGGGATCGGTTTTGTCGGGATCGTCGTGCCCCATCTGTTGCGTCTTGCCACGGGACCCGATCACGAACCCCTGCTGGTGAACGCTGCCCTGCTGGGGGCCACGCTGTTGCTGACCGCCGACATCATCAGCCGCGTTATCATCGCGCCGGCGGAACTGCCCATCGGGTTGATCACCGCCATTCTGGGCGCACCAGTGTTTTTCTGGATCCTACTGCGGCACCGTGGGTTGGTGGATCTGTAATGCTGCGCGCCTGCGATATTGTTGCCCGTATCGGCAAAAAAGACATCCTGCATGGGGTCGATTTCACCGCCAATGCCGGCGCGCTTACGGCGATTGTCGGGCCCAACGGCTCGGGCAAATCGACACTGCTTAGGGCGATCACGGCAGAGGTCGACTTCACCGGCCGCGTTCTGCTGAATGGCGAAAACGTCGCCGATCTGCACCCGTGGGAGCTTGCTGCGATGCGCGCGGTGCTGCCGCAGTCAGCCACCCTTGCGTTCCCCTTTACCGTGGCCGAGGTCGTGCGCATGGGGCTACGCCGCGGCATATCTGGACACCGCGACGATATCCCCGCCCGCGCCCTGCATGCCGTCGGGTTAGAGGGCTACGCAGACAAGCTTTATCAAGAGCTTTCGGGCGGAGAGCAGCAACGCACGCAGCTGGCGCGCGTGCTCTGTCAGGTTTGGCATCCGGTGCAGAACGGCTTGCCCCGTTGGTTGCTGCTGGACGAACCTGTTGCCAGTCTGGATATCGGCCATCAGCTTATGGTGATGCGGCTTCTCAAAGATTTCGCCAATCGCGGCGGCGGCGTGGTCGCGGTCATGCATGATCTGAACCTGTCGGCCATGTTCGCTGATCACATGGCGATGGTCAAAGACGGCCAGATCCTGAAACACGGCGCGCCCGCCGACGTGATGCAAAACGCCATACTGTCCCAAGCCTACGGCTGCACCCTGACCGTCAACACGCCCGCCGCAGCTGGTCAAAGTTATATCCTGCCACACGTCGCGCAGGAGCGTATGGGGTAGGGGCGGGCACCACGCCAGCGCGCTGACATATATATCGGTTGACGTATGAGATTCGACAGAATGACGTAAATGTGACACTACACCTAGACACCAGCGTCTGACGGTCTATGTCAACCGACACACTGCACCAATCACCCAGGACAAACCATGCCGACACAGCCCACCGATAAGATGGCGACAGAGCTTTTGCATGTGCAAGAGGAGCTGGCGGCAAAGAATGTTGACGCGGATGCGCCGAAGAAACAGGCGCAGCGGGCGTCGCATCGGTTGAACTTCCTCGAAGCGATGATGGAGACGGTGCCCGTCGGGGTCGTCATGGCCGATGCCGAAGGCAAGATTATCTACGGCAACAGCCACGTCGAAAAGATGGTGCGCCACCCTGTGTTGCATTCGGACGACGTGGACGCCTATGGCGAATGGGTATCGTACCACGCTGATGGGTCCCGTGTACAAAGCCACGAGTACCCTCTGGCGCGGGTGATCCAGAACCGCGAGGACCATGTCGAGATCGACGTGGATTATCAGCGCGGCGACGGCACCCGCTTTTGGATGCGGATCATTGGCGAGCCGGTGCTCGACGGGGAGGGGGAGCGGATCGGCGCGACCGTCGCCCTGATTGATATCGACGAAGAGCGCCGCTTGCGCGAGGCGCAGAACATCCTGATTGCCGAGTTGAACCACCGTGTGAAGAACGCATTTAGTGTGGTGAAATCCATCGTCAGCCAGTCGCTGCGCAAGATGAGCATTCAACGCGGTATCCGTGAAACGATTGACCAACGGCTTAACGCCTATGCGACGGCCCACTCCAAACTGGTGGGCACCACTTGGGACCGTGCTGCGATTGGTGCCGTGGCTGCCGATGTGCTCGACCCTATAGGCGGCGGTCGGATCACGTTGAAAGGGCCGGAGGTAGAGGTGCCATCGCGCCAGGCGCTGTCCTTGTCGATGGCATTTTACGAACTGGCAACAAACGCGATGAAATACGGCGCCCTGTCGGTTCCTGACGGTGTTGTGAACTTATCTTGGGAACAAGGAAGTGCCGCCGAGGGTTCCCCCCTTGAACTCCACTGGGTGGAAAAGGGCGGCCCTGCCGCCGAGAAACCCAGCGAGACAGGTTTTGGTAGCTTCATCACAGGGCGTGCCCTCGAGGCGGAAACGGGCGGGAAAATCGATACGGTTTTCGGGCCAGATGGATATGAATGGCATTTGAAGATGCCGCAACAGACGGAAGAGCAGGCAGTAGAATGACAAATCAACCTCAGAATATTTTCATCGTCGAAGATGAGGTCGTGGTCGCATTCGAGATGTCCGACCTGCTGGAAGACATCGGCTTTAACGTCGTAGGCCCCAGTATCCATCTGGAAGACGCCAAGGAAAAAGCGCGCGACGGGGATATTGATATCGCCTTTCTTGACGTGAACCTTGGGCGCAACAAGACATCGAAACCCGTCGCGGATATTCTGCGCGAACGGGGTATCCCTTTCGTGTTCATCACCGCATATGACGCCGACCAGATCAGCTTTCTCGGGCCGGATGACCGTGTCGTGAAAAAGCCCGTGAGCAGCCAGAAGCTGATCGAGACGCTGCGCCGCGTCTACCCAAGCCTAGAGACCGAGTAAGCTCAGACAGGAAATCCCGCAGGCAAAATCCCGCGCGCCGCGACACTGCGGCGCAGGGCAGGGATGCTTTGCCCCCGTGACATCGGTCATATGTGAACATATAGTGAACATATGGCTAAGCAATCTGTAGAGCAAAAACTGGCAATCCTGAGCGACGCGGCTAAATATGACGCGTCTTGCGCCTCTTCGGGATCGACGAAACGCGACTCGCGCGATGGCAAGGGCGTCGGGTCGAACGAGGGGTCGGGAATCTGTCATGCCTATGCGCCGGACGGGCGCTGTATCTCGCTTCTGAAAATCCTGATGACGAATTTCTGCATCTATGATTGCAGCTATTGCATCAACCGTGCCTCGTCCAATGTCACTAGGGCGCGGTTTAGTGTCGATGAAGTGGTGAAGCTGACCATCGAATTCTATCGCCGCAATTATATCGAAGGGCTGTTCCTGTCCTCGGGCGTGATCAAGTCGCCGGATGCGACCATGTCGGACATGGTACAGATCGCGCGCAAGCTACGCCACGAAGAGAATTTTCGCGGCTATATTCACCTGAAAACCATCCCCGACGCCGCGCCAGAGTTGATCGCCGAAGCGGGGCTGCTGGCAGACCGTCTATCGATCAACGTAGAGCTGCCCACCGATGCGGCTGTTCAGCAATACGCCCCCGAAAAAAAGCCCGATCAGATCCGCAAAGCGATGGCCGATTTCCGGCTGCGTAAAGAGGTGTCGAAAGACAAATCCCACACCGGCAAGCGCCCACCACGCTTTGCGCCTGCGGGGCAGTCGACGCAGATGATCATCGGGGCGGATGGGTCGAATGATGCGGCCATTCTGGGCCAGTCCACGCGGCTCTATTCCAGCTACAAGCTCAAGCGCGTGTATTATTCTGCCTTCTCGCCGATCCCTGACAGCTCGGCCAAGCTGCCGCTGATCCGGCCGCCTTTGCAACGCGAACACAGGCTTTATCAGGCGGACTGGCTGCTGCGGTTCTATGACTTCCAGCTGGACGAGATTACATCCGTCACGGCAGACGGGAACCTTGATCTTGAGGTCGACCCGAAACTCGCATGGGCGCTGGTGCACCGCGAGGTGTTCCCGCTGGATGTGAACCGCGCCAGCCGCGAGTTGCTGCTGCGGGTGCCGGGGTTCGGGGTGAAGACGGTGAACCGCATCCTGTCCACCCGCCGCCACCGTACCCTGCGCTACGAGGATCTGATCCGCATGGGCGCATCTATGAAAAAGGCGCGCAGCTTTGTCACTGCGGGGGGCTGGTCCCCCGGCGGGCTGACCGACAGTATCGACCTGCGCGCGCGGTTTGCGCCGCCGCCCGAACAGTTGACCCTGTTCTGATGCACCGCGCGGTCATGCCCAAGATCGGCACGGCACAGGCGTGGCGTGATACGGCGCGGCAGTTTCTGGCCGCCGGCGTCCCGCCCGAGGCGATCCTTTGGGGCGATACCAGCACGGCACCCGATCTTTTTGGTGGTGCCTCCCCCGTGCAAACGGGCGGGCAGGTGACCGTTCCACGTAGTTTCATCAGCATGGCGCGCAGTGTCGTCTGGCACAGCGACCCCGAACGGTTTGCGCGGCTTTATGCGTTTTTGTGGCGGTTGAAGGACGCGCCCCATTTGATGACGGATCGCGGTGATGCTGATCTGTCGCGCCTGCGGCGGATGGAAAAGAACGTGCATCGCTGCCAGCACAAGATGAAAGCCTTCGTCCGTTTCCGCGAGATTGGCGCGCCCGATGCCCCCCGCCGGTCCTTTGCCGCGTGGTTCGAGCCGACGTATCACACGGTAGAACCCACTGCCGATTTCTTTCTGCGTCGGTTCAGCGATATGGATTGGCGCATTCTCACGCCGGATGTCTGCGCGATTTTCGAGGGGGGCAAACTGACCTTCCGCGAGGGGCAGGAAAAGCCCGCCCTGCCCGAAGACGCGAGCGAACAGCTGTGGATCACCTATTTCCAGAACATCTTTAACCCCGCGCGGCTGATGGTCAAAGCCATGCAGTCCGAGATGCCCAAGAAATACTGGAAGAATATGCCCGAGGCGGCGCATATCCCCCAGATGATCGCCGACGCCCCCGCCCGTGCCCGCGCCATGGCCGAGGCCGCACCGTCCTTTCCGCCGCAGCGGTTGGCGCAGGTGCAGGCGCAGCTTGCCGCGCATCAATCCGCATGGGAGGGGCCGCAAGACGCGTTGGCCAAGGATATCGCCGCCTGCACCCGCTGTCCCTTGCATTGCAATGCGACACAGGCCGTACCGGGCGAGGGCCCGATGGATGCCGATCTGATGATCGTGGGTGAACAGCCCGGCGATCAGGAGGATTTAAGCGGGCGGCCCTTTGTCGGGCCTGCGGGGCAGCTCTTTGATCATATCGCAGGGCGGGCGGGGCTGCAGCGGGACAAGGCGTTTGTGACCAATGCAGTGAAACACTTTAAATTCACCCCGCGCGGCAAGCGCCGTATGCACCAACGGCCCAATGCGTCAGAGATTCAACATTGCCGCTGGTGGTTGGATGCCGAGATCGCGCAGGTCAAACCCAAGCTGATTTTGGGCATGGGGGCGACGGCCGCCGAAGGGCTGACCGGACGGCGCGATACCATCACCGCCCGCCGTGGCACGGTCGAACAAACGCCTTCAGGCACGCCGGTCCTGCTGACGCTACACCCCTCGTATCTTTTGCGCCTCCCCGATCCTCAGGCCAAAGCCGACGCAACTGCCCAATTTCAAGACGATTTGACCGCCGCCGTACGAATGTTGGCCTGAAAAGGCGTAATTTCGTAGGGGGCAGTTGCAATATGGTCATAGGATGCCATATACCATCCACATGGATGGAGAATCGAGATGGGCAACGTCAGGCAGCTACGGGAAAAGCAACCCGAGAACGAAAAGATCACGATCAACCTCGGCTTTGTCGATCTAGGGCGGATCGACCTGCTGGTGCAGGAGGGGTTTTATTCCAACCGCAGCGATTTCATCCGCACGGCGATCCGCAAGCAGTTGGATCACCAGTCGGAGACGGTGACACGGTCTATCGACCGTCACACAATGGAAATGGGTCTGCGCGATTACTCCGTCGCGGATCTCGAGGCGGTGCAGGCAGCAAATGAAGTGCTGCACATCAAGGTGGTGGGTCTGGCCCGTATCGCGCGCGATGTGACGCCAGAGCTGGCCCTTGCGACCATCGGCTCCATCAACGTGCTGGGGGCGCTTCAAGCCAGCACCGAAGTCAAGAAAGCACTCGGCGACCGGATCAGTTAGCTCCGGCATCATCCTAAAGAGGAATGCGACATGACAGATGAATTTAACGCGGCCATGCGCCGTGCCGGAAAACTTGTGCGCGCGGGTAACCCCAAAGCGGCGACCGAAGCCATCCAGAACGCGCTTGGCGCCGGTGGGCTGGGGAGCATGGCGAAAGGTCGCAAAAGCCCCTTCGGTAAAGCCAAGATCGGCCGCGGCCTGCGCGAGACGCTTTCGGGGCTGGCGCAATCGGCACTGAACGGCGGTGACAGCATCGAGCCGGACCTGCCCGAGGGTGCCACATTCGACAGCGGCAGCTTTTCCTGCAGCGCAGGCAGCCGCGACTATCGGCTTTATATTCCCAACCTCAAAGGCTCTGCGCCGACAGGTTTGGTGATGATGCTGCACGGGTGCAAACAATCCCCTGTGGATTTTGCCAAGGGCACGGGCATGAACCAACTGGCAGAGGCGCATGGGGTGATCGTGGTCTATCCGGCGCAATCGCGCATGGCGAATATGCAGAACTGCTGGAAATGGTTTGATCCCGCCGACCAGATGCGCGGCGCGGGTGAACCGGCGATCCTTGCAGGGCTGATGCAACAACTTCAGCGCGACCATGCCATTCCCAAAGGGCGCAGCTTTGTTGCGGGGCTGTCGGCCGGCGCGGCGATGGCTGTGGTGCTGGGACAAACCTATAGGGATGTCTTTGATGCGGTGGGTGCCCATTCCGGTTTGCCCTACCGCGCCGCCCATGACGTGCCATCGGCTTTTGCGGCCATGGGGCAGGGGGCAACAGGCTCTGACACAGGGGAATTCATCCCGACGATCATCTTTCAGGGCGATGCGGATAGCACTGTGAGTGCCGCGAATGCGGATGCGATCGCCAAACACGCCCCAAACGGTCCCGAGGTTCAGGACGACGGCAACACGGGCGGGCGCCGTTTCTCCCGCCGCAGCGTGATGGCACCGAAAGGCCATGTCGTGATGGAACAATGGACCGTCTCGGGCCTTGGTCACGCTTGGTCGGGCGGCAACAGCGCGGGGTCATACACGGACCCCGCAGGGCCGGATGCGAGCCGCGAAATGCTGCGGTTCTTCCTCGATTTGCCTAAGAAAGGCGCATAATGTGACACACTCCCTTACCTTTGACGCCATCAGCGAAGCCACGCCGGGCCCGAAATGGGCCGCCCGATGGGCCCGTTCATGGCCCGCCTACGAGGCATGGTTCACTGCACGCGGCGGCGATAACGGCCCTGACCGCGCAGCCTGCGAGGCGGCCCTAAAGCAACATATGCCCGAGTTAGTGCCTGTTCACGCCAAGCTTACAGCGCTCGCGGGCGGGTCGGCCCGTGCAGCACGCTTCCTATCCACGTGGTGCCCGCCAAGCTATCTGGGCGGCTGCTCCCTCGCCGTGGCCACGTCGGACGACGACATCCGGCTGGTGCGCAACTACGATCTGTCACCTGACCTGAACGAAGGCCTACTGCTGCACAGCGCTTGGACCGGTCGGCGCGTGATGGGTATGGTCGAATTCCTTTGGGGTCTGTCCGATGGCATCAATGATGCGGGGCTCAGCATCGCGCTGGCTTATGGCGGACGGCAGGAAACAGGGCGCGGGTTCGGTATCACCACAATCCTGCGCTACGTTCTGGAAACCTGCGAAACCGTGCCTCAAGCGCTGCGCGTGCTGCAACGCGTGCCGTCGCATATGCCGTATAATGTGGTGGTCGCCGATGCCTCCGGTGCGGGTGCGAGCGTCGAGATGTACGCCGGTGGCGGGGCAAAGGTGCAGCCGCGGCTGATCGCCACAAACCACCAGACCGACGGCAGCACGCCTGACAGAGGCAGTTTTACCCGCACGTTTGAACGGTCAAAACACCTTGTGAGTGTCTTATCCGAAGGGGTCACGCCGTCAGCGCTGGCAGGCCAGTTCACCCAAGCGCCGCTCAAGCAAGACCGCTACGCCGAGGGGTTTGGCACGCTTTTCACCGCCGAATACGAACCCAAACGCCGGAAGATGACGCTGCATTGGGACGATGAGGTCTGGCCCCAATCCATCGACGCGTTCGAGGAAGGCACGCGGCAGGTCACCTATGGCAGCGCCCCATCATCGGTGGCCGCAGGGGGTGACATCAATTGGGTGCAAATCGGTCTGGACTACGCAGCGGGCCGCGGGGTTGACTGGCGTAGGTTTGTTCCTGCCGGGGTTGATGTGGCGTAGGGCGACTGAACAGTTTGATGGGTAAGGGTGCCTTTTGTGGCACCCTTATCAGGAGCTGAAGTTAAAACGCCTTAGTATCTTATGCATGACAGACCCTACAACACGCCAACGGCAGCCGCTCCGTCGTTGAAATTGAATTGCCCGACAAAGGCGCTATTCCGGTTTCAGTCCAAGCCCCAAGCGGTTCGCGTGCCAGGCGGCTTCCGCCCGTGAGGAGATGCCGAGCTTGCGATAGACGATCTTGATATATCCAGCGACCGTCGTTTCCGCGATATTCAATGCGGAGGCGACCTCGGCGTTGCGCAGACCTTTGGAGATGAGCGTGAGCACTTCGGTCTCCCTCTCTGTCAGGCGCCCGTCCAGGCTGGCGACCGGCCCGGTGAGGCGGAAGTGTTCCATGATGCGGCGGGCGACAGAGGGTGATATCGCCGGCAACCCCATAGAAAGCTGCGTCAGCTGACGAGAGAGCACCGCCGCCTCTGTCTCTTTCAGCAAATACCCGTCCGCCCCCGCCGAGAGCGAGGAAACAATGCTCGCGTCGTCGCCCATGACCGTGGTTACGACCTTGATTGCAGAGGGGCTGGCCTTGTTCAGGCCGCGCAGGATTTCGAGGCCCGACCCATCAGGCAGACCCAGATCAATCAGGGCGAGATCTATCTGGCCATCCAGTTTTGACAGCGCCGTCCGTACCGAGTTGGCCGTGCATATTGTGGCCGCCGGATATGCTGATCGTACGATCTCGACCAGCCAACGCAGGGTTTCGACGATATCTTCGACAATCAGGATACGCTTCATTCTGCTGCGGCCTCTTTCTGAGTGCTGAAAAGAGGTAGAAACGCGGTCAAGGTGGTGCCCTTGGCACCGGTGCTGTAGCTGAAGGCACCTTGCAACTGGGTGAAGCGGTTTCTCAGATTTCTGAAACCATTGCCAAGCGACGCGACGCTGCTGTCAAAGCCCGAGCCGTTATCGCTGAGCGTAAGCTGCAACCCATCGCTTTCCAGGGCAATCCGGACCTTCGCCTCTGTCGCGCCAGAGTGTCGTAGGATATTGCTGGTCCCCTCTCGAAGAAAGGCGCGCAGCGCATGCGCCAACCGATGGGATATACGGCCTTTGGTGATCTCGTCGGCCTGCCACGTGACGGTGATCTGGGCGGCCTCGAAATGGGTGATGATTTCGGCACGCAGATCGGCGAGCAGATCGCGGAGATCCCAATCAGTCTGATCCGGGTTTGAAATCAACTCTCGTAGATCGGCGAGGGTCTGGCGGATAAGAAGGTCTTTGCGTTCCCGAGGGCCGGTATGCAGGGCGCTGAGCAGCAGCACCCCTATGTTGTCATGCATGTCACGATTGATGCGCAGCCGCTCTGCGCTGACGGCCTGAAGATAGGTCTCGTGCTGGGACAGGCTGGCATCAAGCAACGACAGGATCGCATCGGCCCGCGCCAGATCGCGCGACGAGAAAAGGCGCGATCCTTGCCCGGCCAGCTCAAGCGACAGTGCAGGCAGATTGCCGATAGACGCGAGCGTCAGGATACGGCCATCGTCTTGCAGTGCGGTGATCGTGGTAGACGCCGGTTGATCCTTGATGCGCAACGGATTGAAAATATCGGACCAGAACTTACGCAGCAGCCTCTGCTTGTCTTCGGGGTCTCTCGCATGGGCGATCTGGGTTACCCTGCGATACAGCTCTTCCGCCGGGATCTCGCGGTTGCGCTTGAGCAGCACCCAGATTTTGTCGCGCAAGGGCAGGTAAACCATGCAGATCGCCGCGAGGGCGATGCCAAAGGCAGGCGCGCGCCCCAGCGAAAGCCCGTAGATGAGCGCGGCATCAAGCCCCAGAAGCAAAGCCACCCCAAGGCCATAAAACAAGATGCCGTAGGACCAATTCGCCAGATCGAACAGCCGGTAGCGGGTCACCGCCAAGGCAATACCAGCATAGATGATCAGGAAAAACAAAAACGCAGTGCTTTGTTCGATCACCGGGGCCAACCCAATAAGCGTCGGCAGAATGGACGTCAGCACAAAGCCACCCGCACCGACCGCAACCGACACGCCAAGCCAGCCCAGCATCGCCCGCGCGGCCGGGTCGCGGCGATTGGCGGCGACTTGTGCGGCAATGACCAGCAACAGGGCCACCATGATGATCGCGATGAAATCGGGGGCATTGTTCAGGTTGTCCGGCCAGCCGGGGCCAAGCACCAAGAGGATACAGGCACCGATCAGAAGTGTCGGTAGCCAGAGCACGGGTTTCGGAACAATGCGCCGCGGGTACGAGAGGAACAATGTCACCATACCGATCCCGAATAGTAGCGACCCACCGGGATTTACCCGGCAGACCACCGAATAGGCCTTCAGACTAAGCGCGAGCTCGCGAGAGCTGTAGATCGCGGCGCTCGACGATGCCAAAGCCAACCCGATCCCGGACAGCAGAAACCACCATCCGGCGTGTTCATGAGGGCGTAGGCAGACGACCCAAGTCCCGATAAACATGCCCACGAACGCGACAAAAATTTGCGTCCAGAATTTCATCGGCAGATCCGAAACCGGACGGCTTCCCTGGACCCTTACCGCGACGCTTTCAGGGCCGTCGGCTTGGTCGAAGGTCAGGGTGACTGCGCCGCTTCGCAACGCGTCATGCAAGCGATCCTGACGGTCAAAGAACCGACGCAGGGTCTCTTGATCGCTGATCCCGTCGGGCTCTTCTATCAGGTCTAGGGGTGTCACCGGGATTGGGGGTTGGTTATCCGCTGAAACGCTCAACAGCCGCTTACCGATCATTTCGCGATCCATGGCGCTGCCCTGCGCGATGTCAGTGACGACAACGCTTTGCCCCACCACGCCAAGCCTGAGCCCGAGCCACGGCTGGGCTGTCGCCACCCATGTCAGAGCAGCGGCGGCGGCCAGATAGAGCACGACGCAAAGCGCGAAAACGGCTCCGGGGGCGACATGTGGACGTGTCATCTTATGGACCACACAGCGGAACTTATAATTGCAAATTTAATCATTCTATACGGCTCATCTTCTCAAAATACTCTTGTCCGAGGACACCCCCTGAACGGGGGGGAGACGATTTCATGAAGTAGGTATCTAAAAAGTGAAGAAGAATTTTTTAAATCAAGCAAGGGGAATTTCATGAAACACGCACGTCTTAGTATTGTTATTGCAAGCCTTGGGGTGGCGACGGTCTTGTCTGGTTGCAATGGAAGCAGCTCCGGAGGCGGGCTTGTTGGCGGCGGCGCAGGCGGCGGGCAGGATTTTGAAACAGCCTTTAACGCTGTCAGTCAAAAGGCCCCCACTTCGGATATGCCCACGTCGCTGAAAGCCAGCTACGAAGGTCAGATGAAGGTCGGCGTGAACAGCGGATCGGCCCAGATTTTCGGCACCGATATCGATGCGAATAGCGCGGAAATCATTGGCGATCTGGCAGTCGATGTGGATTGGACCGACGGGCAGACCACCAATCCGTTCACCGGAACGGCCTCCAATATCGTCGCGACCGAGGCGGGCACCTCGAACTCCGTCAAACTGGACGGGACGCTGACGGTCGATCAAGGCTTGCCTGCCTCGCTCAGCCGCACCACCATTCCGGCGCAGGTCGTCGCGGGCGTCAATATCCCCGAGCAGAACACCGGCGCGATGCTGTTCCACATGTCCGGTCGGCTTAGCAGTGGCGAGAACGAAGGGGACGCCACCTTGCAGTTCGGCGGCAACTTCATGGGGCCGGGTGCAGAATCGATGCTTGGGCCGGTATCTGGCGGTATCAACGATGTGAACAATCCCTCGCCGCAGATTTTCGACGCGGGCGTCGGTGGTACATTCTACGCCAACAAGAAATAGAAGCGACGGATAAGCGGGTCTCTTGGATGCGGTCAATTACCGGCCGCAAAAACCCGCTTTCCCCGCGGTAGCCGAGGTCTTTGATGCGGCGAATTTTATACAATCTATTTTTAATCTTACTGGCCTCGCCATTAGCGGCCTTTTCCCTTGATGATGCAGAACAAAGCATCCTCAAGGGAAAAGCCGCAGAGGTTATTCCATTGCTCGAGGGGTATTCACCCAAGACCGAGACAGAGACCCTGCGCCGGATGTGGATTCTAGGGGTCGCCTACAACCGTTCCGGAAAATCACACCAAGCCGTTGCCCCGCTGGCGCGGCTTGTGATCTTGCGGCCAGACGATCCCACGTTCCGGCTTGAGCTGGCGAACGCATTGGTGAAAAGCGACCAGATCGAACGGGCGCGATATCACCTTGAACTGGCCAAAGGTGCGGGTTTGTCGCCCTCTGTTCAGGCAAAAGTGCAGGCGGAGCTTGACCGTTTGGCCAAACCGAAAAAATGGCAGGGCTATTTCCGTTTTGCCATTGTGCCCGAAAGCAATGCCGCCCGCCGGACCTCTGCAGAGACGGTGAACCTCAGCGGGTTTGTGCTGCAGCTGGACCCGAATTCGCGCGCCCAATCCGCCACGGCGTTCGAGATTGGCACGGGCGTCGCGACCGTGCCGCGTCTTACGGACGCCTTACGCGCCAGGTTCGCGCTGGATCTGGATGCCCGGCTTTTCGACGGGCGTGCGCCCGATGAAGTGACCCTTCGGACCAGTGCATCCCTGCTGCATTTCGCCAATGAGGGGCGTCTTGTCTCGGCCGAGATCTATGGATCGCAGCGCTGGATTGATGACGCGGCCTATGCGCATACCTACGGCCTTGGCCTGTCCTATACGCGCAACCTCGGCACCCGCGCCCGCGCCACGGCGGTGCTTCAGCGCGAACGCATCACCTATGATGGCAGCGGTGTCGGCGTGGACCGAACAGCAGGCGCTGCGCAATTCGCCTATGCGGCATCGTCGCAGCTTGTGTTTCGCGTAGGTATGCGCGCGGAAAACCGTGCCAGCTCTTACAGCCCCGTCGCGGGCCATGCGGCGGGCGTCACCATCGGCGGCGATTATTCCTTTGCCGGCGGTCTTCGGGTCGGGCTGGACCTGTCGTTTGACCGGAACGAATTTGACGGCGTGCATCCCATCTTCGGCGTTGCCCGCGTCGACAAGAAATCAAGCGTCATGCTGAACCTGTCCAACCAGAACTGGAGCTACAAGGGATTTACCCAGGTTCTGAGGCTCGGGTTTGAAGAGCAACGCTCCACCATCTCAATCAACAGGTTTCGCAACGCCACTGCCAGCATCGGCCTGACACGATCGTTTTGAAGAAATTCAGCCCTAAGCCGCTGCCCGGTTGCATAGGTTTCGGTCGTGCTTGGTTGTTACTACGCAGCGCGTGCCGACGCCGGTTGCCCCCTGCGCACGCACCAACGATAGGGTGGGAACTGCGACAGCCCCATTTCATCTTCATGCCTTGGAAAATAGCAGTTCGATGATCGCTTCGGAATGATGTTCCAATGCGTCGGATGATCGAATATCCCCACCCTCGATCGCGTTGGTGAGAATGGGCAGGGCCATTGGAAATGACCCACCATGGGTGATCATGAAAAAGATAGTCCGGTCCGAGACGTTCGGAAGGGTGCCTTCTGATTTTGCACCTGCGATCAGATCTTTCAGTGCCGTGTAAAAAGGCACAACGAGGTGCCTTTGCAAAAAATCACTGCGATCACTGTGTTTTGCCCCGTCATGAACGATAACACGGCTCACTTGCGGCCAGCGGGCGGATGCGGTGATGAAAGCGCGAATGAGCGCTTTCAGTGCTTCCGTTTGGGTCGCGGTATTGACGACAAGAGCTTTGTTAAGGTCGCTTGCAAAACAGTCGGCAAGATGTTCCATCGCTGCGATCCAAAGCGCCTCTTTTGATCCAAAGTAATACCGTGAAAGGCCTTTGTCGGCCCCGGCTTTTTCAGCAACGTGGCTCAGTGAAACGCCGTCGAAACCGCGCTCCGCAAACAGATCAATCGCAGAGCGAAGCAAAGTCAGCTTCAAATCTGTACCCTGTGCGGCCTGCGGACGGCCGCGTTTTCTTTCGGCTGTCTCAGAAACGTCGATGGCGGTTTTGACCTCGGTCCTCGTACGTTGCTTGGACATTTGAATGACATCTCCATGTTTGAGCCGCGAGAACTCCGTCTCGCTTAGCCCGGGTCAGCTTAGCTTTCCAGCGTGATCTCTTACAACACGCTATTCTACGTTCGAAGAATAATATTGACATAATTCACGAACGTAGAATAGCTGGGCGCACAAGCACGATAGGTAGTCAGTACATGATGAGATGGATTGTTGGGGGCGCAGTTGTCTTTGCGCTTGGTGTCGGGATATTCGGCCTCCCGCCCTTTAGCGGTCAGCCCACCGCTGGGTTTGCGGAAGGTGAACCTGGATTTGAGACCGGGGTGAAACGCCTACCCAACGGTATTTATGAGGTTTCTGTACGGACCCCGATGCCGGGCGTTTCACCTGAAATGGTTGGTTGGTGGTTTGGCGATTACATGGAAACGACCGAACACTACCAACGTTGGTTCCCGGATGCGCATCTTTGGATGGATTGGGAAAACAAGGTTGATGGCCAGTTCATCGGGGCGAGCCATCTAGTGCATGAATACATCGGTGAAGACTTGAATAAGCTGAGAATTCAGTTTGTTGAACCTGAGGAGGTTTTGGGGGAGGTAAACTTGGCTGACGGCGACGTCGCCGTATGCGCCCGCGTTGGCCTGCTAGAAGAGCCCATCTATGGCGGCGAAATGTGCCACATTGTTCGCAATGTCGAAGGCGGTGCCGAAATGCGTAGCCGTTTTTGGCTTGGGATGGTGGCCGCGCGTGAGGGAAACGAGGCGGTGCCCTCTGTCATCGGAACGCTTGGGAACACCTATCTGGCACGTCTGCTGACCGTGAAAGAGGCGTCGGCAACTGCTTTGTTAAACCACTGTTTTAATGAGATGACCATTCTGGCAGGCTTTCTCCCAAAGCTCTACGCCGATGCGCAAGGGTAAGAAAAACGCTGCATTCACGCCATGACCACCAAGCGGACTTGCCGTCATCGCGCAGATCGCGGCTGTGCGCTATGCCGAAAAGGTCAGCGGGCGATGCATCTGCTGGCGAGTTGACGCGCCGCGACGCAACCCGGCAAGCGAACCTGCGGCCGACCCGGAAAACCGGGTTGAACCGTCAGGTTTGCCCGCCGGGTGCCTTAGGGCAAAGCGGCGCGTTATTTGAAGACCGGCTGACGCTTTTGCATCTTGGCGGCGACGACCTCTGCGAATTCCGGAGATTTCAGTTGCTCGGCGAACAGCACCGATTCACGCTCCATTTGGGCGGTCATCTGGTCCTTGCCATGACGGATCAGCGCCTTGGTTTTGATAACCGAGCTTGGTGCCGCCTGGGCCAAACCAGCTGCAAGCGACGCAACTTCGGTGGCAAAACCGGACGAGGGAGCGACACGCGACACCAAGCCAAAGCGCAGCGCCTCTGCCGCATCAAGAACGCGATTGGCCAGCAGCATATCGTTCGCCACGGCCATGCCGACGGTGGCGGGCAGCAAAAGCGAGGAGGCGGCCTCTGGTACCAGTCCCAGTTGGACAAAGGGCGTGCTGAATGTGGCCGTGTCGGCGGCGATAATCAGGTCGCAATGCAGCAGCATCGTCACCCCGACACCAATGGCCGGGCCGTTTACGGCCGCAATCAAGGGTTTGGGGCAGGTGGAGATTGCGGTCAGAAACCGGATAACGGGCGGCACACCGTCGCTGCGGGTTCCCTTGGCAAAATCCTGCAAGTCATTCCCGGACGTAAAGTAGTCTTCCGCACCTGTGATCACGAAGCCGCGTACCGCGTCGGACCGGGCATAGTCTTCCAGCGCGTCGGCCATGGCGGCATACATATCCTGCGTGATGGCATTGCGCTTTTCGGGGCGCGCGATGGTCATGGTCGTGACCCGTTGGTCGGTGTGTAGCTTGATGTTTTCGGTCATGTTTGATCCTGTTGATTTGAATGGCGGTGGAAATCGGTTGCAGTTCAGGGCGCGCCCATGAGCCAATCGCTGAATTCGGCCCATAAAGCATCGCGGCCTTTTCGCAATGCGCCTTCGTGCCCGATCCGCGTTACACCGACCTGCGATGGTGTGCGGATGATCACCTCGTGCGGGGCGGCTCGATAACACTTTAAAAGGTCGGATGCGGTTGACGGTGTTGCAATCGGGTCATCGGGAAAGATCCAAGACCGGATAGGGGCTGTGACCTCGTCGTAATGATGCGGTGCCAGTTTCGTTGCGAGGTCTGGTTGAAAATAGCTGCGGCGCTGGCTCCACCGGCGCCATGTCTTGAACAGTTTCGGCGGCAGCGCTTCGCCCCGCCAGCCGCCCGCCGGTTTGATATAGCCGTAGCGCAGCAGCAAATAGGGGCCCAACACCCACCAGAAATAAAGCTCCGACGGGATATTGCGCAGGTGGTGACCGCCGAAAAATCCGGTCCCGACAGAAACAAACGCGTGTCTGGTGATCTTGGAGTGGTTCGGCATGAGGCCGACAAAATGCCCGCCGACACTGTGACACAGATGGGTAAGCGGCAGGCCCGGTGCCGCCTCCTCCAGCGCATTTAGGGCGGCGGGTGCGTCAAGCCGTCCCCAGTCAGGGTAGTCGATCCCGGATCCGGCCAGATCCTTGCCCTTTGATCCTCCAATCCCCCGATAGTCATAGGTCAAGACAACGGCACCTTGGCGGGCCAGATACATCGCGAGGCCGGTATAAAACTGACGCGGGAACCCCGTGCCGGCCGAGGTCAATACCGCGATTTTGGGCGAAGATGAGGTGTGGATGTCTGCCTCCAGCTCCCATCCATCGGTGGCGGCGAAGCGGATTGTCGTTTGGGTAATGTCGTCAGTCATCGGCTGGCCCTTTCTTCGGCGGGGTAGGGCCGTTCACAATGCCGTCCGCATTGTCTGCCAGATGCGTCAGAAACCGTTCAATAATGACCTGTTCCTCAGCAGGAAAAGGCGCAAGCAGCGCCGCGTTGAACTGGCTGATTTCGCCCGCGCCCTGTTCAAGCACCGCGCGGCCCGGCTGTTCAAGGTAGACGTGTATGACACGGCCATCCACCGGCGACGGTGACCGACGCACCAGACCCTTTGCGCACATGCGATCCAAAAGACCGGTCAAGCTGGACTTACCCATAGCAAGTGTCGAAGAGAGGTCACTGATGGGCTGCCCGTCCTTTCGCGACAGGATCAACAGCACCGCAAGCTGTGACGTGGTAAGCCCTATCTTGTTGCGCGTCCGACGGTCGGCAGCGCGAAAGAGCGCTGAATGTGCGATCTGGAGCTTGTGGAAAACCTTGAATGTATTGGCCATAAATCAATTCGCATGTGAACTAGTTTGTTCGTATATGAACTAAATGCACCCGACAACATGTACCGCGTCACAGACAATGGTGACGTTACGACACGGCCGCGCCCTGCGGCACCGCGAGGGCGAACAGGGCTTCTTGCTGCTTACCCGGCCAACTTCTGTGCCTGAATGATCTGGTCGGCAAGCTTGGCGAGATCATGTGAGGTAAAGTCAGGTTCCGGTACGCCGGGCACGTGCAGGATGCTGTTGTGTGGCCGCGCGATAAAGGCACCGCGGCACCCAACGGACTGCGCGCCGATGGTGTCCCAGATATGACATGCGACCATGCACAGGCTTGAGACATCGACGCCCAGACGGTCGGCAACCATCTGATATGTCGACGGATGAGGTTTGAAGTGACCAACCTCGGCCACGCTAAAGTGGTGGTCAAAAAGCGCTGCGATGCCGGCTTTTTCAAGGGGTGTCGGCGCGGGGGATGGGGCGGAGTTCGTCAGGGTCACAAGCGTGAACCCCGCGTCGCGCAACTTGCTCAAGGCCGGGGCCACATCGGCGTGGGCGGGCATCGATCCAATCAGTGACTTCAGCTCGGATACGTCACTATCCTGAATGGCGATGTTTCTATTGTCGCCAACCATCCGCAGAACACCGCCGGCCAGATCGCCGAATGGTGCATAGAGCCCGGACAAGGTCACTGTTTGCGAATACAAGATCAGCTCTGGAAACCATTCGCGCAGGACCGCGGCATTGCCGAACACGCGGTCGAAGAACGGCTCTAGCGTCGCGATATCCAGAAGGGTTTCGTTTACGTCGAAAACAATGGTCGAAAAATCTGTACGGTCTGGCATGGGGGGCTTTCTGAGCGTGCTACTTTTCGGCAGCATTCATCCAAGTATTTGAACACAATGGCGGGTACGTTTCACAATTGCACCCATGCCATTGCTTCGTCAAACTATGCGCGAGGTCAGCCGTCAGTCCCTATTTCGGGCAAGCGCAGCAATCGGGTAAGGCAATCGATATGAAAAAGGTCACTGCCAAAGATGTTGCCGCCCGCGCGGGCGTTTCGGTGTCCGCCGTGTCGCGCGCGTATCGGGGGAATGCCCCGATTGCCGAGGATAAGCGCAAAGCGATCTTTGCTGCTGCGACGGCGCTTGGCTATGTGAGCAAAGTCGATCAGGTGTTGGCCAAACAATCCAGCAACACGATCTCGATGGTGCTGAGCGAAATGCGCAACCCGTTCTACCCCATCGTGATGGACGAATTGACCCGAATGCTACCGGGGCGGGGGCTCAAGGCGATTATGCATGTGGTGCCAGCGGCCGAAGATGTGGACACGATGATCCGGCAAGTCATCGACTTCCGCACGCAGGGGGTCATTCTGGCAAGCTCCACAATCACCTCCGGGCTGGCGCGTGCCTGTCGTCAGAACGGAATTCCCGCCGTGTTACTGAATCGCGTACAGACCGACAGTACCATGATGGCGGTGTGCTGCGACAATTACGGGGGCGCGCGAACGATAGCGCGGCGGTTTCTGGACGGTGGCCGACAGCGCATCGCCTTTATCGGTGGGCGGCGTGATACGTCGACGCATCTGGAACGCATGCGAGGGTTTCGCGACCAGTTGGAAGAGGCCGGACGCGAGATCGCTGTGCAGTTCGACGGCGGGTTCAGCTACCGCCAAGCCTATGCCGCCGCTCAAGAAATGTTGGTCCAGCGTCCGATGCCGGACGCCGTGTTCTGCGCCAATGACATCATGGCGATTGCCATGCTCGATGCTGCACGAAACAAAGGCATCTCGGTCCCCGGTGATCTGGCTGTGATCGGGTTCGACGACATTCCGATGGCGGCCTGGGAATCCTATCGGCTGACCACAATGCGCCAGCCACTGCGCCGCATGCTGGATCAGGCAGTAGATATCATATTAAGCGCCGAGAGCTATGTCGGGACCGGTGATATCCGTGTTTTGGCGGGTGAGCTCCAAGAACGTCAAAGCGGGTAGTGAAATTATTTCATTAACGCAGACAGGAATTGCATAGCGGCTATGCACTGTGGCTAACCTCCGTTCGAACGTCCCTATCGGGATCGTTTCATGATATTTGGAGGATACCCATGAAACTACGCAACTTCGCTGTCGCCGCTGCACTGTCCCTTGCCGGGCTTGGGGTGGCTTTGCCTGCTCAAGCTGAAACGCGGCTCGCTTTCGGTGCGACCAATTCGCAAAGCGCGCATTATGCCTATTTCGCCTCGCTCGCGAAAATCATCAACTCTGCCTATCCGGATGCCTATCAGGCTTCGGTCGTGGAAACGGGTGCCACAGTCGATAACCTCAAACGCATGGCGCGCGACCAGCTGGATATCGGGCTGATCACGACGTCGACACTGTATCACGCCTACAATGGCATCAAGAGCTTCGACGGCAAGCCGATCGAATCCAAACTCCTGTGGGCCTATTCCCTAGCACCGCAGAACGCAGTCGTTCGCCGCGATTCCGGTATCGAGAAACTGTCGGATATCGACGGCAAGAAGTTCGGACCGGGCATGCGTGGGTCGTCGACCGAAGCCACGGCCTTGGCTGTGTTCGACCTGCTGGAAATCTCGCCTGATTGGGTGCGCGGGACCAACAGCGAACAGGCCAACGCCATCAAAGACGGCCGGTCCGAAGGCTTCGTCAAAAGCGCCGTGGGAACGTCCTTTGATGCGCTTACCACCGATATCGCGGCCTTCACGCCGCTGACCGCGCTTGGCATCGACGACGCGCAAGAAGCCAAGATCCGCGAAGCGCTGCCGGAGCTTTCCATCGTGGACATGCCGGGCGGCGAGATGGAGAACACGGGCCCTTACAAGGTCTGGGGATTCATGATCGGTGTCTCTGCGCGCCCCAATATGGACGACCAGACGGCCTATGACCTGACCAAAGCCGTAATGGAGAATATGGAAGAGCAATCCGCCGCTTTCCCGACGGTAAAGGGCTTGAACCTGCCAGAGCTGACCCTGCAATACGCAACCAGCCCGCTGCATCCTGGTGCCATCCGCTACTACGAGGAAATCGGCCTGACCGTGCCCGCGCGCCTCAAGTAAAAGACCTGATCTCAAAAGGGGCGGCGCGTGTCGCCCCTCTATTTACCATTTTCGCCAAGGTGCCGTGATGAATACCCTTCCGATCTTCGCTCATTTTCGACAGACCGCCATTGCGGCTCTTGCAGTGCTTCTGGGGGTGTTTGTGTTCTACACCTCTTTCAACGGGCCGTTTGAATCGCTCGTGCAGCGTGCGATCTTTGTGATGATGATCACCGCCCTGGCCGTGCTGATGCACCCGCTTTTCGAAGGCAGCCGCCTGCGCCCGCTTGGTATCGTGATCGATGCGGTAATCGTCGGCGTGGTGACGGTGTCAGGTGCCTATATCATAGCCAACTACGAAACCATTATGAACGATCTGCCTTGGGCGAACGGTTGGGATATGGTTATGGGGTTCGGCACATTGGCCTGCGTGCTTGAACTGGCAAGGCGCAGCTCCAACTGGGTGTTCCCCCTTATCGTCATTGCAGCTGTGACCTATGCATTCTTCGGCTATTTGATCCCCGGCCAATTCGGGCACCGTGGCTTTGACGCGGGCTATCTCACCGAGATCATCTTCCTGTCCGACCGTGGCCTATGGGGTATGCTGGTCAATGTGGCCTCGACGACGCTGGCGGCATTTGTGCTGTTCGGCGCGATCCTGTTGCACACGGGCGCAGGCGAGACATTCTTTGACCTCTCGGCCCGTTTAGGTGGCTCCCGGCCCGGTGGGGCGGCGAAAATCGCGACCTTCGCATCGGGCTTCTTTGGGGCAATCAACGGCTCGACCGTCGCCAATGTCGCCACGACAGGGAACTTCACGATCCCCCTGATGAAGCGGCTGAAATACCCCCCTGCCTATGCCGGCGCGGTAGAGGCTATCGCATCGACCGGCGGGCAGCTCGCCCCCCCGATCATGGGGACAGCCGCCTTTGTCATGGCCGAGCTTGTGGGCGTGAATTACTGGTCTATCGCGCTTGCGGGCGTTGTACCTGCGCTGTTGTTCTACCTTGGCATCTATTCCACCGTTCACGTCATCGCGCGCCGTCAGGGCTTTCGTCCGGTGACGTCTGAAGATCTACCCGACTGGCGCGGTGCCATGACCTTTTCGCGACTCGCCCCTATTGTTGCCGCCCTGCTGGGGCTTGGATTTGGCGTCCTCAACGGCAATTCCGTCGAGCTGACGGCCTGCTACGGCATGATTGCCATGTTGGTGGCCGTCCTTGTCGCGCGGATCTCGAGTGGTGAGGATCCCCGTGCCGTCATCGGCATCATCATTCGTGCGCTGGAAGCGGGCGGAAAAGGTGTTGTCATTGTCGGGATCCTTCTGGTCGGCGCACAGGTGTTTGTCGCCATGATCAACCTCACCGGGTTTGGCGTCGCGGTAACAGCAGCGGTGTTGTCGATCGGGCAGGGGCAAATCTGGCTCATTGCCGGGCTCATGGCCATTGTCTGTCTGATCGCGGGCATGGGTCTGCCGACCTCGGCAGCCTACGTCATGGTCGCGGCTGTTTTCGCTCCGGCGCTGATCCAACAGGGTATTGATCCGCTCGTGGTGCATATGTTCGTGCTCTACTACGCGGCGCTGTCGGTCATCACGCCGCCTGTCTGCCTTGGTGTTTTCGTTGCGGCGACCATTGCGCAGGCGCCGTGGATGAAGGTCGCAGGCGAGACGTTGCGCCTTGGGGCGACCGCATATGCCTTGCCGATGCTGTTCCTCGCCTATCCCGGCATGTTGGGCGGTGGCGAAGCCGGAGACATCCTGCGTGCCATCCTGTCAGGCGGCGTTTTCGCCTTGGGCGTTGCGCATCTTCTGGGCGGCGCACGGCTGCCTTGGGGCGGTCTGTCGCGGCTGCTTTGGGTCGTGCCGATTGGGCTTGCGCTGATGCCGCCTTGGCCGGCGACGGCGGCAGCCGCGGTGGTGTTCGCGGTCTTGGTGGTCTTCTCTCGCAAAGCCTTGGGCGCTGCGGAAAATATCGAAATGCAAACGGCTTAAGGGCCAAGGAGGGTATTGGAAATGATGACGAATGCTGAATTCAAGGCACGGCTGGTCGCACGAGAGCCCATGCTCGGGGCTTTCATCAAAACGCCCCATCCCATCGTGATCGAAATCATGGCACGGGCAGGGTTCGATTTTCTGGTCGTCGATGCGGAACACGCGCCTTTTGATCGGGGCACCGTGGACGCCATGACCATGGCCGGACGTGCCGAAGGGTGCCCCATCGTGGTGCGCGTGCCAGTGGCAACAGCGGATTGGGTGCTCAATGTGCTGGACGGCGGCGCGGCCGGTGTCATGGTGCCTCATGTCGAAACCGCAGCGCAGGCCAAAGAACTGGCGCGCGCCGTGAATTACGGCCCCGGCGGGCGTGGTTTTGCCGGCACGTCACGGGCGGCCGACTATGCAGGCCGCAGCCTGAAAGAGCATCTGTCCGTGGCGCGAAGTGAAGTCGCCTTGATCTGCCAGATTGAAGACCCCGACGGCGTGGTCAACCACAGTGAAATTGCGGATGTAGACGGCGTAGATGCGCTCTTTATCGGGCGCGCTGATCTGGCCGTTTCTCATGGTCTGTCCGATTTCTTTGCGCCTGAAGTGGCAAAGATGACGCGGGACATCCTTTCCGCGACAGGGGCGGCCACGGGACTCTATTGCGCCCCGACAGAGCCCCTAGACGCGCACCGCGACGCCGGCGGGAGCTTCTTTGTCGTGGGGTCCGAACACACGCTCATGCAATTGGGCGGTGCCGCGCTTGTGGAAGATTTCAAAAAGAGGGACGCGCGCTGACATGACTATGAAATAATTGCAGCATATTCAGAAAATATTGCAACTCGGTTTGGTCAGCCTAGAAATGACCTATCACTGCCAGCGCCTGACCAAAGGACCGAACCATGACAATTACCTACCTCAAGAAGGGCAAATCCGATGCTGCCCGTGCCGATGACGACGCCAAGACCCGTGCGGTCGTCGAGCAGACCTTGCAGGACATCGAAACGCGCGGCGACACAGCGGTGCGCGAATTGAGCGAAAAGTTTGACAGCTACAGCCCGGAAACCTTCCGGCTAAGCCAGCAAGAGATTGACGACCTGATCGGTCAGCTCAGCCCACGCGAATTGCAGGACATTCAGTTTGCGCAAGAGCAGGTCGTGAATTTTGCCCGCGCGCAACGCGCTTCCATGACCGACATCGAAGTAGAGACGCTTCCGGGGGTTATTCTGGGGCACAAGAATATCCCGGTTCAATCCGTCGGCTGCTACATCCCGGGTGGGAAATTCCCCATGGTCGCCAGCGCGCATATGTCTGTCGCCACGGCCAAGGTTGCCGAAGTACCGCGCATCGTGGCCTGCACGCCGCCCTTTAACGGAAAGCCAAATCCGGCTGTTATTGCGGCCATGCATTTGGGCGGTGCGGATGAGATCTATGTCATGGGCGGGATCCAGGCGGTCGGGGCTATGGCGCTTGGCACAGAGACGATCGATCCGGTACACATGCTGGTTGGCCCCGGCAATGCCTTCGTCGCCGAGGCCAAGCGTCAGCTTTACGGACGGGTGGGTATTGATCTCTTCGCCGGCCCGACCGAGACGATGGTTATCGCGGATGAGACAGCAGCGGATGCCGAGCTCTGCGCGACCGATCTCTTGGGGCAGGCGGAACACGGCTATAACTCTCCTGCCGTTTTGCTGACCAATTCGCGTCAATTGGCCGAGGATACTTTGGCCGAGATTGACCGGCTGCTCCAAATTCTCCCGACTGCGGCCACAGCGCAGACAAGCTGGGAGGAATACGGCGAGGTGATCGTCTGTGATACCTACGACGAGATGTTGCAGGTGGCCGATGATATCGCGTCGGAGCATGTGCAGGTCATGACGGACCGTGATGACTGGTTCTTGGAAAACATGACCTGCTATGGCGCGCTGTTTTTGGGCCCGCGTACGAATGTCGCCAATGGTGATAAGGTGATCGGGACCAACCACACGCTGCCCACGCATAAGGCAGGGCGCTATACAGGGGGGCTTTGGGTTGGTAAATTCCTCAAGACCCATTCCTATCAGAAGATTATGACGGATGAGGCCGCAGCAATGGTCGGGGCCTATGGTTCGCGTCTATGCATGTTGGAAGGCTTTGTGGGGCACGCCGAACAATGCAATGTCCGCGTGCGGCGCTATGGCGGTGAGAACGTGCCCTATGGCGAAGCCGCAAGCTACCGCGAAGCGGCCGAATAGACCGCTGTTAACATAGGAGATCTTGATGCAACTTCCGTCCTTTGCCGGCTTTGACCTTTCGGGGAAACGCGCGTTTGTCACCGGTGCCACCTCTGGCATCGGTCTGGGGGCTGCGACGGCCTTGGCCAGGGCGGGGGCGCATGTCATCTGCGCCGCGCGCCGGGCCGGACCGTTGGGTAAGTTGCACGCGGCGATGGAGGCAGAGGGGCTGAGCTGCGAGACGCAAGAGCTGGACATCACCGATGTGGATGCGACCCGCGCGGCATTCTCCGGTCTTGGGGCGGTGGACATCGTGGTCAATTCCGCCGGCATGGCCCGCCACGGGCCTGCGCTCGACACCACTCCCGAGGATTTCGACGCCGTCATGAATGTTAACCTTCGGGCAGCCTATTTCCTTTCCACAGCCGCCGCCGACCAAATGATCGCAGCGGGCCGTCCCGGTTCGATCATCCATGTGAGCAGTCAGATGGGACATGTCGGCGGCATCGATCGGGGGGTCTACTGCGCATCGAAGCACGCTTTGGAAGGGATGGTGAAAGCGATGGCAATCGAATGGGGCCCAAAGGCGGTGCGCATCAACACGCTATGCCCGACCTTCATCCGTACGCCTTTGGGAGAGCAAACCTTATCCGATCCCACGCGTCTGGCTTGGATTGAAGAAAAGATCAAACTGGGCCGCGTCGGCGAGATCGAGGATATCATGGGCCCGATCGTCTACCTCGCGAGCGATGCGTCTGCCATGGTGACGGGCACAGCCTTGATGGTCGATGGCGGTTGGACAGCCGAGTAAGCGACAAAGCGGTCAACGAACACGGCAGACGCAGGATGGTGGCAAACCCCTATCCGCGCCCCGCGATGTACCCGAGCGTGACAGCCGCGAGCAAGCCGTTGCCCGACAGATAGCCGCTGTCGCCCTTGCCCGATACCCCGCAAGCGGCACCGCCAGCGGCGTATAGATTGTCGAATGTGCCACCCTCTGTCCTGCGCACCTTGGCCGTCGTCGGGTCAACCTCAAGCCCGCCTTGCGTGTGAAACAGCGCGCCGGTCACCTTCACCGCGCAGAAAGGGGCAGAAAGGGACGCCGCACCCCATGTGCGGCCAAAGGCATCCCGCCCGCCCGCCGGAATATCAGTGATCGTTTTCGCCAAAACATCTGTGGGCAATCCGACCTTTGCAGCCAGTGTTTCGACCGTATCCCCTGTGATCACCGCCCCTTGGGCCTCGGCGTTCTTGAAATCCTCGAACTGGCGGGCAATCTCGGCGATGCGGGCGTCGAATATGGTCCACGCCACGCCGTCAGGCTGCGCCAGCACGGCCCGCGCCGCTTCGGAGTAGCCTTGCGCCTCGTTCCAGAACCGCTTGCCGGTCGTATTCACCTGAACGCCGCCTTCGGTGATTGTGGCCCATGTGATCAGGATACCGTGAGGGTGGGCGACATTGCCGTGCCCCTGATAGGCGCCCAGATGACGGCGGCGCGCGCCAAGCGCCTCGCCCCAGCTGATCGCCTCTCCGCGGTTGCCGTCATGGCCGAACCAGATCGCCTCCGCGATATCCGGCATGTGGTCGGCGACCATGTCGCGGTTGCCGCCGAACCCGTTGCACGCAAGGATCAGCCGGTCGCAGCCGATATCCTCGCCGCTTTGGTCAGGCAACGACACCCGCGCCCCTGCGAGCGTTGCCCCTGCCGCATAAAGCCGGGTGGCGCGGCGGTTGCAGATCAGCGGAATATCAAGCGCCTCAATCCGCGCGCGCAGGGCGTCGATCAGCTCGCGACCCGACCGTGAGGGCAGCCCGTGCATCCGCCGTTGGCTGTGACCGGGATAATCAAAGTCACGCACGAGGGAGAACGGCAGCCCATGTGTTTCGACAAGCCAGTCGATGACCTGAGGGGCGGTGTGGGCCATCGCAGCGACCAGTGCGTCATCGTTTTCGTGGTGCGCCTTGGCCTGAATGTCGGTGGCAAAAACGTCGGGGCTGTCGCTGATCCCCGCGTCCTGTTGCAGGCGCGTCCCTGCCGCGGGGATCAACCCGGCGCTCAGCGCGGTAGAGCCTGTGGGGATCGGGTCGGCCTCTAGCAGCAGCACATCCTGACCTGCCTCATGCGCCGCCAGCGCCGCGATCATGCCGCAGGCCCCCGCGCCGATGATCAGGGTTTCGACCTCTAGATCGAAAGCCGACGGCGGGGCGGCGACATCAGGATTTGCCATCGAACCGCTTTCCAAGGGCCAGCATCTCGGGGGTGCCAATCGCTGCATTCAACCCGTCGAAATCATGCATCCGGTCGGAAAACGCTTTGTTAGAGCCGGTTGCTTTCAGGCTTGCGTAATAGTCCTGCGCCGATCTCGCCAAAGCGCGCACGATGCCGCCGGGGAAAATCACGATATCGAAACCCATATCCTCTAGCGTGGTCGCCGATGAGATCGGGGTCGCGCCGCCTTCCACCATATTGGCCAGCAGCGGGACACGCCCCTTGAAGGTATCGGCGATGCGCGAAAGCTCTCCGCTGTCGCGGGGGGCCTCGATGAACAATACATCGGCACCGGCGTCGATATAGCTGCCCGCGCGATCAATCGCCGCGTCAAAGCCTTCTACCGCGATGGCGTCGGTGCGGGCGATGATCAGCGTATCGTGGCGGCGCGCATCGGCCATGGCGGCGATCTTGCCAGCCATTTCCTCTTTCGGGATCAGCGACTTATCAGACAGATGACCACATTTTTTGGGGTAGGTCTGATCCTCTACCTGCAAAGCAGAGGCGCCCGCGCGTTCATAGCTTTGCATCGTGCGCCGCGCGTTCAGTGCATTGCCGAAACCGGTGTCGGCGTCCATGATCACCGGCAGGTCGGTGCGATCGGCAATCAACGCCATCGTATCGGTCATCTCGGACGCGGTGCTGAGCCCGATGTCAGGGCGGCCCAAACGGGTATAGGCAACCGCTGCACCGGAAAGATACAGCGCCTCGAAGCCCGCGTCGGTGGCAAGGGCGGCGGTCAGCCCGTCATAGACACCGGGGGCGATCAGAATATCGGGGGCGGTCAGGCGTTGGCGCAGGGTCATTGGGCACCTCCGACAGCGGCGGTGGCTTCGGCGCAGGTCATCACCTGCGTCACCGACCCCAGCGAGGTCAGCGTCGCCTCGTGCACGTCCTGTTTGAACGCGGCGCAACCGTCCGACAGCAGCACCGTATGGATGTCGCGCAGATGCGCATCCCGCACGGTGCTGGCGACACCGCCGTTGGTGACGATCCCGCCGATGATCAGCGTGTCGATCTTCATCGCGCGCAGCACATATTCAAGCCGTGTCTGGTAAAAGGCAGAGTAGGCGACTTTCTCGATCGTGAAATCCGCCGGGGCGAGCGTATCTACCAGCGCGTGGCCGAAGCCGCCCGGGGTAAAGTCGCCCTTGGTCAGGAAGGGGCGCAGTTTCTTGAGATGCGCGGCGATCAGCGGTTCGTCATCGCGCCCCGGTACCAGCGTGAACTGAGCCGAGATATAGGTGCCGCCCGCCTTGGTCAGCGCGGACTTGAGCGGCGCGATCCGGTCGGGCAGGGCGAGGATACTCTCGGCCCCCTGACCCGCACGGCCATAGGCGCCTTCCGGATGCAGGAAATCATTTTGCAGGTCGATGGTCAGCAAAGCGGTCGTGGCAGGGGTCATGCGGTGGCCCTTTCGATCAGAGTGTTGCCGTAGGCGTCGACTTTGCCGACCAGTCCGGGTTCGATCAACACGGTTGTGTCAGGTTGTTCAAGGATTGCGGGGCCGGGGACTTCGGCACCGACCGGCAAGGCAAGACGGTGATAGAGCTTCGTTTCGTGCCATTGACCGTCAAAGTGGACCTGACGCGTGCCTTTCAGCGCGTCTTCAACGCTGCCACCGACAGGGGCGAGCGTGGACAGATCAAAGCGCGGGCGCCGTCCGGTGATGGCAGAACGCAGGTTGATCACCCGTCGCGTGCCATTCTCAAGCAGCCGCCCATAGGTGGCGCGGTAGGCGCTGTCGAATGCAGCCGAGATATCGTCCTCTGTCGGGGGCGTCACTGTGCCATCGGTCACTGTCACCGGCAGCGTCACCGATACCGTATGCGTCTGGCCGAGATAGGCCATATCAAGCGTGAACTCCGTATCGCGCCGTTCAAAATGGGTGCGCGCGGCTTCAAGCGTGGCAAGCCCGTCATCAACGTGGGTTTGCATGAAACCGGTCAGCGCCCCGAGGTCGATGCCCGACAGGGTGGCGTTGATGGTTTGCACGAAATCCTGCCGCATATCCGCGATGACGCAGCCCATGGCAGATGTTACCCCCGGGTAACGCGGCACGATGGACCGCGCCAGCCCGACCTCTGCCATCATGGCACCGGAATGCAAGGCACCACCGCCGCCAAAGGGCATGAACGCAAAGCGCTTAGGGTCAAACCCGCGTTCGATAGACACAAGTCGCAGCGCACCGGCCATGCGGCTGTTGGCCACGCGCAAGATCGCCTCGGCGGCTTGCAGGGCGTCCAGCCCAAGGGGCGTGCCCACATGTTCAAGGATCGCAGCTTTTGCGGCCTCCACATCCAGCCGGTCGAGCTTGCCGCCGATGGGGTTGTCGGGATCAATACGGCCTAGAACGACATTGGCGTCGGTCACAGTGGGGCGCGTGTTGCCCTGACCATAGGCGACAGGGCCGGGCGTGGACCCGGCGCTTTCCGGCCCGATGTTCAGCAAGCCGCCCTTATCGACCCAAGCGATAGAGCCACCGCCCGCGCCGATTGTCGTAATCTCGATCATGGGGGACCGGACCACCATGCCAAAGTCGATCGAGGTCTGCTGCGACAGCATCGACTGGCCCTTGGCGATCAGGCTCACATCAAAAGAGGTGCCGCCCATGTCGCCGGTGATGATATCGGGAAAACCGGCGGCTTCGGCGATGTAACCCGCGGCGATGACCCCCGCTGCCGGACCCGACAGCGCCGTGCGCACGGGCAGACGCGCCGCGGTCGCCGCATCCATCACCCCGCCATTGGACTGCACGATCATGAACTCGCCTGCAAACCCGTCCTGTTTCAGCGCGGTTTCAAGCCGCGCGAGGTAGCCAGAGACTTCGGGTTGCAGATAGGCGTTCAACGCGGTGGTAGAGAACCGTTCGAACTCGCGGATTTCGGGCAGGATTTCACTTGAGGCCGAGACATGGGCATTCGGCCACATGGCGCGCACGGCTTCGACCGCCAGTCTTTCGTTTTCGGCATTGGCATAGCTGTTGGCAAAGAGGATCGCACAGGCAAGACAGCCCTGATCCAGCAGTTCTTGCGCGGCGGCTTGCACCGCCTCGAGGTCCACCGCCTGACGGATCGTGCCATCGGCAAGCGTGCGTTCCGGTACTTCGAGGCGCAAGGCGCGATCGACAACGGGCGTGAAATCCCCTCGCAGGCCCCAGGTGCGCGGCCGGTCACGGCGGCGCATTTCCAGCACGTCGCGTAGGCCCATTGTGGTGATCACGCCGATCTTGGCCCCTTTGCGTTCCAGCAGCGCGTTGGTGCCGGCAGTGGTGCCATGCACGACGACAGAGACAGTCGACAGATCATCGACCCGCGATCCGATGCCCGACAAAAAGCCCGCCGATTGGTCGGGGCGCGAGGTGGGAACCTTGGCGACCTGCGCGCTGCCTGTCGCCTCGTCCAGAACGAAAATATCGGTGAAGGTGCCGCCGACATCGACGCCGATCATGCGGTTTGCGCTGGTCATTGGGTCACCTCTTTCCAGTCTGGGCCATATGTCTGTGTCGCGTAGTCGGGTGTCAGCAGGCCACCCGCCACGTCGCGGGCCACATCGGCCGCAGCACGGTTTGCGGGCGCGCCATAGCCGCCACCGCCGGGGGTATCGAGCCGTACGGACTGGCCGCGTTGCAGCTTGATGCCCACCATTTTCGAGGCCATGGGCGGGGCGTGCCAGCCGTCGTCTTGTTCGTACTCAAACCGGTTCAGCGCCGCGTCGCCCCCGCCTGCGACCCCTTTCGGCGCAAAGCGTCCGCGTTCGCCGAACAGAAAGGCGGTGGCGGATTCCTCAAGCACTTCGATCTCGTAGGTGGCCCCCATGCCGCCGCGATGCTGACCCGCACCGGCGCTGTCGGGGCGTAGGGCCCATTGTTTGAACATCACCGGATAGGCGGATTCGAGGATCTCCATCGGGGGGATGGTCGCGGTGGAGATCGGCGCATTGCCGTGGTTCAGCCCGTCCCCTTCGGGAGAGCCCCCATGCCCGCCGCCGTAAAAGCTGAACATCACCCAAGGTTGACCATTCGCGCGTTTGCCCGAAATCGACAGCGCGTTGATCGTGCCATACGCGTTGGCAACCACGCGGTCCGGTGCCGCCTGCGACGCGGCGGAAAAGATCACATCGACCATCCGCAGGATCGTTTCGGTATAGCCGCCGACCGGCGCCGGGAAGGGGGCGGACAGCAGCGATCCTTCAGGGATCTTCACCTCGATCGGGCGCATCACACCGGCGTTGGCGGGCAGGCTGGGAAAGATATGTTTGATCGCGACATAGGCCGTGGCCACCGCCGTGGGGAGCGCGATATTGACCGGCCCTGCACAGCGGTCTGCCGTGCCGGTGAAATCCAGCAGCATCTGATCGCCCTTGATCTCGAGCGCGACCTTGATCGGCAGCGGCGTATCGGTGATGCCGTCGTTATCCAGAAAATCCTCTGCCTCCCAGCGTCCATCTGGCAGGTCTGTCAGCTCTGTCCGCATCAGGGTTTCGGCGCGGTCCTGCAGCGCATCCAACGCCGCGCGCACTGTGTCGGCACCGTATTCCGCCAGTAGCTCGTCCAGACGTTTCTTGCCCAGATCAAGCGCGCCGAGCTGGCCGTTCAGATCGCCTTGGGCCGATTGCGGCAGGCGGGTGTTGCGCATCAGGATGTCGATAATGTCGGTCTGGACCTTGCCCGCTTTGGCAAGACGCACAGGGGGCAGCACGAAGGCTTCCTGGAAGGCATCGGTTGCGGCGGGGTTGTAGTTGCCCGGCACCGCGCCGCCCACATCATGCCAATGCCCGACCGAGGCGAGATAGCAAAACAGTTTGCCGTCGTGAAAATAGGGGCGCACCAACCGCATATCGGACAGGTGCGTGCCGCCCAGATGGGCGTCGTTGAAGATATAGATGTCGCCGTCTTCCAGATCGCCATTCTCGGCCGCTTTGTCGATCACCGCCTTCACGGCAAATGACATCACCCCGACAAAGATCGGCAGCCCGGACTTGCCCTGCACCAGCGTGTCGCCCGACACCGCATGATACAGCCCGTGCGACGCGTCATGTGCTTCGGCGATGATCGGGTTAAAGGCGGCGCGGAACAGGGTTGCGTCCATTTCGTCGGCAATCTGTTCCATCCGTCCGGCCAGAACGGCCAGTGTAATCGGGTCGATGTCTTGGGTCATGATTGGGCCTTTGTTTCTGCGATGTCATTCCAGACGTCTTGGCGGGTGATGAAGCCGTCGGTGACTTCGAAGCGGTCGATAAAGCGAATATCGGAAAAGGCGGTCCCGTCGGGCCATTCGCCGGACAGCGTGCCGTGGCAATAGACGACCGTGGCCGGCCCGTCGCCGGGCGCAAGGTCAATCGAGCGAATGGTTTTCTTGACGAAGCGATAGCGCGGCGCGGCCCACTCCAGCAGATCATCAAGCTCTGTCATAGGCGCGGCACCGGGGAAGTGCATGGTGAACCCGTCGCCTAAAAGCGTGCGGGCGGTAACGATGTCGCGCTGCTCCATCGCGCGCAGGTACCGCGCCACCATTGACGGGGCATCCGGCAGGGCGGGGGCGGGCGACCGGTGCTGGCCGCCGCGCATATAATCGGTGGCGGGCATTTCCTTGATCATCACTGTCACCGCATCCGGTGTCGCGGGAATCACCGTGCGCGCGGCATGGGTCAGCGCCTTGCACAGCCTTGCTTTCTGGGCTGCGTCATACCCTTGCAGCACATGAATCTCGATGATCGGCATAAAGCCTCCTGCGTCAGATCTGTATTTTTTGTAATACAGATAATTAAATGTGCATAGATCAAATAATTTGATTTTTGTCAGATAGATTTCTTGCTTTTGAAAAAACTCTTTGTAGGGTTGGAAGGGATTGGAAGGATTCAAATGACACTTCAAAGCACATCTTCGAAGGGCAGGGGGCTTCCCGAAGGGGGTAAGGCGCGGCGCGTTTACCTGCATCTGCACGAAGAGATCATGCGCGGCGTCTACGCCGCCGGTGCGGTTTTGCCGGGTGAGCAAAAGCTGGCGGTGACGCTGGATGTATCGCGGGTGACCGTGCGCCGTGCGCTGGACGCGCTGGAAGGGGACGGGCTGATCTCGCGCCGTGCTGGGTCAGGGACGACTGTTTGCGCGCCCAAGGTGCAGCCCGCGCTTGCAGCGGATTTCAATACGTTGATGCCGCAGTTGGTCGAGATGGGGCAGAACACCACCGCGCGGCTTTTGTCCTTTAGCTATGGTGCCGCGCCGGGCAGTGTGGCCACCGCAATGGGGCTGGATGCGCAAGCGCGTGTACAGGTTGCGGTGCGTCTCAGGTTGGTGGAAGGGGAGCCGTTTTCCCACCTGACCACCTGGGTGCCCGAAGATATCGCGCATAACTATACAGAGGCAGAGCTGGCGACGACGCCACTTTTCCGCTTGCTGGAGCGGTCTGGCGTCAAGGTTGCATCAGCCCATCAAACGGTAAGCGCGACCCTCGCGTCGCCCGATGTGGCGGATGCGCTCGGGGTAAGTGTCGGCGCGCCGCTGCTGTCGCTGGACCGTGTGGTGAAGGATGAGGATGGACGCGGGGTTGAATACCTGTCTGCGCTCTATCGCCCCGATATGTTCCGCCTTGAAATGGCGCTGAGCCGTGTCGGCGCAGGCGAGGCGCGCCATTGGGAACCGGTGGTGAAACCAGGCCGGAAGGGGGCCGCAGAATGACCGCGCCGCAGACCCTCTTTGGCAAGCTTTGGGCCGCACATGAGGTGATGCGGCGCGATGACGGCACGTCACTGCTATGGGTCGATCGACATCTGGTGCACGAAGGATCGCACCACGCATTTGTGAAACTGGAGAGCCGCGGCATGAAGGTCGCCGCCCCTGATCTGACCTTCGGAGTCGTCGATCACTATGCCCCCACCCGCGCCGGCGAGATGGCGGCGGATATCCGGCGGATGATCGACACATTGGGGCGCAACGCCAAGGCGCAGGGCATCCGGCTATTCGATCTGCGCGATCCGGGGCAGGGCATTGTGCATGTGATCGGCCCCGAGCAAGGGCTGACCTTGCCGGGGCTGCTGATCAATTGCGGCGACAGCCATACCTCTACTCATGGGGCCTTTGGTGCGCTGGCCTTTGGCGTCGGTGCAACAGAGGTGGCGCATATTCTGGCGACGCAGACAATCTGGCAACAACGCCCCAAAACGATGCGGATCACCGTGGACGGCGCGTTGGGGGCCGGTGTCACGGCCAAAGATCTGGCGCTGCACTGGATCGCAGAGCTGGGGGCCGATGGCGCACGCGGCCACGCGATTGAATATGCCGGCCCCGCTGTCCGCGCGTTAAGCATGGAGGGGCGCCTGACGCTGTGCAATCTCAGCATCGAAGGGGGTGCGCGGTTGGGGCTGGTGGCCCCGGATCAGGTGACATTCGATTATATCAAAGGGCGCAACTTTGCCCCGAAAGGCGCGGATTGGGAGGCGGCCCTACGCGACTGGTCGCAGCTTGCGACTGACACAGACGCCCGTTTCGACCGCGAGGTTGCACTCAACGCCAGCGATATCGCGCCAACCGTGACCTGGGGCACCTCCCCCGAAGAGGCGCTGCCCATCACCGGACATGTCCCTGATCCGGCGCGGCTGTCGGGCAGCAAACAGGCGCAGGCGCGCGCGGCGCTGGAGTATATGGCGCTGGAACCGGGAATGGCGCTGGACCAGATTACAGTGGATCAGGTGTTTATCGGATCGTGCACCAATGGCCGGATCGAAGACCTGCGCCTAGCCGCCAAAGTATTGGCGGGGCGCAAGGCCGTCGTGCCGGGGTTGGTGTCGCCCGGATCGGCGCAGGTCAAGAAGCAGGCCGAAGCCGAAGGTCTGTCCGACGTGTTTGCCCAAGCGGGGCTTGAATGGGCCGCATCGGGCTGTTCGATGTGTGTCGGCATGAATGGTGATCGGGTCGGGGCGGGCAAACGCTGCGCGTCTTCGACCAATCGTAACTTCAAGGGCCGTCAGGGACGCGGGGCGCGGACCCATCTGATGAGCCCCGCGATGGTCGCCGCCGCCGCAGTTACCGGGCACCTCGCCGATGTGCGCCCGCTACTGGAGGGACGCGCATGACCGGCTGGACACAGATCAATGGCACCGCCGTCGCGCTGCCGCAGGAAAACGTCGACACAGATCAGCTTATACCGGCGCGCTTTATGTCGGCGCCGCGGGCTGACGGCTATGGAAAGTTCCTGTTGCATGACTTGCGTCAGGATGCGGCGGATCATGTGCTTGATCGCCATGCGGGGGCAGAGGTGTTGATCACGCGGCGCAACTTCGGCAGCGGCTCAAGCCGCGAGGCGGCGGTCTATGCGCTGGTTGATTTCGGGATCAGAGCTGTCTTTGCCCCGAGCTTTGGCGACATCTTTCAAAGCAATGCCGTCAACAATGGCCTGCTGCCCGCCCGTGTGAGCGATGCAGAGATTGACGCCCTGCTGGACGCGATCGGCACCGATGCTGTCAGCGCGACAGTGGATTTGGAAAAATGTGCAGCGGTGATCGCGGGGCATACCCTGACCTTCGAACTGGATCCCGTCTGGCAAGAGAAGCTGGTGAACGGTTGGGATGATATCGACCTGACCGCCCAGCATAACGACCGCATCAAAGATTTTCGCACGGCACGGTTTGCCGCGCACCCGTGGGCAGTGCCCGCATCCTAAGACGTGCTGATCCCCGCAAGAGGGACAGGACGGCAACATAACGGGGTCCAACAGCCCCACCAACCGGGAGTATATACGATGAAACAGACAATCCTTGGCGGTATCCTCGCCTCGACGGCGCTGACCACGGCGGCTTTTGCACAAGAGACGCTGACCGCAGTGCACGCTTTTCCTGAATCCCTGATCTATACCAAGTCGTTCCTTGAATTCGTCGACAAGGTGAACACCGCCGGTGAAGGCGTTGTGCAGATCGAAGTGCGTGGTGGCCCCGAAGCCATTGGCATGTTCCAGCAGCCCGACGCCGTCCGGTCGGGTGTGGTCGATATGGTCTATACGCCGGGCAGCTTTTACGCAGGGGCTTTGCCTGAAAAAGACGCGCTGGTCACATCCAACCTGACCGCGGTCGAAACCCGCGCTAATGGCGGGTTGGAACTGATCGACCAGATCCACCAAGAGAAGATGGGCGTCAAATACCTCGGGTGGTTCGATTCCGGCGTATGCTACAACCTGTGGACCCGTAACGAGCCCAGCCTTGACGCAGAGGGGAACCTGGATGTGTCGGGCCTCAAGCTGCGCGGCAACGCGGTTTATAACGCCTTCTTCACCGACTATCTGGGCGCGCAGGTGATCGATCTGCCCACAACCGAGGTTTATTCTGCGCTGGAACGGGGCGTGGTCGATGCAACAGGCTGGACACAGATTGGCCTTATTGACCTTAAATGGAACGAGTTCCTGAACTACCGGATCGAACCCTGCTTCTTCTCGACCGATCTTGGCACGATTGTGAACCTCGACAAGTGGAACTCCCTCTCGGACGAGGCACGCAAAATCCTGCAAGACGTGGCGATCGAGCACGAGAAAGCCTCGGCCGAGAAGCTGGGCGCGGTGCGTGATGAGGACTTTGCCAAGCTTGAAGAGGCAGGCATGACCGTTGTGACGCTGGAAGGGGAAGCGGCGAAAAAATATCTGGGAGCGGCGACAGAGAATACGTGGAACCGGATGAAGGGCCTGATGGCCGAAAGTCCCCAAGGCGACGGGAACTACGACAAACTGATAGAGCTGTTCTACGACGCGCAGAAAAATCAGTAAGCCACATCTGGCGCGCTCTGATGGGGCGCGCCTGCTTTCGTTCAAAAGGGGCAGCCATGGCGCGTGTCGGACAAATTTACAGAGGTTTCCTTTACGCGATGGCGGGAATTGCCGGGGCCATGCTGGTGTGGCTGATGATTTCGGTCATTCTGTCAGTGGTGATGCGCAACAGCGGGATGCAGCCCTTTGCGTGGCTCTTTACCTCGTCTGAATATGCGATCCTGTATATGACCATGCTCGGCGCACCTTGGCTGGTACGCGAGAAGGGTCATGTGCATATCGAACTGGTGACCGCGGCGCTGCCCGAAGCGGCACGGCGCTTTGTCAGCCGGCTGGTCGCGGTGCTTTGTGTTGTCGTGTCCTTGATACTGGCGTGGAAAGGGGCAGAGCTGTGCCTGAACAACATCGCGCGCAATGATCTGGATGTGCGGGCGTATTACTTTCCGAAATGGATACTGACGCTGGCCTTTCCGGTCAGCTTTGGCCTGATGGCGATTGAATTTTCCCGATTTGTTTTTGGCGATGACCTGATGCACTCCGGCGAAGCAGGGGTACATGAATAATGGAATGGTTTGAATCGCTGGCCCTTTTGCTGGGCTCTATTCTGGTGCTGATGGCCATCGGGATGCCGGTTGCCTTGGCTTTTCTCGCAGCCAATATCGTTGGGGCGTGGTTCTTTATGGGCGGAGCCAAAGGGGTCACGCTGCTGCTGAACAATGGGTTCGGCGGGCTGACCAACTATGCGCTGGTGCCGATCCCGTTGTTCTTGCTGATGGGCGAAATCTTTTTCTACACCGGTTTGGGCAAGCGCATGTTCAATGCCATCGACCGTTTGCTGGGCAAGCTGCCGGGGCGGCTGTCCTATGTCACGGTTCTGGGCGGCACGGCATTTTCAACGCTGTCTGGGTCGTCCATGGGCTCCACCGCGTTGCTGGGCAGCCTGATGGTGCCCGAGATGACGGAACGCGGGTATAAAAAGCATATGTCCATCGGTCCGATCCTTGGCACGGGTGGTCTGGCGATTATCATCCCGCCCTCGGCGCTGGCCGTGCTGTTGGCAACCTTGGCGCGGATCGATGTGGGCGCATTGTTGATCGCGGGCATCATTCCGGGGCTCATCCTTGCGAGCCTTTATATCGCGACAATCTACATTCAGACCCGGATCGATCCTGACGCCGCCCCCGCCTACGAGGTCGAAGACCTGCGCTTTGGCCAGAAGATGCGACTGTTCTTCGGCGATGTGGTGCCCATGTTGTCAGTCATGGTCGTGATCGTGATTGGCATGGTGGGCGGGCTGATCACCCCGTCCGAGGCCGCGGCATTCGGGGCGCTTGGCGTGTTGATCTTGGCGGTGGCCTTCCGTTGCCTCACATGGGAAGCGATGAAGAAATCGGTGATCGGCGCGATGCGCGTGACCCTAATGGCCTATCTCATCGTCTTTGGGTCGGCCACCTTCAGCCAGTTGCTGGCATTTTCCGGTGCTTCCAGCGGGTTGATCCGGTGGGCAACGTCGTTTGATCTGGCCCCTGTGGCGATGCTGCTGGTGATGTTCGGGGTACTGCTGCTGCTGGGTATGTTCATGGAGCAGATATCTATGATGTTGCTGACCGTACCGATCTTTTTCCCGCTCGCCACAACGCTGGGATTTGATCCGGTGTGGTTCGGTCTGGTGATCCTGCTGGCGCTCGAGATCAGCTTTACCACACCGCCCTTCGGGCTGCTGCTTTTCGTGATGAAGGGCGTCGCCCCCAAGGGCACAACCATGCGCGAAATCTACGGATCTGCCTTCCCCTATATGGGATGTTCGGTGCTGCTGGTGTTCTTGTTGATCCTGTTCCCGCAACTGGCGCTATGGCTGCCTGGGATGTAGTCGGAGCGTCGCGTTGCAAACTCGCGCATATCATCCGCCGCTACTGGACCAAGCCGGCCAGCATTCGGCGGTATTCGGTGCGGTTTGACAGGGAGACGCTACCCACCGGCAGGCCAAGCAATCGGTCGCAGATTTCACCTTCAGATCGAAGACGCCTGTCAAGTGCGTCAACTGCCGCGTCAAGATTGGTCGCGCTCGCCAGGTCAAATACCTCGATGAGAACCTCCCGACGGCCCTGCGAAAGGCTTAGCATCAGCTCGGCGGTCAGCCCTGCGTCAACGGGGTTGAATGTTCCCTCAGCACTACCGGATTCAATGATGGCTTTAAGAACCGGCATCACGACCGCCGCCTCGGCGTCACAGATCCGGCGGTAGGGGATCTCGTTACCGGGCCGTGAGAAGATTTGCACCAAACCGCGCAGTTCGTTGACGTTGTCGGCCGTCCATTGCGCCGCGCCATCCAGCAAACCGTTCAACTGGACCAATGCATCGCCGTTGTTCTGGCTCATCGCGGCTTCAGTGGTCTGCATCGCTTGTTCAGTGATGCGCGCGATAAGCCCGCTCAACAGGTCTTCTTTTGCGGCAAAGTGGTGGTAGAAACCGCCGCGTGAAATGCCTGCCGCTGCCTGCACATCCGCGATTGTCACGGCATCCCAGCCCCGTTCCATAAACAGCGCTTGGGCCGCATCAAGGATAAGGTCTCGCCTTACCGCTGGCGCCATACGCACACGGCTGTCTCTTTTTGTACCGGTCTTTGACAATGCGACGTCTCCATAGCCATACAGATCGTTGGTCGGTAAACACCTAGGCCCGTGTCATTCATCGTTCAAGTCCCATGAGCATCTAAATGCTGAATGAGGTCGTACGTGGTCAGCAAAGCGCGTTTGATCCATCGCGATTGCGCTTCGTTTCAGCGGTAGGATCGCTGGATGCCTCGACGTCGCATTGACGTTTCATGCGCACCGTCTATTTCCCGCTTACAGACTGCTGGTCTGTTGTTAAAAAGCGTCATATGATGCGACCTCTTTGAACGGCGGCCTACATGGTATGCATGTCTGAAAAGGAACCCTGTGTGTGAGAGTGAAGGCCAACTGGAAATGAGCGACAGCGAAAACAAAGAGCAATTGTCTTTCGAGGACGATAAAGGCGCGTCGCGGTCGGCGTGGATTGCTGCAGCTCTGGTTGTCGCCATCGTCGGCTGGATGGGCAGCGGGTATATCCTGCCCTCGGGTGACGAAGACGCAGAGCAAGCTGAAACTGCCCCCGCCAAGCCGGTTGCCGTGGCGGTTGAAAAGTCGACGCCTCAACAGGTCATGACATCCTTTCAGGCGGAAGGGCAGGCGCAACCTGACCGCGATACGTCGATCCGCGCCGAGGCGTCAGGCGACGTTGTGGATGTCTTGGTGATGGAGGGGGAAGAGGTCGAGGGCGGCGCGGTGATTGCTCGGCTCTCTGCGACGGGAGCTCAGGCAGATCTTGCGCGGGCGCGCGAAGAATTCGCCCGTGCGGACCGCGAGTTCAAAAACGCGACTGAGCTATTGAACAGAGGGGTGGCGACTGCCGATCGGGTCAGCCAAGCACGCGCCACGCTTGCCGCCGCCGAAGCGTCCGTGACCGCAGCGCAAGAGGCGATAGAGGCACTTGTTATCACGGCCCCGTTTACCGGACGTGTCGAAGAGCTGTCACTTGATGCGGGTGAGTTTATTCAGGCGGGCGCCGAAGTCGGGCGCATCGTGGATAATCGGCCGCTGACAGTCGCATTGCAGGTGCCACAACAGGCGCTTGGTCAGATCAAAAGCGGCCAGACGGCGACGGTAAATTTCATCACCGGAGAAGAGCGTGAAGGCACGGTGAGCTTTGTCAGCACGGCTGCAAATGCCGAAACCCGCACGTTCCTTACCAAGATCACCGTGCCGAATGAAGACGGTGCCATTCCCGCCGGTATTTCCGCCGAAATTCGGATCCCGACCGGTTCGACGAGCGCGCATTTCGTGCAGCCCTCGACGATATCGCTGAGCCCAGAGGGGCGCTTGGGCGTCAAAACCGTTGATGAGAATGATATGGTTGTGTTCACCCCCATTCGCATCGTGCGGGCAGAGATCGATGGCCTGTATGTCAGCGGCCTGTCGGACGCGGTGCGGATCATCACTGTCGGTCAGGGGTTCGTGAACGAAGGCGAAGAGGTGGCACCGTCGTTGCAGACCAAGGCGGATGACGGTGAGGAGAACAGCCCCCCTCAAGATGGGCAGCCCGCGCTTCCCATTCCCGATAGTGACGCGGCAAGCGACGAAGGGCAGCGGGAATGAATACGATTATTGACGCCGCATTCTCGCGTGGCCGGGTCGTTCTGATGGTGCTTCTGATGCTCTTGGGCGTAGGTGCGGTCGCCTATGTCGCCATCCCCAAAGAAGCCAACCCCGAGGTGCCTTTACCGCTTGTTTACGTCTCCACGGGCCTTGAAGGGATCAGCCCGTCCGACGCCGAACGCCTGCTGATCGAGCCGATGGAATCCGAATTCGCCGCGATTGCCGGGCTTGAGAAGATCCAAAGCAACGCATCCGAAGGCTATGCGAACGTCCAGCTTGAATTCACCCCCGGCGGAGACATCGACGAAGCGCTGCGCAAGGTTCGGGAAGCCGCAGACAGGGTCGAGGGCGATTTGCCCGAAGACGCCTATGACCTCACGGTGACAGAGATCAACACCGCGCTCTTCCCGATTATCACCGCGCTCATTTCGGGGCCGGTGCCAGAGCGAACGCTGAACGCCATCGCCGATGACGCGCAAGAAGCCATCGAAGGGCTTTCCGGCGTTCTGGAGGTCGAGATTGGCGGCGCGCGGGACGAATTCCTTGAGGTACTGATCGACCCGACCGTTTTCCAAACCTACAACCTGAGCTTTGATGAGCTGATCGGCCAGCTACAGCGCAACAATCGTTTGATTGCCGCGGGGGCCATCGAGACGGGGGGCGGGCGCATCGTGCTCAAGGTGCCGGGCCTGATCGAGGACCTGCAAGACGTCATGGAAATTCCGGTAAAGGTGCGCGGAAATACGGTGGTGACATTCGAAGATGTCGCAACCGTCCGCCGCACCTTCCAGGATCCGACGGGCTACGCACGCATCGACGGGCAACCGGCACTTGCGCTTGAGGTGAAAAAGCGGTCCGGCGCGAATATCATCGAAACAGTCGCGGCCACGCGTGCGGCGCTGGAAGAGCTGCGCAAGGATTGGCCCGAAAGCATCGAGGTAACCTACCTGCAAGATCAGTCCGAGCAGGTAGAGACGTTGCTGAGCGACCTGGAGGCAAACGTCATTGCAGCGGTTTTGCTTGTGATGATCGTCATCGTGGCTGCCCTTGGCCTTCGGTCGGCTATCCTTGTCGGTCTTGCCATTCCGGGGGCGTTTCTGGTGGGGGTAACGGCCCTTTGGGCGATGGGGTTCACGATGAATATCGTGGTTCTCTTTTCGCTGATTTTGGTCGTCGGGATGCTGGTCGACGGGGCCATCGTAACGGTCGAGCTGGCGGACCGTCGTCTGCAAGAGGGGGATGATGCGCAAACGGCCTATGCCTATGCCGCCAAGCGCATGGCTTGGCCGATCATCGCCTCAACCGCCACGACATTAAGCGTGTTTTTTCCGCTGCTGTTCTGGACCGGCATGGTTGGCGAGTTCATGAAGTTCCTGCCCATTACCGTGATCCTGACCCTTTTCGCATCCCTTTTCATGGCGCTCATCTTCATCCCGGTACTGGGTGGCCTCATCGGCAAACGCCAGCCGCAAAATGCGGCGGCCAAACGTGCGCTAAGCGAAGCTGAAAAAGGTGACCCACGGCGCATTGGCGGGCTGACCGGGGCTTATGTGCGTCTGTTAGAATGGGCAATCCTCAGGCCCGGTGCGACGGCGTTGCTGGCGCTTGCCATGCTGCTTGGCAGCTTTGGTCTATACGGGCAGTTCGGCACCGGCCTGTCGTTTTTCCCCTCGGTAGAGCCTGAGTTCATGCAGGTGCAGGTGCTTGCCCGTGACAACTTCTCTATCTACGAACGTGACGCGTTGGTGCGCAGGGTCGAGCAGCGATTGATGGGCTATGATGAAGTAGCCACCGTCTATGCCCGATCCACGATGAGCGCAGGGCAGGGCAGCGAAGAAACCATCGGTACGATACAGCTTGAGCTCACCGAATGGGACAGGCGGCGCGCGGCAGAAGCCATCGGCACCGATATCCGGCGGGATGTCGCAGACATTGCCGGCATTGACGTTCAGGTCCAGACCGAAAGCGGCGGTCCCACCGCTGGCAAGCCGATCAACCTTCAGATCGCGGCACGCAATCCGGCCGTGCAGGGTGATGCTGTCGCGCAGGTCTTGTCCATCATGGAGCAGATCGGCGGCTTCACGGATGTGACCGACACGCTGCCGCTTCCGGGGGTAGAGGTGTCCATCCGCGTGAACCGGGCGGAAGCCGCCCGATATGGCGCTGATGTCAGTCTTTTGGGGCAGGCCGTTCAGCTGCTGACCCAAGGCATCGCCGTCGCGGATTACCGGCCCGAGGACGCGGACGGGGAGCTGGATATCCGCGTACGTTTCCCGGCCGAGGAACGGTCATTGTCAGAGCTTGGAAACCTGCGCGTTCCCACCTCTGCCGGATTGGTGCCGATCTCCAACTTTGTCACCTTCGAGCCGGTTGAACGGACGGGCACGATCACACGTGTCGATGAAAAGCGCGTCGTGACGATAGAGGCAAATGTCGCACCCGGTTTGTTGGTCAACGATCAGGTGACGGCTTTGCAACAAGCTCTGGACGCCGCGGATTTGCCCGACGGGGTCAGCTATAGCTTCGCCGGCGAGGCGCAGGACCAGACCGAAGCGATGGTGTTCCTTGTTGGTGCCTTTGTGTCCGCGATTGCCTTGATGCTGGTGATCCTCGTTCTTCAGTTCAACAGCTTCTACCAAGCCTTCGTCGTGATGAGCGCGATCATCTTCTCGGTCGCGGGTGTTTTGCTTGGCTTGATCGTCACGGGGCGCCCCTTTGGCGTTGTGATGGGGGGCATCGGGATTATCGCGTTGGCGGGCATCGTGGTGAACAACAACATTGTTCTGATTGATACCTACAATGATCTACGATCCTCTGGCATGCACCCGCGCGAGGCTGCCTTGCGCACAGGCGCACAACGTTTGCGGCCTGTTCTTCTGACATCGATTACCACGGCGCTTGGCCTGATGCCGATGGTGCTGGGGGCCAACCTGAATTTTTTCACGCGCGAAATCGTCTTTGGCGCGCCATCGACCCAGTATTGGACCGAACTGTCGAGCGCGATTGTAGGGGGGCTGGTCGTCGCGACCCTTCTGACCCTCATCCTGACACCCGCCATGCTGATGTTTGGACAAAAGCGAAACCTGCAAGGGGACGAGGCGACGCCAGCGGAACGGCCGAGGAGAGCATGGTTGTCGAGCTTATTCAGACGTAAACGTGCAGACCCTCAACGCTGACCGGGCGTGTGGTTGACGTCCTTCGATTGGAAAGTCCGCGCGTTCACCAACCATACGAGAGCATCATCCCAGAATAGTCAGGCCGAGCCGCGCTTTAGCACAGATCTTCTGATCTATGTCGGTGAGCGAGGTCAGGAATTATAAAGACCGCTACGTTCGATTTCGATGGCACCCGCATTCGCTTGACGTCAGCACCGCGTATGACCGACTGGCCCGTGAGGGTAATATGATCAGCGCCATCATCCGCGAGATGGCGGCGTAAAATGCCGTACACAGGGGTAATACGCGTTTCTATACCTCTGAAAAAAGCCCTTTTCCGAACCAAATAAGAAGAAGGGCCCCGGCAATCCATGGACCAAACGCGAGGCGCTCTTGGCGCCCGTGGCCTGAGAGCACTGCGTATCCAAGAGCACCCAGAGCCGACAGGAGCACGACCCAAGGCAAGGCGAAAACCCCAACCCATGCACCCGCTGCCGACAGTAGCTTTGCATCACCCAAGCCCAACCCTTCCTGCCCACGGCTGCGGAAATAGACCGCTCCGATCAGCCAGAATACCACATAGCCAATGATAGCGCCCCAGATCGCCTCCGTCGGGAGGGCACGCTGCGCGAGGGCATTCGTTACCAGTCCGACGCAGATCAGCGGAAGCGTATAGCGATCCGGCAGGCGGTGTTGGCGCAGATCAATACGAACAAGCTGACCCAAAATCGGAATCAGAATGAGGGATGACAGGATGAACACAGGCATTCGCGCATAAGACACGGCAGGCAGCGAAAACGCCAGTGTGCCTAGGTTCCATCTAAATGAGATATTCTATCATAAACTGTGAAACTTTCTCGGCGGCAGCACGTGGCTCATTCAATGCGGGTAGTGAATAGAATTTTTTCAGCACTCGCAGGGCGATCCGATGACCATTGGTCTCGGCACATAAAATAAGCCAACTTGGGAGTGAAACATGAAATTTACCATTCGTACCTTGTTGCAGGGAAGCTGCGCTACAGCGCTTTGCCTGACAGCAAGCATTGCAACTGCATCATCGCACCGTGAGGCGCCGGGCATTACCGAGCAGCCAAAGATCGACGCGACAGATTTCTACATGTTCAAAAGCTACGAGGCAAACCGCGGCGACTACGTGACCCTCATTGCAAATTACCAGCCTTTGCAGGCCCCCTATGGTGGACCCAACTATTTCACCATGGACCCTGATGCGATCTACGAGATCCATGTCAGCAATGACGCCGATGCCGAAGAAGAGATCACCTTTCAGTTCCAATTCGACAATAATCTGAAAGACGGCACTGGTATCCAGCTGGACATCGGCGGCGAGAAAGTGGGCATTCCGCTGCGCGCCGCAGGCCAGATCACAGCCAGCAGCCCGACTGCCGCTCTGGGTGAAACCGAAAGCTATAGCGTGACCATGATCACGGGGGACCGTCGCAGCGGCAAAAGAACGTCTCTTTCGCATGGCGGCGGCACGACCTTTACCAAGCCGCTCGACAACGTTGGCAACAAGACCTTGCCTGACTATGCCGAATACGCGAACGCCTATATCTATGACGATGTAAAAATTCCGGGCTGCGGAACGGGCCGGGTTTTTGCTGGCCAGCGCGCAGAGGCCTTCGCGGTGAACCTTGGCGAAATCTTTGATCTGGTGAACCTCGTTCCAGTGCAGGGACCAGATAACCCGATGTGGTCCCAGTATAACGATCCCAATTTCAACGCGAACGGGATCGTGCAGGACCGCGCCAATGACGACCTGATTGGTAAAGCCAATGTCACAACGCTGGCTTTGGAAATTCCAATCTCCTGTCTGACCCAAGGGGATGAGCCGGTCATCGGGGCATGGACGACTGCCAGCCTGCCACAAGGCGAGTTGGAAGATCCGTCGCCCACCTACGAGAAGACCTCGATTTATGGTGGCGCTTGGGTACAGCAGTCGCGCTTGTCCAACCCGCTGGTCAACGAGGTGGTCATCGGCCTTTCCGACAAGGATCTGTTTAACGCAGCAGAGCCTACAATTGACGAGGCACTGGCTGTCTATGTGACCAATCCGACCCTGCCGGCGCTACTGGATATCCTGTTCCGCGATGCGTTGGGTGCATCGGACAATATCGCTCCGTCGAACTTCCCCCGGAACGACCTTGTTACCGCGTTCCTCAGCGGTTTTCAGGGCGTAAACCAGCCTGCTGGCTTCGATACGAAGACAGACCTGTCTGAAATGCTGCGTTTGAATACAGCGTTCCCGGCGACACCCGCGTCCGAGCAGCATACCTTTGGCCTTTTGGCTGAAGACCTTGCGGGCTTTCCCAACGGTCGCCGTCCGGCGGATGACACTGTCGATCTTGCGCTGCGCGTGATGATGGGCCGGTTGTGCCATGATGTGCCTCTCGGGCAAGAGCTTAGCGGAGACCCAAGTGCCGAAGACAATGTAAATCTGGGTCTTTGTGGCAAAGGCGATCCCAACGATACCGCGCCTGCGGGCCTAGTGCCGTTGACCGATGGGGCACCTTTGCGCGCCACCGAGTTGCAAACCGTGTTCCCCTACTTGAACACACCAATTGCTGGCTCGCCGAACAACTAAACCCATAGAATAGGAGAATTCCGATGTTGAAGAGTATCTCAGTTCTTGTGGTTGTGGCCGGCGTTCTAGTCGCTTGTGGTAGCAGCGGCGGACTAAACGGCATTTCCAAATTGGGGGCCGATTTTGTGCGCGCCTTCAACCAGGATCGCAATGCCCAGCCGATCTCCCTCGCGGGGGTCACAGTGCCACGGTTCCCGACGAGCGAACCTTTCAACCCCTAGGTTGATTGGCTCCTTTTCGGGGGTGTGAGAATAAGAAAGAGGCGCGGCCGCTCCATAGAGTGGCCGCGTTTCGTATTTTACCCTTAGGGATGGAAGGGCTTTGGGGTAGGCAAGCTCCCCTTCGATCCCAGATGCTTTGAAAAGCTGCGCTCGATCGCATAGGTGTCTTTTCGCCCCAGCCTGTCTTCGCGCAGCAGCCGGGACGTCAGGATAACCGTCGTGCCATCCACTTCTGCGCGGCTTTCCACGTCATAGACGTCTGACGTGAAACCAATGCCGTTCAGCGCGACAATGCCAGCATCGGTCACATCCCCGCGCGTGAGGAAACCGTTTTGTTCGCGCCGCTTGACCAGTTGTCTTGCGGCGGTTGGCGATCCCAGCACTGCCGCGATGACCGCTTCACTTGCGGTGTTGATGTTCACATCTCCGGGTTGCGGTAGCAGGCTGACGTGGGGGGCCAGTATCGCACGCGTCTGCGCGTCCAAAAGCTCGACCTCGGACAACGCGCGTATGGGGCCGCGGCGGGAAATTCGGTCGTTGATGTCCAAGGCCACGCTGTCGGGCAGGTCCAGAGATTTGACCAGCCGCGCAAGGATTTGCTGTTGCGAGAGGCGCCCCGCTGCAAGCCCGTTCAAATCAAACCGCGCTTGGGCATCTGATACGTTGATCGCAAAGCTACCCGTCTCTAGTTGCACTTCTTCTTGTGCTGCCAACGCCCATGGTTCGGCCATATGATCCGTCTCGGGTGCGACGTCCATATCCCGGCGCAACGCCACGATAATCGAGGTCTCCGCGCCCAAGGCCAGCGCCTCGGCCTGGGTCGCTGCGGCTGCTCGCTGGGTGCGTTCCATCAGGGCTTCTTGCGAGGTGAACATCAAGACAACGATCGCAGACCCCAACGCGAGCGCCACCAACACGTTGATCAACACGACGCCGGCGTCCGGATATCGTATACCGGCGCGGCTCATCGGGGCGCAGGGCGGGTCAAAGACGAAAGCCGCCTCAGACTGCCAATTCCATCAATGTCCACGCGCATATCCACGGCCAGCGCTTCGCTCTCGCTGTCGGGGAGGGGCCACGTTGAATGCCAGATACGATCCCTATCAAGCACGCGAAACGTCAGCGCGCTGACATCCAGTATCAAGGATTGCCGCAACAGATCATCCGCATTTTGGGGGCCTATCTCGCGGCTAAGCGTATTTGCATCGTGCAGATATTGGCGTCTGGTCTGGCCATCATGTCCGAGAGTGGACAGGACCCCATCCCGAAGCGTCACCGTACTGGGGTCCGCCTGCACAATATCGCGCCCGAAGACCAGCAACGCCCGATCCAATTGTGCCAGATGCTCGAGCCGGTCATCGGTGCGTTCGCGGACACGCAAGATCGTGTCCAGTGTGGTAAACGAGGCAATACCCACCAAAGCGAACAGACTAAGCGCGACCAGCATCTCGATCAGGGTCACGCCAGCCTCTTGGTCGCGGTTAAGGGTCATGCGCCGGTAGAGCCAATCAGGTTATTCGCGCCGGTTGTCACGCTTAGGATAGCCAGCCCGCGTGCGCATTGGCCGTCCTTTTGGAAACGGTAGGGGCCGACGACACCGTCGAAACCGGCGTCGCGCAGCAACCCTTTGCGGTTCTGCTGGCCAATGCGACCAAGAATTCGCGCCATTTCGACGGCATCAAAGGCTAACCCACCAAGCACACCCGCCTCGGTTTCACTGAACGCGGTAAAGGCCGTAGCAAAGGCTTCGAAACGAACAGGGTCGGGTGCGGCAAACCAACCGTCCTGCAATGCGTCGATCCGGTAAGGCGTGATCGATGCCCATTGTTCCGAGCCAAGCAGCTGCACCCCCGCGCTCTTGATCGCCGCGGCCTGTTCTTCAAAGGGGCCACCCACAACGGGCAGATAAACCGCATCTGGCAGCGCACCGCCGTTCGCGGCCCGGATCTTGTCGATCAGGCCAGCGGCGGATGCGGCAACAATCGCTGGCGGAGCGGTACCCCCTGTCGCCCCGACGACGGATTGCGCCGCCTGCGCGGACAAGGCACCAAATGGCCCCGGAGGAACAACAGTAACAACGTTGCGCTTGCCGCGGGTTGCCGCGAAGCCGAGGATCGATTTCGCTGATTGCTGCGGTGTGATGCCGAATACAAACAGGTTATCTCCGGCGATAGAGCTGTCGTTCGACAGTGAAACAACGGGCGTACCGCGCCCGACAGCTTCGGCGACCGCGCGGCTCTGGCCGGAGAAAAGCGGACCAAGTAACATCTTCGCCCCGCCGTCCATCGCTTTTTGCGCGGCAGCAACGGCTGTTTCGGGGCTATCGCCAGCATCGACCACCTCGACCTCGGCCCCTGGGCCGGTCGCGTTGCCGCCAAGGCTTGCGGCTGCCAGCATGATCTGTCCTAATGACGCACGCGGGCCGGTAAGCGGGGCCAGCAAAACGGCCTGTCCCACCGCATTTTCAGGCGGCAGTTCAGTGTCACCTGTCAAAGACAACCCGCCGCAGCCCGATAAACCAATGAGCGCCGATGACCCACCAAGACCCAACAATACCCGCCGCCGCGACAGAGGGGAAAAGGCACCGGAAGTCACGGTTTCGATGGATTGTATCGGCTGTGCTTTTGGCATCTTTTGCATTCCTCGTTTACGTGACGACATTGTTTGTCACCCTCCCGGCATCGGCCTTGCGCCGTATTGCCGTCATCCCTGCTCCGATTACTGACCTGTATGGCGGCCTGTGGGAAGGGCGTGCTGTGTTGGACGGTGGATATTCGCTGGATTGGGACCTGCGCGGCTGGCCTTTGTTCGCTGCTCGCGGGGTCGCGGACTGGACTTTGCAAGGCCCCGATACGCAGCTGACAGGCGTCGCGACCTTTACCCCAGCATCCATGAGCGCGACGGACATTGTGGGGCGTATCGGGCCCGGTTTGGTCGACCTGATCCCCGGGGCCGCATTGAAAAACTGCACGTCGCAGGCCGTCGTTGATGTGCAACGGCTGAGCTGGCGCAAGGGTGCCGCTGCTGCGGCGGGCGCGGTTCTGATCAGCGAAGGGCGGTGCAAAGATCTATTGGGGCGCGACACAACAGTGCCACAGATGACGTTGGACCTGACGACCCAAGGCCGCGACGCCATAGCAATATTGACGGACCGTGACAGCACGCTGGCCAAGGTCACGGTGACAGGGGAACGGCGGCTAGTCGCGCGTATTGAGCCCGAAGGCGCCGTGCTGGTGCCGGGCATGCCGACGAGCGGGCCGATGATCATAGAAATGCCATTCTAATTCACCAGATTGTTGAGGTTAACGATCGGCAGCAGGATCGAGAGCACCAAAAGCATCACGATCCCACCCATGATCAGCAGTACGGCAGGTTCGACCAGTGCCACCAATGCGGCTACCAATGCATTCAGATCGCGCTCCTGATCGTCGGCTGCGCGGGTCAGCGTTGTCCCCAGCACGCCCCCCGCTTCGCCACTTGCGATCATCGCGATCAGCATCGGGGGGAAGACTTTGGCATCGTCCAGCGCCCGTGAAAGCGCGGTCCCTTCGCGTACGCGTGCCGTGGCTTGGGCGACTTTTTCGCGAACATGCAAATTTGGCACGGTCTGCGTAGCAGCGGTCAAGGCATCTACAAGCGGCACGCGGCTGACGGTCAAGGTTGCCAAGGTACCCGCAAACTGCACCGAGTTTGTCTTGAGAGAGAACCCCCGCGTCAGCACCGAACGCGATAGAAATCGATGCCAACGCAGCCGCATCGCCGGTTGCCGCAGCAGGCTGGCCCCGCCAAGGATAACGGCAGCAAGCACGCCGAGCATTGCAATACCCCACGCATTGATAAAATCACTTACCGTAATCAACGATCGGGTCAGGAACGGCAGCTCCGCCCCGCGAGAGGTGAAAACGCGCACGATGTCAGGCACCACAAAGGTCAACAGTGCTACGATTACCGCAAGCGAAACGACGGCAAGGATCGCGGGATACAGCAACGCAAGCTGCACCGTCTGCCGGTTCTTGGCGCGGGTTTCCACGAAGCCGGACAGATGTTCCATCACTTGGCCAAGCTGCCCCGAGGTTTCCCCCGCGGCGACCGACGCACGGTAAAAGTCTCCGAACACATGAGGATACTCGCCAAGCGCCTGCGCAAAGCTGCGCCCGTCGAGCACTGAGGCGCGCAGGTTCAACAACAGTGATGTAACAGCAGGCTTGTTCTGCTGGTCTGCCACTGTCTTGAGCGCTTGCTCCACACCGATCCCCGAACCGATCAGCGTGGCAAGCTGTCGGGTCAGTAGGGTCAGCGCGCGGCGCGAAATCTTGGCCCTGCCAAAGCCCGCCCCCTTTGTCGCTTTCCCCTTTTTTGCGACGGTTGGTTCAACCGACAGCGGCGCGAGGTTGCGCTGGCGCAGACTGCTGCGCGCGGCGGCGGCACTTGCGGCCTCTATGATCCCCTTGGTCGACTTGCCCGCGGGCGTCATCGCTTCATAGGCATAGGCTGGCATTATTCATCCTCTTGTGATGCGGCAAGCGATATGCTGGGTTGCGGCGGGGCACCGTCGTGGATGGCGCGCGCGACTTCCTGTGCAGTGGTGAGGCCCAAACGCATCTTGGCGATGCCGTCGTCCAGAATGCTCGGGCCGCGATCCCGCGCCGCAGCGATCAGCTCGGCTTCGGATCGCCCTTCGTGCATCTTGCGTTCAAGCGCGCCGTCGACCTCGATAATTTCATACAGCGGCAGACGTCCGCGATAGCCGCTGGCTTGACAGGTATCGCAGCCAAGCCCCTTCTTCACGATCTCTCCGGGCTTAATCTTTTGCCCCAAGAGATCGCTTTCCGCCTGCGTGACCTCGTGGTCGCCCAGACAGTCGGTGCAATTGCGCCGCACCAGCCGCTGTGCGATCAGCCCGCGCAGCATAGGAGCCAGCAAAAATCGTTCGACACCCATTTCGACCAGTCGAGACACGGCACCGATGGCCGTGTTGGTGTGCAAGGTCGAGATGACCAGATGCCCGGTCATGGCGGATTCCACGGCGATCTGTGCCGTCTCGCGGTCCCGGATCTCGCCGACCATAATCACATCCGGATCTTGCCGTAGAATGGCGCGCAACCCTCTGGCAAAGCTGAGATCGGTCTTTGCGTTGACCTGCATCTGGCCAACACCGTCCATCGTATATTCGATCGGGTCCTCGACGGTCATGATGTTGCGTTGCCGGTCGTTCAGCATATCCAGACCAGCATAAAGCGTCGTGGTCTTGCCCGAACCGGTCGGTCCAGTCACCAGCACCATCCCATCGGGCAAGGACAGGATCCGTTTCAGCACCGTATTATCGCGATCCGACAGGCCAAGATGGTCGATCCCGCGCAATGTCTGCCCCCGGTCCAAAAGTCGCAGCACCACACGCTCGCCAAATTGAGAGGGGATCGTCGAGATGCGCACGTCAAGGTCATAGCCTCCTACCCGCAACGAAACGCGGCCGTCCTGCGGAAGGCGTTTTTCAGCGATGTCGAGTTTGCCCATCACCTTGATCCGGCTGACAAGCAGCGGCGCGAGTGCGCGTTTCGGGCTGATCACCTCGCGTAGAATGCCGTCGACCCGAAAGCGCACCAAAAGTCGCCGCTCCTCCGTCTCGATATGCACGTCAGACGCGCCTTCCTTGACCGCCTCGAGCAGCAGGGCATTAATCAGCCGCACCACGGGCGCATCGTCATTTTGGGCCAGCAGATCGTCGATCGAAGCGGCGGTGTCCGCCAATGAGGCCAGATCATCGTCTGCATCCGCAGCCACCTGTGCGGCCTCGGACGCGGAATCGCGGTAGATCGTGCCAAGAGCCGCTTCAAACTCGGCAGCCGATATTTCCTCGAATGTCACAGCGGTGCCAGACACGCGCTGTGCTTCGATCAGGGCTTCGAAAGAGGCATCATGGCGATATTGACAGCGTGGCTCCGCACGGTCTTCAGAGGCAGGTAATAGAATGACCCCTTGGCTTTGCGCGAAACCATAGGAAAGGCGGGTCTGGGTGCTGGCATGGGTCATTGCAACGATCCTAAAAGCAAACGCGCCGAAACACGGCCCGGTGCCGGGCGCCGATCCACCTCGAGCGCCTCTACCCTCACATCGTGCTGCTCTTCCAGATCAGAGAGCCACAGCAATATGGTCGCAAAGGGTGTATCGTCCAAAGTGACCCGGATGCTGTCGTTTTCAGGCTCAATGCGCCGCAGGGTCAGGTTTGCCGCGGATGCCGAGGTGGTGATCCGCGTGGCAAGAGGCGTCTCGTTGAGCGGTTGCAATGACACGATCGTGTCGACGGACGCCAGCGCAGCTGTGTCCTGAACAAGGCGAAATGCTTGAATGTCTGCGCGCGCTTCGGCCTGCGCCCGATGCAGCGGAGCCCATAAGAATTGATAACCCACAACCACGATGGCGAGCGGTAGCACAATGCCCACCAGACGCCTTTCACGCGGGTTGAGCGCGGCAAAAGCTTTCATCCCCCATCCCCCCGCGCGATCCGCATTTCGACCTCTGCACCGCCATCGCCCGCTGTGGCGGCACCGCTGCGCACGGCAAAGCCCGATGCCTCTAGCGTCTGCTCGATGCCTTGCAGGTCGTCCAGACCAGGGCTCTGCATGAGCACCACCAATGTATTCTCTGACGCGCCCCATGCCATGCGCCTGAAACCAACCGGCGCGTCCGTCAGCACGCGCGAGATATCGCTGAGCAGGGGCAAAAAGCTGCTTTCCTTTACAACCGCCTGCGCAGGTGTCAGGCGTGCGAGAACGGGGCCAACCTCTCGGGTTAGGGCCATTCCGGGCAGGATGTCCGAAATGGCCAGCTCTGCAGCGCGGCGCTCTGTCTGTGCGATCTGAGAGAGGGCGCGCAGGTTCAAAGCCGCGATGGTCATATGCAGCGCTAAAGCAGACCCAACAGCGACGGCAGCCCACTTCCACGCAGCCAACCCCCGTGCTGCAGCCTTGCGCGGCTGAGCAAAGCTGAAGGCCACGTCTATCGGGTCCGGTGGGGGTGGTGTGGCTGACAGATTTTCGGCTGGAAGATCCGCTCCCAACGGTTCGCCAAGCGCGCGCAGCGACGGCCGGCCAGCGCGCTGCCATAAAAGCGGCAGCATATTCACATTGGCGGCAAAACCCGTCCCGTCGGAACAGCGCACAACCGCACGATTGCCTTCTTTCCAGACAGCCCACGCGGAACCATTGTCGGACGGTGGACGGGGGATTAACAGATATTCGGGGAGGTGCGGCGCATCTTCCTGTGTCACCTGCGTCATCACGTCATTGGACAGGACAAACGCCAGGTGATCCCCGGGCGACGCATCGGCGAGCGGGCCTTGGATGATCTGGACGGACTGCAGCGGTGCGGCAATCCGCTCTTCGACAGCAAAGGTGATCAACGCCTGCCGTTGCCGCGCATTGGATCTGGGTACATGAACGATAAAACTGCTGACGTGTTCTGCACTGACCGGACGGGCGGCCAGCCCATCAACCTGCGGGCAATAAAGTTCGGCCCGTGCAACCATGGCCGAATTTCTCGTGGTCAAAGGCACTTTTAAAGCGTCAGACGCGGGCAGCCGTACAGGGCGCTCCGAGGCGTTTAAATCTGGCGTAATGCCTTGACTTATCACGAAAAATTACCTTTTCAATCGTCCCGTTGTTGCCATAGTATACGGAAAGCCACGTAACAGATAGGGAAACAGTTTCATGCGTCACTGGAAAAAGCTGGGGGGCCGCCCCGCGTCCCACCGCAGCCGCCGCGACGGTGAAGCGGGCGTAACTCTGATCGAGATGATGGTGGTGCTGGTCATTATCGCGCTGGTGGCGGCGATCATTGTGCCCAACGTTATCGGGCGCCCAGACGAAGCACGGGTGACCGTTGCGCAGTCCGACATCCGCGCAGTCGGCTCGGCGCTCGAACTTTACCGCTTGGACAACCGCACCTATCCCACGACCGCACAGGGATTGCAGGCCTTGGCCGTGCGTCCCACCGCGCCGCCCGAACCCCGCAACTGGGTCGCGGGTGGGTATTTGACGGCTGTGCCGGTCGATCCTTGGGGGAATGATTACATCTACGTCTATCCGGGTGCGAATGGCGGGTTCGATCTGATGTCGCTTGGGGCAGATGGGGCACCCGGCGGCGAAGGGGTCGCGGCAGATCTGGCACATGGGCGGCTGCAGGCCAGCAGGTGAAAACCACGGCCGCCCCTGACCGACACCAAGACGCGGGCGTGACGCTTGTTGAGGTGCTTGTGGTACTGGTGTTGGTCGGAATAATGGCCGGGATTGTCGGGCTTAACATCGGCAGCGGGTCACGTGGTGATATTGCCAAGCAAGAGGCCGACCTTCTTGTCGCCAGGCTAAATCGGGCAGCGGACGATGTGATCCTGACGGGGGTGCCAATGGGCTTCGTTTGGGGCGCGGAGGGCTATAGGTTCGATGTCTATAACGGGGAAATCTGGGTGCCGCATCCTTTACCGGTCCTGAAAGAACCCCATCTGCTGGCCGGTCGCACGCGGATCGTTGGAAGTGCTGGCGCGATCGTCGTTTCCACGGATTCACGCCCGACTGGGGACAGCCCCTTGTCGCTTGAATTGCGTGCGGGTGGCGGCGCGGCGGAGTATGTTCGGTTCGACGGCGTCAGCGCGGCGCATCTTCAGGAGGTAGAATGACAAGTCAGGACGATGCAGGGTTCACGTTGATCGAAGCGCTGGCGGCGATGGCCGTCCTTGCCTTGGGTGCCGTATCGCTGCTGTCGGCCACGCAGGGGCACAGTAAACGCATCGCCGATCTCTCGGATCGGGTCGCGGCACGGTGGGCCGCCGAATACCGCCTTTCAGAAGTCCGGGCAGGGGTGGCAATCGGCGCAGAGCCGCTTGAGGTATACGGCATTGAATTCGATCTCGACGTGACGCGCCGCCCGACCAGCGACCCCGATGTGCAGGCCGTCTCTGTCGGCAGCGCCGTTTCAGGGACGGATCGGGTCTTGTATATTCTGGATGGATATGTCGCGTCAGGAGACCCGTCATGACGCGCTTTGACCATGCGGCGAAATGGCTTCGATTGGGCGTGATCCTGACGGCCGTTTCCAGCGTGGCCGCGGCGGGTGCCGAAGCGACTTGGCGTGTGCTGGGCCACGATCGCGTTATCCCCCCTATTGCGAAGCTTCGCCCCCCCGCACAAGAGCCCGAGGCACTGCCCGACCTTGCGCCTGCGCTGGCTCTTGCACCGTTCGGCGCTGCGGAAGTCGCGGTGGCAGATGCTCAGACGGCCGCGATACCGCAGACCCTGATTTTGCTCGGGGTCATCGTACGCGATGATCCGACCCGCTCGCTGGCATTGCTGCGGTCGGACACGACTGAAGGCAACTATCGCATCGGCGATGAGGTCGTCCCCGGTACGACGCTCACCTCTATTTCACAAAACCACGTAACCGTGCTGACAAAAGACACCGAGAGCCGCCTTTATTTTGCCGGTGCGGATCTGGTCGCCGATGGTCCGCAAGTCCCGACAGGCGCGGAACGGCTGCTGGCGCTTATGACATCTGGGCAGGGCAGTTCCATCAGTGAACAGGTGGATGCCGCTGCACGCGCTCAGCCCGTGACAACACAGGATTACATCGACATGTGGCGCGACCGCATCATCGCCAACCCCGCTGAGGTTCTGGATACGATTGGCTTGGTGCCAGGGGAAAAAGGATATACCATCGCTGAAAAGCACGACGTAGGCGTAAACCGCGCCGGTCTGAGAGCAGGTGACATCGTGACAAGTGTAAATGGTGAAAGCGTCGGCAATGTCGATCAGGATCGGGAACTGTATGACGTGATTGCGGCGTCTGGCTTGGCCCGTATCGAAGTCGAAAGGAATGGCCGAACGATCGTTATGTCATTTCCGCTGCAGTGAACCTTGCGCTTCGCCATATAGCAGCCCTTGCCCTCGCAGTTTTACTGATGCTGCCCGCCCCTGTGCGCGCTCAGGAAACCTTTGTCATCAATCTGCGAGACGCAGACATCTCTTTGCTCGTTGAACAGATTTCCGAAATAACCGGCCGCACCTTGGTGCTTGATCCGGGGTTGGTGGGAGAGGTGACTGTCGTCTCTGCCGAGGCGCTGGACAAAGAAGGCGTCTGGTCGTTGTTCCAATCCATTCTGCGGGTACGCGGATTTGTTGCCGTTCAGGCCGGATCAATCTGGCAAGTGATCCCCGAGGCCGAAGCGCGCACTGCGAGCGGACCTAATCTTGGCGAAGAAGTCATCGCTGGCAGTCAAGACTTCGTAACCGAGATGTTGCGCCTGAACCGGCTGCCCTCTGCCGAAGCCGTGCGCGTCCTGCGCCCGCTTGTCGCGGAATCGGGATATATCGAAGCCGTCGAAGATCCTAATGGCGTGGTCATTACCGATACCCGCGCCAATGTGGACCGGATCATGGCCATCGCGCGCAGCTTTGACGGAGATGCCCTTGTCCGCTCTGAGGTGCTGCGCTTTCGCAGTGCCGATGCGGTCACCGTCGGCAGTGCGATCCTAGAGGTACTTGGTCAAGCGGGTACAGGCGCGCGCCTGTCCGTTGATGCAGGGTCCAATCTACTGCTTGTCCGTGGCACGCCTGAAGACATTGCAGAAATTCGCAGCCTTGCCATCGCCATGGACGTTGCGCCACGGAAAGACCCCCGCGAGGCCGTCGCTACCACAGTTTTCAACCTCCAGTATGGCGACGCACAGATCATTGCAGACATCATCAAAGGTACGGTGGGGGATGCCACTGACATCACCAACGCAGTTGCCGCCGATGTGGGCGCACAGTCAGCCGAAGCCACGTCGGACGGACAATTTGTGCCGCTAAACCGCGTCGTCGCCCCGGATGCTGTCAATATCACCGCCTCTGTCGAAACGAATTCTATCGTTGTTCGCGGCACTGCGGCGCAGGTCCAAGAAGTCGGGCAACTCGTTCATGCCCTTGATGTGCGTCGCCCGCAGGTGATGATCGAGGCAGCTATTGTCGAAGTGTCCGGCGAGGTCGCAGAGCGGCTTGGGGTCCAGCTGGGGCTTGGCCCGAATGTGCCGAACGGAGCAATCGCCGCCTCGAACTTCTCTAATGGGGGAGGGGTATCGCTGGGGTCCGTGCTTGCTGCTGTTGGTGTCCCCGCCGGGTCTGCCTTGTCTACGGGACTGACGCTTGGTGCCGGTGGCAATGACTTTGGTATTTTGGTGCAGGCCCTGTCGCAGTCTACGAGCGCGCGGCTTTTGTCGACGCCCTCGGTCACGACGCTGGACAATGAACCCGCGACCATCGTCGTCGGCCAGAACGTTCCCTTCCGGACGGGTAGCTTCGCCACCGATGGGAATACGGCGACCCCCTTTACCACGATTGAACGACGCGATGTCGGCATCACGATGAATGTCGTGCCCCGGATCACGGCCGGAGGTGTGGTGCAGCTGGTCATCGAACAGGAAATATCGAGCCTAACAAATGCCAATGTTGAAGGTGCCGCGGATCTTGTGACCAACCGGCGGGTGATTAATACAACCGTAATGGCCGACAACCGCGGAACAGTCGTGCTTGGTGGGCTGATAACCGACGACCGCATCAATGGCAGCAGCAAGGTGCCCGGTCTTGGCGATCTACCGGTGGTCGGAGAGCTTTTCAAATCGCGTAATGCCCGCAATACCCAGCGTACACTTTTTGTCTTTCTAAGACCCACGATCCTGCGCAGCCGTGAAGATATCACCGAAGCTTCTTCGCGCCGGTTCAACCGCCTGAAAGCAGCCGACGCCACACAGCAGCCTAGAACGATCCTTAAAAAACAAGAAGTACAGCAGTTGCCTTTGGAAATTCAGGGTTTGTATTGACCCAAGCCAGTGGCACTTGCCCCCAAGACGCTGCTACCGTTCAAAAGTCAGCGACGCCCAATAGCTCACCCAATCAAAGTCATTATGCTTTACCGGCAGCAATTTTACGCTGTTGATCATGATCTCTCCACGAATGTCATCCGAAAGCGTCAATATGCCATTCGCATCCGTCATCATATGCTGCGGTCCTGTCTCGGCTTCGGACCCAACAGGCCGCGCAAATACCTGAACCGGTTGATTGGCGTTTGCTTCGCCATTCAAGAGCAGCTGAAAGCGGACCGGCCCGTCCAAAGTAACATAAGGATTATCCAGCGCTACCCACTCGTAAATTGCGCCATATGCACGATCCTGCCCGCTATTGTCGCCCACCCCCACCAAGGTTTTCGCATAACGGAAATAGGCTTCTCTGATGGGCTGACCCGGCCGGGTGCTAAATACTTCGGCACCACGCCCTACGGTTTCAGCAAATTCACGAAAGTCGGCCAGCGTGTCATGCTTTAGGGTGCTTGCATTTGAAACAAGTACAATAGCGTGCAGCCCGTTTTCGCCCGACTGGAGGCTCAACGACGGGTTATCTTGTCCGGTAAACGCCAGCTCTGTTTCAACGTCACCTCTGGAAAACAGGGCCGAGCTGTATCCCTTCGGAATGAAAATATAATCCTGCCCGACAAACTCAGATCCGACCAATAAATCCGCCTCAATCGTTGCCTGTGACGGGAAAGTGTAGGCCCGAGGTTCAATCCAAAATTCATGCGCCAAGGCAGAATGGGTGGCCAGAAGCCATATGGTCAAAGATTTCGTGTATAGAGACATGATCATACCCGTTTGCTGTTTCGGCAGTGCCAAGTTGTTGGCCGCGTGTCGTAGTGTGTTGCTGGTCTGTAAATCACGCCACCACTTCGATGGTGTATTCTGCCCAAAGGCTGAACGCGTCATCTCGGGCATGGCGATATGAGTTTGCGGCGCGTTGAAATCGGCGGGACGGAAAATCAGGTTGGTCTGATCGTGAGCGGATAGCAACCTCTGAGTCTGCCGATGTGACTTAAACCGGCCGAATATCTTCTCTCGCTTGCGGGTCGGCCTGTGTGATCCGTCGATGGTGTTGTCCAATCCCTCGTGGGCGCGGTGGTCAGCCTCCGGTGCCAATGTTTTGATCGGCTTGACACAGCTGCACAGCTTGTCGGTGATCATGGCCCTCGGCTCGCCGAACTGATTGATCAACATTTGGAGAAACCGCTTGGCTGCTTTCGTGTTTCGTCGTGTTTGCACGAGAATGTCGAGGACGAACGCGCCGGCCGCAATATGCGCAATTTGGACCAAAGCGAGTGACCTACAACCGGACTGCTTCCCGGCTTACAATCACACCGCGCCGGCCACCAGGTGTCTTCAACGTCGGCCGTGCTCATTGCGACGCGATGGTAAGACCAAACAGCCTATGCGATGATTGCGCGAGGGAACTGGAAGCCCCTCAGGCGCAGGACGCTGGTTGGGGTTTCACGACGTTGAAATAGCCGGATCATGCTAGCTGAACAACTTGGCAATGCCTGTATCTGTCAAAGCCAGCAGCAACTACACTAAATTGGTCAAAACCAGAGGCCTGAGAATACAACCGTCAGCCCGGCCGCACAGAGCGCGATCGTCGGTATGGGTCGGCGCGCTCCGATCAGACCGGACGAGAGTAACGTCAGACCCAAGGCCACGCGCGCCGCCGCCAAGAAAGCGGCCAGTGGAGCGTCCGAGAGCCGCAGCATGTCGGGGTTGGCGACCATGCCCAACGGAATGATATAAAGCCCAATGCCAAGTGCCATTGCTGTCAGCGCGACCTTCAACCAGTTCTCGCCTGGCATAGGTGTTGATGCCCATCCAGACCGCGACGAAATACAGCAGCGCTGGCAGGGCTGCGGCGGCCATAATGCCGGTGTAGGGAACGCCGGTAAGCTCGACCATGATAAAGGCACCGGCACCTATCAGGGGTGGCATGATCTGCCCGCCGGAGGAGGCTACGGCCTCGACCGCGGCGGCAAGGCGCGGGATAGCCAAGCTTCGTCATCGCGGGCAGGGTGATGGCGCCGGTGGAGGCGACATTCGCCGAGGCAGAGCCTGAGATGGAGCCGAACAGGGCGGACGACAACACCGAAACCTTGGCGGCACCGCCCTTCAGCCGACCCGCTGCTGCTGCCGCAACGTTCATGAAACCCTGACCCGCTTCACCAAGGTTCAGGACCGCGCCAAAGATTACAAAGATCGCCACGACCGACACCGAAGCCCCGGTCAGCGTGCCCCAGATGCCGCCCTCGGCAATGGTCAGCGTCCCGAAAAAACTTTCAACCGGCGTGCCGGAATGTCCGAACTCACCCGGAATATACTGTCCAAACAACCCGTAGAGCAGCGCAAGTCCCGCCACCAGCGGCAGCGGCCAGCCGACCCCGCGCCGGGCCGTTTCGAGCACCACCAAGAGCAGCGTCACCGCGACCGCGCGCTGAAAGTCGCTTTCAATGAAGCCATATTGGTCCCCGAGCACATCGCTGTTGAATGCTACCCAAAGTGCGGCGGCAACGCCGAGCGCCGCAAGGATACTGCCCGTGATCCGCCGCAGGGTCGTGTCCGCATCAAAGACCAGGGCAAAGGGCAGGGCGGCATAGCTATGGCGGGCATTTCGGACGCTGTCGCCGAAGCTGCGATCAGACTGGCAGGGATTTCAATGATACCCTTGTCAGTATCACGGGGATAACCGGAGCATTACTTTCATAAAAGGTTGGCCGCAGAAATGCGTTGGAAAATCGGCCATCAAAGCCGGCTTTTACGATACGCATGTCTTACATCGCATGGGCTTCAAATTCTTTCCACAGCAATGCCGCTACCGCGCGGACGATTGGCTTGGACTGGCGAAACGCATAGATGGTGACGTCGAACGCAAGATGCGTGTGTGGCAAGTCTATCTCGCACAGCCGCCCTTGTTTCAACTCTTCCGCAATCATGTGCTCTGGCAGGCGGCCCCAACCGAGGCCTGCGATCAAAAGGTGCTTTTTTGTCTGAAGGTCGCTGACGTACCAGCGGCGTTGGCCTTTCTGGACGCCGATTTCGCGGTCGAACAGTCCTCCGGCTTGCCCGCTGTCGCTTGCGATGACCTGATGGAAGCGCCGCAAGTCCGCGAGGCGCTTGGGATTGTCCATCTCAGCCCAAAGGGAGGGTGACGTAACATTGCGCAACGTAGATGTACCGAGGGGTATATAGTCGAAACCCTCTTCCTCGAGCATGACCGAGGACATTGGCGAAATCGCGATTGCCGCGGTTCCTGTTTTTACGGCCTCGATAGCACCGGACAGTACCTCGGGGCGCAAGACCACGCGGGTCTCGGGAAAACCTGTTTGCAGTTTGCATAAGACGGGGGTCAGCGCGTTGAGGTTAGTGGTGGCATCCACCGCGATCGTGATCGTCTCTTCCTGCCCTTTTTCGAAATGATGGATCAGTTGACCCAGATCCTCTGCCTCCGTCAAAACGCGCAAGGATTGAAGATAGACCCGTTTGCCGACGGGTGTGAGTTCAAGCCGATACCCCGACCGGTCAAATAATTCGGTCCCAGTCTGGAATTCCAGAGCCTTCAATGCCTGGCTGATCGCCGGCTGTGTCCGGTTGAGGCGCTCGGCAGCCGTTTTGACCGAGCCCGTTTCAACAACAGCGCGCAAAACATTCAGTTGATCGAGTTTCATGAGGCACCGAAAGTTAAGGAGAGATTATATAGATGCGAAATAAGTATAAATATCAATCAAGTTCCGTTTCGCTTATCATTGGATCAACAACCGGAGCAACTCAATGAAACAAGTTTCTTTTCAAGAGCCAGCGCAGCCCGATCAGGTCGGTACATTTACCATCGGACGTGCCCTTCCGAACCGGGCTGTGAATGCGGTCGGCCCTTTCCTGCTTCTCGATCATCTTCCCAAGCGCGAAATTTCTGCCGGTGAGTTACCCGAGCCGGACGGCAGCTTTGCCCATCCCCATGCGGGTATCGTGACCTTCACCTATGTCATGGAAGGTGCCATGACCCATTTTGACAGCCTGGGAAACAACAGCTCTGTCACGGCGGGAGGCGTGCAATGGATGAAGGCGGGCAATGGCATTGTCCACGACGAAATGCTCGCGGCACCCCTGCGCCGGGATGGCGGGGTGCTGCATTCCTTTCAATTCTGGATCAACCTGCCCGCGTCGAACAAGATCGAGCCTGCGCAATACATGTCCGTCTCATCACCGGACCTGCCCGTGGCAATGCTCGCGGGTGGGCGTGGGGAGGTCAAAGTTCTGCTTGGCCAGTATGATGGACAATCCTCGCCCATCCCCACCTATGCGGGCGAATTCATCTGGCACGTCAGGATCGAGCCGCTTGCGACGGTTGATATCGCCTTGCACGCCGGTCTGCCAGTCGCGGGATTCCTGCCGACGCATGGGGCCGTGGTCGGTGATGCCAAGATCGACGCTCATACCATCATCGGATTGGACGCCCCGGATGGGACGTTGGAGATTACCAACCCGGCTGTTGAACCGCTTGATCTGCTGCTGTTTGGCGGTGAGGCGATCACCGACCCCATCGCCATGCGCGGCCCGTTTGTCATGAATAGCGACGATGAGCTGGCCCAAGCGTTCCGCGCGTATCGCGCCGGGAAATTCGGACAGATCACCTATCCCGCCGATCACGCTGCCTACAAATCATAGAATAACGCCGTTAGGCGACTAAGAAGGTTAGAAATCATGTCACAGAAAATTGCCATTGTCGGCGGCGGTTACATAGGCGCCGAACTCGCGAAGTCTCTCGACGACACCGCGGAAGTCATATTGATCGAGCCGCGCAGTCACTTCGTTCACGCGCCGGCCATGATCCGCGCGGTTGTCGACCCTTCGCTGCTAGATCGCGCTCTCATTCCCTATGATCGGCTGCTCGCGAACGGCAGGGTCATCGCGTCCAAGGCGACGGCTATCGACGCGGAAGGTGTCACGTTGGAGGACGGCACGCGGGTAGAGGCGGATCAAATCGTTGTTGCCACCGGGTCCAGCAATGCGATGCCCTTCAAGCCTCAAGGTGCTGATATTGCGGGCCTTAGGGGCGACAACCAGCGCATTCACCAGCAACTCAAAGCGGCGCAGAACATTGGCATTGTCGGGGCTGGTGCCGTTGGCACCGAGCTTGCGGGCGAAATCGCCTATGCCATGCCGGACAAGAAGGTGACGTTGATCTCAAGCGACGAGGCATTATTCCCGACGATGCCGTCAAAACTGGGCGCTTCATTGGCTACGAAACTGCGCAAGGCTGGTGTCACGCTCATTCTCGGTCAGCGGGCGGAGAACCTGAAAAGCTTGACCGAGCCCTACGTGGGCACCCTGCAACTCGCCGATGGGTCACAGCACGACTTCGATCTGATCTTTCCGGTTATCGGATCGCGCGCGAATTCCGAGCTGCTTGAAACGCTTGCCGGTGTCCAGAAAACGACGGCCAACCGGATCAAGGTCGACCCATGGATGCGCCCATCCTCGTTGCCGAACGTGTTTGCGGCGGGCGATGTTGCGGATGTCGGCGACGCCATGACAATCGTGGCCACAAGCCGCCAACTGCCTTGGCTCAAAGCGACGCTATCCGGATTGGCAGCGGGCAAGGCGATCGAAGACATGAAGCCCTATAAGCCATGGGGCAGCAAGGCGCCGATCCTCGTTCCGCTTGGTCCCAAACAGGGGAATTCCTTCCTTGTTTTCTTCACCGCAGGAGACTTCCTGACCCGCAAGATGAAGGGGGCGGACCTGTTTCTCAAGAAATACGCAAAGTTGCTGAACCGGCCTGAAAGCTGATCGGCCTACCACCTCTTTCAGAAGGAGATACTATGGAAATCTCCCGAAGATCACTTTTGTCGTCGACCTTGAACTTGTCGCGACCGTTGAATCCTGGCGTGCCGGATCCGGTGCGGTGTATTTCGACGAGGCGCTGGCGGTGTTTAACGCGCATGTCCTGCCCGCACCACGCGCAGTTGTGAAGGGCACCATTCAGGTCGCGGGCGAAACCATCGCTATCGAGGATGGTCACGGCTATCACGACCACAATTGGGGCAATGCCGGTATCGAAGGTGTTCTCAAGGCGTGGCACTGGGGCCGTGCGGAATGCGGCGATTTCACGCTGGACTTCTCCTATATCCTTCACAACGCGGATTACGGCAACAAGGTCGTCTGTAAGTTCATGTTGGCAAAAGACAGTGAAATCCTGCTCAGCACGGGTGAATTCGAGGACAGCTTCGTTGGTGAAATCCATGTCGGCCCGCAGTCCGGCAACGGATGGCCTGACGGCTTCCTGATCGAAGCGCCCTACAATGGCAACATGATCCGTATCGAGATTTCAGGCAATCACCTGTTGAGCGACGCGGTCAATTCTGAGCAGAAACCGGATGACGAAACTGCACGGCCAGGCTATATTCGTCTTGGTGGCGACATAAGGGTGACGGTGCCGCTAGCGGGCGGAACCGAGGTCGCAACCGGCAACATCATCCACGAAATGTCCTTTTCGGAAAGTATACCTAAAGCGGAAGCAAACTGGTTTTTTAGGTCAAAGCGCCCCCTTGTGAGCATTCGCCGCTAGGGGGCGGCACCCAATGACTGGATATTAACTCTCCAAGTATAAACATTTTGGCGCGATCTGTGGAACGGCTGGTTTAGCGATACTACATGGCAGCACTGCGCTAGCAGCAGCTTTGGGCCGTTCAACAAATCCGACACGAAGGCGCATTCCAGACGTTCACTGCGTATTTAGCCGAAGTCCGCTGTGCGTAAAGAACTGACCTCTCAGAACGTTGCTGGTGTGGGATACATTTACATTAGCGGGCCAGATTGGGCATTTGTGAACGGCGCAAAGAAGGCTAGATCACTCGAGCCCAGTTGCGCGCAGGTCCAGGGGAATACCTTTCTCCGCATCGAAAAAACCGAACTCCGCAATTTGGCGCGCTTCTCTATTCTGCATGAGAAATCGCACTGTCGCACGGTGATTTCGTACTTCGTGCATCACGGCGTCGTACTTCAGTACGAGAGAATTTGGTTCAATTTCAGTACTTGCCGCGCGCCACTGAGTAACGATTTGTAGAAAATGCCCGACATGTTCGTGATAGGCAGTCTGAATACGGGCGTCGTAAAGCGTCAGTGGCAGTGAGGCACCGCCCGCAGTCAATGAGAGATGGCGATGGAGATAACTGACCAGGCGGTCCTCCATTCTATGCGACAGCGGTTCGTCAGCCTTCATCCCTTCAAGCACCGCAAGCTCGGGTTCGGCGATGATCGCATCTTCTAACGGGAACTGGATTGTGAGTCTCAACTCTGACTCGTCCTGTCGTATTAGAAGTGCACTACCGGGCAAAGCATGGGCCAGTACGCTCCCCACGCCTCCAAAAAACAATGCATACGCAAGCAAGCTGGTGCGAATAAAACAACGCCATATCATTTTTTCTGGCCGCCATAATCGTCATTCAGATCACGCCAAACCGAATGCGGATGGTTACCGACTTTGCCCGTAGACTTGTTTGACTGCAATGAAAACTCGATCCAGAGGGAAGGGCCGTGAACTCGGACATAGTCGTTTTCGGCGCTTAGTTGCGGCGTTCCGGAATGCCCAAGGTAGGTGTCCGGCAGCTCGGTCGTGTATTTCTGCATGTAGGCTGCGGATTCGACTTCGGTCAAATCCCCGACGTAGGTTTCGATTGCCGCAACAAGCAATGCAATAATATTCTCGTCCAACGCAGCGACGGATAGGCCCTCGAAACTGTCTGGTATAGCGTTGTCAGCCTGAGGCCCGGCGAGGATATCGCGATAGGTCCCTTCAAGTTTTGCGGCCATGCGTTGCTCTTCCGAGAGGGCGCTGAGCAAGGTGGCAAAAGCGTCGCGCTCCTGCGTAAGGGGCTGGTTCACCCGACCGTTCATCTCGAAATAAGGGAAGGGCTCGACGCCTCGGAAAGAGGGCGTGGCCCCTGCCAATTTCCCGTCGGTGTAGGTGTTGGCAAAGGCCATATGATGACCGCCGTAATAAAGCTCCCATGTGCCATATGGTCCGGGTGTACCCAAAAAGGCAAACTTTGTGTTGTAAGAGGAATAGCCAGCCTTGTAGTCGGCGCTGACGGTATTGATATAGTCATCGGCGTTCAAAGTTTGGATCATTTCGTCGAAACCTTCGTCGACATCGTGGCTTGTGGCCTCCATCATGATCGCCTTGACCAGGCCACGCTGCTTGATGCTCAGTTCGCCCAGCAGAACACCGGGGCGTTTGGGAAAGGCCCCGGCGGGAAGATTGCTCCAATGCTCGGCCTGTGAGCGTGAATACTCTACCTGAAGGGTTTCCAAAATGTCGTGGGGGAGGTCTTCCTTCAGCAGGTCGATCAGGCAAAGCATACGGTCATAGCCGGGCGTACCACCGCAGCTGGAAGCGTTGTCAGGGACGGGAACGGTTTCCATTAGGGTACTCGTGTCACCCATGCGCAATTGAAGAGCTTCGCTAAGCACCTGATCCTCTTCAGACATCGGAGGCGGACCGTCGTGGGGTTCTTGCGCGAAGGCCCATGCGGTCGAGAGCGCGGCTAACGCAGCTGCACAGACAAGACTAGTATGACGAGGCATTAGGAAACCTTTTCCGAAGAAGCATAGTCAAATTTTAGTCGCACATCAATCTCTTGGGAAACCGCCCCTCTGTTTCCAAATTTATCAAGCAAAGCGTTTACATATCTGGGGGTTATTCGGTTCACTTAGAGGGACGGGAACGGTCGACGACGGCGCTGCTATAACGCCGCCGACGTTTCTCTTCTGGCGGGATGGTCCGTTCAGTCGATCGCGGGGGCGGGTCGCAGGGTGCCTGCACAGTCGCCAAAACCAATTTGATAACCATCACCCTTTGCCGCGCCGCGCAGGGTGAGCGTGTCGCCGTCCTCAAGGAAGGTGCGCGTCTCGCCGGTATCGAGCGTGAGAGGTTCCTTACCGCCCCAGCTGAGTTCCAAGAGGCTGCCCCGGTTTTCCTTTTCTGGGCCGGAAATAGTGCCGGAGCCGAGCAGATCGCCCACGCGCATCGGGCAGCCGCTGGTGGTATGGTGGGTGAGTTGCTGCGCTGCCGAGTAATACATCACGTTGTAATTGGTGCGCGACAGGATTGTTTCAGACTTGCCTTCGGGGGCGAGGGCAACCTCCAAGTCAATATCATAGAGCATCGGACCGGGTTCTTGCAGATAGGGCAGAAGCTCCTTTTCGCGCGGCGGGGTGGAGGCGCGGAAGGGCTCCAGCGCGTCTTTAGTCACGATCCAAGGGCTGATGGTGGTCGCTGTCGCCTTGGCCTGAAATGGCCCGAGCGGCTGGTATTCCCATGCCTGAATGTCGCGCGCGGACCAATCGTTGAGCAGGACATAGCCGAAGATCATGTCATCCGCCTGTTGTACGCTCACACGACCCTTTGACGGTTTGCCGACGATGGCGCCCATCTCAAGCTCCAGATCAAATCGTTTGGACGGGGCGAATACCGGCATCTCCGCATCCGGCGCCTTCAACTGCCCATTGGGGCGGGTCACATCGGTGCCGCTGACCACAACAGAGGAGGCGCGGCCATTATAACCGATGGGGATATGCAGCCAGTTCGGCGGTAACGCATTGGCCGGATCGCGGAACAGGGAGCCCACGTTGAACGCGTGGTGGCGACCCGCATAGAAGTCGGTGAATTCAGTGACAGTGAAGGGCATTTCCAACGTCACATTTGCCATCGGCACCAAATGCGCTTGCAAGGTGGTTTGCTCAGCGCTTCCTTCTGCCAAAGCGGAAGTCAGATAGGCGCGAAAGCTGCGCCAGACGTCAGCGCCGAGCGCCATGAAATCATTCCAGGTGCCACGGGCAAAGACTGCCTTGGCAGGCAGATCGAGCAGGCCAGCCTCTTCCATCGCAGTCACGTCAAGGATCTGATCGCCGATGGCAACGCCCGCGTGCAGGTCACGCCCGGCGACATGGAACGCGCCGTAGGGCAGGTTGTTCAGGGGAAAGTCGGTCTTGGCCGTATTGGCACTGTCGACCCATGAGCGCATGAGTTGTGTCATATCGTGTCCTTCATTTGGCATCTGGCTGATTTTCGGGGCGTGCGGCGTCAAAGGCCGGGAGGCGCAGGGCCTGCTGTTCGATGTCGAGCAGCCGCGCGAAGGGGGTCATATCGACCCCCCACCGGTGGGCGTTGTAGAGTTGCGGGATAAGGCAAAGGTCGCAGAGCAGGGGGGTATCCGCAAAGCTGAAACTTGGGCCGTCCGGCAGCAGCGCCTGATAGGCATGCAGCCCTTCGGTCATCCAATGGCGCATCCAGGCTGTCCCCTCATCGGCGGTCAACCCATGCTGGGTTTTCAGGTGGCTGACGACTTTGAGGTTGTTAATCGGATGAATGTCCGTCGCGATCACCTGTGCGGCGGCCAGTACCTGAGCCCGCTCGAACGCTGTTTCAGGCAGAAGGGCAGGTTCCGGCGCGATATCGTCCAGATAGGACATGATCGCCAGCGATTGGGTTAGCGCCCTGCCGTCCTCCAGAAGCAAGGTCGGCACCCCCTTGATCGGGTTCTTGGCGACATAGTCCGGGGCGCGTTGGTCTCCGGCCACGAGATCGACCGGAACCACCCGATAGGGCAGCCCTTTAAGGTTCAGCGCCACCCGCACACGGTAGGCCGTGGTCGAGCGCCAGTAGGAATAAAGCGTCAACATCGCGGTTATTTCTTACCCGGCGTGCCGTCGAACTTCTTTTCCATATCCGCCCAGCAATCGATGTAGTTATCCTGAAGCGGGGCCTCTTTCCCGGCAAACTGGGTCAGCTGCTGCGGAAAGCGGGTTTCGAACATGAAGGACATGGTATTGTCCAACTTCTCTGGCCCGAGGTTGGCGTTCGAGGCTTTCTCGAAGGCGTTCCGGTCCGGCCCATGCGGCAGCATCATGTTATGCAGGCTCACCCCGCCGGGCACAAAGCCCTGTGGTTTCGCATCGTATTCGCCGTAAATATTGCCCATCAGTTCGGACATGATGTTCTTGTGATACCACGGCGGGCGGAAGGTGTTTTCGGCCACCATCCAGCGCTCGCGGAATAGCACGAAATCAATGTTTGCCGTGCCCTCTTGGCCCGAGGGCGCAGTCAGCACCGTAAAAATCGAGGGATCTGGATGGTCGAAGAGGATCGCACCGACCGGGCAGTAGGTGCGCAGGTCGTACTTGTAGGGGGCGTAATTGCCATGCCATGCGACCACATCGAGCGGGCTTTGACCGATCTTTGTTTCATGGAACTGCCCGCACCATTTCACGGTGACAGTGGACGGCACTTCGCGGTCCTCATAGGCCGCCACCGGCGCTTTGAAATCACGCGGGTTGGCCATGCAATTTGCGCCGATTGGACCACGGCCGGGAAGTTCAAACTTCTGACCATAGTTTTCGCAAACAAACCCACGCGCGGGACCGTCGAGCAGTTCGACACGGTAGACAAGTCCGCGCGGCAGTATGGCGATCTCCTTGGGCTCGACATCAATGATTCCCAGCTCGGTCGCAAACCGCAGGCGACCCTCCTGCGGGACGACGAGCATCTCGCTGTCGGCGGAGAAGAAATAGGCGTCCTGCATGGATTCGGTCACCAGATAGACGTGGGTGGCCATCCCGACTTGGGTATGCACATCACCTGCCGTGGTCATGGTCCGCATGCCGGTCAGCCAAGTCAAAGGCGCGTCCGTATGCGGGACCGGATCCCAACGGTACTGGCCAAGGCTGGTCACCTCGGGGTGGATATCGGGTGCAGAGCGGAAATAGGGCAGGTCGATCTTTTCGTAGCGGTGGCTGTGTTTGACCGACGGCCGAATGCGATAGCACCACGTGCGCTCTGGCCGCACATCGGTGAATGCGGTGCCGGATAGCTGTTCGCCGTAAAGACCGTAGTTGCATTTCTGCGGGCTGTTCATGCCTTGAGGTAGAGCACCGGGGAGCGCTTCGGTTTCAAAATCATTGCCGAAACCGGGCATATAACCCGGGGTAATCGTCCCTCCATCGGCCTGGATCAGAGAGCTTTTGCCAGTGTCAGTCATAGTTTTTCCCTTCCCTCGATGCTGTGACTTTTGGGCTAGAAAACCGATCAGATCCGCCCTATGAGAATCGTTGCACTTGCAACGAATAGGCTGCTGTGGGACACTCCGTCAAGAACATTTCATTTGCAACGATCTAGGAAGGGCGGGCGCATATGGCATCAGATGACTTCAGTCTGTCGGTTTTTTTGCCCTACAGACTGTCTGTATTGGCTGCCCAGATGAGCAAGAAGCTGTCGAAGGTTTACGGGGAGCCTTACGGTCTCTCCACGCCGGAATGGCGGGTGCTGGCGCATGTGGCGCATCGCGAGAAGATGTCGGTGCGCGAGATCCATGATAGTGTCTCGCTCGACAAGCCGAGCGTCAGTCGGGCCGTGTCAAAGCTTGAGAAAGCCGACCTTCTTGCCAAGTCGACCAGCGACCGGGATCATCGTTTGGTTGAGATCGAAGTGACCGACAGGGGGCTAGAGGTTTTTCAACAGATCGTGCCTGAGGCTTTGGCCTTTGAAGCGGCGGTACTGGAAGCCTTTAGTGCGCAAGAGCGCCTGCAACTGGACGACCTGCTAGCCCGATTGCAAGGTGTTTTGGACGGGCAGACGGGCAAAGCCTAAACAGTCGATCAACGAAATTAGCCGATGTGGGCGGCGTAGAGCTCACCGATCTCCCGTGCCGTGGCGGTCAGTTTTTCCAGATGCGCTTTGGCGACAGAGGCGACGCTGTGCTGCTCGGCCAGCCAAATGAGGCTGACTGCGCCGACGATGTGACCCCGAGAGCTGATGGCGACCGCTATCGCGCTTGGGATGCCACCGTAGTCTACCGCACGCCCCCAATAGCCGTCCTCTCTTGTGGCGAAACCCTGCACGCGCACTTCGCGCAATTTGGCTGGCAGCGCCAGAGCCGCGACGCGATCCCTACCGGTGGTATGGACTGCCAAACGGGCGGTGTATTCAGCTTCTTGCGCGGGGTCTAACGCGGCAAGAAATGCACATCCCAAGGCAGACCGAAAAGGCGAGGGTCTGTAGCCGATGCAGTCGGGGAAAACGCCATGCTCTGAGAAGGTCCGCGTCGTATCGACGATCTCGACCCGCCCGTTGCCGATGGGTGCGGCAAGGTCCACGCCAAGTCCGGTTGCCTCGGAAAGCGCGAGGATCGCATAGGCACCGGCTTCGACCAGAGCATCTATCGAATCGGGGTGTGCGTTGACCCGCGGAAATCGGGAGCCAACCCTGTAGCGGCTGTCACTTCTGCTTTGGCTAAGCCAGCGCTGTTGGACCAAAGTGGCGCAGATTCGCAGGATCGTCGGTTTAGGCAATCCAGTCCGTTCAGCCAGAAAGGCCAGGGAACAAACGCCATTGCTGGAGATAACTTCAAGAATGTTGAGCCCGCGTTCGACGGACCGATTTAATTTTGTCATAGCGTTCCACCTAGTGAAATGGGTGTTGGACCGTCAACCCTCTACTGTCTAATTCTTGTGCGGTCGCGTTGTGGTCGAGGAGGACCATGCCGGGCTGCATTTGGAGGAGATGAGGACCGATGCAAAATGTGCTTTCGAAAACTGTGACCGGATTGAATCTGGCACTATCGGCTTTGATCATCGCCGTCGTCTTTTACGTGTCCGTGTTTGGCGTTTTCAGCGAGTCGTATCTGCGCGTGGGGATGTTGTTGGTCGGGGGGCTATTGATCCTGCTAACCCAAATGGAAAATCCACTCGTCGCGGTGGGGAAACCTCTGGCACTGGTCACTGCGGTGTTGCTGGGAGTTTCTGTTTTTCAGTATTTTCGCGCAGCGGCAGAGATTGAAACCGGGCTCTATTTCCTCACTTCCACCGACATCTGGCTCGGCACCTTAGGACTGATTGCGGTGATCGAGCTCACCCGCCGATCTGTCGGTATGGTCATGGCGAGCGTCGCGGCTTTTGTGCTTCTTTACGGTGCATTCGGACAATATGCGCCGGGTTTCATGCGCCATGCGGGCATGACGTCTGAGGAGTTGATCCAGGTTCTGTGGTATTCCTTTGACGGTGTTTTTGGCCGCCCTATGGCGACAGTGGTCTCGACCATCCTGATCTTTATCATCTTCGGCGCATTTCTCGAATTTCTCACGATCGACCGTGTGCTTGTGAAGCTGGCTCTCGCGGCTACAGGGCGTATTCGTTCGGGTCCGGCAGCGGCGGCGACCATTGCCAGCGGATTGTTCGGCACGATTTCCGGCAGCGCGGTAGCCAATGTTGTCGGCACGGGTGTCATCACGATACCGCTGATCAAAAAACGCGGATTCAAAGCTCATTTTGCTGGCGCGGTTGAGGCCGCTGCCTCGAGCGGGGGGCAGATAACCCCACCGATTATGGGGGCCGTGGCCTTCATCATGGCCGATGTCACCGGCGAGCCCTATCTGACCATTTGTGCTGCCGCCGCGGTTCCGGCGATCCTGTATTACGCGGGTTTGTTCATGTCGACGTCAAGTGCGGCACGGGACATGGACCTAGACGTTTCCGTACAGCCAAAGCTTAGCTTCGTCTGGCGTGAACTTGCGCAGATTATCGTCTTCATGATTTCGCTGACGGCTATCGTCGTTGCCATGGTCGGCGGCTCTTCCCCGGCCTATGCGGGTTTTATCGGCGTGGCCTTTGCCGTCGTGCTTGGGTTCGCGATCAAGCCTGGCTTGCTGACCGACGTGTCTTCTTGGGTCAGGTTCATTCGCGCGGCGGGGCTGATCTCGGCCCAGTTGGTGGTGATCGTGGGCGCGGTTGGTATCATCATCGGGATCTTGAACCTGACGGGGGTCGGGCTGCGGTTCGCGTCGCTCGTGGCAAGCTATGCCGATGGGCAACTGGCTGTATCCTTGGTGCTCATGGCGGTCGCCTGTTTGCTCTTGGGTATGGGGATGCCCACGGTGCCTGCCTATCTGATCATCGTGCTGGTCATGGGGCCTGCGCTGCAACGACTTGGGGTGCCGATCATTCATACGCATATGTTCGTGCTGTATTTCGGCGTGCTCTCTGCGGTGACGCCGCCTGTCGCCCTCGCGGCCTTTGCGGCCGCACCCATCGCCGGAGCCGGCGCGATGCGCACAGCCATTGAAGCCTCACGTTTGGCGCTGCCCGGTTTCGTGATCCCTTTTGCCTTTATCTATCAACCGGCCATGCTGCTTGGTACCGGATATCCGCTGGCGGAATCCGCGCAGTCAATCCTGTTTGTGACGCTCGCCGTGCTGCATATCTCGCGGGCTTGCTACCCCGCGAAAGGCAAGCTGCGCTACGCACCGGTGGGCCTTGGCATTGCCTTTGCGCTTTTGTTTTTCGGACCGCTGGTGTCGTGGATTGCTGTGGCAGCCACCGTGGCACTTTGGTCGGCCGTTCGGTTCGGGTCATTCCTGACACCCGAAGTTTCTTAATACAGAGGAGGACTAACCAATGACCAATTCAACATTCTCGCGCCGTGGCTTTCTCGGCACCGCTGCAGGTGCTGCTGCACTCGCCACTATGCCGAGCGGGGCTTTTGCAAAAGACATCCTGCGCATGTCGACCCTCGGGCCGGGCACCAGCCCGAACCTCGTAATGACGACTTTCGCGAATATCGTGAACGGCGCGTTGTCCGACTATGAAATCCAGCTGAATGCCACGGGTGCAGCCACGCGCCATGTGCTGGAAGTGGCGATGGGGCGCAGCGACTTCTGCATGTCTTCGCCCGTCATCCACTCGCTGATGCGCCGTCAGGCGGCCATGTATGAGAAGATCGAACAGGCGCCTGAACTGGTCAACAATCTGCGCACCGTGCTGAACTTCCCGATGGGGGTCTATCACATCGCGGTTTACGACTCCTCAGGCATCACGTCGATGGATCAGATCGCCGGCAAGCGCATCTTCCTTGGCCCCCCCGGCGGCGCTGCCTACACCACCATGGCACGTCTGTTCAAAGCCGTGGCCGGGCTGGAAGAGGGCGCCGACTACGAAGCCGTCAAACTTGGCTGGGATGCGGCAGCGGCGGCCTTCCAAGATGGCAACCTCGATGTCTACTGTAACCCCACCAACGCCCCTAGCCCCGCGCTGACCCAGATCGCGGTGACCAACAAGATCCGTTTCCTTGGTATCCCTACGGATACGCTGGAGTCTGAAGGCGTTCAGGCGCTCGTGGGCCGCCCCGGCTTCAGCGCCGCGACACTGCCTGCAGGCATCTACGGTGACAATCAGGTGAACGATGAAGACGTCACGACATTGGGCGTCACCGTTGGGATCGTCACCAACAAGGACGCCGATGAAGAGATGGTCTATCAGATGACCAAGGCCTTTTACGAAGGTGTCAAAGAGGCGGGCGAAAGCGCGCCTTGGTTGCGGGCGATCACGCCAGAGGGGGCGGTGCAAGACATCAACCTGCCACTGCACCCCGGTGCTTTGCGTGCATTGACCGAAATGGGTGTCGAAATCCCCGATGCGGCGAAAGCCTAAAACCAGTGGCCGGGGCTCAAGCAGTTCCGGCCACCCCAACCAACGCCTGAATACTTCTCGAACCCGGACATCTTCATGACAAAAAATGTACTCTTCATCATGTGTGATCAACTGCGATGGGATTACCTGTCCTGTGCGGGGCATCCGGGGCTTGATACGCCGCATATCGACGCTTTGGCCAAACGCGGTGTGCGGTTTGACCGCGCCTATGTGCAATCCACGATCTGCGGCCCTTCGCGCATGTCTTTTTACACGGGCCGCTACGTCAGCTCGCATGGGTCGACGTGGAATAACGTGCCCTTGAAAGTGGGCGAAATGACCTTGGGCGACCACTTGCGCCCTCTGGGCGTGCGCACGGCGCTTTGCGGCAAGACGCATATGAGCGCCGATGCGGAAGGGATGAAACGCCTCGGTCTGGCACCGGACAGTACCATCGGCGCTTTGGTATCTGAGTGTGGCTTCGAGCCTTACGAGCGCGATGACGGGCTGCATCCAAGCACGGCCTATGGCAAGCGCAACAAAGCCTATGACAACTATATGAAAGAGCGGGGCTGGGAGGAAGAAAACCCGTGGGACAGCGTCGCCAACAGTGGCGAAGATGAAGACGGCAACATCCTGAGCGGCTGGTTCCTCGACAATTCTGACCTGAAGGCCCGTGCGTCGGACGAAGAAAGCGAAACCCCATACATCACCCGCCGCGCGATGGATTTCATTCAGGAAGCGGGCGACACACCGTGGTGCCTACACCTGAGCTATATCAAGCCGCATTGGCCCTATATCGTGCCTGCACCCTATCACGACATGTACCCGCCCGAGACCCATCAGCCGGTGCTGCGCAGCGCGGGCGAAATGACGGACCCGCATCCCGTCTTCGGCGCTTTCATGGAAGAACGCGTCTCCAAAGCTTTTACCAATGACGTTACCCGCACCAAGGTGATCGGGGCCTATATGGGGTTGATCAAACAGATCGACGACCAGATGGGCGAGTTGATGGCGTTTCTGGATGCCAAGGGGCTGACCGAAGAGACGATGATCGTCTTTACCTCGGATCACGGCGATTATCTGGGGGATCACTGGCTTGGCGAGAAAGAGCTGTTCCACGATCCTTCGGCCCGTATTCCGCTAATTGTAGTCGACCCCAGCAAAGAGGCAGACGCCACACGCGGCACGGTTTCGAATGCGCTGATCGAGGCGATTGATGTGGTGCCGACCATTCTTGATTATTTCGGCGGTGCCGCTGTCCCGCATATTATCGAGGGCAAGTCCCTGCGCCCGCTCATGCAGGGCAAGGAGGACCGGCTGCGTGATTTTGTCATCTCCGAATACGACTACTCTTTCAGGCAGGCACGGCGCCGTCTGGGCGTCAGCGTTGCCGAAGCGAAGCTGACGATGCTTTTCGATGGGCGATGGAAATACGTTTTTGCCGAAGGCTTCCGCCCGATGTTGTTCGATTTGCAGGCTGATCCGGATGAGTTCAACGATCTGGGCAGCGATCCGCACTACGTGGAAGAATGTGAACGGCTGCAAAAGCTGTTCTTCCAGTGGACCCGCCGCATCAGCCAGCGCACCACAATGTCCGATGCCGAGATTGAACGGCGCGGTGCTGACCTAAACGAAGCGCGGGCGGGTGTGCTGATCGGCTTTCCAACGGAGGCCGACCTTGAAGCTGCCTTTGCAGCAGCAGGTGCCAAACCGAAGGGTTAACCCTTCCTCGAGCTGAAAGCAGAACCTGAGACGCAGGTTCGGGAGAAGCATATGCATCACCGGCTGACCGCGTTGTTCTTGGCGCTTAGTCCGGCGCGACCGTGGTTCAAACAGGTTGATCGTAGCACAGTCAGGGCTGATGCCGTGGCCGGTCTTTCGAATGCGGCGGTGGTGTTGCCGCAGGGGGTGGCCTTTGCCATCATCGCGGGTCTGCCGCCTGAATTTGGGCTGTTCACCGCTGTCGTCGTGTCATTGATTGCCGGCATCTGGGGATCGTCGATGATCATGGTGTCGGGGCCGACCACGGCGATCTCGGCGGTTGTGTTCGGCTCGATGTCACAGTTCGCGGTCCCGGGCTCTGACGACTATATCGCGATGGTGCTGTCCCTGACGCTGATGGTGGGGGTGATCCAGATTGTCGCGGGCGTGTTTAAGCTTGGCGGCTTGATCTCCTTTATCTCGCATTCGGTTCTGATCGGGTTCACAGCGGCCGCGGCGTTTTTGATCGCGGCCAGCCAATTGAACGGTGCGCTTGGCTTGGCCAAGGGGGCGGGCGGTGGTGTGTTTGAGCGGCTTTACCACGCGGCGGAAAACATCGGCGGGGCGAATGCCACCGCAATGCTCATCTCAGCCGCGACGATCCTCACCCTCGTGCTTTTGTCCCGGGTCAGCAAGAAAATGCCTGCGTATATCATCGCTTTGGCCGTAGGGACCGCGGTCGCGTGGGTGCTGGATGCGCCCGCGCAAGGGGTTGCGATGTTCTCTCCGCTTCGCTCTATCGTGCCCTCCTTCGGCGCGCCCGTAATATCTTTTGATCTCGTGACGGAGCTGTTGCCCGTCGCGGCGACCGTTGCTTTTGTCGGCTTGCTCGAAGCGATCTCCATCGGGCGTTCTTTTGCCCTGCGGCGGGATGAGCCTTACAACTCCAGCCAAGAGATGGTGGGGCAGGGGCTGTCCAATGCGGTAGGGGCATTCTTTCAGTGCTACGCGGGGTCGGGGTCTTTCACACGGTCGGGGCTGAATGCGGATGCGGGTGCGCAAACCCCGCTGTCAACGATCTTTGCGGCAGGGTTCTTGGTGATCCTGCTTTTCGTGCTTGCCCCCTATCTTGAATATGTTCCAGTTCCCGCGATGGCGGGGGTTATCCTCTTCGTTTCCTACCGGCTCATCAACTTTCACGAGATCCGCCATATCCTGACCTCGAACAAGAGGGAGACAGCGATCTTGGCGGCAACCTTTCTGACCGGCATTTTTACCGAGTTGGACCTTGCCATTGTTATCGGCGTCATCACGTCGCTTTGCGTCTTTCTTTACGATAGCGCCCATCCCATCGTCGCGGTCGGCTCTCCGACAGAGATTAACGGAAGACGGGTGTTCAAAAACGCGGCCAACTATGGGCTGCCAGAATGCCCGCAGATTTCTGTTATCCGGGTGGATGGTCCGTTGTTCTTTGCCTCGGTCGAGAATGTGGAACAGCAATTCAGGCAGGTGGAAGAACGAAGCCCGGTCCCGAAAACGAAGCTTATGGGTTTGAAAGGTCTTTGGAAAATTGACCTGTCGGGCGCGGGTCTGCTGTTGAAAGAGATCAGACGCGCGCGCCGGGCGGGCGCTGATTTCCACATCTTTACCACCAACGCACCCGCATTACGGATCATGCGGCAGTTGCATGTATTCGACGAGCTTGGCGAAGATAACATGCACAACAACAAGGGCGAGGCGATTGCCGCTGCGGTCAAAGCTGCGGATGACGACATTTGCCGCGGCTGTGAACTAAGGATATTCATGGAATGTGCGTCAAAACCCGGTCCTGAAAAATAGCGCGCCTATATCGCCGGGAGCTTTGCTGCTTGGACGTTGGTATTGGCGGGTGACTTACCAAGCGCGAGGAACCGATAGCGAGTTTTGGGGTGACTAAAACCGATTATTCCAGCCCCTTTTGGTTCATTGACCCATGTAGTTAGGCAACCATAGAGACAATGCTGGGTAGGCAACCAAAAGTACCATGATGAATACCTCGCAGGCGAGGAACCAGCTTACGCCGCTGAACACAGTTGACAACGGTACGCTATCCCCCGCGACCTGTTTGACCACATAGACGTTGATCCCGACTGGCGGCGTCAGCAGCCCGATCTCGATCATCTTGACGACGATCACGCCGATCCAGATCAGGTTGAGATCGGCTGCCTCGAACGCGGGCAAGAATATCGGAAGCGTCACCAGCATCACGCCGATGGGGTCAAGGAACATGCCCAACAGCAGGAATACGATGGCCATGGCAATGACCAGCTGAATGGGTCCGAGGCCGAGATCGGACACCACTTCCGCGATAAATGTAGGTATACCGGCAATCGCCAGAAAGCGCGTCAGGATCACGGCACCGATGGCGAGGAAGAACAGCGAAGCGGTTGTGTTCATCGTGTCATCCATGCTTCGCCACAGGACTGCCCAGGTTAGCTTGCCTTTGGCTGCCCCGATGACGAAAGCCATCACGGCGCCAACCGCGCCTGCTTCGGTCGGTGTGGCGATGCCGGAGTAGATGGAGCCGATGACGCTCAGAACCAGAACCGGCATCGGCCAGACGGCGGCCAGCGCCTGCATCTTTTCTTTCAGGGTGACGTGCTCAGTCATTTTCGGTGCAAGTCCGGGTGACTTTATGCAACGCAGAATGATCATCAGCGTATAAATTGCGCCCGTCATGATCCCAGGAATAAGGCCTGCGATCAGCAGTTTACCGACAGACTCGCCCGTGAACCAGCCGTAGAGAACAAAGGCAATCGACGGGGGAATGAGCGCGCCTAGCGTGCCGGACGCCGCGACGGTGCCGGTGGCGAGGCCTTTGTCATAGCCATACTTCAACATTTCCGGGATCGCCAACCGTCCGACAGCAGCCGAGGTCGCGACCGAAGATCCAGAGGCTGCGGCAAAGCCCGCCGCAGTGAAGTTCGTGGCGACCGCTAGGCCGCCGGGCAGCTTGTTCAGCCACAGTCGCGCGGCGGAATACAGGCTTTGAGTAAGGCCGGTCTGGAACGCCGCCGCCCCCATGAGCAGGAACATCGGTACGGCAGAAAGCTCCCACGACGACGCAAAGCTGTGTGGCAGGGAGCCGAGCATATTGAGCGCCGCATTCCATCCTCGGACAAGGATGATGCCGACGAACGAAACGCCGCCCAGAACGAACGCGATCGGGACACGCAGTGCGAGCAGGATGAGTATGGCGACAAGAGCGCCGCCGCCGATGGCCAGATCAGTCATGGTTAATTCCTGCAGAATGTTTGGTATCGCCCTGTTTCGACATTTCACGGGCGATGGGTGAACGCCCGGTCAGTACGACGAACACGTGAGACACGGCGAGCAGGGCAAGCCACAAGATCATGAGGCCAATCCCCAGCGGAAAGAACCAGCGGGCGGGCCAGACCGGCAAGTGGACGGTGGCGGCCTCCCAATACTCGCCGCGTCCGGTCATTTTGATGGCTTGGGCAATCGCGGGGTCCAGCATGTAAATTCCGTAGATGATCCCAAATACACAGCCAAAAAGCTTGATCGCGGCAAGGGGGCGCCCTGCCATGCCTTGGGTGAATAGTTCGACCTCAAGGTGCGCTTCGGTGCGCGTCACATTGCCAAGGGGCAGGAAGCAAATGGCGGGCATGAAATATGCCGCGACAAGCTCCAGCGTCATGGGGACGGGCGCGTTGAACAGGTATTTGAGGACGACGTCGGACGCCACAAGGAGCATCATTGCGCCTACGAGAAGGGCTGCAAAAATCGCGGGAATTCTCGCAACCCAATTTGCAAAGTGAACCAACTTGGCCATGCTGCTTTGATCCTTGAAATATGCGTCGATTGTATGAGGGGGGCACCTGCACCCCGGCACGTCAAAAACCACGGGCAACCATAATGGCTGCCCGCCGTTCTCTTGGGAGGATCAGTTCGGCAGTTTGGAATAAATCTCTGTGCGCAGCGCCTCTTCATAAGCGGCTTGATCCATGCCGATATCAGCTACGATGGCGCTCCACTTTTCCACCAGTGCTTCAAAGTCGGTGGTGACCCGCTCCGCAACTTTGACACCTGTGCCTTCGGCCGTGGTGATGGCAGCGGCGAAGGTAGCACTTCGGAACTCGGTGATCTGTGCCTTAAATTCCTCATCGGGTTCATAAATTTTCAGACCATTTGCTTTGGCGGCTTCGATGGCCTGGTCCGCGTCGGACAAGCCTTCAAAGTTGATCTGTGCTACGAAGGCCGGAAGCTCATCAATGAACGCGGCCCGCTGAGCTTCGGAAAAGTCATTCCATACGTCGAGGTTAAACAGAATGTTGCCCGAACTGATGTAGTCGTTAATCGGCTCGTTAATCATCGACTTCACAAATTCGCCGAGCTTGTATTCATCCAGCCAGGCAGCCGATCCTGTGCTGCAATCGGCTTGGCCGCGCTGCATGGCCTCATACATTTCTGCTGTGGTCACCGACACAGACACCGCGCCCATTTGCTGCATCAGGTTGGCAACATTGCCGACAGCGCGCACTTTTTTTCCCGCCAAATCTGCGGTCGAAGTTACTTCTGGCTTGCACATGAGATAGTAGGGCGCGGTCGCCGTTGTCGCCAGCAGCTTGACGTTGTTATCTTCATAGTCGGCAGAACATTCCGGACATTTAAGCAATTGCTGTTCTGTCACGGCAGCCGAATAGGCGAGCATATCGGCGTTGGATGACACCAGCCGACCAAAGTCCGAGAACATTGAAGCCGTTGGAATGCTCGACCGCGGGTAGGCGTCGACGATCCCGCCCGCGTCTACGGTTTGGCTGCCAATAGTGTCCAACATTTCTACCGGCCCTCCCATGGCACCGGCCCAGAACGTCTCGAACGTAAGCTCTCCGCCGGTTGCTTCGGATACGCGGTCGAAATAGGCGACAGTCGCGTCCCTTATCGACCCCGCGGCGGGCAGGAAATGTGCATAGGTGATTTCACGCGCGGACGCGATGCTCGTGCTAAGCGCGAGCGTGGCGGCGGTGATGGCAATGGTTTTCTTCAGGTGCATAACGATCCTCCTTCGTTGTATTTGCCCCCCGCCCTGATGAAATCACGGCGTTGGTGGTGTCGCTCCAAAACCGCTGACGCGGGTCATGGGCAGTCACTCTTTCTGATGTCTTCCTCCGTGTCGCCTCGAACCACCTAACCTCCCAGTGATCCGCGGAACTCCCTCAAAAACTTTAGTAGTTGCTTGTTATAAAGCAAGTAAATTCTTGTGTTCGCAATTTTTCTTGGCAGGTTCGCATGGGTATGCAGCAAGTCGCTGTTATTATTTGATATTACTGAATGGTGGTTGGCACTTCCGACCCTTGCAGCGCTGTTAGCTTGCGCAGATCGTCGGGGCACCTTGTGTTGAACGCGGCGCTACATCCCGTCATACACGCTTAGAATTTCGATTGGGGCCGGTAGACCAAGTCTGCTTCGCCAAGCTGGCGTTTCACCCAATTCCGGCGTTGTTCCGTCATGCGGCGATCCAGCCTATCTGCGTAGGACGTGCTTCGTTTGCGCCGCGTATCCTGAATGAACGTTTTTGGCGCATGGCCAAGGAAGTAGACCAGCGTCCAGAACTTTGAATTCGGAACATTCAGCAATGCGCGAGATTCCGGCGGCACGAACATCATCAGATGCGCGATGTTCACTTTATGCTCGGCCCATCGTTTCACTTTGACCCAACCACGAAGATCTTCTGGGGGCGTGAAGCTGTCGATATAGGATTGTCCCAAGCGTATGCCATCGTCATCGTCGGTTTTCACGCTAATACAGCTGAGATGGAATAGGGCGTTCACGGAATCTTCAATTGTTTCAGGGAATTTGCAGAACTCCTGATATCCTATGATGTAGGTGACATAGCGCCAGAAGTGGTTCATGTCCTCAATCTCGGCGTCCGTGGTGCGATAGCCCAATGCGCGGGTGAACAGCCCCATTCCAGGTGAGCCAAGCATGGGCGCGGCCAAAAGGCCCAATTGGCTGATCGGCATGCCAAGTTCTTTTTCATTCCAACGATCGCTGCCGTATACAGCACGCCGGATCAGGGTATGCAGCAACCGAATACGTAGAGCTACTTTCCAACCCTCACCGTGCAGGCGCATGCCACCTTCTTCGGAGACTTGAAGCCAAAAGTTGCAGGTAAGCAGAAAACGTTTGAATGCGGTCTGATCGCTGTATTGCCCCGTCGACATCAGCGTGCGGCTGATATTGGGCGACCGATAGCCGTCGATGGAAATGGTACCGGCAAACTGATAGGCAAACACGCCAAACCTGCGGAATACCTTGGAACCGCGTTCCAGTTTTTCCCAATCCAGCCATTCAGGGTCTTCGGAAACCTGCTTCCAGATCTCAACCAGTTCCTCGGGCGGATTTTCTACGGCGTCGATGCCACCTTCCAGAAACTTGGCGGTGATTTCATGAGGATTGCGCCCACTTCGGCGGATCGACAGCACGGCCTTGTCCGACAGGGGATCACCGACCCAATTCATCATTGCCAGTTTTTTTGCGTATTCCGGGTCATACACCGGCTCCACGCCCGACAACTTTGTCAGCATTTTCTTTGTGTGGGCGGTTCCGGGTCTGCGTCCCGGATCGTCCAGATTTGTGCAAGCAGGCGCGAAGTCATAGCGACCATCGAGGCCCTGCATTCTTGCGTCGATTTCCAACTCGGATTGAAGGTCTTTTTCCTGCATGAGTTTCATGGTGGAATTCCTTAAGCTATACTGACAGAGCTCGACTCGGCTACTTGAGACTGAACATTGAGACAGCGTAGCGATCACGACATTTTCGCTAGGAGAGCGATGCCCTTACCGCTGCGCAGGAAGCATCAGGACATTCCTCCGCCCGAACCGCCGCTTGCCGACATCACCTGGCCAGTGACGTAGTCAGACAGGGGCGAGCACAGGAAATAAACAAGGCCCGCGGCCTCGTCGATGTGACCGGCGCGGCCCAGCGGGATCTGCTTGATCTCGCGCGGCTTGTAGATGTCTCCGGTTTCCGTTTCGTGGTCGATGCCCATGGCTTGCAATGTCTTGACTGGAACGCCCAGGCTCACCTCTTCGCCACCGACCTTGATCTGGTTCTGTTCGCTTTGTGGCAGGCCGAGACGGGTCTGGATCACGCCGAATGCCGCAGAGTTCACGCAGATCTTGCGCGGCCCCCATTCCTTGGCGAGCGATTTGGTCAGCCCGATCATCCCGGCTTTTGCGGCAGAGTAGTTGGAGGCGCCGATGTTGCCGAATGACGCGGCAAGCGAGGATACGTTCACGACCTTGCGCATGACTTCGCGGCCTGCCTTGGCATCTTCGGTGGCGGCAGCGAACATGACGGGTGCCGCGGCCTGAAGTACCCGGAAGGGGACTGTCATGTGGATGTCGAGCATGGCCTGCCATTGCTTTTCAGACATTTTATGGAACATTGCGTCCCAATGGTATCCAGCGTTGTTGACCACGATATCCACGCCGCCGAATGCATCGACTGCGGTGTCGATCAGCGCTTTCGGCACCTCGGGGTCCAGCAGATCGCCGACAAGCGCCTTGGCGCTCGATCCCAATTCCTGTTCCACCTTCGCGGAAGCTTCACCATCGACATCGGCGAACACGACCTTGGCACCGTTCCCTGCCAGTATTTTCGTGATTGCATAGCCGATGCCCTGTGCGCCGCCGGTAACAACCGCAATTTTTCCTTCAAGCGAGTTCATGGTCATTTTCCTTTCCAGACGGGGTCACGTTTTTCAGCAAAGGCAGCGAGGCCTTCTTTGAGGTCGTCAGAGGCTAGAACCGGCTTGATGATCTCTTCCTGAATGCGCCAGCCGTCTTCATCGCGCCATTGCTCCGTGGCGGAACGGTGAGCGATCTCTTTGGACGCCACTGTGGCAAGCGGTCCGTTGCGCACGACAAGGGCCGCGTATTCCATCGCCCCTTCAAGGGTTTTGCCCGGTTCCACCAGTTTGTTGACATAGCCAAAGCTGTGCATGTCTTCGGCGGAACGCGGCTCGGCGGTGATGATCATCTCCATCGCGATGTTGTGGGGTATGCGATGGGGCAGGCGGAAGCAGCCTCCGCCAATCGCGACCAGCCCGCGTTTGGCTTCGGCCAAACCGAACACCGCGCTGGTCGATGCCACGACGATGTCGCAGCACAGCGTCAATTCCATGCCGCCGGCCAGCGCCTGGCCCTCAACCGCTGCGACAAGGGGCTTCTTTGGCGGGCGGCCCATGATGCCGAAGCCGCCGCGCCCCTTAGTGACCGAGCGTTCCCCCTTTGCCGCCGCGATCAAATCCTGACCCGCCGAGAAGGTTGGCCCGTTTGCCTGAATGATGGCACAGCGCAGCTCGATATCGTTCTCGTAGTGGTCGATGGTCGCCTCCAGTTCCTCGGACATGGCGAGGTTGAAAGCATTGCGGGCGTCGGGCCGGTCCAGCGTGATGATCAGGACATGACCATCGGTTTCAGTCTTGATATAACTCATTGTTGCACCTTGTTTTTCTCCAGCCCGAAAGCTGTCCCTTGTGATGTCGAACAGGGAAACATCATTCCGCCAGCATCGCGCGGACGGCCTTGCGATCCGGTTTTCCGATAGCCGTCAGCGGGATCGCGTCGACGACATGGATGGCCTTGGGGGCATAGATCGGGCCCTTTTTGTCTTTGACAAAACTCGACAAGGCGGCGCTGTCGATGGTGCATCCTTCGCGCTGCACGACAACGGCAGTAACGGCTTCGCCCCATTTGTCATGCGGCACGCCCACGACGGCAACGTTGGCAACATCCGGGTGGCTCGAGAGTGTATCTTCAACCTCACGCGGATAGACGTTGAAGCCGCCTGAAATGATCATGTCTTTCTTGCGGTCGACCAGATAGAGGTATCCTTCGTCATCCTCGCGCGCCATATCGCCGGTGTGCAGCCAGCCCGAGCGGAGCGTTTCGGCGGTCTCTTCAGGGCGCTTCCAATATCCGTCCATCACCATCGGGCTGCGAATACACAGCTCGCCTACCTCGCCGCGTGCGACAGGTTGATCATCCTCATCAAGGATCGCGGTCTGCACGGCTGCAGTCGGGTGTCCGCAAGACGCCAGCAGTTCGGGTCGCGCCGGGTCGTGGTCTTCGCGCCGCAGGATGGTGATCTGCAACGGCACCTCGGTTTGCGCGTACCCCTGCATAAAGACAGAGCCAAAGAACTTGAGCGCCTGTTCAAGGCGGGACGGCGATATCGGCGAGGCACCGTAGATTATCAGCTCTAGCGATGACATCTTTTCGACGACAACATCTGGATGGTCAAGAAGCGCATAGATCATCGTCGGCACGACAAATGTCGCGGTGATCTTGTGCTCAAGAATGGTGTCCTGGAATCCTGTCGGCGTAAATCCGTTCGCCATGACAACCATGCCGCCCTTCAGCAGGACAGGAAGCACCAACAGGCCGGCCGCATGAGAAATGGGAGCAACGATCAGCATCCTCGTTTCCGCGGGCCATTCGTATTCGCCCAAGACAGTTTGAACGCTATTCACAAAGGACGGATGACGGTGGATGACCCCTTTCGGCATACCGGTGGTGCCGCCCGTATAAACCACGCAGACGATCTGCGATGGATCTAGTGTCGGGGACAGATCTCCGGGCGTTTGCTGATCGGCGAGGGCACTGATGTCGGTATGCCCCTCCGAAGGCCCTAAGGTTGCGATCTTGCACGCTTTTGAAAGCGGTTCGATACGCGCGGCATAGGCCGTCGGCTCAACGATGAGCATGTCGATTTCAGCGTCGCCGACGATGAACAGATGGTCATCAAGGCTGCCCATCGGGTGTAGCGCGGTGTACCGCACCCCCATGCATATCGCCGCAGCCATAACGCTGTAGGCTTCAATTGTATTGGTTACTAGCAGCCCCACGGCATCGCCGTTCTTGAGGCCAAGTGCGGCAAATGCTGACTTATACTGTGAAATCCTTGCGCCCAACTGGCGGTAGGTCAGCTTGCTTTTGCCATCGACGATCGCGGGACGGTCGCCAAATCGGCGTATCGCGCGGTCAAACAACTCGCCCATTGTGCAGGTCGAGCTTCCAAGTGTGCTCATCGCAAATCCTCCATTGCGCTGGTCAGCTGACACGATCCTCCCTGTGCCCCGCTAATTAGCTTGCTGACTATCAAGCAAGTTTATTGTGGCGAATTCTAATCCGTCAAGTAGTATCATTGGTGGTAGAAGAATTTGTGATGCTTCGGCATATATCAGTGATGACCAATCTTGTCGGTCATTTGCTGGACCACCAACAAACTATTACATACAATGTATATGGCGCTTCTTTAATAGGGGGCATGCAGCCCGTACCGATATGGGCAGTAGCTCTCATCTGGGCCTACACAGACAAAAATTGGACAGACTGATGCCGGCAGACGTGACACCCAAGAAACGCAGAACTCAAGTCGAACGGCGAGAGAAAGCTGAGGCTAAGCTGATAGGGGCAGCGACGGATCTCGTCGCGAGGAAGGGTTTCGATGGCTTTTCTCTTGCCGAGGTTGGCGATCTGGCGGGATTTAGCCGCGGGCTTCCGGGCCATTACTTCGGTTCAAAGATTGAGCTTCAGAATCGTGTAGCGGAATATGTCGTTTCGGAATTCTACAAGGACGCGGCTGAATTGCCGGTGCGCGAACGGGGGATTCAGCGGATAAACGACCTCATCCGGCATTATATCAAAGTGTCCAAGCTCGAACGGGTTAAGGCACTCACCTTCCTGTTCACGCAGGCACAGATCGAAGAGAGCCTGAAGAAAACAATGACGCGCCTGCACAATCAGGCAATCTCGACGCTCAAACAGGAAATCGAGATCGGTATCGAAAGCGGAAACATCCGCAGTGATGTTGACCCATTGCTACAGGCCGGTGTCATTTACGCATTCTTGCGGGGTCAATTGGCGTTTGCCGTGCTGGATACCAATTACGAAACCGTTCCGCTGGGAGAGGCTTTCATCTCCAATCTCAAACAGTCCATTGCGGCCAAGTAATCTATAACCTGTCATGGCGCGCCAAGATCGCAGCAGTGAGATCTATACAACTATAAACTTGTCAAACAACAAGCAAATTTATAGTCTCCTTCAGACGATATGGCGTAGGGGAGACACCATGACCGAAGAAGTGCACGAGTTGTTTCAAGCAGGGGGGACGGAACAACTGCCGGATAACCCGGCGTTGATCGGCGGAGTCTGCAAAGAGTGCGGATATGTGTTTTTTCCGATGCAGAATTATGGCTGCGAGAAATGCGGCTCGACGGAACTAAGCCCAAAAACGCTCACGGGGCGCGGTACTTTGATTGCTTCCGCCTTTGTGCATATGCCTGTCGGCACCCCGCGCGATACGCCTTTTCTGGTCGGTTCGATCCAGACAGAGGATGGCGCGATCCTGCGGTCTGTTCTGGAGGCCCCTGATGACGCCATGCTGATACCGGGAATGACCATGATCACGAAACTCGTTCCGGAAACGCGCCCGAACCACGGACCGCAAGACCTTCGTTTCACACCGGTTGAAGATTGAGGATCAGCGCATGGCCAAACTTATCAGCGATCTTCGCCCCGTTTACGTTGTCGGCATCGGCTTTCACCCGTACCAGCGCAGCAGCGATACCAGCTATGTCCAGCTCGGTCTGACCGCCGTTCGCGAAGCGCTTTCAGACGCCGGCGTGACGTGGGAGGACGTCGAGTCGTCCTATGTGGCGCATGCCCTTCTGGGCATGGCGGTTGGTCGCCCGATGCTGCGCCATCTCGGCGATAGCGGCCGCCCCATCGTACACATCGAAAACGCTTCCGCCTCCGGGTCGGCTGCGGTACGGCACGCCTGTATGGAAGTTGCCTCTGGCATCAGCGACGTCGTCCTGGCGGTCGGCGTTGACAAGCGGGAGCGCCCCGAAGTCTATCGCGCCAGCACCGGGCTGCCGGATCTGGCAGAGGACAGTATCCTTCCCTTCACCCACTTTGCTCTGCTGACGGATGAGTATGCGCACAAACATGGCGTAACCCCCGAAGACATGGCGCTTGTCGCCGTGAAAAACCACGCGAACGGCGCGAAAAACGTCAATGCCCAACGTCAGAAGGTCCGCACGATCGAAGAGGTGATGAGCCGACCGATTTCGGGCTCAATCACCGCCTTGCAATGCACCCCAATCGGTGAGGGCGGCGCGGCGGTCATTCTTGCTTCTGAGGAGGGTATCAAGCGGTTGGGTCTGGATATGGGCCGCGCCGTGCGGATTGCTTCCTCCGCTGCGGGCAGCGAACGGGCGGGCAACAATCTGAACCCCGACACCGCGCTCACTGCTGATATCATGCGCCTTGCGGTAGCTCAGGCCCAGATCGCGGCCACGGATCTGGATGTGCTGGAAGTGCACGATGCCTTTTCAGTCGAAGAGCTACTCTATGCCGAGGCCATCGACATCTGCAAACCGGGCCACTACGTGCCGATGCTAAAAGAAGGCGCATGGGATATTGGCGGGCGCTGTGCTGTCAGCCCCTCAGGCGGATTGCTGGCGATGGGCCATCCCGTGGGCCCAACTGGGATCGGGCAGGTGGGCGAAATTACCCGGCAGCTTCGCGGCGAGGCGGGAGCGCGCCAGCACAAGAACGCCAAGACCGGACTGGCCCATATGGTGGGGGTCGGCGCCGTTTGCTACGCGCATGTCCTGATGAAATAGAACGCATGAAGCACGTAAGGTGATCGGGCGATTTCAAATCGCCCGCCACCACGCGACACCTTGAGCATCGATGTCGCGCGTGGCCTGACCGCGCGTACGTAGGCAGTGGAGATTGGCCAATGCCTCGCCAGCGGCAAGACCGTAAATGCTTTCCGTCACTTCGCGGTTAAAGAGAACGGTGAACAGGTCGACGACGCGCTTGGGCTCACGGATCTCCGCGAGCGCATTTTTCAGGTCTTGTTCATGGCCTTCGATCAGCGTGTCGATGCGTGCATGCAATCCGCGATATGGATCGCCATGTGATGGCAGCACCAACACGTCATCCGGGATCTCAGACTTGATGCGCGCCAGACTACCGAGCCAATTGGTCATCGGGTCCGCTTCGGGATTACGCGCGCGAACCGATACGTTGGGCGTGATCTTCGGCAACACCTGATCGCCTGCGATGAACAGTTTTCGTTTCTCGTTATAAAGACAGGCGTGTTCTGGCGAATGGCCGGAGCCTATGACGACCCGCCAATCGTCTCCTCCCAACGTCAGAATGTCACCTGCTGCAATCCGTCCAAACGTCTCCGGCGGAGTGCAGACAAGCCCGCTATAGGATCGTTGAAGATCCATATTTGCCTCGATCAAAGCATCACTGCCACCGGCTGCTTGAAAGAATGCTGCTTGGCGCGCGTCACGCTCCGGCGACATGCCCTTGGCCAATGCAACCAGCTCTTTCTCTTCCTCGGAGGTGATCAACACAGGCACGTCGCACCGTCGGCTTATCCACCCGGCCAACCCCCCGTGGTCAGGGTGTCCATGGGTGAGAACCAAACGGCCCACGGCGTGTCTCTGAATGGTGGAATTAAAGATTTTTTCCCAAGCCGCAACGGTTTCCGGAGAGTCGATGCCCGTATCGATGATATCCCACAATCCATCATGTCTGAACAGCCAGATGTTGACCGACACCAGCCCACCACCAACCGGCATACGTGCCCAAAGCAGGTTATCATTCACCTCAACAGTAGAGCCATCGCCGATGAGCGGGGCATCTCCTGCAAATGGATATTGGAGAACATTTTTGACCGCGGCTGAGGCTACTTCGCAAACCATCTCGACTCGTCCTAAACTGCGTAATCAAACCAGAAATACACACTTGTTTGCTACTCATCAAGCAAGGCAATGACCCGAGGTCCCCTTGTGGATCCTTTATTGACGTGGGCCTCGAAACCGCTTGATAGGGGACATTGGCAATTGTCACACCAGAAAGGTAGCTGCCTCGACCGAGGTGGAGGTAACTCAGTTATCCTGAGACGTATATTTACCTCAAATTCCGGTGATCTTTCGTCGGAGAATATTCAGTATAACATAGGCTTCCAAGGCTAAATTGTAACATAACCCTAATTATCAGTTCACGTATTGTAAACGGGCACATTCTAAACTGGGTTGCGAAATTTCCTCTATCTTGCTGGAAAGCAAGGAGAATGGAAGATGGCGCATAAAGAGCTTAACCTGCGTGAACGACGCGCGATAGAAGACATGTTGAACGCCAAGATTGCTGTGCGCGAGATTGCAGCAGAGATCGGCAGGCATGTTTCCACGGTGTATCGCGAGATCAAGCGCAATCACTATTTCGACAAAGAGTTGCCGGAACTGAACGGATACTACGGCGTGGTTGCTCAAAAAGCGGCGACCGAAAGACGTGCGCGGCGGCGCAAACTGGTGCGCCTTGTCGGCTTGAGAAAAGCCGTAATCAAGCAGCTCAAGGAAGGTTGGTCACCAGAGCAGATCGCGGGCCGATTGCAATATGAAGGCCAAACAACCCGCGTAAGTCATGAAACGATCTACGCCTATGTTTACGGCCCAGATGGTCAATCTGCAGAACTCGCACGCTACCTGCCCAACCGCCGGAAAAAACGGCGTCCGCATCACGCGCGCAGGCCACGAGGCCTTGTGTTCCCGCCGGATCGCTCAATTCACGAACGCCCTGACTACGTTGATAGCCGCGAGACTTTCGGCGAGTGGGAAGGCGATTTGATGATATTCGAACGCGCTCAGGGCAAGATGAACGTTGCCTCACTGGTCGAGCGGAAGACCCGCTTTGCTGTCCTGTTCCGCAACAACGACCGCAGCACCACGCATCTGATGAACCGCTTGATGGGTGTGATGGAACCCCTACCCCAACCGGCGCGCAAGTCGATCACCTTTGACCGTGGGATCGAGTTCAGGAATTGGCGTAAGTTGAAGCCTGGTATCGGCACAGAGGCCTGGTTTTGTGATCCACAGGCTCCGTGGCAAAAGGGTTCCGTCGAGAACTTGAACAAACGTGCACGCCGCTACCTACCACGGGATGCGCCCGTGGCCGCGCTCTCAAATCGAGATATGAAGTCGATTTGTGACCGCTTGAACGGCACCCCCAGAAAGTGCCTGGGATGGAAAACGCCGACTGAAGCCTTCAGGGAAGAACTGATGAAACTGAGATAGCGGAAAACGTTGCAACGACACTTGAGAATCCACAGGTGGATTCACAAACGAAGCGCAAATTCTTCACGAATACAGTGGGTTGCATGGAGTATAAAGAATGGGATGTTACTACTGTCACCTGAAGCTGAACGAACGACGCAAGCTTGCAAAGTGGCTGGAAACTAAAATGCCGATTTCAGAGATTGCGGATCGCCTGGGCCGCGATCCCTCCACGATCTACTGAGACATCAAGCGCAATCGGTACACTGACAATGAGATACCGGAACTGGATGGATACCACGCGCTTGTCGCTCAGGACAAATACGAGGCGCGCCGCGCGATCCATCGCAAGATGATCGTTTACCCTGAACTGAAGGAAGCCATTGAAGACCGATTGAAGGCTGGCTGGTCACCCGAACAGATTGCGGGCCGCATGCGGTTGGAGCGCCATCCGATCCGGGTCAGTCACGAGACGATCTATCGGTTCGCCTATTCCAAAGATGGTCGCGATGAACAGTTCTATCGCCATCTTCCCGAACATCGCAGACGCCGCAGGCCGCGTGGTTACCGCAGGCACAACCGGACTCACATCTTCGACAGGCAGAGCCTGTCCTACAGGCCTGAGAGCATCTCAGAGCGTGTCGATTTCGGCCACTGGGAATGCGATCTGATGATGTTCCGCAAGGAGCATGGAAAGGTCAACGTGACATCTCTGGTCGAACGGGTGAGCCGGTATGCTGTCGTCATGCGCAACGAGGATCGCCAGTCCAAACCGATCATGGAGGCGCTGATCCAGGGCCTGGCTCCCCTGCCCGCCGATGCGCGCCAGTCTATTACGTTTGATCACGGCACTGAATTCTTGGCCTGGAAGCATCTCAAGGCCGGTCTGGGTGCGGCTCCGTGGTTCTGTGACCAGCAAGCGCCCTATCAGAAAGGCACTGTTGAGATTACGAACAACAGGTTGAGGAATTACCTGCCCAGATCAACCGCACCGACGGCTCTGACATATCGATATTTGAAGTCGATTTGCCAGCGCCTCAACGCAACGCCGCGCAAGTGCCTAGACTACTGGACGCCCGCTGAGGTCTTTGAAAGCAGGCTGATGGAAATCAGGAACCGATTGGAATAACATTGCAAATCAGAAATTGCGCTTCAATGTGAGTCCACACTACATCATCGCTCTACGAAACAATAAGGTTTTGCCACTTGAGCTAACTCAGAATGTGGGCATTTTCTTATTAAAGAACTTCAAGCTACGCGCGATTCTGCCGGAACATTCGCACCAGCAACCAGACGGACAGCGCAAGCATCACAAGCGCGATGGGCGACTTCAGGAGAAACCACGGATCGCCGCCCGAGGCGGTGAAGCTGCCGCGGATCAGCCCTTCGAGGGCCGGGGCCAGCAGGAAACCGATGACAAAAGGCAGGATCGAAATCCCGAGGCGCCGCAGCACGTAGCCAATCAAGGCAAAGACGCAGGCACTCAGCAGACCGACATAGCCGCCGTCCTGCACATAGGCCGCGGTGAGCGAGACGGTCAGGATCACCGGCAACATCACGTCCTTCGGAATCCGAATGAGACGGCCCAACTGGCTCATCAGGAAACTGCCGACGCTCCAGTTGCAGAAGTTGGCGATCACCATCATCGTAAAGAGGCCGAAGGCCATGACCAGATCGCGGTTCATGATCGTATCAAAACCCTCGATCTCTTTAATCGGAGTGAACCGGAAGACCTGCGGCCCAAAGGCGAAATCGCCAATTGTCTCGACCGCCAGGATAATGAAGACGGCGGCGAAATTGCCAGGAATGCCAAGGCTCATTACTGGAATGAGGTTTGCGCCGGAAACGGCCGAGTTCGCCGATTCCGTCGCCACCACGCCCTCGATCGCGCCTTTGCCGAAGGTGTCGGGAGATTTCGAGCGGCACCGCGCGGTGTCATGCGACAGGGTCGCGGCGGTAGTGGTGCCGATCCCCGGCAGCGCGCCGATCATCGTGCCGATGCTGGCGCCGCGCAAGATCGCCGGCATCATCCGCCAACGCTCGGCCCAGCTCAGCCGCGGCCCCATTTCGGGAGCGGAGACCGGCCCCTTGGCCGCCGCCCGATCGCGGCGCATGTCTTCGACCGCGATCAGCACTTCGGATAGTACCAGCACGCCCAGTACGCAGGAGGTCAGCGGCAGCCCGCCGCCAAGCTCGGGGATGCCAAGCGTCATGCGCGGCCCGTCGCCCGACATCGTTGTTCCCACGAGTGAAACGAACATCCCCAGAAGGCCGCCTATCAAGCCCTTCAACGGGGCCTTGCCGACAACGGCAGCCATGAAACATAGCGACAGGATAATCAGGGCCGATTTCTCGGGCAGGTCCAGTACCCGCTCCACTGCCACCGCCAGCACCGGGGCGGCGATGAAAAGCACGAGGTCGGAAAAGTTGTCCCCCACGACGGAGGCAAAATGCGCAGTCTGGATGGCCCTGCGACCCTGTCCCTTCTGCGCCAGGGGATAGCCGTCCACCGTGGTTAGGAAGGCATCGGGCGTGCCGGGGGTGTTGAACAGTATGGCCGGCACGGCACCACCCACGGTCGCGCCTTTCATGATCCCCAGGAGGCAGCCCAGCACTGGATAGAGCGCCTCGTTCCCGTAGCCGAAGATCGACACAAGAACCGGCAGCGCGATGGCCATGGCGAAGGGGCCAGACAGGCCCGGGGTGGCACCAACAAGAATGCCGATCACCACCCCGGTCAGCACCATGACCGTAGGCAAAAGCCAAATGCCGCCATCGGCGGCTGTGAAGACGGAAGTGATTCCGAGCGCGAGATATTGCAGCAATAGGTCCAAGGGGTGTCCTTCAGAGGTCGGCGTTCGGCGGCAGTTGGATGTTGTCGAGCAACCCGGCAAACAGCAGGATCAAAAAAGCGGTCGAGAGCATGGAGACCACGATGTCGCGCGTTCGCAGACTGCGGCGGGTGATGTAAATATAGCTGGCGCTTAGAGCCGTACTGCCGAGGAAGAACCCTGCAACGTTGTAAGGAAACCGCCCCGAGGCCGCTCGGTAGCCAGAAAAGTCGGAGAGGCCCAGGGCATTGCTGGCCCAGACCACCAGCGGTCCGCCCCAGGTCATCAACGCCAGCGAAGCGGTGGTGACGAGACCGGCGCGGGTCAGAAACAAAAGGTTGTCGAGAGTGAGACGCCCAACGGGCTCTCCCGCCTTGCGACCTTTGGACCGCAACTCTCCTGCAATCAGCAAGAGCGCCAGCGGCACCATCAGCAGAACCAGCAGCGTGGGAAAGAACGCGTCACCGGGAATGGTATCGCCGGTCAGGCTCTTCTTTAGGAATCCGCTGCTGATGTCCCGCGGAAACCAAACCAGAAGGCAAAGCGCGACAAGCGCCAGCGTGCCCCCGCCCAGCCAGAGGTTCCAGCGCCCCCCAGAGGGGGCGCCTTCATCGGTGTCCACGAGACCTCGCGTCATTCGGCCAGTGCCTTCATCATCGATACGTTGGCCTCATAGGTCGAGAGGATCTGCTCGCGCAGCTCCGCGCCCTGCGTCACGATCGGCGCAGGTGGGTACTGCTTTTCGATGAACTGACGTGTCTCACTCTCGGGGTCGGCGAGGATCTCGGCGATTACGCTGCCGATCTCGTCGCGGATCTCGTCAGGCATGCCCGCGGGGGCGGTGATGATATACTGGTAGCCGAGGTTCAGGTCGATGCCCTGATCCATCAGCGTCGGCATTTCTGGAGCAAGAGCCACCGGACCGGTCTCGGCGGAGGAGAGGATCACAAGTTCGCCCGCCTCAACCAGCGGTTTCTGCACACCGCCACCCCAGGCGACGTTGGCGTCCATCGACACCAGCGCATTGAGCGTGCCTCTGCCACCCTTCATGCGCAGGTGGTTCACGTCGATCCCGAGCGCGCGGGCAACGATTTCGGTGCCGGCCTCGACCTGCGTGCCCCAGTTGGCCCAGACGATGGGTTCATTGGCGGCGGCGGCTTTGAGATCGTCGAGCGTCTTCCAGCCACTTTCGGCGCGCGCCAGCACGGCCATCTGCGAGCCTGCGGTCGTGGTGATATAGGTGAAATCCTCGGGCGACAGGTTATCGCTGTTCATCGGCGCGAAATCATAGGTCGTGGTGATCGCGAAGCCCAGGGTCTGGCCGTCGGGAGCCTCTCCCTTGAGCTGCGCCGACATCACGGTGCCGTCGTCGCCCGCCTTGTTTTCGGGGATCACCTGCCAGCCACGCTTGGCCTCAATCTCCTTCGCGAGGGTCCGGCCTTGCACGTCGGTCCCGCCGCCGGCTCCATAGCCGATCCACAGGCGGATCGGGCCGTCAGGGTTCCATTCGGCCAGCGCGGGCCCGGCGGCCAGCAGGACGGTAGCGACGGTGGTCATCAGAATACGTTTCATGGTCTCTCCACTGTTGATTAGGTTAGTTGCACTTTTATTGGTCGTCAGAATCCGGGCTTGCTTTCCACCAGTTCCATCGAACGGTGGCCCCGGGGCAATTCGAAGCGTTGGATCAGTTGCAGCCTGTCCTGGCTGTCATGTTCATGAGCGTCCCAGATCATCCCCACATGCGGCGCGGCGAGGTCGAGATGCTGGCAGGCTTGCCGGGACAGCAGGTCGGCGCGCGCCTCGTGTCGGACCTTGGCGGTGCGGATCTGGAACTGCTCCCAGAGCATGCGGTGGTAGGAAATGCCGTGCAGTTCTTCCAAGGGGCGCGACAGCAGCGCCTCGGCGTGGTCGAACCGCAAATACATAGTGCCGAAGGCCGGTTGCGATCCGGTGACCCAGACCAACCGGTCGATGCGGATCACCTGCTCGGCCTCGAAACCGATGAGCAGCGGCCCGGATTCGGCAGTGGGCAGACGCTGGATATCGACCACCCGGGTATAGGGCATCTTCCAATCCCCCGTCTCGGGGTCGCGGAAGCGGTACACATGCACCTCGGGTACCTGATGACGTGCGTCGGCGATGAAGCTGCCGCGCTTGCGGTGGCGCACGATCAACCCCTGCTCGACCAGCCGCGACAGGCCCTTTTGCACCGTGGACAGGCCGATAGGCAGTGCGGCGGCGATCTCGGTCTCGCCGGGAAGCTGGCCGCCGGGCGCGAAGGTCCCGTCCTGAATGCAGCGGGTAAAAGCCTCGCTCAGACGCAGGTACTTGGGCCGACCCTTGCCATCGGGGGCCGTGTCTTCCCATGCGGTGACCAAGGTCTCGAGGGACAGTCTATCTGAGGGGCTCTCCATACAACTATCATAGAACGAGGGGTATTGCACTTGTCAACTACGTAGTTAATAATTGTCACAGGAATATATTGCAGCGTTGAGAGGGTGGAGATGAGCGAAGAATGGGCAGTGGCCACCGGACATCCCATCGCCACCGGGGCCGCGGAGCGGGTGTTGCGCGGAGGCGGCAACGCCGTGGATGCCGGGGTGGCAGCCGGGATAGCGCTGGCCGTTGTGCAGCCCGATCTGGTGTCTTTTGCCGGGGTCGCGCCGGTAATCCTCTATGACGCGGCGCGCGAGCATGTGACCAGCTACGACGGTGTCGGGGTCTGGCCGCAGGCGGCAGACGTGGTGCAAATGCAGCGCGACCACGGCGACCACGTGCCCGAGGGTCTGCTGCGCACCGTCGTCCCCGCCGCCCCGGCAAGCTGGATCAAGGTTCTGGCGACCCACGGCACGCTCGGTTTCGGCGATGTCGCGCAAGAGGCGGTGCAGGCCGCCCGCGATGGTTTCGACGTCTATCACCTGCTGGCCGATTTCATTGCATCGCGGGAGGAGAAATACGCGCGCTTTCCGTCCACGGCGGCGATCTTCCTGCCCGATGGCCGCCCGCCGAAGGTCGGAGAGCTTTTCGTTCAGACCGACCTTGCAAAAACCTTGCAACTGCTGATCGACGCCGAAAGTGCCGCCCGTGCCGAGGGTGGAGATCGGCGCGCCGGCCTGGCCGCCGCCCGCGCGGCTTTCTACACTGGCCCGACCGCGCAAAAGATCGTTGCCTTTCACGCCAAGAACGGCGGCCTGCTGCGGGCCGAGGACCTCGCCTCTTACGAGGTCCGCGAAGAGCCGACCTTCGCCGTCGAATTCCGGGGCACGCAAATCCACTGCTGCGGCGCGTGGTGCCAGGGCATCTCAATGGCGCAGACGCTTGCCATGCTGGAGCAGGCCGGCCCTGACGCCACCTGCGACGGGGATCAGATTAAATTGCATTTCTTGCTCGAAGTTCTGAAACGCGTGTTCGCAGACCGCGAAGCGCATGTCACCGACCCCCGCTACATGCAGATCGCCCCCGAGGCACTGCTGGACCCCGCCTTCATCGCGGACCGGCTGCGCAGCATTCAGGAGACCTCCGATCCGCTTCCCGCCCCTAAGGCCCCGGCTCTTGCGGCTTCGGGCGAACGCCCGGTGTTCGAGGTAGGCTGCGCCGATACATCTCACGTCAGCGTCATCGACGGCGCCGGCAACATCTTCTCCGCCACCCCGAGCGATCCGAGCTATGACACCGTGGTGATCCCCGGCACCGGGCTGTCAGTCTCCTCACGCGGGTCGCAGAGCCGTGCGATCCCTGGTCACCTAAATGCTCTCGCACCGGGCAAGCGTCCGCGGCTCACACCGAACCCTATTCTGGGACTGAAGGATGGCAAACCTTGGCTCGCCATGGGCACGCCCGGCGGCGACGTACAGGTTCAGGCCATGGCGCAGGTATTGTTAGGCATGCTGGACCACGGACAGGCTCCGCATGCGGCGGTCGAGGCGCCCCGCGTGGCTTCCTATGCCTATCCCGGCAGCTTCGCGCCACATGACGTCCATCCTAACAAGGTGCTATACGAAGCCGATCTGCCACTGGAGCAGATAAAGGACTTACGCGCACGCGGACATGATCTCGAAGAATGGCCCGCCCGAACCTGGATGGCGGGCGGGATCTGCATCGCCCTGCGCGACGGGGCCGGCGTGGACGCGGTCGCCGACCCGCGGCGCGCGGGCACGGCCAAAACTGGAGCGAAACCATGACAACGGACATTTGCAAACGCATCGCCGATCAGAACATACCGCTGAAGGAGGCGTTTGACCTCTGCGGTGAAGCTCTCGACAATCAGTTGTTCACCGCGATGCGCTTCCACGCCACAACGATGGAGGTGGAACGCCTTCACTCTACCTTGCCCGAGAGCTACCCCGTCAGCGGTCGCAAACCAAAGCGGGATACGGAATGGGGCAAAAACGTTCTGATCGACCGAAAGATAAACCTCGGTTTCGGGGCCGCTGATATCAGATGGGCATTTTCGGATTACGAAACCATTCTTGGGCTCGGGCTCAATGCTGTGTTGAATGTTCCGATTGTTCGTGACCAATCGGTTTTGGGTACGGTCAATTACTTGCGTGGCGATCCGGCCTTCAGTTCGCGAGAAGTGGAGATCGCAGAACAAGTTGCTGCTGCACTGGCCGATCGAAGTGAACTGCTAAACTAACTTTAATACGCCATGGTGCCGTAAGCATCATTTATTCTCGTCGTCTGTTAATTGTCACCGAAACGCATCTTTGGGCTTATTTTGTTGAAAAACTCTTCCTTGATCGCGGCCTGAACTGCTGATTCAATCCCTTTATTCGGGGGGAGTATTGGCGATGATGGGACCACGACAGGAGGCGCAACCGGCGCTGTTCTACGAGTTCTCGCTGGAGGATCATGTTCCCCAAGATCACCTGCTTCGATCCATTGATCGGTTCGTCGACCTGAGCAGCATCCGCGCCCACCTTGCGGATTTCTACAGCCATACCGGCCGCCCGTCGGTCGATCCCGAGCTGCTGATCCGGATGTTGCTGGTCGGCTATTGCTTCGGCATTCGCTCTGAGCGACGGCTCTGCGAAGAGGTGCATCTGAACCTCGCGTATCGCTGGTTCTGCCGCCTCGATCTGAGCGACCGGGTCCCGGATCACTCGACGTTTTCCAAGAACCGGCATGGGCGTTTTCGGGACAGCGAACTGCTGCGCCACCTGTTTGAGGCGACTGTCGCGCGCTGCATCGCCGAAGGTCTGGTCAGCGGCCAGCGAATGGCGATTGACGCCAGCCTGATCGAAGCCGATGCGAAAAAGCAGAACTCCACGCCGAAGGAAGACTGGGACGCAACGCACATTGATCCGGCTGATGCGCCCCGCGCCGTGCGCGAGTATCTCGACACGCTGGATAAGGCTGCATTTGGCGCGGCCAGCGAGGTGCAGCCCAAGTTCACCTCGCATTCTGATCCCGCCAGCCAATGGACGGCGGCGCGTAAGGGTCCGGCATTCTTCAGCTATTCCGATAACTACCTGATAGACACGGATCACGGTGTCATATTGGACGTTGAAGGCACCCGTTCGATCCGACAAGCCGAGGTTGGATCGACCCAGACCATGCTTACACGGGTGAAAGCCAAGTTCGGCCTGGTCCCCGACTGGATGATCGCCGACACAGCCTATGGTTCAGGCCCCATGCTCGGCTGGCTCGTGGAACGCAAGATCGATCCTTACATCCCTGTGATCGACAAGGCCGGACGCCCCGATAGGACCTGGACACGCACAGATTTTGACTGGGATGCGCAGAACGACCAATACATCTGCCCCGGGGGCCACGCGCTCAAACAGTTCCGCCGGAATTACTCTGATCCAAGCCGGGGGCCGACGGGCAAGGGCACCGCGCGCTATCGCGCCTTGAAAGAAGTCTGCCAGGTCTGCCCGTCCAAGCAAAAATGCTGCCCCAACGCTGAGGCGCGCAAGATCACCCGCGAGGAGCACGAAGACGCGCGTCAGGTTGCCAGAGATTTGGCCAAAACTGAAGAATATCAGATTGCGATGAAGCTCAGGAAAAAGGTCGAAATGCTCTTTGCCCACCTCAAACGCATTCTCGGGCTGGGACGACTGCGATTACGTGGCCCATGCGGTGCAAATGACGAATTCCTCCTCGCCGCCACCGCCCAAAACCTCCGCAAACTGGCTAAGATTTTTCCTGCACCGCAGCAAACGCGCAAAGCCTGATAGGAAAGACGCTCGCGCGATCTTCAAAGCGCAGCTTTCTGCGCAAGCAACACGCTGTTTTTCCACAGAATGGGCGGATTGCGGAAGTTCGCTGCAGACGCGCCCTATACTTGCCGAGGCAGAGGAAGCCAACATCCACCCCAGTATTGCATGAGATCTTTCGCTGCATCGCCGCAAGGCTGCTCTGAGCCCCTTAGTGACCGTGTCACGCTTGGAGCTATGCGCAGTCGCAACCTCGCATTCTTTACAGGCGACGGACCAAACCGGAGTTGGTCAAACTCGATATGTTGCACTGGGGCTATCAAGAGGCAGTTATTTGGGAGTTAGTCTTCATTTTTAGGCGCAACACGCACTCCAGAAACTCGACGCGGTTACCGCATGCGAATTCTGGACACTTCGACTTCAAACGATATAGCGGTCCCAACTGCCATAATGCTCCGCGTTGCGCTTTCCACGCGGCAGGGTCAACCCGAGCAGCGCGACGCCCGACAGCACACCGATCAGGCTGCCCGCGATGGTGCCGCCTCCCAGAACCCAAGGTGCCACGATCAGCCACAGCCCAAAGCCAATGTTCAAAAACCGAAACGGCCGCGCAACTTCGGCCCAGGCGATGACAGCGGTCGTCAGCACCAATGCGCCAACCAAGTGATCACTGCCCGCCAGCGGCAGGGCATTGTCAAAAATCGCACGCGACAACATCAAAAACAGGCCGATGGCAGCGCTCACCCCTAAGGTCCAAGGCACAGTGACCCCCCGCGCACTTTGCCGGGCGATCTCGCGAGGGTGCGCATCAAAACTCATCGTGCCGCCTTTGCTTGAGCCCGGCAGCGCATCGCCCCGGAAAAACGCCCGCCAAAAGGGGCGCCCACGGCGGGTGTTCCAGACCATGAACTGCAGCATCGCGACGATTTCATCCAAAGAGAACGGGATCATGATCAGCATCGCGGCGGCGGCCAGCAGACAGATCGTGCAATAGGTTCCGATTGCGATGGGCTGGATGATAATAAAATAGATGCTGATCACCCCCAGCGGACCTACGACAATGCCAAAAAGCGCCACCATCCACGGCATCGTGCGCCAGCGCATACGGCTGCCCATAACCCCCATAAGGATCTCGAACATATAGCTCATCGCCCCCAAGCCACCGTCAGCGATGGGCCAAGCCTTGGAGACATCTGAGGTAACAATATATTCGCTGCCGTTGAGGTTGGATGGAGAGGAAAAGAACGGCTCCCAGATTCCATCGACATGCCCCAATTGATAGGCCGTGAGAATGCGCGATAGCAGGAAACCGACCACCCCGAGCGCGATAATTGGCACCCGCTGGACGTAAGTGGAGGGGCAATAGGTCCACCCCGGCGGAATGTCCCCGTTGTCCATCATGCCCTCGCGCGACATGCCGGGCATCATCGGGATCAGGATCGTCAGCGCGATCACCAGCGCGCCGATCAGGGTGTCATTGGCATAAACCGCAGGGTCAGGCGTCCAGAACACCAAGGGCGCGGCAAGCAGCCAGCCCCCAAGCGCCGCATTCGCCCATTGCGCCCAACCGTTGCCGGGTTTCATCGAGATGAAGGCCAGCGCGGTGATGGCCAGACCGGTAAAGACATTGTTCCACGCCGTAAGCCAACTGCGCATTGAAGCCGCCCAGAGCCCGCGATCTTCGGTCACGCGCTGCACGGCGGCGCTGAACTCGGTCTGGTCAAATGTTCCGAACACCGAGGGCGCGGTGGCGAGCCAGAGGCCCAATGCCGCAACCAGCCAATGCACCCAAAGCATTTGGAAATGCATCATGCGCATATGTTTGTCGTGCTCGCGCACAGCAATTTGCTGTCCGGCGGCACCCTCGTCTTTCTCCTCGGCTGCAGCCTTTTCTGCCGCCTGCTCCACCTTGGCCGCAGAAACCCGTGCGGCGTTCAAGCCGTTGTCCTTATAACAGCGATACGGATCGTCTTTCAGCTTTTGCAGCATGAGGGGCATATCGTGACGCAGGCTGTGCTTCGGGGTCCATCCCAGATGCTCCTTAGCCTGTGACAGATCAAGCTCGTAGTGATCGCTGGAGATATCCACCATCCACGCACGGATAAAGGCGTCCTCGCCAAAAATGCGGTTCTCGGCCCATGCCCCAAGTTTCGCGGCGGCGGGCGGGATATTCCATGTCACCCAATCTTCGCCATGCAGTTCGCGTCCGATCAACCGCTGCAATTCGCCAAAGGGGATTGGCTCAGCTTCGCCCAACAACACGGGAAAGACTTCCGGCAGGGTCTGGCGGCGGTCGACGATGCGTTCAATGGCATTGAGGAGATCGTCGAGATGCAAAAACGCCTGTCCGCGGGACAGGTCACCGGGATAAACTTTACCGCTCAGCCGCTTTTCGTAAATACGGGATATTTGATGAGCCAAGAAGGTCGAATGCCCGCCATCATCGTAGATGCCAGCAGGCCGCATGAGAACAAGTTTTTCCTCGCCCTTTTCCTCGCGCAACATCGCCTCGGTGCGGATTTTCGAGGCGCGGTAGGGCAGCTTGGGGTCGAAGGGTGCTTCTTCGTCTATCTTGTCGCCTTGCACGGTGGGCGCATGTGCCAGCATGGTGGAGGTGAAAATGAATTGTTCCAGCTCGAAATTTTGGAGCCCTTTCAAAAGCCGCTTGCTCCCCTCTACCGTCACCGCGTCATAGGCCGGATCGTCTTCTCCGCTCAGGTCAAAAAACGCCGCAAGATGGACGCAGGCCGCGATACGGTCTCCGTAGGCCAACCGCAGTCGCGCCAAGGCTTTATCAACGCTGCCCGGGTCAGTTATGTCGAAACAGATGCATTCAGCCTGATGGGGCGGATGCGGGGGCGAGCTGCGGTCCAACCCCACAACGCGGTAATTTTCGTGCAACCGCTTAACGACCGCGGCGCCGAGATAGCCGCTTGATCCGGTCACGACGATGACTGGCTTATCGGACGTCTCCATGCCCCACCTCCCGTCTTACTTGCGCAGATATTTCACCAACGCCGCAATCATCAAAACCAAGAGCACGATAACCAGAAGCCAGCCGACCCCCATGCCAAACATCATGCCACCGCCCATCATATCACTGTCCGACATCGTTTTTCTCCTTGCTGCGCACCTCAGAAACGAGGCTATGCAGTCTTAACCAACCTCCTCCGCTGGAAGGTTCCAACATAGTTTCACCCGATTGCTCCCAGGATTGGGAATGTTTCCAATAGCCACCAAGAAAAGGCGCTAAGCTGACCCGTCATCATCCCGATCCCCATCAGGACCATGACCGCGCCCGCCACTTGATGCAGACGCCGCCCGACCGCACCAATCGTCCGCAAGCGCGTTGCAACCTGATCGGTAAAAGCGGCCACGATCAAAAACGGCACGCCAAGACCTGCCGAATAGATCCCTAACAGCCAGACGCCTTCTGATATCGTGGCGCTTGCTGCACTGGCTGTCAGGATCGCACCAAGGATCGGTCCAATACAGGGGGTCCAACCAAAGCCGAAGGCAAGGCCCAGGACATAGGCCGCCACCGGCTGCCCGCCGGGAAGGTCGAGGTTAAACCGCAGGTCACGCTCCATTGTTTGAACGCGCGCGGCCCCCAGCATGAACAACCCAAACAGGATCACGACCGCGCCCCCGATCAGGTTCAGCTCGAACCGCCAGCGCAAGAGCGCCTGCCCCAATGCTGTGGCCGATGCACCGAGCGCCATGAAGATCGTTGAGAACCCCAACACAAAGCAGAAGCTCAGCCAAACCGCTTGGCTCCGACTACGCTCCGCGCCCGCGGCGCCAGTGCGCCCGGCAATATAAGAGACGTAGCCCGGCACCAGCGGCAAGACACAGGGCGAGACAAAGGAGATCGTTCCGGCCAGTAAAGCTGCAATCACCCCGAGGGAAGAGACATCAAGCACCCGGCGCCCCCTTTCCCTTTGATAAGCGCCTGAGCGCACCGAAGTAAGCTGCGAAAGGCACGACGAGCCATTGCACCATCGGCGTCAGGCCCGCGTCGATAAACGGGATGACTGGCATGATCTCGCGGTAGGCCCAAGCCTCGCGGACCTCAATATTGAGCCATTCGCTAAAGATCGTGTAAGCAAATCCGATCGCAAGCATCGAGCCAAACACGGGATAGACCCGCGACTGCGGCCATGCGCCTGCGCCAAAGAAAAACAGTGCGAGCAGAAGGCTGCTCATGGCGATTAGCAGGTCGCCTCCGGTGCAATGGACCACGGCAAAGATGATATCGCCCCATGTCCCCTCAACCCAGATTGTATAGAGCGGAATATGGGCAACCTCCCAAAAAAGGTGCCCCAGCAGCGTTAGCAAGGCAAAACGGCGCAGGGTGGTGAGCCAATGTGGCCTGACCAGACTTTGGCTTGTCATTGAAACCACCCCGTTATGCGTTGCCAAAAACCGGGTTCGGCATGGGGCCGCTGGTGCGTCAGCCCGTTGATGTAAAGAACGAGGTTTATCGGCTCAAAGTCTGACCCGTGGAATATGCCAACCTGCGCACCCTCACGGTTGAGCAAATGCACCATCGGGGCTCCATCTTTCCGGGCGCTCACAGAGGCGAAGGCATTCACCGTGTCACCAAGGCGATCAACGTCGGAAAGTTGCGCAGCTGTCCAGTTCTGCTCGGCCGGGACCGCAGGTGCCGTATCGCGCAGGGTGACAAAGATGACCATTTCGCGCATGGCACTGGCATTGAGCGCGGCAAGCGTTTTGCTGAGTTGGTCCTGCTGCGCGTCACAGGGGCTGCCGCAAGCATCAGGAGCAAAATTAAGCACCGTGATCTTGCCCCTCATTGCGTCCAGAGAGCCCGTGTCGCCATCTGGTGCCGTCCATTTCACCTCTGGCACCTCTCGCGCCGCAATGGGTTCAAACGCGGCCTCTTTACCCACCATCGCTTGGTTCAGGTTCTCCCCTGGGTGGTCCGCAAAGGCAGGCGTTACGGTGAACAGCATCGCGGCGCAAATGCGCGCAGCCCGCAACCCGAAGCGGGGTGGTAACAGTAAATTCTGTGTCAATGGTTTCTCTTCTCTTTCGCGATGCGCATAGAAATTTGCTCAGCCATTTCTTCGACCGGCTGCGCGCTTTCGAGAAATACAGCATCAAACCGACCGTCAGGGGCCATCAGGTAAATGTGACCCGCATGGGCCATCATGTAGCCGTCCGGCGCGGTCTCGTTCGAGAGTTTCTCATGGTAGACCTTGAAGGCATCCGCTGCCGCGGAAACCTGCGCTGTGCTGCCCGTCAACCCGGTCAATTGCGGATGGAAATTTGCAACATAGTCCTTGAGAACCTCAGGTGTGTCGCGCTCTGGGTCCACGGTCACAAACAGCGGGGCGACCTGATTTGCTTCAGATCCAAGCTTGTCCAGCACGCTACCCATATAGGCCAGAGTGGTTGGGCAGATGTCCGGGCAATTGGTAAAGCCGAAGAATACAAGCTGCCAACGACCTTTATAATCGTCTTGGGTGACGGCCTGCTCGTCGTGATCGATTAACGCGAATTCGGAACGAATATCTGCGTCGCCGCGATAGACGGCCTGATGCGAGGGGATATGGCCGGGGCGCATAACCGCAAAACCTGCAACGACAACAACAGCTGCGATTGCTGTGGTCCAAAGAATTATGCGAAGCCGACGATGGGTCGTGGTGATCTTGGTCATAGTATGTCTTTCACTGGTGGTTCGCCCGCCTCCTGGACGGGCGAACCAAGGGCGTCAGCCTTTTTGATCTTCGGTATGGGGCGTTTCCATATGCTCTTTCATGGACTGCATCATCTCGTTGCAGGTCTCCATCATCGGCCCCATCTCGGCCATCATTTTCATCATGGGCATCATCCCTTCCATGCCTTCCATGCCCTTCATGTCAGCCAGGTCGCCTTTCATATGCTCGCCATCGGCCATCGGCATATCCCCGGTCTCGGGTTTAGCCTCCTGCGCCTGAGCGATAGTGGCGACAAGCAGCAAACCTGTCAGGGCTGCGGTGGTAAGTTTCACTGTGTAGGTCATGTTAGTTCCTTTCGATTGAGGTTTAGTCTGTCGAGGTGTCCGGTTTTGCCACCGGATCGTTTTTGGCGCAGCCAGAGCCGCCGCGCATGCACAGCCCCAGGGCGCACATGGCGGCACAAGGGGCGAGACTGAGGAGCAAGGGCGCGGCCCCCACGGCGGTCAACCACTCCCAATTCAGCGCTGCACCTCCACCGATGGCGGCAAAGCCGGTCAGCATGAGGATCTGGCGCCGCGAAGGCATGGTGATCGCGAATGAGGGCCGGTTCGCTTTTGAGAATTGGGACACTGTTAGGTTTATCCTTTTGTGATGACGCGTTGGATTTGAGAAATGGCCGCCGGGCTGTCCCACGCGGCGGGGCCGACCTTGCGGGCGACCTCGCGGCCTTCGGGGTTGACCAGCAATGTGGTGGGCAGGCCGACGACGCCAAAGGCCATCATCCCCCGCAACTGGTCTGCCAGATAAAGGTCGAGATGCGTGATGCCGATCTCCGTATAGAAGGCGCGCACAGCGTCGAACCCGCCCTTGTCGGTTGAGAGTGCAAGAACGTGAAACTCCGGGCGACCCAATCGTTCCTGAAGCCGGTCAAGGGTTGGCATCTCATGGCGGCAGGGAGCGCACCATGTCGCCCAGATGTTGAGCAAAAGCGTCCGGCCACGAAACTCTGCCAAAGTCAGGCTCCGCCCGGCCCCATCCGTGATGGACGGCGACAGCATAGGTAAAGGCTTTTGATGCTCTACCATCAGGGTCCGCGCCGCGACAGGCGTGGACCCAAGCGCTAGTGCGCCGCCCAGAAAAACGCGCCGCTTCACGCCCCCTGCTCCTGTTGCAGACGACGCACCACTGGAAGAATGTCGTTCTCCAGAGACTGCCGGTCAAATGGACCGACATGTTTGTAAGCGATGCTCCCTTCGGCATCGATAACAAAGGTTTCCGGCACGCCATAGACGCCCCAGTCGATTGAGGTCCGGCCAGAACTATCGGCACCGATCCGGTCATAGGGGTCGCCAAGCTCAGCCAGGAATCTTCGGGCGGCAGCGGGCTTGTCCTTGAGGTTAATACCGTGGATCAGCACGGTTTTCGTTTGGGCCAGTTCCACCAGCAGCGGCATCTCAACCCGGCATGGCACGCACCAAGAAGCCCAGACGTTCACCAGTGAAACTTCGCCGTGCAGATCTGCCGCAGACAAGCCGTTTTCGCGTCCGTCAATGGGGGGCAGATCAAACTCCGGGATGTCCCGGCCGATCATTGTGCTGGGAAGGCTGTCTTCATTGTTGAACAGCCCCCACAGGAAGGCCGCTGCGATTGCTACGAAGACCGTCACAGGAAGTGCGGCGATTAGCACAAACCATCGCGGCTTGCGGACATTTCGCTCTATACCGCTCATGATCCCTCCTCGCTTCTGGAGGTAATCTCGGCTTGATAGTCGCGTTCCCGCTCGGGCCAAGTGCTCTTGATATAGCCGAGGATCGCCGTAATTTCGTCATCGCTTAAAATGCCATCAAACACCGGCATGTCGCTTTCATAACCGGGCACAACCGAGGCCAGCCCGTTCTTGGTAATGTCGAAAAGCTGCTGATCCGCGTGGTGCCATGTATGACCCGTTTCATCATGCGGCGGTGCGGGCATGCGGCCATTGTCGAGCCGCCTGCGCCAGTCAGGTTGGCCCTCGAGGTCTGTGCCGTGGCAGGAGGCGCAGGTCTCCTCATAGAGTCCCGCGCCAAGCTCAATCATCTCTGCGTCCACCGGCACGCCGAACACGGCGAGCGCCGGAGGGCTGTCCTCCTTCCCCCCGGCCCAGACAGCGACCGCCGCCGCGCCCGCGACACCGATAGCGGCGGTCAGACCCAACCGGTTCATGCGGGCCGCCGCAGGTATTTGATCAAGGCCAGCACACCCAGCACCAGCACCGCTAGCACCAAGAGGAAGAGCAGGCCACAGACGATAATCATTCCGACCGACATCGGCCCGTTCATCATGCCCATCATTCTATCCTCATTCATTTGAATACACGGCCACGCCGTCCTCACCGAAGGCGTAGGTCTTGAGCGTGCCGCTCTTGCCTGCCATGCCGGGCGCGTTCTGGGGCATACCGGGCAGCGTGATGCCGGTGACCTCGGGGCGCTCGGATGTCAGACGCTGGATAATCTCAACAGGCACCAAACCGCTGACGTAGTAGCCATCGACCTCGGCAAGGTGGCACCCCAGCCCCTGTTCTGGCACGCCGACCTCGACCGAGCGTTTGTCGAAATTCCGGTCGTCAATACGGGTGACGTGATAGCCATTCTCTTCGGCATAATCGGCGTAAGCATCGCAGCAGCCGCAGGACGGATCGCGCCAGATGGTCATTTGGCGATCTGCGGGGACGGTGCTTGCCGCAGTGTCGGCGGGCGTCGTGTTGTCGCTTTCAGCCATGCCGAAGGTGGCAAAGCCGATGATACCGGCGGCGGCTACGGCCGCGGCCGCGCCGAAGGTGTATTTCCTGTTCATGTCTGATCTCCTTGAGGGATGTTGAGAGGTTCAAAGGTCATGCCGCCATCGCGGCTGACGGAAAGAATGCCGTCGCGAACGGCGGCAAGATGCTGAGGGTCGACAGGATCGACAGCCAGCGCGTCGATCTTTCCCGCCGCTGCGCGCGTCCAATTCACTCCAGCATCTGTCGACGTCCAAAGGCCGCTTGCCAGCCCGGCATAGAGCCGTTCAGACGCTTTGGGCGACAGCGCGAGATGGCGGACAGACTGTCCCTCAGGCAAGGGTTCGGCAGACGGCGGTGTCTTGCCCGCAGCCAGCGCATCCATCGCGTCGCCCGGTGTCACATCCTGCCAGCGGCAAAAGCAATCAGGCACGCGGGTCAGCCCGGCGTCGGTTCCGGCATAGAGCCAGATGCCGCCCATGCCAGTCGGATTGCCAACCGATGCGAGCGTCAGCACTTCGCGTTCAGCCCCGTTGAGGTAGGGCCGATCCATGACGAACTCCCAGCTTTCACCCGCATCTATGCTGCGCCAAAGCCCGTCCTCTGCAAGAGCGGCGTAGAGCATGTCTGGCTCGAGCGCACTATGGGTCAGTGCCGTGACGCGGGTCGCGGGCAGGCCCGCGCCGGCGTCGGCCCATGTACTGCCCCCATCGCGACTGCGCATGAGCCCGACAGGATCGATTGCCGCGAACATCGTGCCAGGAGTCTCGGGATGGCTTGCGATTGCGGCAATTGAGCGCTCCACCGGCGAAGGCTTGGCTTCTTGCGAAGATGACAGGTGCCACAGCCTGCGCTTTGAGGCCGCGACAAGCACGGCGCCGTCGAAACCCAAGGCTTGGATCGGCACCCCTTTTGATAGCGCGAAAGAGGGATCAGGTAGGATCAGCGTGGCACCAACTGCGGCAAGTCCGCCGGTCAGCACACGCCTGCGCGACATCGCGCGAGTCGATTGAATAGGCATGAGGGTCGTTCCCGAAAGTGACAGGTAGGGTCGAGCGCGCCGCTGCCCGTTGGCAGAAAGCGTCGCGAAACCGGGCCGTCACCCTTGGGTGCGGCCGGTCAACTCAGGGAGATGGTTCGCGGTGGGAAAGGATCAGACCCGGGATCGACCCCGGTGAGGTCAAGATCGCCCGGCACCGGCACAAAGAAGCCCTGGACGCTTTCGGGTTGGGACTGAAGCATCTGCGAGGTCACAAAGACGGGTGCTGTGCAATCAATGTCGCACACCGCTTCGCCTTGATTTTCCTGCAAACAAGCGGTGCAGCCACCGTCCTCTTCCATTATTGCGGATAAGGTCACACCTGACATCTGCATCGACATGTTCGCCGCCGCCAAATCATGCGCCAAGATGCCCGTTAAAAGCACGAGCGAGAGGCAGAATGTGGCAAGGCGAAGCAGGATGCGCATGGAAGAGATATAGGGACCCGATGTGTCGCTGTCGATCCCCTCACCAGAAAGTGAGGGCGCGCAAAACGCCGCACGCTCATAGATCAGCAAGACGCAGCGCATGGCAAGCGACCTCAGCGGTCGTGCGACGCCCCATCACTGAGTTTTCCCTCTTCGCCAGCGCCCGTCGCACCGCCTTCATGCCCGAACAGCGCGGCATGCTTATGGGAATTCCCAGAAGTTTCAAATTCAAGACTCGAGTGGCCAATGCCGAATTCGTCTGCGAGACTTTTCTTGACCGCCTGCTTTACAGCCTCCAAGTCCATCCAATCTCGTCCGCTCAACACCACATGACAATCAAGCGCCACTTGATGCTCTTGCATCTGCCAGAGATGGACGTGATGCACATCGCGGACGCCCTCGACATCGGTCATCGCCTTAACCACTGCGCCAGCATCCATGTCGGGCGGGCTGCCCAGCATCAGCATGCGGATCGGGCTCCCGATTTCGGTAAGTGCGAGGTAAAGGATGTAAAGCGCGATACCGATGGTGATCGCGGGATCGACCCAGCGAAGGTCATATAGAATGCTCAGTGTGCCACCAATGATTACCGCTACCGAAGCCAGCGCATCCGACAGGTTGTGCAAGAACAAGGCCCTGATGTTAACGCTGCCCTTTTGCATCGAATAGGTCAGCAGCGCCGTCAGCGTATCGACCATGAGCGCGGCACCACCCAGAATGACTACCGTCCACCCTGCCACCTGAGGTGGATCAATCATGCGCATCCCGCCTTCGTAGATCAAATATACTCCAACGAGAATAAGCGTGGTGCAGTTAATCAGCGCCGCGACGATTTCGATCCGGCCATAGCCAAATGTCATCCGAGCATCTGCCGGGCGCCGCGCGATCTTACGTGCAACGAAGGCGATGACAAGCGACGCCATATCGGAAAAATTATGCAGCGCGTCCGCAATAAGCGCGAGCGACCCCGCAAGAATACCGCCAATAATTGCGCCACGGTCAGTAGGGCATTCGCCCAGATGGCCAATGATACTTTGCGGTCGCCGCTCTCGGGGTCAATATGGGCATGATCATGTGCCATCAGCGTTTCCCTTTAATGCTATGTGTATCAAAACGCGGGGTGCCCCGCGTTTTGATGTCTTGCCCCGCAAGCAAAGCAAAGCCTGGTTAGCAGCAGCCCGATGTTTTTTCGTCACGGGAGATTTTCTGCACCAGTTTTGCTGTTTCGCTGCCGCTGGCTTCCCATGCCACATCGGCCTGTGCGACGATGCCGCAGCATTTACCAGCCGCATCAGTGACTACTGCACGCCTTACCTGCTTCTCTTCCATCTTGGTGCAGCACTCCTCGACATCATCGTCCGGCGCGGTAGTCAGCACGTCTTTTGACATGACGTCAGACGCGCGCGTATCGGTGCCTTTTCCCTGCGCAACCGCACCGCAGCAAATGTCGCGATCCGTAACAACGGCAAACGGCGCGCCGGCGTCGTTCACCACCGGAATGGAGCCGACCGACTTGTCATCCGTCAGCTTCGCAGCCTCCTGAACCGAGGCGTCGGGGCCGCAGCAGGTCGGGTTGCTCGTCATGATTTCTTGAACTTGCATGATCTTACTCCCTGATTGGGTAACAGGATCAAAACCCGAAGGCCGACATGCAAGTTCCAGGGGGCACGACGCCAAGCCACTCTCAGCGCATGGCCCTATGTAGCGTCATAGCTTGAGAACACCTCGCTGCTGCCATCACGGGCAATCAGATAGACGTCATAGGCGTCGCGCTCACTCTCCGGCCCCATCCCCGGCGAGCCATAGGGCATCCCCGGCACGGCAAGACCGATGGCATCTGGGCGCTCGGCCAGCAGGTTGCGGATGTCGGCAGGTGGGACGTGACCTTCGATCATATAGCCGTCGATCTTTCCGGTGTGACAAGAGGCCATTTTCTGCGGGATGCCGTTGTCTTGCTTGTATTTGATCAAGAGCGTTCCCAAGCTGCGTTCGGTCGTTACGGCGAAACCCTCTGTCTCCAGAATCTCTATCCAAGCCGAACAGCAGCCACAGTTCGGGTCTTTCATCACGTGGATCGCAGGCTTTTCTTCAGCCCATGCCGCAAATGGTGCGGCGGCAAAGCTTGCGGAACAGGCCAGCAGGCTACGTCGTGTGAGAAACATGAGAAGTCCTTTCAAAGGTTCAAGCGGTCGTTTCATAGGTGGCATGGGTTGTAGCGCGGCCGCCGGGGATGGCCAACCGCTCGGCGGTGGATGGGCGGAAATACAGCAGCCGCAGGGCGTTGAGCGTGACCAGGACGGTCGCCCCGGTATCCGCCAAGATCGCGATCCAAAGACCGGTAATTCCCAGCACCGTAGTGACAAGAAACACGATCTTCAGCCCAAGGGCGATGGCGATGTTCTGCCGGATATTCCTCATCGCTGCCCGAGCAAGGCGGATCTGACCAGGCACATCCGTCACCCGGTCACGTAGGATTGCAGCATCGGCGGCCTCAAGCGCTACATCGGTGCCGGAGTCCATCGCGACACCCACGTGCGCTGCGGCCAATGCAGGGGCGTCATTGATGCCGTCGCCGATCATCATGACCTTCGCCTCAGCCGTGAGGTTTTGAATGGCCGCGACCTTATCTTCGGGCATCAACTCAGCACGGTGGTCTATACCCAGCCCTTTAGCGATGGCCGCTGCTGTGCGTTGGTTGTCCCCAGTGAGCATCACCGACGAAATTCCCAAGGCGTTCAATTGCGCCACCGCCTCTGCGGCATCGGCACGCGGTTCATCGCGCAGCGCGATGAGACCGTGGGCCACGTCATCGCGCAACACGATTACCACGGTTTTACCCTGTGCTTCGAGCGTTTCCACTTGGGCGCGCAATGTGTCTGACAGCGCCCCGCGCTCTGCCGCCAAACGGGGCGAACCGACGCAGATGGTCGCTCCGGCGATCAACGCCTCGGCCCCTTTGCCGGGCAAGGCGCGGGACTGTGTCGCGGCAGCGGCCTCAATTTCACGCGCATTAGCTGCGCCGCAAATTGCCTGGCCAAGTGGGTGGCTTGCGCCGTTCTCGACACCGGCGGCAAGGGACAATAGATCGTCTTCATTTCCTACAAGTACCTGCACGTCGGTTACCCGCGGCTTGCCTTGGGTCAGCGTCCCGGTCTTGTCAAAGGCGATCTGGGTGATCTGCGCCGCAGCTTCAATCACCGCGCCGCCCTTCATCAGCAACCCGTTGCGCGCCCCGGTGGACAGGGCCGAGGTGATCGACGCAGGCACCGAGATCACCAGCGCACAGGGGCAGCCAATCAGCAGCAGAGCCAGCGCTCGATAGACCCATTCGCCCCAAGCGTCCCCGATGGCGAGCGGCGGCACCACGGCTACCAAAACGGCCGTGCCAACTATAGCGGGCATGTAGACGCGGCTGAATCGATCAATGAAACGCTCGGTCGGCGCACGGGCGCTTTCGGCCTCTTCCACCAGTCTCACAATACGGGCGATGGTGTTGTCCGCGGCGGCCTTGGTAACGCGCACGCGCAGCAGCGCTTCTGTGTTGATCGATCCGGCAAAGACATCCGCGCCCGGTTCTTTAAGGCGCGGCACGCTCTCGCCCGTTACCGGGCTTTCGTCAACGCCCGAAGTGCCGCTGACCACTTCGCCGTCACAGGGCACTCGATCACCGGGGCGCACCTGCACGATCTGCCCGAAACGGAGTGTCTCAGCCGCCACCTCCCGCGTTTTGCGGCCGACCTCAAGCCGCGCCGACTTTGGCACCAAGTTGGTCAGAGCCCGAATGCTATTGCGCGCCTTACCGGCGGAGACACCCTCCAACAACTCGCCTACGGCAAAGAGAAAGACTACCAACGCGGCTTCCTCCGACTCTCCGATCACCAACGCACCACTCGCGGCGATCGTCATCAGCATTTAGATGGTAAACGGCATGCCCACCCTCGCCATGGCAACCGCGCGACGGGCGACAGGGATCAACCCGATCAGCGTAGCGATAACAAATCCCCAGTGGGAAACCTGAGCCGGCAGGTAAAGCCATGATGCCCATGCTGCTGCAAGCAAAGCTCCGCTGCCGAGGACCAAGCGGCCTTTCGCGGTTTGATACCAAGCGGCGCTGGATGCCTCTTCGGGCGTAGTGTCCTGAGGCAGTGCCGCTGCCGCGCCGATGATCGCATCGTCCGGCAGGATGAAACCGCCCTTTGGTTTCTCTACCTTCGCCCCCTTAGAAGAGATGCCAAAACCGATACTGCGCACGGCATTCTCGATCTGCTCGGGCGATGTTTCGCCCTCATCCAGCGTAAGTCGCAGCCGCTCTGACATTAGCGCGACATCAACATTCGCAACCCCCGGCAAGCGCTCTACCGCACCGCGCACTTTGGCTGCGCAGGTGCCGCAGTCCATCCCCGTGACGCGCCATTCCCGTTGTGCAGTGCTGCCGTCCGCCATGTCTGTTTCCAATCCGATTCACCGTCAGACGCAGAGATACGACCTACAGCAACTGTAGCTTCAAGCGCTTTTTTAGATCTTTTTTTTCTCCCGATCATCTTTCTTTTAGGCTGCGGGAATGGCCTCGTGGTGGAGTATGATACGACGAGTTGCAGAAATTTAGCCCGGGGTAGCACCCCGTTCACGGGCTGCCGGCTTGCGCGACACCCTTCAAAAACCTACAGAGACTGTAGAATGAAAGGGGTCAGATATGCTTGCCATCGGCACACTCGCAAAACGCACCGGCACCAAAGTGCAGACGATCCGGTATTATGAACAGATAGGTCTGATGCCCGAGCCCGGCCGGACCGAAGGCGGCCAGCGGCGTTACGGCGATGCGGAACTGGACCGTCTCTCCTTCATCCGTCATTCCCGCCAGCAAAGCAACTTCGCGACGTCGAGGCGCGGCTGGTGCGGCTCGAAGCCCTCCGCGTTGAATTGCAGCGCATGATCGGGGCGTGCAATGCGGATCGGGTGGCTGATTGTCGCATTCTTGAGGTGCTGCGCGACCATGAAGAATGCCTTGCCGATCACGGGACCACCGCCTGATGCCCGCTGCCCTGCTCTATCCGCTTGCGGCATTGGCTGAGATCGTCGGGTGTTTCGCGGTCTGGGCGTGGTGGCGCGGCGCTTCGCCGCTGTGGCTGGTGCCGGGGCTGCTGAGCTTGGCGCTGTTTGCGGGGTTGTTGGCCTTGGTCGAAGCCGGGTTCGCCGGGCGCGCTTTTGCGGCCTATGGCGGTATCTATATCGCGGCTTCGCTTGTGTGGATGTGGGCTGTAGAAGGGCAGCGGCTTGATCTTTGGGATGCTGCCGGGGCAGGCCTCTGCATTCTTGGCGCAGTGGTGATTATTCTCGCGCCCCGCGCCGGATAGGCTGCCGACCCTCCTCAAAGGGCCGGCAGCCACGCGGTTTAGCTGGCGTCTTTGAATTCGTCGTATTCGCCGCGCACCTGAACGGTCACAGTCACCTCAGTCTTGTCACGGTTGCGCCAGAACCAACCGTGCTGACCTGCGAAACCGGCGGTGATTTCGCCCTGTTCACCTGTCGAGCCGCGGCCCTTTTCATAGGTCTCGGATTGGCCCGAACCATGACCGTGCAAGTCAAAGTTCACGCGCCCGCCGTCGACCAACATGACGTATTCTGCGGTCTGGCCTTCTTCCATCACCAACTTCCACTCGGCAGACTCGCCGGGGGCGAGTGTAAAGGTGATCTCATCGCGCCATTCTTGCACGGGTTCAGACGGCACTTCTTCTGCATGGGCGGCCCCGACGAAGACGCTGAAGATGTCGTTCATCAGGCTTGACTGCTCTTGGGGCACAAGCGCGCCCTGCTCTTCCAGCGCTTTGATGCGGTCCGCTTCGGCCTCTGCGGCAAGCTGGCTTTTGATCTTGCCCATTTCGGCCAGACCGAGCACGCCGCCGATCCCCGTAGGGTCGATGTCGTATTCCGCGGGCAGCACAACGGTCACGAGGATCAATGCGGCACTGGCAGCAGCAATGGCGGTGGAGCGGATGAGTTGCGCGGAAGTGGGCAATTCGTTGAGGCTTGGTTTTTCTGCGTTGAACATGTGGTTCTCCTATTTACTTACGCGGCTACGAAATAGCCGGTGATCTGCATGCCCATGAGGATGAACCCCATAGCCATCATGATGACGTTTGCGGTGTAGGCTTGGCGGAAGAAGTTAGGTGATTTCCGCCAAAAGCCCATGACGATAAGGATGACGGCAAGCGCCATCAGTTGGCCCATCTCGACGCCCACATTGAACGCCAGAAGGTTAGCCAATAGGCCGTCCGGGGCGATCTCGTAGTCGAGAAGCTTGGTGGCCAGACCGGCGCCGTGGAAGAAGCCAAAGATCAGCGTGGCGACCTTGGTATTGGGCTGCGCGCCGAACCAGCGTTGATAAGCGCCAAGGTTGTCGAGCGCCTTATAGACGACCGACAGACCGATGATGGCATCAACGATATAGGCGTTGATGCCCCAGCCGAACCAGACACCCGCCAGCATCGTCGTCGAATGCCCCACAGCAAAGATGCTGACATAGATGCCTACGTCTTTCATCTTGTAGAGAAAGAAGACGACGCCAAACAAAAACAGGATGTGGTCGTAACCCGTCACCATGTGTTTGGCACCGAGATACATGAAGGGAATGATGTTCACCCCCCAGATTTCCTGAATATAGCCCGCATCCCCGGGCGTGACGTTATGCGCCATGGCATAGCTTGCGCTCTGAATGAGCAAGGTAACTGTGACAAGGGACAGGATCGCGATCCGGCGTGCGCCAAAATCGGTCCAGCCCCGTGGGACTGTGTTCGTGGGTTGAACTCCGCGTATGTGATTTGTGAGGAATGGGAGCGCCAGTGGCGCGGCCAGTCACACGCGCGGCGGTCGTTCGATCAGGTAGACCCTTGAGGAATTTGCAGAAGCGACACTCAGCCGCCAAGCGGCCCTGTAGACCTCAACAGGTTGCGCGGCCAAGGCGCGGCCAAACACGACGGCTTGGCTATGATCATGGTCTGCACTGTCGTGGCTGTGCCCGTGCATGGCCCAAGCAAGGTCTTCTTCTAACCCGTGAGAGTGCCCGTGATCCGCGATCATCTGTTCATGTTCTTGAAGAACATCCAACACCGCAGGAACATGGGAAGAGGTCGGCACCACGGACCAGACGAGCACGGCCATACAGAGAAGCATCGCAAAAGCGGCTTGCCCAGTTGTCCGTAGAAAAGTCATCTGTCCTGTCTGCCCTCTCGTCAATTACGCGGCGCTTTTCGCCGTCTTGCTCTATCCCCCCCAGGGGGATAGAGTCTTAGTATGTCAGATACCCATATTCATGCAAGTCATCCCGCCCTCATTGCCCGGCTGAAACGTGCCGATGGGCATCTGCGTGCGGTGATCGCGATGTTGGAAGCAGGCAAGCCTTGCGTTGATGTGGCCCAGCAGTTGCAAGCCGTCGAGAAGGCCTTGACCAACGCCAAACGCGTGTTGATCCATGACCACATCGACCATTGCCTTGAGGTCGATGGCTCCGAGAGTGACCGTGCGGAACTCAAAGCTATCACCCGTTACCTCTGAGGGCATCATGCTGGCTGTTCTATCGGACCGCACCTACAGACATCTGTTCTTTGCCCAAGTTGTCGCGTTACTTGGCACTGGATTGGCAACGATGGCGCTTGGCCTATTGGCCTATGATCTGGCCGGGGATCGGGCTGCCATGGTGCTTGGCACCGTCTTCACGATCAAAATGGTGGCCTATGTCGGCATCGCGCCAATTGCCGGCGCCTTTGCCGAGCGTCTGCCGCGCCGTGCTCTATTGGTCACGTTGGACTTGGTGCGGGCTGCGGTGGCCTTGGCCCTCCCCTTCGTAACCGAGGTTTGGCAGATCTATATGCTGATCTTCTTCCTGCAATCGGCCTCAGCCGCCTTCACGCCGACCTTTCAGGCAACCATCCCTGACGTGCTACCGGATGAGGCGCGCTATACCAGGGCTCTGTCCTTGTCCCGCTTGGCCTATGATCTGGAAAACATCATCTCGCCCGCGCTGGCCGCTGTGCTGCTGGCGGTGATGAGCTATAACACCCTGTTTCTTGGGACGGTCGCGGGTTTTGGGGCCTCGGCGCTGCTGGTGTTGACGGTCATTCTGCCCGTTCCCAAGGCGACAGTCGCGCGCGGGATTTATGATCGCACTACGCGGGGGCTTCGGATCTACCTCGCAACGCCCCGGTTGCGCGGACTGCTGGGGCTGAACCTCGCTGTGTCGTCTGCGGGCGCGATGGTTCTGGTAAACTCGGTAGTGTTGGTGCGGGGGCAACTGGGGCTTGAAGATATAGCACTGGCTTGGTCGATGTTTGCCTTCGGGGCTGGCAGCATGATCGCGGCACTGGCTCTGCCCAGAGTGCTGGACAAATTCCCGGATAGACCCGTCATGTTGACAGGGGCTTGGCTGATGATGCTGGCTCTGTTTGGGATCGCAGCGGGCATCATAGGTTTCGGCTTATCTTGGCCCCTCCTGCTGACGATTTGGATGCTTATCGGTCTGGGCAATTCTGCGGTTTTGACACCCTCGGGCCGTCTCTTGCGCCGATCAGCCTAGCCAGAAGACCGGCCTGCTGTATTTGCAGCGCAATTCGCGTTGTCTCATGCCTGCTGGCTGGTCACTTATCCTTTGGCAGGTTGGACCATGACCGCATTCGGAACGGCTCCGGCGTTTATACTGCTGGGGGGTTTGGCTGCGTTCAGGATCGTAGCAGCTTTGCGCTTTTGGCCCGCTGACGAGTCGGACAACGTGGGTGTGTCTCGCACGCAGTTCTGAATATGACGGGCCCGCGCCAGGCCCATTCCGGATGAACTCTGATCAATCGACAGGCTCTTTCGTCGTGACCTTCGGGTCGAGTGCGCCGCCCGAGGCTGGGCCGCGAACCGGCTGGATCAGCATGCGATCAAGCCAGAGGTCCCGGCGCTTGCGGAACTGCTCAATCCCGATCTCCATCCCCTCATGCCCTCTGGCTGGCTGCGCAACATACGTCCCCAAAAGGTGGTCCCACCACGGCAGGTTAAAGCCGTAATTCGAGTTGGTCTCACGTGGATCGACGGAATGGTGAACACGGTGCATGTCAGGGGTCACCACAAAAAGGCGCAGTATCCGATCCACCGGGCGCGGCAGGTGGATATTGGCGTGGTTGAACATCGCGGTCGCGTTCAAGACCACCTCGAACAGCAGCACTGCCACGGCGGGCGGGCCGATGGCGGCGACCACCGCGAGCTTGATGCCCATCGAGATGAGAATTTCAACCGGGTGGAACCGCAACCCTGTTGTCGCATCGAACTCGAGGTCGGCGTGATGCATGCGGTGCAGCCGCCAGAGGCCGGGGACCGCGTGGAACATCACGTGCTGTAGGTAGATCGCCAGATCAAGCAGCAGCATTGAGGCGGTAATTGCCACCCAGACGGGCAAGTCAAAGTTATTAAAGAACCCCCAGCCCCGTTCTTCAGCCATGACGGCAAGGCCAACCGCTACGATCGGAAATGAGAGCCGCAAGATGATCGTGTCAACGGCCACCAGCGCGAGGTTGTTCGTTCAACGGATCACCCGCGGGATCTGCCGCCGACGCCGCGGCGCCGCGACTTCCCAGAGGGCCATAGCCACAAGCACACCCAGAAAGGCAGCAAGGCGGATCATGGGTTCGGCAGAGAGAAAGGTCTCAAACATCAAAAGAAGCTTTCCGGATTGTCTGGCACAGAAAAATAGCTATCATTCAAGCAATTGATTGAATGAAGTTATCGTTAGGAGACCCGCGATGTCTGAATTGTCAGTCGTCATATAAAATGGGACATCAGAGCGGCTTGAACATTGGAGGCTCTGGTTCGGTTGCGTGATTGATTATGCGGCTTGTTTTTGATGTTGCAAGCGGCGCTGTCGGATCGTCAGTTTCTTGATCTTCTCCCGTTCTCTCAGAATGGCTTTGTCCCGTCCAAAGTAGACGTCGGCGGGTGTGACGTTGTTCAGGCTCTCGTGGTAGCGCTGGTTGTTGTAGTAGTCGACGAAGGCCCCGATCTGTTGTTCGAGATCACCGGGCAGGTAGTAATTCTCCAGCAGAACACGGTTCTTCATGGTCTGGTGCCAGCGTTCGATTTTGCCCTGGGTTTGTGGGTGGAATGGCGCCCCGCGAACGTGGTCCATTTTCTGATCGGTCAGCCATTTGGCCAGATCGCCAGAGATATAGCAGGAGCCGTTGTCGCTGAGCAGACGGGGTTTGTGTCGGACCACGGCTTGGTCGCAGCCCGATGCCTGAAGCGCCAGCTCGATCGTGCTGGTCACATCCTCGGCCTGCATGTTCGTGCAGAGCTTCCAGGCGATGATGTAGCGGCTGTAGTCGTCGAGGATGGTGGACAGGTAATACCAGCCCCAGCCAATGATCTTGAAGTAGGTAAAGTCAGTCTGCCACATCTGGTTGATGGCGGTGGTCTTGTCCGTGAACTCATCGGCGGCCTTGATCACCACGTAGTCCGGCGCAGTAATCAGATCAGCGGCTTTCAGGATGCGGTAAACCGATGATTCAGAGACAAAATATCGCTTCTCATCGGTATATTTAACGGCCAGCTCGCGTGTGGTCAGTGCCTCATGCTCCAACGCAAACTCGATCAGATCGTCACGGCGGACATCAGGGATGCGGTTCCAGACCGACTTTGGACGTGGCGAACGATCTGCCAGGGTATCAAAGCCACCTTCGACATATCGGCCATATCCCGCTGACCGGCAGCACATGCGCAGCATGTGTGAGAGGTGTCGGTAAAATGTGGTGCGCGGGATGCCCAGCATATCAAGGGTCTTCTTGGTTGGCAGATGCGACCCTTCAACTGTGCGAATGATCTCCAACTTCTCGGTTGCTGGATACCTCATTCCTCGAACTCCCCAGCCCCTGTCATGCTTTTTTTGAGCAGACGGTTCTCAAGGGTTAGGTCAGCCACGCATTCCTTCAGAGCCATGGCCTCGGATCGCAGACCCTTTACCTCAGGCGATGTCGCTTGACGCGCGTTTCGGGGCTTTCGCCGCCCCACCGGGGCCACGGTCCCCTTCACCGCCGGAAAGGCGACGCTTTCCAGCCTCAAGGAATTCCTTCGACCAAGTATAATACAGGCTGTCACAGATACCCTCGCGGCGACATAACGCAGAGATGCTTTCCTCCCCGCGCAATCCGGCCCAAACAATGCGGATCTTCTCCTCCGCCGAGTAGGTCTGGCGGGTCTTGCGGCGGATGTTTTTGACCAGCTTGTCAGCTGCATCTTTCGATGTTCCGGGCTTCTTGTTCATCTTCGCTCCTTAAAGGCTACGATGAACCAGAAACCCTCGAGACTGTGCAGAATTTTGTGCGTGACGCGTTTTCTTACGCCATCGGGAAGCGGTCTTCGAACATGATGGCAAGCTGAGATCTGACAGCGTGCCATTCGCGGACCGAACGCTTCCACTCGGTCGATGTAGCATTGAGCGCCAGATAGATCAATTTCGCCGCAGCGTCGTCGCTTGGGAAATGACCTCGGGTTCTGACGGCACGGCGAATTTTCGAGTTCAAGGCCTCAATGGAATTCGTGGTGTAGATCAGCCTGCGGACCTCGGGCGGGTAATCGAGGAACGGGATGACCTCGTTCCAGGCCCGGCGCCAGCTCGGCGCGATCGCCGGATACTGCCTTGCCAGATCGCTGTCCTCGAACTCAGCCAGAGCCAGTTCTGCCGCCTCGACGTCCACGGCCGTGTAGATCGCCTTGAGGGCGGCGGCGACGGCCTTGCGGTCCTTGTAGCTGGCGAAGTTCATGGAATGGCGCAGCAGATGGACGATGCAGGTCTGGATCCGGGGCTGGGGGAATGCGGCCTCGATGGCCTGGGGAAAGCCCTTTAGCCCGTCCACGACGGCGATGAGGATGTCCTAGACGCCCCTGTTGCGCAGGTCGCTGAGCACTTTGGCCCAGAACTTCGCGCCCTCATTGGCCTGAAACCACAGGCCCAGAACGTCCCGCGTGCCATCCGGCAGCACCGCGAGGGCCACGAAGACCGCCTTGTTCGAGACCGCCCCGTCGCTGCAGATATTGACCCGGATCGCGTCCATGAAGACAATCGGATAGCAGGGCTCCAGCGGGCGGTTCTGCTAGGCGGTGACCTCCTCCATGACCGCGTCGGGGATCGCGGAAATCAGGCTGGGCGAGGCCTCGACGCCGTAGATTTCCTCGATATGCCCCTGGATCTCTCGGGTCGTCATTCCCCGGGCATACATGCTGACAATCTTGCGGTCGAATTCAGGAAAGCGCCGCTGATACTTCGCGATCAGCATCGGATCGAAGGTGCCGTTCCGGTCGCGGGGAATGTCCAGAACCACCTTGCCGCTGTCCATGGTCACGGTCTTCTGGCTGCTGCCATTGCGCCGATTGGGCGGCTGGGTCTGGCCCTCAGACGCATCATCTGCGCGCTCTTCATCGAGATGGACATCCATCTCTGTGCTCAGCGCGCGTTCCGCCAGCGCCTTGGTCAGCTCCGCTAGGATGCCGCTCTTGCCAAACAGGTCACCGGGTGAACGCCCTTCCATCAGACGGTCCAGCAAGTCTTTGTCGATGCTCATACGTGGGTCTCCTCTGTAAGCAGTTACCACGTCAGCGCACAAAATTCAGGATAGTCCCCATTCGACGTTCTCCAAGAACCGGCACGGGCTCTTTCAGAAAAGCAAACTTCTGCGCCACCTGTTCGAGAAGACCGTCGCACGGTGTATCGCTGATGGCTTGGTGAGCGGGCAACGCCTTGCGGCAGGTGTCAGCCTGATTGAGGCTGAAGCGAACAAACAGAACTCTACACCGAAGGAAGATTGGGACCGCAGTGCCATCGATCCAAAAGATGCGCCGCGTGCGGTGAAGGAATATCTCAACGTCCTGGATGACGCGGCTTTTGGTGCAGCATCCGAGGTTGAAGCCAAGTTTACGTCCCATTCTGATCCCGCCAGCCAGTGGACCGCAGCTCGGAAAGGCCCCGCGTTCTTCAGCTATTCTACCAATTATCTGATTGATACCGACCATAGCGTCATCGTGGACGTTGAGGGAACGCGGTCGATCCGGCAGGCAGAGGTCGGGTCAGTGCGCACCATGTTGGATCGCATCAAAGACCGGCACGACATTGATCCAGAAAGACTGATCGCAGACACTGCTTATGGATCAGGGCCAATGTTGGGATGGCTGGTTGATCGTAACATCAAACCCCACATTCCAGTGCTGGATAAAGCTGGATGGACTGACGGCACCTGGTCTCGCGCCGACTTTGAATGGGACCCTGAGAACAACCAATACATCTGCCCGGAAGGCCAGCCGTTCAAGCAATTCCGCCGCAACTACTCAGATCCAAACCGTGGTCCCACCGGCAAAGGCGTCGCCAAGTATCAGGCTTTGAAACACACCTGTCAGGCCTGCCCATCGAAGATGAAGTGCTGTCCGAAAGCCGATGCACGCAAGATCACCCGCGAAGAACACGAAGATGCCCGGCAGGCCGCCCGTGATATTGCCAAGACCAAACAGTATGCGATCTCGATGCGGTTGCGAAAGAAAGTCGAGATGCTCTTCGCGCACCTCAAACGCATCCTTGGCTTGGGGCGGCTCCGATTACGTGGTCCATGCGGCGCAAATGATGAATTCCTGCTCGCCGCAACCGTCCAAAACCTCCGGAAACTTGCTAAGATCTTTCCTGCGCCGCAGCAAACGCGCAAAGCCTGATAGGAAAGGCGCAAGCGCCGGATCTGGAACAGCTATTTCTGCGTTTGCAGACGTTAGTTTTTCCACAGAATCGGCGGAAAGCGGTCGTTCGCTGCGGGCGCAAGAGAGCCCCCCCCGCGACATTAAGAGCAGACGCTCGCGCAATGCATCTGACATACTGGTTTATGACGTCCTTTTGGTCATGTTAGGGTGCCGCGTCGCATGCTCTCGAAGCGGGGGTTGGCAGCAACTCGGCGACCTTAGAGCATCGAACCGATGTCCGACGCCCCCGTTGGATATGCCGCGGGCATCGTCTTGATCTGATCAACCGTGAGCCCCAGCTTGATTGCCAAAGAAAAGATATTGATGAGTTCCGCGTAGTCCGGACCGAACATATGCGCGCCCAAGATCTTGCCCTCTGAATTCGAGATGATCTTGGCACCTGCATGGGTCTCGCCCAGACGTTTCTGGGAGAACCAGCCGGAAGTATCTGTGAATGATACCTCTACATCGCCGGTCTCGCGCGCTTCTTCTTCCAGCATGCCGACCCGTGCGAGTTCGGGGATGGTGAACACCACGCTGGGCACGCCTGTGTAGTCCGGCTCGGTCTGCTTGCCTTTCAGCATGTTCGAAGTGGCGATCTTGCCTTCGAAGACAGCCACCGGGGTTAGAGGCTTGCCCGGGGAGGCTGCGGCGTCACCGGCTGCGTAGACGCGGGGGTTGGAGGTGGATTGCAGCCAAGGGCTAACCTTCACACCGCCATGCTCGGTTTCGATTCCAGCAGCGCTTAGATTCAACTCATCGACGGCCGGCATGCGACCTGCGCCGTGAACCATGAGGTCGGCCTCTTTGACATGAGTATTACCGTCTTTGCCGTAGAAAATGCGCTGCGCTTTGCCTGCAGCTTCAATCTTTTCGGGGGTTGTTTCGGAAATGATTTCGATCCCCGCCGCGCGACTGCGCTCCAGCAGCATATCGACAAGATCAGGATCGAACAGCTTGAGCTGCCGTGCGCCGTGGTCAAGGATCGTGACCTCGGCGCCCGCTGGTGCGGCGATATGAGCAAATTCGAATGAGATGTAGCCGCCCCCCACGAAGATGATGCGCTTTGGCAGGTTCGACAGGTTTAAGAAATCAGTGCTGTCGATTAGGCGCTCGGCACCAGGAAAATCCAGCGGACGCGGTTTCGCGCCAGTGGCGATCAGCGCATGACCGAATGTGATTGCGCCATGGCCATCGATTTCGATCCGATCCGCTGCGGTAAAGCGGGTTGATCCATGCAAGGTTTGCACACCGGCCTTCTTCAACCCGTCCTCCATGTTCTCAGGCACCGGGTCCGTAAAGCTTTCCTTGTGCTTCATCAGCGCTGGCCAGTCGATCCGCGTGTCACCGGCCACTCCCTTGCCGCTCAGCAGCCGCGCGGCGTCGACCGCCTCGGCCCCGGCGCGCAACATTTTCTTTGGATCACAGCCCCGCAGGGCACAGGTGCCGCCGTAGGGGAGCTCGTCCACAATGGCGACGGACCAGCCTGCACGCGCGGCCTTTTTCGCAGCGTTGACCCCGGCCATGCCGGCGCCGATGACGATCAGGTCAAGTGTTTCGGTCATGAAATTTCCTTAAAGTCGAGAGTTCGGAACGCGTCTGTCGCAGGCTCAACGATATCGGCCGAGCATTCGTTCACTAAGTCACCAGATTCCAGTCCCGCCGAGACCGATCGAGAGCCCAAGCCAGCGCCAACCGTCGCCGCCCAACGGCAACACGCCAGCCCCATACGCCAGCACCGGTGGTGTCATCGCCAGCAGAAACGGTCCTGTGTAGCGGCAATGCACACGGCCACAGCGATGGGCATTGCGCAGACAGGCGATGCCCATCCAAGCCAGTGCGGCGACCCAGAACGCGGTTTTGGGGCCATCGGCAAGCGGAATCGCCAGAAGCATTGCGCCGATGGGGAGCCACCAAGCAAGCAGGCTGTCGCGCCGGGTGCTCAGCCAATCGTGGTTTGAGCGGTCTGCCATGTCTTCACCCCGCGCAGCACGACAGGGCGGCCACATCCTTCTCGAAGGTCTGTGCTGCCAGTTTCAGCCCTTCGACCGTGGTTAAATAGGGCATGATGGTATCGCCAAGTTCCTCGTAAGTCAGCCCGGCTTTCAGCGCCATGGCCGCGGTTTGGATGCTATCGGCACCTTCTGGCGCGAGGATCTGTGCGCCGAGCAGCCGTTTGCTCCCGGCTTCGGACAACAGCTTGATCAACCCGCGCGTATCGCGGGCCGCCAGCGCACGCGGCACAGCGTCAAGTGGCAGAATGGAGGTCACGACCTCAAGGCCAGCGGCGCGGGCCTGCGCTTCACTAAGCCCGACACCGGCCACTTGCGGATCAGAAAAGACGACCCAAGGCATGGTCGCGTTGTCGTAGGTGCGTGTCTCATCCGCCACAGCATTCCGGGCGGCGATCTTGGCTCCATAGGCGGCCATATAGACGAACTGATCGCGGCCAGTAACATCACCTGCCGCCCAGATGTTAGGGTTGGTGGTGCGCATATGAGGGTTGGTCTCGATGCCTCCCCGCGCACCCACCGTGATCCCGGCAGCCGCGAGGTTCAGCCCGTCACTGTTTGGCACGCGGCCAGTTGCGAGCACGAGCCGTTCTGCTGTCAGCACTTGGTCATCCGAAAGGTTCAGTGCGATGGCGGCGCCTTGCTTTGAGATGCGATCATAGCCTTTTGCACGCACCAGTCGGATGCCCTCGTCCGCCAAATAGCCCTCCAGCGCCGCCGAAACCTCGGGCTCCGCTTCGGGCAGCACGCCACGACGGCTAACCAGCGTCACGTCGACTCCGGCGCGCGCGAAAAGCTGCGCCAGTTCCACGCCGATATAGCCCGCGCCGAGAACCAACATGGAGGATGGCAATGCGGTCAACTCCAGCGCTGATGTGCTGTCGAGCGTATCGACCTCCTCAATCCCCGGGATGGCAGGCACATGCGGGCGTGAGCCGGTGGCGATGATGAACTTTCCCGCCGGAAAGAGGCTGCCATCGACCGTCAACTTGCCTTCATCATCGAATGTCGCCCGGCCTTCAACGTAATCAACATTCTCATGCCGGGGCAGAACATCCGCGTATTTCGCTTGGCGCAACTCTTCGACCAGCGCCTGTTTCTGCGCAACTGTAGCCGCCCAATCAGTCACGCGGGCCTCGGCCTCAATCCCATCGAACCGACCCGCCGCACGCGCGTGGTGCAGGCTCTCGACCGCGCGGATCAGGGCTTTGGATGGCACGCAGCCCACGTTAACGCAGGTGCCGCCGATGGTGCCTGCGCCAATCAGTGCCACGCGCGCACCAGCTTCGGCCGCGGTGATGGCAGCGGAGAAACCAGCGGAGCCGGCGCCGATCACGGCGAGATCATAGGGGCCGTTTTGGGGTGAACTGCTATCTTTCATGAGGGGTTCTCCGAATTACGGCGCTTCCAGAGCGCGTAAACTGTGATGCCGATAAAGACGGCGAGCGCGGGCAGCAGCACGTAGTCGAGCCAGCCCCGCAACGCCGACAGTCCGACCACGCCGAACAAAATGACCAGCACAGGCGTGAAGCAGCAGAGGGCAGCGATAACCGTGCCGATAAGACCAACCTTGAGCAGACGGCTCTGGTTGTCGGGTGTCTTTGCTTCCTTCACGATCCGCTCTCCGTGGCCAATGACGCGCCATAGCCTACGCCGGTCACGGCAGCGACGATGGCCTCCGGGTCGGTGAGCGCATTGTCATAGCGCAGGACATAAAGACCGTTTTTCGTATCGCCCTCGATGAACTCAAGGATTTCGACGCTTTCCACGCGCTTCATCGCGGTGGCGACGATGTAGCTGCACGAAGGGCAAGTGAGCCCCTCAACAACGACGCGTGTGGTGGCCTCTGCGGCCATTGCTACGCTGGCTGAAAGGATGAGCGCAGCGGTGGAGATAAGAAGTTTCATGGGAGACCTCATGGTCAGAATGTCAAAAGGAAGGGCGAGAGTGCCGGAAAGGCCAAGGCGAGAAGCACGACAAGTAAAGCGCCCCAGAGCAGCCCGCGCATCAGCCCGCGATCAATCGGGCGCGCACAGGTACCGTCCGCGCAGGCGTCAGTAGGGACTGGGCGATAAGCTTTCCAGAACCCATAGGCGAGCGCCGCTGCCGCGAAGCTCAAAGTCACCCACTTGTAGGCATAAAGGGCGGTAAGCTGACCAATGAAGACCCCGGTCACACCCAGACTGACCAGAACAAGCGGTAGGATGCAGCAGGAGGTCATGGCGAGCGCGCCAATCACGCCAGCGCCGGTGGCGAGCCAACCGGATCGGTCTTCGTGCTGGTCTGTGGTCGCGGGGGTGTGATCTGTCATCTCTTTGCTCATTGTTGCCCTGTGATGACTTGCAAGATAGGGTCTGTAGCAACTACAGGATCAAGGAGAAAACGCATGGTTGATGATCACGGTGTTGTGAGAGACCTTAAACGCTCTGACCTTGCACGCCTGACCGGCTGCAACCTTGAGACTATCCGCTATTATGAAGGCGTCGGTCTGATGCCCGACCCACCGCGCAGCCCCGCTGGACACCGCCGCTATGGGCCGACGCATGTCGAGCGGCTTGGCTTTATCATGCGGGCGCGTGAACTGGGCTTTACGATGGAGGAAATCCGAGGACTGCTCAGCATGGTAGATCGCGGCAGCCATACTTGTGCAGAAGTTGAGAAGCGCGGGCGGCATCATCTCGACGTCGTGCGGGCAAAGATAATGGATCTCCAGAACATCGAGACCATTTTGGCGGAAACGATTGCGAAGTGCAGCGGTTCGGACAGGCCAGAGTGTCCTCTCCTCACGGTGCTATCGGATGGGACTGTGGGCGAAACAGATTGATCCGAACTGGACGAAACATGAAGGATTGTTGTGTACCGCGTATGAAGGTGCGTCAAACACGCGAAGATCGCCTTTTGGATTCCAAAGGATCAGAAAGTTGGCCGACCGCAGTGGAATATCGGCTTTCTGCATGCTGTTGCGCAGCAATACTCTAAGACCCGGACGGCAGCTAAGGGCCGTCTGTGGCGACGGCCCAGCCGTTTAGATTTCGATAGCTTCGGCGATCACAAGCGCATCTTGAAGCTCGACGCCGAGGTACCTGACAGTGCTGTCCATCTTGGTTTGACCCAACAGCAGCTGGACCGCCCGCAGGTTGCCTGTCTTCTTGTAAATCTGCGTGACCTTCGTTCGCCGCATCGAGTGCGTTCCATAGGCGCTTGCCTCCAGACCGATGGAAGTCACCCAGTCACGCACAATTCGCGCATACTGGCGGGTCGAGATGTGAAGCCGTTCGTGAAAACGCCCAGTCCAGAGGTGTTCGGATCCGACCATCAGCGGCTCCCGCATCCATCTTGCCAGCGATGCACGGGTGCCTTCGGAGCTTTCAAAGCGCACAGATTTCTGGGTCTTGCTCTGAAGAACCGACGCGCGTTCCTTGATTTGGCCGGATGCCATAACATCGACCACCCTCATTTTCACCAGATCGCAGCCGCGCAGCTTGCTGTCGATGGCAAGATTGAAGAGGGCCAGATCACGGTGGTTCTCGGCCAATTCCAGCCGCACCCTGATCGCCCAGACGTGTTTGGGCTTGAGCGGCCTTTTCTGGCCGACGATCCGGCCTTTGTTCCAGGCTGGGCGTAAGGCGCGGATGGCCGGTAAGTTTGATGTTTCCATGATGCATCCTCCGATCCACCACGCCCTCCCACATCGACAACCCGACGTTGACAAGACATCATACCATATGATGCTGCGCCGCATCCGAGGTCCGCAGTGAGCCCAGACTTACCTATGCTGCTTTGTGCACGAATGACCGCTTTCACGAGCATCCCAAAAACCTTCAACAACTGGCTGGGTTCTGAAAGGGGTTTTTGACAGCATAAATTGGAATGTTTTTGGGCCGTGTCAAAAACGAGCGTTTTTTGTGGGCACACAAAGCAGTTCTTGACCAACTTTACTGAATATGGCCTTCTTACCTCGGTTTGTGTTGCCAGCCGCTCGCACCCTGTTGGGTAAGGTGAAAATGCTCTAATGTTTAATTCAAACACTCCGTCCAGCACTTGGTCGGTAAAGCGAGCGCCGTAAACACTTTGCTGGCATGGAGATCATCATGAACAGTGTAGATCAGGCCAAATCTATGGCCCGCAAACTTCGGTCAGCCTTGGCCAAAGGCGACAAAGATATTTCCCACTCAGAGGCTTTGGAGCTCGTTGCAAGCACGTTGGGATATTCAGATTGGGACACAGCATCGGCCAAACTGGAAGGTGCTGTTTCTAACGCGATCAACTTCGGTAAAATCAGCCCTATCATCCGCATTTTTGATGAGGCCAAAGCAAGAGAGTTCTACTGCGGGTTTCTTGGCTTCGAAGTCGCATTTGAGCATCGTCAAGAAAAGCAACTGCCGCTCTACATGGGCGTCGAGCGTGCCGGTGCGCTTTTACATCTTACAGAGCATCATTGCGACGCAAGCCCCGGATCGAACGTATTTTTGCCAACTCAAAAAGTTCGAATGTTTCATAAGGAGCTTTCGGATAAGCAGTATTCCTTCGGGCGTCCTGATTTGGAAGAATTGCCGTGGGGCCTGCAAATCCAAGTGCATGACCCATTTGGCAACAGAATTCGGTTTTGCGAACAAGTGTCCTGAGTAAAGAACTGGGGCAGGCCAGCTACCGTTGGTCTGCCACTCTAGCCGAGACGCTCCAGAAATGACCGCTTTTAGAACGCGAAAATCAAGGCCGACTGAACACCCATTCTCCGAAGTGCGTCATTGGCGCAGCCGCAGCGAAAGCTCGGTTTGTCCCGCGTTCCACACCTTTGCACCTGCGCTGCGGCGTCGGCACAACGTGGGAGTGGACGGTCTGGGCCGTTAACGGCACCGATCACTTTTTACAAATCATGTTAATTGAGAATATCGCGCTTGCAGCGTTCAAAAGCCGTGTTGCGCTGCGCTTCCTCAGCTGCGTCCTTGGGCCTGGTCGGCGGCAGATAGTACTGAACGCAATTTGAATGGGTCTGATACTTAATGTGCTCAAGCGCACATGTCGTCACATCGTTGGAGGGCATCGGCATGGTGCTGGTTGAGCATTCCTCACGGTAATACGCCAATCTTTCCTCGGCGCTGGATTGCCAAAGGAACCAAGACGGTCCTCCGATGCGATCAGGGTCCGGCGTGCTGCTTCCCCCACAATAGCCTGTTGGGTTAAAGCATAAGAGGCGTTCGTTATTAGAGCAGGAAGCAACTGCGCCTCCCAATACGACGATGCCAGAAACTAACCATATGAACTTTTTCATAGATATCGACCTCTTATCCGATCGGTTGATCTATGCATGCCAAATCGTTCCTACCGAGGCAAGTTCGGCAAGCTCATCGCCCTATTGGAGAAATTGACATCTTCTTCGACGCAACGCACCTTGCTGCACTACAAATTTCCGGCGGCACGTCCTGAATGTCCATATCAAGACAGCCTTACTTGAGTTGGCTCATAACCGCCTGACACTTCCGTTTTTTTCCTGATGCATGCGGTTTTTGGATGAAGCGGTCGTTTGCATGACAGCGCCGAACGGCAGCTTTGTCCGCACACCGGACATCTACAAATGGTGTAGCGAAGGGCCGCTCACCGCCCAATTGTTGCTCACCACCTGATTGGTCCAGCGTTCTTTGACGACAGGTGACTTCACCGTCGGGCTGAATTACCCTCTTCCTTCGCGACCGAAACAAGAAATAGAGGCTCTTCGTGAACACGCGCTTTTTAGAGACATTCGTCACAGTCGCCAATTTGGGTAGTTTCCGAGCGGCGGCCGAGCAATTGAATGTGAGCCAAGCGACGGTCTCCAGCCGGATTTCGTCGCTGGAGACGGACCTCCAGGTCGAACTGTTTGACCGTGAGTTTCACGCCACCCGGATCACGGTTGCCGGGGCCATGATTCTTAAAACAGCGCAAGAGATGCTCGCGACGGAGCGCAATCTGCGCGCCACCTTGTCCGATCCGACCACCGCCGTGGGGCGGGTCCGTCTGGGGCTGGTATCTTCGGTCGTTCATACTTGGCTTTGCGATCTGATCGAAGAGGTGGCGCGCTGCTATCCCCGGCTAGAGCTTGAACTGACGGTTGAGCCAACGCCGAACATCGCGGCCGCCTTTGAACGCGGTGCTTTGGATATGTTGCTGACAACAGATGACCGCCATGATCAAACCTGTGTTTGCGCCGACTTGCCGCCACTGGCCATGGGCTGGTTCGGGCCAGAGGGGATGCGCGACGAAAAACTCTCCCTCGCTGATGTTGTCACCAGCCCGCTGATCACCTTCACCCGCAATTCGCGCCCCCATGCCAATGTACTCGCGCTTTTCAGCGATCGCGGCCTGCGGCCTTCGATCGTACATTGTATCACATCAATGGCCGCGATTGCCCGTTTGACACAGCGCGGACTTGGGATTGCGACCATGCCACTGGCCTGTGATTTGGCCGGGCCAGGTATTTACGAGCTTGATGTCGATGCGGAACTGCCGCCGCTGCCGCTGTATTGCATCTGGCGGCGCAGTTCCGATGTGGCCACTTACAAGGCAATCGCCGATCTTGCGCGGGTCTGTGCAGAGCGTCATCAGCGCCAAACCTGACGCGGTGTGAACCGGCCTGATCGGAAAACCCTATCACCCCCCCCTGAATAATCCCGTTTGTCGTTGGGCCCCATCTCGGCAAGGGTGCCCCAACAACAATCGACAGAGCTTGACCGCACCTCGACGGAGGCGGGCCGTGCCCCGCCACGTGACGGGAAAGCTATGTCCAAGATCAGGATGCAGAATGAGCAATATCCGTACAACCGATCAGGCACAGCTTTTCGTCTGGAGCGATATCGACCCAGACCATGAAGCAGATTTCAACCAGTGGTATGACAGAGAGCATATGGAGGAGCGCGTTCGCATTCCGGGCTTCACCGGTGCGCGGCGCTATCGTGCGGTATCCGGCTCGGCCCGGCGATACCTTGCGCTTTACCGCGCCAGCAGTCTTGCCGATTTCACCTCCGACGCCTACCGCAAAGCCTTTACCAAACAGACCCAGTGGTCGATCACCAACTTTGGTCGGATGTCCAACACCCGCCGCCGGGTGATGCAGGTCGCGCAAGAGGGCGGCTTTGGCTGGGGCGGCGCACTGGTGCTGATCGAACTGGTGCCGAATGCAATGGATACCGACGCCGTCAGCAACGTGCTTGGCAAGTTGATGGCCGAGGAAGGCGTGCTGCGCGTGCATCACATGATCCCCGACGAAACCCTTTCGACCCCGCTGCCGTCTGAAAACACCGAAGGGCGCGTTCTGGCGCCTTGCATCGCGGTGGATGTGACGTCAGAGCCTATCGCCGAAGCGACCCTGCGCCAATTGACCGAGAAATTGGGCGGCGCGGTGCGCGAGGCCGAAACCTTCCGCCTGATGTGGTCATTGGATGCGCAGGACCTGCCCGCATTAGAAGACTGAATGAACCACCCTGCCCTGCCAAAACGGCAGGGCAAGAACAACAAACCACCCCAACAGGAGATACCTCACATGAAACACCTTCTCATCGGAACTGCGATCGCAGCCCTGACAGCCGGTCTGGCCCATGCCGAAACGTGGAAAATGTCAGCGGACGCACCAGACGGCAACTATCTGACCCAGAACATCCGCGCCTTTGCCGATGACGTGGCCCGCCTGTCGGATGGCGCGCTGGAAATCGACGTTGTGTCGAACTCGGTCCTGCTCAAGCGCCCCGAACTGAAGCGCGGCGTTCAGCGCGGCATCGTTCCCATCGGCGAAGTCCTGATCTCGGCCCTTGGCAACGAAGACGCCGTTTACTCTGCGGATGCCGTGCCGCTTTTGGCGACCACATTCGACGAGGCCCGCGCGCTTTGGGAAGCCTCCCGCCCCATCTACGAAGAAAAACTGGCCGAAGATGGACTGGTTCTGCTGTTCGCCGCCCCTTGGCCACCGCAAGGCGTCTACATGAACCAAGAGGTGACCGACGGCTCCTCTTTCGACGGGGTGAAATTCCGCGCCTACAACCCATCGACCGCGCGTCTGGCCGAGCTTTTGGGTGCCGTTCCCGCCACCATCGCCACCTCCGAGATCAGCCAAGCCTTCTCGACCGGGGTCATCAACGGTATGATCACCTCGCCGTCGACGGGTGTGGACAGCCAAGCCTGGGATTTCGTGTCGCATTACTATGACGTTCAGGCCTTCCTGCCGAAGAACATGGTGATCGTGAACAAAGGGGCCTACGACGGTCTGTCTGACGAGGTGAAAACCGCGCTGCAAGAAGCGGCTGAACTGGCGGAAACCCGTGGCTTTGAGATGGCCGAAGTGGCCACTACCGAAGCGACAAATACAATGGCTGACAATGGCATGAACGTGCTGCCGACCCCCGAAGGACTGGCCGCCGACTTCGAGACGATTGCCGCGACCATGCGTGCAGAATGGCTGGAACAGGCAGGTGAAGACGGTCAAAAGATCGTCGATGCGTTGAACTGATCCAAGCAGGCTCGGGCTGTCAAATGCCCGGGCCTTTATGCAAACAGCTAGGGGTGTCCCTACCCCGCCCGCCCCACCAATCCGGAGCCCCCGCCATGTTGCTAACCCGCCATTTATTCAAATTTTGCGGAGTCTTGGCCGCGCTGTCCCTTCTGGGGATCGCGGCCCTGATCCTGTCGCAAATCGGCCTTCGCCTGATGGGAAGTCAAATCCCGTCGGCGGATGATTTCGCGGCATGGGGGCTGAGCGCATCGATTTTCCTTGCGCTGCCGGCGACCCTGATACGGGGCGATCATATCCGCGTCACCTCGTTACGCCAGCTGATGCCGGATCGTCTGGGACATATCGCTGACATTCTGGCCGCTGCCTTTGCCACCGCAATGATGGGGTGGGTCGCTTGGGCGATCTTTGGTTATGTCCACGAAAGCTGGACTTACAACGAAGTCAGCCAAGGTGTGGTGGCCGTTCCGCTTTGGTGGCCTCAATCTGCGATGGTTTTGGGGTCGGTGCTCTTTGCGCTAGCCTTTGCCGAGCGCACGCTGCGCCTCATCCTCGGCCTACCGGTCGAGAGCGACGATACAAACGAACAAGGTCGGGGCGAATAATCATGGATATTTTTCTGCAATCCGCCGTTCTGGTCGTGTCTCTGCTCGTCCTTTTGGGCTTGGGCATCTGGGTTGGCGTGGCACTGATGGCGTCGGGCGTCGTGATCTTCATGATGTTCACCTCGACGCCGGTCGATGCGATCCTCGGGACCACTATGTGGGCGCATTCCGCCAGCTGGACGCTAACGGCACTGCCGCTGTTCATCTGGATGGGCGAAATTCTCTACCGCACCCGTCTGGCCGAAGACCTGTTTTCCGGGCTCGCCCCTTGGGTCGGGCGGCTGCCCGGTGGGTTGGCGCATGTCAACGTTGCGGGCTGCGGGATCTTTGCCGCTGTGTCGGGATCATCGGCAGCCACCACCGCCACGGTTGGCCGCATTTCCCTGCCCGAACTGAAATCGCGCGGCTATGCCGACCGTCTTGCCATCGGCTCTTTGGCTGGATCGGGCACGCTTGGCCTGTTGATCCCGCCGTCGATCGTGATGATCGTCTATGGCGTCGCGGCCCAAGTGTCCGTGAACCGTCTGTTCATTGCGGGCGTGGTGCCGGGGCTGATGCTCATGGCGCTGTTCTCGGGCTATATCGCGATCTGGGCAAAAATGAACCCCGATGGCGTGCCCGCCCCCGAACCCCGTCTACCGATCGCTGAGCGCCTGCACCGCCTGCGGATGTTGCTGCCGGTGGTCGGTTTGATCATCGGGGTCATCGGGTCGATCTATGCCGGGGTCGCCACCGCGACCGAAGCCGCAGCCATCGGTGTGGCCGGGGCGCTCATCATCGCGGCCTTTGGCCGGTCGCTGAACCGCGACAGTTTCATCGCCTCGCTTTTGGGTGCCACCCGCACCTCTGCCATGATCGGCCTGATCCTGCTTGGCGCGGCCTTTCTCACTTCGGCCATGAGCTTCTCCGGCTTGCCCGGGCAACTGGCCGAAATCATCTCTGCCAGTGGGTTGGGCGCACCGGGGTTGATTGCTGTGTTGACGGTGTTCTTCGTGCTGCTTGGCTGTTTCCTAGACGGAATCTCCATCGTGGTGCTCACGACCTCGGTTGTGATGCCCGCCGTGGCTGCCGTTGGGATCGATCCGGTATGGTTCGGGATCTATCTGATCATCGTCGTCGAAATGGCGCAGATCACGCCGCCGCTGGGGTTCAACCTGTTCGTGATCCAGAACCTGACAGGCAAGTCGATCTTCGAGATCACTCGTATGATCGTCCCCTATTTCTTGATCCTTGTGCTGGCCGTAATCCTGCTGACGGCTTTCCCCGGCATCGCGACATGGCTTGTAGAGCAAACGATTTAAAGGCTGATTTGATGACACAGACCCCTCAATCTCTCCTCGACGCGGCCCGCGCGCGCGCTTTGGCGCCCGATTTCACCCGCACCTTCGATGATCCGGTCGAAGGCGAAGGGCCGCTATCAGGGCTGAACGTAGCAGTCAAAGACCTGTTCGACGTGCGGGGCCAAGTCACCCGTGCGGGATCGCTGGTCCGTAAAGACGCGTCACCCGCCATCAAGGACGCTGTGACGGTCGCGCGGCTGCGCGGTGCAGGGGCGGGGCTCGTTGGTCACGCAAATATGACGGAATTCGCCTATTCCGGTCTTGGCCTGAACCCACATTACGGCACCCCCCTCACCCCGTTGAAAGAAGGCTGTATCGCGGGTGGATCGACCTCGGGCGGTGCCTCTGCCGTGGCGCGAGGTGTGGCTGACATCGCGCTTGGGACAGACACCGGCGGCTCCGCACGTATTCCGGCGGCCTTTTGCGGGTTATTCGGGTTCAAAGCCACAGCGCAAACGATCTCGCGCGAGGGGGCGGTGCCGCTGTCGCATTCGCTGGATAGTGTCGGGGTGCTAACCCGAGACGTTGGCCTGCTGCGGCCGGTGTTGAACGTGCTACGAGACCGACCGCTTCCCGCGTCCTCTGCACCGCGTGCAGTCATCGTGCCGGAGAACTTCGGCATGGACGGGTTGGATACCGAAGTCGTCGACGCCTTTGAAGCCGCGCTCGAAGTGCTTCGGGCATCTGGCGTCAGCGTACGACGACAGACCCTCGATTTTTTCGAGGACTACCGCGCCCTACCCGTTTGGCAATTCTCGGCAGTCGAGTCCCGCGCCCACCACGGGGCCTATTTTGACCAGACACGTGCCGAACTTGATCCGCGCGTCGCCTCGCGTATGGCCCGGGCGGACGGCGTCACCGGCATCGAATTCGCCCGCACGATAGCCGCGCGGGAAGCACTGATCGCACGGGCAGACCGGCTCTTTGGCGACACGCCCGTGGCCTTGCCAAGCGTGGCCATCATGCCGCCGAAGCCGGATGATCTGAACGACGACGCGACCTATGACCGGATCAACCTGCTGGCGCTGCGCAACACCAGCCTTGCGAATGTGATCGACGGCTGTTCGGTCAGCATACCCATCACCGACCACCCCGGCACGGGGCTAATGTTGACCGCTCCGGCAGGCCGGGATGCGATGCTCATCACCATGGCCGAAACATTGCAGGGCGCATTGTGAGCGAGACGACGAAACGCCCTTGCGCCTATGTGGCCTTGCGCACGCAACGCTACCGCGTGCGCCATGTCAGCGATCCAATGCTGTCGGGCCTTTCCGATGTCGCGGTCTTGGGCGACAGGATCGTTGTTCTCAGGCGGCAAGCGCCTGAGCTGGTCATACTCGGGCCAAACGGTGCAATGAGTGGCGAAGGCATCGATCTGCCGCAGTTCGTATGCGGCCACGGGCTGCGCGCCACCTCTGCGAACCAATTGGCCGCCACGGACATGGATGGCCACAAGATCGTGCTACTCGATGAAACGATGCACGAGATCACGCGGATGGACTGCGCGGAGCGGCCGGGCTTGGGGCGCCCCTTCAACCATCCCTGCGATTGCACCCAAGGTCCCGACGGCCGCTATTATGTCGCTGACGGATACGGGAACAGCGCGGTTCACATCTTTGACCCGGAACTGCGCCACCTCAAGACCTTTGGACACCCCGGTGCTGAACCGGGCGCGTTCTCGACCCCGCACAGCCTGTTGTTCGACGGGCAAGGCAGGCTCTGTGTCGCGGACCGTGAGAACAACCGCGTTCAGCTTTTTGATGGGGATGGCACTTGGCTGGGTCAGATTGAGGGATTGTACAAGCCGATGGCGCTGGCGCTAACGCCTGATGGCCTATTGCTGGTCAGTGACCAGACCCCGCGTCTGTCCGCTTATTCTCCGAGTGGTGAGTTGGTCGGTCGCTGTCGCACCTTTTCAACCTTTGGTCACGGATTGGCTGTTCAGCGCGATGGGACCATCATCATCGCAGAAATGAACCCAGACCGTGTCACCTTGCTGTTCCCGGTGCCCGACGTGGATACATTCTGAGGTCCCACTGAAATGCAAACGACAGTTGACTAAAGTATCTAAGATTTCGCGGTGAGCTGCGCACGGTGTCGCTCGGCGCGCATGCAGCACGGGAAATGCTGCGTCGGTGTAAAGTCTAGTGCTGCCGCACGGTGGATAGACCAGCCATGCGTACATAGCGCCGCAAAAATTTGGTTCAAAATTAGTGACTGCGGGTAAAATCGTCGTTGGCTTTATGAATTTTGTACTCAGAAGACGAAGGACTCGCGATGACGTCGCCCTTCTTCGACGTTTAGTGTGATGAGGGTTGCTTCGCTCCACCTCATGAACGCATCGGGTCCGCACATATAGACCTCTCGCTTGTCGAGTGCGGAGATGGATTGAATATCTTCAACCTGCGCGCGACGTTCTTTGATCTGCAGCGCATCCTCAGAAAATGCCAGACGCAGATCCTCCCGTGCAGATTTTGCGACCAGTGAATCATCGCCGATGCTTTGAAACGCCACAATGCCCAGTTTCACATTGGCGGGGACAGGACCAACTTGCCGGACAAAATGCTTCAGAACTTTGATGTCATCACCACGACCAGAAAACAGGAGGACGATGTCAGTCGTTGTTTGCGGGTGAGCGTTCGCCAGTTGGAGGATACCGTCCCACATCGCCATGAATGGTGTAATGCCGACACCGCCCGCGATCCAGAGCATCTTGGATGAAACACTTGGAGGAGCATTCTGAGTACCCGGCTCAAAGCATGTAAAGCCTGCACCAGAACCTTTGAACTCAACCGGCAGCCTTTGTTCGATAAGTTTGTAAGCGTTGGCGTGAAGAACGTTGGACATCAAGCCGCCCGGTTTCTTTTTCACGGTGACGCTCACCTGATTGGTGGCAGCAAACTCGTTGCTGCCAGGGTCGAAAACGGGCGTATTCGAAATCGTCCAAGTTCGCACGTAGTCTTCGTTGACCAGCTGCGGATTGGCTTCGTTCATATGCCTGTATCCCGAGTCCAAAAGGTTTGAGAAGTCGAAGACACCGAACCCGCCGGGCAATGGCACACTGACAGGCTGTGACAGTTCGAAATTGAAAGTCTTGATGCTCTCAGAAAGCGTTTCTGTCGATGCGAGTGTGGCTGTGATGGGGGTTTCGGTTTCGTGAGCAACCAGTACATGCCCCATCTCTTGCATTTCCCGACGCAGGAGCTTGACCGGCGGGTTATACGGCGAGAACTGCTCTTGAGATGTTAACTTGAGGTTTAGACCGTCTTTAACAAAGACGGCACCTGTCACTTTGATACGCGTGAGCAGGCTCACGCGTGGAATAAGTGCTTCTGCATCGTCATCAAGCAAGTTTTCGGCATCCCCCGTAATGTAAAGGACACTGCCTGTCGTGAAATCTGGAAAAACGAGTCCGACTTGTGGGTCCGTCTCGATATTTCCCAAAGATTGATAGAAGCGATTGCCAGAATGGTCGGGCAAAACCAGATACGTCGTGATGTCGTCACCATTAGCGTCTTCGTAGATGCGGGTAAAACCCGGTGCGCCACCGCGGTGATTGACGCCCATGTCGGTCTTGATGCCAGAACTGGCCTCATCTGCACTGTGCTTTGTCGCCAAAAACACCGTGCTGGCTTGGACCACAACGGCTTTGGCGGCATCCGGCAAAGCGGCGGTGTGGGTTTCAAAGCTGTCATACACGAGGCCTGCACTGCGTTTTTCATACGCCAACTCACGCACGGTAATATATTTGGGACAGTTTCCCAGATGTTGATCGGACGCCAAGTGCAAGCGAATTTTTCCGCTCTCTTCAACAGATGCCGCACTAATTTGCCCGGCGATTTTGTTGCGCCGGCGATTGCTGAAATCGACCCCTACGCCGGCAAAGAGTTTCTGCGCATGACCAGAGGTCGGATCTTGCATCAATGCCCGCGCGAAGGGATCGTATGGGTTGCTTTCGGCAACAACCTCCATTGTGTTTTGATCGCAAATTTTGATGTCTACCGACGGGTCACTCTCCGATCGTGTAACCAGAAGGCTCACCCAAGGCCGCCCGTCGTGATCCAGTGTTGCGAGCGGCAAATAAGGCAGTTCAGCAAAGAAATCCGCGTGCTGCTGTGGCATGTCAGGGGCGATGTACTGGGGAATGGATGAGATCAATTCCTTGGGCGTGTTGCGCCGCTCCTGAAGCCGCAGCTCGCCTTTATGGGATTTATGAAACTGGGCCATTTCGTGTTCCAATCGTTCGTCTGAAAAGCGGTCGTGTTGCGGTGTTTGCGCTGACGCCTTTCTTTAGGACTGAAAGGCGTCAGCGGTTATTGGTGTTACGGCGTCAGCGCTATAGCCCCAGATCGCTTAGACCCGGATGGCGCGGGGCTTCGGATGTCATGGCCGCCCCCTTATTCAGCCGCAAGGCCAACAGCGGTTGCTGGCATGGCCTGAAACCCGGGCAGGGCTTCGAAACGGGTGAGCCATGCGCGGACATTCGGGTAGGGATCAAGCGAGACGTTCCCCTCGGGCGCATGGGCGGTATAGGAATAATTCGCAACATCGGCGATTGTCGGGCGATCGCCAACCAACCAATCGCGACCTTCCAGCCCATGTTCCAGTTTTTGCATTGCCTTGGTCGCTGTTGCATCGGCGAAATCTACGTCCAAGGGCGCGCCGAAAACGGTGATCAGTCGTGCGGCACAGGACCCGAAGGCAACTTCGCCTGCTGCAAGTGTCAGCCAGCGTTGAACATTGGCCTCACCGATCGGCGTGCTTGGCATCCAGTCCGGCGCATATGTCCGTGCGAGGTAGACGAGGATTGCGTTGGAGTCCGATACGGTTACATCCCCATCTTGCAAGACCGGGACCTGCCCGTTCGGGTTCATGGCCAGAAACTCAGGCGATTTATGTTCACCACCTGCCAGATCTAGGGGAACTTCCTCATGTGCGATCCCTGCGAGTTTCGCAAACACCAAGGCCCGGTGGGCGTGACCTGATTTTGCGAAATGGTGAATGCGAACGGCGTTTGACATCGGTGTCTCCAGTCATTTTTCAAGATATGTGCAAGCCCTACCAGTTGCGCATTCCGGCGATAATTGTCTAAATTGGCGTATATTTAAGCCCTGATGAGGCGCAATGAGATGGATAAAATCGACCGGATGCGGGCCTTTGCCCTTGTCGCCAAGAACGCCTCTTTCACGATTGCCGCGCAGCGTATGGGACGATCTGCCCGATTGGTCAGCAAATATGTCGCTGACTTGGAAAACGCGCTCGGGGTGCAGTTGCTTAATCGCACGACGCGGAGTGTCTCTTTGACAGACGCTGGTGCGACATATCTCGCGCTATGTGAGCCGCTTCTTGATGGCTTTGACGAGTTGGAGGAGAGGGTCAGACACGATCAGACCTCGCTCAGGGGGGCGATACATATTTCGGCCCCCACCGGATTCGGAGCTTTGCGGCTGACGCCGTCGCTGGCAAAGTTCGGGGCGAAACACCCCAATGTGGACCTTAATTTGCAATTCTCTGACCGCCGCGTGTCGATCATTGAGGAGGGCTTTGACCTCGCCATCAGGATTGGCCCGATGCGCGACAGCTCGCTCAAGGTACGGCAACTGGGCCCAATGCCGTTGGTCGTGTGTGCGTCGCCCGCCTATCTGGAGCGCACCGGAACGCCGGATCATCCGCGGGCGCTGGCCACGCATGAGTGTATTCTTGACGGGAACATGACCGAGCCGACCATCTGGAGGTTTGATATCAATGGTCAGGAAGAGGCTGTTCCGGTCCGCGGGCGTTTCCGCATGAACGCGCCCGCAGCTGCAGCCCGGCTTGCCGCAACAGGCGCTGCAATTGCCCGTTGCCCCGCCTACACGGTAGCGGATGCCTTCAGATCCGGTGATCTGGTGGAGCTTTTCGCCGAGCATCGGGTTTCGCCCTATGCCGTTGCTGCGCTCTTCCCCCAGAACAGGCGCCTTACAACGCGGGTGCGGGCGCTTATTGACCATCTCGCGGATGATCCGGAGCTTTGTTCCGATAGCGCCAAGACCTGACTTGCGCTACGCCTTTGCCATATCGACGAAAGCTCTGAGCCGGCGCGTCATGTTCCGCTTGCTGCGGTAATTCAAGGAATAGCGCGGAAGCTGCCCCACATGGCCGCTTAGAACTTCGGTCAGGCCGCCTTTTTCCAGATGAGGCAGGGCTATTTCCCTGTACAGATACGCAAGACCAAGCCCTTGCTGTGCATAGGTCAGCAGCGACCGCATGTCGTTCGCCACCATGCGCGGTTTCGGCTGTATCGTGTACAGGCCCTCCGGCCCGTCGAACCCCCACGGGGCCAGATGAGCGCCCGAGCCAAAGGCATAGCAGATTGCATCGTGCTTCAGGATATCGCGCGGATGCGCAGGCGTCCCCTTCCCCGCAAGGTACTCGGCCGAACCGACGATGGTCATTTCCAGCTCTGGTCCAACAGAGACAGCATGTGTATCTGGTCCAAGCAACGTGTTTGAACGGATCGCGGCGTCGATGCCTGACGTCAGAAGATCGACCTTTTTGTCATCATAGATGACTTCAACATCGACCGTCGGAAATGCAGTCGCGAAACGTGCGACCAGATCATCCAGAAAGAAGGGGCCAGCGCTGTAGGGAGCCGAAAGCCTCAAGGTGCCTGCGACCTCGTCCTTCTGCGCATGGATGTCATCCAGCGCACCTTCCAGATCCACAATGGCGGGCAGGCTTTTATCATAGAGCTGTTCGCCTGCGCGTGTCAGCACGACGGAGCGTGATGACCGTTCAAACAGACGCACACCCAGACGGTCCTCGAACCGTTGGATGGCCTCGCTCACCGAGGCGGGGGCTTGCTGAAGGTGCTCGGCAGCTGCACGGAAGCCGCCGCGGCGCGCGACTTCGACAAAAACACGAATGTCACCAAAGCTTCTACGGGCCATTGTTCGCTATTCCGATCACTGTATCAGGTTAAAGTGGGGTTATCCTTACGATAACAGCCGTCTACATTCTCAGCAAGATGGAAATGAAAACGCGAAGATCAGGTCGATGACCGGGCCTTCAATCAACAGACCAAGGAGCAAGACAATGACAGTACTTGAAGAAATCCAAGCCGCCATCGCTGAGTGGAACACTGGCCTCGATAATGGTGACATCGAACGGATGGTGGCCTCGTGCCATCCCGAGGTGATGACGGTGAACGAACGCCAGCCTGTCACAACAGGCACGCAGGCGATCCGCGACAAGTACAACCCGCGTATCGCCGCCGCAGAAATCACCTCTGGTTATGATATCGAAGACCTGCAGGAATACGGCGACACTGTCATCGTATCGGGCCGTTTCTACGGCACGATGAAGATGCGTGACACAGGCGAGGTCAATACGCCCGAGGGCCGCTTGGTGCTTGGCTATAAGCGCGACAAAACCGGCGCGTGGAAGATGTTCCTCGACATGGACAACAACGGCCCGGCCTAGGCCGTTACTGAACCGCCCCGGGTTTACCGGAGAGTAAAACACTCAAAGGATGAGCCCTATGACCAAGCAGAGATTCACCCCCGCCTATCCTGCCGAGCTTCGCGAACGCGGTGTTCGGCTTTTCCGAGAGAACCGTACTGATTATGCCAGCGACACGGCAGCCTATAAGGCAATTGCGCCGAAGCTTGGCTGTTCACCGGACAGCTTGCGCGTCTGGTGTCAGCAGGCCGAACGCGATGCCGGGCAACGGGCCGGGCTGACAAGTGCCGAGAAAGATCGGATCAAGGAACTTGAGCGTGAGGTCCGTGAACTGCGCCAAGCCAACGAGATCCTGAAGAAGGCCAGCGCATATTTCGCGGCGGCGGAGCTCGACCGCCCGTTCCGCAAATGATCGCGTTCATCGACAATCATCGTGGCGTCTTTGGTGTCGGGCCGATCTGCCGGGTCTTGGGGATCGCACCATCGACATATTACGCCTTCAAGGCCGTGGAGCGTGATCCGGACCTGGCATCGGACCGGGCTAGGCAGGATCAACTGGACATGGCCGCCATCAAGCAGGCATTCGATAGCAGCCGGGGCCGGTATGGCGCGCGCAAGGTCTGGCATCAACTGCGCCGCAGCGGACACGACATCGCCCGCTGCACGGTGGAGCGGCTGATGAAGATCTTGACATTACAAGGTGTTGCCCGTGGCAAGAAGGTGATCACGACCACCCCCGATACAGCTCACCCCCCGCGGCTGACAAGGTGAACCGGGCCTTCGTCGCCGATATGCCGAACCGGCTCTGGGGTCGTTCATTGTGGTGCCATTGGTCCGAGCCCAATGGACGACGATTTCACCTATGTCTCAAGCTGGTAGGGTATGGTCTATGTCGCCTTCGTGATCGACGTCTTCGCCCGCAAGATCGTCGGCCAGGTCGAGTGGGAAACACTGAAGTGGGTCGACTGGTATAACAACACTCGACTGCACAGCGCCATCGGCTACGTCACGCCGCAAGAAGCAGAGGAGGTATTCTACGAAACCTTGAACGCTGCCGAAAAAGCAGCTTAATCATTGAACCAGAAACTCTCCGGTAAACCCGCGGCGGTTCACCACTGGCCGCTCTCTTGGCGGCGGCGGGCGTGGCCTTGGGGCTGAGGTTACTCTCGTCCGGTCTGATCGGAGCGCGCCGACACATACCGACGATCGCGCTCTGCGCGGCCGGGCTGACGGTTGTATTCTCAGGTCCCTGGCTTTGAACAATTTAGTGTAGTTGCTGCTGGCTTAAACAAATGCACGTTAAACTGGGCGCAAACCTGTCCGAACGAATGAGACCACCTACGGATACGGAGGCATTTGTCGCTAATCCCTCGGCTTTGCAACGACACGGCTTACGGCCAAATTTAAATCCAAGACACGCATGAAAATTGACCTTACAACTTTGCAAAAGCAGCAGTTCCGCGCTCAGCATTGCGATCCGGAAAAGACGTGCTGCTCAGTCGACAAACGTCACCGGGCGTTCCCACTGGATCAGGACGGTACATCCATCCACGGACCAGACCTCATGTTCGCTTCCTTTCGGGTTCAGCACGACATCCCCGGCGCGATACCGCCCATGGTCATCACTTTGGCTGCCGGACAGGACGATGATCACCTCCAACCCTTGATGGCGATGACGGGGAACAGAGGCACCGGGGGCGTAGCGCAGCAAGGCGACGTCCGGACCACCGCGGCCAAGGTGGCAAATCTCGACCCCGTCGCGGAAAGGCTCGAACGTCATGTTTTGCCAACCGTCGGGCACGAGGCCCCGAAACACGTTTGGTGATGGCAGACCCTCAGCCATTGATCGCTCCTAGAATTGCATCCGTATCGGTTGCCCAGCCGACGATGCCCCCTTGGGCGACGATCATCTCTATCGCGGCAGCTTTGAAGCTTGGGAAATAGCTTTCGGTGGCATTGGTAGCCAAGAGGCATTCAAACCCGCGATCATTGGCCTCGCGCATCGTGGTTTGTACGCAAACCTCGGTCGTGACACCTGCGCAGACAAGCTGGGTGATCCCCCGTGCGGCAAGCTGATCGCCGAGGTCAGTGGCGTAGAAGGCACCTTTGCCGGGTTTATCGATGACGGGTTCATCGGGCAGCGGGGTCAGCGCGGGGATGATCTCGCAACCGGGTGCGCCTGCGATCAACACACGGCCCATTGGACCGGGGTCCCCAATACGTAACGCAGGCGCACCGCGTAGACGTTTGGCAGGCGGGCAGTCGGACAGATCGGCGCGGTGTGCTTCGCGCGTGTGGAAGATCGGCAGGCCTGCGGTGCGAAAGCCTGCAAGCAGCCGCGCAACCGTGGGCACGATTGCCTGCAGCGGGCGGACATCGTTGCCAAGGCTGGCGCCAAAGCCACCCGGTTCGACAAAATCGCGCTGCATGTCGATAATGATCAGCGCGACTTGATCACGGGCGAGCGGAAAATCGAAAGGTCGGGCGGGGATCTGTGTCATGCGGCATGCCCTGCCATATGCTGCCCGATCTCTGTCAGATCTGCCGCGGCGGCGGTGGTTTCAAAGGCAATGCGCCCTTCTGACATGACCAATATGCGGTCAGAAAGCTCCATGATCTCGTCAAGGTCCTCGCTGATCAGCAGCACTGCTGTGCCGTTATTGCGGGCTTCGATGATGCGGTCGCGAATGGCGGAGACCGCACCAAAATCCAGCCCGAAACAGGGGTTTGATATGATCAGCGCATTCACCTCACCGGTCAGCTCGCGGCCCAGAACAGCCCGCTGAACGTTCCCGCCCGACAGCGAAGCGATACGGGCATCGGGGGAGGTTGTCTTGACGTTGAACTCGGCAATCAGCCAATCGGCATTGCGCGCCATATCTTTGCGATTGCACCAGAAGGCAGGCCGGCCGTTGCGCCTGACATCGAACATCTTGAACGCAAGATTATCGGCGACGCTCATCTTGGGGGCGCAGGCATTGCGCAGGGGTTCTTCGGGCAGGTAGCGGATTTTATGCTGCCGCGCCTCTGCCCGTGTGGCGGTGTAGGGGGTGCCGTTTGCCCGTATCTCTCCGGCTTGAAGACGACGCTGACCTGTCAGGATTTCCATCAGCTCCATCTGGCCGTTGCCCGAGATACCAGCGATACCCAGAACCTCGCCGGAATGCAGGGTAACGTCGTCGATCTGGATGCTGTTCAACCCGCTGCGGTCTTGTGCCCGAATGCCGTTTAGGTGCAGCACAGGTTTGCGTACCGTATCAACGCGAACACGCGGATTGTGTACAGGCGCTTTGCCCATCATGGCAGCGCTCATGTCTTCCACGCTCATCTCGGAAACTGCGCCGCCGGCGACGTATTTTCCGTGGCGCAAGATCGTGACGTGATCGGCAAATGCCGTCACCTCGCGGAACTTGTGCGAGATCATGAGCACAGTCAGCGCGCCCGCGTCCGTCATAGCGCGGATATGGCCGAGAACCTCATCTGCCTCGGCAGGGGTCAGCACGGATGTCGGCTCGTCTAGGATCAGAAAGCGATTGCCAAGGTAGAGCTGTTTGATGATCTCGAGCTTTTGCTTTTCGCCTGCGGCAAGCTGGCTCACCGGTCGGTCGAGCGGCACGTTAAACGGCATCGTCGCCATGAAGGACCGAAGCGACTGATGTTCTTGTGCCCAGTCGATAACGCTTGGGGTGTCGGTGCGGCTGATCACGAGGTTTTCTGCACCGGTCAGCGCGGGCACGAGGGTAAAGTGCTGATAGACCATTCCCAGTCCCAGCGATTGCGCGACCTTCGGGTCGGTCATGAAGGCCTGAGCCCCGTCCACGATCATCTCGCCATGTGTTGCGCGGTTAAACCCCATGAGGCATTTCACCAACGTCGATTTCCCGGCCCCGTTTTCGCCCAACAACACATGGAAGCTGCCCGCCGGTATCTTGAGAGAGACATCGTCGAGCGCTGTGAAGTCGCCAAAGCGCATGGTCATGCCGATGGCTTCGACGCTGATGGCATCGCCAGACGTACGCGCATGCACTGTCATGACGGCAGCCCCGCAATCAGATCAGCGCTGGTCGTCACGGCCCCAAAGACGCCGCCCTGCATTGTGACCATCTTAATGGCCGCGGCATGGTTTGCGGGGTCAGTGGCACCGCAGCAATCCTCAACGACCACACATTCGAACCCGCGATCATTCGCCTCTCTCATGGTGGTGGAAACGCAAACATCGGTTGTGATGCCGGTGAGGATCAGATTGTCGATCTGCCTTGTGCGCAGGATCAGTTCCAGATCAGTGGCATAGAAACTGCCCTTGCCGGGTTTGTCGATGATTGTCTCTCCCTCCAGCGGGGCGAGTTCCGGAATGATGTCCCACCCCGCCTCGCCACGGATCAGGATCTTGCCGCAGGGGCCGCTGTCGCCGATCCCGGCCCCGATCTGCTGACTGCGCCAGCGCTTGTTCGCGGGCAGATCCGCCATATCAGGGCGATGCCCTTCGCGGGTGTGGATGATGTGGTAGCCTTTGGCCCGCATGTCCGCCAGCAGCGCCTTGATTGGCGCGATAGGTGCCTGGGTCAGCGACAGATCATAGCCCATGTGATCGACATACCCGCCGACCCCGCAGAAATCGGTCTGCATATCGATAATGACCAGCGCCGTATTCTCGGGGCGCAGATCGCCGTTATAGGGCCAGGCGTAGGGGTGGCTTTGAACGGTGGTCACGACTGCGGCCCCTGCTCGTTGAATCTACGGTTGGGCAGCGGGAAGCCACAGCTTGTACCGTCAGTGACCTTGACCTCATCCTCCCATGGCAGGCGATAGGCCCCCTGCGCGAGATCGGTCATATAGGTATAGGGGCAATCCTGCGCCCCACCCTTCACGGCAACATATCCGCGATGCCCGAACTGATAGGGGTTGTTTTCCACGCCCCAGCCGATGCGTGCCTCGCGGACGATATCGGGGCGGACCTCGGCGGTAATGATCTCGTCCACGCGCCCGGTTTTGCCATGCGCGATGACGGTGCCTTCGTGGTCGATGATCATTGCCTCGCCCATGCTGTCGAACGTCCCGTCAGAGCCGCACATGCACACGTTCGCAGTGATCATCAGGTTGCAGAAGCTGTTGGATTGATTGGTAAACCGCCATGCCTCGCGCATCGGGGCGGTATAGCCCGCAGTGCGGATCAGGATTTCGGCCCCTTTATACGCCGCTTCACGCGACATTTCGGGGAACATCCCGTCGTGGCAGATGATCAGCCCGATTTTGGCCCCTTTGGGGCCGGTGCAGACCGGAATGCCCCCATTGCCCGGCTCCCACGGTTCTACCGGGACCCAAGGATGCATCTTGCGGTAGTACAGCTGCACCTCGCCCTGCGGGTCAATAATCAGGCCCGTATTGTAAGGGTATCCGCCGGGGTTCAGCTCCATAATCGAAAAGCAGCCCCAGATGTCATTGTCGACGCAGGCCTGCTTGAGCGCCGCGACCTCGGGGCCATCCATCGTACACATGATCTCGGGGTCAGTGTTCATCGACAGCCCGTGGAGCATGTATTCGGGGAATACCACGAGATCCATCGTCGCCATATTGCGGCGCGCCTTGCCCACCAGATCAACCACGCGGGCGGTTTGTGCTGTCAGCTCGGCTTTGGTCGCGACAGTCGGCAATTGCAACTGAACCATGCCAATCACAACACCTTGGTCAGATTTGTTCAGTCCACCTAAACCATTCATAATCTCTATCCTTATTTCGTCAGTGTCAGCGCAAGCGGTGCGCCTTGTACCGCGCGATCCGGCGCGCTGGTGAGGATCAAAAGGCCCAGTGTCAGGGCGTAGGGTGCAGCACCAAAAAGGTAGTAGCCTTCGGTGATGCCCACCGATTGCAAGGCCGGGCCAAGTGCGCCCGCCCCGCCAAAGAGCAATGCCACCCAAAAGCAGTTGATCGGGTTCCAACGGGCAAAGATCACCAGCGCAATGGCCATCAGGCCTTGGCCCGAAGAAATGCCTTCCGTCCAGCTGCCGGGATAGTAAAGCGACAGATAAGCACCGCCGACGCCCGCCATTGCCCCACCGGCGCCGGTTGCCAGCAGCCGGATGCGATCGGGGCTTAACCCCATGGCACGCGCCGCATCGGTACTGTCCCCGACAACGCGCAAGCGCAGCCCCATGCGAGTGGTACGCAGCATCCATGCAATGGCAAGCGCCAGCAGCCCGCCGACGATAAACAACACATTTACCTCAAGTGCCGCCCGAAGCTGCGGGATATCCGACCACCAGCCCAAGCTGATCGCAGGCAGATCAGGTGCCTGCGGCTGGATGTAAGGTTTGCCGAAAAAGAAGGCGAGCCCCATGCCAAGCAGCATCATGGCGATGCCCACAGCAATGTCGTTCACCCCTTTGAACTTGCAGATCCACCCGTGCAGTAACCCAAAGCAGGCCCCCGCCGCAGCCGCCGCCAAAACGCCGACAAACGCACTGTTGGTCTCGTAAGCAACGGCGTAGCCGCTCATCGCGCCGAAGACCAATGTCCCTTCCAAGCCAAGGTTGAACCGGCCGGAACGTTCGGTCAGCAGCTCCCCCAGCGAGACAAATATGAACGGAGTCGAGACGCGGATGGCACCGCCCAGTATGGCGATGAGAACGCCCCAAAGGCCGACATCTACCTGTTCCATCAGCGTTTCTCCCAATATGCAGCGGTAAAGATTGGCACCCGCCCGTACAGCGCCTCGCTCAGCAAGATCACTAGGAACACGATGCCTTCAAAGACAAGGATCGTCGCATCGGGCAGCTCCATACGCCGCTGGATCAACCCGCTAGAGGCTTCGAACCCGCCGAACAGAACCGCAACCGGCAGGATCGCCAAAGGGTTATGCCGCGCGAGAAAGGCGATCAGGATGCCGGTATAGCCATAGCCCGCGATCAGCGAAGCGTTTGCAGAGCCGTGCACCGCCGCCACTTCGAAATAACCCGCCAGCCCTGCAAAGGCACCGCCAAGTGCGGTAAAACCGATCACCAGACGCCCGACGGGTAACCCTTGCACCTGCGCGGCACGCACATTGTCACCCGCAATACGCGCGGCAAACCCCAGCGTCGTGCGTTCAATCAAGACCCATGCAAAGAGGCAGGCGAGCACGCCCGCAAGAATGCCCCAATGCGACGGCAGAAACGGCATATCCCCGACGCGCAAACTCTCTGTCAGCGGCACGGTGGAGGGTTTGTTGAGCGATGCCGGATCACGGAATGGACCCTCGACAAAGTGGTTCAACAGCGCAATCGCGATATAGGCCATCAACAAGGATGCAATTGTTTCGTTCACGCCCCGTTTGATCCGCAGCGCGCCCACGGCACCGATCCAGACACCGCCGACGATCATCGCGGCAATCGCCATTGTGACCATGCCGAAAGCGGCGGACATCCCGGCAACGGCGGTGCCTGCAACGGCGGCGGCAAGCCCGCCCAGGACGATCGCACCTTCGCCGCCAATAACAACAAGCCCCAGCCGCGCGGGAAGTGCGACGCACAGTGCCGCCAGCACCAGAGGTGCCACGCGCGACAGCGTGTTCTGCCACGAGAAAGCAGACGAGAATCCCGCCTTCCAGACCAGTTGGTAAAACGCGACAGGGGATTTCCCGACCATCAGCAAAAAGACACTAAATAACGCGAATCCCGCCAGCAAAGCACAGATCGGGATCAACACAGCCTCGGCCCGCGGCGCGATCCCGATAAAGGACCGCGCCGCAGTGGCCGCGGGCTTGTCAGCTTGAGCAACCAAAGTCATCTTAGCTTGTGGACCCGATCACGCCTTCGACAAGGTAGTCCATGCTCTCGATCGCGACATCGGTTTCGACAAAGGATTCCCCTTCGGCGGCGATCACATTGCCTTTGTTGTCCTTCAGCGGCCCTTTGATCGCGGCAAAGCCGCCTGCCTCGATCTCTGCTTTCGTGGCTTCAAACTGTGCACGCGCCGCATCGCTGACCGCGGGGCCGAGGGGGCTCATCTTGATGAAGCCGTCCGCCAGCCCGCCGCGCACGAAGTTCGGGATCGGCTCCCCTGCCAAGGTCTTGGCCACCATGTCGGTATAAACATTGGCCCAGTTCCATTCAGCCCCTGTCAGGTATTTGTCCCCTGCAATCGGTGTCTGGTCAGCGTGGTAACCGCAAACAAAAATGTCGCGCGAAACAGCGGTTTCACAGATCACCTTCGGCCCATCGACATGGCAGGTGACTACATCACACCCTTGGTCTGCCAAGGCATTGGTAGCTTCGGCTTCTTTTACGGCAAGCGACCATTCACCGGTAAAGATCACCTGACAGACGATCGTCGGGTCAACCGAACGCGCACCCAATAGGAAGGAGTTGATATTGTTGAGCACCTGAGGGATCGGCTTGGCCGCGACAAACCCGATCTTTTTGGTCTTGGTCGCATGACCTGCGGCAACGCCGTTCAGATACTGCCCCATGCCGATATAGCCAAAGTAGGAACCGGCGTTCGACGGGTCATTTTCGGACCACAGGCCGCCGCAATGTTGAAAGCGCACGTCAGGATGTTTCGGCGCTGTCTCAAGCACATGAGGTTTGTAGTAGCCGAAGGACGTGGGGAAGATCAGCTTGGCCCCGTCAAAATTGATCATCGATTCCATGGAATTCTGCACGTCCTGGCTTTCCGGGACGTTCTCTTCTTCCAGCACGACCACGCCAGACATCGCCTTGACCGCCGCTGCCCCTTCGGCATGCGCCTGGTTATAGCCGAAATCATCTTTCGGACCGACGTAGATGAACCCCACGGTCAAAGGGTCAGCCGCCATCGCGGGACGGGCCAGACCACCGACTGCGGCAGTGCCCAGCAAAGCGGCGGAAGTACCAAGGAAACCACGGCGGTTCAGGAACGGTGCATGTGTCATTCAAATCTCCAATGATGATGCGCCGCCCTGGGAGGAGAGAGCGCATATGATGTGATTCAATGACTACAAAATCTCAGCGGTGATTACGTCTGCTCATTATTCCACAAAGCGGTGCAAAAAATGCATCACTCGGTGTGTGGTCGCCCCAGAGTCGCCTGCTAGACGTCGGAAAACTGTTCCAATGCGGTGGAAAGTGCCAGGCCGAAACGGGCGGAAGCCACGGGCAAGGTCCGACCGCGCAACTGACACAGGACCAGACTACCCGCCGCGACGTCACGTAACGACAGCGGGCGCGAAGTCAGTTCGGCGCAGTGCTCCATATCCAGGCCAATGGGGATCTGGAATGCGATGGCATCCTCATGCAGCACATAGTGGCGCATGAACTCGAAACTGTCGGATGTGGCAATGGGGCGTAGCGGGCGCGACCCCCGCGCCGCGGCATCATCTAGCATAGCCCGCACCCCATACCGGCGCGACGGGATGACATGCGGCTGATCCAGACAGTCGCGCAACCGCACGTCGGGCTTTGACGCCAAAGGGTGATCCCGTTTCATGATGGCATGGATGACCTGAGGGATACGCATCAGCACATCGAGGTCTACCATATGGACAGGCTCGAATACCAAGGCCAGATCGCTTCTGAACTCGGCCAGATCGCGCTCTGCATCTTCGCGATCACGCACTTGCACAGAAAAAGACACCCCGGGATGGTCACGCCGGTAAGCTGCGGTGTGCGCAGGCATAAAGTACGGGATCAGCGCCTGAGAGCAGGCCACCGTCACATGGCCCCGTCGTTCACCGGACAGATCAGCAACTTGGCTTCTCACCCGCCGCAAGTCGGACTCCTGCATCAGGAAATGCTGCATCAGCAACTCACCGGCTGGGTTCAAGCGCACACCACGCGGCAGGCGTTCAAAAATTTCGACGCCAAACTCTTCTTCGAACCGCTGGATCCGACGGTTCAGGGCAGAGGCCGTGATGTTCATATCGTCCGCCGCTTTCCGGATTGAGCCCGCGCGCGACACTGCCTCGATGAAGCGGAAAGTTTGCAGATGTTTCATAGAAAAGACCTTCCGACCCATGATGATGCATTTTTTGCACCGCTTTTGTGAATTCTTAGCATTTGAATTCCGCAGCGCAACAGAGGACGACTGAGACACGTCAGCGGTACGGCCCGCAACGATGACCCCAGTGCAACTACAAAAGAGCCTCCTATGACCGATATTGCGATGACCATCCCAGACCTTCACGCGGCCTATGCGCGCGGTGTGTCGCCTGAACAAATCATCGCACAGGTCTATACCCGACTGCGTGACGTGGACGACCCATGCATCTTTCTATCCATGGCAAGCGAGGCTGACGCCCAAGCAGCGGCGGCGGGTCTGGGCCCATACGACCCTGCCAAACCGCTGTGGGGTGTCCCTTTTGCGGTGAAAGACAACATCGATGTCGCGGGGTACGAGACAACCGCCGCATGCCCTGCCTATGCCTATACCCCCACGCAAGACGCCTTCGTCGTCGCCAAACTGCGCGAGGCGGGGGCAATTTTCATCGGGAAAACCAACCTTGACCAATTTGCGACAGGGCTTGTGGGCGTCCGCACCCCTTATGGCGCGCCGCGCAATTCTATCGACCCTGAAATTGTGCCCGGTGGGTCCTCGGGCGGCTCGGGCGTGGCGGTAGGCCATGGTATTGTCGCCTTCTCGCTTGGCACCGATACCGCAGGGTCCGGGCGGGTGCCAGCAGCGCTGAACAATATTGTAGGCCTGAAACCAACCCTCGGTGCCTTATCTGCAACTGGTGTCGTGCCCGCGTGCCGGTCGGTCGAGACGGTCTCGATCTTCGCGCTTACCGTCGCGGACGCCTATACGGCTTTCACTGTCGCCTGCGCCTATGATGCCGCCGATGCCTATGCACGACACATCTCGGCCCCTCCCCTCTCTACGCCAAAATCCGCCCCTGTGATCGGCATCCCCAGTCGTGACAGCATCCGCTTTTCGGGTGACGCCGTCCAAGAGGCTTCGTTCAACGCAGCAGTGGACCTGCTGCGCGGCGAAGGTGCCGAGATACGCGAGATTGATATCACGCCGCTCTATGATGTGGCAGATATGCTTTATGAAGGGGCGTGGGTCGCGGAGCGTTATACCGTCATCGAGGATCTTTTACATACAGACCCAGAGGCGATCCTGCCTGTCACGCGCCAGGTCATTTGCAAGGCGGAAGCGCTTTCTGCCGCAGATGCGTTTCGCGGCATGTACCGTCTGAAAAAGCTGTCGCGCATTGCTGAAACCGCGTTGGAGGGCTTGGATATGCTCTGCGTGCCAACCATTCCGACCTTCCACACCGTCGCCGAGCTAGAAGCTGACCCCATCGGACCGAACTCGAACTTCGGCACCTATACGAACTTCGTCAACCTGCTGGATATGTGCGGTATCGCCGTGCCCGTGCCGGCGCGCAGTGATGGCCGTCCGGGCAGCGTCACGTTGCTGGCAGCCGCTGGCAAAGATGCGGATATCGCCGCCTCAGGTCTTGCACTGGAGGCCGCAGGGAAGCGGAACCTAGGCGCAACGGGTTGGCCGTTCAGCGGCACGCCCACGCTTGAAGCTGCGACGACCGACGGTCTGATCCTCGCGGTGTGCGGTGCCCATATGCACGGGCTGCCGTTGAACCATCAATTGACCCAGCGGGGCGCGACCTATCACGGCGCAGCGACGACCACCGATAGCTATCGTTTCTACGCGCTCGCCGGCGACCCTCCTGCAAGGCCGGGCTTGGTGAAAGGCACCCCCGGATCAGGTGCTCCCATTGCGGTAGAACTGTGGTCCCTGCCCTTTGAAAAGGTCGGCGGCTTTCTGGAAGCCATTCCCGCCCCTCTTGGTATCGGCACTGTCGATCTGTCCGACGGGCGGCAGGTAAAAGGGTTCATCTGTGAGGCCGAAGCCGTTGCGGAAAGCGCAGACATCACTCAGCTTGGGGACTGGCGAAATTATCTAGCGCAGCTGTGAGGTACGTAGCGCCCCATCTCTAAGGTGGCTTCGTATCTTGGGTTTCCCCGCTGTTCGGAATCGAGGAGGGTTCATCTTAGGTAGTCGCAGTTGCTCCCCATACCCTATCAACTTGGCGGAAGGCTTGAACTTTCCTTGCATATAAACACGCCACCAGCTTTCATACTTCAGGTTCGATGCAGCTAAGTGTCATCGAGCGATTTAAAGTTGTCCCTATGCGGTTGCGCTGACGCACCGATTAAACGCGCTCGATAACGCAGCCAGTTTTTCGGCCTGCCATAAAAGATAAGCGTCGCGCAATGTCGTTGACAGCCAGCACGCCCCGCGTCGCCTTTCGTTTTCCCAGCCGATACCGCCGACCTGCTGTGCCTTTATCAGTATGCGCGAAATATGAGCGTCGGATACGTGGTAGCGTGCGGCCAAACCCGCTGTCGACACGGTGCCGAGCCAGAACCGGCCATCCCCATCCGGCTCGTTGGATTGGGTGGACAGCACCATTTCATGCAAGATGCTGCTGCCGGAGACGCTATTGGTAAAGCAGTTGACCATTGCCGGCGGATTGTACCACGCAGGGTTCAAACAAATTTTTCGGGCGAAAGCGGGTTGAAGCTTATGCAAAAGCGTCGGGGTCCGGTTAAAGAGTGCACTACGCCCGCCCCCATCAACCATATCGAGCGCGCGAAGGTGGATGTCGATGTAGACAAACATAAGCTTTTCGCTTTTTGCGGAGACTTCAGTCGCATGCTGACGCAATGTCCCGGTTTTCGGCGGTTCTGTCAGCTTAATTCGCACAAGTTCTCGCAAGAAGGACTGCACAGTATTGCGACTGGCGATCCCCGTGCCAGCCAGTTCGGTCAGAAGCTTTTTCGGCGTTAAGGGCGGCGCGGCCGGGTCAATCTTGCGTTCGAAATGCAAGGCAATCGCCATATGGATCAAGATCCAGTGCCGTATATCGGCGAGGTAATGCACAACCTCTGGAGCAACGGCGTGGACCTTCAACAGATCGCTTGCCTCTCCCTTCAGCGCCTCCCAGAACATCGGGCGCGCAATAAGCTGTGCTGCGTCATAAGAAGGTGCGGTATCGGCAGTCTGGATCATGATCTATCTAGTTTCGCTTGTCAGAGGGGCGCACAACAGCATCGACCGCGCCGCTCTCAACTCATATTTGGGCTAAAAATTTTTGCCCATTGTGGACAAACGAACAACTTATAAACATCTCGTCTGAAAACATTTTCTTCAGAAGGTGCTCCCATGCATATCCAAAAAGCGTTCCGCCCACTGCTTTGCGCAGGGTTATGCGCGGTGCTGCCGTATACTCAGGCACAAGCTAAGGAGCCCGCGCTACACGTGACCGCCGCATCAACGTATTACGACAATAGATCAACAGCGCTTGATCTCGTCCAGTCGTACTACAACGCAATTGGCACGGGGCAGCTGGCACGCGCTTTCAGTTACACCCTTAAAGGCACTCCCGAAAAAGATGCGAACCAGCTTGCCGCTGATTACAATGCGTTTCGCAACAAATTTCAGGATATCCGCAGCATTAAGCTGCGCTTCGAACTGGGATTCACCAGCGCTGGTGTCGGTACAGAGGTCTCGGCGGTGCCCGTCGTTGTAGAGATGGAAACCAATGAGGGTGCGACCATCGTCAGATCGAGTTGTCACTACGTCGTCCGGCTTTCCCCCGACGCCCAAGACTATGCCCCTTTCGACCCGATCAGAATAGACGCCAGTTTCGACGAGCCCGTGGAAGGGGATTTTGAAGCGACTGCCCTGCCCGATTGCCGGTTCTGATCCACTGGCCCCAACCCTGAATGCTCCACTTGGAATAGGAACCACCCTTTGAATACGCTTCTGATTATTATTACCGTAGTTGCGATTGCTGGTGTCTTGCTCATCTCTTTGTACAACGCGCTTGTGCGCGCCCGTCAGCGCGTTCGAGAGGGGTGGTCCGGTATCGATGTCCAGTTGAAACGACGCGCAGATCTGATCCCCAACCTGATCGAAACCGTAAAAGGATACGCCGCGCACGAACGCGCCACCTTTGACGAGATCGTCGCGGCCCGTAATTCGGCGGCCACCCTGAACCCTTCTGATGTGCAAAAACGTGCACGCGCCGAAAACTTGGTGGGGCAGGCCATCGGAAAGCTGTTTGCCTTGGCCGAAGCCTATCCGGACTTAAAGGCAAGCAATAACTTCCGCGATCTGGCAGCTAACCTTGATACTGTCGAGAGTGAGATCCAAATGGCCCGCCGCTATTACAATGGCGCGGCGCGAGACCTGAATATCAAGGTCGAAAGCTTCCCCTCCAATCTGGTCGCCAAAAGCTTCGGCTTCGAACAAAGTGCTTTCTTCGAGATCGAAGAGCCCGCGGATCGCAGACTCCCAACGGTTGGATTTTAACGCTGTGACCAAACACATCGCGCGCGTCCTTGCCGCTGTATTACTTTCTATCTGGGCCTACGGGGCGCACGCTGGCGACGTGATCCGATCTTTCAACACCGATATCCTCGTGCGGGAGGATGGCGTGCTTGATGTGACCGAGACGATCAAAGTGAATGCCGATGGAACAGATATCCAGCACGGGATTTATCGCGACATCCCGCAATATGTCACTACGCCGGACGGCACGCGATACAAGGTAAGCTTCGAGATCCTTTCGGTCACACGCAACGGAGAGGATGAACCATGGGAGGCAACTGACACCGATCTGGGCACCAAGATTCGCATCGGTGATCAGTTTCAGCTCGTTTCGACCGGCAACCACATCTACCAGATCCGCTATTTGACCGACCGACAGATTATCTTCGGAGACGCGAGCGACAGATTGCGCTGGAACGTCACTGGCGACGAGTGGAGTTTCCCGATCTTGAGTGCATCTGCGCACGTCATCCTGTCGAGCGGCGCACAGCCTTTTGAACCGATAGCCTTTACCGGTTCCCGCGGCAGCAAGTTGGCCGATGCGGTCGCGACAGTATCCGGGCGCGGTGCCACGTTTGAAACCACCCACGCTCTTGATCCATTCGAAGGGATGACGATCATGGTACAGTTCCCCAAGGGCGCTGTTGCACCTCCAACCACCGCGCAACTGTCAGACTGGTGGTGGCGGGACAATCTGGGATGGGTCGTCTTGATCTACGGCTTTGCGGCCGTTTTTGCTTATATGATGTTTACGTGGCTTTGGTTCGGGCGCGATCCCAAGGCAGGGACAATCGTCCCACGGTGGGATCTACCAATGGGGATTTCGCCAGCATTGATGAGCTATATCTTTGATGGAACCTTGCGGGATGAAGGGAAAACGGCGCTTACTGCCACGGTTCTGGATCTCGCTGTGAAGGGCTACGTTGTTCTCGACGGCCTTGATCATCTGGTCACCATCAGGCGGACTGACTTGCCCATATCAGACGGGCTGCCTGCCGGTCATATAGCTATTCTGGACATGCTTCATGCGCATGAAGGTGAGATGTCCCTGGCCTCACTACACGAAGATGATATCGAAGCAGTTTTGCTCAACTTCAAAATTGGCGTCGAGGCTGAAAACGACGGGCGCTTTTACCGTCAGAACAAAATTCTGTTCTATCTGGGCATTATCATATCGGGTGCGGCTGCCTTTGCCTGGCTGGTGGTTATCGATCTTAATGAGACGGCCATGAAGCTCGTATTCTTTTCCAGTCTCGCGCCCCTATTCCTTAATGCAGGCATCTGGACGCTGCTGAAATCGCGCAGGAACCCGTACTCATGGATGAAGCGGCTCCTGAATTTTATGGGATTGGCCATTCTTGCGGGCATGTGGGTCTTCGGGGCGCTATTGTTTTGCGCCATGCTCTACGAAGACACAGGAATGAATATCGCGTTTCAGGCTTTGTTGGTCGTCTGGGGTGGCGTGACGTTCAACCAGATCTTCCTTGTGCTGATCGGATCAACCACACGTGCAGGGGCAAAGATAAGGGATCACATCACGGGGCTGCGCCTCTATCTCACGGTAGGAGAGATGGACCGCATGAACATCCGCGACGCACCGGAATTGTCACCAGCGCATTTCGAAACCCTACTGCCAAGCGCGATCGCTCTCGGTATCGAAAAGCCTTGGCGCGAGACGTTCAAAACTCATTTAATATCAGGCCAGTCACTCATAGGACCCAGTTATGCTCCAAGCTGGTTTGTTGGCGATGATGACGACGCAATCAGCGGACTATCGCGTTTCGCAGAGTCTGTTGCTGCATCGCTCCATAGCGGTGCAGACGATAGCAACAGTTCTGCCGGATCGGGCGGCGGCGGAGGTGGTGGTGGAGGTTGGTAGTCCCTGCGAAATCCCGTTAGGGTCAGGGCCTTGCAGGATCGACGCCCTGCGCGGACGGGCAGAGCTGCAATACCATACTCACAATCGTAGCAGTCACGTTTCAGAGATGTTATTCCAACCGGCACCGGGTTTTGCGTATTGAGCGATCTTGAACTTGCCAAGCTGGGATGCGTGCACTTCGTCGGGACCATCTGCAAGGCGGATAAATCGTTGTGTGGCGAGGATTTCTGCCAAGGGCACGTCATCGCTCACACCCATGCCGCCGAAGATCTGAATCGCGCGATCCGCCACGGTTTGTGCCATTTGCGGGGCCACGACTTTGATCGCGCCGATCAAATCCTTGGCGTTCCTGGCCCCATGACGGTCAATCGCATCCGCCGCTTTCAACGTGAGCAGGCGCGCCTGTTCGATGTCGCAATAGCTCTTTGCGATTTCCATCCGAATGCTGGAACGATCCGCAAGCATCCGACCAAAGGTCTTGCGCTCTGTCACGCGCTGACACATCAGTTCCAAGGCACGCTGCGCCGATCCGATGGAGCGCATGCAGTGATGAATGCGGCCAGGCCCAAGGCGGCCCTGTGCGATTTCAAAGCCCCGCCCCTCGCCAAGAATGATGTTCTCTTTGGGGATGCGCACATCCTTCAGATGCACTTCGCAATGCCCGCCGGGCGAATGGACATCGCCGAATACTGTCTGGGCGCGGATCACCTTAACACCCGGCGCGTCACGCGGAATGATAACGGTTGATTGCTGCGTGTGGCGCGGGTTTTCCGGATTGGTCTGACCCATCAGCAGCAGGACCTTGCAGCGCGGGTCCATGACGCCTGAAATCCACCATTTCTTGCCGTTGATGACATAATCGTCGCCGTCACTGCGGATTTCAGTGCGGACATTCGTCGCATCAGAGCAGGCATGATCGGGTTCGGTCATCAAATATGCCGAACGTATTTCGCCCGCGAGCAACGGCAGGAGCCACTCCTTTTTCTGGGCGGCGGTGCCGAACTTGGCAAAGACTTCCATATTGCCGGTGTCAGGTGCGGAGCAGTTGAAGACTTCGGCAGACCACATATTTCGGCCCATGATCTCTGCCAGCGGCGCATACTCTAGGTTTGTCAGGCCGGGGCTGTATTCGCCATATTCCTCGGGCAGGAACAGGTTCCAAAGGCCAGCCGCCTTGGCCCTTTCCTTGAGAGGTTCCAAGCCGGGCCAAGGCTTCCAGCGGTTGGCCGAATCTGTGTTCCATGCGTGGACCTCGCGATCCACAGGAAGGATGTTGGCATCGACAAAGGCTTGCAGCTTGTCGATCAGGTTTTGTGTTTTTTCGGTAAAATCAAAGAACATGATTTGGGTGTCCTAAATTGTTCTGGATCGCTTGTTACAGCGTGAGACCGCCATCAGCGATGAGAGTGTGGCCCTGCACATAGGACGCGAGCGGCGAGGCAAGGAACATGGCGGCACCGGCCATTTCTTCCGGCGTGCCCATGCGCCGTACCGGGATTGCGCGCAAAGATGCTTCCGCGCGCTCCTTGTTCTGTGTGGTGACGGCAGTCAGCTTGGTTGGTACCAGTCCGGGGGCCAGTCCGTTCACCCTGATCCCGTCACGCGCCCAGGACTGGCCGAGCGTTTTCGTCAGGCTGATTGCCGCAGCCTTGGAGGCGGCATAGGCGGGGTTGCCGATATTCGCCTGCAAGCCAGAGACCGAACTGACAATCACGATGGAGCCTTTGGCCGCGCTCAGCATAGGCTTGAACTTGGTCGCCGTATGCATGACCGAGTTGATGTTGATATCCATCACCTCGTCCCAGCCTTTCTTGGCATATTCCGCCTGCTTGTACCGCACGAAACCCTGAGACTGGACGAGCACATCCAAGCTGTCGAAGGGCGGCGTGTAAGCGCTTAACTCATTGAAGTCCGCCACATTGACCTGCGCATAATGCAGCCCTTCCAGATCAGAGCCTTCTTGGCCCGCGTAATCCTCTGCCGAGGCGCGCGTGCCCCAGACATGCACCTCTGCCCCGCGCGCGCTAAAGCCGCGGGCAATGCCGTTGCCGATCCCGCTAGAACCGCCGACGACCAGCACCCGCTTTCCCGAAAAGTCCAAATCATTCATAACAGTTTCCTTCTCAGTTCTTCGCGATCAATCGGTGGGCGCGATTGAACAATGAAATCGTCATCGCATGCAGGTGATCGCCGGTTTCCTTTGGTGCCTTGCCAGCGCTTGCGCGAGCATGGGTCCCCTCCAGGAGTGTCCCCAGCTTGAAACAGGCCAGCACCCCATACCAGGCGACCGCATCCAGACTGCGTGTCGAATGCCTGTCGTAATGTGCAATGAGTTCATTGAGGCTCGGGAAACCAACCCAGGGTTCGATATCGCCCACCACGGGCGTATGTTCATCAGCCCAAGTGGCCATGACCCAGCCAAGGTCGATCAAGGGATCGCCAATCGTGGCCAGCTCCCAATCGACAAAGGCGACGAGCTCGGGACTGTCAGGGGCAAACATCGTGTTTGCCAAATGGCAGTCTCCATGAAAAATTCCGCTCGTAAAATCTTGGGGGAGATTATCCTCAAGCCAGGAGACAATTCTGTCGACATCAGGCAGTTCTTTGAAGCCTGTCCATTCGTCGAAAGCGGCGTAGCCTTCCAGCTGGCTCATCCACCGGCCTGTCTGCCGTTGCAGAAACCCGTCGGGCTTGCCAAATCCTTCCAAACCTACCGCCTTGTAGTCAACCGCCCCTAGTGCGGCCATCCCCTCGATATAGGAATACCCCATGCGCGCGCGGATCGCAGGGTCGCTGGCGTGAAGCTGCGGCAATCCGTTTGCAGGATTAAAGCCCTCAACCGGAGCCATAAGATAAAAGCAGGCACCAAGCACGGCTTCATCGTCACAACCTGCGATGAACCTGGGGTGCGGCACGTCAGTCGCGCTAAGCGCTTCCAGAATACGCGCCTCGCGCTTCATCGTCTCATTGGAATTCTTGCGCAGATGAAGCGGCGGCCTGCGCAGCACGAACTCTCTGCCGCCCCGGTCAAAGCGCAGCAAGATGTTCTGCGTCCCGCCTGCAAGAAGCTGCAGATTGCTCAGCGGGCCGCGTTCCAACCCGATATCGTCCATCCACGCTGTGAGCGCCTGCAGGTCGACCGGGATCGTTTCTGTGTTTGCTTGATTCATCATAATTCATTTGTATTAATCATTTGAATTATTGCAACCCATAATTTTCTGTGCTCTAGAGGATCGTGATATGACCCGACTGTCTTCAAAGGTGCCCAGCCCATCGGTTGAACGGCTCAAGGGCGAGGCGCAGCGCCTCTTTGCCAATCGGGGCATCGACGGCGTCACAGTGCGTGACATCGCCAAAGCTGCAGGCCAAAAGAACCCCGCCGCTGTTGGCTATCACTTCGGCTCGAAGGAGGCGCTGATCCGCGAACTTATCGTGGACGGTGCAAAGATCATCGACGCACGCCGAAACGCCCAGCTTGATGCTTTGGAAGCAGACGGCGGCCCCACGCGGATTTCGCAGATCGTGGATATTCTTATCTATCCTTCTGTCAACTTAGCAGCAGATGGTGAAACGGACACATACAACCGCTTTCTCCACATGCTCACCATGTCCCACAGAGTCCTGTTCGATGACGCCCTAGAGGGCCGCTGGAACTCAGGCTATCAGCGTTGCCTGGAACATCTGCGTATCCTGATGCCGTCGCAAAGCCGGACCATACAAAATCAACGATTTATATTTCTGGAATCCTATCTAGGCGGAGTGCTCAGCGCGCGTGAGACAAGGCTGGGTGACACGAGCCGCGCCCACGCCACTTGGAGCGACGCGTCAACGCTGGCGCATTTCGCAGCCACAGTCACATGGATGCTAGAGATGGAGTGATCCTTACAAGCAATGTAGACAGCATGGCGCGGTTTTCTGACCCGAGTGCGTTGATACGTATCAAGGATGTCAAAGCGCACGAAGTCCCCGCCACCGAAAGCGCCGCAGACAAATAGCGGTCAGGTTCGAGATGTCTCGTTAAGATTGGGGGCTAGCAATCAGCCCCCTAATGGAGTTCTCGTCAGCCGCGCTCAATCACTTCCAAACCACGTCTCGCGAAACATCTGGCAAGATGTACGGGGTCCGCACCGTCCGCGCCCGCCGCATTGCCCGCACGCACGCGGTCGGCGATGCCCACCCAGATGACCGAAAACCGGAACAACGCGAAAGCCTTGTGAAACGAGGTCAGCGGTGGCAGGTCGGGGCAGTGTGACATGTAGCGCTCAACGAATGCCTCTTCGGTCGGCAGGTTTTCTGCCGCGAGGTCCAGCCCAAGGAGTCCGCCGTATTCTTCGGGCGCCGTGTGCCAGGCCATGCAGCAATAGCCAAGATCGGCAAGCGGATGCCCCAGCGTAGAAAGCTCCCAATCCAGAATGGCGGCCACACGCGGTTCGGTCGGATGAAAAATGACGTTCCCCATCCGGTAGTCCCCGTGGGCGAGGCTCACCCGTCCGTCATCCTGCGGTTGATGCTCGACAAGCCAGGCCGACAATTCATCCAGCTCCGGGATCGGGTCGCTCTGGCTTTCTTCCCACTGTCGTGACCAGCGCGCGATCTGCCGGGCAAAGTAATTTCCAGGTTTGCCATAATCCTCCAGCCCTACCGCTTCGGGGCGGACGTTGTGCATGGCGGCCATCGCGTCGGCCAAACCCATCCACAAGGCATGGCGCTCCGCTTTGTCTGCCGCCGCCAAGGCACCATCAGCAAAAACCCGCCCTTCGATCCGCTCCATCAGATAAAACGGGGTGCCCAAAAGATCAGGGTCCGCATGATACAGGATCGGGCGCGCCACCGGGACGCCTTGGGGGTGCAGCGCCTCGAGCACGCGGTACTCGCGATCAATGGCATGGGCCCCCCGCAAAATCGGGCCGCCCGGTTGTTTGCGCAAGACCAGCCGTACGTCCCCGCGGGTGACAAAATACGTCGGGTTCGATTGACCGCCCGCAATCCGCTCGATCGTGACCGGAGCCTTGCCTCCGAAAGTTTCAGCAAGGAAATCGGCAAGCGCTTCCGGCTCGAAATCCATTGCACCCTTTGTTACCGTATCCATACGCGCCCCCATATCCCAAAATCCCGTCGTTCTGTCTTTATGCTACCGGCAATGCGGTCGAATTGGCCGATCCACAGATATGACATTATGGCACCGGTTTGGGCTTTTGATGTAGATCGAATTCTATTCGTTGTTCTTTACGCCCATGACGCCAGCTCAGAACACCATATACCCGCCGTCTATGATGAAATCCTGACCGGTATGCCATGCGCTGGCATCGCTCATGATATAGGCCGCAATCGCGCTGAAGTCCGACCCCTGCCCCAGACGCCTTGCAGGAATTCTGGGCAGCACCTTGTCGGCGAACGCCTGCGAGGCAAAGCTTTCGTCCGTCAGCGGCGTTTCGACAAACCCCGGCAGAATGCTGTGCGCGGTCACACCGTAGCGGGCATATTCCACCGCCAGCGATCGGATCATCGAGATCAATGCGCCCTTGGCAGCCGCATAATGCTGATTGCGGGGCATGCCGTTCAAGGCACCGATACTGGAGGTGCCGACCAAACGCCCGAACCTGTCACCGCCTTCGGCACGCTCCCGCATATGGGCGGCCGCCACACGTAGGACGTAATAGGCACCATTAAGGTTGATATCGATCATTTGCTGCCAATGCGCATCCTCGGATTGGTCAAAGCCCGAACTAGGCGTGGAAAATCCGGCATTGGCAAAGCAGCCATCGACGCGACCATGGTAGTTCAGAGTGGCGGCGAATGTGTCATTCACGGCCTCTGAACTGGTCACATCGCAGATGTATGCGCTGACCTTTGTGCCATGGGTCGACAGCGTTTCAACCGCTTGAGCGTTCTTGTCAGCACTTCTGCCCCAAATGGCAATATCGCAGCCGCATTTGGCAAGCCCCTCGGCCATGCCCAGACCAATTCCGCTGTTGCCGCCGGTGATCAAGGCGGTTTTTCCTGTCAGATCAAACATGTGCAGCCTCCATGCGGCAAGAGTTTCCCGCCGCGATGTTCATTCGGACTTCGGAGCATCATGCAGCGCTCGGCGGATCGCCGCAGTGTCCCCGCCCATTGCCTTCGGCGTATTGATCCCTGTCGGTTTGCTACGCGAGAAACGCGGCGCAGGTGCGGCCTGCAAAACACCATCCACCTCCACCAGCGTTTGACGCGCGGCCATATGAGGATGGGATGCCGCTTCATCCATGCTCAGCACGGGGGCCACACAGGCATCGGTCCCACTAAAGATGCCGGACCACTCCGCCTGTGTCTTGCTTGCGAAAGCCTGTGCGTAAAGCTCGGCACGCTCGGCCCAGTTTGAAGGGTCGTTCTGATCGGCACTATGCTCGGCGGGCAGCCCGGCCTTCTCCAGCAGCAGGGCAAAAAACTGAGGCTCTAGCGGGCCGACAGACATGAACAGATCGTCCTTGGTCCGATAGCAGCGATAGAAAGGCGCACCCCCGTCCAGCAGGTTGGACGCGCGGTTTTCGCTCCACGCGCCACGCGCTTTGAAGGTGTGGAAAAGGCCCATCATCGCGCTTACGCCATCAACCATTGCTGCATCGACCACCTGACCTTTGCCGGATGTCTGCCGCTCGAACACGGCGGCAAGGATGCCAAGCAGCAGGAACATCGTGCCCCCGCCATAATCCGCGACCAGATTCAACGGCGGCGGCGGCGGATTATCAAGCGTGCCCATTGCAGCCAAAGCACCCGTCAGGCCAAGATAGTTGATGTCATGCCCCGCCGATTGGCTCAGCGGTCCGTCCTGCCCCCAGCCCGTGATCCGGCCAAAAATCACCGTCTCGTCAAGGTCATCTGGCCCGAGCCCCAACCGTTCCATCACGCCGGGCCGGAAACCTTCGATGACGATACCAGCCCGGTTGATCAGCGCCTGCGCGGTACTACGCCCCTCTTCAGATTTCAGATCCAAAAAGACGGACCGCTTGCCGCGCCGGTTGACATCGGTTTTGTCAGCTGGCGCTTCGGCGCGGTCGATGACGATCACATCAGCGCCCAGATCGGCCAGCAACTGCCCCGCCAAAGGGCCGGGACCGATCCCGGCCATTTCGATGACTTCCAGGCCTTTCAGCGGTCCCGACATGACTAACCCTCAGCCCTTTTGACGATCATCCAGCCCAAGGCCGCGACCGATGATTTCACGCATGATCTCGGACGTGCCAGCATAGATACGGCTGATCCGCGCATCGACATAAAGCCGAGAGATTTCATACTCTTCCATATATCCAGCACCGCCGTGCAATTGCAGGCAGGCATCAATGATTTCGCCTTCGATCTCCGATGTGAACAACTTGGCCTGCGCTGCCATTTCCGCAGTGCATTCCCCATCTATATGGGCCATCGCACAATGATCGAGGTAGGCCCAGCCGACATCGAGTTTGGTGCGCGCATCAGCCATGACAAAGCGGCTGTTCTGGAAGGTGCCGACCGGTTTTCCGAAGGCCTTGCGCTCTTTGATGAACTCCATCGTGATCTCGAACGCACGTTCCGCACGGGCGAGATAGCCGTCCGCCCCCACCAGCCGCTCTTCGGCTAGATTGGTCATCATCAATTTGAAACCATCTGTCCCATCGCCAACCAGATCCGATGCGGGCACTTTGACGTTATCAAAGAACAGCTCGGACGTATCCTGCGCTTGCAGCCCCATCTTCTTGAGGTTCTGACCCTTGGAGAAGCCTTCTGCCCCTTCTTGAACCCAGAACAGCCCGATAGAGCGCGGGTTATCGGGGTCCGTTTTCGCAGCGATCAAGTAGAGACCAGCAATCTGACCGTTTGAGATGTAGGTTTTTGACCCGTTGATGACCCAATGGTTCCCCTGCCTTTCGGCGCGGGTTTTGATCGCCGCAAGATCCGAGCCGCATCCCGGTTCGGTCATGCCGATCGCAAGAATGGTGTCGCCCGAAACGATCCCCGGCATGTACCGGTCGCGCTGATCGTCGGTGCCGAACTTTTGCAGATAGGGTGCCACGATGCGGTTGTGCAGCGTGATGAAGAAAGAGCTTTCCACCTTGCCCAGTTCTTCGTTGAGAACCATGTCAAAGCGGAAATCATCAAGGCCCATACCGCCGTATTTTTCATCGGCAAACATCGCCAGAAAACCGTTGTCCCCAGCGGATTTCCAAGCTTCCTTGCTAACGTGTTTGTTCTGACGCCAGCTTTCGGCATGGGGGGCAACTTCGGCCGCGATCCATTTGCGAACGCTGTCACGAAACATATCGTGCTCTTCTTCAAAAATACGTCTTTTGATCATGGGACATCCCTCGTTGCTTTGATGGGTCTGGGCATCGGTGGCACAAACGGCTTAGCTATTTGTCCAGTTCGGCGCGCGTTTTTCGACAAAGGCTTTGACGCCCTCTTTACCGTCGTTGGATTTTAGCACGACGTCAAATTCAGCCGTGTTGCCCGCGAAGGCTTCGGGCAGACGCTCGATATCTTCTTCAAGGGCGTTGAGCACCCGCTTTGACGCCCTGACGGCAGTCGGCGATACCATCGTGATCTCCTTGGCGATTTCACGTGCGATATCCATCGCCGTCTCGCCTTCGCTCGCGACGCGGTTAATGATACCCAGCTCACAGGCACGGTCGGCTGTAATCGCACGGCCTGTCAGGATCAGCTCCATCGCGGCTTTACGACCAATCTGGCGCGTGAGACGTTGCACGCCACCCGCCGCTGCGAACAGGCCAACCTTCACCTCGGGCAGCGCGAATTTCGCATGGGCATCCGCCACGGCAATATCGGATGCCAGAACGATCTCGCATCCACCGCCCATTGCCACGCCATTCACCGCCGCGATAACCGGCTTTTCCCGCCCCCAGCGATCAGTGAGACCGCCAAAGCCGCTGCTGGCGGGTTCAATATTCTGCCCTTCGCTTGTGGCTTTCAGATCGTTGCCCGAGCAAAAAGCTTTGTCCCCGGCCCCGGTGATGATGGCAACCCACAGATCCGGGTCCTGCTCGTATCCATCAAAGATATCGTGCAATTCCTGATGCGCCCCGCCGTGGAGGGCGTTGTAGCGATCCGCGCGATCAATCGTAATTTCAAGGACATGGCCGTCACGCTTGACCGAGATATAGTCGAAATCGCGCGCCCAGATATCCTTGGTATCTTTGGTTTTTACGTCAGTCATTCCATTCTCCATTTTCCCGCGGCGCAGTCAGGTTCCCACGTCGACTTTTGCAGTGCCGTGATGTGGCAGGAGGGACCGCCCCCTCCCCCAACGTCACAGCGGCCAATCAGCGCGGTGCCATCCTGATAGCACCATCCAAGCGAATGTCTTCGCCGTTCAGGTAGGGATTGCGCACCATTTCGAGAGCCAGAGAGGCATATTCTTCCGGCTTACCAAGGCGAGCAGGGTTGGGCACCATCGCCCCCAAGGATTGCCGAACGTTTTCGGGCAGGCTCATCAAAAGCGGCGTCTCGAAGAGACCGGGCAGGATTGTATTGACGCGAATATGCTCGGCCGAAAGGTCACGGGCGATTGGCAAAGTCATACCAACAATCGCGGCTTTCGACGCCGAATATGCGACTTGGCCGACCTGACCGTCCTCTGCCGCAACGGAAGCGGTCGAGATGATCGCGCCACGCTCTCCGTCCTCTGGGTCGAGGGTCATCATACCCGCGGCGGCCTTCACGGTACAGATAAAGGTACCGATCTGGTTTACCTCGATAACCTTGCGATATTCAGCGATTGGGAACTGGGAAATCCCACCAGTCTTGCGATCCCGACCAGCGGTCTTGATCGCGTTGCCGATGCCCGCGCAATTGATCAGGATACGTTCCTGCCCGTTGGCCACGCGCGCCTTTTCAAAGCCAGCGTCGACGCTGGCTTCGTCCGCCACGTTCACCTTGCAAAACACGCCGCCCAATTCAGATGCAATGGTCTCGCCCGCTTCCTCGTTCAGGTCAAACAGTGCGACCTTGACGCCATGTGAAGCCAACGCACGCGCTGTGGCAAGCCCCAGACCGGAGGCGCCCCCAGTGATGACTGCCGAGATTGAGTTATCAAGTTTCATTTGCGTTCTCCGTAAGTTATCTCAAAGGGCATTGATGCTATGACCGCCATCCACGGTTATGGTCGCGCCGGTCATGTAGCTGTTCTGTCTGGCCGCCAGCATGAGCAATGGAAGATTCAATTCCTCCATAGCCCCAAACCTGCGTTGCGGAATGCGCGCAGCCATGCGGTTCCCCGCTTCGGATCCCAGAAAATCCGCATTCAACTCTGTCTGGAAATAGCCCGGTGCCAAGGCATTGACTCGAATGCCGTCACGCGCGACCTCAATCGCAAGCGACTTAGTCATATGAATAACGCCGGCCTTGGTTACCGCATACGCCCCTGATTTGAGCGCAGTTCGCGATGCTGTAATTGACGCAATGTTAACGATGGCCCCGGCTGTCTTCTCTTTGCGAAACATTGCGACAGCCTGTTTGGACACACGCCAGACCCCGCTCAGGTTGACATCTATCAACTGCTGCCACTCGTCTTCATCCATATCGGCAAGCCAAGAATTCTGACCGATACCCGAATTGTTAATAACGATTTCACAGGGTGGCATATCCGCAAACGCCGCCTCAACCGCTTCGGGAGAGCCCACATCCATTTGAACAACGTGGACATCACGCCCCATCGCACGCAATGGCGCTGCGACCTCCTCCAGCTTGTCTGTGCGTCGCGCTGCGAGAACCAGATCAGCCCCTTGCGCCGCAAGAACAGAAGCGAAATGTGCGCCCAGGCCGCTGGATGCTCCTGTGACGAGCGCTCTGCTTTGGCTCAAGTCGATACTTAAGGGTGGGGTCATTCTAGGTCTCTTCTTGGGGTCGTCTCGTTTCGAGGGAGCCAAAATTTGCAGAGGGCGATCATGACCAGCCCTCTGCACGGATAAAGGCTTACACCCGCTCGATGATGATTGCGGGGGCCATGCCACCGGCCGCACACATCGTGATCAGGCCATACCGACCACCAGAACGCTCTAGTTCATCCAAGGCAGTACCGATCAGAATGGAACCGGTCGCACCGATAGGATGACCGAGCGCCATCGCGCCGCCGTTGATGTTCACCTTGGAACGGTCGAGCTTGAGATCCCGAATGAACTTTTCCGCAACCACGGCAAAGGCTTCGTTGATTTCATAAACGTCGATATCGTCAGTGGTCAGACCCGCTTTCTCCAGAACCTTGCGTGCTGCCGGAACAGGAGCGTTCAACATCAACGTCGGATCGTCGCCAATGTTCGCCGTCGCTACGATGCGCGCGCGTGGCTTCATGCCTGTCTTTTTTACATAGCCTTCGGACGCCAGCAAAAGCGCCGCCGCGCCATCCACAACGCCAGAGGAATTCCCCGCATGGTGAATGTGCTGCATTTTCCCCTTCAGCTCAGGATAGCGCGCATAGATCATGTCGCCGTAGGTCGTCCCCTTGTCGTCAATCGGGAACTCCATGAACTTGTCGAAAACCGTGTTGAGGGTCGAAAGAGAGTCAAGCGTGGTGCCCGGGCGCGGGAATTCTTCCTTGTCCAACACCAGTTCGCCGGTCTCGGGGTCGCGCACTGGTACGATAGAACCGTCGAAACGCCCTTCGGCGATGGCTTTGGCGGCGCGTTCTTGGCTCGTCACGGCCAGCTGATCTGCTGCAGCGCGATCAATGCCTTCAATCGTCGCGATGGCGTCTGCACTGCAGCCCTGCTGGGTCTGCGGGTGCTTTGCGCGCAGGCTCAGATTGCCCGCGTCCATCATAAAGGGTTTCTTCGGGTCAGCGATCTGCGCGGTATAGCTCATCATTTCGGTGCCGCCCGCGATGACGACATCCTCCATCCCTGACATGATCTGGGCTGCAGCCAGCGAAACCGTGGTGATCCCGGAGCCGCAGAAACGGTCAAGCGTGACGCCTGACGCTTTGACGTCATAGCCCGCATCCAGCGCCGCCATGCGACCAAGGTCGCCGCCCTGCTTGTCTTTTTGCGTGCTCGTACCCCAAATGATGTCATCCACATCAGCCGTGTTCAGATCGTTGCGATCGCGCAGCGCGGCTAGGACAGTGGCCCCCAAGTGTTGAGGATGCAGGTGCGCGAGCGCGCCCTTCCCGACCTTCCCAACACCGCGAGGGGTGCGGCAAGCGTCAATGATATATGCTTCAGCCATTGAGGGTTTCCTTCTCTAAAGTTCAGCTGGCTCGCCGCCTGCCGTTTGCTTCGTGCCCAGTTCACCGCCGCCTAAACCGACAGTTAAATTCATTCACTGCAGGCATCTCACCACAGCATTAATTAGTCAAGTAGTTAATTAAGTTAACTGCGCGAATAGTCTGCTAGTTATAGCGCCGCCTCGTCCACAAAGTGAGGCGACGCTATAAGTTTTGCGAGGGAATTCGGTGCGTCTCACTTCATGATTTCGGGCAAGAACAGTGTGATTTCAGGCCAGATCGCCAGCACCGCCAGCACCACTAGGTCCATAAGGATAAACCACATCACGCCACGGAAAATTTGGGTTGTTGTGGCGATGTTCCCGACGACACCCTTGATGACAAAGATATTCATCCCGATGGGCGGCGTCACCATCCCGATTTCCAACAGTTTTGTGAGCACGATCCCGAACCAAAGCAGTGACCAATCGGCGTCCTGCACGATCGGCAGAACAATCGGCATCGTCAGCAGCATCGCGCCAATCGGCTCAAGAAACATACCAAGAATGAGATAGACCAGTATGATCCCAAAGAGGATCATGGCCGGATTGGCGGATAATCCGATGATGGAGTCTGACAGGTAATCTCCGGCACCCGACAGGGTCAGAAATCTTGTTAGCAATGTCGCGCCAACGCCGATGACGATCAAGGCAGCAGTCGTAATCATCGTTTCCTCAACGGCAAGCCGGAAGCGACGCCAATTCAGTGTCCTGCGTGCCAGCCCCACCAAACATGAAAGGAACGCGCCAATCGCGCCAGCCTCTGTCGGGGTGAAAGCACCAGAGAAAAGCCCGCCAAAAATCCCGATCATGACCACGACAATCGGCCAGGTATCCTTGAGCGCCGAAAGACGCTCTGCCCATGAGGCGCGAACCCCTACGGGTGCCATAGCCGGATTAATTTTGACCCGAACCAGAATGACCACGCAGTAACCGATCGCCGAAATCACCCCCGCAGTGATGCCGCCCAGAAACAACTGCGGCACTGATACCTGTGCGATGACACCATACAAAATCAAGATGATCGAGGGCGGGATCAAGGCTCCGATGGTGCCCGCGACGGCAACTGTGCCTGTCGCAAGTTCGGCATTGTAGCGCGCGCGCATCATCTCGGGGACGGCAATACGCCCCATTGCCGCGGCACATGCCACGGACGACCCGCATACTGCCGCAAAGCCTGCAGAACCAAAGACCGCCGCAATGGCAAGCCCGCCCGGGAGCGCTGACGTCCATACCCTTGCGGCCCTGAACATCCCTTGGGTCAGCTCAGCATGATAACAAATAAACCCAAGGAGCAAGAACATGGGGACCGAGCTAAGCACCCAGTTTGCGGAAAACTGATAGGGCATGACCGCAAGCGCGCCCCAGGCAACCCTCCAACCCAAAAGAACATAAAGCCCGCCAAAGCTTACCCCGATCAAAGCAACGCCGATAGGAACGCGCAAGGCAATCAGGACAAACAAAAGCCCCAAGCCACTGAGACCAATACCGATATCATCCATTTGCAAGCTCCTCCGCTGGCAATTCGCCATTCATGTCAGGGCCAAAAGTAGATTGTGCGCCTCTGGCAATCGCCTGCGCACGCCATAGCGCGGTTACAGCCATCAATCCGCAGCCCAAAGGCAGCGCAAAATAGCTGGGCCACACAGGGATGGTCAGCGACCCTTGCTGGATTGCCGCGCTGATTTCCATTTTGTGAATGGCTTCTATCCAGGTACGAACCGTGACGAACCCGAAAACAATCGCAGCCAGAAACGCGGCCATCGCAGCCAGCCCGCTCTGAACATTGCGCGGCATCAGCTCGGTGAAGACTTCGACAGAAACATGGGCATCGCGCGATTCAGCCACCGCCAGCGAACAAAAGCCAAGTATCACCATGTAATAATGGGAAACGATGGTGATCGTACCTCTGATCGGCGAATTAAAAACAAACCGCAAAATTACATCGGTCGTAATGTGCAACATCATGAGCGTTACGCAGATGATGCCGACCAGTCCCATTACCGAGACCAACGGTTCAAGCACGCGTTGAAAAAGCTTCATTCGAGCCTCACTTGTCTGTGGGATGAAGATTGCTGCACCGTCGGAAAACGACGTACCGTCGGTGCAGCAGATCGCTTACTGCCCGTAGGTCGATACATCGACCTTCGACAGAACTTCGGTCCAGTAAAGATCGGACAGCGCATCAGCATCCTGCACGTCTTTCACCAAACCAACCCATTTGGTCATGAGCTCACGCACCTTCGAGACACTTTCTTCACCGCCCGTAACGCCACGCTCGGCGTAGATGTCAACGACGTTCGAGATGTCTTCGTTGATCCACTCAACGCTTTGCGCGCGCAAACTTGCTTCTGCCTCGTGGAAAGTGATCCCCTGTTCCTTGGCCTTGGCAATGTTGTCTCGTGCCTCACCATAATAGGCCCAGTTCATTTCCGCCGCCACGACGGCAGACCCTTTCAACATCGCGGTTCTGCCTGCGTCATCAAGGCCAGCCCATGTATCGGCGTTCACATTTGTAAGACCTGATACAAAGGAAGACCCCGGCAGGTTTGTCGTGATGTCTGTCGCCACATCGATAAAGCTGAAGTTCGTCAGCTCCGACGCTGATGATGCAGTACAGTCAATGACGCCCTGGTTCAGCGCCTCGAAAGTCTCGTTGATCGAAATGGAGACGGGCGTGGCCCCCATCGCCTCGATCCAGCGGCTCCAGAAGGCACCAGGCGTGCGGATACGAGCACCCTTCAGATCCTCGGCCGAAACGACCGGTTTTGTGCACTGCAGCATGTAGGGGGGTGTCCCCGCACCCGCTGTGTAAACGTGGTTCTGGGCCGCAAACTCGCTCAAGCAGTCGCCACAGTTGAACATGACGTACTCCATGATCGCGCCGGTGAAAGCAAAGGCCATCCGATCAGGGTCGCCTTCCACCACTTCACTAAAGCTAGCCAGCTCGGTCACGAAGTTTGTATTGGGGAATTCGGATAGGAAATACGGTGTCAAAACAGTTGTTATGTCGGCAATCCCGTCACGTACACCCGATGTCGACTCCAGAAAGTTAAGCAAAGATAGTGGGAAAACCTTTACCGTGACGTCCCCGCCAGATGCCTCTTCTACGGCACTGGCATAGGTCTCGATCGCCTCTGTCGGCAGCGCGCCTGGGGGCCAGCCGATCGCATAGCGTAAATCGCGCGCCTCGGCCGATGTCGAGAATGTGCCCACTGATGCTGCTGCAAGAACCAAAGCAGACGCGCTGCTTTTGAACAATTTAGAAAACTTCATTTAACTTCTCCCTTTGATTGTCAGTAAATCGTCGGGTTTACCCCGACTTTATTGGTGACTGTCTGTGCTCCGAAGCCACGCAGCGGAGCGGTCATTCGGCTGAGATACTCCACGAACCGCAGCCAGAATTTAGGTTAAAGCGCTTCGACGATGGTGACATTCGCCAGCCCGCCGCCCTCGCACATGGTCTGCAACCCGTAGCGTTTTCCGCGGGCGCGCAATCCATGCACCAATGTCGCCATCAGCTTGGCGCCCGAAGCGCCCAATGGGTGACCCAGCGAAATGGCACCGCCATTGACGTTCAAACGATCAGGGTCGGCACCTGTGTGCTTGAGCCAAGCAAGAGGGATCGAGGCAAAGGCTTCGTTGACCTCGTAAAGATCAATCTCGTCGATCGTCATGCCTGCGCGGGCCAAGGCGCGATCGGTGGCGAAAAGCGGCTCTTCGAGCATGATCACCGGATCGCCACCCGTTACAGTCATCGACCTGATCCGTGCGAGGGGGGTCAGCCCGTGGGCCTTGACCGCCGCGGCACTGGCAATCAAAACCGCCGAGGCACCGTCGCAAATCTGGCTGGCGTTGCCGGCGGTGATCACGCCGCCCTCTTTCAGCGTCTTCACGCCGGCCAGCGCCTCCATCGAGGCGTCGGCACGGATGCCTTCATCCGTCCGGTGAATTTCACCATTCTCGAGCTCAAGCGGCACGATCTCCTGATCGAACGCACCCGCTTCTGTGGCCTTCGCCGCGCGCTGATGGCTCAGCAAAGCAAAGGCATCAAGATCCTCGCGGCTGAAGTTATGCTTGCGTGCAATCGCTTCGGCGCCGGAAAACTGACTAAAGGCCACGCCGGGATATTTGGCGTCAAGACCCGGCGACTTGGCCGAGCCGGGCTCGAAGTTTCGCGTAAAGACGCCTGTAGTCCCCATCGGTACCCGCGACATGGATTCAACGCCCGCAGCAATCACCAGGTCCTGAGTGCCGGACATGACGGCCTGCGCCGCAAACTGGATCGACTGCTGAGAAGAGCCGCATTGACGGTCAATCGACACCGCCGGCACGCTTTCGGGCAGGGACGAGGCCAGCACGGCGTTGCGACCGATGTGCAAACCTTGTTCGCCGCTTTGGCCGACGCAGCCCATGATAACATCCTCAATGGCAGCGGGATCGATGCCGGTATTCTGCACCGTGGCGTCCAAAACGCGCGCGGCCAGATCGACGGGGTGCCACCCGGACACCTTGCCGCCACGACGGCCACCAGGGGTGCGCAATGCAGAACAGATATAAGCCTCGGTCATTTTATTACCTTCCTTTACGTAGGGCGCAGAACGCCTGCTTAGCCGCCGAAACGCGCGGCACGCTTTTCCATGAATGCCGCGACACCTTCGGCAAAATCGGGGTGATTGCCCGCGTCGCGTTGTAGAACACGTTCCAATTGCAGGGTTTCGGTGAAACTGGAATCCGCCGCTGCCCATGCAGATTGCCGGGTCAGCGCCAGTGCACGGGTTGGCCCGTCCGCCAGTTTCTGCGCAATCTTCATCGCTTCCGCCTCGACGGCGTCATCCTCGAACAACCTGGTGATCAGGCCCCACTCAAACGCTTTTTCCGCCGGTAGTTTTTCTGCAAGCATCATCAACTCCATTGCCCGCACCCGTCCGACCGAGCGCGTCAAAAACCACGCTGCGCCGCCATCGGGAACCAGCCCGATCCGCGCAAAGGCCTCAAGAAAATAGGCCGATCGACCGCAGGTGATGATGTCACCCGACATCGCCAGAGACGCACCTACCCCCGCCGCCGCACCGCGCACCGCTGTGATGAAAGGCACTGGCAAGGTCCGGATCGTTTCAACCAAGGGGTTGAAGGCGTCCTCTAGTGTTTGACCTGCATCCAGTTCCCCGTCACCGGGGGCAAGATCGCCGGACAGGTTGGCCCCAGAGCAAAATCCGCGCTCTCCGCCCGCCAGAATGATGCACCTGGAAACCTTGGCTTCGGCACGCAGCACTTCGCGCAGGGACAGGGCCATCTGCGTATCCATGGAATTCAACGTCTTGGGGTCATTCAGGCGCACCGTGCTGACACGCCCCTCGCGGGTGACTGCGAGACGGTCATCAAGGGTAGAAGTTGTCATCGGCGGGGCTCCTTTAATTTCGGGGATCGGGTTGGCTATTGCCATTTCGGTGCCGTCCAATCGGGAAAGATGTCGGGCAAATCTGTACTGACCTTGTCGGGAAAAACCGCCGGACGCTTTTCCGTGAAACTGCGCACACCCTCTGCGGCATCGGCGGAGGCGCTTCGCAGTTCAATCGCAAGGCTGTCGACGCGATGCGCCTGCATTGGGTGATCGGCACCCAACATCCGCCACATCATCTGACGTGTCAGCGCGACAGAAACCGGGGCGTTGTTCGCGCCTATTTCCTCGGCCAGTTCCTGCGCGGCCCCAAGCAGATCGGCGGGTTTGTGGACCGAGCGGACCAATCCGGCGGAAAGTGCTTCCTGCGCATCAAAGATGCGACCCGTCGTGCTCCATTCCATCGCCTTGGAGATGCCGACAACGCGCGGCAGAAACCACGATGAACAGGCCTCTGGCACAATGCCACGGCGGCTAAATACGAAACCGAATTTGGCATCCTCGGAGGCAAGCCGCATATCCATCGGCAACTGCATCGTGGCACCAACGCCGACAGCCGCGCCGTTGACGGCGGCGATCACAGGTTTGAGGCTGTCAAAAATGCGCAAGGTCAACAGACCGCCGCCATCGCGCACGATGCCGTCGCCTACCTTGCGCTTTTCCACATCCACAAAGCCCTTGGTCCCGCCGGAAATATCCGCACCGGCGCAAAATGCCCGGCCCGCCCCGGTCACCACAACAGCGCGCACAGCGTCATCTGCATCGGCCACATCAAAGGCGTCGATAAGCTCTTGCATCATCTCAATCGTGAAGGCGTTCAACTTTTCCGGCCGATCAAGGGTGAGCGTCATGACCCCGTCCGTCAGATCAGTGCGTACAACAGCCATCAGTTCTCTCCCTTTAGCGGTGCCGCAACGCTACGCGGCGTCGGATCGGGAATGTTGCCGCGTCGGGGGCCAAGGTAGCCGAACAGCCATGCGCCGACTTTTCGCATCTGGATCTCTTCTGCGCCTTCAGTGATGCGGTAACGGCGGTGATGACGGTAGATATGTTCGAACGGTTTGTGCCGGGAATATCCGATGCCGCCATGAATTTGCATGGCGCGGTCTGCGGCCTCGCAACACAGCCGGTTGGCCTGATAATTGCACATGCTCACCTTGGCAGACAGTTTCTTGGCGACCTCGGGGTGTGGCATGCGGTCCATCTCCCAGGCTGTCTTGCGGATGAGCTGGCGCAGCATTTCTGCCTGCGTGGCTAGTTCGACCAAGGGGAATTGGATCGCTTGATTTGTCGCCAGTTCTTTGCCGAATGGTTTGCGGGCGCGGGCATAGCGCACGGATTCCTCGATACAATATACCGCAGCCCCCAGCGAACTCGCCGCCTGCCGGATGCGGTTTTCATGCACAAACGCCTGCGCCAGCGCCAAGCCGCCGCCCTCTGGTCCGAACATCAGATCATCCGGCACCCAGACGTCGTTGAAACTGATCCGCGGATGATCGGTGGGCATGTTGAAGGTCCAGAGATATTCCTCGATCTTCAGCCCCGGTGTCTGGGCAGGAACCAAGAAAGCAGTGATCCCATCCGCCGCGCCATCCTCGCCAGAGGTGCGCGCGAAGGTGACGCAATGGGTCGCGGTGTGCATCCCTGTGGTCCACATTTTTTCACCGTCAATGCGCCAGCCGGATTTGCCATCGCGGGTCTCGCGCACAGCACGGGTTTCCATATGTGTGGCATCCGACCCATGCGCTTCCTCGGTCAACCCGAAGGCCATGCGGATGTCGCCACTCAGCGCGCCCGAGATAAATGTCTGCTTTTGCGCCTCTGTCCCGAAATCGCGCAGCATGACGATGACCGGGAAATTGCCAATTACCGAATGCTCTGACTGCAGGTCGTTGAACAGCCCCAGCCCCTTGGCGGCCATATGCTCGCGCACGACGGCCATGGCCAGATTGCCGCCGTCCTGCCCGCCGAATTCAGCAGGCAGGGAAAAGCGATACAGCCCGGCCTTGTCGGCGCGGTGGACGGCTTCGGCCATCAAGGCTTCCCACTCGGGCCGTGGCAACCCGCCGTTGTCAAAATCGGTGCGCGCGTATTCCCGGCGATGGTCGAAAAACCGTTCGTTATCGTCCTCGGCCTGCAGCGGCATGATTTCTGCTTCGATAAACGTATCAAGGCGGGTCACAAGATCGGTAATTTCAGAAGGTAGATCAAAGTTCATCTGCGGGTGTTCCTTGTGTCGGTTGGCGGTGGCTTTTGTTGGTCTGCTACGGCAGCCCTCGCCTGCGCTGCGCCAATGCCCGCAAGCGGGCTGCCGCGGAAAACTCCGGTTGATCGATGTCGATCTTGTTCAGCGTGGTTGCGATCAACAGGTCCGACAGCCCCGGCGTCGATAGATCCGTTTCGCCATTTTCGATCTGTGCGCAAAGACGCGCGGTCAACGCGTCCAGCCCGCCCGTGTCACCCACCAGCGCCGACAGCATCCGGGCCTCCTCGCCTTCGGACGGTTCCGCCCCGATCTGGCGCCGGACCAGTTCAACCGCGCCTGCCGCGACCTTGGCCTCGAACCGGGCATGCGCAGGCAGTGCTTCCGCAGCGGTGTCACGCAGCCATGCAGCAACGGCCGCCAAAATCGCGTCGGGGCTTGGCTGGTCCTGCATCATGCGGCCCCTTCCAGCAGATGAAGCAACAATATCGCTTCTGTTTCCGAGGCGCGCCGCGCGATCACATGACGTTCCACGCTGGTGTCAGTACCTTCGCGCACCCACGCGGCCATCTCTTCGATGATGACACCCCACCGCAACGCCGACAGTATTTCCCACCACCGCACCGTAGCCGGATCGACAGGATCACCCCCTGCCGCTTCATACCCTGCAAACAAATCCTCGCGACGGCCCAAACCGCCAACGGGATCGGCATTACCAAAGCGCCAGCTTTCCATGCAAAGCCAACCCATGTCGGCCATCGGATCACCGATATGCGCCAGTTCCCAATCCAGAACGCCGCGTATCCCTTCAGGACCAAACATCAGATTGCCCATGCGGAAATCCCCATGCACCAGCTTTGGCGCGCGCGGCTCTGGCGCATTTTCGGCCAGCCAGCGCAGCGCCAGCGAAAAGACCGGGCGCGCGGCACCGAATGCGCGGTGTCGATCGCCAAGATCATCCAACACCTCGCGCGGAGACAGCACGGGAATGGGCAGGCCAGTCGGGTCGCTCTGGTGAATTCTCGCCAGAACTTTACCGGCCTGACGGGCGAACTTCGCCCGCGCCGGGGCATAGCTGTCGTCGCGCAGGATGCGATGGGGCAGCGCCTCCCCGTCGATGCGTACCATGACAAAGCCTGCACCGATGCCGTCATCTGGCGTCAGCTCATGTTCGATCTGTGGTGCGGGTACGCCTGCTGCAACCACGCGTTTGATCACTCGGGCTTCGGCCGCCATGCCGATGCCGGTGCCGCCCGACCGCGCCGCGGCAGGTTCGCGGCGCAAGATCAAGTGGTGCCCCTGCCCACCATCCATCTGGAAAGACCAGGTTTCCTGGCTGGCCCCGCCCGATAACCGCCGCAGCCCCTTGATACCCTGCGCCGAAGGATCGAGGGTGGACACCAGCCGCGCCAATCCGTTCTCGAGGGTCGTCTGAGGATGCAAGATGTCTTGTGCTGCGTTCAATTCACCTGCCGCTCGCGGCCCTCCCAATAGGGCGCGCGCAGGTCGCGCTTAAGCAGCTTGCCGGACGCATTGCGCGGCATCACGTCGATGACGTCAATCGCCTTGGGACATTTGAATGCAGCGAGCTTACCGCGCATCCAAGCCAGCACTTCTTTCTCGTCAAGGGTTGCATTGGGCTTGAGTGTCACAACAGCCCGAACGGCCTCGCCCCACTTGGGGTCAGGCACGCCAATCACAGCTGCCTCACTGATGGAGGGATGCGCATATAGCGCGCTCTCCACCTCGGCCGGGTATACATTTTCGCCGCCGGAAATGATCATGTCCTTGATGCGGTCGTGGATGAACAGGTAGCCGTCCTCGTCAAGATAGCCCGCATCGCCCGACAGCAGCCAACCGTCGTCGCGCAGCGTCTTGGTCGTCGCCTCCGGGTTCTTCCAGTATCCCAGCATATTTGCCGGTGCTCGGACGGCCACTTCGCCGATCTCGCCAGCTTTGACGGGTTTCCCGTCTGGGTCGAAAATAGCGATTTCACACCCCATCGCGGGCCGCCCGGCGCTACGCATCCGCTCGGATCCCTCGGGCACGTGGTCCTCCGGCGGAAGTATCGCAATCGTGCCCGTCGTTTCCGTCATGCCGTAACATTGGATAAACTGGCAACCAACGACTTCGATGGCCTCTTTCAATAGCGGCAGGGGCATGGGCGCAGCACCGTACATCACGGTTTTGACACAAGAAAAATCGACGCGCTTTGCTTCTGGGTGCTGGATGACGATCTGCAAGGCAGCAGGCACTACGAACAGCTTTGAAACGCGCTCTGTGTGGATTGCATCAAGGGCCGCAACAGGGTCAAACTCTCGGAGGATGACGCTGGTACAGCAGTTCACAAAGGCGATTGTCCAAAAACCAATGCCGCCGATATGCGCCAAGGGCATCGCAACAAACCCAATATCCTCGTCGTCCCAGTGGTCATAGATATGTTTAACAGCCAGGGAGTCCAGTTTCGGCTGTAGCAAGTTACTGTGGCTCAGGAGTACGGCTTTCGGCACACCGGTGGTGCCGGATGTAAACAAAACCATAGCCGGATCATGCGTTGAAGCGCAGTCAGCGGCAGGCTCGCTCGACTGAGCATCACGCCACGCCTCGTATGTTTCCCAAGGTCCGTCGCCCTCCTCCATAGCGAGGATCTGAATGTCCGGAAGTGCTGCGTTGATTTCCTTGATCGCTTCCGAGAACTCAGGCCCGAAGAAAAGCATCTGTGGAGGGTATTGACGTAAAATCTCGATGATCTCGGCAGGTGCAAGTCGCCAGTTCAAGGGCGCGAACATCCCACCGACGCGCGTCGCGCCGATGAAAATCTCGAAGACGTGGTCGCAGTTTTTCCCAAGGTAAGCGACGACTTTGGCGTCAGCCCTGTGCAAGCCGTGTGCAACCTGATCGACGTGACGATCAAAATCCTTGAACGTCGTATCGCGCCCTTCAAACCGATTGCAGATCTTGTCAGGTGCGCGCTGTGCAGCGCTTCGTGCGACCGCGCTAATCGAGCTCATTGCCTCTGGATCAATCATCTCGTCTCCTCCCGACGTTACCGACATCCTCATCGCACGGCGGACGGTACCGCGCTGCGACACAGCCTTCTTGGTATGCGAAAACGTCGCGCTTAGTTACCAATCGTGATGAGCGACCTCCCAGACCAAACACATCACATAGGCATATTAGCTACGCAGTTAAGTTTCGCCTGTAAAGTGGTAATTGTGTAGTTAATGAGGTTTTTGAAACCATGCGCCACCGCTATAAAGAACAGTAATATCACAAACTCTAATGCGATCCCCCAGCAGACGTCGTCGCAAAGGAGGCGCGACTGGCAAGCTTCAATGGCTTCTTGGCTTGAAGTGCGACCGAATCGTCCGTGACATTCTGATCGGCACTAAGTAATAAGGTTCTACCTACAGGAGTTAGTTGAGCAATGAATTCAAAGGTAGCCGCAGTCACCGCACCACTCGAAGAACGTGCGTCAACAAGAGATGATTTGCTCACCGCCGCAAGCGAGCTCATGTGTGAACGGGACACCTTGCTGGTGCCCATTATCGATATTGCGGCGAAGGCTGGGGTGAACTCTGCTTTGGTGAAGTATTACTTCGGCAACAAAAGCGGCTTGATGCGCGCCCTTCTTCACCGAGATCTGGCGGAAGCAGTCACCCAGCTTGAAGCCTTGGTCGAGATGGACATGCGCCCGACCGCGAAGATGCGGTACCACCTTTCCGGTCTCGTCAACATGTACTTCAAATACCCTTACTTGCAGCGCCTGCTGACCGCGACGATGCGCGACGAAACCGAAGAAGTCAGACGGACCATGATAAAGTCGTACATCGAACCGATCCACGACGCTTACAAGCGGATGATTTCCGAAGGTGTCGCGGCAGGAGAGTTCCAATCTGTCGACTACAAGTTTTTCTACTTCATCGTCATTGGCGCTTGTGACCAGATATTTTCGTCCCGAGAAGTGCTGAACTATATGCACGGCGTCGATAGAATTGATGACGACATACGCCGCTCCTATACGGAGCAGATGATCGCGGTCATCTTGGGCGGCCTAATGGCGCGTAGCTGATATCGCGGAGGTGAGATAGCCACACCTCCGCACCATATTTCTACGCGTCAACAGTGGCGAGAGATTTGCCGACCGCACGGAAGTGATACTCACTATCTCCGAACAGCGCATTGATTGTCAGGATACGCTTATGAAAGTGACCGATGCTGACCTCGTCCGTCATACCGATGCCGCCATGGGTCTGAATAGCCGCTTCGCCGATGTCCCGTCCCAATGTGCCGATCTGCCCTTTCAGGATCGAAATATCCGGCGCGCCTGCCTGTCCGGCATCCATCAGCGCCGTCGTGTACAGCAGGCAGGAGCGAGCCTTTACATAGGCGATCTTCATATCCGCCAAGCGGTGCGAAATGGTCTGAAACGTGACGATAGGCGTGCCGAACTGTTTGCGCGTCGATGCATATTCGCTTGTCAGTCGCAGCAAGGCCCCCATAGCGCCCACGGCTTCAGCGCAGAGCGCGACGATTGCCCTAGAGATCACTGTTTGCAGCACGCTATGGGCATCTTCGGCGATCCTGCGCTCGGACGGGATTTGAACCCCATCAAAAGTGATATGCGCGGCGTGGCGGCCATCAATGGTAACGAAAGATGTAATGCTGACCCCTTGCTGTTTTGGATCGACCATAAACAGGGATAGGCCATCCTTGTCAGGTGCCGTGCCGCGCGTTCGTGCCGATACGACAAGCGCTTCGGCCTGCGCACCCCCAAGGACCATCCGCTTTTCACCGCTCAGTGTGAATCCGCCCGCTGCCTCGGTTGCGGCCAAGGAAACAAGTGCCGGATCCGCGGTCCCCTTGCCTTCTTCATGGGCGAAGGCTGCCGTTTGTTCACCCGTTATGATTTTGGAAAGTTGCGCTTGCGCAGCAGGGCTATCGGATTGCGCCAGACAAGACCCCGCCAGCAGGATCGAAGAAACATAAGGCTCGATCAGCAGATGCGCCCCAAAGGGTTCAGCCACAGCAACGACATCCGCCATCGACCCACCAAACCCGCCAACCTCTTCGGCGAAAGGCAGGCCAAGAATACCCATCTCGGCCAGTGCCTGCCAAATCTCGGGCGACCACGGGCGGCCGGATTGCAGCATTTTCTGACGGGTCTCGAAATCATAGCTCCGCTCCAAAAGGCGCTTCACGCTCTCTTGCAGCATCTTCTGTTCGTCGGTCTGAGAGAAATCCATCTGAGTACCCTTTCAAGCGATCGGCAGGCTGCGCGCGATCAAGTCGCGCTGAACCTCATTGGTGCCCGCATAGATCGTCGTCGCGCGGCTGTTGAGGTAAAACGGCATGGAGATCAGATCTAGCTCGGTCCCCATCGGATCCACACCCGACCCCACGGTCAGCGCGTCAAGCTGCATGGACAGACCTTCCAATCCGGCCACCCGCGTCATCATCACCGATACACGCTGGATCAATTCAGAGTTCATGGTTTTGGCAATCGAAGGCAGCGCCGGGTCGTTGATCATCTCGTCCCCGCCCATAATCAGCCACTCGAACTGGGCCAGCGTCGCGACATCCGCGTACAATGCGCCCAGGTCGCGCTGGAACACCGGGTCGTCAGACAGCTTGCCGCCAAAGGGGGATGTTTCATCCTGCGCTGCCTCGGTGATCCGTTTCAGATAGCGGACCAGAACGGGGCTGTTGGCCGATCCGTTGCGTTCGTGCTTCAGCAGATGTTTCGCAACGCTCCAGCCTTCGTTTTCTGCCCCGACCCGACCGGATTGCGGCACTCGGACATTGTCGAAAAACACCTCGCAAAATTCCGCATGACCATCCAGCCCCTTGATCGGGCGAATGTCCATTCCGGGAAAGTCGGTTCTGTCCAGCAGCAGAAAGGTGATGCCCTGCTGTTTTTTGCCCTCGCTGCTGGTGCGCACCAACATGAACATCCGGTTCGATTTATGGGCGAAGGTTGTCCAGATCTTGCTGCCGTTGATGATGTAATCATCCCCATCCGCGACCGCGCTGCATTTCAGCGATGCCAGATCGGAACCGGAGTTCGGCTCCGAATACCCTTGCGTCCAGTAATCCTCGCCCGACAGGATCCGGAGCAGGTATTTGGCCTTTTGCTCTTCGGTGCCCAAGTCGATCAACAACGGCCCCACCATCTTGAGCGAGTTCGGGAGCAAGGGCGGCAGATCCCGCTTGCGGTATTCCTCCTCGAAAATGGTGCGCTGCTCGGCGGACCAGCCTGTACCACCATATTTCTCGGGCCAATCGGGCGCGGCCCAGCCTTTTTCGTTTAGAATGGCCTGCCAAGCTGCCCCTTGTTCAAACGGTGCAAAGGCGCTGGTGGTTTTGCGCCCGGCTTCGCGGATCGCGTCGGTGGGGGCCGTGTCCAGATAGGCTGCCACCTCTTCCCGGAACGCGTCCAGTTCCTCTTTGGTCTGGGTCGTCATCCTGCAATCCTCCTGAAGAAATTCGTCCGAAACGCGCCGGATTTACTTTTTGGTGAAGGCGGCGATCCGCTCCGCCATGTCCGGGCCGATGCCGGCAGTCTCCATCACTTCCCACTGCAATCCCGCATCCATCGGGCGCATGTCTGTCGCTTCAAGCAATTGCTTGTTCGCGGCATGGGAAAACGGGGAATTGGCGATGATGCGGGCCACCAAACGTTCGATCTCGGCGTCGAACCGATCAAGCGGAACCGCATACTCGGCCAGCCCGATCCGCACCGCTTCATCTGCGTCGATCATGTCCGCCGTAAACATCAGCCGCTTGGCTGTTGCGATGCCCACACGCCGGGGCAGCCGCTGGCTCATCCCCCAGACTGGGGTCAGGGCCCATTTGGCGTGGGTGTCACCGAAACGGGCGGTATCCGCCGCGACGATGAAATCAGCGGCCAGCGCCACTTCGAGCGCGCCGGTGTAGCAATGCCCATGCACCGCGGCGATCACCGGCTTTGGTAGTTTTTCCATCAGCCGCAAGGTTTCGGAATGCCACCCCGCAGAGGGCACATCCTCCCCTTCGGCAATATCGCCAAGGTCATGGCCCGCCGAAAAACACTTGCCCGCGCCGCGCAAGACAACGCAACGGACCGCGTCGTCATCGCGCAGATCAATAATATGCTGGCGCAGCTCCTTGAACAGCGAGACGGTCAGAGAGTTCAACTTCTCCGGCCTGTTCAACGTCAGAACCGTCCAACCGTCCTTGTCCTCGCGAAGTACCAATTCAGCCAATGTACTCTTCCCTTTCCCAAACCGTCGGGCATCAAAGGCGGCCCTTACGCAACCAGTCGTGCAAGCCGTGTAGAGATGATGGATTCTGCGTCCGCCACGATCCGCGCGATCAATGCCTCGCAGGTGGGGATGTCGTTGATCAGCCCTTGCACCTGCCCCGCCCAGATCAACCCCCGGTCGAGATCGCCAGACATCAAGGCTTCGCGGCCTTTGACGCCGGAAACATAGGGTTGGACATCGCCAAATGCGGCACCCGGTTTCGACCCGATCTCGACCACCATGTCGGAGACCGAGTTTTTGGCAACGCGGCCCGTGTTCTTGAACCCCCGGAAAATCAGGTTGGTGTCCCGTTCCCCGTTCGCCACCAAAAACTGTTTAACCTTCTCATGGATCGGCGATTCTTTCGTTGCGCAGAATCGCGTTCCCATATTGATCCCGTCGGCCCCCAGGGCCAAAGCAGCGGCAAGCCCGCGGCCATCGCCGAACCCGCCTGACGCCAGCAAAGGCACATCAATCTGGTCAGCAGCAGCAGGGATCAAAACCAGACCGGGCACGTCATCTTCGCCCGGATGGCCCGCACATTCGAACCCGTCGATAGAGATGATATCGACCCCCATCTTGACCGCCGAAAGCGCGTGACGGACTGAGGTGCATTTGTGCAGGATCGTAATGCCATGGGCCTTGAAATCCTCCACATGCTCCTGTGGCCGGCCGCCTGCGGTTTCTACGATCTTGACCCCCGCTTCGATGATTACACGGCGATAGTCACGATAGGGCGGCGGGTTCACCGATGGCAGCACGGTCAGGTTCACGCCAAACGGTTTGTCCGTCATAGTCTTGCAGCGCTCGATCTCTGCGGCCAGGGCGTCAGGCGTTGGCTGGGTCAGGGCGGTCAGGATACCAAGCCCCCCGGCATTCGAAACCGCGGCAGCCATCTCGGCGGTGCCGACCCACATCATGCCACCCTGTACAATCGGGGCTTCAATCCCCAGCATTTCGGTGACCCGCGTATGAAGAGCCATCAGAGTATCTCCGCTTTCATAATGGTTGAATTCAGACTGAGACGGACAGGGCTCATTCGCCCTGCGCCTTTTTCCAATCCCGTTTAACCTTTTTGGCCAGCGACCATTTGTGCACTTCGGTCGGGCCGTCATAGATCCGGAACGCGCGCACTTCGCGGAACACCTGTTCGACGATCGTATCGCCGGTCACGCCCTGCCCGCCCATCACCTGAACGCAGCGGTCCGCGACCCGCATCAGCGCTTCGGAGACAGCCACCTTTGTCATGGAGCTTTCGACCGTACCCAACTCGCCGGTATCCAGCACGTCCGCGCACCAGTAAACCATCTGCTCGGCCTGCTTTAGATCGATCATATTCTCCGCCAGCATAAAGCCGACGCCCTCGTGGTCCACCAGCGGTTTGCCAAAAGCCATACGCCGGTTGGCATAGTCGCTCGCGATCTCATTGGCGCGGATCGCCGCACCGAGCCAGCGCATGCAATGGGTCAGACGCGCAGGCGACAGACGCACCTGAGCATAGCGGAAACCTTCACCGCTTTCGCCCAGCATCTGGCTCGCAGGGACCCGCAGATTGTCGATGTTGATGACCGAATGTCCGCCGATCATGGAATCGTCGATGGTGTCCAGCACCCGTTCAATCCGGATCGCGGGATCAGGCAGATCAACAAGGAACATGCAGGCCCCATCCTCAGATTTTGCCATGACAATGCCAAGCCCCGCCCCATCGGCGCCGGTGATCAGCGTCTTGCGCCCGTTGATAACCCAGTGGTTTCCGTCCATCTTGCAGGTCGTCTGCATCATCATCGGGTCAGACCCGGCACCCCCTTCGGCCGCGGGCTCCGTCATGAAAAAGGCGGATCGCATCTTGCCTTCGACCATCGGCGCTAGAAACCGCTCTTTCATCTCGGCCGATCCGACCTTGCCCAGCAGATACATGTTGCCCTCGTCGGGCGCGCCCACGTTGCAAGCGACCGGACCGAGCGGCGACAGGCCCGACCGGATCAACACACACGCTGTTTCAAGGTGGGTCAGATGCGTGCCGTCCTCGAGGATATGGGGCGTCATCACCCCCGCCTGTCGGGCCGCCTCCTTCATCTCGTCGCCAAGCGCTTCCGTCGGGCCGTGGCTGTTGCGGCGGCCGTCCTTTTCATAAGGAACGATCTTTTCGCGAACGAAAGCCTCTACGCGGTCGGCGATTTCCAACGCCCGTTCGGACATCCGGCTGTTATCGAGGGTAAAAGTCATTTTCGGTGATCCAGTTCTTGTCATCAGAGCGGTGAGTCTGGGCGTTATGCGCTGCCCCAGCAAGCTTTAACGCTCAGTTCCAGTATTCGTCCTTGAGCTTTCGTTTGGTCAGCTTGCCTGTCGGTGTTCGCGGTAGGTCGGTGCGAAAGTCGATGCTTTTCGGCGCTTTGATCCGGGACAGATGAGAGCGGCAGTATTCCATCAGTTCCTCTGACTTTGCCGCCGACGGGGCGACACCATCTTCAAGCTGCACGACCGCCTTTACCTCTTCGCCCATTTCCTCGTTGGGAACGCCAAACACCGCGACATCTGCAACGTCAGGATGACACGCAAGCAGATCTTCGGTTTCTTGCGGATAGATGTTCACGCCGCCGGAAATAATCGTGTACGACGCACGGTCTGTGAGAAAAAGAAACCCTTCCTCGTTCACATGGCCGACGTCCCCCAGCGTGGAACACCCGGGACGCAAGTAAGCCTTGGCAGTCTTATCGGGATCTGCACGATAGGAAAATTCGATACCGCTGTCGAAATAGACATCGCCTATCTCTCCGACAGGCAACGCCCTGCCGTTCGCATCGACCACAAGTATGTCACCAATCAGGGAACGCCCCACTGTGCCCGGATACTTCAGCCAGTCATCCGAGGTCGATACGGTTACCCCATTTGCCTCGGAACCTGCGTAGTATTCGATCAGGATCGGACCAACCCAATCCAGCATCTGTCTCTTGATCTCTTGTGGGCAAGGTGCTGCCGCGTGGAAAATCACCTTTAGCGAGGAAAGGTCATACGTCTCGCGTTCAGCAAGGGGTAGACGGAGCATCCGCACAAACATCGTTGGCACAACCTGAGTATGCGTCACCCGGTGTCGATCGATCAGTCGTAGCATTTCGCTGGCGTCGAAACGCTCCATGATAATTGATTTGCCACCCAGCATGACCGCCATCATTGATGTGCGCAAAGGGGCTGCATGATACAGAGGAGCCGGCGACAGATAGACGCTTTGCTCGTTCATATTCGCCATCGTTTCACACAGCACCGTCATCAGCGGTGGTATGACCGTTTCGATTGGCTGGCGGGTGAATTCGCGCACCACACCCTTGGGCCTCCCCGTCGTACCTGACGAATACAACAGGTCCGCGCCCACCGTCTCGTCTTGGATTGGATCACTGGGCATATGGCGTACAAAGGCGTTCCAGTCCATTTCCGGATCGTCGCATTTCCCGCTCACATAAATCCTAACATCCGGACAAGCGCTTTGGATTGCAGGAAAAAGCTCCGCATATTTGGAGGAGAGCACCAGCACTTTCGCTGCGCAATCGCCTACGATATAACTGATCTCCTTCGCAGTCAGATGGCAGCTTATGGCGGTGTAGAACACCCCCGACCGCTGAGCCGCCCATGTGAGAACAACAAAATCCAGACAGTTTTCAAATAGTAGTGCAATGTTTTCGCCGGCTTCCACCTGCAGTTTCCGAAAGCCATGCGCGGCCTGGTTGGATCGCTTGTCCAGCTGCCCAAAACTCAGGGTTTCGCCGCTACCTGCCATTTCATAGGCAATTTTGTCAGGATCAGTTTTGGCCGTGTAGGATGGATGCTTCATGACGCAACCACAGCGTTTTCCGGTGCGCCGGGCATCTTGCCATCTTCACGATTTGCGGCACTTTGACTGCTGCAGTGAACCATTATCCCCTCCCAAGGCACGGTATCATAGAACATCGACAGGCGAAGAATCCTCCTCCAACGCCCGAACTTTGCACTAATTAACTGCTGAATTAATATATTTCAAGCATTGCTTTATCATCCGCTGTAGGTTTAGGATTTTACACCAAATATTCATAAGAAACAGCACTCAAACTCACAGGATCAAAGCCACATCTAAGTGGCCGATTAATCCGAAGCTAAACCCAAAGCGCCCGCCAACCAAAGAAGGTTACTCATGCCAAATATCCACGTTATTGCCGTCATCACAGCCCGGCCAGGACAACGCCAAGCACTTCTGGATCTATTCAATGAAAACGTCCCTACCGTGAAAGCTGAAGCAGGATGCATCGCCTACGAGGCCACAGTCGACGCAGAAGGTGCAGGACCAATGCAGGCGGAATTAGGGCCCGATACATTTGTTGTCGTTGAACAATGGGAGAGCATGCAGGCGCTAGGGGCACATGCTGCAGCACCACATATGAAAGAGTATAGCAAACAATCCAAGAACATGGTCGCCGATAGCAAAATCCACATTCTGTCGCCCGCATAATCACCGGCGCAACCCACGCCACGCCATTTTCGCGCCCGGCACCCCAGACGTTCCTGCGGAGCGGATTTAGTTGAATGCGCTAGCTTGATGGGCTTGACCCTCACACATCCACTGACCTGGGCCCCAAGTCCCCTCGACCTTAGTGCCGAGTGCTGAAGTTTGGTGCTTTCAATGAATTCGTTCTGCTGGGGCTTCCCGGCGCGACGAAGTGCTAACCGATGCCTATATGCGGATAGTGTCCCAGCAGGTGGTCTAATTTGTTCTCCGGCTGGATGTTGAGCCGGTTTAAAGGCCGGCGATTTTTGCCGGGTCTATGATGTTATCTTCGCAGATGGTCGACATCGAGGGCCATTAACCGATCGGCACCGAAACCCAGCATCTCGGCCAGAACTTGATGGCCCGCAGTCTCCGAGAGAAGCGCTTTCAACGCTGCTGTTTCTGATATCATGTCATCGGTCATGGGGTTCTTCTTGATCGGTAGGTTAGGTGTGCTACCCAAACCCTACCGGAGAACGTCCACGGTCGCCTGCCAAACCGCGCGGGCTTCGCCTAAGCAACGCGTGGCTCCACTCAGCCCGCGCTACCGTCGGAATTACACCAAGCCTAGGGGCACTAACCCCTGAAGATGCACACCGGATTTGCGACGTACCGGCATAATGAGCGAAGCCGGAAATTGTGGATTTCGTTGTGTGAAATTCTAAGAGATCCGCGAAATCGCAGAGTCGACGGGGTATGACCTCATCAGCCTTAGATAGCGCAACTGCCTGTTACTGTTAACTAATTACCTGCTCAGAGATGCAAATCATAAAATACTGGACAAATGACCAGTTCGTCTGTTCAGATGTCCAGTATTATCAAGGGTCGCCAGTGGAGGGGCAGTCCTTGATGAAAATGACTTGGGAGGAGTCGATCATGAACAGAGAAAAGAACCAGACAAGATACGCAGCCGTTGCACGGGAATTTGACGCAGGCCGTATTTCGCGGCGTGACTTTATGCGCAAGAGCGCAGCACTCGGGGTGGCCGCTGCGGCACCTCTTGCACTAGGGGCCAGCCATGCCAAGGCGCAAGCTACCGAAAAATATGATTACATCATTATCGGCGCAGGCTCTGCGGGTTGTGCCCTTGCGGCGCGCCTGTCAGAGGATCCGGACAAGAACGTGCTCGTGCTTGAAGCAGGGCCCGCGGATGAAAACCAGTTCATCCACATTCCTGCTGCCTTTCCAAATCTATTTCAGACCCAGCTAGACTGGGCTTACCGCAGCACGCCCCAAAAGCATTCCGCCGATATTCAATTGTATATGCCCCGAGGAAAAGTTTTTGGTGGGTCAAGCTCGATCAATGCGATGATCTACAAGCGGGGCAATCCGGTCTGTTATGATGCTTGGGGGGCAGAAAACCCCGGCTGGAGCCACGCAGATGTCTTGCCTCTGTTCAAGCGGTCGGAAAATAACGAACGCGGTGCCGATGATCATCACGGCACAGGTGGCCCGCTGAACGTAGCGGACCTGCGCGACCCTAACCCTGTGACGCTCGCGATGGTCGATGCCGCTGTAGAGGCGGGCTATCCAGCGCAGCCCGATTTCAATGCGGGCACAGAGCAGGAAGGGTTCGGCCTGTATCAGGTCACGCAAAAAGACGGGATGCGAAATTCGACGGCCGTCGCTTTCTTGCACCCTGCCCTAACGCGCGACAATCTCGCGATTCAGGCCGAAGCCCATGTGCACAAGCTCCTTGTCGAAAATGGCCGCTGCGTCGGTGTGCGCTTTAAAGCAGGCGACGAGATGCATGAGGTCATGGCGGAGGCTGAAGTCATCCTGTCGGCAGGATCAATCGGCTCACCCCAGATTTTGATGCTGTCGGGCATTGGATCACGCAGCGCCCTAACAGAGCTGGGGATCGAGGTGGTTCATGACCTCCCCGGTGTGGGTCAGAACCTTCAGGAACACCTGATGGCACCGGTTGCCCATGTCTGCACGCAACCCGTAACCCTCGCCCATGCGACTGAGCCTGAGCAGGCAGAACTGCTCGCCAAGGGCATGGGAATGCTCACGTCGAATATTGGCGAAGCAGGCGGTTATCTGACGGTTATGCCGGACGCCCCTGCCCCTGATCTTCAGTTTCATTTTGCGCCGACCTGGTTCATCTCGGACGGTGCTGGCAATCCGACGGACAGCGAAGGCTTTACCATCATGCCAAGCCTCGTTGGAACGAAGTCAGTTGGTGAAATCACGCTCGCGTCAGCCAACCCAGAGGATGCGCCGCTGATCAATCCGAATGCGCTTGCCGAAGCTCAAGATCTGGAAATTCTGGTCGAGGGGGTCAAGATCGCGCGTAAGATCATTAGCTCCCCTGCGCTGGATGATTTCCGTGGCGAAGAGCGCTTTCCGGGGGTGGATGTCCAAACCGATGACGAAATTCGAGCCTATTTGCGGGCAAATATCCAGACGATCTATCACCCTGTGGGCACCTGTAAAATGGGGTCCGATGACATGGCTGTGGTCGGTGCCGATCTAAAGGTTCATGGGATCGACGCGCTGCGCGTCGCGGATGCGTCTATCATGCCGACGATCGTCAATGGCAACACCAATGCTGCCGCCATCATGATTGGCGAAAAGTGCTCTGACTTGATCCGGGCCTAACTTGGCTTACCCCTCGCGACCTCGGGCGACCGAGGTCGCGAGCCCCCATATCGTCTTAAAATTACGGAGCCACCCTATGCTTGGCAAAATGATGGACCAGCAGTTGCTGATCTCTTCCCTTATCGATCACGCAGCCCGCTGCCACGGGCGCACCGAAATTGTCTCGGTTGAAACTTCAGGCGAAGTCGACGTCACAAGCTGGCAAGAGGTTGCCAGGAATGCGCGGCGCTTGGGTTCGGTACTGACCAAACTGGGCCTGCCGCAGGAAACCCGGTGCGGCACCATCGCATGGAATAACCGGCGGCACCTCGAGATTTACTTTGGCAGTTCGGGTGCAGGCTTCGTCTGCCATACCCTCAATCCGCGTCTGCATCCCGACCAGATGGTCTATATTGCCAATGACGCGCAAGATCAGGTGATGTTCTTTGACCGAACCTTCCTGCCCGCTGTGGCAAACTTGAAGGACCGGTTTGATACGGTCGAGCACTACGTTCTGCTGGGACCACGAGATGACGAGGCGGCCCAGATGCTTGACGGGCTGCAGTTCTATGATGAATTGATCGCTGACGGAGACCCGGATTTTGTCTGGCCCGAACTCGATGAACGCCAGCCCTCTTCGCTTTGCTACACATCCGGAACCACGGGAAACCCGAAGGGCGTGCTTTATTCCCATCGGTCGACCTTGCTACATGCGCTTGTGGGCAACCAGCCCGACGGGCTTGCGATCTCGGCCTGTGATACGGTGATGCCGGTTGTGCCAATGTTCCACGTCAATGCGTGGGGCGTGCCCTATACTGCGGCGTCGGCTGGTGCAAAACTGGTGCTGCCGGGTCCGGGGCTGGATGGGGACAGCCTGGCCAACCTGATCGACACCCAACAGGTGACTGCTGCCTTTGGCGTGCCCACAATTTGGATGGGGCTATTAGCAGCGTTGGAGAAATCCGGCTCTAAACTGCCAAGCCTGACCCGCACCATTGTCGGTGGCGCACCGATGCCACCGTCGATGTATACGGCGTTCCGCGACAAATATGATGTCGAATTGATTCAAGCGTGGGGCATGACAGAGACCAGCCCCCTCGCGACGGTCAACCGCCTGCTGCAGCGCCACGAGGGTCTGTCGACCGAAGCGCAAACCGACATTCGCGTGGGTCAGGGCCGCTCTGTTTACGGGATAGAAATCCGGCTGGTAGATGAGTCCGGTAATGTACTGCCCGAAGACGGGGCAACACAGGGCGACCTGCAGGTGCGCGGTCCTTGGGTAGTTCACAGCTATTTCAACAAAGAAGACTCGGCGCTGACCCCCGATGGCTGGTTCGACACTGGCGATGTCGCCACGATTGACGCGGATGGTTTCATGGTGATCCGAGACCGTTCAAAGGACATCATCAAATCCGGCGGCGAATGGATCTCTACGGTCGAGCTTGAAAACATCGCAATCGGTCATCCGGCGATCGCAAATGCCGCCGCCATCGCTGCCCATCACCCTAAATGGGACGAGCGTCCGATCCTGATCGCGGTCAAATCCGGTGACGTCTCCGAAGCGGAACTTCTGAAAATCTACGACGGCAAAGTCGCCAGCTGGCAGGTGCCGGATCGCGTGATCTTTGTCGATGAACTGCCCCTAGGTGCCACGGGCAAAGTGGTGAAACTCAAACTACGCGAGACCTACGCGAACGTCCTTCTGGAGGGAGCCGCATGAAACATCAAAGTAACTTCACCCCCGATCTGCAAGCAGCCTATGACGTCGACCTAAAAGCCCTAGACGCGGCGAAGGACCGTTGGGCGCAAACCTCGCTGGACGACCGCATCGCGGTATTGCAGGCAGTCAAAGACAATCTGATGCGCGTCGCCGACGAATGGGTCGATGCGGCGGGTAACGCCAAGGGCATCCCGCAACGTTCCCCTCTCTTGGGGGAGGAATGGACATCGGGGCCCTATGCCGTCATGTCCTGCTGCAACGGTCTGATCGATACGCTGTCGCAGATGGAAGGCAAAACCTTTCTGGACGGGCTAAAGAAGCGCAGCCTGCCAAGCGGCCAAACCGCCGTGCGCGTTGTGCCACATTCGATCTGGGATCGGCTGCTGATTTCAGGCGTGCATGCGGATGTCTGGATGCAAAAAGGCGTGACTCCCGCCAACCTCAAGAACAACGCTGCATCAGCCTATGATATTCCGCCAGACCAACGGCTTGGCAAGGTTGCGCTGGTTCTGGGCGCCGGCAATATCGCCGCGATCACGCCGCTGGATGCTTTCCAGAAGCTCTTTTTGGAAAACCAGGTGGTCTTGCTTAAAATGAACCCGGTCAACGACTACCTGACCGAGCCTTTGCAGGCCGCCCTGAAGCCGCTGATCGACCGCGACGCACTACGTATCCATCGTGGCGATGGTCCGGCGGGGGCCTATCTTACGACGCATCCGCTGGTCGAGGAAATCCACATCACCGGTGCGCGCGCCACCCATGATCTGATCGTCTGGGGGCCAGGCGAGGAAGGCGAGAAGAACAAGGCCGCCAACACGCCGAAAAACACCCGACACATGACATCCGAGCTTGGTGCCGTTTGCCCCACCATCGTCGTACCAGGCCCGTGGACCAAGGCGGACTTGCGCTTTCAGGCGGAAAACATCGCCACCATGAAACTGCATAACGGTGGCTTTAACTGTGTCGCGGTGCAGAGCCTTATTTTACCGAAAGGCTGGGATAAGACAGCCGAGCTGATGGGGAATGTCGCCGATGTGATGGCCAAACACACCAAACGGGCCGCTTACTACCCCGGTGCCGAAGATCGCCAACAGGCCTTTGTCGATCACGCCAAAAGCCCGCAAAAGTTGGATCGTGGGGCGGATGTGGCTCCACTTTATCTTGCCGATATGGCCGAGGGTGATAGCGATTGGCTGGCCCAGACCGAAGTCTTCACATCTGCGCTTGGTGTCATGCATATCGAGGCACAAGATGCCGAAACCTATATGATCGAAGCGATCAAATGGGCGAATGACACGCTCTATGGCACATTGGGCGGCAATATCATCATCCACCCTGCCACGATCCGGGCTATGGGCCGCAAGCGGTTCGAAGAGATCATCGCCGAATTCCGCTATGGCGCGATTGCGATCAATGCGTGGTCCGGCCTTGCCTTTCTGGTGACTGCCTGTCCCTGGGGCGGCTTTGCTGGCGCAACCTTGCAAAACGTCCAGTCTGGTGTGGGCACCGTCCACAATACCTTCATGCTTGAAAACGTTGAACGCACGGTAATCGAGGCCCCGTTCCGCCCCTTCCCGCGCAATCTACTATCCGGCGGGATGAGCCTGCTGCCCCGGCCGCCCTGGTTTGTGTCCAACAAGCGTCAGCATCATATCGGTCGCTTGCTGACCCGGTTTCAGCACAAACCCAGCTGGTTCAAGCTGCCGCGTATTTTCTTTCACGCCCTTTTGGGCTAGGTCGGCAGGGACAAATGTGAGTGCCCGATGAACGACATGACCCAAACAGGTAGGCTTGCGGACCGAAAAGCGAATAAGGCCCGCAAGCGTGAGAGCCGCAAACGCGAGATTGCGCAAAGTGCGATCAGCGCGCTTAAGCTTTATGGTTATGCCCGTACGACCCTGCGTGATATTGCGTCGCAATCAGAAATGTCGCTTGGCAGTCTGCACTACTATTTTGAGGATAAGGACGAGCTTCTAATCTACTGTGTGCGACAGTACAAAAGCGAGTTTGTCAGAACAATTTCTGCATCTGTCAGGGGTATTTCCAACCCAGATCGCATCAAGACAGCGTTCTGTACTGCTTTGGCAGAAACGATCAGTACCGAAGCCGAGCTTCATCGGCTTTGGTACGACATTCGAAACCAAGCGCTATTTGACCAAGCTTTCGTTCCCGTCGTTGACGAGATTGAAGAACAGCTGATCGAGATGATGAATCCGATAGCCTCTGAGCGCAAAGCCAAGGAACTTCTTTATCTGCGTTTCGACGGCGCTTTTCGATATTTGCTGCAGTTGAGCGTTTCTGGTCGCCCGCGTGAGTTGGGGGAAATGACCGAGGTGCTCAAAGCCGCTGCCGGGTAACCACACCTGCGTCTGCATCATATGCTGCAAACAGTCTTCTGATCATTTGCGCGCTTTCGAATGACAGTCTACATTGCTGGTAGCGTTTTGATCAAAATGCTATGAAGTCGCAGGGCGGTAGGAACCCCGAGGCGCTTTGGCAGCGCCCCGGGACTGTACATAATATATGTAGGTTAATTCATACCGTAGTTTGCGCGGTCCAACTTGTCGTAGATCTCTGCTTTGGCCAATGCTGCCAATGCATCGGTATCGCCGTGGTCCACATCCGCCAGCAGCGCAGCCCAGCGATCAACGATGCGCTTGTAGTCTGCCAGCAGCGCTTCGGGGTTCTCAATACCGCGGCTCTTGGCGGACTCGATCAGCACGGCCTCGTCGGCGGTTACAAATTCCGCCAGCGCTTCCGTCAGAGCCTGATCAGGTTCGAAAATCTTCATGCCGCCTTCTTTGGCGGCGGAAACCGCTTTTTCAACATCCTTGTCGAACTCAACCCGGTGCTGCGCAAGATAGTATGCCATCTGGTCGAACAGTACGTTGCGCGACGCCTCGGACAAGCCTTGCCAAAACGCAGGGTTATAGCCCCATTCAAATCCGGCATAGTAGTTCCCTACTGCAAGCGTGTTCATGTGCGTAACCAGGCACCGCCCGCCATGCGCAGACGCTTGCCCTGAATATCTTCAGTAGGTAGCGACAGGTATGTTGCACATCATCTAATATTGCGAAGTCGAATAGCCGCCGCCGAAAACGACGCCATTCTCTTTGTTGCACTCGGCCAGTGCAGCCTCGTTGGTAAGGCCGAAATCAGTCGACGCAAAGGCCATGACCATCGGATCGGTGTTATAAAAAGCAAAGTTGCCGATGGAGTGCCCCCATCGGGTGGTCCAGTTTGAATGTTAATGCATGGTCGGCCTTTGGTCTATCGGCATCATGCTTTCTGGCGCGGGCGGGCGGTAGTGACCTTGCCACTGTCGTTCCAAGCTTCTTCGAGCAGCTTGGTCTGACGCGCATCCTCACGCGCACGGTGGCTTAATGGATTTTTAATCCATGCATAGAACCCGCTGGGATGGATATTGAGGCAACGACACATCCTGCGTACCGAATACTGAGGGCGGTGCTCGGCAATGAACGCGTACTTCACCTTGCATCCTTTGCGAAGTACGCGGCCGCCTTTTTTAGGATGTCGCGCTCCTTCGTCATCCGCGCCAACTCACGCTTGAGCCTGCGGTTCTCAGCTTCATGGTCAACAGATGATGTCTGTGACGCAGCTTTTGCGTAGAGCTTCATCCATTTGTAGAGCGAATATGTACTGACGCCCAACCGTTCCGAAACTTCGCGATCGGCATACCCCCGCACTGTTATCTGATGGACGGCATCGCGCTTGAAATCCTCACTGAAATTTGGCTTCCCCATAACGGCCTCCTTGCCTCAAAGGTAGGGAAGAAAGCGTCTACAAATCTAGGGGCTATTCATATCGTCGCGCCCTTAAGAACAAAGGCGCGACGACTTTTGGCTGACGTACCGCGTCTTGCAGCTTTGAGAAAAGGCGGTGGTCACACCGCTCTTTCGCATCTGACCAAGCTTTCGCGCAGTTTCCGTAGCTTTTGCGGGCCCTCGATACAGCTCTGCCTCATCTCAGGGCAGCGCGGCGCAAAATGACAGCCCTGACGCGCTGCAAAGGGGTCCGCCGCTGCTGCGCCAAGCTTATGTTCAGGCAGTCCCGCCTCTGGATCCGGCAGCAGGGTCGCGGCAAGCAGCGCCCGGGTGTAGGGGTGGCTGGCATCCTCGAAAAGCGCATCCGTCGCGGCTTCTTCAATCTTCTGCCCGAGATACATAACAGCCACGTGGTCCGCCAAATGTTCGACCACCGCAAGATTGTGGCTGACAAAAACCATGGTAAGGCCCAGTTCTTTCTTCAGCGATAGCAACAGGTTAATGATCTGCGCCTGCACCGAGACATCAAGCGCCGAGGTCGGCTCGTCACAGATCAAAACACGCGGTCCGAGGATCAGCGCACGCGCGATGGCGACCCGCTGCCTTTGCCCGCCAGAAAGCTCCCCGGGATAGGCATCGGCGAGCCGTGATGGCAGCCCGACCAAATCGAGCATCCGCTTGACCTCTGCATCGACATGCGTGCCGCCATGCAGTCGCAGCGGCTGGCCAACCAGCGTCTGGATACGTTTAACCGGGTTAAGCGAGGCATTGGGGTTCTGAAACACGGGCTGGATCAACCGCACACGGTCCGCCACGGGCATGGTGTCGATCTTCTGGCCCGCGATCTCGACCTCACCACGATCGGGCTGCAACAAGCCCAGCATGATGCTGACCGCCGTGCTTTTGCCGCAACCGGATTCACCGACAAGGCCAAGCGTTTCGCCTTCAGCGACCTCGAGCGACAGGTCATTCACGGCCACCAATTCTTCGGTCGGGGCGAACATGCCGCGGCGCAGGCGGTAGGTTTTGCGGATATCAGTCATGCGGATCATCGGCGTCGCGGCGGTCATGCGGCCACCTCCGATGCCTTGGCGCATTCAATAAATTGCGCCCCCCCGGCGCTTACGCGTGGCACTGGATCGACAGCGCATTCAGGTCCGGCAATGGTGCAGCGGTCGCGAAAGGCGCAGCCCGCCATCGTGCCGATCAACCCCGGAACGCGCCCCGGAATGGCGGGCAATGCGCTGCCCCGTGCGGTGACGCCCGGCACCGGAATCGCGGCAAGCAGCCCTTTGGTATAGGGGTGGCGCGGCGTCGTAAAAAGATCGGCGGCGGGCGCGCGTTCGACGATCCGCCCTGCATACATCACCGCAACATCGTTCGCGATAGCCGCCACCACGCCCAGATCATGGGTAATCAGCAAGAGTGACAGACCAAGATCGGCCTGCAATTGCCCCAGAAGCGTCAGGATCTGCGCCTGAATGGTCACATCCAGCGCCGTCGTCGGCTCGTCCGCGATCAAAAGCTTGGGTCGTCCCATCAGCGCCGAGGCGATCATGATGCGCTGGCGTTGCCCACCAGAGAACCCGTGCGGATATTGCGTCAGCCGTGCCGCCGGATTGGCGATCCCCACCCGGTCAAGCATCTCGATTGCGCGGGCGTCAGCCTCTTTTCGGGTCAAGTTCTCGTGGCGCATGACGCCCTCGGTCAACTGCCGTCCAATGGTAAGCGTCGGATTTAGCGCGCTGGTCGGGTCTTGAAAGATCATCGCCACATCGCGGCCGCGCAGCTTTGCCAGCTTGGCATCGGTCTTGGTCGTCAGATCCTGCCCTGCCATGTCGAACCGGTCACTTGTCACCTTGGCGTAGCGCGGCAGCAGCCCCATGATAGATGTCGCGGTAAGCGACTTGCCACAACCCGACTCGCCGACAAGGCACAGGGTCTCTCCTTCAGCGATTTGCAGGTCGACACCCCGAACCGCGTTCAACATGCCGCGGTCGGTGGGGATCGATACCTTCAGGTTTCGAATATCAAGCATCATTTCAGTCACTTTCGTGCAGGCCCTGTTATATCGCGCATACCATCGCCGAACAGGTTCACCGCCAGCACCAGCAGGCAGAGCGCCGATCCGGGCAGTGCGATCAACCATGGATCAAAGAGGATATTGTCGCGCCCTTCCGAGATCATCAGCCCCCAGCTTGGCGTCGGCGGGCGCACCCCCAACCCAAGAAAGGACAGGGCCGCCTCGAGCAGGATGACGTTTGCGACCTCAAGCGAGACGACGACAAGGATCGTGGCACGCATATTGGGTAAGATTTCGAGAAACAGGATGCGCATGCGGCTCGCGCCGATGGATCGCAGGCCCATGATGAATTCCTGATGTCGCAAGCTTTGAGCGGCAGCGCGCGTGACGACCGCGAACCGGTCCCACAGAAGCAGCCCCAGAACGGTGATCAGCGTGGTGAGCGACGCGCCGCCCAATGCCACCGCCGCCAGCGCGACCAGCACGATGGGCAGTGATAGCCGTGTCGTGATGGCGAAGCTGATAACCATATCGATCCAGCCCCCGAAATAGCCCGCGATCAGGCCAAGCGTGATCCCGATGGCACCGGACACAAGGATCACCCCAAGCCCGACACCCAGCGACACCCGCGCGCCGTAGATCATCCGAGATAGGTAATCGCGCCCAAGGTGATCGGTCCCGAGCAGGTGTTCCGGCACCGCGCGATCATGCCAGAAGGGCGGCAGCAGTCGGCGGCTCAAATCCTGCGCGATTGGGTCATGCGGAGCCAGCAGCGGCGCAAGCAAAGCGATCAGGATGATACCTGCCAAAAGCGTACCCCCGATCAACGCACCCGTATTGCCGCGCATCTTGCGCCAGACAGACGGGCGAGCCGTTTCGATAGTAACGTCGGACATCAGGAGCCCCCCCTTAGGCGCGGATCCAGCACCGCGTTCAGAATATCGGCCAGCATGGTCAGCAGCACGTAAAGCAGCGACAGGATCAGGATGATCGCCTGCACCACCGGCAGGTCACTGCGCAGAAGAGATTCCCACGCCAGCCGCCCCAACCCGTTCAGCGCAAAGACGCTTTCGATCACGATGGAGCCGGATAGAAGCTGGCCCAGTTGAACCGCTGCCAGTGATACAAGCGGCAGCACCGCATTGCGCAAGGCATGGCGCGAAATCACAAGATGCATCGGCAGGCCCTTGGCCTTGGCCGCCCGGACGTAATCCGTGGCCAGCACGTCGATCATGCCCGAGCGTGTGATGCGCATGAGTTCGGGGATAGCGTAGTAGCTCAGCACGATCACGGGCAGGATGTATCCTTGCCATGTGTCCGCGCCTGAAATGGGGACCCAGCCATACCAGACCCCAAAGACCACGATGGCCATCAACCCCAACCAGAAGCTCGGGATTGCCTGTCCGGACACGGCGATCACCAGCGCAAGGCGGTCGATCCAGCCGTTCGGTCTGAGCGCCGCGGCGACTCCCAAAGGCACGGCGATCACCAAAGCGACGAGGAACGAGATGAAGCCGAGCGCCAGTGTAACGCCGGCACGGTTGCCGATGATCTCTGTCACCGGCACATTGAAATAGATGCTCTGCCCCAGATTTCCGGTCAAGGCGCTGCCGATCCAGTCCAGGTATTGAACAACCAGGGGTCGGTCAAAGCCATAGGCCTGCCGGATCGCTTCGGCATCCTCGGCACGGCCACCCGCGCCCGCGATGGCAATCGCAGGGTCGCCCGACACGAACATCAGACCAAAGCTCAGCGCCGACACGGTCAGACAGACCAAGAGCGCCACAAGCAGACGTTTAGAGATGAAAGAGAGCATAGGTCTTTCCGTTATGGGGGCCGGACAGCGGGGAGAGAACTGTCCGGCCCGTTACGTTGACAGGGTCAGCTTACTTCCAGCTGGCACCCCACCAACGGGCGAACTCATCCGGATGCGGCGTGAAGTTCAGGTCGTTGGACAGGCCATAGTTGACGTTGAAGTTATACATCGGCATCCAATAGGCTTCCTCGGCGATCTTCTTGACGGCCATAGAGTAGTTCTTGGCGCGCACATCGCGGTCCGATGACGTATCAGCCTCGGTCAGCCAGGTTGCCAGTTCGGCGTCTTGCACAAGGTCATCCGCGCCGCCGCCAAAGAAATTCGACAAGATGAATGCGGTGTCGCCGATGCCATAGCTGCCCCAGTTCGAGAAGAACGCCGGAAGCTCCTTGGCGCGCCACTTGCCGATGCCCGACGCATACTGCTGTTCGTTCAGTTCAAGCGTCACGCCGACATTGGCAAGATCGGCGGCCACGGCTTCGGCAGTCGGGCGCGGCATGGCGGCAAAGACCATCTCCATCTTGAAACCGTCCTCATATCCGGCTTCGGCCAAGAGCGCCTTGGCTTTTTCCGGGTCGTATTCATAGGCGGTGACATCCTGTTCGCAGCCGAATTGCGCCGGGTTGCATGGGGTGTTGAGAACCTCGGACGCGCCGCCTGCGAAAGCGTCGACAATCGCGCCGCGGTTTGTAGCGTGGATAAGCGCCTGACGCACACGTTTGTCTGCAATCGGCGTGCCGCCATCCATCGCCTCGGGGGCGAAACCGACATAGCCGATGCGCATGATCGGTGCGCTGATGATCTGCACACGGCCTTCAAGACGCGACGCCTGATCCGGCGGAATACGCCAGATCCAGTCCAGCGACCCCGACATCAGTTCGGCGTATTGTGTGTTCATCTCGGGTATGGTGCGCACAGAGATCTTGTCGATGGTGGCACCGGATTTGGGGCTGCCTTCATAGTGATCCTCAAAGCGCTCCATCTCGTAGCGGATGCCCGGCTCTTGGCTCACCAGCTTGTAGGGGCCGGTGCCGATCGGGGTCGCTGCCATACCCGCAGACCCGTTTTCCGCAAAGAAGGCGTGCGGATAGATCGGCAGTGCATCCGCCAGCATCTCTACCGCACCGGCAAAAGGCTTGGACATATTAATGCGGACTTTATAATCATCCAGCTTCTCGACACTGTCGATCCAGTCAACCGAGATCGAATAGCGGGTGCCGTATTCCGGGGTGATCACGGTGTTGAGCGTTTCAACCACGTCATCAGCGGTGAAATCGGCGCCGTTGTGGAATTTGACCCCTTGGCGCAGGGTGAACTCCATCGTCAGCGGGCCGGTAAACTCCCAGGATTCCGCCAGCGCGGGGACGATCTCTCCGGTGTCGAGGTTCTTGTAGAGCAACCCGTCATAGATGTGCCGCGCGAGGATCAGGCCCTGACGACCGGCGATCTTATAGGTATCCAGCGGCTCTGGCTCGGCGGCGAAAGCGACGTTGAGCGTATTGGACGCCTTGTCGGCGACGGCGGGTGTGCCCAGTGTCAGCGCTGTGCTGGCAGCAAGGACGGCCAATGTAGTGAGGCCCTTTATGGAGAATGTCTGTGTCATGGATCTCTCTGTCGGTTGAGTGAAGGGAAGGTGTTTTGCGCCGGTTATCCGGTTCTATGCGGGCTGCTTTGCGCCTCGCGTTATGTCAGCCAGTGTTTCGCCAGCACGCAGCCGTTCGAGGATTGTAAGCTCGTCCGCCTGCATTTTTCGGGCGCGCGCGGCGTGGGTTTCAGCCTGATCTTTGTCCAGCACGGCAACCCCGTTTTCGTCGGCCAGAATAATGTCGCCGGGCCGGACCGAGACGCCGCCACACCCCACGGTCACGTTGAAGTCGCCGCCAAGCCCACGCGGCTTGGTCGTGATGGGGGACCGTCCACGGCACCAGACTGGAAAGTCTTCTTGCTCTATGGCGGAGCGGTCGGTGACAAAGCCGTCGATCACCGCCCCCACCACGCCGCGTGCCTTGGCGGCAGCGGTCGTGACGGCCCCCCAACAGGCATGGCGCAGATCACCACAACGGTCGATAACGATGACCTGTCCGGGTTGTGCGGCGGACAGCGCCTCGGTCAGCATCGCACCATCATCGCCAAGCATGCGCACGGTCAGCGCGGGGCCAAAAACAGTTCGATGCGGCAACAGCCCCTGCAGCGCGGGGGACATGAAACCGGATTCAAGAAAATGCCCCAGCGTCGCTGTTTCGATGTCCGAAAGGTCGATTTGAAATGTCATGCCCTATCCTGTCGCCTGATGTGAAAGAAAGGATGGCGACGGGAGAGCGGCAGGGTCAAATAGCCGGAGATTATGGCTCGCATAATCTCCGGCTAGAAAGCGGCGATTAGATCGCGGCGGTCACGAGAAATTCTACCTTGTAGTCCGGTGTCGCCAACTTGGCCTCACCACAAGCGCGCGCCGCCGGGTTGGCAGGGTCAATCCACGCATCATAAACTGCGTTCATATCCTGGAAATCGGCCATGTCAGCAAGCCAGATGGTGACCTGCAGCAGCTTGGACTTATCGCTGCCTGCCTCTGCCAGCAGGCGGTCGATCGCGTCCAGACAATCTTGGGTCTGGGTCGCGACATCGGCTCCGGCGGTGCCGACCTGACCGGCAAGGTAAACGGTGTTATTGTGAACGACGGCCTGGCTCATGCGGGGGCCGGGGTGCAAACGAGTGATGGTCATGTTTTGTGCTTTCTGATGAAATGAGTGGCAAGCTTAGCCGAACCTGCCCCAGGCGCACAGTTGCACACCATAGTCACAGTCAATTTTAGGCATTCGCGTTGACTATGTGATAGGGGATGAAAAATAGGAAACTCTACTCAGACCCAAGCAAGAAACGAATCATCAGCATGAACGCTTTGCCGCAATCCGATCTGAACTGGAACCTTCTGCGCATGTTTTACATGATTGCGAAGGAGGAAAGCATCACGAAGGCCGCAAAACGGCTAGGCCTAAGCCAGCCTTCGGTGAGCAATGCATTGCAAAAGCTCGAAGCGCAACTGGGGTGCCAGCTTGTCTTTCGCGACAGCCGCCACTTCGAACTGACAACGCGTGGCGACAAGATTTTTCAGGAATGCCGCGAAATTTTCCACAGTGCCGAACGGATCAATCTTTTGGTCCGCGACGCCGAAGAAGAGGAACGCGGGCAAGTCCGCTATCAGATTATCAGCAATCTGATGTCACCGATGATGGACGAATTGCTGCGGCTTTATCACCAGCGATATCCTTCCGTGGCCTTCCAAAGTGAGGTCCAGAACAGTCAGGCGATCGTGCGCTCGATCCAGCAGGGGCGTGGCACGATCGGGTTCTGCCTATTGGCCGCACCCTTGGTCAACCTGCCCTCGATCCGTCTGTTTCGCGAAGAGTTCTGTGTCTTCTGCGGGGCCGAGCATCCGCTGTTCGGGCAGGAAAGCGTCGCGCTCCGCGATCTTCAGCGCGAGCCCTTTATCAGCTTTGCCTGCGCCACCGAAGGGATGGGGCTGGAGCCGATGTCGGTCCTGCGCGAAGGCACACGGCTTGGCAATCGCATCAACGGGCTAAGCACCAACATCGAAGAGGTCCGAAGAATGATCGTGGCCGGCATGGGCATTGGCATCCTGCCCCTCATGGTCGCGCAGGACGACATCAGGCGCGGCGACCTGTGGCCCATCAAGATTACAGATGAAACGATTGGGGCCGACGTCTATCTGGTGCACGCCCCGAGAGACAAGCTATCTCCCTCGGAGCAGAAATTTGTGGATATCGCGCAGGAGCTGCTGGCGATTTACCCCAATATGGTGTGATCGCTTGCCATCGTCGCCGCTGCCAGATCCTGAAGCGCCATGCCCGCGGATTTGAAAACGGTGCGGGCACTATCATCGCTCCGGCCGGGATGGGTATCCTGACACAATTCCGCTAGGTCGGCGCGAATATGCTCTGGCGTGATCTGCCCCGCTTCCAATGGCTGCGACAGATCCCCCGCAAGCGATGCCCCTGCCCGCAGATCGACAAAAACCTCGGCCTGTTGGATCGCCTGATCGTCGCTTTCTCGCATGTCGCCCTTGAATGCGCCGATCAGGTCAAGGTGGCTGCCGGGTTTGAGCCAGTCCCCCTGGATGATGGGCCTGGTGGAGGCCGTGACAGTGCTGATCACATCCGCCGCGCGACACGCTGTTTCAAGGTCGTCTACGGCCCGAGCGGGCAGGCCCTGATCCCCAAGCGTTGTGGCAATAGCCGCAGCCTTTTCACCGCTGCGCCCCCAGATTGAAACCGAGGTGTAGCCCCGCACCGCGCAATGTGCCGCTGCGACGGCGAGGGAAAGCTGCCCCGTTCCGACAATCAGTAAATCACGCGCATCCTTGCGCGCCAGTAGATCCGCCGCCAGTGCCGACGCCGCTGCCGTGCGCCGCGCGGTCAGTGTATCACCATCCAGCGCGGCCTGCATTTGCCCGGTTTCCCCATCAAACAGCAGGTAGCCCGCATTGATCGTCGGGCGGCCCTTGGCGGCGTTTTCGGGAAAGAAGGTCACCACCTTGACGCCAATGCTTTCACCGGGAACCCAGGCGGGCATGATCAGCAAAGATGCCTCGGTGCCGTCCGGCTGCTCAATCGTCAAAACCTGCCGGTCCGGTGCCTGCACCGCCTTGCCGCGATACCAGTCGCGCAACTGGCCGATCAGATCGGGCCAATCCAGCGCGGTTTCAAGCGCCTCGTGTCCGATCAATGCGCTCATCGATCAGCCCGTTTGACGACGGCATGCAGCAGAATATTTAGCCCGGCGACGAAATCCTCTGGTGTGCAGTTTTCTTCGTTGTTGTGGGTGATGCCGTTTTCGCAAGGCGCAAAGATCATCGCCGTCGGGCAATGGGTGGCAAGGAAATAGGCGTCGTGACCTGCCTGGCTTTCGATATCACGCCAGTTGAAGCCCATGCGGATAGCCTCGTCGCGGATGCCGTCGATCATCTCGTGGTCAAAGATGTCGCCGCCCCATTCCCATTCATCCTCGATCACGGCCTCACACCCACACCGTGCGGCGGATTCGAACAGGGCCCGGCGCATCTTTTCGGCCATGGCGCGGGTGGTGATGGGATCGGGGTGGCGCACGTCACAAACGGCTTCGGCTGTGTCGGACAGGATCCCCGGCTTGTTGGGCCAAGCGGTCAACCGCGCGGCGGTGGCCTTGCCGTCATGCACTGCAAAATCCCAGCCGATGTCATCCACCGCGGTCAGCCAGCGCGCCCCCGCCGCCAGCGCGTTCTTGCGCAGGTCCATCGGCGTTGGTCCGGTGTGCGAGGTCTGCCCCTTGAACGACGCCCGCATCCCCCGCACCGGATAGCCGCCGGTGACAATGCCGACCTGCCGCTTCTCGGCATCAAGGATCGGCCCTTGTTCAATATGCAGCTCGAAATAGGCGTCGATCTCGCCCGCCTTGCAAGCGCGTTCGCCGTTATAGCCGATGCGCTCAAGCTCATCACCGAAGCGCGCGCCATCATCGCCAATCAGATCATGCACCCAGTCAATGTCATATTTCCCAACGAAACAGCCCGAGGCGACCATCGGAGGAGAGAACCGCGCGCCTTCCTCGTTGGTCCAGTCGACCACCACGATGGGGCGTTTGGTGACATGGCCCGCATCGTTCAGGCAGCGGATCACCTCGAGCCCGGCCAGCACGCCGGCGATCCCGTCGAACCGCCCGCCGTTGATCTGGGTATCAAGGTGACTGCCAATCAGGATCGGCGGCAGATCGTTGTCGCTGCCGTCGCGACGGCCAAAGATATTGCCGGCGGCATCCACTTCAACAGTCAAACCGGCCTCTTCACACCAGGACCGGAACAGATCGCGCATGTCCCGGTCGGCATCGCCAAGCGTCAGGCGCGACAGCCCGCCGGGGCGGCCTTTACCGATCTCGCCGGAGGCTTCGATGGTGGACCAGAAACGGTCAAGATCGACACGGGTATCGGGGGTAATCGACATGGAAACCTTCTTTCTTTCGAGGGCCGGGATCAAAACAGGATGCCCGGAAGTTCGGTAATCAGTGCGGGGAAGAGGACGAGAAGCAGCAGCACGCCGACCATCACGCCAAGGAACGGGATCAAATACTTGAACGACGCGCTAAGCGGGATTTCACCAACCCGACAGGCGGCCATGAGGTCGATCCCCAACGGGGGCGTATTGGCACCAATGGCGAGGTTGATGGTCAGCAGGATGCCGAAGTAAACCGGATCGATGCCGTAGTGGCCAAGGATCGGCAGGAACACCGGCGCAAGGATCAGAATGATCGCGATGCTTTCCATGAAAGTGCCAAGGATCAACAGGACCGCCATCATCATCAACAAGGCGACAGTGCCGCTTTGCGTGGCCTGCGTAATACCGTTGACGGCCATCTGCGGCACTTGCTCGGCCGCGAGAATCCAGCCAAAGACCGAGGCCGAAGCGATCACCAGCAGGATCACCCCTGTCATCTCGGTGGTTTCCCGCAACAGTCGCATCAGGGTGGAAAGTGACAGCGCGCGATAGACGAAAACGCCGATGAAAAGCGCGTAGGCCACGCCGATGCCCGCAGCTTCGGTCGGGGTGAAGATGCCGAGACGAATGCCCCCCACGATGATGATCGGTGCCAGCATCGCCAGGATCGAGCCCTTGGCGGCACGTCCCAGCTCACCCCAGGAAAACGGCTCTCCGCCCTGCCATCCGTTGCGGCGCGAAATCCACCACGCCACCAGCATGAGGCCGAGACCCAGCAGGATGCCGGGGATGATCGCAGCCACGAAAAGCTGGCCGATCGAACTGTTGGTGGCGGTGCCGTAGACAATCAGCACGATTGACGGCGGGATGACGGTACCAAGCGAACCAGCACAGCCCAAGGCAGAGGCTGAAAAGCCGGGGGCATAGCCCTGATCCTTCATCGCGGGCAGCATCATCGTGCCAATGGCCACCACGTCGGCCACGCCGGAGCCGGAAAGCGACCCGAACATCATACAGGCGATGATCATCACCATCGCCAACCCGCCTGTGCGCCGCCCGATAAGGGCCGAACACAGCGCGATGATCCGCGGTGCAAGCCCGCCGTGGACCATCAGCAGACCCGCCAGCAGGAACAGCGGAATCGCCAGCAGTGTAAAGCTGTTGATCCCCGCCACCGCGCGCTGCGCCACAACGATCAGGGGCGCGGCGTCGGCGATCAGCAAATAGAACATCGACGACAGACCAAGCGCCACGGCAATGGGCGCATCCAGCAGCACCAACAGAACAAAGACGACAAGAAGCAAAGCAAGCGCGAGGCTCATGCGCGGCCCCCTTTCAGGATCAGGCCCAGCAGTGCAACGCCGCAGCAAACGGGGAGTGAAAGGTAAAAAAGCCCCACCGGCAACGACAGCGCGGTGGTCTGATGCGCCCATGTGATCTGGGTCAGCTTCCAGCCGGTCCAGATGAACACCGCAAGAAAAACAAAGCTCGCCAGCCATGCCAGAACGGCAAAAACCCGGCGCAGCGGTGCGGGCATGGTCACCAAGTCAAGCAACCCCGCACGGAAATGCGTGCCACGCACAAAGCCCGAAATGGCCCCCACAAAGGTCAGCCAGACCAGCGCCATGCGGGGCAATTCCTCGGCCCAGCGAGGGGTGGAGGAGAACAGGTAGCGCGAGATCACGACATAGACGACCATCGCCGCAAACCCCGCCACCAGCGCCGCACCAACCCAGCGGGCCGCGCGGTCGATAAGAATGGCCGCCCGCAGCGACCCGCTCTCGAAAGTCATGGTTTCAAAAATCCTTCTGGGCCGCGGCAGAGCATGCATTCGTCACAATAGGCCGCGACAACGACCCATTCGTCCGAAATTACCTCGACCGTGTGGTCAAGCCCCGGTGGCAGGCGCATGGCGGTGCCTTCGGTCATATGGTATTCCTCGCCCCCTGCGCGCAGGATCGCCTCGCCCTTCAGCGTCAGCGTAACCTCGTCGCGGGGATGGCTGTGCGCGGTAGACTTCGCGCCTTTCTTACCGGTGGTCACCGAAAGCTTGATAAAGCCCTCGCCGCGTTGAGCCGGGGAAAACAGCACCTTTTGTGTGAAGTCGTAAAGTTGCACCGGCTCGACCGATGCAACTTGTGTCATTTCAGGTCGCAAAGTCATTTGCGGTACTGGTCCAGGATGGTCAGAAGCTCTTCGCCATAAACGTCCTTCTGGCTTTCCCAGATCGGTGCGACCGCTTCGATAAAGGCGGCTTTGTCGACCTCGTTGAACTGCATGCCTTCTGCTTCCAACTGGGCGATCAGCTTGTCATTGGCGGCGGCAACCATGTCGCGCTGTTTCAGGCCCCAGGATGTGGCGGCTTCCATGACGATGGCCTGATCCTCGGGAGAGATCTTGTCCCAGACGGATTTCGACATGGTCAGCGTGGCAGCGCCCCAGATGTGTTCAGACAGCGAGACGTATTTCTGCACTTCGAAGAAGGACGCGGAATAGATGATTGCCAGCGGGTTTTCCTGCGCATCAAACAGCCCCTGTTGCAGCGCGGAATACAATTCGCCGAACGACAGGGGTGCCGGTTCTGCGCCCAGACCTTCGAATGTTGCCAAGCGCACTTTGTCGGGCGTGACACGGATTTTCAGACCGGCGAGGTCTTCGGGCTTTTCAACGGGGCGGACGTTGTTGGTGATGTTGCGGAAACCGTTTTCCCACCAGCCCAGAACCTTGATCCCCTTGCCATCGAGCATATCGGCCAGTGCAACGCCCAGATCGCCGTCCAGCGCGGCAAAGGCCTGATCCCGCGCGCCCCAGGCATAGGGCATCTCGATGATGCCCATGCGCGGCTCGATCCCCTGGAACGACCCGGAACCGATCAGTCCGGCCTGCACCGACCCGAATTGCAGCCCCTCGATCACTTCCTTTTCGCTGCCAAGCTGGCCGGAGGGGAAGACCTTGATCGCAACGCGACCTTCTGTGCGGTTGTTGACCTCTTCGGCGAAACCAGTGGCGGCAACGTGCCAGCTGTGGCTTTCCGGCAGAACATGGCCAAGGCGGATCGACACGTCATCAGCCAGGGCGGCAAGCGGCGCAAAGGCCATGAGGCTGGCCGCCAGCAGGCCGCCTTTGATCAATGTGGTGGGGGATTTCATTTTGGTCTCTCCTGTTGTGCATTATTTGGAACAGAAGAAATACGGATCGCCGTTTCTACGCAAATAGGCTGGGCCTATAATTGAAAAAGCTTTCTTGAATGCTCATCGGTCTGACCACAGGGCTGCACTTTCGCGCGGCGTGAAGGCTTGCACACATCATGCGCACCCGCTCATGGGACGCCCTGCAAAGCGCACGACTAGTGGAAATCCCTGCTTGGGAACAAACGCTTGGCCTGATCGCGGGGGTGCATGGCACGGGGTTGGGTGCGGGATCTTGGTGCGTCGTCGGCTTGGGGTTGCGTGATGCCTACCGCATCATCCATCGGGTGGCCGAGACGGCTGAGATAGTGCGACACGTCTTCGATGCTATGCGCAATCACATGCACCACGATACCTTCGCGTTGTACATGGCCGGTGATGCGCAGCAAGCGCCCCGTCATCACCGCGCGGCGGAATTGTGCATAGACCTTTTTCCAGACCACCACATTTGACACACCTGTTTCATCCTCAAGCGTCAGGAAAACGACACCCGACGCCGTACCGGGCCGTTGCCGCGTGATCACCAGACCGCAGACAGAAATGGGCCTTTGTGCCATAGGCCCCAAAGGCACCTCGGGCAGCGCGTCATGAGCTGTCAGCCCCGTCATGGCCGGGCGCAACAGTTCCATCGGATGGGCTTTCAGCGACAGGCGCATGGCCACGTAATCCTCGACCACTTCCTGCCCTAAATGCATGGCGGGCAAAGTGACAGGCTGTTCGGCAATGCCCTCGCCCTCGATCTTATCATTGAACAACGGCAGGGGCGCGTTGCCTTTGATCGCTTTTACCGCCCACAAGGCGTCGCGTCGTCCCAAGCCAAGCACTGCATAGGCGTCGGCTTCGGCCAAACGTTCCAGAACCGCGGGCGAAAGCCCTGCCCTTAACCACAAAGCTTCGGGATCGGGGTAGCCATTGCCACGCGCGGCAACGATCCACCCTGCATCCTCTTCACGAAAGCCTTTGATCTGGCGAAACCCCAATCGCAAAGCCAGTGACCCGTCGCTGCGCTTTTCAAGCGTGTTGTCCCATTCGCTTGTGTTGACACAGACGGGGCGCACTTCGATGTGATGCTCGCGGGCATCGCGCACGATCTGGGCGGGCGCATAAAACCCCATAGGCTGCGCATTCAGCAAGCCGCAGGCAAAGGCTGCCGGATGATGGCATTTCAGCCAGGCCGATACATAGGCAAGCATTGCAAAAGCAGCGGCATGGCTTTCAGGGAAACCGTATTCGCCAAAGCCCTCGATCTGGGAAAAGCAATTCTCGGCGAAAGCGTTTTCATAGCCCCGCGCCAACATGCCATTGATGAATTTATCGCGAAGTTGGCCAATCGTACCCATCCGCCTGAAGGTTGCCATAGAACGGCGCAGCTGGTCTGCCTCGCTTGGCAGGAACCCGGCTGCGACGACAGCGATCTGCATGGCTTGCTCCTGGAACAATGGCACGCCAAGCGTTTTGCCCAGCACGTCTTCCAGCTCTTTCGAGGGGAAAACCACGGCTTCGTTCCCCTGCCTGCGATTGATATAGGGGTGTACCATGCCGCCCTGAATGGGGCCGGGGCGCACAATCGCCACCTCGATCACCAAATCATATAATTCACGGGGCTTCATCCGCGGCAGAAAGTTCATCTGCGCGCGGCTTTCCACCTGAAACACACCAATGGCGTCCGCAACGCCCAGCATGTCATAGGTTTGCGCATCATCTTGGGGTATGCTGGCGATGCTGTGTTTTTTGCCCCCATGTTGCGCGATCAGATCAAAGCTTTTGCGGATACAGGTGAGCATCCCAAGCGACAGGATATCGACCTTCAGAATATTCAGAGCGTCGATATCATCCTTGTCCCATTCGATGATCGTGCGGTCATCCATCGCGGCGTTTTCGATAGGGCAAAGCTCATCCAATCGCCCCTTGGTGATGACAAACCCGCCGACATGCTGGCTCAGATGTCGCGGAAACCCGATGATTTCACCAATCAGCTTGATGGTCAGCGCCAGACGCGGGTCCGATAGATCAAGCCCCAGTTGTTTAACGCGCTCGGGGTCCGGGCCGCCATTGCTGGTGCCCCAGATTTGCCCCGAGAGATTGGCCGTGACATCCTTGGACAAGCCCATAACCTTGCCCACCTCGGAGATCGCCGCGCGCGAGCGGAAATGGATCACCGTGGCGCAAAGCCCGGCGCGGTGCCGGCCGTATTTGGCGTAGATATGCTGGATGACCTCTTCGCGGCGTTCATGTTCGAAATCGACGTCGATATCCGGCGGCTCTCCGCGATGTTCTGACACAAAGCGTTCCACCACCATGGTAATCGTCTCGGGGCTGACGTCGGTGATGCCCAACAGATAGCACAAGATCGAGTTGGCCGCGGACCCCCGCCCTTGGCACAAGATCCCCTTGGAGCGCGCGAATTGAACGATGTCATGCACCGTGAGGAAATAGGCCGGAAAATCGAGCGTCTTGACCAACGCCAGTTCTTTTTCCATTTGCGCAATCGCCCGCGCAGGTGCCCCCTTGGGATAGCGGACCTTCAGACCCTCGGACGCCAATCGCGCCAAACGGTCTTGGGGCGTTTCATTGTCTGCGATCTCGTCCGGGTAATCATAGCTGAGTTCGGACAGGCAAAAGCTGGACCTGGCCGCGATCTGTGTCGTGCGGCGCAAGGCCGCCGGGTGACGGGCGAACAGGCGCTTCATGTCAGCTTCGGGCTTGAGGCGTTTTTCAGCGTTGGGTAAGGCACGCGTGCCGATTTGATCGATCGTAATATTGTGGCGCAGGCAGGTCAGAACATCAGCCAACTGCCGTCGCGCACCGTGGTGCATCAACACATCCCCCACGGCCACCATCGGCGCTGCGGTGCGATGCGCGAGGGTGGCGCAGGCATCGAAATAGCGTTGATCACTGCCATCATAGCGCGGCGCGACACCGATAAAGACATCCGCAGGAAAGTGCTTTTTCAGCGTCATAATATCGGGCTGACTGCTTTTCAAAGACGCTTGCGGCACGGCAATCAAGCTCATGCCTGCACAGCCTTGAACCAGATCGGGCAGGTCCAGATAGCAGGCCCCTTTGGGGGCACGTCGTTTGCCAAGGGTCAATAACCGCGTCAACCGCGCATAGGCTTCACGGTCGTGGGGCAATGCGACCCAATGGGTATCGCTATCGCGCAAGATCAGCCGCGCCCCGATAACAAGCCTTGGCAAGGGCGCATCAGCCCCCAACTCGCGACGAAGCTCTTTCAGGGCGGAATAGGCCCGAACGACCCCGGCCAGCGAATTATGGTCTGTGATGGCCAAGGCGTTCAGCCCCAACTGGGCCGCCCGAGAAACCAATTCCTCTGGGTGGGATGCCCCCCGCAGGAACGTAAAGTTAGACGTGCAACACAGTTCCGCATAGCCGGGATCCAGAGATGGGTTTCGCGCCTTCATGGAAATTCACCCTGCACAAACCAGTTCGGGTTTTGCGGCGTATAAAACAACCACAATCGCCGGCCCTGCGTTGTGTCCACTTTCCAATAATCCCGCACACCTGACCGCCAGTTGTCATCTGGCAACCACCATTCAGGCGCGATACGTTCAGGCCCTGTCGCCCGCCCCGTGGTCAGCGACATCCGGCGCCAGCGAAACTGTGCGGGCGGGCGTGCCCCACTGGCTGCGATAGGTTCCGGCGGGAACAGGCACAAAGGGCGCGGCCGCAGAGTGGACCATGATCCCGTGGCGGTACTGTAGGCCGCTGGTACGATTTGAAAGCTCCGCTCGGGGATATGACTGTCTGCCGGTAGAAAACGTTGAATGTTTTCAAGCCCGATCCGGTTCCCAAGACGGGTGATCAGATCCTCCAGCCCGTCAGGGCGCGCAGCCGTGGCGGCGGTGATTTGCGCGTCGGCAAGGTTTTCAACCTGCGTCGCTTCAAGCCGTAACTGGTCGATGCCAAAACCCGCATCTACAGTCCGGATCCCCCGGTCAAATAAGGGCAAAATACGCATTGCATCGCGCATGGGTGCCGCAAGACGCAGTTCGATTTGCTGCGCGCCCTGATCCACCCGCCGCATCGTTAACTGCAATCGCCGTGCCCCCATGGCCTGGCGTTTCAACTTGTCGCAAAGCTGATCCAGCAACCTTTTCGTGCCCGCCATCACATCAGCGCTAAGCCCGATCGGCTCGGGCAATGTCATACGCACAGCATAGTGCGGTGCCTCGCCAATCGGTGTGATCGTCTCGTCCTGGGTGCCCATTGCCTGATCCAGTCGCAACATGACATTCGGCCCGAAACGACGCGCGATTGTCATGCGGGGCAAAGCCAACAGGTCCGAGATTTTCCGCAGACCAAGCCGCTGCAACGCCGTGTCAGTTTTCTCGTCAAGACGCAGCGCAGCAACGGGCAATGCAGTGATATCCGCATCGGGCTTGCGGGCATAATGCGTGCGCGCCCAAGCTGCCCCGCGGGTATCGGCCGCCGCGATACGCCCGTTCAGCCCCGCACGCGCAAGACGGTGACGCATATCATCCAGCATTTCCGCCTCACCGCCAAACAGATGCACTGACCCGGTGATGTTCAGGACCAAACCATCCCTCCCATCCACCCCCACCCAAGGGCAGTATCGTTTGCTCCACCGGGCAAGTGATTGCAAAAACCGCGCGTCCTCTTGGGGATTGGCTGCTGCGCTGTAAAGCTCGGGGCAATAGGCACGGGCATCTGACAACCCCATGCCACGATGCAACCCCTGCGCCTCTGCCGCTTGGTTCAAACAGTAGATGCGGTCGGTATTTTTCGCGTGTTGCACCAGCGCGAAAGGGCGATCGCTATTGGTGGCCTCACGCGTCCGCGCGCGCAGCACCCTATCGCTGGGCAGTCGGGGAAACCACACTGATGCGACGCGTTTGCGCATTCCACTTCACAGTCCAAACCGCTAATGTTCCTGATTTGTTCTTTATAAGTTTCCAATTTTGCAGAGTCGAGTCCTCGGCTGTGTTGCCTTCATCAAAAACAGGGGTGCAGTGCCATCTGGTTTGCGCGGCATTGTTCCCCATTCCTTCGGGCAAAATGCAAAGCCCTGTGGCGCTGCCTTCTTGCGCAGCCAGTTGCAAACGCCGCCCTTCCGTCAACCCAATGGGCTGTGTGAGCTCTGCGATCACCACTGCCACATGCCCCGACCGCAACGCCTCCTCGGTCGAGGCGAGCACATCGATATGACGCGGCGCCTGCGCGATCAGCAGTTGCGATGGATCAAGATACGCCGCGCCCCCCACCGGATTGATCTGCGTGCCGTGCCATGCCTCACGCACCCAAAGCGCGGCCCCGCCATTCGCGCCACAGACCTGACCGGCCAATGCATATGCAAAAGCATAGGCAGACGCCCCGCAAACCTCATGGGTGCGGGTATTCTTGAGCGGAAAGTGAGATTCGAACTGGGCCATGGCTCAGATCATACAAGACGGAACAAAAGATGCACATTGAAGACATCTTGACCCGCCACTGAACTTTGATCCGTCTAGAACCAGCGCCCGCTTGGGCGATACGCCGCTTGCGGGCGTTTCCTATAACCTATTTTGTATTTGGTTGCGGGAGGGGGATTTGGACTTTGGCGAACTAATCTTGAGGTTTGCGCCTGAGCTTATGCCGGAACTGGCGCGCCGCCCTCTTTATCGCCTTCTGCAGCTCGCGTTTTCGCTGCTTCAGTTTCTTCCTTTTGCTTTCGCAAATCGCCCTCAACTCGTTCGGCGACCGTTGTGGGCATAAGCGCGTGTTTGGAAATTCGGCGGCGGTTACCAACAGAGGCAAGCATGCTGATCTCATAATAGAACTCATCAACTGCTGATTGATCATGTTCCGTCAGGAATGAGATCCATTCCTCGATAGTGTCAGCAATCGCTTTGCGCGCAGCTTGCTGGGCTGCTTCATCTTTTCTGGACAAGTTCGCGGCAACGTTGGCGACCTTGAACATCGCTGCTTGCATCGCTGCGCTCATCGGAACGTCAGCGCGTTTCTTACGGGTGGTTTTGGAAGGCTTTCCTTGCATGCGGTTGTTCATCTAATCGTCCTCTGTCTTAGTAAGTTAAGGCCCGGGCAGAATGTCTGGGCTACGTAAAAAAAAGATGGGAGAGCAAATCGGGGTGCGGTGACTTTTACGGCAATAAAAAATCGCTCAATCTCCTAAACCATTGTCTTTGCTTGAACTTCTTTTTTCGGCTCTTTCGTGTGAAAGATTTCCCGCGATAACTGCTTTCTTGAGTCGCTGGGCAAGTTCCGAGAGAGCGCCTACATTTCCGGTGAAGCCATCGCCGAGAGTGGCACCAATCTTCACCAACATGGATGTTGCCTCCTCCAATGTTCGGTTGGCAGCGCGGAACTCATCCGAAACCCGCTCAAAGGCGTCCGTGCGCGCTTTCTTGAACATTGCGCCCCATCCGCGACGGAAGGCTTTCGCAACGCGCGCTGCGCCCTTGGGCGATTGTCTCGCTTTGTTTTGTGCTCTCAGGAAAACTGGGTCATTCTCGCGACCCTTCACCGGTGCGATTGCCGCTGTTCCATCAGCCGAGGGATCAACAACGCCGTCCGCGATGGCTTCGGTGATGTCGATGATGGCGTCCGCCTCCGCCGACTTTTCCTCGATCGCGTCAGTTCGAGCATCAAGATCATGCTCACGCTTGGCCAGTTCACTATCCTTCTTGCGCCGCCAGTCCCTCGTTTTTGTATGCATCCGTTTTGGCGGCGGCGTTTCACCTTGGGCGACAGCCTGGCGGAACGCCTCCTTGCGCTTTTCACCGCGTTCGAGACCGATTTTGGAAAACCACGCGCCGACGCTATCCTGAGCGTGCTCGTAGTCTTCTATTACGTCGAACTTTGATGGTTGAAGCATCTTCCGGGTCGCGATGACTTTGTTCTCGCCCGTTGCCTTGTCCGTGCGCATCATCTCCACGCAGACACGCGGCATGATTACGGCGTGGATGTGATAAGCTTCTTCATCAAGGTCTGCGCGGGCGTGAATGACGTCATCGCCAAACTGTTCTTTCAGCCAAGCAATCGACAACAGCTCGAAATCCGCAATCCTTTGGTTGTTTTCGACACCTTCATCGAAGACTGCTGCAGGGTCAGCATCGAACCACTCTTTGTTAGCAGTCAAAATCACCTCACGCATTGGACCGTGACGTGTCGGACGCCAAGGGTTGTGCGGCCCTTCCGCCAGCCGCTTCTGAATGTCCTTCTTGCGATTACGCTGTTCGAGCGACTGCAACTCAGCGGCAAAATTCTGCGCCTTGATTTCAGCTATCTCAGCCAAAGCTTCCGCCGCCCAGTTTTCGGATCCAATGAGACGGCGATTTGGGGCTGGCGGATGCTCCAAGATGTGACCAGTATCACCCCCAACCCTCTTGCGGTGCTTTTCGTATCCGGCGATGTTTTCGGGGCCGATCCCCTCGAAACGCAAAACGACAGGGTAGCGCGTATGAAATTGTGATCCGTCCATTTTTTATCTCCTTGATGGTGGAGATGAGAAAATGGGAACTCGTTTTTAGATCGAGTGAGTTGAGCGAAAAATTGTTTCATGTGCAAGATTTTGGCGCAAAGGCATCAGTCTGGCTCACTCAAACTTCGGACAATTGGAAAGGAAAGCGCTCAATATTTGAGATAGGAACCAACGGAAATATGCTGATTTTTCTCAGTTTGGAATGTCGCAGCCGCCGCATTTGCGAAAAAAATATTGCCGCCGTGACCCAGCCACCGCAGTTCGTCGATAGCACTCCTATAAAGAACAGAGAGACTAATAGCTGAAACCAGCATTACCTGAGAGGAAGTTTCTAAACGTACTCAAAGCCACAGATTTTCCAAGGCTCTTTATCTCTTTGGCAAACTCACGTTTATCCAGATCCAAGAATTCCCTCCCGCCTCGAAGCAAAAGGAATTCTCTGAGCGCAGGCATAACAATGGATGGGTCATCTGAGGATCGGCGCATACCAATCAGTGAAGAAATGTCTACCTCTTGGACCGATTCACATAAACCTTTTGGTGAAAAAATAATCTTACCTTCTTCGATAAGCTGTGAAATAACGATAGTTCTCACTGACCACGCTATACGCTTATTCAACAGATTTCTATTTGAAAAGTTCATCCAATTCGACTCAATAAAAGAAGCAAGCAACAACGCCTCCCTTCGTTCCTTTGCGTAGCTATCCTTAATGACGAACGACTCCCTCAGAGGGCTAAAGAAGCCGTTCGGATCTGAAATAACCTTACCTTCATGCACGACATGTAGCATGAATAGATCGCCGCTAATTGCTTTGCGCATTGCATCATCCCTTGAGAGCTTTTGTATCTCCAAGGCTCCCTCCTTTATGCTCTTCGGGAATGCATCTTTTTCGAGTATTAGTAAATCTATGTCAGACTGGGCGTCGTTGTCGCCGCGAGCTGTGCTACCAAATAGAATAACCGTGGGCAGGCCGCACTCAGTCATGAACGTTGCCTGGTGAGCTTGTTGATTACGGTGGTAATAAATACGGCATACCATATCAGGCCCACCACTGCATTAGATAGAAAAAGAAATCTTCCAAAGCCCGGCATTGCGAGATCAGAGGTATGGTTTGTATAGCCGAATAAGAAGAAGACTTCACAGGTTTTCATCAACGCACCATTCCACCCATCTGAATTCAAATTTACTTGAAGCAAGGCGAAAAATGCTACGAGAAGCGACCCAACTAGGACAGATCTTGATACGCTTGCCCCCCAAGCATTCATTGATCCGAGGGTCCGAAGCACAAGAACTTCAAGGTTCGCACCAATACGGAGTCCGAAAATCCAAGAAAGCTTTGCGATATCTGAAAGCATCAGGCTTGCAAACTTAATCTTTCTGCGTTCCCCATATACTTGAATGAACTTTGGTGCGTACCTTGCCCGGGCAGCCATGATAGTGCGGCACTTTACGGCCTCATAGTATGATTCTTCGGATCCTTCCCGTGAGAGATTATCCATTATTATTCGCGAAAGCGTCGATTGTGTCACCCGGAGGTGCGCTTTTTGAAAGCTGGTAGAAACATCATCAGGTATCTGATCCTCGAAAATACTCGCAGCCCCAATGAATTGGGAAGGATTCGTTATCAGGGTATCTGGAATTACCGTTGTATTCCCAGAGAATGCAATATTCGAGAATTCGCACTCTCTAAACTCGCAATCTTTGAATGTGCTTATCGAGAATGACGTTCGATCAAAGCGGCATCCTCGAAATTTGGACTGCTTCCAAACCGATCCACCAAAGTCACAACCCGAAAATGTGCACTGCTCAAAGATATAACGGGTTTCATCCAAACTATCCTCAAAATCGCAATTTTTAAATGTAACCAGCTTATTCCGAAGTTGGTTGTTCACTTCTTCGGGCCGCATGAAGACCTTGTCTTCTACGGTAATCCCTTCCTGAAACTCACGAAGGTTATCTTTCGTTAATGCATATTCCTCTTGACTATAAACTGGCTCCCACCAGTTCTCGGTCCGTTTCTGCTTTGTCATGTATAACGCATCCTCTCGGTCAGAAGACCTTTCGCAAATCCTAAGCCATTCCATAAGGTCGCACAATAAAGTGTATGGCTACGAAAGCTGTTCGGCTTCTGAGGCGCGAACTGATTTTGCCATAGTCGCCTATTAGCCAAGCAAGTGTTGCGAAAATGCAAAATGTGCTACATTAATGTCAACAGCGTTCTCTTTGATGATAGGCGCTAATCCTATGAATGCTAAACGAACCATTGCGAAATAATTTAGGTTAGGAGCAGACGTTGGTCGCCTTCTAAACAGACGGCGGCCATGGGTCGAAACGACTTACGTACCAGTCATAAGCGCGTGTCATTTACTCACTAAGTAGCTCGCACTCCGGCCCTTCGGTTCTATGTGCGAGCTACGCGTTCGCCAGGGGCACGCCCCTGGACCCTGGCCGCCTTCGGCGACCTCGGGAGACGTCCAACTCTCCCAAACCCTCAAGGGGCTTTCAGCCCGAGAAAGGGAGGTTTCGCCCACCCCTTTCATCCCCACTCGCAGGGTCATCGTTCGCCACTCCCCCTGCACCCCCTGGCAGCCTATCCGTCTGGGACCAAAGAGGGGACTTCCCTCTCTGGACACTCCAAGGCAAGGAACACTCGCCGTCTGTCCCGGCACCCTCTCAGGCGTCTCCGACGGTCAATCTGAACTTGCTGGCACTGACGCAGACGGCCCAAAGCCGCCATCCGTACGCAGCAACGACGCTGCAATGCAGCTTCCCCGAAGCGGTCGTTACATGCTATTCGGCAAAGACTTTATATTGGAGTTCAGATAATGACAAAACTGCCTGTTAAAGCACTCCCACCCAACGATACTGGCCGTCTGTTGGTTCGACTAAATAGAAAGTACCGAGCTGGTATCCCGCGTTATGGCATCGCGCATCTGAGGAACTCCGAGAATGAAAAATCCGTAAAAGTCCTTGTACTTGGCCATGATGATGACACCGCCATCTTCATGCCGTACGACATCAGAGAAACCCTCGGGGCAGACAAGGGTGCCGACCTCGAATTTACAGTCCAGAAAACTGGATGGTTCGGCAAGGTTTGTTGGCTTCTCGGGACCCATGATCCAGCGGTCCATGTACCGGCATGGCTTGCACTTATGTCGGTGTGCTTGGGGGTTTTAGGAGTATTAATTGCTATCTGCAGTTGACGGTCCAAAGCAAACGTTTGTCATCACCAAATACGCTGAATTTCAGCATGCCCAAACCTGACCTTGGCGACCCATGCATCGATAGAAAATGCGTACTGGCGCACAAGTTCTATTCGCGGCAAACTATTGGTTGAACCTCCAAGCACACCAATTGGTATTTTAGAATGAACATTATGACCCCGTTCTTGCAGAAAAAGCTAAGTGAAGCCTACATGATTGGGTTTACCAAGGACGTTGGGGATCGGTCAGCACAAATGCGAAATAAACTGTTGGATTCACGCAATGTCTTGTCCTTTCAGCATGGTAGAAAATTTGAGAGTCCCGCCAATGAATTTGGCGATACTAGTACGGAAATGACGCGTCACAGCAGCATAACTGAACTACACTTAAAAGACGTGGTTAGGGGTGATCCCACAGTGACTTTTTGGGCTGCAATGACGGTCTCAGAGCAAATGCACGAGTCAATCATGGATTTAATGATCTCCACATTGAACAGGTCAACCGCGCAATCAGGCAATGTAGTAAACGCAGGAGGTCGGCCTTTCCCAGAAGCCTTTGCTGAAATGCTCGAAATGATACAACCGTCACTAGGAGACGATGGCGAACTTCTGCTACCGACGATGCTGGTACATCCCTCTCAAGGTCCCAAACTAGTTGCTGAACTTGAAGCGGCAGGGCCTGAGTTTGAACGGCGCATTGATGAATTGAAGGCGCGCAAAAAGTTAGAGGCAAAAGAGAACGAGACAGCCAGATTGAATCGTTTTGAGAGGCGACGAAATTGAGAAAAAGGTTGTGTTTGTGCGTGGGTGTACCGGAATGCTCAGACCCTCATTTAGGTCCACTTCCTGGAACCAAGGTAGACGCTTCCTCGGTTTTTGAAGCTCTAACTGATTGCACAATGGGTCAATATGATGCCATTGAATCCGTTCAATTGATCAATCCGTCGAGGGCCGAGTTTACGGGTGCTCTAGCGCAACTTTCTTACGATCCGGATATAGACACGCTAACGATTTATTTTGCAGGGCATGGGGTAATCATAGATTCGGTCTACTACCTGTGTTGTAGAGATATTGAGTTAGATAGGGCTGCATATTCGGGTCTATCTTTGACCGAGTTATTTCAGATTATTGGCAACGCGAAGCCCCGCCATACAAATATTATTATAGATGCGTGTCATGCGGCAGGTGTCGTGCATGATGTTCAAAGTCTAATAAAACCAAATAGTTTGGGGCCTGCGAATTCGTTTGGGGTGTCCATACTAGCGATGAGCGCAACCGATCAATATGCACATGAAGCACTACCTTGCGACCCCGTTCAGGGTGGCTACGGGACCCTATCACTACTGAAATGCTTGAAGGGCGAAACTGACTGTCAGGTCAGTAAGTCCCACCTGTCACTTGACGATATATCTAAAGCAATTGATCTTGAAAGGGACGATCAATCTCCCAATTTTTGGTCATTTAACATCTCAGGTTCTCCTCAGTTTTGCTTGAATAAAACGGCCGGTGTCGGTCCATCTGAATCGCTCATACCAATTCCAATATTTGAAGACTCAGACAGCTCAACGTTGCCTCTGGCTTTGTCCGAAGAGTTGTGGAAATGCTATCTGGATTCCAAAACAGAGGTGGAACTTCGCGAGCTACAGAATTGCTTAGAAAAGGGCTTGTTTGAGTTAGCTGAACCGACCAAGCAGGCCAACTTTCTTATCGGCTTACTTGATAGTTTCACAGCACGTTGTTCCCTTGCTGACGACGGTTTTGCAACCACGCAGGTTACTGCAGTTTTCTTGTTCGTCGCGCAGAAAATTTCTGACCAAGATGTCGCAGATGAAGTGGTCGCGTTCATCCTGGGGCAACTGGAAGCAAGCTTAGGGTTTGCAACCTCAAGCATTCATGAAGGCTTGAAAGAAGACTATTTTCTTGTCCGAGGCGGGGGTGGGCACAGTGAGTTCTTCTCTTTGCCGATCAGGATAACCAAGGTTGCGGCTTGGTCCTTGTTCTACCTTGACCTTTCCAGCGGCAACGCCGTCGAAACCGCTAGACGTTCAAAGGTCTGTGGAGCGATCCTAGATGCATTGGAACGCGATTACAGCGGTTCAATAAGTCTGATTTCAGAGGAGCAAGCGGCATACATCATTACCATTTCAAGCCTTACGAAACGCCACGGCCTAACTGAGTGGGGCGAACGGTTCATTGGATCGCTTTATCATGATTACTTTGCCCATGGAGGGCGTGTAGCTAGAACTGGTCTTGCCCTTGAAGACACTTACGAATTCATGAAATACCGCTCACTAGAAGAAGAAGTAGATTTTCTCCGTTTTAGCGCCCGACCTAGTGAACTATTGTTCTGTCTTTTTGCCCACTACTGGAATTTCGATCAATTGGACGTTGTCCGCTATGACTTTTCCGAAGTTGATGGAACGCACTGTACAACCTACATTCCTGACAGCTACGCAAACTTTTCGGACGAAGTTATTGCCAGCGGTGGCAACCTTAATTTTCAGATTGGCCATGATGTCTTTACCGCCTCTGATTTTGACAATTTTATACGAAACTATGTCTCTCCGGCGGTCTATACTGCTAGTCAGCCTCCCCAAACTATGATCCACTCGATAGCGATCTGCGCTTCGCTCATTTACCCCGATCGAATCCCATGGTGTGCCATGGGTAGCTTAACTGCCGATGTGTTCTGAAGCGAAAGTCCGCTTTAACGATCTCTCATAATTCGTGCCGCGCAGCCGCGAATGTCTGGAATCCGCCCAACTTGCCACCTGAACATATTTTGACGAGAGGGGCACCCTCTCGCCGCTCTCCCGGATTTTGCCTCCTGTTTTGCTGCACGTTCTTTGTGACGCGCAGCAAAACAGGAGGCTTTTCTAAGTTTCCAAAGCTGGTGTCGATTTCCAATCGCATCACAGGAGACCCCACATGTATCAATCCCCCCAACCTTTCGTGCCGGTCTTTGACTGGCGGGACCTTGTCGAACGCGGCGATGTCGTTCTGTTTCGGTTTCCGCTGGCGGACGAAGAGGATGCTTCCACGGGTGCCTGAGGTGGTCCCAGAAAACTGGACAGTCGGCTAAGGTGTATCCCAAACCTTTGAAGGGATACGAGAATGGCGAAGCGTCGGAATTTTACAGATCAGTTTAAGGCCAAGGTGGCGTTGGAAGCGCTGCGTGGCGACAAGACCGTGCAGGAGATTGCGGCGAAGCACCAGCTTCACCCAAACCAGGTCAGCACTTGGAAGCGGCAGGCTATCGACGGGATGGCCGATGTGTTCTCTGGCGGCAAGCAAAGCGGCCCGACAGAAGCAGAGGTCAAGGAGCTGCATGCCAAGATCGGGAGGTTGGCGGTCGAGAACGATTTTTTGTCCGAAGGGCTGAAGCAGTGAGCCCCGAGGAAAAACGCGCGATGATTATACGGGACCATCCCGAGTTGAGCATCAGCAAGCAATGCAAACTGGTGCGGCTGTCGCGGTCGGCATTCTATTACACGCCGGTCGGGATCGATGCGGACACTCTGGCAATGATGAAAGAGATCGATCGCGTCTTCACCAAATACCCGTTCTTCGGCAGTCGCCAGATCGCGGCCTATCTGCGCCGGGAAGAAATTGCTGTCGGGCGCCATCGCGTCAGAAGGCTGATGGCGAAGATGGGCTTGGAAGCAGTCTACAAACGGCCCAAAACCAGCCAGCCGCATCCCCAGCATCCGGTCTATCCCTACCTGCTTCGAAGCTTGCAGATCGAGCGTCCGAACCAGGTCTGGTGTGCCGACATCACCTTCGTGCCGGTTCGCAACGGGTTCCTCTACCTCGTGGCGATCATGGACTGGGCGTCGCGCAAAGTCCTGAGCTGGAGGCTGTCGAACACGATGCACGCAGACTTCTGCGTGGAGGCTTTGCAGGAGGCAATCGTCAAATACGGCCCGCCCGAGATATGCAACACGGATCAAGGATCGCAGTTCACCGGATCGGCGTGGATCACGACGCTGACCGCGGCAGGCGCGCGCATCTCGATGGATGGGCGGGGCCGCTACCTCGACAACATCTTCATCGAACGGTTGTGGCGGAGCCTGAAGCAGGAGGCGATCTATCTCCAAGAGATCAGCGATGGCTTCCAGGCCCGGCGCGTCATCAAGGGCTGGATGACATTCTACAACACCGAGCGGCCCCATTCTGCGCTTGATCGGTTAACGCCCGACGACGCATATTGGGCCGGATTGGAAGAGCAAAAAGCAGCATGAAACCTAAACCCGATACACCTTAGAAACGCTGCAAACCTGTCCGAAAAGGTGGGACCACTTCAGCCCACCCCAAACGCCGCCCCTGCTTGGTTCTGGACGTCTTCGACAAGGCCGGAACCTGCTTTGTCGAACTCGCCTATGGGACCTCCGCCCCGACCAACGCCAACCGCGGTTACGAGGTGAGAGTCGGGGAGTTGGCGTCCTGCCACGCAGCTGGCCTGAAGCGGCCGTCGCGCTTTGTCTGCGCCCGTCGGATCATCGTCAGCGTTAATCATTCTGGTTTCGATGACGACGACGATAGCGGAACACTCGTCGGTCGTCTGGATCCGCCACTTATCGAGCGGATGAATGCCGTGCAGGCGCGGTTACAAGCCGACGCTGACATACGGGCAGCTCCGCAAGAAGAACGCCGGGAACAACGGGCACGATAGTCGCGCGTAGATCGCGGTTTCCTTTTGGGAACCGCGCCTTCGAGCGACCCCGCCCCCCAAACATCAAAGGATAAAGACTATGGAACTACCATTCACATCGGGCACAGAACTTACACCAATGACAGCCGCCTGCTACCCGCTTGCGCGCGCCGCTGCGACCGGCATCGAACAGGATGTCCTCGACTTCATTTCGCCAAAGCCAAAACGCGAGGCGCAAGCGCTCGCGGCGTTACTTCAGCGTGGGGCGATCTTCGACAAAGGCGTTCTCGCAAAGCTGCACGATCTTGTGGGCGTGCTTGATGCCGAGATCATCGAAGGAACCTATATCGAAACCCATTACGATCACGCCTTGGAGAACGTATCCGACACCAAGAAATACGGAATGGAACGTCTGACGCCTGAAGCCGATCGGCTAACCAACGCACTGGGAGTGCTAGTCGAGCTCTACGTAACGCTTTCGGCTGTGCACGATCTGCTTCGTGCCGAGAAGGCCCTTCAGGGACTGCGCGCAGCAGCCTGACCGAACATGCGGGTTTAGACACCCTGCATCAGGCGCGCTGACGACCCTTCTGCTGCTACAGATGTCAGCGCGCCGCCCATAATGAGATGCCCGCACAGATCATCTCTGTGCGGGCATAGACGATCAACCGTTAAGGGCCACCGTGTCTCGTCGTGTTGTTGGTTTTGTGTGTCCACAACCGAAGGAGAAGCGAATGACCCTCACAAATCTGATCGACCTGATAGCTGAAGTTGCCGCCAAGCGGGCCACCGAAGAGGGCAGAACGAAGGAAGAAACACCAAGCGCAGTGATTTGGATAATAGCCAAGATTCCGGCCAGATTATGGCAGCCTCTCCACAATGTTTTCAATTTTGGATTGTATTCCAAACAAAGGCGACCCAAATTTGCGGCCCAAGGAGATTCTAAATGACGGTCAAACCTCGCGTGGCAATCTATGCCCGCTACTCCTCGGATATGCAGAACCCGAAGTCTGTTGACGATCAGTTCAGCGAATGCCGTAAATACGCAGAACGCAACGGCTATGAAGTCGTCAAAGAATACGCCGACGCCGGGATGTCTGGTGCCCTACGGGACCGCCCTGGATTTCAGGCGCTGCTCGACGCAGTTCACGCACGCTCATTTGACATCGTTCTGTTCGAACACGTCGACCGTCTTGGGCGTGATCTTGAAAGGGCCTCGAACTTCTACAAGGCTGCGACCTTCGCAGACATTGAGCTCCACCAGTTGGGCAAAGGCAAACTCGGCCTGCTCGACATCGGCATTATGTCCACGATGGCGCAGATATTTCTTGAAGACCTCGCCCTTAAAACAAGGCGCGGTCTGCGCGGAAAGTTTGAGCGCGGTCAAAGCGCAGGTGGCAAGTCTTACGGCTATGCCCCCCGCATCGGACAAGACGGTCTGGTTCAGACAGGCCACGTCAGTATTGACGACAATGAAGCTACCATTGTGCGCCGCATCTTCACGGAATACGCGTCCGGCGTGTCCCCCCTCAAGATCGCGGCACAACTCAATGCAGACGGTGTCCCCTCTCCAGCCGCCAACACCAAACGCGCTACCAACGGCCACTGGAAGCAAAACACCATCAATGGCAATCCAACCCGTGGCACCGGCATCCTAAATAATGAGCTCTATATCGGGCGTCGCATCTGGAACCGATTACGCTATTCCAAACACCCTGAGACCGGCAAACGGGTCTCACGTCTTAACCCTTCCGAGGATTGGGAGGTTCGGGATGTGCCTGACCTACCGATCATCGACCAAGATCTTTGGGACGCAGTAAAAGCGCTGCAAGCCGGACAAAGAAAGGTGCGCAGCACAAAAACAGCAACAGATAAAAATGGCCTCTCCGTCGGACAATCGTTCCGGCGGCGTAAATACCTGCTGTCTGGACTTATGAGCTGCGGGCAGTGCGGCGGGAATCTCACCGTGGCAGGCAGCGGCAAAGCGCGGCGCTATTATTGCGCCAACGCTAAGGAGAAGGGTGCGTCCGTATGCGCCGGGATGCGTGGGCTCAAAGAGGAAGATGCTGCGGCCTCCATCGTTTCAGGCCTCAAGTTTGGCCTGATGCAGGATGAGGCCTATGCGGAGTTTCGGGAGAACTTTCTGGCGCGCAAAAAGGTGGAGGCAGAAGAGAATGGTCAAATGCTCAAACTGCACGACAAAACCATTCACGAGTTGAAGACCAAGATCGGGAACATTGTGCGGTCCATTGAAGATGGCGATGCGCCAACCTCTTTGACTGCACGCTTGAAATCACTGGAAGCCGACCTCAAAGCCGCAGAAATAAAACGCAAGGCCATCAAGCCGACCCCGGTCACGTTGCCAGAGGACCTCCCTGTCTTTTACCGTGCCCAAATTGACGACCTGGCGGCCACTCTTTCAGATGAGGCTGTCTCGGGTCGTGCGAGCGACGAGCTACATCAATGGGTTGATACAGTAGTGGTCACCTGGGATGTAGAAGCCAAGCATCATGCGCTTGAGCTGCGTGGCAAGCTGTTGGAGATGCTAAACGCCACAAGGCCCGCAGGCGATGCGAGCGGTTGGTGCTAGTTAAAGTTCTTTAAAGCTGGTTGCGGGAGTAGGATTTGAACCTACGACCTTCAGGTTATGAGCCTGACGAGCTACCGGGCTGCTCCATCCCGCGCCGGGTGCCAATGTTTTTGTATTGGCTTATTTATTGTCATCGTTGAGAGATACGTAGAGGTTTTGCTAGGTTTGGCGGTGACCTACTCTCCCACGTCTTAAGACGCAGTACCATTGGCGCAGTAGCACTTAACTGCCGAGTTCGGGATGGGATCGGGTGTTTTGCTTACGCTATGACCACCAAACCGAGTAAAACCTCTATGTTGCTGCTTTTGCCATTGGCAAAAGAGCAACAAGCGGGAGAGAGCGTATCCGAAGGATGCGCGTTCCCGCCCCCTCACCATTCTGGGTAAGGATTTGTCCAAGTCAGTACGACTGATTGTATGTGTATGCTTTTGTCCTAGTAAGAAGTCTTTCTTCTACTGGATCAAATCAAGCCTATCGAGCAATTAGTACCAGTCAACTGAACGTATTACTACGCTTACATCTCTGGCCTATCGACGAGATGGTCTATCTCGGCTCTCAGGGATACCTTGTTTTGAGGGGGGCTTCCCGCTTAGATGCCTTCAGCGGTTATCCTGTCCGATCATAGCTACCCAGCACTGCTATTGGCATAACAACTGGTCCACCAGTGGATCGTTCACCCCGGTCCTCTCGTACTAGGGGCAACTCCTCTCAAGTATCCTACACCCACGGAAGATAGGGACCGAACTGTCTCACGACGTTCTAAACCCAGCTCACGTACCTCTTTAAACGGCGAACAGCCGTACCCTTGGGACCTGCTCCAGCCCCAGGATGAGATGAGCCGACATCGAGGTGCCAAACACTGCCGTCGATATGGACTCTTGGGCAGTATCAGCCTGTTATCCCCGGCGTACCTTTTATCCGTTGAGCGATGGCCCTCCCACTTGGGACCACCGGGATCACTATGGGCCGTCTTTCGACTCTGCTCGACTTGTCAGTCTCGCAGTCAGGCTGGCTTCTGCCATTGCACTCAACGAGCGATTTCCGACCGCTCTGAGCCAACCTTCGCGCGCCTCCGTTACGATTTAGGAGGCGACCGCCCCAGTCAAACTACCCACCACACAGGGTCCCGGATCCGGATAACGGACCGCGGTTAGACATCAAGCAGAACAAGGGTGGTATCTCAAGGGAGGCTCCACGCAGACTGGCGTCCACGTTTCAAAGCCCACCACCTATCCTGCACATGTTCGGCCTAATGCCAGTGTGAAGTTGTAGTAAAGGTGCACGGGGTCTTTCCGTCTAACCGCGGGTAACCGGCATCTTGACCGGTAATTCAATTTCGCTGAGTCTATGTTGGAGACAGCGGGGAAGTCGTTACGCCATTCGTGCAGGTCGGAACTTACCCGACAAGGAATTTCGCTACCTTAGGACCGTTATAGTTACGGCCGCCGTTTACCTGGGCTTCAATTCAGAGCTCTCACTCCTCCTTTTAACCTTCAGGCACCGGGCAGGCGTCAGACCCTATACGTCGTCTTACGACTTCGCAGAGCCCTGTGTTTTTAATAAACAGTCGCCACCCCCTGGTTTGTGCCCCCAGCCCCTAGTTGCCTAGGAACCGGGCCTCCTTCTCGCGAACTTACGGAGGTATTTTGCCGAGTTCCTTCAACATAGTTCTCTCAAGCGCCTTGGTATTCTCTACCTATCCACCTGTGTCGGTTTAGGGTACGATCTAGCGATGGAGCTATTTCCAGGGACCTCTAAGCAGCCCATTCAATCCGATAAGGATGAACTACCCTCGAGATCCGTCACTTCCATCTGGCCCAGGAATATTAACCTGGTTCCCATCGACTACGCCTTTCGGCCTCGCCTTAGGGGTCGGCTTACCCTGCTCAGATTAGCTTTAAGCAGGAACCCTTGGATTTTCGGCGAGAGTGTCTCTCACACTCTTTGTCGCTACTCATGTCATCATTCTCACTAGTGATCTCTCCACGGGATCGCTCACGCGCCCGCTTCACAGAAAGCTCCGCGTCTCCAATACCCCGAAGGGCTAAGGAGACATGGAACTATGTCACACTACGCTCTGCTACCATGCAATTAATGCATCCTAAGCTTCGGCTCATGGCTTGAGCCCCGTTACATCTTCGCCGCAAGACAACTTATTTAGACCAGTGAGCTGTTACGCTATCTTTAAAGGATGGCTGCTTCTAAGCCAACCTCCTGGTTGTTTTGGTCGTCTCACCTGCTTTCCCACTTAGCCATGAATTAGGGGCCTTAGCTGTAGGTCAGGGTTGTTTCCCTCTTCACAACGGACGTTAGCATCCGCTGTGTGTCTGCCATCTAGTACTCCTCGGTATTCGGAGTTTGGTTAGGATCAGTAAGCCTGTGGGGCCCCATTACCCATCCAGTGCTCTACCCCCGAGGGTATTCGGATGACGCTCTACCTAAATAGATTTCGCAGAGAACCAGCTATCTCCGAGTTTGATTGGCCTTTCACCCCTAGGCACAGCTCATCCCGATCCTTTTCAACGGATGTGGGTTCGGTCCTCCAATAAGTGTTACCTTATCTTCAACCTGGCCATGCCTAGATCACTCGGTTTCGGGTCTGATCCCACAAACTCAACGCCCTATTAAGACTCGCTTTCGCTACGCCTACACCTAACGGCTTAAGCTTGCTTGTGAGACCAAGTCGATGACCCATTATACAAAAGGTACGCTGTCAGGCCGTAAAGACCCTCCAACTGATTGTAGGCGTTCGGTTTCAGGTACTGTTTCACTCCCCTCGTCGGGGTGCTTTTCACCTTTCCCTCACGGTACTGGTTCACTATCGGTCAGTAAGGAGTACTTAGCCTTCGAAGGTGGTCCTCCGATCTTCAGACAGAATTTCACGTGTTCCGCCCTACTTAATACGTCCAATCATGCTTCTTATACGGGACTATCACCCACTTTGGTTGCGCATTCCAACGCATTCTAACCACACTCATGGCTCGGCTGGTCCCCGTTCGCTCGCCGCTACTAGGGGAGTATCAATTGATTTCCTTTCCTCCGGGTACTTAGATGTTTCAGTTCCCCGGGTTTGCTTTTATAAACCTATGTATTCAGTCTATAAATACCTGGTTCTGCTTACTGATGAACCCACCGTCTGCACCTTGCGAACTTACGTCCTCAAGTAGCAAAGCGGTAGGACAACAATAAACAATCAGGTGGGTTGCCCCATTCAGAAATCCATGGATCAAAGCTTATTCTCAGCTCCCCATGGCTTATCGCAGAGTATCACGTCTTTCATCGCCTCTTACTGCCAAGGCATTCACCAAACGCCCTTTTCGCGCTTGATTTGATCCAGAAAAAGAAAGACTGATTTAATGTCCTACCGCCTATTCGGCTACTTGAGGACAATTTAGACCCTCAAACGGCCGATAGAGTGCAGGACGTCAGTCCAACGCGGGAGACAGAAGCTGGTAAGAAACTGTCTTCCCTTATTCCAGATCAAAAGCATACTTTTACCCGCCCACTCTCTCAGAGTGGACAGCGAGTAGTGCATCTAGCCTACCTTCCGTGCAGGAAGTAGGCGTCACTACTCTGGTTAGTGTACTTGACTTGGACAACACGTCGCTTTCAGTCGCGATACGTTCAAAAGACCGAGGAAACAGTCAAATAAACGCCGGCTCCAAAAGGAGCAGCAACCGAGATCATCACCTAACGCGGTGCGATCAGATCGTGTTGTTTGTTACTTTAAGATTACTCTTAAAGTAACTGTATC
>NZ_AALV01000007.1:0-177821 GCF_000152605.1 Sulfitobacter sp. EE-36 | reverse complement strand
CCCCATCATCGCCGCTTTGGCCGCACCGTAGTTGGATTGACCAAAGTTGCCATACAGCCCCGAAGCCGAGGATGTCAGCACAATGCGCCCGTATTTCTGTTCGCGCATGATCGGCCAGCAAGCATGGGTCACATTCGCAGACCCGATCAAATGCACGTCGACGACCTTGCGGAAATCAGACATCTCCATCTTGGAAAACGTCTTGTCCCGCAGGATGCCTGCGTTGTTCACCAGAATGTCGATGCGACCCCAGGCGTCCATGACCTGCGCGACCATATCCTTGACACCGGCCTCGTCCGAGACATCACAGCCATGCGCCATCGCCTCGCCGCCCGCGTCGCGGATTTCCTGCGCGACGGCTTCGGCGGCTGCCGACGAAGACCCCTGCCCGTCGGTTGTCACGCCCAAATCATTGACCATAACCTTTGCGCCGCGTGCCGCGAGGCCAAGCGCATGGCTGCGCCCCAGACCCGTGCCCGCGCCGGTGACAATAGCGACGCGGTTGTCAAAACGAATATCCATCATCGCCCCTTAGTGCAGTGCTTGTTCAAAGATGTTCGGCCCGCTCATCACATTGATGCCGCCGCTGACGGGGACAATCGCGCCGGTGATATAGGCACCGCCCTTGCCGCAAAGAAACAACATGCAGCCCGCGATATCCGTATCGGTGCCGACGCGGCGCAGGGGGACGTCTTCGCCCACCTTGTTGCGCATATCCTCGTCGTGGGTCGCAAAGGCGGTCATCCGCGACACGAAGGGTCCGGGGGCCAATGCGTTCACAGTGATCGCGTCACCTGCCAGTTCCTTGGCGAGGATCTTGCTCAGGTGGATCACCGCGGCCTTCGAGGCAGAGTAGCTGTAGGCGCCGTCACCCATCTCGCGTTCGCCCATCACCGATCCGACGTTCACCACCCGCGCCGGATCGTCGATCGTCGCGTTCGCCTTGAGCAGCGGCAGCAGTTTTTGCGTCAGATCGAACAGACCCGCGACGTTCACGTCCATGACCTTGCCCCAGGCCTTGAACGGGAAATCACCCAAAGGCGCGCCCCAGGTGATGCCCGCGTTGTTCATCAGGATATCAAGGCTCTCGGTGCGGTCCTTAACGGCAGCGACCATTGCGTCGACACCTTCCTCGGTGCCGACATCCCCTGCGAACCCCTCGGCAGAGCCAGAGGCCCCGAACGCATTCAGTTCTTTCGCCACGGCCTCGCAGGCCTCGCCCTTGCGGCTGGCGATCAACACGCGGGCACCGGCACGCACCAGCGCCTCGGCGGCCATACGGCCAATCCCGGTCGCCCCGCCCGTGACCAGCGCGGTTTTACCCTCTAGCCCGAAAAGTGTTTGAATATCCATGCCTTAGAATCCTCTGTGCTTGGCGACCTGGGCAGCGTGATAGCCGTAGTCCCCGAGCCATTCGGCACCCACACGGGCGCGCTTCATGTAAAAACCGATGTCGAAAGCGTCCGTCATGCCGATCCCGCCATGCATCTGCACCCCTTCGATCACCGCCAGCTTGGCAGTCGATGTCGCACGGGCCTTGGCGAGAGACACGGCCATCGTCGCATTGTCGGGGTCTTCGTCCAGCTTGCGCCCTGCGTGCAACACGGCAGAGGCGGTGACTTCCGTCTCGCACCACAGATGGGCGGCGCGGTGTTGCAGCGCTTGGAAGGTGCCGATCAACGTGCCGAACTGCTTGCGTTCTTTCAGGTAGCCCACGGTCATGCCAAAGGCGCCCGCAGCAACGCCCGCCATCTCGGCGGCGAGGGCGGCCTGCCCTGCTTCGATCGCGGGTTTCAGCACGGTCATGGCGTCATCGACCTGACCCAATACATCATCGCCCGTCGCTTCGACGTTATCAAAATCGATCCGCGCGGAATCGCGTGCGTCGATCATGTTCTGCGCGTTGCGTGTGATGCCTGCGCGGTCCGCGGGAATGTCGAACAGGGTCAGCCCGTTGTCGGTCTTGGCCAGCACCAGCAACCGGTCCGCCAAAGCACCATCGACGACAAAGGTCTTCTTGCCCGTCAGGCGAAAACCATTGCCTTCCGCCGTGGCGGTCATTGCCGTGGCATCCGGGTTGAACTTCGATGTCTCATCCACCGCCAACGCATAGGTCGCGTCGCCGCTGGCAATCTTGGCCAGTGCGGCCTCGGCGCGCGCATCGCTGACGTGGCGCAGGGCTGTCGCGGCGATTACTGCCGTCGAAAGGAACGGGCTGACGGCCAGCGTCTTGCCCATTTCCTGCGCCAGAATACCCGCAGCAGCATGGCCCATATCAACGCCACCCGCACTTTCAGGGACCAGCACACCGGCCCATCCCATCGCGGCCATCTCTTTCCACATCTTCGCGTCATGGGTCTGCCCGGCATCGCGCAAGTCGCGGAACGCTTTGACGGGGGCGGATTTATCAAGGAAACCGCGCGCCGAGTCGGCCAGCATGGTTTCGTCTTCTGTTAATACTAGTTTTACCATGATCTTACCCCGGAAGCCCAAGCACGCGGCGGGAGATAATGCTCAGCATCACCTCGCTCGTGCCGCCTTCGATTGAATTGGCCTTAGTCCGCAGCCAGTCCGCGGGACGGTTGCCCAAAGGCCCGTCCCATTCCAGCGCGTCGCTGCCACCTGCGGCCATCAGCAACTCGTGACGCTGCATGTTCAGCTCTGTGCCCATGTATTTCAGCATCGCCGAGGCATCCCCCGCGCCAGTGCCGGCCTCGGCCTGATCCTTGTAGCGTTCCAGCGTGAGGCCAATGGCAAGCGCGTCCACCTCGCAGCGCATCGCATCGGCACGCAGCACGGTGTCCATCTCTTGCCCCTCGGCCAGCGATTCATTCAGCACCGCCCCAAGTGCGCGACCACCCGATAGGCCCTGCCCCCCGCCCGAGATCATCTCGCGCTCGTGGGTCAGCAGGTATTTCGCCACGTCCCAACCGCGGTTCTCTTCGCCGACGATCCGGTCCTTGGGCACCTTCACATTGGTAAAGAACGTCTCGCAGAAGACCGACGCGCCGGAGATCAGCTTAATCGGGCGGGTCTCGACGCCTGCGTCTTCCATATCGATCAGCAGAAAGGAGATACCCTTGTGCTTGGGCGCGTCACGATCCGTACGGATCAGCGCGAAAATCCAGTCGGCTTTATCGGCGTAGGAGGTCCAGATCTTCTGACCGTTTACCAGCCAATGATCGCCCTTGTCCTCGCCTTTGGTCTGGACACTGGCCAGATCCGACCCGGCACCCGGCTCGGAATAGCCCTGACACCAGCGGATTTCACCGCGGGCGATCGGGGGCAAATAATGCAGTTTCTGTTCATGCGTGCCAAAGTGCAGCAAGGCGGGCCCAAGCATCCAGATGCCAAAGCTTTGCAACGGGTTGCGCGCCTCGATCCGGTCCATCTCTTCTTTAAAGATCTTTTCCTGTGCGCGGTTCATCCCCGCCCCGCCGTATTCGACGGGCCATGTGGGCACGGTATAGCCCTTGGACGCGGCGCGCTCCATCCAGACGCGTTGCGCGTCGGATTCGAACTCAAAATTCTTGCCACCCCAGCATATCGATGCTTCACTCGGCTCACCGCCGCGCATTTCGGCCGGGCAGTTTGCCTCCAGCCAATCGCGCAGCTCCGCGCGGAAACCCTCCAGTTCCTGTTCGGACTGCATCTTATCTCCCCCCTCGTTTTGCGAACTCCAATTCCGCACTGCAAAATTGCATTTCGAAATTCGATTGACAAGACAGTTTCTGAACGCGCCTATTGCTTTGCAAATCTAGAGGAGGAATGACCCGATGAAAGCCATGCTTAGCACTGCCCCCGGCGGCCCCGAAACGCTGGAACTGACAGAGATGCCACAGCCTGAACCGAAGAAAGGTCAGGTGCGTATTCGCATCCGCGCAGCGGGGCTGAACTTCCCTGACACCTTGATTATCAAGGATCTTTACCAGATGAAGCCGCCCCGCCCCTTCGCGCCTGGTGGCGAGGTTTCAGGCGATGTGGACGCCGTGGGAGAGGGCGTTTCCAACGTTGCTGCGGGCGACCGGGTGCTGGCGATGACCGGCTTTGGCGGCTTTGCGACAGACATCATTGTGGACGCGGAACGGGTGCTGAAGATCCCCGATGCGATGCCATATGACGAAGCGTCATGTCTGGTGCTGACCTATGGCACCTCCCATCACGCGCTGAAAAACCGCGCCGAAATCCAGCCCGGCGAATCCTTGCTGATCATGGGCGCTGCGGGCGGTGTTGGCGTGGCCGCGATCGAACTGGCGAAAGCCGCCGGTGCCCGTGTGATCGCTGCCGTATCGTCGGAAGACAAGGCGCAGTTCTGCCGTGATCTGGGCGCGGACGAGACGATCATCTATAGCCGCGACATGGATGACCGTGCGACGCAGAAAGCCTTCTCGGACGAGATCAAGAAGCTGTCGGGCGGTGAGGGTGTCGATGTGGTTTATGACGCCGTAGGCGGTGCCTATGCCGAACCCGCCGTACGCGCGCTGGCGTGGAAAGGCCGCTATCTGGTCGTGGGCTTCCCTGCCGGTATCCCCAAGATCCCGTTGAACCTGACACTGCTTAAGGGCTCGCAGATCATGGGTGTTTTCTGGGGCGCGCATACGGCCCGTGAACCCAAGGTACATGCCGAAAACATGGCCGATCTGTTCCGTATGTATGCGGGTGGCCAGATCAAGCCGCGCATCTCTGCCCGCTATCCGCTGGAAAAAGCCGCCGACGCTCTCAATCTGATGCAGGACCGTAAGGTGCAGGGCAAAGTGGTGTTGGATGTTCAATAAGCAGATAGGACGTTCAAAATGACCAACACACAGATTGTCATCGCAGAGCTGCCCAGCGATTCGCTGACGCCTGCGCATTTCAAACAGACCACCGCGGATATGCCCGTGGCGGGCGATGGTCAGGTACTGCTCAAGGTGATCCTGATGTCCATCGATGCGGCCAACCGATCATGGATGAAAGGCGCGACCTACCGCGCGGCGGTCAACGCCGGTGATGCCATGCCGACCTATGCCATCTGCGAGGTCGTCGAGAGCAACAGCGACCGTCTGGCCGTTGGCGATATCGTCGCGTCGGAGGCAACGTGGTCGAACTTTGTCGTCGCCGATGCGCGCAAATGCGAGAAATTGCCAAAGGTGCCGCAGCTGTCGAACCTGATGTCCGTTTACGGCATCGCGGGCAAAACCGCCTATCACGGGCTGATCTCTGTCGGGCAACCGGTTGCGGGTGAAACCGTGCTGGTGTCGGCCGCCGCAGGATCGGTCGGCGGCTATGTCGGCCAGATCGCCAAGGCGCTTGGCTGTCGGGTCGTGGGCATCGCGGGCGGAGCGGAGAAATGCAAATGGGTGACGGAGGAATTGGGCTTTGACGCCTGCATCGACTACCGCGCCCCTGGCATGTCCAAAGCCCTGCGTTCTGCCTGTCCCGACGGCGTGGATGTCTATTTCGACAACGTCGGCGGCACCGTGCTCGAGGCCGCGTTGTTCGCGATGAACGAAAAGGGTCGCATCGTCTGCTGCGGTGCTGTCAGCCAATATGACACCGAAACCCCCATCGGTCCGCGCAACCTGCCCGGTCTGGTCGTGGTCAAACGTCTGCGGATGGAAGGCTTTATCGTGATGGACTGGACCCAGAACGACGCCAAGGCGCTGCGCGCGTTGCAGACTTGGGTCGAGGCGGGACAGATCAAGGTGACCGAGGACATCGTCGACGGATTGGAAAACGCGCCACAGGCGCTGATCGGCCTGTTGGCCGGTGAGAACAAGGGCAAGCGCATGGTGCGTGTTGCCGCGGACCCATCCTGAAGGAGTATCCCATGTCTGCATTGAAAGAGGCACTAGCCCATAGTGAAACGCTGATCGGGACCGAGGTCGGGGTCTCTGACTGGATCACGGTGGATCAAGAGATGATCGACCAATTTGCCAAAACCACCCACGACATGCAGTGGATTCACATCGACCCCGAACGCGCCGCTGCGGAAACGCCCTTTGGCGGGACGATTGCGCATGGGTTCCTGACCCTGTCGCTGGCGAGCCGCTTTGCCTATGATTGCTTTAACATGATGCCCGGACAGGTGATGGGCATCAACTATGGCATGAACAAGCTGCGGTTCCTGACCCCGGTCAAGGCGGGGTCGCGGCTGCGCGGGCGGTTCACGTTGCAAAAGGTCACGGCGCGCAACGCCACCGATATGCTGCGCGAGAACCTGCTAACGATCGAGATCGAGGGCGTCGAGACACCCGCGATGGTCGCCGAATGGTTGGGGCTGGCGGTTTTCAAAGACTAACCCCCCACACCAGCGCAAAGACAAAGGGCCGCGCATCCCTGCGCGGCCCTTTGCTATTTCGTCACCTCGGTTATCCCGCGGGACAGGCGGCACCCGTCTCGATCCAGGCCTTGGTCAGCTCGCCAAAAATCTCCTGACTGCCGGGTGCGGGCTCGCGGCCCTCGCCCGGATGCCACCCCCAGCCGACCAGACCGTCTTCGGCGTTATGCTCGTGCAGCTCTTCCAGGGTCTTACCGCCATTGCGTTCCTCGTCCTTGATCTGGGCACAGATTTCGGCAGCCGATTTACCGATCCAGCCCATTTCAATCGGGGCCAGTTGCCAAGGGGTATGCCCCGGGATCGACCCGCCCCCCGCGGCAAAGGTAAAGTTCTGTTCGCCATGACAGGTGTTGCAGCGCATGCCGGGCGCGCCAAAGTCCGCCTCTCCGCGTACCACGGGGGGTTCGTGCATCTGCATATCCATCCCTTGGCGTGGGGAGTTATCGACGGGGTGGCAATTCAGGCAACGGGGATGCCCGATCACCACCATCATTTCCTCGAAAAGCGCGGTGGAGCGTTCTGCCTCCCCCTCGATCGCGTCAAATTCGTCAACCGTGCGCAGACCGTTGACGGTCTCTGCCATGACAGGGCCCGCCATCAGCGCAGTGATGGCCATGATGTTCAGTGTATTTTTCATGACTTACACTCCTACAGATTTGGTAAAGGGCAGTTTGGTAACAGCTTGCCCCGTCAGGGCACGCCACGCGTTTGCAACGGCGGGACCGACGGGCGGCAAGCCCGGCTCGCCGATGCCGGTGGGGTCGTTATCGCTTTGCACGATAGCGACCTCTACCTCTGGCATCTCGTTGATGCGCAGCATGCGGTAGGTGTCAAAGTTGCGTTCCATGATGGTGCCGCCTTCGCCAAGGGTGACTTCGTCGAACAGCACCGATCCCAGACCGTAGCCCGCCCCGCCTTCGATCTGGGCGCGGATGACATTGGGGTTCACGGCGACGCCACAGTCAACGGCGCACCAGATTTTGTGCACCTTAGGAAAGCCGCCCTGATCCGAAACTTCGACGATCTGGGCCACATAGGTGTTAAAGCTTTCGTGCACAGCAACACCGTAGGCACGATCCCCCTTCACCTTGGTGCCGTCCCAACCCGCCAGCGCGGCCACTTTCTCCAACACGCCACGGTCGCGACCGGCGTCGCCTTTCATCAGGTCCAGACGCCCCTGAACGGGGTCTTTGCCCCCTGCTTCAAGCAGTTGATCCAGAAACACCTCGGTCGCGTAACCCGTATGCGAATGGCCGACCGACCGCCACCAGAGCACGGAAACGGGGCTATCCTGCCGGACCCAGTCCACCTTCAGCGCGGGCAGGTCGTAGGGCATCTTGGTGGCCCCCTCGTAGGACGTGGGGTCCATGCCGTCTTTCATCATGCCTTCCATCGGACCACCGGCCATGATGGACTGGTTCACCACCACATCATGCCACCCGACGATATTGCCGTCCGCGTCCAGACCGCCCTTCATCTTATGCACGGTCAGCGGGCGATAATAGCCGCCGATCATGTCGTCCTCGCGCGTCCAAAGCAGTTTCCAGGACCCGTTCCCACCCGCGGCTTTCGCGATCTCGGCGACTTCGGCGGCGACATGGGCCGTGGGCTGCGCGCGGCGGCCAAAGCTGCCGCCCGCGAACATCACGTTGATCTGCACCTCCGATGGATCGATCCCCAAGGTGGCGGCCAGAGTTGGCTTGTCGAGCGACGGGAATTGCGAGCCCATCCAAAGCTCCGCCTTGCCGTCCGTGACCTCGAGCACGGCGTCAAGCGGTTCAAGCGCGGCATGGGCAAGATAGGGAAAGTGGAACTCTGCCTCGATCACCTGCGCGGCCCCGTCGATCCCCGCCATGGCATCGCCAACCTCTTCCGCGGCGCGACCGCCTTCGGCAGCGGCACGCGAGAAATCCGCATAGATCTGCGCGCTCGACCGGGTTTCGGCTTTGCTGTCATCCCATGTCACCTGCAATGCCTCGCGCCCTTTAAGCGCGGCACCGGTGGTCTTGGCATAGACCGCGACCCCTTGCGGGATTTCACGTACCGCGATGACACCCGGCACCTTCAGCGCGTCGGTATCGTCAAAGCTGGCGACAACGGCGCCCATCTTATCGGGGTGGGCCACGACGACCGTTTCCATCCCCTCGCGGTAGACATCCATCGTGTATTCCGCCTGCCCGGTTGTTTTGGCATGGGTGTCCAGCTTGGGCACATCGGTGCCGATCAGGGTAAAATCCTTGGCCTCTTTCAGCTTGGGTTCGGCGGGGGCGGTCATGGTCGCCGCCTTCTCGGCGAAAGCACCAAAGCCTGCCTCGGTCCCGTTGGGGTGGGATATCCGCCCTTTCGAGATCGTGATCTCGGACGCGGGCACGCCCCATTCGGCGGCGGCGGCATCAACCAGCATCGCGCGGGCGGCAGCGCCGGCCTTGCGCATCTGCATATAGCTGTTCGCCATCGCGGTGGACCCGCCTGTGCCCTGCAACCCGAACAGCGTATTGGCGTAAAGCTCGTCATTGGCAGGCGCGCTTTCGGCACGCATCTGCGACCAGTCGGCATCCAGTTCCTCGGCCACGAGGGTCGCAAGGCCGGTGTTCGGCCCTTGCCCGAATTCGATATGTTTGATCAGCACCGTCACCGTGTCATCAGGGGCGACGCGCACAAAGGCGTTCGGCGCGAATGTGGCCGGATCGGCCGCCGGATCAAAGGCGGTCGCGGCACCGGACTGGGCGCGCGATTTTTCGGGTAGAACAACGCCGATCACCAGTCCGGCAGAAGCGGTAGACAGAAAGCCGCGGCGAGAGAGATTAAGATTGGTCATGGCTTACCCCTCCAGCTCTTTGGCGGCGTTCTTGATCGCCTCGCGGATACGGACATAGGTGGCGCAGCGGCAGATGTTGCCGGCCATTGCATTGTCGATATCCTCGTCCGTGGGGTTCGGGATCTCGCGCAGCAGGGCCGTGGCGCTCATCACCTGACCGGATTGGCACCAGCCGCATTGGGGCACGTCGATCGCCTCCCACGCCGCTTGGACCGCTTTGGCCTCTGGCCCGTCGACACCCTCGATTGTGGTCACATAGGACCCTTCGACCATAGAAATCGGGGTGACGCAGCTGCGGCGGGTCATGCCGTTCAGCTCGACCGTGCAGGCACCGCATTGCGCGATACCGCAGCCGAATTTCGTGCCGGTCAACCGCAGGTCGTCGCGCAGCACCCACAAGAGGGGCGTGTCATCGGGCGCGTCGACGCTCACCTCTTTGCCGTTCAGGGTAAAGTTTATCATGCTGGCTCCTCCTATTGGATGTTGGCTGCTGGCGTGGAATGTTGGGACTTCCCTCGCAGAGGGAACTAGCCCGCAACCGCGGCGCGTCAATGTGCCCCAACGCAAAAGACGGAGGCAACGCGCGGTTGCCTCCGTCCTGACTTCATCAAAGCACGATGGTGCCTAGCCGGTGGTGTCCTTGACCGGATCCTTGCCGGTGAAACGCGCCACCATCGCAAAGAAATACGGCACGAAAAGAACACCCAGAACAGTTGCGGCAATCGTACCGGCCAGCACACCGGCCCCAATCGCTGTACGTCCACCGGAGCCCGCACCGGTGCTGAGCACCAGCGGCAATACCCCCAGCGAGAACGCCATAGAGGTCATAATGATGGGGCGGAACCGTTGCCGCGCGGCGTCGACAGCGGCGTCAAAGATGCTTTCGCCCTCTTGCCGTCTGTCGCGGGCAAACTCGACAATCAGGATCGCGTTTTTCCCCGTCAGACCCACCACAGTCAGCAGCCCGACCTGAAAGAAAACCCCGTTTTCGAACCCGCCCAGATAGGCGCCGGTCAAGGTCCCCAAAATGCCGATTGGCATGGCGAGCATCACGGCAAAGGGAATCGACCAGCTTTCATAAAGCGCCGCCAGCGCCAAGAAGATCGCCGCCAGGGACAGACCGTACAGCAAGGGGGCCTGGTTGCCGGATTCCTGTTCCTCCAAGGACAACCCGGTCCAGGCGATCTGGAAGCCGGGGGGCAACTGGGTGACCAGACGTTCAAGCTCTGCAATCGCCTCGCCTGTGCTGACCCCTTCGGCGGGAGAACCCTGGATCTGCATCGCGGGGATACCGTTATAGCGGTTCACCCCCTGCGGCCCGTACGCCCAGCTTCCTTCGGCAAAGTTAGAGAAGGGCACCAGCCCCCCGCTATCATTACGCACACGCCATTTCTCAAGGTCCGACGGGGTCGCACGGGCAGCGGCCTCGCCCTGCACATAGACCCGCTTGATCCGCCCCTCATCGACAAAGTCGTTCACATAACGACCCGCCCAGGCGACGGTCAGCAGGTTGCCCACATCCGTGGCACTGACCCCCATCGCACCGGCGCGGCGCCAGTCGATATCCAGATTGAACTGCGCCGCATCTTCCAGCCCGCTGGGGCGGGCAGAGGCGATCAGCGGGCTTTGCGCCGCCATCCCCAAAAGCTGATTGCGGGCCTCCAGCAGCTGTTCGTGGCTTTGACCGCCGCGGCCTTGCAGGTAGAAATCAAAGCCCGACACGTTGCCAAGCTGGCTGACCGAGGGTGGCACGATGGGGAAGACCATCGCGTCCTGTATCTGGCTGAAGGCACCAAAGGCCCGCCCCGCCACCGCCTGCACGCTTTGCGCCGCCTCTGTGCGTTGCTCCCAGTCTTTCAGTCGTACGAAGACCAGACCAAGGTTCTGCCCTTGGCCCGCAAAGCTGAAACCCACCACGCCGAAGACGGATTCAACGACGTCACCCTCGTTTTCCAGATAGTAGTTCTCGACCTGTTTGATGACCTCGAGCGTGCGTTCCGCCGTCGCGCCCGTGGGGGCCTGCACCAGCGTGAACAGCGTGCCCTGATCCTCGGCCGGCAGGAAGCCTGCAGGCGTGCGCATGAACAAGAACACCATCGCCGCGATGATCGCCAGATAGACCAGCCCGACCCGCAGCGGACGCCGCACGAGCCAGCCCACCGTGCCGGTATACCCACCAAGTGTCTTGTCAAAACCGCGGTTGAACAGGCCAAAAAATCCGCGCCGCTTCTCGTGGCTGCCCTGCTTGAGCAGGGACGCACAAAGCGCGGGCGTCAGGGTCAAGGCGACCACCACCGACAGCGTCATCGCCGAGATGATGGTGATCGAGAACTGCTTATAGATTACCCCAGTCGAGCCGGGGAAAAACGCCATCGGCACAAAGACCGCCGACAGAACCACCGCGATCCCGATCAGGGCGCCGGTGATCTGGTCCATCGACTTGCGCGTCGCCTCAAGCGGGCCGATGTGTTCCTGCTCCATGATCCGTTCGACGTTCTCGACGACCACAATCGCGTCATCGACGAGTAGACCAATCGCCAGCACCATGCCCAGCATCGTCAGTGTATTGATCGAAAAGCCAAAGGCCGCGAGCACGCCAAAGGTGCCCAGCAAGACGACCGGCACCGCCAGCGTCGGGATCAAGGTGGCGCGGATGTTCTGCAAGAACAGATACATGACGATGAAAACCAGCACGATCGCCTCGATCAGGGTCTTGATCACCTCTTCGATAGAGATTTTCACGAAAGGCGTCGTATCGAAGGGCACGACATAGCTCACGCCTTCGGGGAAGAACGCCGACAGTTCCTCGATCCGCTGTTCGACGGCGGCGGCTGTATCCAGCGCGTTGGCACCGGGGGCAAGGCTGACCGCCATGCCGGTCGCCGCATTGCGGTTGTAGCGCGAGATCGTGGCATAGCTTTCCGACCCGATCTCGACCCGCGCGACATCGTTCAGCAGCACCAGCCCGCCGTCGGTTTCTGCGCGCAGCACGATCTGGCGGAAATCCTCAGGGCTGGTCAGCAGAGATTGCGCGGTGATCGTGGCGTTCAGCGCCTGCCCTTCGACGGCAGGCCGGCTGCCAAAGGATCCCGCTGAAATCTGCGCGTTCTCGGCCGAAACCGCTGCCACGATGTCGGACGGGGTCAATTCAAACGCGGCGAGCTTCACCGGATCAAGCCAGATGCGCATCGCGTATTGCGCCCCGAACACTTGTACGCTGCCCACGCCTTCGACGCGGCTGATCTCGTTCACCAGATTGGATTGCATGTAATCGCCAAGGTCGGTGGCGTCATACTTCCCGTTCTCGCCAATCAACCCGATCACCATCAAGAAGCCGGCAGAGGATTTCTGCACCGTGATCCCCTGCCGCTGCACCGGTTCTGGCAACAAGGCGGAGGCTTGCGACAGTTTGTTCTGCACCTGCACCTGCGCGATATCGACATCTGTGCCGGTCTCGAACGTCAGCGTAATGCTCGCCCCGCCTTCGCTGGTGGACGACGACGAGATATAGCGCAGCCCGTCCAGACCGGTCATCTGCTGTTCGATCACCTGCGTCACCGTATTGGCCACCGTCTGCGCCGAGGCACCGGGATAGGACGCGCGCACAGCCACAGAGGGCGGCGCGATCTGCGGGTATTGCGCCACGGGTAGGTTGAGGATCGACAAGACGCCGATACCCATGATGAAAATCGAAATCACCCATGCGAAGATGGGGCGGTCAATAAAGAAACGGGCCATGCAAAACGCTCCGGCTTTTGGTTATTCGGCGGGTGCCGGTGCGGCGTCCTCGGACTTGGCGTCTGGGGCGGCTTGCTCTTGTGGGGTAACGGTTGCACCGGGTGCGGCCTTTTGCAGCCCCATCACGATCACACGGTCGCCCGCCGATAGCCCCTCGCTCACGATCCAGTCCGATCCACGGTCCTGCAGCACGGTCAACTGGCGCTGTTCGACGACGTTGTCGCCGTTCACCACCATCGCCAGCGGCTGCCCGCGACGGTCGCGGCTTACGGCTTCTTGCGGGACAAGGAAGGCACCTTTCGCGATCCCCGTGGGCATTTCAACGCGCACATACATGCCCGGCAGCAGCAGACGGTCGGGGTTGTCAAAGGCCATCCGCAGCACGACGACACCGGTTTGCTGGTCCACATCCGGTTCGGCGGCGGTCAGCGTACCGGTCTGGTCATAGATACTGCCATCGGCCAGCGTCAGCTTGACCTCGCGCGGGGTATCGCCAAGGCGCTTTTCCGCATTGCCGCGCCGCCAATCCAGCAGTTCGGCCGCTGATTGCGTCACATCGACATAGACCGGATCAATGTTGCGGATCACGGCCAGCGGGCTGGCCTGACTGTTGGTCACCAAGGCACCGGGGCTGGTCAGGGACCGCCCGATCTCGCCCGATAGACGGGCGCGGACCTGCGTGTGATCCAGCTCGATCTGGGCAGAGCGCAGCCCCGCCTGCGCCGCCTGAAGCGAAGCCGCCGCGCTGTCGCGTGCCGCTATCGCCGCATCCAGCGCCTGATCGCTGGCAACATTGCGCGAGGACAGTTCCTCGAGCCGCTTGGCCTCCCGTTCGGCAGAGCTGGCTTGCGCCTGTGCCTGCGCGACCGATGCCTGCGCCTGCGCGACAGCGGCCTCGTAAACGATGGGATCAATTTTAAAAAGCACATCGCCTTCCGCCACGGGCTCACCCTCGGCAAACAGACGCTCTGTGATGATGCCGGCCACTTGCGGGCGCACCTCTGCCTCGGCAGAGGCGACAACGCGTCCGGGCAAGGTCGTGGCAAGCTGCACATCCTGCGGCTGCATCGTCATGACGGTGACGGCAGCGGGCGGGCGATCGCCCTGCTGCGCCGTTGCGGGGACAGACACCGCACAAATAGCCGTTGCAAGGGCGGCGCAGCGCAGCCCGGAGATCAAGGAGTACATTCTGACGATCCTGTCTTTTAGTTCAAATCGAAAGCACCACCGCGGGGTGCTGTGGATGGGGCGGACAAATTGCCCTATTTTTCCGGTGCCGACACGGGCGACGGCGCCGTCACCTTAGGCCCGCAGGTGGCACGGGTGTCTGCCGGTGCAGCGGCTGCAGGCCGAGGCTGGATCTTGCGATAAACCAGAAACGACACGCAAGCTACCGCGCCCATCATCGGGATTAGGGTTGCCATAGCCAAAAGCGCATTGCCCAGCAAGGCACCAAGCGACCCGACCAACAAACCGGACCCCATCTGGATAAAGCCCAGCATCGACGCCGCCGCCCCCGCAGCCCGCCCAAAGGGGGCAAGTGCCGCGGTGGACATGGCAGGCATCACAAAGGCAATCCCGAAAGAATAGGTCGCGACCGGCACCATCACATGCAGAAAGCTCGGCGGCCAAAGCAGCAGGGTTAACGTCCCCAGACTGCCCAAGGCCACAAACACCAGCCCCGGCCCGACCAGCCGCTCTGCCGAAAACCGGCCCATCAGCTGGCGCACCAACAAGGACGCAGTAAAGAAGCTGCCCGATTGCGCCAACATCGACGCCCCGAATTGCGCAGGCGTCAGCCCGACCTCGTCCATCAGGATAAACGGCAGGAATGTCGCCTGCGCATAGAGCGCGCCAAGGGCACCGCCCATCACCAAAGCGGCGGATAGGAACTGCGGATTGCTGAGCAAAGCCTTGTAGGTCCGGCCAAGCGCCTTGAAATTCAGGCGCGAGGGGTCTGCGGTCACGGTTTCTTTCATGGAAAAAAGCGCGACCCAGATCACGAGGAAACCGATCACGGTCATCAGCAAGAAAATCGACTGCCAGCCAAACACCGGCAGCATCAGCCCCCCGATGGTCGGGGCCAGCGCCGGACCAAGGGCTAGAATAATCCCGATCAGGTTCATGATCCGCGACGACCGGTCATCGGTGAACAGATCCCGCACCAATGCCCGCGAAATCGCGATCCCCGCGGAGGCACCGATACCTTGCAGAAAACGCGCGCCCATCAGAACCTCTACCGTGGGCGACAGGGTCGCAGCGACACTGGCCACACAATAAAGCGCCATGAAGGCAATCGTGATCGGCCGCCGTCCAAGCGCATCCGACAGCGGCCCTGCGATCAGCTGCGCACAGGCGAAGCCCCCGAAATAAAGCGTCAGCGTCAGCTTGATTGCGGATTCCGTGGTGTCAAAGACGCGCACCAGCTCTGTCATCGCGGGCGTATACAAGGCCATCGAAACAGGTCCGATGGCCACCAGAAGCGCGCCGATCAGACTGACCCGCCGTTCTGACATAATGGGCGTTGTCATTCGGCAGCCTCGGATTTGCACGTCGCCCCGCGGGAGGCCGACAGGTTCTGTCGCAGGGTCAGGGCCGTGGCGCGGAAGGTTTGCCACTGCTCTGGCGTCAATCCTTCCGAAATGATCGTCTCTACCCGTGCACCGGCCTGTGCGATCTGCGACAGGATGTCATTGGCTCGCGGAGTCAGGGACGCGATCTTGGCGCGGCGGTCATTCGGGTCGGCGGTACGGGCAATCAGCTCTGCCGCTTCCAGACGGTCCAGAAACCCCGTGAGGCTCATCGGCGTCATGCCAAGACTTTCAGCCAGCATATGCTGCCGCGTCGCCCCGCAGCGCGCCATATGCGCCAGCACCCGTGCCTCTGCCGCCGTCACAGGAAGCTCGGCGGCTTCGATCTCGCGCTCGAACACGCCACGGCTGAGCCTGCCGATGTCGCTGATAAGGAAACCAAAGCTGTCGGGGTTGATCTTGGTACGCATGTCTTGTCCGCTTTTAATATGTTTACCTTATTATATAGCGCACTGATACATCTTGGACCAAGTGTCAATTCGACCCTGCCCCAAAAAAACGTGAGGTTACCACGGTAAAGCTGTCAAATGCGGCGCAGCTCGAACCGGGATCGGTAGCGCACGGGCTTTTCTGGCAGCAGCAAACAATCGGGATACTCGGGGTGGTGCGGGGTATCGGGCCAGAACTGCGGCTCGATCGCGAGCCCTGCCTGTGGCCCATAGGCACCCCCGTCGACGCCCAAATCCGCACCTGTATCAATATGCGCGCCGTTATAGAGCTGCACCCCAGGTTGATCTGTCAACACATCCAACTGTAGACGTTGAGTGCTTAACCGGCACGCAAGCACCATCTGGTCCCCGCCTTGGGAAAGGCAAAAGTTGTGATCCAGCACCGGCCCGATGGCGCGCGCATGGCGATAGTCGAATTCGCTGCCCGCTACCGCGACGGGCGCGCCTAACGGGAGTTGAGCGTTATCCACAGCAAGGTAACTGGTCGCGGGCACCATCAGGCGGTGATCCGACAGATCCGCCGATCCCGTCAGGTTCCAATAGCCATGAAAGGCGGGGTTGAAATAGGTGGGCTGATCCGTCGCGCCCGTCATCTCGATCTCTAGATGTCCCGCAGTATCAATCGTGTATGTAACAGAGGCGTTAATATTCCCGGGAATCCCGCCCAACCCGTCGGGGTGGTGCAGCTCAAGCCGGCAGCGCGTGGGGGTGACATTGGTAAAGCGCCAGTTCCGGCCGGAATATCCCGCGACGCCGCTGTGCAATGTGGTCCGTCCTGCTTCGTTTTGATCAAGCTGATGCCGGATGCCCGCAATCTCCATCTCTGCGCCCGCGATGCGATTGGCGACCGGACCGACCACCGCGCCAAAGTACTGCATGCTGCCAAGGTAGGCAGCCACGTCGCGCCCGCCCAGTATCAGCGAATGCGATTCCCCCATGACGCGAAGCTCTTGAATCGTTGCCCCCCAAGACAAAACGGAAATCGACGTACCGCCATTGCTGATCTGATGCCGGACGATCTTTTCACCCTCTGGCGTTGTGCCGAAAATCGTTGAATCGGCTTTATTTTTCTTGCTCTGCGCCGTCGTCATCGAATGGTCCCTTTCGTCTATTCAACTGCTCAAACGAACATCTAATTAGCCTAAATGCCTAAGTATTTAACCGAGATCGCCCCAATTATGACAAGTTTCGCCATCAGATAGAAAGCAACAGAAACAGCCATACCGAGCTGTTACGGACAAGTAGTAAGGCAAACAAATGAAAATTCTTGCGGTAGATGACGACCCAATCATCCTAGAGCTTTTGTCGCATTTCATTGAAGGCATGACAGACCATACGCTGGTCACTGCCGAATGCGCTGCCGATGCACTTGAGGCGATCAAGGACAACGCCCGCGCCCCGTTCGACAGCTTCCTTCTGGATATTCAGATGCCGGTCACCGACGGTATCCAGCTGGCCAGCCAGATCCGCGCGATGAAGCAATATCTGGATGCGCCGATCCTGATGCTGACCGCGATGTCCGAAAAATCCTATATCGACGCCGCCTTCTCTGCCGGTGCGACCGACTATGTGACCAAGCCGTTCGAAATGACCGAGCTTAAGGCGCGGCTGTCGCTGGTTGAACGCGCGGTTGACGGGTTGGCAACCCGCACGAGCAAAGTGTTCGCGGCCAAGGCGGTTACCCATCACGACGGTCGGCCCGAACGCGCCGTGCAATTGCACGAGCCGATGGCGATCCATGATGTGAACAACCTGATCGAGTTCATGGCGCTTGAGAACTATGTGCAGCAATTGTCGCGCAGCGACCTGTTCGGGTCGATCTGTTTTGCCTTCAACATCCGCGATGTCGAAATCTTCCACGAAAACATGTCGAACTTTGAATTCTGCAGCATGCTCAGCGATGTCGGAGAGATCATTTCGGATACGCTGGAAGGCTGCCAGTTCCTCATGTCTTACGCAGGCGGCGGCACGTTTGTGTGCATCACAGAAAGCGGCTGGCGCCCTGATCCCAAGCTTTTGGCGAATAATATCAACATTTCGCTGGCAAAAACCGAATTGTTCGATAACCGTGGTCAACACATCAACCCACGTATTTGCGCTGGCAAGGCGGTACGGTTGATGTGGAAGACAAATTCCTCGGTCATGGATGCGCTGTCAGAGGCGCATGCCTCTGCCGAAGAAGCGACAGCCAACTACCAGAAGGTCCAGAACGACTTCTGGAATGTGGGGAGAACAGCGTGATGCACAAGAAGCTGGAGTTACCGGGGATCGAGCGTATTCGCGCGCGGTTCCTCGATATGCTAGAGCAGCGCCAGCGTGCGCTGGCCGAGCACGCGCTTGCCGCATGGGAAGGCAGCACGCTGCAAGAGATCAACGATAACCTCGCCGAAGCGCGTACCATTCTGCACCAGATCGCGGGCACGGCCGGTTCTTTGGGATTCGACGATCTGGGTACCGTGGCGCGCGACAACGAGCTTGCGATTGACGCGCATCTGGATGGCCCCAAGGGCAAGATCGCCAACTGCCCGACCGAGATTATCTTTGGTCTGGATGACTTCCTGAAATCCTCCGAAGCGTTGATTGCCGAACAATCCGCGTTGGAATCCGCCTAAACGTTCCTTTGCGCTTCCGGCCCCCACGGGCCATTTGCCGTTGCAGCGCCTCGCGCTCCGGCGATGCGGGGTGTGCCCCGCTTTCCCAGACATCCCATTGATTTCCGCACCATGATGTAGGACGTTCGTCGCGCAACGAAATGCCCCTAGTCGAAAGCGGAACTGCACCATGACCCAACCCCATATCCTGATCGCAGGCGGCGGTATCGGCGGCCTAGCACTGGCGCTTTCGCTGCACCAGCTTGGCCTGCGCTGCACCGTTTATGAACAGGTGCGCAGCTTGAAACCGCTGGGTGTGGGGATCAACATCCAGCCCAATGCCGTGCGCGAGCTGTTTGATCTGGGGTTGACCCAAGCGCAGCTTGACGAAATCGGCGTGCCCGCAAAGGAATGGGCGCTGGTCGGGCAGAAGGGGCAAGAGATTTACGCAGAGCCGCGCGGCACCGACGCAGGCTATCGCTGGCCGCAATATGCCGCGCATCGGGGCCAGCTGCATATGCTGCTGTATCAAACGCTGGTGGATCGCGCTGGTGCCGAGGCCGTGCAGCTTGGTGCCAAGATCACCGGATACACCCACGGGCCAGCGGGTGGCGTGACCGCGCATATCGCCCATGCCGACGGGTCACAGACACATGCCGAGGGCACCCTGCTGATCGGTGCCGACGGGATACATTCCGCCGTGCGTGCGCAGATGCATCCCGATCAGCCGCCGATCCACTGGGGTGGTGCTTTGATGTGGCGCGGCACCTCGCGGGCAAAACCGGTGCGCACGGGGTCTTCGTTTGTCGGGCTTGGCGACCACCGCCAGCGCATGGTGATCTATCCGATTTCAGCCCCCGATGCCGACGGCTATGCCACCATCAACTGGATCGCCGAAGTCACGCTGGACGAGACCGAGGATCGCAAAAGCGGTTGGTACCGTCCGGCGGATCTGTCGGACTTTGCACATCACTTTGACGGCTGGACTTACGATTGGCTGGATGTCCCCGCCCTGCTGCGCGGCGCGACAGAGATTTACGAGAACCCGATGATCGACCGTGACCCGATCCCCACATGGGTCGACGGCCCTGTTGCCCTGATCGGCGACGCGGCCCATGCCATGTATCCCACGGGATCGAACGGCGCGAGCCAGGCGATCATGGACGCCCGCCATCTGTGCGCGCGCTTCCTGCAAGACGGGGTAACCCCCGCGGCGCTGCGCAGTTTTGACGACGCTTATTGCGGACCGATATCAGAGCTGATCCTGCGCAATCGCGGGGCCGGTCCTTTCGGATTGCTGAACATGGTTAACGACCGCTGTGGCGGTGCCTTCGACCAGATCGACGACGTGATCCCTCCTCAGGAACGGGCCGAGTATATGGCGCAGTACAAGACCGCAGCAGGATTTGCCGTTGATCGGTTGAATGCTTCTGACCCCACTTTGCCCCAAGGCGCACGCCTTACAGAGTAAGTCCCTAGGATCACCGCGTATTTTTTGGGAGATGCCAAAAACGTGAGCGGCAAAAAAGTTATCTTACTAAAATTGTCGGGTTGACCTTCCCCGCGATACTGTTCAGGTATTGCGCATAATTTCCATGCCTCCGGCGCGGCCCGTCGATCCGCAATTGTCGACAGCATCCGCAGGCGCGATCCGTCAAAAGGAACTGAACGTATGACCCGCAGCTTGATGACCTCTGTGCTTGCATTGACCTTGGCCTCCCCCGCTTTGGCGGTAGAGAAGTCCGAGGTGATCGACACATACGCCGACATCGCCGAAGCCGCCTACGGCGACAGCCTGATCACAGCCCAAGCGCTGGTCGACGCCGTGGATGCCCTGATCGCAGAGCCCTCCGCCGACACGATGCAAGCCGCCCGCACCGCGTGGCTGGCAGCGCGCGTCCCCTACCAGCAGACCGAAGCCTACCGTTTCGGCAACCCCATCGTTGACGACTGGGAAGGCAAGCTGAACGCCTGGCCGCTGGACGAAGGTCTGATCGACTATGTTGACGCCTCCTATGGCGGGGCCACCGATGAAAACGCCGCCGCCGCGTTGAACGTTATCGCGAACCCCACCTTTACACTGTCGGGCACCGAAGTTGACGCCAGCACAATCACCCCCGACTTCCTTGCCGAAACCTTGCACGAAGCCGACGGGAACGAAGCCAATGTGGCGTCGGGCTACCACGCGGTTGAATTCCTGCTCTGGGGGCAGGATCTGAACGGCACGGAACACGGGGCCGGTGGGCGCGACTGGACAGACTACGCCACGGGCGAAGACTGCACCAATGACAATTGTGACCGCCGCGGTCAGTACCTGAAGGCTGCTGCCGATCTGATCGTGACCGATCTGGAGTATATGGTTGCACAATGGGCCGAAGGCGGTGCCGCGCGCACCAACCTGACCGACAACGAAGACGGCGCGATCTCGGCGATGCTGACCGGCATGGGGTCGCTGTCTTACGGTGAGCTCGCGGGCGAACGCATGCGCCTTGGTCTGATGCTGAACGACCCCGAAGAAGAGCATGACTGCTTCTCGGACAACACACACAACAGCCATTATTACGACGGTCTGGGCATCCAGAACGTGTACCTCGGAGCCTATGCGCGTACCGACGGCACGCTGGTCACCGGCCCGTCCCTGTCCGATCTGGTCGCTGCCGAAAACGCTGATCTGGATGCGGAAATGCAGCTGAACCTGTCGACCACCATGCGCAAGCTTGGCCAGATCAAGACCGCTGCCGAAGCGGGCATGTCCTATGACCAGATGATGGCGCGCGGCAACAAGGGCGGCGAAGCCTTGGTCATGGGGGGGGTGAACGCCCTGATCGCACAGACCAAGACCATCGAACGCGTCGTTGCCACACTCGGCGTCGATGACGTGGCGATTGAAGGCTCCGACAGCCTCGATAGCCCCGGCGCCGTGTTCGAGTAATACCCCGTTTTCATGAGTTCCTCCTCCCACTGAAAGTAAACAAGAATGAAGAAACTAGCTCTCGCCGGTTGCGCTTTGGCGCTGACCGGTGCCACTCCCCTTTTGGCTCAAGAACAGGCATTTGTCTGGGGCGGTGAGTTTGAGATCGGCGTCGACAGCACCGTCACATCCGATGATCCTGCAGGCGAGTTGACCGATAACTACGCCAGCCTGTCGCTTGCCTTCGAAGCCGGTGTCGCGACCAGCATCACGCTGTTTGGTGAAGTGACCCTGGAAAGCGTCACCGATCCGGCCGAAACCCGTCAGTTCGACGATCTGGGTCTTTATGTGAACGAACTTGGCCTGCGCTTTGATCTGGCCGCAGGCGAGCTGAGCGTCGGTAAAGTAAGCCCGACCTTCGCTGTTGCATGGGACGCAGCCCCCGGCTTTTACGGCACATCGCTGGCCGAAGACTATGAGTTGTCCGAAGTGATCGGTGCGACATTCGACATGCCTGTCGCCGCCTCCGGCGGGGTTCTGTCCTTTGCGCTGTTCTATGCGGATGACACGGCGTTCAGCGACTCGCTGGGGACAAAGCGCGGCCGCAACACCACCGCGGATGGCGGCGCGGGGAACACCGGCAAGCTGAACAACGTGGCGCTACAGTACACGCAAGAAGTTGGCGACACGACCTACTGGGTTGGCGGGCGTTTCCTGACCGCGGGTGACAGCGATGTATCCGACGAAAAAGGGGCCGTCATCGGGATGGCGCATGACTTTGGCAACGGTTTCGACCTGATCGCCGAAGTGGCCTATTTCGACGGGTTCGCAGGCACGGGCGAGGATTCCACCTATGCGACGTTGGGCGGTTCCTACGTTCAGGGGCCGTGGGCCTACTCTGCCAGCTACACCGGCATCGACAACACCGCGAACGGTTACGACGATTTGATCACCGTGGGTGTAGACTACACGTTCGAGAATGATATGTCGCTGGGTGGTGGCGTCGGCTTCTACGATGTAGACGGCAACGACTTTACCGCTGTCGGGGCATCGCTGGTGATCCCCTTCTGATATCGAAATAGGGCAGAATATGCATTTCCTCCGGTCTTTTATCCCTCAGGCCCTGGTGATGTCCCTGCCCCTATTGAGCGGTCCGGTCTACGCCGGGCCGCTTGATGAACCCCACCTGGATATCATCCCGCGTACCGCCGATGAAACGGCCCGTATCGCCGATGTGACCGCCCCACCCGACAGTTTTGACGCCCCCAGCCCGTTCGAGGTGAACAGCGGCGGCGCGGCCACCGTACGCCCGCGCATGAACGCCGATGCGTTTTCGCAGGCCTCCGGCAATATGTCGTTCGAGGACGAGCTGACCTTCAAACTGGGCAATGGGCTGTTTCGCAAGCTGTGGGTGTCGTCGCCTTCGTCGACGCTGGCCTCTGACGGGTTGGGGCCCTTGTTCAACGCGCGGTCGTGCCAAAGCTGCCACATCAAGGACGGGCGCGGCCACCCGCCCGAGGGCCCCGACGACAGCGCGATTTCGATGTTCCTGCGCGTGTCTATTCCGGGCAACGAAGACGCCGGCAACATAAAAGAGATCGAAGGGTATCTGGCCACGCTCGCCGAACCCACCTACGGCACGCAAATGCAGGATTTCGCCGTCTCGGGGCATAGTGCCGAGTACCGCTTGCAGGTCGATTATACCGAAGCCCCCGTGACCCTGTCGGGCGGGCAGGTCGTCTCCTTGCGGCACCCGACATACACCGCGGCTGATCTTGGCTATGGTCCGCTGCACCCCGACGCGATGCTGTCGCCCCGTGTGACGCCGCAGATGATCGGGCTTGGGCTTCTCGAAGCGATCCCTGCCGCGGATATTCTGGCGCTGGCAGACCCTAATGACGCCGATAGTGACGGTATTTCGGGCCGCGCCAATATCGTCTGGTCGCAGGAATACAACATGCCGATGCTGGGCCGTTTCGGGCTCAAGGCCGGGATGCCCACGATCCGCGAACAATCAGCTGGGGCCTTTGCGGGCGATATCGGCATCTCTAACCCGATCTTCGGCGATCCGTTTGGCGATTGTTCGACCATTCAGGATGCCTGCGTAAACGCGCCTCATGGGGCCGGTGACGTGCGCGGGTTCGAGATTGACGCCGAAGGGCTGGATCTGGTCACCTTCTACAGCCGCAACCTAGCCGTGCCCGCCCGTCGTGACGCGGACACACCCGAGGTGCTGCGCGGCAAACAGGTGTTCCATGAAACGGGCTGCGCGGACTGCCACCAGCCCAGCTTTGTCACCCATCGCCTGAAGGACCAGCCAGAGCAAAGCTTTCAGCTGATCTGGCCCTATACCGATATGCTGCTGCACGACATGGGCGAAGGTTTGGCCGATCACCGCACCGAGGCCCGCGCCACCGGCACCGAATGGCGCACTGCGCCGCTGTGGGGGATTGGGATGACCGAAACCGTATCGGGACACACGCAATTCCTGCACGACGGGCGCGCGCGGTCACTGCTGGAAGCCGTGCTTTGGCATGGCGGAGAGGCCGAGCCCGCCAAGAACCGCGTCATTGACATGCCACCCGCAGACCGTGATGCTTTGATCCACTATCTGGAAAGTTTGTAACATGAAAAAACTGGTCCTCGCCCTTGGTCTTTTCTGCGCACCATTGGGTGCTGCGGCCGAGGTAGGCTCCGCCGTTTTGCGCGATGTGGTCGATCATCACATCCTGCCCCGCTATACCACACTGGCAGAGCGTACGGATTCACTGGCCACCGTTGCCCAGCAGAATTGCGCCCCCGATGACGCCGCGTTGCGCACTGCCTACCACGATGCCTTTGATGCGTGGATCGCGGTGAGCCATCTGCGTTTTGGCCCATCCGAGACCGACAACCGCGCCTTTGCGCTGGCCTTCTGGCCCGACAGCCGTGGGGCCACACCCAAAACGCTCGCGGGGCTGATCACGGATGCCGATCCCGTGGGCCGTGACCCGCAGGCCTATGCCGATGTTTCCATCGCGGGGCGCGGTTTCTATGCGCTCGAATTCCTGCTGTATGACGACCAGATCAGCACGATGGGCGATGCTGGCTATCGCTGCGCTTTGGTGCAGACGGTAACTGCCGATATCGCCACGCAGTCCCAAGCCATTCTGGACGGCTGGACCTCTGGCTATGCCGAGGCCGTTGCCACCCCCGCCGAGGCAGGCCCCTACCGCAGCACCGAGGAAGCGGCGCAAGAGCTTTTCAAGGCGCTGAACCTCGGGTTGGAGTTTACCGCCGACACCCGCATCGGCCGCCCCATGGGCAGCTTTGACCGCCCGCGCCCCAATCGGGCAGAGACGCGGCGATCGGGGCGGTCTTTGCGCAATGTCGTGGTCGCGCTCACCTCTCTGCAGGATCTGGCGGAGCGGTTGGCGGCGGATGACGTAGCCGTGGTGGCCGCCTTTGACGACCGGTTTGACGAGGCGCTGGCCATCGCTGCCGATCTGGACGACCCTGTGTTCGCTGGAACGGCCAAGCCGCAATCCCGTCTGCGTGTAGAGGTGTTGCAGCAGTCTGTTACCGCGATCCGCGATGTGGCCCGCCAAGATCTGGGCCCGCATTTGGGCGTCGCTTCGGGCTTTAACGCATTGGACGGAGATTGATCCCGTGACCAACCGCCGCCATTTCATTGCAGGGATGCTGGCATCAGGATTGGTGCCCGCCCCTACTTGGGCCGATGCGGGCGGGCCGGCCTATCTTGCCGCTGCCGGTCTGCGCGATGGCAGCTTTGTGCTCTGCGGCATCGACGCGGCGCTTGAGGTGGTGTTCGAAATCCCCCTGCCCGGTCGCGGCCATGCGGCGGCGGCGCATCCGTCCAAGCCGCAAGCTGTCGCCTTTGCACGGCGCCCCGGCAATTTCGCACTGGTGATCGACTGCATGTCGGGGCGGGTCAAGGCCACGCTGCACGCGCCCGAGGGGCGGCACTTCTACGGGCACGGGGCTTTTTCCGCCGACGGGAGCCTGCTTTACACCACCGAAAATGACTATGCCAACGGCATCGGGCGCATTGGTGTCTGGGACGTGGCGCTTGGATATGTACGCGTCGATGAATTTGCCAGCGGCGGAGTCGGCCCCCATGATATCAAACGTCTGCCCGGTGGTGACACGCTGGTCGTGGCGAACGGCGGGATTGATACGCATCCCGATTCAGGGCGCGCCAAGTTGAATATCCCCACCATGCGGCCCAACCTCACCTACATCAACGACCGCCGTATTCTAGAGCAGATAGAACTGCCCCATGACATGCACCGCAACTCGATCCGGCATCTGGCCGTAGGGTCCGACGGGCGTGTCGCTTTCGGGATGCAATGGCAAGGCGACGGCGATGCCCCCGCGCTTGTCGGGCTGCATCAGCAAGGGGAAACACCGCTCTTGCTGGACGGTGCCGAAGATATGCACGGGTACATCGGCAGTATTGCCCTGTCGGACGACGGGTCCGAGATTGCCGTAACCTCGCCCCGTGCCGGTTTGGTGCAGGTATTTGACGCAGCAACCGCGTCATACAGCCGTAGTATCGCGCTTACCGATGTCTGCGGTGTTGCAGCGGCACAGGGTGATTTTATCGTGACCAGCGGTACCGGTATCGTTCAGCGTCTCTCTGGCAGGTTGAACCCGGAAAAACCACTGATGTGGGACAATCACCTCGTCCGGCTTTAGGCCCTGGTGGGGCGGTTTGATGTCGCCGGCTTACATCTTCGAAAACGCAAAAAGCCCCGTGACCGGCATCTTGGCCGGTCCACAGGGCAAAGTAGTAAGGGCCGGAGCAGGCCCGAAAATCGATTAAGCTGATGAACTCTGCCCCGCGGAAATTCGCGCGTTGAGGGTTCACGAAAAAGGGAAAGCGCCGCATTCGATGCCCGTCTGCTGTTAAATCCTTTCAAATCATATCGGGTCGAACACGGTGCTTTCTCGGGCCCTGGCTGCGGCGAGGCATGCCGCTTTGACAGGGCAAACCAGTTAACTTTGACGCATACCTCCTTTCGTTGCCGGGCTTTTGCCCCACAAAAGGGCATCTATTGTTGTGGCTCCCATGTGGTCCGCCATCGCGCCGACCACCGTCTCGTTCACGCCGCTCAGGAAGTTCACAAGTTCCGTCAGCGTCAACTCTTCGAGCAGCAGCTTGAGCGTGCCGGCACCGACATTGTGCAACAGCTCGTCCAGTTCTTCGGCCTCGAGCACATTCAACAGACGCGTCGCTGCAGGGGTGTCGAGGTTTGCAAGCAACACCGCAGCGCTGCCGACACCAAAGGCGCGGTCGAACTCATCGGTGCCAAGGGCGGTCACAAAGGCGTCGATCTCGGCCGAGATCGCGTTGTTCAGCGCGTCGGCCAGTTTGAAGGCTGTCTGCCCTTCGGCAGAGAAATCAAACACAGCGTCGATCAGATCTTCGGCCTGGGCAGCGACACCCACGAAGACCGCGCGGGCCCCGTTTTCCATCGTGATGATGACGTCACCGTCGCGCAAATCGCGGGACCCGGTCAGGCACATGGCAGCGCGCAGATCGGCGCGGGAAGAAAACTGACCCAGGAAGGTGATCGCATCGCCGCGGGCGACGTCAAAATTATTGACGACGATATGCGTGTCGGAGGGTACCACGATAAAGTCAGGCGTGGCGATGGTCATTGTCTCCTGGGTCAGGTCGGGATGTGCAGCCTGGGGCGTGGCCCAGACGTCCTGCACATGAGAGAAGCCAGCGTTGATCTGGATGGCCTGCGTCGGGTCCGCATCTGTCGGCATGACATAGCGGGCGCAGCGCATCCGGTCCGCCGCGAGTTTAAGCGCGGTGCTGTCGGCCGTGATGTCCAAGACGGTGTCGGAAGCGTTTCCCGAAACATGGATGCCAAGTACTGCACCCAAAACCGCCTCGCGCAGGGAGGAGTTGTTGGCGATCTGGGCCAGTTCTAGGAATGTTGCGTTTGCCATCGTCTTCACCTTGGATTTGTTTCAGCCTGTGTTTGGTGGCTGTTAAGATGAAATTAACGCTAAATCCCAAGGCCGTCGCGGGCCTAGGCGGGTAGTCCAAAGCAGCTTGTGGCTATGGCGCTATCCCAAAGGATAGGTATCTCCTGCTGCAGTGGCACTATTCACCCTGCCCTGCAGGCAGAAACGGAGTTTACCATTGCCAAAAAAGCCCGCCCCGCCTAGCCTTTTCGCAACTGCAAAAAGCGCCCGATCAACGAGGCGCAGCAAAAAACGCAGTGAGAGCAGTAGTGAAAGGACAGCACCAGACGACATCCAAGTTGCCATGCTCCGCAGCATATGCCGCGGGGGCGCAATGGAATCGATCGCTTTGGATGCTTTTACAAGTGGTTTGACGTTGTGATGTTTGATAGCAGGAGGCGGGCTTTGACTATGCTTTCCGGTGTCCGCAAAGCGACGAGATGAACCAGAAAGAGAATATGGCGGGCGCTAAAATCGTGAAACAGGCATGGGGCAAGCTGCGTCGAACGCTTTTGGGTGCCGCTATCGCCCTGATCGGTGCACTGCAACCGGCGGCTGGTCAGCAGGTCGACACGATGGATGCGCCCCGTGACATCACCATCGGTATTCTCGCGTCCGAAGGGATTACCCGCGCGCTGGACAGCTGGTTGCCAATGGCCGCCGCGCTGAACACCGCCGCACAGGGCGCAGAACTGAACTACCGTTTCAAGATCGCGCCTTACACCGACGCCACAATGATCAATAAAATCTCGCAAGGCGCGCTGGATTTCTTCCTTGTCGATCCCGCGGCCTTTGTCGTGGCTGAGGTCGAAAGCAACGCCCGCCCGCTGCTCTCTGTCGCCCAGATGTGGGAGGGGCAGGTCTATGATAAAACCAGCGTCGTCGTCTTTACCACCGCTGACAGCGATATTCGCGCCATCCCGGATATCGCAGGTCGCAGCATCATGGGGGTGTCGGCCGACGAAATGACCGGCTGGAAGCTCGCGCTGCAAGAGTTTCGCAAGTACCGGCTGGATATCGATGATATCGCGTCCCGCGCGCTGTTTTCGGGCGGGAACCAACGCGAGGTCGTCTATGCCGTGCAAGCCGGTCTGGTGGATGTCGGCGTCGTGCGCGCCGGTGTGCTCGAAGCGCTGGCCCGCGACGGCGTGATTGATATGAACGATTTCCGCCCCGTGTCCCCTGTCGATCATCCGGGCTATCCGTTCTGGGCCAGTACCATGTTGTACCCCGATTGGGTGCTGGGGACGATCCCCGGCGTGCCGCAGGCGGCGTTAACCATTCTTGTCGACACCCTGTTGGGTCAGGATACCGGCAGCCCCGAGGCGATTGCCGCCGGTGGCACCGTCTGGCTGCCCCCGCAAAATTATCAATCCGTGCACGAGCTGCTGATCTCTTTGCGCGCGCGCCCCTACGAGAATTACCTGCAGCGCTCCGCCTTGCGCATTGCGTCAACCTACAAGTGGCTGGTGTTGGGCACGCTGCTGCTGATCGTGTTTTCGCTGTTGTTCCTGATTTTCCAACTGCGCGAAAACGCGCGACAGGCCCATGCCCGCAAGGATGTGCTGAAGTCGGAAGTTCGGTCCAAGCAATTTTATCGCAACGCGGTAGAGGCCCATACCGTGTTCTGCATGCTGAACCAGAACGGCGCGATCACCCATGTGAACGACCAGTTTGTCCAAGCCAGCGGCCGGTCCCGCGAGGCGCTGATCAGCACGCCGTTGGTTGATGTCATGGATGCCGGCAATCGCGGTGTGCTGACGGGCGATGTCTTGCCCGCCATGATGTCGGGCACCCCGTGGAAAGGCACCATCGTTCTGCATAAGACCGACGGCAAGGCGGTCTGGCTGCAATGTAGCTTTATTCCGATCACCGACGGCGAAAAACAGCTGCGCGAGATCGCGATTGTCGCCTCGGATATGACCAAGACCCGCGAAGGCGTGTCAGAGGCGCGGTTCAACAACACGTTGGAACTGTTGCAGGATCATGTCGTTGTCTTCCAGCCGCAAACCTATGCGGTGATGTATGCCAATGCATCGGTCGCACGACACCTGATGCGACATGATGAAAGCGACGACTGGCGCGGCAAGAGCCTGTCGGACCTGATTGGCAAACGGGATTATGACAGTCTGCGCGAACGCTGCGCCGGTCTCATCAAGGGACCAGAGCGGCGCGTCACCTGGGAGGTCGAGGCAAAATCAGGCATCACCTACGACATCAGCCTTGAATATGTCTGCCCCGCTCAGGACGAACCGCGCTTCATCGCGATTTACCGCGATGTGTCGCAGCGCAAGGTGGCCGAAAAAGCAAAGACCGAATTCCTGTCCACCGTCAGCCATGAATTGCGCACGCCGCTGACCTCGATCAAGGGGGCCTTGGGGCTTGTGCTGTCAGGTGCCACGGGGCAGTTGCCTGACAAGATGAAGGGGCTGATCACCATCGCCGCCTCAAGCTGTGACCGGCTGATCCTGCTGATCAACAGTATTCTTGATATGGAGAAAATCGAAACCGGCACGCTTGATTTCCGGATGAAGACGCTGAACCTGTCCGAGACGCTCAATACGGCGCTGGTGCCGAACCAGCTTTATGCCGAACGCGCAGGCGTATCGCTGCGCCGTGTCGATACCCCCGATGACGATGTAATGCTGACCTATGGCGACTCTAAACGCTTGGTGCAGGTGCTGGATAACCTCTTGTCCAACGCAGTCAAATTTTCGGAACACGGCGGGGAGATCCTGATTGCACTGCACGCGGTCGGGGATCAGCTGCGCATTTCGATCCGCGACTTCGGCACCGGCATTCAGGCTGCCGCTCAGGCGTCGGTGTTTGAAAAATTCACCCAAGGCGACAGTTCTGACAGCCGGTCCAAGGGGGGCACGGGGCTGGGGTTGACCATCGCCAAAGTCATCATCGATCACCATCAGGGGCAGATCACGTTCTTCAGCCGCGAAGACGTGGGGACAGAAATTATCATCTCCCTCCCCCGTCTCGCGCAAGAGGACGCGCCGGCGCCCGACACGCCCGTTCAAGTCGCCCCACCAACGGCCTTTTCTGCCGCATTGGAACAGCAGGCCCGCAAGACACCATCTGTCATCAAAAAGACCGCCGCGGAACATCTGGTGCAACAGATCACACGCGCGGGATACGGGCCGGAGTTCGAGCTTGGCAAAGCCGACGTCGGACGTCTGGCCGCAGGCGTCGAAATCGTCGGCGCGCCGTTGCTGAATAAATGGATCACCCAGAACGAACGCGACACGCTCTCGCAGTTGATCGGCGCGGGCGCGATTGCGGATGCGGCGGTCTGTGTGATCGAAGCCGCCTCGGACACGGATCACAGCGCGGCGGGCAGCGCATCCACCGCTGTGGCTCAGCTGCGGGCATGGTTCGCCACCTGTGCTGAACCCATCGGCAATCCCGCGCAACCGCTGACCATCGCGGCGGTCGATCACCCGGATGTTGCCAGCTGGCTTGAAACCGAAAGCATCGTGACCTTTGACGATACTGTGGATCTCGCAAAATCAGTCGCGACGTCGCAGGCGGATGTCGTGCTGACCTTTGCCATCAACGACGGGTCGGCCAGCGTCATGGCGGTGCCAACCTCGCAAGGTTTGATGCCATCGGGCTGGCCGGTCTGCGTGCTGGTCATCCGGAATGTAGAGAACAAAAATTCGCTGGGTGTGGTGTCAAAATTCAGCAGCGGACGCTAAGGCAAAAAGCGTCACCGGCGCTGCAATACAAACAGCGCGCGCGACGCGTCGTCTAGTGCGGCCTGTTCTGCCCTGTCGGCATCGGCTTTCGCCTCGGTTTGCACTTTCGACAGCACCGTTTGCGTGGTCTTAAGCGCGCGGAACTGCGCGAAAAGCGCATCCTCTAGCGTGTCGATCTGCCCTGACAGCGCATCCCCCTCCGCCGCCAAGCCACGTTGTTGCCGGTCAACCGAGGATAGGTAGGCGGGCAAATAGGCTTGGGTTTCCAAGGTGCTGCCCGTCTGTTCAGCAATCGCCCGCTGGGTCAGCGCCGCACTTTGTTCCGTCAGCGATGTTTGCTGTGCCCGCAGGCCCGAAAGCTGTGCCCCGATCGCATCCAGCTCGTGTTGCCGGATGGTGTTGATCAGCTTAAGCGCAGCGATCTGACGGCGTCCGGCCATGGGTTATGCGGCCTCTGGCATCTGTTTGCGGGCCTCTTCCATCTCGTAAAAGCTGGGCTGCAGGCTGGTGGGAATGTTGCCGCGCCCGATCTCGGTGCAGATCGCGGGCGAATGGCCATGCAGGATGGCGATAAAGATGTCGCGGATCACGGCGTAGTAAATGCCGTCCTGCTCTTCGATGGCTTGCAGACGGTTGGCGACCGGAGAGACGAAAAGATAGGCAAGGAAAACCCCAAGGAATGTCCCGACCAACGCGCCGCCGATCATCGCCCCCAGAACCGCAGGCGGCTTGTCGATCGACGACATCGTCTTGATCACCCCCAAAACCGCCGCAACAATCCCGATGGCGGGTAGCGCGTCGGAGACGGTGGTCAGCCCGTGGGGAGCCACCAAAGCTTCGTGGTGGTGCTTCTTGAGCTTGCGGTTAATGACATCTTCCGCCTGATACGGATCATCGAACTGCATCGCCAGCATACGGAAACTATCGGTGATCAGATCAATGGCAAAGTGGTCTTTCTGCAACTTGGGATACTGCGAAAAGATCGAACTTTCTTGCGGGTTTTCAATATGTTCATCCAGCGCGAGCATGCCATTTTGCTGGTACTTGCGGGCCAACGTATACATGAGATTCAGCAGGTCCACATAGTCGCCCGAATTCCACTTGGGGCCCTTGAATGCCTTGACCAGCGCGCGCCCTGCCCCCGCGATATTGGCAAAGGAATTCGCCGCAATAAACGAGCCAAGCGCGGCACCGCCGATCATCATACCTTCGAACGGTAGCGCGTGGGTGATGATGCCCATGTCGCCGCCAGAGAGCATATACCCCCCAAAGACCATGCCCATCACGACCACGAAGCCCAGAATAATCGTCATTTGTTTTCCACTTGCAAATTTCCAAGCACTTTAAGCATTTTCATTGAAATCTCAAGAACAGTTCATGTTCTTCCAAGTTTAAAAATTTCTCGTTCAAGACCAATTGCTATCTTTCCATGGTGTGACTAAGGTAAACCTCAGAATAAGCTGGAGAGTGCCGTGATCTCGGATGTTGAAACCACAATGATTGTCCTGATTGATGCGGACGATGTGAAATTCGCATTCTCGGGCTGGCCGGATCACATTTGCCTCGCGGCGTGCCTGTCCAGCTTTGGGACCTGCAGCATGATCGTGTTTCGCCGCGATGAACGCCACTTGATGCCGGATCGTTTGGTCAAGCTGCTGAAGCTGCGCCGTGAAAACACCTGCTTTGTCCCCGAGGTTGACGGCTTCAAGACCAAGCAATTCCTCTATTCCGACGAACGCCGGTTGATGGCGCTGGTCGCATCGGACCCGGCGGTTCTAGAGGAAGCGGTCGATTACGCCGTGAACTACAACTACGCGCTGGAAGAAGGGCTGGACCCTGCCAAGATGCTCGGACTTGATATTCCCACTGCCGACCCCGTGGTCGCTGCACCGCGCGGCACGATGGTAAATGAAGAAGCAAACCCCATGCTGCCAGAGTTCTTGCGCCGCTCGGTCGAACGATCCCGCCGGCCGATCTTTGCCAGCCGACGGGTCCCCACCTTGGGCGAATTGATCAGAGCCTGATCACCGCAGCGCGTTGCGCAGGTTCAAGAATACATCATCCTTCAAAGGTGCCGCCACAGGCTCGACATTCTGTGCGACCCGTTGCACCTCGCCACTGTTCTGTGGTGCTACGGGCGCAGGGATCGACGCCTTATATAGCTTCTCGCCGGTCTCGGCTGGCGGTGTCGCCGCATCAATCTGCGTCGGGGCTACGTCATCGCCGGCATAGTCCTCGACCTTCTGATATTGAACCGAGACCGTGATCCGACGGTTAGACGCGTCGGTCGGATTTTCGGGCACCAGCGGCGCGGTATCGGCAAGGCCCGACACGCGGATGATACGATCACGTGCAACGCCCGAGGCTTCGAAAACACGGCGCGTGGCGTTGGCACGGTCCGAGGACAGATCCCAGTTGTCGTATTTCTGGCTATTGGCAAAGCGGACAGCATCGGTGTGCCCTGACAGCGTGATTTTATTCGGCAGGCGTGCCAAAGACTTACCCAAATTCGCGAGCAGCTGATCTGTGGCACCCTGCATTTCGGCACGGCCACTATAGAACATCGGCTGTCCTTCCTGATCGATGATCTGGATCTGCAAGCCTTCGGGTGTTTGCTGGAAAATCAGGTTTTTCTTCAACGGATCAAGGTCGGGATTCTCCTGCATCGCCTGCAAGATATCCTGCTCTAGCTTTTTGAACTTCTCATTGTCCAGCGCGTGCACATTATCAATGGTCGCATCGCCAGCCGATTTAGACCCGTCGGATGCGGCTTGCGACGCGCTGGCAACATTGGCCGCGGCGGGGTTTTCATGGGCACCGTCTTCGGAGCCGATCTGCGTCTCATCTGGCACCGATGTCGCGGTTTCGTCGCGGATTTCCCACTTGGCCGAGGCCGGATCGTCGATTTTCCCAAGCTCGCTGCCACGGGCCACAATCGCCCCATTCGAGGCGGTCAATGTACCGGGTGGCCCCAAGGTCGCCCCGTCCAATACACCACTGCCGCCGGGCAGGGTCGCATTGGTAAAGTATTCGGCAATCCCGCGCAGCTTTTGCTCGTCCGCGCTCGAGAGAATCCACATCAGCAGAAAGAACGCCATCATCGCGGTCATGAAATCAGCATAGGCGACCTTCCAGCCGCCACCGTGATGTCCACCGCCTTCGATAACTTCTACTTTTTTAAATACGCGCGGCTGTGTCGTCGCTGCCATATGTCCTGCCTCTATTCTCGCGACCACGGGGGCCGGTTCGGCAGACGTGCTTCTGCACCGACTGCCTCAGAGACATGTATCGAGGGGGATTAGGTGCTCCGCAGGACAAAACGGTGGCAAAGGAAAGGCATTTGAACTTTACAGCTGCGACCCAAGATTTGCCTGCACCGCCTCGTCGCGGGCATAGCGACCAAGGCCGGCTTTCTTTGCATAATCCGCTTTGCGCAAAGAATAGTTGGGGGCGACGAGGGGATGATCATCATCAAGATTGAACTTGATCCGGTATTCGCTCTCGCTCAACCCGTGCTCTGCGCGCAGGTGACGCTTGAGCATGGTAAAGGATCGGCCGCAGCACAGGCAGGTGACGGAATCATCGGTAAAAGACTCGGCAACCGGAACCGCGGGAATGGCGGTTTCAGTCGTAAACTGCGCTGCAACCTTGCTGATTTCAGCTTTGGCGGCTGCGGGCTGGAGCCCGGCGAGCGCGGCGGGAAGCGCCTGCGACAACGCCAGAATGTCTTGCACGGTTGCGGATTCACGGCCAGCGAATGCGGTAATCACGCGAATTGCGGCCTCGGAAACGGGGGGATCTGTAAACTCTGTCACTTTCGTATGCGCCTTTACTACGTCGGTGCGGGATGAAGCCTCGTGAACAAATCTTGGGAACTCTACTAGAATACCAGGATTGTCCGCCAACCTCACAAAAATTGTCAATGTCTCTTAAGTATAGGTTGGCCCGCCGCAAGGAATGGCGAAAGGACAACAGCTCATGAACTCAGGATAAACTGCGGTGGATTAATTCAACCGGTGGCGGTCGGGATGCAAGCTCGGCAGGTCAGATGTGGCAAAACCTTGCCGTTTCTGACCACTCTCTGCGACTGCGGACAGAACACCCGACTTGGCCACAACTTCTGCCGCGTGAAGGATCACCGCGCGCATGTTTTCATCCTGCACCGCCTCGTCGCGCAAATGGACCAGCCGTTTGGCCGCCGCGAGCGCACGCCGCTTTGGCGCAACAATTTCAAGTATGTCTGCCATTTTCTAGCGCCTATTCTTGAGGTTCTCTCAGACGCGTTCTGCAGTCTGCAAGGATATACATAGCGTGGAAGGTTAAAGAATAGTGAACGTATGGCTTTTTCATGACAAGCAGGCCCAATTATTGCCGCATAACTCTGACTTTGATTTCGCCCACGGGTTCGTGCAACAAAGGGATAATCCAGCTCATCGCTCCCTTTCCTAGTATATGGCCGTTATCATCGTGTCCTTTCCGCGTCTCGCCGCAATGCTATCCGTTTCCGAACATCCATCGGTCAACCCATTGGGGCAGCGCGATAAATGACCAAAATCCTACTCGTCTCGACGGCACCTTCGGTGCGCAACGCCCTGAACTATTTGTTTACGGTTATCCTAAAATTCGACTTTGAATGTATAGACTTTGACGCCTGCGAAGATTGGCTACACAACAATGAAAACGTTAATGCCATTTTCGTCGATATGACCGAAGCGAACAGCAACCCGGCACCGCTGATCAACAAACTCACCACCCACGCGCAGCCCGGAGTCGTGCTCGCGATACAAGAGTTGAAGGGGGTATGGGGTGCCGATGCGTTTGAAGCGGGTGCGATCGATGTACTCACATGGCCCTGCAATCTGCGCGAGCTGTCTTTGCGACTGAACCGACGCCTGCCAACCCCTACGCCGTCAATTGAACAGCCTCACGATGTGAGCTGGGATGTCGAAGCGTATATCGCTCTGCGCGCCGGATTAACGACGGCGGAAGCTCAGATCATGCGGGTATTATTCGCCCAAGACGGGCAAATCGTGACCCGCGATGCGCTTAGTCTCGCCGTAGAATCTCGGCCGTGGCGATATGGTGATCGGAAATTTGATGTCCACGTCGCGAAAATTCGTAAGAAATTTGCGGACACATTTGATGAACGTATTTCCGTCGAAACGGTACGGTCCAGTGGCTACATGCTGCGCACGGGCGGCTTGAATGCCTTCGATCCGACGTAAGGGATGCCCGTACCTGCACGGTGAGAGAATCGCACCTTTCCGCACTCACACTTGCCGCACATTCTCAACACATTTATTGTAAATTCGCATACGGGTGAACATGCAGCCATATTTCGCCCCGCCCACCAATACTTGTGCTGTGGATAACATTTTGCCCCATATTTGGTTCCCAAAAATATGGGTGATCGGGGGAATTTTGCCGAAATCGCCGAAAGCGACAGCGCAAAATCGCTTGGCCGATCGTGGTTAAAATTCAAGAGCAGCTTGCGAAGTTTAACAAATCCGGAATTCAAAAAACCGTGTCGGGAAGATACCTTGGGGTTGCACACGCGACACTTGGGGAAGTTTTAACTATGCGTTCTGATTTGATGGGGCACATCTGGGGCGGTCGGCTGGAATTTTGCGCCGATCCTTGCAACACGCCCTTGGGCCGCATCCTGTCGTCACTGCTCGCGTCGCCGATCACCCGTTTCACCGTCGCCGTAGAGGACGCTGATCTGACCCCCTTCGCGATCTACGCCGGAGAAGAGATCATTTCCGGCGCTTCCCTGGCCGATGTTCTAGATCAGGAGTTTGGCCTTGATCTGGAAGATGACGCCATCGTTTTGATCGAACCCTGCGCCCAACCAACCCTGACGCCTACGTGCCCCGTTCAACTTGGCCACCACATCGGCCATATCATCGTTTCCCTTGCCCAGTCCGAGCGTGACGGCACCGCCCCTGACGCCTTGCTTTCCGCTGATAATATCGCCCACAGCTTTCACCGTGAAATGCTGCGCGCGGTCACTCCGGGCCAGCATATTCATTAACACTGCAGCCCCCCGAAAACCCCGCCACAGTGTGACATGCAAAGCATGATTTAAAAACAAGTGCTGAAAATTATCCTTGCTTTCAAGAAATTAAGGATTTTTTAATTCTCCCTTAACTCTGCCACCCTATAGTTGAACCGAGGCAGAATAAAAAGGCAGTGAAATGAGTGTAACCGCGTATAAGCGGACCATCTCGCACACCGAAGATCCGCGCCAGATTGAGCGTCGGATTTTGGCGAGCGTGACATCCAAACTTGAAAACAAATTCGAAGCATTTGACGGTGCTGCGGAAAAATCTCAAAAGCTTCAGATGCTTGCAGATGGCCTGCGCGATACCCTGTGGGAGAACCAGCGCGTTTGGCTCACGTTCAAGGCCGATTTGGCCGAGAAAGATAACGGGCTGACGGCCGATTTGCGCGCTGCGCTGATCTCGCTGGCTCTTTGGGTGGAAAACCACACCAAAGCGGTCCTGTCCGGGTCTAAAAATGTGAAGCCTTTGATTGATATTAACCGCAGTATTATCGACGGTCTGAGCGGACGGGCTGCAAAAGTCGCGGCGGAGTAAGCTTTATGGCGCTGCGATTAACCCTGAAACCGAACGAGCGGATCCTGATTAACGGCTGTGTCGTGCGCAACGCCGATCGCCGTCAGATGATTGTGATCGAGAATCAGGCTGACATCGTGCGTGAAGCCGATCTGTTAAAAGAGGATGAAGAGCGCACCCCTGTAAAAGAGGTCTATTTCTTCATCCAGACCGCCTTGCTTGAGCCATCGACCCGTAAAAAATTGGTGTCGATCATCCAAAAGAAACTAGGCGCGCTTGCGCCGGTTTTCCACGACGAGATGGCCAGCCACATCTTTGAAGCCGCGGCTCACGTGTCTTCTGCTGACTTCTACAAAGCGATGCGCACATTGCGCCCCCTGATCGAATATGAAGAAAAACTGTTCAAAATGATCCGGGAAAAGAACACAGCCACGGCGGCGGAATAGGGTAAACCTATGATCAGCATTTCAGGTTTAGGCAGTTCCACCGCGCTCAAGCTGATTGACGCAACGCGGGACAAACAGCTTGATCTGATGCGTGATTCTGCCGCCAATAAACGCGCGGAAGAAGCGTTTCGCGACAGAATCGGCGACATCTCCAGCCCGGAAGAGCTGATCGCGGATTTCGAAGTCTACAGTTTTGTGATGCGGGCCTTTGACTTGGAAGACCAGATTTTCGGCAAAGGGCTGATCCGCAAAATGCTGGAATCCGATCCGGTCGAACCTTCATCCCTGCTGAACCGACTGACCGACAGCCGCTTCCGCGAAATGCATCTGGCTCTTGGCTTCACGACAGAGGCAGGTCCGCAGACCCCTGATTTGACGGACCCGGATTTCCTAAATGATGTGACGACGCGCTTCTATAATCGGCAATACATCAACGAAAATGACGCCCAGAACGAGACCGTGGGCACGGTGCTGGAATTTCGTGACAAGTTTAGCGGTATTAATAACTGGTTCGAGGTGCTGGCCAGCGAGAAGTTGACTAATTTCTTCCAGGTCGCCTTGTCACTCCCCGAACAGATGTCTGCCCTTGATCTCGACAAACAAAAGGCCCTTCTCGCTGATAAATTCGACCTCGAAAAACTGGCGGATCCGGCGGAGCGTGAGAAGCTGATCGCGCGCTACGTTGCCATTTCAGATGCCGTTAACCCACAGGGATTTCAGGCAAATTCAATAGCGCTTGACCTGCTGCAATCCTACAATCTGGGCGGCCAGTTCGTGCCGATCACAATCGATGTGACGGCTGTCACATTCTCTGCATCGCGCCTGTATCGCTGATCAGCTCGGCATATCCGACATCATATCCTCGTCATTTTCGGGCAAGGATACCTCTCCTTCCGACATCAAACGCAATGCGGCTTCGACCAACTGAGCCTGCGCGCCTTTAACATCTTTGGACCGGACAGGGCCCATTGAAGACATTTCATCCTGCAGCATTCCACGTGATCGCGAAGGCAGGGACGCCAGGAAATGTTCACGCACTTCCTTCTTGGCACCACGCAGCGCCATCGGCAGGGTATTCCCGCTCACTTCGCGCATGATTTTCCCCAACATCATTTCGTTGAACTTAACCAAATCATCGAAAACAAACATTTTTTGCTTGATGGACAAAAGCTTATCGGGCTGGCGTTCTTCCAGGTTGCGGGTGAGATTAACCAACATATCTTCATCGAGTTTGTTGAAAATCGACACCAATTGGCTCTCGATCCGGGCTTCAGCGCTGTTCCCGGCCTTGGCCAACACATCTTCACGCAGTGTATTCTCAATATTCTGAATCGTATCGATCGGTAGCTTGTCCATGCCCATGATGCGCTCAATCAGATCAGCGGCGCGTTCGGCCCCCAAAAGCGGCAATACCTTTGCTGCGACGTCAGGCCGGATTCGTGTCAGGATGACCGCGATCGTCTGGTTGTGTTCCTTCTGGAGAAAGGCGACCAACTCCTTCTCGTCCAGATCCGACAGGTCTTTCCAAACATTATCGATCTTTTTGCCGTCAATTTCCTGCAAAATTTCAGCAACACGATCTTCGGGGAGGAATTCTTTCAGCAATCCGCGCGCAGCATCAATCGAGCCGACCACACTACCGCTGTGATTCACTTTTTCATCAAATTCCGAGATGATTTCTTCGACGATACCAGCGTCGACTTCGCCCATCGTCGAGATAGCTGTGGTGATCTGGCGGATCTCATCAACATCAAGCTGCTGCATGATCGCGCCGCCCCTCTCCTCACCTAGACACAGGAAAAGGATCGCCGATTTCTGCGCGCCGGACATGTGGCGATGTTTGCGAAGGGGTACAAACTGGTTCATGAGATCGTCGATTCCCGCAGGCTGGATATTATCGCACAAGGATAGCCGAAACTATTCTTGTTTGACATGGCTATTTATGACCGCGGCGGTTTATCCGGAAACGTAAGATTGAATCAGCGACCCAGCCAGCATGTACCACCCATCGATCAGTACGAAAAAGATGACCTTGAAGGGCAGCGAAACCAACACGGGCGGCAGCATCATCATGCCAGCGCTCATCAAAACCGATGCCACAATCAGGTCGATCGCGATGAATGGAAGGTAAATCAGAAAGCCAATGGTAAACGCGCGACGCAGCTCCGAAATCATGAAGGATGGCACCAGCACCCGCCAGCTTGGCAACGCAGCAGGCCCGTCCGAGGGCGGCGACGCTTCATCCGCAATATCGGTGAAAAGCTGGAGGTCCTTGTCGCGCGTATTAACCAACATGAAGTTGTAAAACGGCTCGGATATATTGCGCACGGCTTGCTCTTCGATAATGGCGTTTTCCATTAAGGGGACCAGCCCGCCCTCCCACGCATCCTCGAACACCGGCTGCATTACAAAGAAGGTCATGAACAGCGCCATAGCGTTCAACACGATGTTCGGTGGTGTTTGGTTTAGCCCAAGCGCAAGCCGTAACATCGAGAAAACAATGACGAATCTGGTGAAGCTCGTGACCATCACCAATAGCCCCGGTGCCACGCTCAGGACCGTGATGATCGCGAACAGCTGGATCAGACGGCCAGACAGGCTGGCCCCCTCGTCCGTCCCCGGGGTGACGTCGCCGAAAGCCGAAGAGAGGTCCCGCACCATGCTGCCAAGGTCTGCCTCTTGTGCCCATCCAGTCGATGCTGACGCAACGACACCGGCCAAAACCAAGGCCAGACCACACATCACGCGTGGTGCAAACAGGGGCAGCAAACGGGGGGACATCAGATATCCGAGACGAAATCTTTGACGATCTCACGCAGCGCAACTCCAAGGGAATCCCCCTGCACGCGCACCAGATCACCGCGCGCGACCATGCGATCGTTAATCATGATGTCGACGGGTTCACCCACGCGGCGGTCAAGCTCGATCACCGACCCTTTGGTCAGGTTCAGCAGCTCCGAGATCGGCATACGGCTGCGCCCCAGAACGACACGGACGTCCAGTTTGACACCAAAGATCGCATCGAGGCTTTTGCCATCCAGACCCGCCGGCGCTTTGGTCTCTGCATCCTGAGCGTTGTTGTCAGTCAGGTCTGCTTGGGTTTTATCCTGGTCATTATGTAGCATTATTCAGCAATCCTTGTGGTTGCGGTCAGTTCAACGGCGGCGGTTTGCAAGGCGCTGCGCACGGCCGTGGTTGCCTCTTCGAGATCGTATTCCAGCTTCCCGCCCTGCCAGACGACCCGCGCTGCACCACGGGGCAGATCGCTATCCGCGACAATCTTGATCGACGCGGCGTCTGTTGATGCAGGTAGCCAAACCGGCGGCTCGGCCTGCAGCCGCGCGGCGACTTCGGGGCAGGCGGTGATGGACAGAACCGGTGTACTGCGGCTTAGGGCGACGCTTTCACGGATGCGACCAATGGCCAGATCGACGCCGTAGTTTTGCAGCAACTCTGGTACAAGCCGGTCGCCGATGCCGAGGAAGAGTTCCACGATATCAGTCTCTGTTGCGCGGCATTGTCTCGTATCTTGCGCGATCAGCGCGTCAAGCTGCGCACGGATTTCAGCGCTCTCCGCCTCTAGTCGTGCATCCTCTTGCGCGTCAAACTCCGCCTTTGCATCTTGTTGCCCGACGGCGCGCCCGGCATCAAAGCCCTGCTTGCGCGCTTCGGCAAGACGCAGGTTCAGCTCTTCCTCGTCGATTGTAGTGACGGGCGCCGCGGGCGCATTGTCGCTGTCAAAGTTTCGGGCGAAAAGATCGATCATGCGCCTGCCTCGGCAGGAAGCCATGACCGGATCACGCGCAGAACCTCTTGGGGTTTCTCATCTGCAAGCTGTTGGATCGTCTCGATCTTTTTCTTGTGCAGATTCCCACGGATGCCCTCCTTGCGCACGTATTCAGCCACTTCCGCAGCTTCGATATCGTCATCCGTGATAGTCAGCGGGTCGTCATCCTCGGCAATATCCGCGACGGCTGGCGTGGTGCCGGGCAGCTTGGGGCGCTGGCCTTCCGCTGTCAGTGCGGCGGGTTCGGCGGCCTTTTCTGCGGTCAGGGCGGGATCTTCGTAGCTATTGAGCTGATCGCCTTCGCTGAACTTACGCAGCATGGGTCGCACGCCAAAGACAAGGATCAGGCCGACAACCAGCAGGGCCAGAACACCGCGCACAATAGACACGACATTCTCGGACAACTCATCCCCGATAGATTTGTCGATCGGATCGCCAAGATCCATCGAATAATCCATGAAGCGCATACTATCGACAGAGACACTATCCCCGCGTGTAGTGTCGAATCCGACCGCAGTTTTGACCAGCTCCCCAAGCCGCGCAAGCTCTTCCGGCGTGCGTTCAGCGTAGATCACATCGGACCCGTCAACGTTGTAGATCCCGTTCACCAGAACCGCGACGGACATGCGCCGCACGTCGCCGGCTTCGCGCACGATCTCTCGGCGCGTGTTGCCGATCTCATATTGCACGATCTCGTCAGCCTCGGAGCGGCGGGTCGATGTTCCTGCCCCGTTGCCATCGGCCAAAGCGGCAGGGATGTTGTTTTCCACACCGACGTTGCCAGCCTCTTTCGTGCCGGTCTGGTCTTCGGACTTCGTCTCGGTCGACCGCACGACCTGCTGGTCGGGGTCGTATGTCTGCTCGACAATGACTTCGCGCTGCGTGGTCAATTCAACGTTCACATGGACGCGCGCGTTCCCCGCGCCGACCCGCGCTGTCAGGATGTTCTGGATCTCTTGCGACAGGCGGTCTTCAATGCCTGCTTTGGCGGATTGGACGCCGCCTTGGCTGCTACCGTCCGGCCCTTCCGCCAGGATCGTCTCGCCACTGGCCGACAGAACGGTGACGCGCGAAATATCCAGGTCTGCAACGGCAGAGGCGACCAGATTGCTGACCGCCACGGCCTGCTTACGGGTCACCGCACGGCCGGATTCGGGGCGCAGGATGATAGAGGCACGCGGCGCAGGCGCATCGCGGGAGAAAGGCTCGCGGTCGGGCAACACCAGATGAACCCGCGCAGACGAGATCCCGTCAAGCGTCTGGATGGAGCGGGCGAGCTCCCCCTCCATCGCGCGCATCTTATTGATCTTCTGCAGGAAGGAGTTCATCGCCAGCCCGCTGCTTTCGTCGAACAGCTCCCATCCCGGATCCCCATCGATGGGCATGCCGGTCTCTGCCAAAACCATACGCGCCCGCACCGCGTCCCCGCGGGGAACCGAGATGCTGGTGCCGTCTTCAGAGACCATCGCATTGAAGCCGGCGTTTGCCAGCGTCGCCTCGATCGAATTGGCGGAGGTGATCGACAGATTCGAATAGAGCGGCGCGTAGTCCGGACGGGTCACGGCACCAATGCCGAGAATCATCAACAGCACCACACCAATGCCCGCCCCACCAAGCATCATGAGCTTGTTTTTACCGAGCGACTTGAGATTGTCGATTAATCCTTGCATGGGGCCCCTCAGCATCGATTTGTTGTGAATATATTGATCAATTCATGCCTCAAGGCAAGTATTAAACAATTTTTAACCTTGTGTTTTTGCCCTTAAAAGGGGAATGTGGCATTAACACCAAGTTAAGGTTTCCACATGGCCGACAAAGCGAAAAAAAAGCCAGCTGCGGCAAAGCAGGCCGCCTCTGCTGACGCAGCGGACCGGCCACGCGGATCGCGTAAAATGCTGATCGCGGCCGCGCTCATGTGCGTGGTATCCTTGGGTGGCGGATTTTTCCTTGCCCGTGCGGCCTACGTCAAAGACGCCGAAGCCTTTGAGCCCGAGTATAAAAGCGAAGAAGCCGATCAGACGGACACCAAGGATGATCACGCCGACACGGAAGATCATGGTAAAGACGATCATGCCAAGGACGAGGGTGATGCCGAAGACCACGCCGATAACACCAAGGCCGCAAGCACAGGGCTGATCGATCTGGGCGAGATGCTGACAAACATCCAAGGTTTCGATCAGAACGGCACCCCGACATCGGCGTTTCTTAAGGTGAACCTGATGGTCGCCTACCGGCCCGATGAGGACGCGGACAAGCTGATGGTCGAACGCCAGCCCTTCATGCGCGATCTTTTCAACGGCTACCTGCGGGGGCTGACCGAAAACGACGTGCGCGGCATGGCGGGCATTCTTTATATCAAGGCCGAACTGCTGAAACGGGCGCGCGCCGCCGTGGGCAGCGATCTGCCACAGGAAATCCTGATCAAAGACCTGATCGTGCAGTAGGAGGCGGCGATGAGCGAGAGCGACACAACAGCACGGCGACCCGACGAAGCAGGCAGCACCCTGATCGACGAAATCATCCGCATGTCGGATTTCACCTTTGATCGCCTGCCCATGCTCGACATCATTGGCGATCGCATGGTCGAAAACCTGTCGGTTGCCCTGCCCGACCTGATGCGCGCCATGTGTGAAGCCTCACTCGCCTCGCTTGACTATATCCCTATGGGCAAAGTGATAGAAGGGCTGCCCAAGCCCACGTTTCTGGCCGTTGGCACAGGTCACCCCTTTGTTGGTGAAATCCTTGTGGTGATGGATCAAGCGGTGCTTATGACCGCGGTTGAACTGATGCTGGGCGGGAACGCCAAGAACGTCGATCTCGACAACACCGATCCCTTTACCGCGATCGAGCTTGGCTTTGGCGAACGGCTTGCCTCTGCCGTCTTTGCCGAGTTGGAGCGGTCTTTGTCGGTTGTGGGGGCTGCGAACCTCGAACTCGATCGCATCGAAACCGAGGCCGAAGGTGCCGCGATTGCCAAAAACACAAGCCTTTGCGCGCGGTTACGGCTGTCGTTGACCCTTGCCGGAAATACCGGAAACCTTGATCTAGTCATCCCCTATGACGCACTTGAACAGATCTTGCCCGACTTGGGCAAAGTCTATTTCGGCGACCGTATGGTGTCGCAAGACCAGTGGCGCGGGTTGATCGGGGCGCAGATCGAACGGGCGAACGTCGATCTGGATGTCGTCCTGTCCGAAAACGTCTTTCCGCTCCAAAAAATCATGTCATGGCGGCCCGGCGACACCATTGATTTCGGCATCGAGGAAGGCCGCGATGCCACTGTGACCTGTGCCGACACCCCGATGTTCAACGTGTCGTTGGGCAAACGTAACAACGGCTATGTGGCTGTGCAAATTACCGAAAAGCTGGAAATTCTGGAGGACCACGAAGATGATGGCAACGATAATTGACAGCCTGATCGTCGTATTGCTGATCGGCAGCATCGGCTATGGCTACGTGGTTTCGATGAAATTGCGCAAGTTGACGGCGACGTTGAAACAGCTTGAACCGCTGGTCGAACAATTCTCCTCTGCGGTCGATAAATCCGAACAATCTGTGCACCACATGCGGGAAAGCATCGAAACCGCGCAACGTGCGCCGGCCCCCGTCGAAGCGCCCCCCCCGCCCGAAGAAACAGCCGCCTCTTTCGCCAGCCGCCGCGCGACCAAGCAAGCGCCGGCAGAACGCAATGGCGTGCGTGTGGTACGGGATAAAAAAGAGATGGTGCGCGCGTTTTTCGAAAATTCTTCTGCGGCAAAGGGCTGATAGATGTTTGGACCAGGTATGTTGAACGGGAAAATTATCCTTGGGGGGCTGGCCCTGACGCTCTGCGCCAAAGCCGCGCTATCCTTTCCTGAATTGCCCTTGTTCAAGGATAGCGCGCTGCCGCAGCAGCCGATGGTCGTTCTTGCCGCTGAAACCAAAGAGGAAACGGGCCTGCAACCGGTTCAGGATGCCCCGCCGCTGGTGGGCAACCTGCCCGAACTTTCAAACGGTTGCGAAGCACCCGAAGACGTTTTGATCTCGCTCACGAAAGAGCGCGAATTGGTGCGGTTGCAGCAGGAAGAGCTGGAAAACCAACGTGCTGAATTTGCGCTGGCCCGCGAACGGCTTAACATCGAAAAAGCATCTCTGACCGAGCTCAAGACCTCTATCGAGGATCTGCTGGGTCGCGTTGATGCCGCGCAGACCGAAGACCTTGATCGTCTGATCCAGCTTTACACGAATATGAAGCCGACCGATGCGGCGCGTATCATGGATGATCTGGACATCGAGACGACGATTATGATCCTTGGTACCATGAAGCCAAGAACAGCTGCGCCTATCCTTGCAAAGATCCCGCCTGTACGGGCGCGCGCCGTCTCCAAAATCATTCTGGAACGTTCGCAGCTTCCGGCGGATCAAGATCTTACAGGTATCAAGCTTCGTTAATATGGATCGGTCCGCAAGGTAGACCCCTGCGGCGCCGCCCGCTTTTTATTGTTGCGCAGGTCAAAGACGAAGCTGATGATCTCGGCGACAATTTCCCAATGGGCGACGGGAATGACCTGATCGACGTCGATCTCGTCATATAGCATTCGCGTTAACGGTTTATTCTCGATCATCGGAATATCGTGCTCCGCAGCCACTTCGCGGATGCGCCGCGCCAGATGATCCGCGCCTTTGGCGATACAAACCGGGGCCATATCCTGCGCCGGGTCATATTTCAGCGCGATTGAATAATGGGTCGGGTTGGTCAGAATGACATCCGCCAAAGGCACAGCAGTGATTGTACGCTGCTGTGACAGCTCGCGCCGGCGACGCGCCCGTTTCTGCCGGATTTCGGGGGAGCCTTCGGATTCCTTATGTTCGTCCTTGATGTCTTTCTGGCTCATCCTTTGCTTGCGCCGCCAATCAAAACGACGCCACAGGATGTCGGCAATCGCGATTGGCACAAGCAGAATTGCAGCCGCAATCAACAGCTTAACAGCAGCGGCGGTCAGATAGCCGGGCAGATGCTCGGGGATAAAGCCCGACGAGGTCCAGATACGCCGCACCGCTTCATTCGTGAACCACACGGCAAGCCCACCGATTGCCAAGACTTTGACGATACTTTTCGCGAATTCGACCAGCGCATTCGCCGAAAAAAGACGCTTCAACCCTTCCAGCGGTGACAATTTGGAAAGCTTTGGTTTGATACGCTCTGCCGCAACGACCGTTTCACCCTGAATCACAGCGCCAATCGCACCGCCCAAAAACAAAACGCCAAAGATAGGAAGGACTGCCCACACGATCATATAGAAGAATTCGCTCATGATCTGCCCCAGCCGGATCACCCCCGGCTCCCCCGTGGCGACCATTAGATTTGGGGAATGGTCCAGCAGAACTGACAGCGCGACGACGATTTGCGGGGCCTGATAGGGCAAGACCAAGGCGGCGATCCCCAACATCGCCACGACAACGACCATGTTCCCCGTCTCCTTTGAAGACGGGACATCCCCTTTCTTGCGCGCGTCCTTAAGCTTCTTTTCGGTCGGCTCTAGGGTCTTTTCCGTGCTGTCGCTATTCTCGGCCATGATTAGATCCTAAAGCCCATGATCCACTCCTGGAATCGCACTAGGAAGTAATCAAGCATGGCCGGCAGGGCGATAGCAAGGATCAGCAGCCCTGCCCCGATCAACAGCGATGCCGCCACGAAAAACACGGGCAGTTGTGGCATCATCCGGTTTGCCAGCCCCATGCCAAGGTTCAAAATCACACCCATCACAAAGAAGGGGGCGGCAATTGCCGTCCCGATATAGAGGCTCGCACTCGCGACACGAAGTATTTGATCTGCCAGATCGGCGAGCACGAACTGTCCGGGCGGGAACACCTGATAACTGGCAAGCAATGCGCGGATGATCAGATGATGGGTGTCTGTGACAAAGATCATGGTCACCGCGCTCATCAGCAGCAAGGTCGCCACCATCGTCGCGCCTTCAAACGACCCGAACGACGGGCCAAAAGCGTTTGCCAAACCAGACACCTGCCCGACCTGAAACCCCGCAAACTGCAATGCTGACAACAGGATACGCGCGCAAAGACCAATCCACAGCCCGATCAGCACCTCGGCGCCCAGCAGGAACACCGCGGTCACCGCGCTATCAGGCAGCGCGCTTGCAATGGGCGTCAGCGGAAGCAGGGAAAGACTGATCAGCACTGCCAAGGACAGCCGCGGGCGCACCGGAATCTGCACCTCCCCAAACCCGGGCATAAACATCAGCGCCGTGCCAATGCGGGCAAACACCACAAAAAAAGAGAAAAATAGCGTCGAGATGAAGGGTTCGATTGCCACGATCGGTTAACCGACGGTGCCAACAGTGCGTAGCGACGCTTTGCGGTGGACTTCGTTGTGCGAAATCACTTGGGTCATCGGGCTCACCCGTTCGAGGATCGACCGGACGTAGGGCCGCGCTTGAGGGCTGACCAAAATGGCCGGCCATTCATCTGCGCTCGAAAACTTTTGGATTTCCTTGCGTACTGCAAGAACAAATTCCTGCACCCGCGACGGCGACATCAGGAAGGTTTCTTCCCCGTTCGCTTTTGAGATCGAACTCGCAAGCTCGCGCTCCCAATCTCCACCCAGATTTATGACCGGCACATATCCTTGAGAATCCTTCAAGGATTGGCAAATTTGTTTAGCCAGTTTGCTCCGGGCGTGCTCGATCACTGTGCGGATATTCTTGGACGTGGCGCTTGCCTCCGCGACCGCTTCGATGATCATCGACAGATTTCGGATCGACACCCGCTCTGCTAGCAGCGCCTGCAAGACGTGCTGCAACATCACAGCCGAACTGCTGTCAGAGCCGCTTGAAAGCAGTTTCTGATATTCCTTGCCCTGCCCCTCGATCAATTCCTGCGTCGCGGCATAGGTCAGGATCTCGGGCATATGCTCCTTGATCACCTCGGTCAGATGCGTGGTGATCACGCTTTCCGGATCAACGACAGTCATCCCCATGAGCTCTGCTTCGGATGCGCGCGTTTCGTCAACCCAGATCGCTTCCAACCCGAAGGTCGGTTCGCGCGTGCGTTTGCCGGGAAGGTTAATTTCTTGCCCCGACGGGTTAATCACCATCATCATCATCGGGTCAACTTCCCCACGGGCGGCCTCCACCCCTTGCAGGGAAATGGCGTAGGTATAGGCGGGAAGCTCCGCATCGTCCTTGATCCGAACCAACGGCAAGACAAACCCGAAGTCCTTTATAAACAACGACCTTAGGCTTTTCACCTTACCCGGAAGCGCCGCATTGACCGACGTAATCATCGGCACGAGACCAGAGCCGAGATCCAGCCGGACATCATCAACGCGCAGCATATCCGACAGCTTGTCTTCTGCACTCTCAACAGGTGCTGCGTCGCGCGCGGCGGCGAGTTTCTCGGCCTTGTCCCGCTCTACAAAGGACTTCTGCATGATATAGCCAAAGCCCGCCATCCCAGTAGAGAGCGCGAGAAAGATCATCAACGGAAAGCCGGGCAGCCAACCGATACAGAATGTCAGTCCCGCCGCGACATACAAAGCCTTGGGGAAATTGCTGAGCTGCCCCAAGACGGCTTCGTTCGCCGCACCCAGTGTTCCGCCCTTGGTCACCAACAAACCAGCAGCAAGAGACACGACCAACGCAGGGATTTGAGTGACCAAACCGTCACCGATCGTTAGCACTGTATAGCGGCTCATCGCGTCGCCCACGCTCAGTCCGTGGCTGATCATACCGATCATAATGCCGCCAAAAACGTTGATCAGCGTGATGATCAACCCAGCAACAGCATCCCCGCGGACGAACTTGGACGCACCGTCCATCGCCCCGAAGAACGAGCTTTCTTCCTCGACCGTTTTACGCCGTAGTTTCGCCTCCTCCTCCGTAATGGCACCGGCGCCGAGGTCAGCATCGATCGCCATCTGTTTGCCCGGCATCGCATCCAGCGAGAATCGCGCCGCAACCTCCGCGATTCGAGTAGAGCCCTTAGTGATGACGATAAAGTTAATGATCACCAGAATTGTGAAAACAATAATGCCGATGATGAAGTCGCCGCCCAGAATGAACTGCGAAAATCCCTCGATGACATTCCCCGCTGCGCCCGGTCCGTTATGGCCTTCACTCAAAATTAATCTGGTGGAGGATACGTTCAGCGCCAGACGCAGCATCGTGACGACCAGCAAAAGCGTCGGAAAGGAGTTGAATTCCAAGGGTGTACCGATCCACAGGGCCACCATAAGAATCAGAACGGACAACGCGAGGGAAATCGCCAAACCCAGATCCAGAAAGAAGGGAGGCAAAGGAATAAACAACATCGCCAGGATGAGAACCATCCCCACGGCGAACCCGATGTCGCGATTGGCACCGCTAAGCTTGGCAAAGCTGAAGGGCTGCGGATTTGTGTCTGGTGTCGCCACGCTCAGTTGACCTCTGCGTAATGGGGCAGGATGGGGGCCAACGCCTGCGTAGAATAGATAGACAGCGCGCCACCCGCTTTTCCGGAGTTTGCACCGCTCAGATCGGCGCTCCAGTTGAAATCGGGCATCTCGCGGGTGGCTGCAACCTGCTGCGGGGTGCTATTGACCGGGCTAACATCGCTTGCAAAGCGGGTCAGGAATGCCTGGGCGATGCGCTGGTTCTGCTGCAACTTCTGCAGATAAACAGCTTTGTAGCTGGGGTTAGACGAATGGTACCGGCCAGCGGCTTGCCACCAATCGCCTGTCTCGTGATACAGTGCGGTCAGGAAACGTGCGGCATAATCGACGTTATGCGCTGGCGTCGTCGCCTCTTCTAGCGAGGAGAACTGGTCGCCATGCCACCGTTGGTTAATCTGCATGCATCCCACATCCGTGGACCGGATGCCGCGACCCTCTGTCTCGCGCACATGCGCTTCTAATGCGAGCTTGCTGCCAAAAAACGTGCCGGTGCCGTTTGTGTTTGCGGTCCACGGCCATACCACCAGCTTGTTGTTCACCTGACGGCCAGCTTCCTGAATCCCGATCGCCAACAATAGGTTACCGGGAATGTTATAGCGCTGTTCAGCCGAGAGGATCTCGTCCACGCAGACGCGCATCGGGTTTGACGTGGCGTTTTGCCGACCCAACTTCACGGCAGGAGCGGATGACGTGTAAAACCCTGTCCAACCGCCTTTGTCCGCCAAGGCAGAGACGGGCAGCAAGAGAACCATGAACAAGACGGTGAGCCGCACCCTAGAGCCCCCCGTTGGAGACAAGATCGAACACCCGGTCCGAGAGCCCGACAAGTGTCGAAAAAATAAATGGAATGCTGATGGCGAGCGTCACAAAAATCGCCGCGATCTTGGGCACGAACGTTAGCGTCATTTCCTGAATCTGTGTCAAAGCCTGGAAAAACGCGATCGCAAGCCCGACGCCAAGCGCCACAACAAGCACAGGTGCCGACCCGATCAATGTCACGGTTAACGTCTGCCGGATGATTTCGTAGATAGTGACAGAATCCACAGCGGACCTCCGAAAAACATGGCGCGTGTTAACCTGACGTTAAACCGGCATACGCATAACTTCTTGGTACGCTTCCACCAGTTTGTCACGCAGCGCGACCGAAACCTGAACTGTCTGCTCCATCGCCATGGTGGCCTGAACAACCTCTTGCAGGCTGGCTTGCCCTGTCAGCCCCTTGATCGCCATCTGGTCGCCTTCGCGCACCGAATCCACCGCCTGCGACGCGGCATCGCCGACCATCTGGGCAAAATCTTTTGGGGCGGGGCCAGCGGGTTTTGCACCCCGCGTTTCACCCTGCACCGTCTTTGCATAGGCGGCTTCAACATAAGAAGAACGGATGGCGGAAAAATCTGTCATTCTGGCACCTTACTTCAACAGCTCGACCAACTGACGGCGCATGTCACGCGCCTTGTCCAGCATCGAAAGGTTTGCTTCATAACTGCGCGCGGCTTCACGCATATTACTCATTTCGATCAGCGGGTTCACGTTCGGCATCTTGATATAGCCGTTCTGATCCGCAGCGGGATGCGATGGTTCATACCGCAGTGTGAAATCGGCATCATCCCGCAGCACGCCTGCGGACTGCACAATCGCGGCCCCCGTTGACGGATCCGTGGCGCTTTCAAAAGAAATCGTCTTGCGCTGATACGGGTCGCCCCCCGCCGTTTGCGCGGTCGAACTGGCATTTGCAAGGTTTTCAGAGACGATGCGCAACCGGTCACCCTGCGCCCGCATCCCGCTGGCGGCTGTTGCCGAAATTCTGGAAAGGGAATCCATCGCGCGTCTCTCCGTTATTTCCGGCCAGCGACGGCGTAAACCATCTCGTGCGCTTTGCGGTACAGGCTCGCGGCCATTTGAAACTGACCCGAGGCGCTGTTCGCCTCGACCAACTGCTCTTCCAGGTTCACATTATTCCCGGTTGCCGTAGCGCCACCCAGAACCCGCGCCTCAACCACCTCGGCCTCCTGCAAACGTTGCGACCGACCTGCGTCTTCCAGATAGCTGGCAAAGCTTTGCACATCCTGCGCGCGGTATCCCGCAACGTCAGAATTCGCGATATTCTCCGACACGACATTCTGCCGCGTTGCAAGCCACTGCAAACGCTTGGGCGCAAGACTGAACAAGGATGTGGGATCTGTATTCATACTAGACTCATTATTTATCCTTGTTATATAGCAAGGATAGAATATTTTCGAAAGAGTATATTTTGACTTCTGCCTTCGCAAACCTGCAAAAGTCCATCTATTCATGCGCCAGCGCAAAGATCTCGGGCACCGTCAGGTCCATCACTGGCATGACCCTCACCGTCAGCGGGCTAGAGGCGATGGCGGCGATCGGCAGCCAATGTCGGGTGTACACCCCCGCAGGACACATCGATGGCGAAGTCGTCAGCGCACAGGGCAGTGATCTTTGCGTTCTGCCGTTCGGCACATGGGAGGGCGTGTCCGTCGGGAATACCGTCGAATTGATTGAGCATGACGATATGGTATCCCCCGACGACAGCTGGATCGGCACGGTGGTTGATGCGCTTGGCCGCCCGCTCACGCAATACACTCGCGCGCGCCGCCCGCGCCGCAAAACCCGCTTTCGCGCCAACCCACCCGGTGCATTCGACCGCAAGAAGGTGGGCGAGAAGCTGGAAACACAGATCAAATGTATCGATATTTTCACACCGATTTGCCGCGGCCAGAGGATGGGTGTTTTCGCGGGTTCAGGTGTCGGCAAATCGACCATGATGGCCATGCTAGCCCGCAATACGGATGCCGATGTGATTGTCATCGGGCTGATCGGCGAACGCGGCCGCGAGGTGCAACAGTTCATCCAGGAGGATCTGGGCGAAGAAGGCATGGCCCGCGCCGTTGTCGTCGTCTCTACCGGGGACGAGGCACCGCTGCTGCGCAAACAGGCCGCATTAACCACAACCGCGATTGCCGAATACTTCAAATCGACGGGAAAGCAGGTGCTGCTGCTGCTGGATAGCGTCACCCGTTTTGCGATGGCGCAGCGTGAAATCGGCCTCGCCCGCGGCGAGCCGCCAACCCTACGGGGCTATCCGCCGTCGGTGTTCAGCGAACTGCCCCATTTGCTGGAACGTGCGGGCCCCGGCATGGCGGCAGAAGGTGACATTACCGGTCTTTATACGGTGCTGGTGGATGGGGACGATATGAACGAACCCATCGCGGATGCGGTGCGCGGGATCGTGGACGGGCATCTGGTGCTCGACCGGCGCATCGCCGAACAGGGGCGTTTCCCCGCGATTGATCTGCAAAAATCGCTGTCGCGGATGCTGCCGGGCTGCCACTCTCCCGAAGAATACGAGATCACCAAAGTCGCGCGCAAGGCCTTGGGCCGCTACGCCGATATGGAAGATTTGATCCGATTGGGGGCGTATAAAGCCGGGTCCGACCCGGAAACCGATCAGGCAATTACCTTCTTTCAAGCAGCCAGCCCGTTCCTGTCACAAAGCCGCGGCGACAAGACCCCAGCCGCCGAAGGCTTTGCCGACACCTACCGGATGATACTGGAATCCGGCATCGATGACCCGCTGCGTAGTTTTTTCGAGGAACGCGCCCGCGCCGAAGCGACGCCAGCGCAATAAAAAAAACCGGCGGGACGTATGTCCAAGCCGGTGGCCACTTCGTCAGAGCCCCTCCCCACCAGTGGCGGAGAGGGGTTTTTCATATAACGCCTGAACCGAATTAACGGAACAAGCTCAGGATGTTCTGAGGCGCCTGGTTTGCAATCGACAAGGACTGCGTCGCCAGCTGCTGCTGAACCTGATAGGCTTGCAAACGCGCCGCTTCTTCTTCCATATCCGCATCAACCATCGAGCTCACACCGGAATCCAGCGTGTCTGTCAGGCTGTCGATGAACTCCATCTGACCTTCCAAGGCGTTTTCGGTGATGCCGAGAGACGTAGCTGCAGTAATGGAGTTCGCAAGCTCACCTTCGGCTGTAGCAAGATCAGCTGCAAGATCAGTTGAGGTTTCGACGTTGATAGCTTCCATCGCTGTCTTGATCGCACCAAGATCAACACCATCGAAAGTATAGGTTGTAGTGCCAAAGCCGCTTGAGTCTCGTTTTACACCGTTCACCAAAGTAACTGCATTAGGTGTAGTCGAGGTGGCCATTCTGGTACCATCGACCAGATTGTCCCCATTGAAGGTTGCTTGCTCAATCGCGGTGCCCATGTTTTCAACAAGCGCATCGATTTCGAGCTGAACATCCGCGCGGTTTACACCATCGGTTTGAGCGAAAGCAACACGCTCGACGATCTGCTGCGCGATGTCGGAAACGGTTTCGGCACCCAGACGGGCTGTCGCGACGGAGTTCTTGGTCGCGGTCATGCCTTCGTTGATGGCTTTGAACATGCCGCTGTCGCCTTTCATCGTCTCGGAGACGGCGAAATAGGCAGCGTTGTCTTTACCAGAGGCCACTTTCAGGCCTGTGGAAACACGGCTTTGGGTATCGTTGAGCCCGCGGTTCACGTCTTTCAACGTGGCCAGAGCGTTCATTGCGGAGCTATTGGTGAGAATGGACGACATTTAATGTTCTCCTTGCTTCTCGTATTGATCCAGTCTTCTGACTGAGGTCAGCCGTAAAGGCTAACCTGAACTACATAGCAGTTCAGGTTAAAGCAAGGTTAACAAATTGGGTAAAATCGACGGAACGCGCGTTAGAATTTCTGATCGACGTGCATATTCTTATCCGCAACGCCGCTCACACGCTGGCCCATCTTGCCATAATTTCCGTCTAGCGCATTGCGATTGCTGATCTTTTTGACCTCGCGCAGAATGGTGCGGGCGGCGACGGCCATGCGCGACAAAATTGCGCTATCCTCTTCAATCGCCCCCTTTAACTGCTTGAGGTGTGCCTTCACCTCCAGCTCAACCATAATCGGGTGATCCATAAAGGGTTCGACCAGCGGGGTTTGCAGCTCCAGCCACTTCAAAGCACGGGATTTTTCTTCGAAGATCGCGCTGACGACATCCAGATTGCCGGCTTTAATCGCATCCACCTCGCGGTTCAGCACGTCGATGGTGTCGTCGATTTTCGCGACATAGGCGTGAATGTTTTCCTCGTCCTGCGAGGTCAGCACCAGCTGATCAGGGGCGTCGCCCTCGGGCGCGGGGCCCCGTTGACCGAAACGGAAGGTGCGCGGGGTCATTCGCCCTGCTCCGCAAATTTGGCTTTGCCCTGCCCGTAGGCGTCCAGCATTTGCGACACGCTACCGGAAAAGCCCAAACCGCCCTGCTCTACCAACTGGCCAGCGACGGCTTCGGACATGAAGGACCGCCACATATCCGCCTGCTGTTCCCCGCCGAAAGCAGAGGCACCGGCGGTTTTCATCATCTCGTCGACGAACTGGGTTAAGAACACCTTTTCGAATTCTTTACCTGTCTGCACCGCGCGGTCGGGTTTGGCGATATCGAAAGTCGGCAGGGATGGGGGGATTGAACCGGTCATCAGATAATCTCCAGATCGGCGTGAAGCGCCCCTGCGGCTTTGATTGCCTGCAAAATCGCAATCGTTTGCCGTGCGCCGACGCCGATGGCGTTCAGCCCGTCGACAAGCTCTTGCAGGCTCACGTCACCGTTGAGAATGGTAAAGCTGCCGTCAGTTTCTTCGATATCAATCTCGGTCTCCGGCACGATCACGGTCGTCCCCCCGATAGAGATAGGTTCCTCGCTGATCACGGCCGTATTTCCGCCAAGGCTGATCGGACCGGGCTGGCTGACGCCGAAATTCTCGCGCACGCGCACGGTCAGGCCACCCTGGCTGATCGCGACCTGCGCGATGCGCACGTCCGAGCCCATGACGATGGTGCCCGATTTTTCGTCAATCACGACCCGCGCCACGGCGTCCGGAGTGACCAGCAGGTTTTCCACCGCCATAATCGTCTCCGGCGCGTTGCGTTTGTCACCGACCCAGACCTCGATCGTGCCGGAATCCAGCACCTCGACCTGACTGGACCCAAGGTGTTTCGCAATGGCTTCGCGCACGCGATCCGCCGTGGTAAAATCGGGGTTATTCAGCGCAATCCGGATACTGTCGAGCTGAAAGAGGCTGAATTCGATCTCGCGTTCGACGATAGCCCCGTTTTCGATCCGCGCGATGGTCGGCACGCCATCCACAACGCTCGCGGCATTGCCATCCACCCGGTAGCCCGAGGCCGCAACCGCGCCCTGCCCCACGGCATAGACTTCACCATCCGCGCCCGTCAGCGGGGTGATCAACAAGGTGCCGCCCCGCAAACTCGTCGCATCTCCAAGCGAAGAGACCGTGATATCGATGGGCGAGCCGCGCCTCGCAAACGGGGGCAGCTTGGCCGTAACCATCACGGCGGCGGTGTTCTTGGTTTTCAGCGCCTCGCCATCAAGGTTCGCAACGCCAAGCCGTTCAAGCATCCCACGAATGGATTCACGGGTGAACGGGCTGGAGTTCAGCTTGTCCCCCGTCCCCAGAAGCCCGACAACGAGGCCATATCCGATCAGATGGTTTTCCCGCACACCTTCAAAATGCGCAATATCCTTGATCCGGACCTCGGCCCAGGACGGCATCGCGGGCACAACCAAAAGTGTTGCGGCGGCAAGCGCCTGCAGGCAGCGCAACAGGCGGGTCATGGGGCGTCGCTGGCTGTGCGCCATTGCGAAATCTCCGGTACAAGAACAGTTCAACTATCCTTGGCATAATCACGTAATAACCGGATTTATACAAGTTAAATCATCTATTAATTGTTGCTACCGCAGAATATACTTGCTACCGATAGGAATAGTCAGGGTTTAGGGCACACAAACATGCGCATGTATATTTTCGAACAGCGGAAAGAACGATGCGCCGGCCTTACGGCAGAGCTGCGCAGCGCAGGTATCGAGCTTCAGTTCGTCACCGCCGAGTTTTTCACGACGGGCCTTGGCCCATTGCTGCAACCGGGCCATCAGACCAATGCGGTTCTGATCGGTGAATGTGACGATACGCGTGAATATATCCGCGCGATGCGTACCGCAGGCTGCGTCAATCCGGTGATCGTGCTCAAGGATTTCCGCAACGCCAAGGATACGTCGGACCTGCTGAACCTTGGCGCGGATGATGTGATCGTCAGCCCGATCCGTGGCGCCGAAGTGCTGTCGCGGACTAATTCGATCATCCGGCGTCACTATGGCCATGCCTCCGAAAGCGTGATCGTCGGAGAGCTGACCGCCTATTTCGACGGGCGCGATCCGATTGTATCGGGCAGCCGCATCAAACTGTCGAAACGGGAATATTCGGTGTTCCAGCATCTTGCGCTGAACTCGAACAAAGTCATCTCTAAAGACGCGATTTATGACGCAATCTACGGCAGCAGCATCGATCAGCCCTTCGATAAGGTCATCGACGTCTACATCTGCAAGCTGCGCAAAAAGCTCGCTTCCGCGTCGAAGTCAGGCTGGCAGTATATCGAAACCGTGCATGGCCGCGGCTACAAGCTAAGCTCGCCCGAGGTGACGTCGAAAGCCGGCTGATCAGCGCAGGTAATTCAGGATCGACAGGCTCGATAGCCGCGAGGAAACCTGATAGCTCGCCTGCAACTGCGTCTCGAGGCTATTCATGCGCGTGATCGCCTCGTAGGGATCAACACTTTCGTAGTTCGAGATTTGCGTCCGCTGCACCAGCGACAGATCGGTCAGCTGCGTTTGGGTCTTCTCGACGATCTGCTGGTTGAACCCGATCCGCGCCGAGATATCCAACATACCCTCTTGCGACGCCGACAGGCTGTCGACCACCTCTGACATCCAGGTGCTATAGGCCGCTTCGTCCATCTGGCTCACGTCGGTCACGGCCAGCATCGCCAACCCTTTGTAGGCATCGCGGAAAGACTGGTCATTGGCGCGCACACCGTAGACGACCTCTTGGCCGGTATTCACCCAGGCGCTGATCTGTTTTGTCTCGGCCCCACTGGCATCACGCTCGGGCGAGCCTTGATAGAAGGTGCCCTGAAAGTTCCGGCTGGCGTCGGCGTCTTGCGAGTTGAACACGGTCTCTAGCTGATCCGCGATGGCTTGGGCGCTGGCTGGGTCGGTTGGACCGGTGCCAAAAATCTCTTCGACCACCGATTGCGGTGAACGGCCTGTGTCGGCACTGGTTTCAGGCCAGCGGGTCAGCGAGGTCTTGTTGGATTCCAGCCCCGAAAACAGGTTCTCGCCATTATACGACGTGTTCATCGTCGACACGAGGCTTTCCAGCGCGGCGCGGGCCTGCATCTGCAACACCTCGGCCCCGTTGCCATTGCGTGTGGCATTGACCAGCGCGCTTTCCAGCACCGATTGTACCTGCGTGCGTGCCGCATCGACGGACGCAAGCATCGCGTCAAGCTTGCTCGCCAGCACGTCGTTCGATGTCATGAAGGTTTGCGTATTCGCCTCGCGCCCGTGCAGCTTCATCACCGAGGCCGCGCGCGGGCCCAGATCGGCATAGATGTCGGCCTTTTTTCCGGTAGAGACTTCTTCGCTCACCCGTTGCAATTCCAGCGTCGTGCGCTGCACGTTCTGACGGTTGAAAAGGTTAAACTGGAACGACGAAAAACTGCTGATACCTAGAACCATTGTCCCTGCCTCATACCGCTGCGATCAGCGTGTCGATCATCTCTGACACTGCTGTAAGCACTCTGGAGTTTGCCGCATAGCTTTGTTCAATCAACAGCAGTTGCTGCATCTCGTCATCAATATTCACACCCTCAGAATTGCGCCGCGCGGACATCACGACCTCGGCCGCAGAGGCCGCGGCGTTAAAGTCATTCTCTGCCCGTGCGCGCGTGGCCGCTTGGCTGGTGATCATCTCTGCCGAAAAATCGCGCAAGGTGACCTCGGCCGGAATACCCGTGCCCGTCGCTGCATTCATCGCCGTGTCGAGCCCTGCCAGAAATGCGTTGATCTGCACCGTTTCAGACCCTGCACCGGGGGACGTGGCCCCAAGACCATCTCGGATACGCCAAACTTCGGCGTCGCCGGTAGAGGAGATTTTGCTGTTTATTTGCAAACGGCTCGCCAGGCCGGTGATATTCGCCGGATCAAACGCATTGCCATTATCGGTAAAAAGCCCCGCCTCGCCCGGTGCAAGGCTGGCATCGGCATCCTCAAACGTCTGGATCAGCCCCCGCGCGTATTCGTCCAACTGTTGACTAAACTGCGGAATAGTCTCTCTCTTCAGCTCGGAAAGCCCCGCAAGACTGCCGTGCTGAATACCACGCACACCGTCTTTGAACGGGGTGATATCCTGATTGCCCGCCATCAATGTGCCGTCGCTGGGGTTAAAGGTTACATCCTGTACGACGCGCCCCTCCAGCAATGCGGCCCCGCTGACCGTATAAAGGCTGATCGATCCGTTCGAAGACCGATGTATCCGCGTGTCAACGATCCCGGAAATCTGGTCAAGGATCGTGTCGACCTTTTCATCAAACTGCGCGGCCTCCAGCGAACCGGGGGTAAAGCCGCTGCCCGAGGCATTCAGATCGCGCAACTGGTATAGGGCCGTGTTCAGGTCCGCGACTTCATAGCGGATTTCCATATTCACGTCGTTCAACGTCGTGGACAGCGTTGTCGCCGCCCCTTTGACCGACCGCACCAGATCCTCTGCCGCCAGCGCAACGGATGTCTGCGCCCCGTTCGACGACGGCATATTGACCAGCGTTGTCAGGCTGTTCTGGAAATCGTTAAACCGGTCCGCGGGCGATGTGCCGTCCCCGGGTTGCCCCAGATAGGCGGTATAGGTGGTCAGCCCTTCCTGAATAGACTGATACTGCGTCATCCGACTGTTTTCGAGCCGCGACATCCGTTGCAGCGTCGCATCGACCTCGCGGCGGACCTCGCTGATGACGGCACCGCCCTGCCCGCCGCTGGCGGTGACCAGCACCGCCTCGCGCCGGACATAACCGGGGGTCATCGCATTCGACACGTTATCCGCCGCGATCCGCGACTGACCCTGTGTCGTATGCAAACCGGCTGTGGCCGAATTCAGCGCGCCCGAAAGGCTCATGTCATGCTCCGGTCAGACCGTCTGGCTTATCGTTTCAGACGGGTGGTTTCATCCATCATATCGTCGACGGTGGTGATCACTTTGGCATTGGTCGAAAATGCCCGCTGCGCCTTGATCAGGTCGGTCATCTCTTGCGCAATGTCCACGTTAGACCCTTCAAGCGCACCGGCGTTGATCGACCCCACGGTCGAGGAATTGGCCTGCAATGCAGAGAACGACCCTGTTTCACCCGACAGGCGATAGGCGTTGCCCTTCACTTCGACCAGCCCGTTGGGGTTGGCGACGACAGCGACGGGAATGTCATAAAGCGCGCGGCGCATGCCATTATCGAAAACGCCGAACAATGTGCCGTCTTCGGTAATCTCGGTGCGCACCAGCTCGCCCGCGCTGGACCCGTCCCGATCAAACGCGAGGCTGAAGTCCCCCGCGAACTGGCTGATCCCGTCGAATGCGCCGGGCTTGCCAAGGGTGATGTCGATCTCTTGCGGGACAACCCCGTTATCAAGGGTGATCGTCGCCACGCCTGTCGCAGGGTCCACGGTAAAGGCGGCAGGTGCCGTCGCGGTGGAATTGATGTTGCTATAGCTCAGCGGCGACCCCGCCGCAGGTCCGGCGTTATTGAACTCGATCGTGACACTGCCCAGCCCATTGCCATTCTGATCCGCAATCGCCAGATCCCATGTGTTCGCCGTGGTGCCAGGTGCCCAGGAAAAGCTCACGCGTTGGCTTTCACCCAAGGCGGTGAACACTTCGGACGAGGTGACAAAAGGTGCGCCGGGATCGGCTTGGCCTGTGTCCTGCGATGGCAGGTTGCCAAAGGCCGTGATGGTCGAGGTCACGCCGGCAGAGATGTTCAGATTGCCGATGTTGACCGTTTCCATATCCTTGAAGGACGTCCGGTCGACCGACCCGATGTCCCCTTCCAGCCCGTAGGGGTAGCCCGCAAGATAATATCCCGCCGCGTTCTTCAGGTTGCCCTGCTCATCCGGCAAGAACGACCCCGCGCGGGTCAGCATGTAGTTGGTCTGCACTGTCTCGTTCGGGTTCATCGACACTGCGAAAAAACCGTTCCCGCCAATCGCCAGATCGGTAGAGGAGTTGGTCGAGATCAGGCCGCCTGCTGTCGCGATGTCCAGCTCTTCAACGGCGTTGACCGACAAGACCCCGTCGCCATTCCCGCCCGAGGCAGTGGTCGTGACCATATGCGCGAACCCGCGGCGGTACCCCACCGTGTTCGAGTTTGCGATGTTCTCGGAGATGCTGCCAACCGCCTTGGAGTTGGCGCGCAGCCCGCTGACACCCGTCTGAAGCGCACTTGAAATGCTCATTTTCCTACCTCGTTGTCGTTCTTGGTATTCTTGCCTAACAGGACAAATAATCGAATTGGTTTAAAGAAGGTTAAATTTTCGCGATTTATTTTTGTCTAACCTTGGTTTAGCCGAAATTTGTAGCCGAGTTCATGGAGATATCCCTGAATTCGCGATGCTTTCAAAGGCATTCTCTAGCTGCTCCAGCCGCTTCGCCGCCCCGCCCGCGCTCAGCGGCAGCACGTTATCGCGCACCTCGGATATGCTATTCGCTAGTGAAATCAGGTCTTTAGACGGTGTGAGACTGGGGAACGAGCGCGTCACCTGCTGCAACGTCTCTTGGTCTTCGGACCGATAGGCCGCGATCAACAGACGTGTGGCATCCTGCAAGGAAAAATCCTGCGGATATGTCCGCCAAAGCTGCGAAAGAACGTCCGCCGCCTGCGGCCAGCGCTCTTCCTCCGACAGCGCGAGGCCCACATCTCGCAAATGCTGCGCCGTTGGTGCATCGACAGACGCCTTCAGCAACGCAGGCTTATCCCCCAGCTTAGAGAGGGTTTGCGCCAGCAAACTCTGATGCGCCTCCTCCATCTCGGGGGCGATACTTACGTCCATCAGTTCCAACGTCAGCCGTGCATCGGCGAATTGCCCCCCCTGCACCTGCGCTTGCGCAAGCTTCATGTTCAGGCGAAAAATCTCGGCCGCGCGGGAGGTGCCTTGTTCTTCCTGCTTTTCTTGCAAGATACGCACGGCACGACGGTATTCCTTGGCCGCCAGATCGGTCGACCCCAGCTTCAAGACATAATCACCCAGTGTTTCAATCTGCGTCGTGAACCCTTCGGTATAGCGGAAATAGGGTAGCAAACGCAGATGCAGCGCGACCCAAGCCGACAGCGGATACTGCCCCTCGCCCCCTGCTTTATAGATATCTGCCAGCAATTCTTGCGCCTGCGCCTCAATCGGGGCGGCTTCGGCACGTTCGGGGAACCGCAGCAAAATACGGCCAAGGGTCAACACCGCTTCGGGATGATTGCCCAATGCATGGTACACCCGTTCAAGCCGACGCAATACTTCCAGCTCGTACCGCCCGCCGCGCCAAGCCTCTGATCCGCCCTCTAGGGTCGATTGTGCCGCCAGCAGCGCCCCTCTTCCGCCATCGGCAAGCGCCATATCCGCAACCGCCAAACGGGCGCGCACGGCGTATTGGTCCCAGCCCTCTGCCGCTTCCAGATAGATCTTGAGCGCGGTCGCCGCGTCCCCCCGCTTTTGCGCGGCCCGTGCACGCAGGAATGTTCCGGATGCGGCCCCGGCCAGCTCTGGCATTTCGTCCAGCAGGCGCAGGGTCGCGTCGACATATTCGCGCTTATCCAGCTCAATCGCCGCCTCAAGCAGCACAGGCAGAACGGCCCTCACGACGGACTCCGGCTGTGTGCTCAGCCCGCCAAAGCTTGGCTCGATATTATCCGACAAGCGCCGAACGTCGGAGGTGGCAATCGCGTCCAGACTGGCCCAAAAGGCGCGATCTGGTCGGTTGCCTGCCAGCGGAGACGTGTTGAAAGGGGGCGTTACCGCGGTCGGTGCTACCCCCGCCAGCAGACGCACCGCGTCGGACAGCGCACGGTGACGGCGTTTATGAACCGGCGTATCAGGGGTCACTTCGGCAAGGATAGAGCCCGCCTCGAACAGCAGCATATGGGCCATATAGAGTTCGGCCACATCCATCATCACCCGCGTCTGGTCGCTGCCCCGCTGGCTGCCGAGCTTGGCAATGTTGTGCCGCAAATCATCGCGCAACCCGTCAGGAGACCAGCGCCGCAAATCCAGATCCCGCCGCCATGTCTGCCCTGCGTCCAACGCGCTGTGATCCAGCGTATCAACCACATCAGAGGGCGCGGCCACAAGTACACCCGCCGGAACCGCAAGAACCAGCAACGCCTTAACGACCGTTATGCAAATATACTGGCGCACACCTATCCTTGAGAGTGTAAATAGAACTTGCCTTATCCTTGTATTCATGAAAATTTGTATTTGCAATGACATGTACAATGCGTTTTTTCGTGATGCTTCAGCACCGCCGGAGGATGAGATGAGCAATATCAGTTATGTGGCGCTTTCTCAGGCAACTGCGCTGACCCGCAGCATGGACACGACGGCGCATAACCTCGCCAACGCCACGACCTCGGGCTACAAGGCGATCCATCCGGTGCTTGAATCCGTGCCCGATGGCAGCGGCGACAACGCGATCAACTATGTGCGCGAAAGCGGGACGTACCTTGAACTTGCCGACGGTCCGTTGATGCAGACCGGCAACCCGATGGACATCGCCGTGGCCGGTGATGGCTGGCTCAGCTTCCAGCTGCCCGGCGGTGAAACCGGCTACAGCCGGCACGGGCGCCTTGTTGTGGATGTGGACGGCCAATTGAAAACCGCAGGCGGTATGCCCCTGCTTGGCGTGGGCGGCGGGCCTGTCGTGCTACCCGATGATGTGGGGGACGAGGTGGTGATCACCACCAGCGGCACCGTGACCAACCCCCAAGGCGCGGTGCTTGGCGCGGTCAGCGTTGTTGCGATCAACGAGGCGGCGCAGATGCTGCCCATGGGCGCGGGCATGTACCAGTTGCCCCCGAACGCAGGTCAGCCGCAGCAGATGGAGAACCCGCAGGTCAAACAGGGCTTTATCGAGGGCAGCAACGTGAACGCCGTCCTCGAAATGACCCGTCTGATCGACATCCAACGGGCCTATGAGAATTCGGTCAAACTGATGGGGTCGGACGATGATCTGACCCGCACGGCCATCCAGAAACTTGGGCGCGTATAACGCCGCCGGAAGGAGCATAAGATGAAAGCACTCGGGATCGCGGCCACGGGCATGTTGGCGCAACAGACCAACGTTGACGTTATCGCCAACAACATCGCCAACGCCAATACCACCGGCTTTAAAAGCGGGCGCGCCGCGTTTCAGGATCTGGTCTATCAAAGCTTTGCGAGCGCTGGATCGCTGACCTCCGAAGAAGGCACTGCGCGGCCCGTAGGCACTGATATCGGCTTGGGCGTGCAAGCGGCGGGCGTGATCCGTCACAACATCCAGGGCGGCTTGATCCAGACCGAAAACCAGCTGGACCTCGCGATCGAGGGGCGCGGCTATTTCACCGTGAACCGTCCCGATGGCACACAGGCCTTTACCCGCGACGGGAACTTCCAGCTCAGCGCCGAAGGCCAGCTGGTCACCCTGAACGGCTATGAGGTAGAGCCCGCGATCATCGTGCCCGAACTGACCCGTCAGGTTGAAATCAACCAGGAAGGCGTGGTCATGGCTTATGTCGAAAACGACCCTGAACCGGTGGAACTGGGCCAGTTGAACTTTGCGACCTTCCTGAACGAAGCGGGCCTGAAACCCGTCGGTGACAACTTGATGGAGCAGACCGCCGCATCGGGTGAGCCTGTGCAGAACGTCCCCGGCACCCCCGGCGTCGGCATCACACGGCAGGGATATCTTGAACAGTCGAACGTCAACATCATCCAGCAGATCACCGACCTGATTTCAGCACAGCGCGCCTACGAGATGAACTCCAAGGCAATCGAGACCGCCGATCAGATCATGACCACGACGAACCAGATCAAGTAACGGGTTGAACCGATGAAACGTGTTGCCATTGCCCTTTTCGTGTTGTTCCAGCTTGCCGCCGCTCTTGTGGTGGCGGGCCCTGTGCTTGCTCAAGCCGTGCCCGTGACCGACCTGATCGAGGAACGCGCCGTCGCCGAACTGGGTGCCACTTTGCCCGCGAAAGCCAAACTGGATATCCGCATGGCCGAGGGGATGATCAAGAAGGGCAACTTCGTGCAGGAGTTCTGGATCGACCCTGACTCGGGCCAATTCATCGCAAATGTGGTAACCGACAGCGGTGTCCCGCAACGCGTATGGGGTCTGGCGATGGTGACATTGACCGTGCCTGTTCCCAACCGGCGCATCGTGCCCGATGAAATCGTCCGCGCCCAGGACGTATCGCTGGTCGAAATGCCGATGCAGCGGGTCGGCAGCTATGCGATCAATGAATATGAACAACTCGTCGGCCAGCAGGTGCGTCGTATGCTGGTCACCGGCCGCCCCGTCCCGCGCAATTCGGTCATGCCGCCCCGTATCATCAGCCGCGGTGAAAAGGTCAAAATCCGCCTGACCCACGGCGGGTTGCAGCTAACGGCCAAAGGACGTGCCCTGGATGATGCCCATAAGGGTCAGGAACTGCGCGTCGTCAATCTTTCCAGCAACAAGGCCCTGTCGACCATCGCGATGGCAGCAGGCGTCGTCGAGGTCGTACAATGACATCCCTTCGTTTTCCCGCTCGGCTCGGCTGCCTGCTTGCAGCTTCGGCGCTTTTTCTGGCGGCCTGTGGTGATTTTCAGGAAACCCACAACCCCACGGTCAGCGATCTGACGCTCAGCCCCGACCACATGGGCGAGGTCAACCGCGTGAGCATCCCGATGCCTCTGCCCAAAGCGCCTGAACAGCCCAAACGCGCGGATCAGGCCAGCCTCTGGAGCAATTCAACACCGCGTCTGTTCCAGGACCGTCGCGCCGGCGACGTGGGCGATCTGGTCACCGTTCTGATCGATATCGATGACCGCGCGCAGTTGCAAAATGCCACAGGGCGCAGCCGATCCTCCTCCACTGGGGTGGACGACCCCGATATCCTGAACTTCGACACCTCGACCGACAGCGGACAGCTGATTGGCCTGTCGAGCAGTTCGTCCAGCGAAGGCGAAGGGTCGATCCGCCGGAACGAGACCATACGCTTGCGCGTGGCCGCCCTTGTGATCCAGACCCTACCTAACGGGAATTTCGTGATCGCCGGACGGCAAGAGGTCAAGGTGAACAACGAACTGCGCGAGCTGCGCATCGCTGGCATCATCCGCCAGTCCGATATCAACGTCGGGAACACCATCGACTATGACAAAATCGCCGAGGCACGGATCACCTATGGCGGACGCGGGCAGATTTCGACGGTGCAAACCGCGCGCTACGGTCAGGACGCGCTTGAAGTGTTCCTGCCCTACTAAGGCGGGACGCGGGCGTGATCAAATACATCATCATCGCCGTTTGCGTGATTGGTGCGGGGGCCATGGGCTATGTCGGGGAACGCTTTATGCGGCCAACGACATCAGCCCCCTCGGATCAGGCGGCCACGCAAGAGTTGATGTTCAAGATGCCCTTGGGCAAATTCACCATGCAAATCATCCAGAGCCGCAAAATCCTGCATCTGGTGTTTGACATGGATGTCTATGTCATGGGGGCTTCGTCGTTTCACGAGATCAACGGTGCCGTCGGGCGCGCCCGTTTGCGTGACGCGACCGTTTCAGCGATCGCCGAGCTTGCGGAAACCGACCTGAGCCTCGCCCAACCGATCGAAGAAGAAGCCCGCAAAGCAGAGCTTGCCGCGCAAATCGTGCGCAAGCTCTACGTTAATTTCCCGGCAGTACGTACGGCGCGGCTGAACAGCTTTTACGCCAATACCAGCCTGCGCAACTGACGGATCCGATCAGCTCGCCGATTTCACGGTGATCGACGACGCCGTTTCGCCGCCGTCCAGACCAAAGATGATCTCTCCCTCGCGGAAACGTACATCTTCGACGCGGGCACTGCGCGACGGCTGGATCGCGATATTGTTGCCAGCGGCATCTTTCGCCGTCAGCACCACGGTGTATTTCCCCGCCAACTGCGCGTTGCCGTAATCGTCCTTGCCATCCCACCCCAGCGGGTTCGCGGTGCCCGATACCGTGGACAGACCGTTGATCGTACGCACATTGCGCCCCAGCGGATCATAGATTTTCGCGCTGACCTCGGCTGCGCCGGCCCCCACCTCGTATGAGGTCGAGCTCGTGCCATCTTCCAGCATCACCACATCGGATTGCACCGTAACATCGCGCCCCAAAAGATCGGTGCCCCCCAGATTCAGCAAGCCGCTGATCTGGCTGGTCAATGTCTCTAGCTGCGTGTTTGTCTGCACCGCTTGTTCCACCTGCGACAACTGCGCAAGCTGTGCGACGAACTGCGTGCTGTCGACCGGCTCAAGCGGATCCTGGTTCTGGATCTGCGCGGTCAGCAGGGTCAGGAACTTGGTATAATCCTCGCCCAACTGGCCCAGTGAATCCTGCGCCGAGCTTTGGTTCGTGCTTGTGAAATTGTTCAACAGTGTCTGGCTTGTCAGCATGGATCACACCCCCTTAGGTGAGAATATCAAGTTGTCCGTCATCCACCACATTTTTGTGTTGAACGCCAGCGGTCACAGGGCCTGCGCCGTCATCAATGCCCCCTCCGAACCCCGCGGTAGAGCGTTGTTGATCGCGCGCACCGTCGTCAGAGAACCCCTGCTGGAATTCAAAGCTGCCCGCGTCGGTAAACCCAAGCCCCTGCGCCAAAAGCTGGCGTTCATCACGCAGCGTTTGCAGCACGGCAGGGTTCTCGACACGGACTACAACGCGGGTGCCGCTGTCCTTGTCGGTGACGACCTCGATCTCGATTTGCCCCAACCCGCGCGGATGCAAGCTGACCGAGGTCCGGCCGTCTTTCGCCTCGACGGCCTTCACTTGCGAGATCAGCGCATCGGCAAAGGGTTTCGGTGCAGGTTTGGCCTGCGTCTCGGCACTTGGCGAGGCGGCTTTCAGATCGCTTGCTTGGTCAGCGAGGATCAGCGCGTTGCTTTCCACGGGCTGCGCCTGAACCACCTCGGCGGGCCGGAAGGTCGCGGTGACATCAACGGGCGCCTTGCCCTGTGCGGCTGCGCCATTCTGACCTGCGTTCAAAAAGGTCGGCTGCTCTGCCCCGAAAGCGGCCTGTCGCAACGGCGCGACGGGCGTATCCGCGTCGATCGATGGTTCTGGCGGGGCGGTTCCCTCAACAGCGGCCGCGGCTTGGAGTGCTGCACGCGGCGGGGTCGACACCTTGTCACTAATCTGCGGTTTAGGGACGGGTTGCACCGCCGCCCCTACCTGCGTTTGCGCAACGCTTTGAACCTCTGCCGTGGCAGCGATCGGTTGCTGTGCCGCTACTGCTGTCGCGGGGGCAGCAACAGCCTGCGGCACAACAGAGGTTTGCGGTGCGGGTGCCGCGATTTTGACATCGGTTTTCGCCTCGACAGGCGATGGTACCGCAGGTGCAGCCGCTTTGGGCGCGACCTTAACAGCGGTTTGCGTCACATTGGCCGCTACCGCGTCGGCGGCCAATGTCGGCGCGGCCAACGGCAACTGGGGGTCAGTTTCGCCAGCTACACCTTGCACGAACGTCTGTGGCACAGTGACAGCGGGAACGCTGACCGTGGCCGCGGTGGTCACCGCCCCCGTTGCTTGAGCGGTCGCCCCCTCGCCCGTCGGTTGGGCGGCCGTCATCAGACCGGTGAAGGATGCCTCCATCGACAGGGCCGTCGGATCGCCCGCTTGCTCTGTGGTCAGCGAAAGCCCCAGCACATCTGCCATCCCTTCGGCGGTAGCATCGTCACTACCCAGCAGAATAGGCTCACCATCGGGGCCGAGGGTGAAGGGCGGCACCGTCGCGCCTGCCTCGCCAATTGCGACGGTCCCCATCAGCGCGGCGAACCCTTCGGGCACGGCGCTAGAGCCCTTGCCGGTTTTCACGCCAGCCTGCCCCGTCATCAATGCGGATAGAGCGACATTCATCTCAGTGCATCTTGCTTGTCATGACGCCACGCGCCGCGAGCTCATACTTCAACCGCGACATCGCGCGACGTTCGATCTGGCGCAGCTTGGCGGGGGTGACCTCCATCCGCGTGGCAAGATCCTGAATACTTTCGGGGGGCTGCTGCAAGGTCCGTGCCCGCAGCACCTCGCGGTCCATCGGTTGAAGCCGTTCCATCGCCTCAAGCAATCGCGCGCGGATCAGGGTTTGCGACGACTGCGCGATCACGGCCTCTTCGGGGTTGGGGTCTTCCGACGCAAGCAGCGCAAAACTGTCATCGTCGTCAATGGAATGCTGCACTGTTTTCTGCACGCCCGCCGGAGTCTCGACAATGGCGCGCAGGTGGTTGCGGGCGGTCATCGTGGCGTTCTTGACCCACCATTTCGCATAGGTCGAAAACCGCACATCCCGGTCCAGATCAAACAGATCGGCGGCGTGGATCAACCCCAGTATCCCTTCGGAAATCAGGTCTTCGCGTTCGGCCTGATCATCGCTGAGCTTGCGCGCCCAGTAGAACACGATACGCGCATGGGACAGCACCAAGGATTCAAGTGCGAACTTATCTTTGCTAACCTGCCAATCCTTTAACAGGACACGTTCATCTTCCAACGCCAACATCGGCGCATTGCGCGCTGCTGCATAAGTTATTGTCATTGCCTGCCCAACTTTTTCCCCAACATGACCACACTTCACGAATCTGGGAAAGTTTATTTTGCTTAAGGCACGGTTAAATTGGGTTTTATCCTTGGCAAACAACCCGATATCAAAGGACAGTTCCCCCTAGAACCCGCTGAGCGTCGGCAACCACGTGGACAGCGCAGGGATAAAGGTGATCAACAGCAACGCCCCCATCAATGCGATAAAGAACGGTGGCATTTCCTTGATCAGGGCCGATGGCTTGATGTTCACCGCGGACGAGACGACAAAAATCAGGCTTCCCACCGGCGGTGTGGTCAGACCAAGGGTCAGGTTCACAATCACGATAATCGCGAAATGATCCGGGTCGATGCCAAGCGCAAAGCTGATCGGCGCAAGGATCGGCACAAGGATCATAACCCCGGGCAGCGGGTCCATGAACAGGCCAAAGACCAGCAACAGCGCATTCACCGCCAGCAAAAAGACAATCGGCGACAGATCCCAGGCAATGATCGTCTCTGCCAGAAACTGCGGCACGCCTTCGATGATCAACACCCAGGCAAAGGCCCGCGCCGCGCCAAGGATCAACAGCACCGCCCCCGACACCAGGGCCGCGCGCAGGATGATCGCGGGCAGATCCGCGACCCGCAGCGACCGGTAAATGAACATGCCGACGAACAGCGCGTAGAAGACCGCGATCACCGACGCCTCGGTCGGGGTGAACACACCAAAACGGATACCGCCGACGATCAGCACCACCAGCATCAGCGCGGGCAGCGCGTAAAGCGCGATCCGCGCGATCTCCGCCAAGGGGGGCATCGGCGCGCCGCTGGCATAACCGCGTTTGTGGCTGACCCGCGCATTGGCCAGCAACACCGCTGCGGTGATCAGGATACCCGGCAGCACACCCGCCATGAACAGCGACCCGACCGATACCTGCTGATCCTGCATGGCGTAGATAATCATCGTGATCGACGGCGGGATAATCGGCCCCACGACCGAGCTCGAGATGGTGAGCGCTCCGGCATAGGCACGGCCATAGCCGCCCTTCTCCATCATGCGGATCATCATCGTCCCCGGCCCCGCCGCATCGGCCAGCGCCGAGCCGGAGATCCCCGCGAACATGGCAGAGCTGACGACATTCGCATGACCCAAGCCCCCTTTCAGATGTCCCACCAGCGATTGTGCCAAGCGCAGCATCGCAAGGGTCACCGCCCCGCCGGTCATGATCTCCGCCGCGAGGATAAAGAACGGCACCGCCAGAAGCGGGAAACTATCAAGGCCCGAGAACATCTCTTTCACCACAACGAGGTTGGGGTAGGACGACCCGAAGCTCAGCGCGACAAAGACGGATATCGCCATCGCAAAGGCCACGGGCAGACCAAGGGCGAGCAATACGAAAAGCGCGGGAAAAAGGATCTCAGCCATTTGCGCCTCCGGGCAGCGGATCGGCGGTGGCCCCATCCATACGTTTATAATCCCCCGCCATGATGAAGGGGTGCGCAATCAGCAGCAGGTGGGCGATCAGCAGCGCAAACCCGACCGGAATCGCGGCGTAGACATACAGGAAGGGCATCCGCAGTGCGGGCGTCACCTGATACTGCATGCGCTGCGCATATTGGATGCCGACGTAGACCATGAATCCGAAAAAGACCAAAAGCCCCAAGGCAATTCCCGCCCGCAGCAGCTTTTGCCCCATGCTGGGCAGCGCATCCTGTAGGTTGGTGATCGCGACATGCCCGCCGGTGCGCAGCACAAGACCCGCGCCGCCAAAGGTCATCCAGATCATCAGATAGCGCGCCGCCTCGTCTGCCCAAGGCAGCGAATGGGCGGTCACATAGCGCAGGGTGATATTGGCACCGACGACCAGCGTCATTGCCGAAAGCATGAGGATCAGCGCCCAACCGTTCAACGCCACGAAAATGGTTTCCAGTCTCTTCACGGCTTCCCCTCGCCCGATGTCGCCGGCACCCGTTGGATGCCGGCGGTATTGCTCACTCGAAGTTTACGATCGAGTCGACCAGCTCTTGGCCGTAGGTGTCATAGTAGCCTTCATAGGCCGATTTGATCGACGCCTGAAACGCGGCTTTCTCTTCGGCGGACAGGGCGTTTACTTCCATGCCACGCTCTTTCAGCGTTTCCACACCCGAGGTTTCCACATTGTCGACATAGCCCCGCATCGCGGCAGCCGCTTCAGTTGCGGCTTTTTCCATCGCGGCTTTCTGATCGTCGTCAAGCCCGTCCCAGAAAGGTTTGGACACCAGCAGCATCGCGGGCGAATAGACGTGGCCCGACAGGGTCAGATATTTCTGAACTTCGTTCAGCTTGACCGAAACGATCACCGACAGCGGGTTTTCCTGACCGTCGATCACACCTTGCTGCAACGACGAAATCACCTCGGGCCATGCCATCGGCGTGGGGGCGGCCCCCATGGCGTCGAAGGCGGCGAGGTGCACGGGGTTTTCCATCGTGCGGATCTTCAGCCCTTCGACATCGGCAGGCGTGTGGATCGCGTTGCGGTTGTTGGTGATGTGGCGAAAGCCCTGTTCGCCCCATGCCAGACCGTGCAGGCCGACAGTGTCGAACTCGCCCAGAATTTCCTGACCGATGGGCCCGTCCAGCACAGCGCGGGCGTGGTCCAACCCGCTGAACAGGAACGGAATGTCAAAAACACCGGTGGAGGGGACGAAGTTCGCCAGCGTACCCGAGGACACGATTGTTGCCTCGATGGTGCCCAGTTGCAGCCCCTCGATCACTTCGCGTTCGCCGCCCAGACCCGAAGACGGGAAATGCTTGAAGCTGAACTGATCGCCGGTCTCCGCCAGCACCACCTCTTCGAATTTCTGCGCCGCGACGCCGTAGTGGCTGTCGGGGGCCAAAGCATAGCCGATCTTGATCTCGGTCTGCGCGGCGGCAGCACCCGCCAGCGCGACAAAGGCGCTTGCGGCCGCAAAATGTGTCAGATTGAATTTCATGGTAACCTCCCAGTAACCTTGTGGATGTGCTATCTAAACCCACCAAAGCTGACAAGATGCAGCCCTCGTGGCACCGCGCAACGCTGACTTAGCCCTGCGCGGATTTCCGGAACAACTTTACCAGCTCGGGCACATAGGCCTGACCATGCCCCGCCTCGACCGTTCGGGCGAGCGCGGCAGAGACGTTATCGGCGACGGTCTGTTGCGCCCCCGATGCGGTCGACATGGCACGGTAATAGTCGATGTCTTTTTGTGCATTGCTGACGAAAAAGGGCAGCCCTTCGCGGTCGCCTTGCGTGATATAGGGGGCAAGGCGGTCCAGCGCGACACTGGCCCCGCCGCCACCGGCCAGAACGTCCACGAACACCTGCGGATCGATCTGTGCATCGGCGGCCTGCGCTGCGGCCTCGGCCAGCAGGGTCATGAACCCGACCGACACATAATTATGCAGCAGCTTCAACCGGTGCCCGTGGCCAAGCGCACCGACGTGGTCGACCGTATCGGTAAAGCTTCCCAGCACGGGCCGGACCTTTTCCAGCACCGCGGCGTCACCCCCCACCAACAGGTTCAACGCCCCGTCATGGGCGTGTTTCGCCGTGCGCGTCATCGGCGCATCCAGATAGGCTCCGCCCGCGGCCTGCACCGCGTCGCCCATACGCAGGGTGCTGTCGGGCAGCGCGGTCGAACAATCGACAACCACCGCACCGGGTTTCAACGCCGACACCAGCCCGTGATCGCCGGTGACAATCGCCTCCACCTGAGGCGATCCGGTGACGCAGAGTATGATCACATCACTCACCGCCGCCAGCGCGGCAGGCGTGTCATACGCCACCGCGCCAAGGCCCGTAATCTCGTCTACCGGCTGGTTGCCGGGGTGATCCAGAAAGCCCAGTTCGAACTTGCCCTTGCGCAAGACGTTCCGCGCAATGCCGTGGCCCATCAGACCGACACCGATAATGCCAACTTTCATCGCGTTCCTCCCTTTGTCCCGCAGCGCGGTTTAATCCGCGTTGATCCAGATCGCTTTGGTGTCCAGATATTCTTCCAGATGCTCGGTCCCACCTTCGCGGCCATAACCCGACATCTTGACCCCGCCAAAGGGCACCGCTGGATCAATGGCGTGATACATATTCACCCAGACGGACCCTGCTTTCAGCCGATGGGCCAGCTTGTGCGCCGTCCCCAGATTGGTCGAGAATACACCAGCAGCCAGCCCATAGGGCGTGTCGTTGGCGCGGGTCACGACCTCGTCCAGATCATCGAACGGCAGCGCGGAAATCACGGGGCCGAAGATCTCTTCGCGGGCGATGCGCATGTCGTCGGTGACGCCGCCAAAAACGGTGGGCTGGATGAAATGCCCACCCTCCAGCGCCGCCCCTTCGGCGCGTTGCCCGCCGGTCAGAACCGTTGCGCCCTCGGCCGGACCGTCCGACAGGAAGCCGGCGATCCGTTCGGCCTGACGGGCCGAGATGATGGGTCCGATATCCGTGCCCTCATCAATCCCCTGCCCGATCTTCAGCCCCGCGGCAAACTCCGCCACACGACGGGTGAATTCGTCATGGATCTCGCGCGCCACAAACAACCGCGATCCGGCGATGCAGATCTGACCCGAATTGGCAAAGACCGACATGGCCGCGACCGGCACCGCCTTGTCGATATCCGCATCCTTGCAGACGATGACCGGCGATTTCCCCCCCAGCTCAAGCGAGACGCGTTTCAACGTGCCCGTTGCCGCGCGGGCAATCGCCTGACCGGTGGCCGTTGAACCGGTGAACACGATCTTGTCCACATCCGGATGCGCCGCCAGCGCGGCACCGGCATCGGCCCCCAATCCGGTCACCACATTCAGCACCCCGTCGGGCAGCCCCGCTTCTTGCATCAACCGCGCGATCATCAGCACGGTCAGCGACGCCTCCTCGGACGGTTTCAACACCACGGTGCAGCCGGTCGCCAGCGCGGGCGCGATCTTCCAGACGGAACCGGCGATTGGCGCATTCCACGGGATGATCGCCCCGACCACGCCCACGGGTTCACGCACGGTGGATGAATAAATCTCGCCGGGGAAGGAGTTCGGGATTGTCTGGCCGTGGATCATCACCGCCTGCCCCGCATAGAACCGCAACATCCCCAACACGCGACGGCTGTTGGCCAGCGTGCGCTGGATCGGCATCCCCATATCCAACGTGTCCGACAGACACAGGCGTTCCCATTCTGCCTCGAACTTGTCAGCGATGCGCAGCAGCAACGCCTGACGCTCGAACGGGGTGAACTTGGCCCAAGGCCCCTCGAACGCCGCGCGGGCGGATTTTACGGCGGCATCAATATCCGCCGCGCCCCCCTGCGGTACAGTCGCCAGCAAAGACCCGTTCGCCGGATTGCGCGCATCCATCTCTGCGCCCGATTGGGCCGGACACCATTTACCGTTGATGAACATCGGCCGAAAGCTGCCGTCATACAGCGCGCTCGCCAAAGCGTTCCAGTCTTTCATACGTGTCTCCCTTGCTTTGCAGACCACCGCGTATACGGCGTCTTTCTGCACCTCGGATCGAGGCGCCGCAAGGTAAGGTAGGCGAATTAATCCAACTTTTTGAAAGTTTTACGGCAATGGCATGCCCGAATGGCCCGCAAACCTGTGTTTTGTCAGGATATTCGGACCATCTCTTTTGTGTTTGCGGGAAGGGGCACCCCATCAGGCTGCCCGCCCCGCGTCAGAACTTGAGCGAGAGACTCGCCCCGATGTCGTGGCTGTCATAGTCGAACAACGCCACATTCGATTTCGCCCGCGTGTAGGTATAGGTGATGCGCGGCACGTATTTCCCGATCTGCACCTTGTTGTGCTGAACGGTGAAGGTGAGGCTGGTGGTGTCATCCTCGCGCGGGGTCGTGGTGCCGGGGAAGATGCCGTCGTATCTGTCCTGTTCGTATGCCAGTATCACGCCGGTCGAGAGACCCGATTTCCACTGTTTGTCGATCCCCATCGACACGCCGGTTTCATGGTGATCCAGATGCGCGCGCTGTGTCGTTTCGCGCAGCTGCGACAGGCCGAAGGATAGCCCGAGCGTCGGCGTCAACCGATGTTGGTACGAGACCGAGGCCCGCATCCGGTGCCCGTCCCGAAACGGGCTTTGGTCATAGGTCTGCCGATCAAACCGAAGCGCCCCCGACACCAGATCACGCGGACGCAGCTGATAGGCGCCGCGCAGCTCCGCCCCCCACCGTCGTCGCACGATGTCTGAATCAGAAAAGCTCAGCTCGGCAATCGGCCCGAAAGAGAACCGCCCTCGCTGCCCGCCACGAATGACATCGAACCGTGCGACGGCCGTGGTTTCCGTGTTCAGCGCGGAATCGTAGAATTTCGCATCCAGACTGGCCGTGCCCACGCCGGACCATCTTTCATTCCACTGCCAGCGCCGCCACGCAGTGCCGCCAATCGCCAGCCCCACCCCGGAAGACGCGCGCGACGCGGGGTTCAGCGTGAACGGCACCCCGCCAATCAGGATCTCCTGCTCGGCACTGCCGCGGGTCTGGTTCGACGACGGCAACAGCGCGAACCGCAGGGCAAAGCCGCCGGGCTTGCGCGAGCTATTGTTCAGGATAAAGGTCTGCAATCCGGCGCGCAGCTGTTCGTCGGCGGTTTCCGCGACCAACCGTTCCGCATGATAGCGCGCAGCGGTCACGTCACCGCGATAGGCCAGCAGCAGGGTCAGCTCTCGTCTTGCCGGTTCATAATCGGGCGCGATGCGCACCAGATCGCGAAACAGATCAACCGCCGCCGCAGGCTGGTTCTGGCGCATCAGGATTTGACCTTCCAGATAGGCCTGATGCAAGGGCCCGTTCGGATCCCCCTTGACCAACTGCGCCAGACTGGCCCGCGCGGCGTCATAGTTTCCCTGTTCCAGATAGTCCTGTGGCGTCGCGGCCTGCGCCTGTCCGGGCGATTGGCACGCCAAAAGAACGCCCATCAGGGCGGCAAAAAGCAAATGTTTCATGGATTAACCCTCAAGCAGTTAAATCGGCGTGAAACCTGAACTCTGCACTGCGTCTCCCACATGAAATAATGGGGAGACGCAGGCATGGCTTGAGGTCATGCCCACGCCCAGAGAAGCGGGACCCGTAATTTGATCGACGCTTCTCTATCCCGTTGTCGTCGACCTTAGTCGACTTTGTCGGCCGAGAAGTAGCCGTTCCCGTTCAGCGACCCGTCGTCAGCGCCGATACCAAATGTCAGCGCACCGGCAACCTGTTCGGCATTTGGCCCATAGAACGCACCGGAGTACGTCCCTTCGGCGCTATTGACGTCGATATCGCTGATGAAGTCCGCATCTGCCGTCAACGTCCCGGCAAAACCATTGTTGTCGAACGTGGTTTTATCCATCGCGATGGTCCCTTCAACGGCGTCACGTTCACCGTCTTCGGGGTCTTCGATGGTGGTGTTCCCGATGGTGCCCCAGATCTCGCCGGCGCCAAAGTCTGCCGTCATCGCGATCTCGCTACGCACCTTGTACCGGCTTTCGCTGTTCGATTCGAAGCCGCTGTTTGGCACAACATTGATCCGCGACCGGCCCGTATATTCGGCCTTTGGCAGATCTTTCAAATCTTCATCCGCCGTCTCGGTGCCAAAGATCGCAAAGGTACTGTCGCCGGAGACGTGACCTTCGGCGTTCTCGGACGACCGGAAAATCTGCACCACCTGGGCAAAGCCGTTGCCCGCCGTCAGCAGATCTTCAACCGGACCATTATAGTTGTAGACGCCCGCGAATTTCCCATCCACCTCGACCTCGTAGCCGTCACCTTCGCCATTCACGTCGGCAGGGGTGAACGCCAGCTCTTCGCCGTCGATGGTCACGGTCAGCGCGCCATCATCATTGCGCTTGATCGACGCGGTGACATCAGTCGTCGTGCTGGTTTCCCCGGTGTGATAGTTCAGGTTCTGCAAGGCGACGCCCACGGCGCGCGCGGTCAGTGTCTTGCCTGACGCAATGGCCGCACCGGCATCGACCGGATCACCGTCCTCGTCTGTCGCAAAGGTCCGTTTGGCCTGCGCCTCTTCGGTGATGTCTGTCACATCAATCACCTTGTCGACCCCGTTCGATGACCCGCAGGCCGCGACGCTCAGCGCCAGCGCGGTCGTTGTCATCAATTGCATGTAAAGTTTCATTTCAATGCCCTTTCTAAATAGCCCCAAGCGGGCGGGTGCCTGCCGAAATCGCAGCAGGTTAAGAAAGGTTAAAAATCGACCGTAAACGTACCGTAAATTTTTGCGCGGCGCTCCGTGAAAAAATCGTGAAAAAAGAATGCATCAGGCGGTTTTTCGTCGCTAAACGCTCAGAGGGCCTAACCTATAGTTGCGACAGATATGCCAGCGCCTGTTTGCTTGGCATAAAGAAGTAGCCCCCCGCCACCGTTCGGGTGAAATCCACCGGCGCAGGCTGCGCGACCCCCTCCCCTTCCGCGCGAGACATCGGGCACATATCCAGCGCCAGCGACTCCTCCGACCCCGGAATAATGAACGTATCACCCTTCTGTTTCGGCGTGATCAAAGGGTCCGGCCCATGCCGCCCACCGTGGAACCCGTCTGCGTTGATCCAGGTCTGCTGCACGAATTCGAACTGCCGTTCGATATTGGCGTTAAAGCACATAAAGAAGGTGCCTTCCTCTTCCTCAACCGGCGGTACGGTCTCGGTATCGCGCCGCACCCAGCCCGCGTCGATCAAGCCTGCGTCCTGCGGCGTGTCAAACGTGCTGCTATAGGTCCGGCCCCGCCGCAACAGCCGATGGCGGTTGTTGATCTGCAATGTGATCTCGTGACCGGGGCGGAAACTGTCGCGCGGGTTGGCGCGGCGGATATGCGACCCGATCGGGCAATACAGCCCCAAGGGGTCGTCCTCACCGTGGCGGAAGTCATTATCGGGGATCACCGGCCGCAGCAGATCGCGCGGTATGCCAAGGGGGCCGACTTCATGCTCAAGCTCTGACAAGGCATCGTTGAACGCGGCCCAGCCCTGCGTCGTCCAGATCGTCTCATCCATGCTCAGCCCGCCATGCACGCCCAAACGGCCGCGACCCCTTGGCGTATGTGTCCGGTCAAGGAACTGCTGCAGCGCAACAAGATGGCCGTCGGTCGCAGGGCGCTGGTCCGTCGCGGCTTGCAATGCCTTGAGGCGCAGCCCGACATAGCGCCGCACGACCGCGTGATAGCGCGCGCGGTTGCGCAGGCTGCGCGACACCGACGGGTTGCGCGCCAGTGAACTGCCGTCCGCCCACCGACCGATGATCTTGGCGGTGATCCATTGCTCCATCCAGATCTGCCGTGCATCCGGCCCCATAGGCACATCGCCATAGGGCGACTGATCCATTTGCCCGCGCTGCATATCCCCCAGCACGATATCCTTGTCGCCGGGCATGCGGTCGCCCTGCCGGATTCTGATGTCGGCCTGAATATCCTCGCGGATCGCATCCGCGATGCCCTTTTGCGGCAGATGTCGCGCCTCAAGCCCGCGCGCCTTGGCCGCCACAAACTCCTTCAGAGCCTTGTCATTGTGCAAGATCTGCCGCACCGCCAGAAAGCTCCCGCCGCGGCCAAAATCACGCTGGTCCCCCAGATGCAGCCGCCCAAAGCGCGGCACCAGATCCGTGACCGGCCGCTCGACCGCCGACAGCCCCTGCGCCGCCGGCGTATCGGCGGGCACGGTGATCGCCAGCGGCAGGTAGCCCCGGGAATCGGGATACCCCAGGATGAACTCCCCCGCGCTGACCACATCATCCGGCGCGGCCTTGCCTTTGGCAAAGGCCTGGGTGTGGCGCATGATCGGCTGCGAGATACCGTCACGCGTGCCGAATCCGTCGCTATGGACCAAACCGCGGCGTTGCAGATCCGCCCGCACGATGCTGTCCACCGCGATGCCATATTGCTCGAACATCACGGTCAGCGTGTCGTCGGTTGCCGCCTGCTCCAAAGGATCGCGGGCATAGGACAGCAGCAAAGCGTGCGCGGCGCCGTCGCTCCATCGCCAGCGGGCGGGATCGGCGGGCGTGCCCGCATCGCCCAACACCCGCGCCCGTGCCGCCATGCCGCTGGCAAAGGCATGGGGCAATGTCGCGCGCCCGTCGTGGGGCGTGTCGGGAAACCCCAGCAGCGACAGCCCGCCAGACGACAGGGCAATGAAATGCGCCGGATAATCGGGATAGGCGTCGCCAAAGCTCAGCCGCGCATCCCAAGGCGCACCGGGGGTCTCGGCATTGCGTGCCTCTTGCAGCAACTGCGCGATCAGGCGTTTGCCCCCCTGTCCCGTGTCAAAGCGCAGCACCCGCGCGGTCATCAACGGATGCCGCCCCAGCCCGTTGAACAGCAAGGTCTGCACCTGGTCCGTCTCGATCGCATCGGCGGGGCGCGGCGCGGTGTAGAATAGGGTGGCCCACGCGCGATATTCGTCATGGGTCAGCGCCCGCGCCAGCCCGTCGCGCACCAGCGCATTGGTGCGGATCATCCCAGTGGTCAGCTGCGGAAAGCGGCTGTACCAGACCTGCGTCTGCACCTGCTGGCGCCGCACCCAGCGTTTGAACCTGTCACCGTCCTGCGCCCCATTCAGAAAAAACCACCGGCTGCGCGGAAAACCCACGCAGTTGTTCCACGCCATCGTCTGGCCGCGGTGCACCTTGGTGATGAAATCCTCTAGGTAGCTTTCCCAGCTGCCGTCGTAATTGCCCTGAAAGATCAGCTTTTGACTGCCTTTGGGGCAGTACCAGCGCGCATAATGGATGGTGGCGAAATCGGTGACAAAGCCGGGGCGGAACCACAGGATTTTCATATATTTGATGATGTGGAACGCCAGCGCCGTGGTCAGCCGCCGCAGCAGCCCGGGCTTCAAGGCACTGACCGAGGTGATGTGGTTCTGCGCATAGCCGGGCAGATCCTCCATCGCTTGCACGGCGGCGACGTGATCATGAGGCGCATAGCGGTCATCCGGCGTCTCGTGCGTCTCGACCCGCCGCAACCATGCCAGCACCCCGCCCGCCACCGTGAGCGCCAGCAACAGCGGCACCATCCACAGCGAGACATAGACATCCGCCGCCTGCAGCAGACTGACAAGACCAAAGGCGACCAGTCCCACAGGCAGCACCAACGCCAGCAGCGCAAAGACCGCCAAGGGCTTCAGCCCCAGCCCCGCATATTTCGCGATAAACCCCCAGAAGGGGAAATCCTTGTGCCGCGAGAAGCGCGGATAGCGATGGGATGGGCGGTACAGCAGCGCCGCTTTCGCAGGGTCCTCCTGCATCTGGTTGCGGATATCGGCGACCAGATTGGCAGGGTCCGTAGTGCCCTCGGCTGCGCGCTGTCGCACCTGCGCCTCGGCCCAGTCATACAGGTTTCTCTCCTCCTCGATCTGGCGCACGGGCATATGTTCGGTGCCGTTGAAGTTCACCCCGATGGTGCCCCAGGGCTTGGTATCGGGGTGTAGCAAATGCGCGCGCACCGCCGCGATAAACCCGCCCTGCGCGTCTTTCAGAAACCGCAGCACTGTCGAACAGGGCGCGTCGATCCGTTGCGCCAGCCGCGCCAGCGCGTCCCGCGGCATGCCATCGGTGTTGAACTCTGCCAGCAGATGCGTGGGCCGCGCATCAAGCCGCGTCTCGGCCCCCAGATTGACCAGATTGAGGCTTGCGAAATGCACGATCCCCGTGCCCTCAAGCCCCTGCTTCAAATCCGATGTCTCCTCCTGCAACCCCGCCAAGACCGCGCGGAGCGCCTCGATATCCACCCCCTCTTTCAAGGGCACAGGCGCCACGATCGTCGACTGTGCAGCGTGGCCTTCCACCATGTCGAACCGCATCCGCAAGCGGCCCAGATAGGGGCCATAGAACTTTGGCCGCTCGGGCAGAAAGGCGATGCCGGGGCGCGACAGGATGATCTGGAATGCCTCGGTGATGATCTCATGGGCCATCTCGTGCCCCAGACAGTGATGCATCCCCAAACCAAAGGACAGATCCGGCAGCGCGGTGCCGTCCTTGGCCAGGAACCCTTCGCCGGGCATGAAGCGGTTGGGGTGTTTCACCACCCGCGGATCATGCAGGGCTTGCGCTGTTGCCAGAATGACCACGGCACCGGGTTTGATCCGCCGCAGCGCCTCGGGCAGGCCGTGGGTATCGCCGGCCTCTTTACGCAGGCGGAACTGGCCGGGAAAAAGCGACGGATTGAAGCGGGCGATCTCGAACAATATGTCACGCAGGGCCAAGCGGGCCTGCGGGTCGTCGGGGGAAGCTTCGGCCCGCGCGGCACAGCGCAGCGCCTGATGGAACTGGTCCGGCTTGCGGCGCATCTGGTCGAGTATCTTGCCCGCCGCAAGCGCGGTGGTGGGCACAAAGCCGGTGATCACCCCGAACAGGATCACCCGCACGGTGTCTTTATCCGACTGTTCCCAAACCGGTCCGCCATCGTCCTGCCGCGCGACCTGATCCATCAACCCTTGCAAGAACCCCGCCTGTACGGGGTCCGCCCGTTCGTCGGCGGACAGCTTGGCATAGGCGTCGATGCTGGCATCCAGCAGATCGCAGATGCGCTTGGCCCCGATCATCGCCTGCCGACGCACCGCAGGCGTGCCCGAGGGGTCGGCAAAGATCAGCGAGGAACATGCCGCCGAAAACGCGGCAAAGTTTTCCGCGCTCGGGGCCGCGATGCCAAAGGTCTTCAGACAGGCCTCTGCCGTGACGCGCATAAAGACATCGCGCGCCATGTCGATCTGCCCGCCGCTATCCTCCAGCAAAGCTTCGGTCACGCGGCGCACCACAGGGCGCACATGGGTCACCGGATCGATTCCCGCCCAAGGATCGCGCAAAATCGCCATCTGCGCGGCATGGGTCTGTGCGTCATCGCCCAAGGCAAAAACCGGCGGGCCTGCCATCTCTTCCATCTCGGGGCCAAAGGGCACGCCGAAAACATCGGGCCGATGCAATGCCGCGACAATATCGGCGTGGCGCGTGACAAAGTGATATGGCCCCAACCGCACCACCGGCGCAATCCGCTGCATCAGGCGCAGCCCGCCATGTTTCATCAGCCCTTGCGTGATCCGGCTACGCAGCTGTGCGACCCAACTGCCGTTCAGCGCATCAAGCGTGAAATGCCGCGTTCCCAGATCAGAGGGATGCGCCCGCTCCTCCGCCTGCGCTTGCCGGATACCAGCGTAGTTGTCTGCATATTTCGTCATGCGTCGGATGCCTTCTGCAAAGGCCCCTCGGGGGGTCACCAGCCGGCGCGCCGTACCTAGAACATCTCTTCAATCATACGTGCGTTCAGCGACCGGTCCGAAAAGGGAAGCCAGTTGATATAGCTGCGGTTGAAACGGGGCTCGAACTCGTACAACTCGCGCTTGGCACGCGCCACGGCGTCGGGGCGGCCCATGCGGTGCAGCGCCAAGACCTTGACCATATGGGCGTACCAATAGGCGGGGCGCAGCAACAAGGCGTGATCCGCGTGCTGCAATGCGGCCGACAGATCACCCGCCAGCAGCGCGGCAAGGGCTGTCTCCCCCTCGAAACAAAAGCGCTGCGGGTGGTGGGGCGACAGGCGAATCGCGTGTTCCAGCGCCTCCAGCGCCGCCAGGGGGTTGCCATCATAGGCCAGATTCGTGCCGCGCTGGTCATGGGCAAAGGCCAGCGAGGGGCACAGCCGGATCGCCTCGTCCGTGTAATGCACAGCCGCCGTCTTGTTGCCCAGCCAACATTCCGCACAGCCCGCGATCCAATAGCCCCGCCCGTCCGACACATCCAGCTTGATCGCCTTTTGCGCCTGTCGCCGCGCCAGCTTGATGTCACGCGGATCGGCGCGGCAGGTCCAGACCCGCCACAGCGTGGTCAGCGCAAGATAGACATGCGCCTCTACATGACCGGGGTTGCGCGCGATGATATCCTCGAAGATCGCCTGCGCCTTCTCGAAATCCTCGGGGGTGAGGCGGTTGATATGCCAGCGCCCCTGCCACACCAGCGCCTCGTCGCTTTGTGCCGGCCGCGACTGGGACCGCTGTTCGTAGGATTGCGCCAACGCACAGCTGAAATTCCCCGCCACCTCGATCGCCATATCCCGCGCGACGGCGGCAAACCCCGCCCCGATATCGGCAGCATCGGCCAGCGGCGCGGTAAATTGCGCACGTTTCACCGATTGCCCCGTGGTCAGATGCGTTAGCTCCACCATCAAGACCAACCGCCCGCCGCTCTGGCGCAACTGGCCGGTCACCACGTAATTCGCCGTCGCAGGCCGCGCGGCACCGGCGGCGCTGCGGCCACTGTGCACGGCCCAATCCATAAAGCTGATCCAACGATGCCGCGCCAGCTGGTCCAACACCTGCTCTGCCAGCTCTTGCGCCTGAGGGGTCAGCGGCTCGGCACTGGCAAAGGGCATGAGCGTCACACAGGGCACATCCAGCGGCGGGGCGAAGTCAACCTCTGATGGGTCGGGACCGCTCTGCGAGGTCTCTAGCTGGCGAGACCAAAAGGCGCGCTGATCGCGCAGCCAGTTGTCGAACTCAGGGTCCCTGATATCAAGCCCTTCAAGAAACTCCGCCTGCCCCGGCAACCGCTGCGCCACCGACGAAAGCTCAAGCACATCTACCGCGACCTCGCTCAGCGACAGCGTGACCGTGGTGCGATCCGCCTCCAGCACATCGCCCATCGGGGCAAGCGCACGGCGCAGGGCAGACAGCGTCTGGCGCAGGCTGGCCGCACCCTCACGCTCTCCGCGTTCGCTCCATAGCTTGTATTGCAACCAACGTCTTTCGCGCCTGCCACCGGGGGCGACCGCCAACATCGCCAGCACAGCGCGCGCCTTCTTCGAGGTGATGGTGACACGTGACCCATCGGTGCGCCGCAAATCGAACGGCCCGATGACATTTAGCTGCAATCCTAGAGTTTTATGAGAACCATCCGCCAAAACTACCCACCACTTTCGTCATGGTTGAGTGTGCGGGATACGTTTCCATCCGTCAATTTTTTTTCACCGCCGATGTTTCCCTAACGGCATTGCAAAACCTGCCCCGGCGTGCTGCATCTTCGGCAATCGAAAATACCAGATGACATGGACGGAGCCCGACCAATGACCCAGAACGCCCCCCTCAAACGCCGGACCGGCGGACAGGTCCTTGTGGACCAGCTTTTGATCCACGGGGCCGACACCGCCTATTGCGTGCCCGGTGAAAGCTACCTCGAGGTGCTGGACGCGCTGCATGACGTGCAAGACCGGTTCACCCTGATCAACGCCCGCCACGAGGCCGGTGCGGCGAATATGGCCGAAACCTACGGCAAACTGCACGGCACCCCCGGCATCTGCATGGTCACCCGCGGCCCCGGCGCCTGCCACGCCGCCATTGGCGTGCATATCGCGCAACAGGATAGCACGCCGATGATCCTGCTGGTGGGCCAGATCGCCCGCGACACCACCGACCGCGAAGCTTTTCAGGAAGTCGACTACCGCGCCATGTTTGGCCCTATCGCCAAATGGGCGACCCAGATCGACGATGCGTCGCGGGTGCCTGAGTATATGGCCCGCGCCTTCCGCGTCGCCACCTCTGGCCGGCCCGGTCCGGTTGTCATCGCCCTGCCCGAGGACATGCTGACCGATATCGTCGAAGTCGCCGATGCGCGGCCCTATACCGCCACGCAGGCCCAGCTTTCGACAGCAAATGTAGACGCGCTGAAGGACGAGATCGCCCAAGCCAAACGCCCGCTGATGCTGCTTGGCGGCTCCGGCTGGACCGAGGATGCCGCCGCCGCGATCACCCGCTTTGCCGAGACCAACAACATCCCTGTCGCCACCTCCTTCCGGCGACAGGATATCGTGCACAACCTGTCGCCTGTCTTTGCGGGCGATTTCGGCACCTCCACCGCGCCGACGCTTTTTGCCCACAAGAAAGAGGCCGACCTGCTGATCGTCATCGGGGCCCGCTTGGGCGAGATGACGACCAAGACCTACACCACCCTGCAATCGCCCAACCCCGATACCCGTCTGGTGCACCTGCACCCTGACGCGGACGAGATCGGCCGCGTCTATTCCCCCGACCTCGGCTTTGCCGCCTCCCCCGCCGCTGCGGCATCGGCGCTTGGGGGCCTTGATCTGGGCCGCGCCGACGATTGGCAGGATTGGTGCGCAAAGCTGCATGGCGATTACCTGACCGACACCGACAGCCCCAATGGCGCGGAATGGGAGCTCGACATGGGCGTCGCCCTTTGCCAGATCCGCGATAGCCTACCGCAAGATACAATCGTGACGCTGGACGCGGGCAACCACACCGGCTGGGCGCAACGCTATCTGCGTTTTGGCCGCCCGGGGCGCATCGTCGGGTCGACCTGCGGCGCGATGGGGTATTCCGTTCCGGCCGGCGTCTCTGCGGCGCTGGCGCATAAGGATCAGCTGGTGCTGTCTTTCGTCGGCGATGGCGGTTTCATGATGAGCGGGCAAGAGCTCGCCACCGCCGCGCAATACGGGGCAACGCCGATCGTGCTGCTGTTCAACAACGGCATCTACGGCACCATCCGCATGCATCAGGAACGCGACCACCCCGAACGCATTTCGGGCACCACGCTGATCAATCAGGATTTCTGCAGAATGGCCGAGGGCTACGGCGCGCATGCGGAACGCGTGACCAAAACCGCCGACTTCGCCGCCGCCTTTGACCGAGCCCGCGCCAGCGGTCGCCCGGCCTTGATCGAACTGGTCACCAACCCCGAACAGATCTCTACCCGCACCACGATCACGAAACTGCGCGATGCGGCAAAGAAGTAGGCTCTGAACCGCGGATTAGAGACACATAACGGCACCCCGCCCGCTCGTTTTTGCGCGGGCGGGGCCCCTCCCCTAGCCGCGCCCGATAAAAGGCATCTTGGTCGCCATCACCGTCACGAACATGGCGTTTGAAGCAGGCGGCAGGCTTGCCATATAGACCAGCGTGCGGCCCACATCCTCTACATCCATGCGCGGCTCTGCCCGACGTGACCCGTCCGGTTGCAGCACACCCTGGGCCATCTGCTCTGTCATCTCGCTGGCGGCATTGCCGATGTCGATCTGACCACAAGCGATGTCATGCGCCCGCCCGTCCAGCGACAACGACCGCGTCAGCCCTGTCACCGCATGTTTCGTCGCCGTATAGGGTGCCGAGAACGGGCGCGGCACATGGGCAGAAATAGACCCGTTGTTGATGATCCGCCCGCCCTTGGGCGACTGCCGTTTCATCAACCCGAAGGCCGCGCGCGCGCATAGAAACGACCCCGTGAGGTTCGCGGCCACAATTGCGTTCCAGTCGTCCAGCGACAGGTCGTCAATCTCGACCGCGGGGGCGTTGACGCCCGCATTGTTGAACAGCAGGTCCAACCGCCCGAACTGCGCCTCGATCTGGTCAAACAGCGCCAGCACATCCGCCTCGACCCCGACATCGGCGGTGATGGCCAGATGCCCTTCCCCCGCCAACGCGGCGCGGGCCTCCTCTAGCGGGGCCATCCGGCGCCCCGTCAGCACCAGCGTAAACCCCGCCTCTGCCAGCGCTGCGGCGCAGGCGCGCCCGACGCCGCTGCCCCCGCCGGTAACCAGTGCAATCTTCCTCTCCATCATCCCCCCGATCTGCGCCTTTGTGATCCGCGCAAGCTGATTTATACCAAGGGCATAGCAACCCGTTTTCCCCCCTGACGCAAGCCGAAGGACGCCGCAATGATCGACCTCTATACCTGGACCACCCCGAACGGCCGCAAGGTCTCTATCCTGCTAGAGGAGTTGGGCGTCCCCTATACCGCCCACCCCATCGACATCACGAAGGACGACCAATTCGCGCCCGACTTCCTGAAAATCAGCCCCAATAACAAGATCCCCGCGATCAAGGACCATGACAATGGCCTCTGCCTGATGGAATCCGGCGCGATCATGTGGTATCTAGCTGATAAATATGGTAAATTCCTGCCGAGCGATGCGATCGGACGTGCCAAGGTGCATGAATGGCTGATGTGGCAGATGGGCGGCTTGGGTCCGATGGCCGGACAGGCGCATCACTTCTTGCAGTTCAACCCGGGCAAGGCTCCCTACGCCGAAACCCGCTATGCGACAGAGGTCCAGCGGCTTTACGGCGTGCTCGACAAACAGCTCGAGGGGCAGGACTTCATCTGCGGAGACTATTCGATCGCGGATATGGCCTGTTGGCCCTGGGTCGCGCGCTATGAATGGCAGCGGGTGGACCTGACGCAATTCCCCAATGTGTTGCGCTGGTACAAAGCACTGCGCGCCCGCGACGCGGTGATCAAAGGGTATCAGGTGCCGAAAGATGTGGGCGAGGTTCCCCGCGGGGAACCGTAAGCCGCGGACACCGTCACAGCCCGTCGATCAGGATATCCAAGGCCCGCTTCAATGCATCGCGCTCTGCCTCAAGCGAGGTCACCTTGTCGCGCAGCGCGGTGCCGGGCACGGCGGCCAGCTCTTGCACCCGCACGATCCATGCGGTGCCGTCGACCTCTACCTGCGGCGTCAGACCGGGAAAGGCAGCGTACCGCCCCGCCTCGCGCAGCGGTGCCACCATGCGCGAGGCGTCGATGCCAATCAGGTCGGTTTGCAGATCCACCACAAGCTGCCCGCCCGCAAGCCGGTACACATCAAACTGCGCCATAACGCACCCTAGAAACTGCGGAAGCGCTCAAGCGGCAGGCCCTCGGCCTCTACCTCTTGCGCATAGGCATCCAGCGCCTGCTGATTCTCGATCCGCCAGCGGCGATTGCGTTCCGCCTTGGCGGCGTCCGAAATCGCAGCCTCGGCCAACCGCGACATGTTCAGCCCAAGCGCGCGCGCCGTCTCGGCGACGCTGGCATCCAATGTAAGATTTACTTTGACACGGCCCATGACACCCTCTCGCACTATGCGTATAGGGCAGGAGTATAGGTGAGGATGAAGATTCGGGCAAGGCGGCGATGGTTGGCGTGTATATGTAGGCCTATCGCGCGCATTAGGCCCGACCCATCGCAAAGAAGAAGGGGCAAGGCGATCCGCCCTGCCCCCTTCGAGTTTCAGTCTTTCTGATCCAGCGCTGCAAGGAACGCCTCGATCCCGCGCTGTAATCGCGCCTTGCTGACAGCCGAGAAATCGCGCGGCAAGCGCATCTCTACCTTCCCGTCCGACGCGATCACCCGCATCTCCCCCTGTGGCAACCCAAGCCGCAAGGATGTCTTGGCAGAGCTTCGGCCCGCGGGCTTTGGTGCGGCTTTCTTTGCTGTGATCCCTGCCCGCAGAATCGCAAGTTCGGCATCGGCATCCCGTTCAGGCTGCTTGATCAACGCCTTTTTCAGCGCCATCGCATTGCCCGCCTGCGCATCAAGGAACCGATAGACATCCAGCCCAAGCGCGCGCGGGATCGCCTCGGGGTAGCGCAGCGCGCCGTCCAGATCGGCAAGCACACGGGCGAATTGCCGGATATAGGTCTTCTTCTGTTTCAACGCAGAGGCATAAAGTGTGCCAACCGCGTCACTCACCTCGACGCCCGAATCCTGCGCATAGGACAGGGCCAGTCGCGCCATCTCGCCAAAGGACAGGTCTTTGCGCACAAGGTTCTCGTCCACCATCTTGCGATACAGATCCGCAAGGGGTTCCCCGCGGGGAACCAGCGCGGCGGGGATGCGGGAATAGCGCGGGTCGCCGGTTTCCGCCGCAAGCTCGCGAAAGGCGGTGAGCCGGCGGAAACCTTGAATAAGCTCATACCCGTTATCCGTCTGCTCCACCCGAATGGGGTTGGAGAGGCCGACCGACTGGATCGACTGCTTCAGCTCTGCCAGTTCGGGGTCGACATTGGCCGACCGGTCGCGGGTCAGCTTGTCGGTATGCACATCCGAGGTCTGGATCAGATCGGTGATCAACCCCAGCCGTTTCAGCCGCACATGCTCATGCGCCAGCGCGTCGTTTTCCGCGCGAATGGCGGCCTCTGCGCTGGCGCGCTCGGAAGTGGCTTCAAGCGTTTCCGAGATCGCGCTTGCCATCGGGCCGCGTCGCGACGGGGCAGGGGGGTTGGGCACAGGATCAGAGTTCTGCAACGGGTGTCCCTGAATGTTGTACTCTTTCACAACGGGCGGTTCGGCAGGTGCGTTCCCCGCGGGGAACCCCGCGTCTTCCTCTTCATCCAGATCGAAGTTGATATCGAAAACAGAGCGTTTCTTAACCATTATTCATCCTCCAGTTTATCCCACGCATCGACAAGCGTGGCACGGAATTCATCATAGGCCCGATCAAAGGAGGCCCGCGCGCGGCGCCAGGTCTCGCGGGTCATCTGGCGGTAGTCCATCTCATAGATCGACGACAGGAACCGGCCTGACTGTTCAACCGCGCGGGTCATTTCAATCGGGTGCTCTGCTACATGTGGCTTAAAGACCTGATTAAATGCTGACTGCATCGCACGGTGCAGATCGTTATTAGGCTCGAAACGGGTCAATAGAAACTTGATGTCAGCAAAGGCCTTGACCGGATCGGTGCCCGACGGCAGCCGCCCGCGGAAGCGGCCCAGATCCTCAAGCGCTTCAGAAAGCTGGCCGATGAAGCTGGTGGTGCTGTCATATTCCCAATAGCCGGGGCCGGAGGGGATATACAAAACATCCGCCGCAAAGACCGCGTTCATCGACTGGTAGCCAATGGCGGGCGGGCAGTCGAAGATGATCAGGTCATAGGCGTCCGGCGGGATCGTATCAAGATAACGGGACACGGCGGCAAAGAACGACCATTCGGGGTTCAGGTGCCGGTACTGCGCGCTGGCAAATTCAACGAACGCGGCGTTGGCACAGCTGGGGATCAGGTCGATCGTGGGCCAGCTGGTTGGCTTGATGAAATCGGTGGCGCGCAATTCGCTCAGCCCCATGCCGGTAACAGAGGCAGGCAGTTTGCGTTGGGGCAGGGTGGCCCCGCTTTCCGCGCCGCCTTGCACCGCGTTCATCCGCTCTGTCTCGCGGATCAGGTCGCGGGCCATGATACCCCAGACAGTGACCTCTTCCGAGACATCCGACAGCCCCATCGAATGGCTGAGCGTGGCCTGCGGATCGAAATCCACGGCCAGCACGCGGTAGCCGTCAAGCGCGGCCGCATGGGCGAAATGCAGCGCGACGGTGGACTTGCCTGCGCCGCCCTTGAAGTTGGCAATCGCGGCGCGCACCGCCCGCTTGCCCGCAGGGCGCGGCGGCATCAGCGACCGGTTCTTGATCTTCAGCTTGCGCCGCAGCTCGTTGATCTCTTCCAGCGAATACCAGCGCTGGCGGCCTTCCTCTTCCACCTGCCCCTCGGGCAGGGACGGGTCGGCGGCCAGCCGGCCGCGCAGGGTCGACGGGTTGGTCTTGAAGATCAGCTCCGCCACTTCCCAGCTTGAGAACCGGCGCAGGGTCTTTTCCATCTCGGGCGAATAGGTCTGATGCCGGATGTGCCCCTGCATCTTGAGCGACTGCGCCTGAAGCTTTGCCAGGTCCGCATAGGTAAACATAAGCTGTCCTTTTCCCTACCCGTTCCCCGCGGGGAACCGTCGCCCCGCACGCTGTGGCGGCACCGGAAAACCCGAAAGAGAACGCTAATTACTACTCAATTTGGATTTACGCTGAATTTGCATCTCATGGAAAGACATTTATTCTATAAACAGGTTTTCAATATCCCTTATACCACAGGGCCTCGGCGCGATTCGGGCGATAGGTGCGGCTCTATAGCCCCGGGGCGGAAATATAGGGGGACAGCAGGATCGGCCCCGCGACATATTGGGGGACAAAAACGCTGTAATAGGGGACGCTCAGGATGACCCCCTATACCAATGATACCTCAACTTTCAAATTTGAATGGGGAAGAAAGAGGGTCGGTGCAAAACCAATCCTTGACAGAATCGGGTTTCCGGACGCAAATCAGGGAAGAGGCAGAAAAGACGTTGTCTACGCCCCGAGGATCCATCAAGAGATCGAACTGAGGCTGCACATTCACACCGTGCCAGATCGGAGCAGCTATGCTTTCACCGAAACCCGTGGGGCGTGACGCCGCCGCGCGCAAGTATGATATCATCACCGCCTTGGGGGCCTATGCCCTTGCCGGCGGGAAACATGATCACCGTCTGGTGCTGCGCTTCATTACACTTGTAACGGCGCGCTACAACTGGGCGCGCAATGAACTGGCCGTGGGTCAGCGCGAGATCGCGCAGCTTTGGTCCGTTGATGAACGCACCGTCAAACGCGAGATGGCAAAGCTGCGCGGCTGCGGCTGGCTGGTGGTCAAACGTCAGGGCGCGCGCGGACGGGTGACGGAATACGGGCTCGATCTTGATGCGATCCTTGAAAAGACGCGCCCGCAATGGCCGCAGGTCGGGCCGGACTTTGATCTGCGCATGCAGGGCGCGCCGGAACCGACGCGGGTGGTGCCTTTGCCCGTGCGTGGCACCGCCCCGACGCCGCCTGTCGAAGGGGGCAGCGAATGGGCGTTGGCGCAGGCCGTGCTTCATGCCGAAGATGCCGGTGTCTATGGCAGTTGGCTGCATAATCTCACGCGGCAGGATCGGGCAGGGGGGCGTGTCACGCTTCAGGCCCCCAGCCGTTTTCACGGGGCCTATGTGCAGACCCATCTGATCCCCCGCGTGCTGGCGGCATTGCAGGCCGTAGATAGTGACGTGTCCGAGGTCGTGATCACCGCCTGAACCGGATCGGCTGAACGGGGGGGCCGCGTGCCCCACGCTTTGCCATTGTAATCCGCGAAACCGCAGGCGACATTCCCCGCAATTAAACTGTTGCCCCTGCGTCAGCAGGGAAGGGGAGGATACCATGCAATTGAACGGACAGGCCGCCATCGTCACCGGTGGCGCTTCGGGATTGGGCGGGGCCACGGCAGCGTTTCTGGCGCAGGCCGGGGCCAAGGTCACCATCTTTGATATGAACGTTGAACTGGGCGAGGAAAAAGCCACCGCCATTGGGGGCAAGTTCCTGCGCGTTGATGTCACCGACGAAAGCGCGGTAGAGGCCGCGATCGCAGAGGCCGAAGGGCTGCACGGCAAGGCGCGTATTCTGGTAAACTGCGCGGGCATCGGCCCGCCCGCCAAAGTCGTGGATCGTGACGGCGCGGCGCTGCCCTTGGCAAGCTTTACCAATGTCGTGAATGTGAACCTGCTGGGGTCGTTCAACGTGTTGTCGAAATTCGCCGCCGCCTTGCACAAGGCAGAGCCTGTGGGCGAAGAACGCGGCGTGATCATCAACACGGCATCGGTCGCGGCGTTTGATGGCCAGATCGGGCAGGCGGCCTATGCGGCATCGAAGGGCGGGATCGTGGGCATGACCTTGCCCGTCGCCCGCGAGCTGGCGCGCTATGGCATCCGGGTGATGACGATCGCACCGGGGCTGTTCCTCACTCCGCTGCTGGAGGGGCTGCCGCAGGAGGCGCAGGATTCGCTCGGCGCGCAGGTGCCCTTCCCCAGCCGTTTGGGCGATCCGTCGGAATACGCCAAGATGGTCGGGGCGATTATCGACAACCCGATGCTGAACGGTGAAACGATCCGCCTTGATGGCGCGATCCGCATGGCACCGAAATAGAGAGTGGATAGAGGGGAAAGCGTTATGGCACATGCCTATATCGTAGAGACAGCCCGCACCGCAGGGGGGCGCCGTGGCGGCGCGCTGCGCGACTGGCACCCTGCCAATCTGGGGGCCGAAGTGTTGAATGCGCTGGTGGCGCGATCCGGGATCGACGGCGCGGTGATTGATGACGTGATCGTCGGGTGCGTCAGCCAGGGCGGAGAGCAATCCTTTGCCTTCGGGCGCAACTGTGTGCTGGCGTCGAACCTGCCGCAATCGGTGCCCGCGGTCACCATCGACCGGCAATGCGGCAGCTCGCAACAGGCGGTGCAATTCGCGGCGCAGGCCGTGATGTCGGGCACGCAGGATGTGGTTGTCGCCATGGGTGTCGAAAGCATGACACGGGTGCCGATGGGGTCGAATGTTTCGCTTTATGCCAAGGCGGGGTTGGGCGAGGGCCCGTTCAGCGACCGGATCGAAGCGCGCTACGGCACCAAGAATTTCAGCCAGTTCATCGGCGCGGAAATGGTCGCACAGAAGCACGGGTTCACCCGCGCGGAACTGGACGCCTATGCGCTGGAAAGCCACCGCCGCGCCGCCGCTGCGCGGGATGGTGGGGCCTTTGACGCAGAGATCATTCCGCTGGCCATCGACGGCAGGATGCACACCCGCGACGAAGGCATCCGCGATGATGCGACGCTTGACGGGATTTCCTCTGTTAAACTGCTTGATCCGGACGGTATGATCTCTGCCGCGAATGCGTCGCAGATTTGCGATGGGGCGGCGGGCGTGTTGGTCGTGTCCGAAGCTGCGCTCAAGAAATACAAGCTGACCCCGAAGGCGCGGATCGTGAACCTGACGGTGACCGCAGGCGATCCGGTGATCATGCTGGAGGAACCGCTGCCCGCCACCGACCGCGCGCTGGAGCGGGCCGGTATGAAAATCGACGACATCGATCTGTTCGAGGTCAACGAAGCCTTTGCGCCGATCCCGATGGCCTGGGCGAAACACACCGGGGCCGATCCGGCCAAGTTGAATGTGAATGGCGGCGCGATTGCGCTTGGGCATCCTTTGGGGGCCTCTGGTGCGCGGCTGATGACGACGCTGGTGCACAGCCTGCATGCGCGCGGCCAAAGATACGGGTTGCAAACCATGTGCGAAGGCGGCGGCATCGCCAATGTCACCATCGTCGAGGCGCTGTAGTCCCGATCACAAGAAGGGGGTGACGGACGCAACGTTCGTCATTTCCAAAGCGCGCACATCCTGACAAGTTGCAGGAAAATAATACGTCCCGGAGGAACAAGATGACGCTACCCGCCCTTTTCGACAATTTGCGAATCCCGCTGATTGGCAGCCCGCTGTTCATTATCTCGAACCCTGATCTGGTGATTGCACAGTGCAAGGCCGGTATCGTGGGCAGCTTTCCAGCGCTGAACGCACGCGAAGCGGAAGGCGAACCGATTGAGCTGGACCGCTGGTTGACGCGCATCAAGGAAGAGCTGGACCGTCACAACCAAGCGAACCCTGACAATCCCGCCGCCCCCTATGCGGTGAACCAGATCGTGCATAAATCCAATGCGCGGCTTGAACGCGACGTAGAGATTTGCGTCAAGCACGAGGTGCCGCTGTGGATCACGTCGCTTGGGGCGCAGGAATGGCTGAACGATGCGGCGCATGGCGCGGGCGGTGTTGTCTTGCACGACATCATCAACAACCGCTTTGCCCATAAGGCGATTGAAAAAGGGGCCGATGGTCTGATCGCCGTGGCCGCAGGGGCAGGGGGGCACGCCGGTGCCTTGTCGCCGCTGGCGCTGATCCAGGAGATCCGCGAATGGTTCAACGGACCGCTGTTCCTGTCGGGGGCGATTGCCAAGGGCGACAGCATTCTTGCGGCGCAGGCCATGGGCGCGGATGGCGGCTATGCCGGGTCGGCGTTTATCGCCACGCAAGAGGCGAATGCCGACGCACGCTACAAGCAGATGATCGCGGATTCGGGGGCCTCGGATATTGTGTACTCCGATTTGTTCACCGGCGTTTGGGGCAACTATCTGAAAGCCTCGATCGAGGCGCAGGGCATGGACCCGAACAACCTTGAACGGTCCGACCCGTCGAACATGAACTTCGGTGCCGATCGCGAAAAGCCCAAAAGCTGGAAAGAGATTTGGGGGGCCGGTCAGGGCATCGGCGCGGTCAAGGATGTGCGCCCCGCCGCCGAGGTGGTCGAGCGGATGGCGACAGAATACGCCGCGGCACGCAAAAGGCTGTTCGATCAGACCGCGTGAGTGTAAAACAGGCCGTCCCTTCGGGGGCGGCTTTTTTGATGACGGGATAGGGATCGCCATGCACACCGCGCCGGAGACGACTTTACGCCGCTTGTTCGACCGCGCGGTTGCCGTGGCCGATCCGATGCAATCGCTGGCCGCGCATCTGCCGCCGAAACCGGCGGGGCGTGTGGTGGTGATCGGTGCGGGCAAGGCCAGCGCGCGCATGGCCGAGGCGGTCGAGGCGGCCTGGGGCCCCTGCGACGGTTTGGTGATCACCCGCTATGGATACGCCCGCCCCTGTCAGGGGATCGAGATTGTCGAGGCCGCCCACCCCGTGCCCGATGCCGCCGGACAGGCCGCAACCGCGCGGATGCTAGAGCTGGTGCAGGACTTGGGCGAGGGGGACTTTGTGCTGGCGCTGATCTCGGGCGGGGCGTCGGCGCTGCTGACCGCGCCCTTGGGGGAGATTACGCTGGCCGAGAAACAAGCGGTGAACGCGGGGTTGCTGGCCTCTGGCGCGCCGATCACGCAGATGAATGTGGTGCGCAAGCATCTGTCGCAGGTCAAGGGCGGGCAGTTGGCGGCAGCGGCCTATCCGGCGACGATGCACACGTTGATGATCTCGGACGTGCCGGGGGATGATATGGCGATGATCGGGTCGGGCCCCACGGTGGGCGATGCCTCCACCTCGCGCGATGCGCAGGCGATCTTGACGCAGTGGGGCGTGGCAGTTCCGGCCTCGGTCACGCGGGCGCTGGCTGCGGGGTCGCAGGTCGTGCCGCCGGATGATGCGCGGCTGTCGCGTGCGATGAACCGGATTTATGCGGCCCCCAAGCAATCGCTGGATGCGGCACAGGCTTTGGCCGAGGCAGAGGGGTTTCGCGTGATCCGTCTGGGCAATGATCTGGAGGGCGAGGCCCGCGAGGTCGCCCGGGCCCATGCCGCCTTGGCCCTGCAAGAACAGACGCGTCTACATCCCGGCGATGCGCCGATTGTTGTCCTGTCGGGGGGGGAGATGACGGTCACGCGGCGCGGGGATGGCGTTGGTGGACCGAATGCGGAATATGCCTTGGCGCTGATGCTGGCCCTGAACGGGGCGGCCGGTATCTGGGGGTTGGCCTGCGATACCGACGGCGTCGACGGCGCGGCAGAGGTGGCGGGGGCGATCATCGGGCCCGACACATTGGCACGGGCGGGGTCCGCGCGCCTCGACGCAGAATCGGCGTTAGCGGTAAATGACGCCCACGGTTTCTTTGGCCGGATCGGCTGTCAGGTGGTGACGGGACCGACGCTGACGAACGTCAACGACTTCCGTGCTATGATTGTGCATCCCGTCTGATCGGCAACCCTGAGTTGGGGTGTCTTCAGATTCTGTTGAGGTTTCTGTCTTAATCCTGTGCGCAAGTAATAATTAACGTTGGCAGGGAAACCGGTGCTACTTATAAGTGAGGGATGCCGGTAACATGATCAGCGGGTGGCTTTCATCGATTAGGCGCTTTTCAGTTTTGCGAAATGTGAGAGTATAGTTTTGTTCAAGCGCTTAGATTTGATTTTGATCGTTGTCTGCCTTCTCGTGACCTTCGGGATCTACGCTGAAGGCGCGCGAATGAACCGCGCCGCGGCCAAGGCCGAATTCGCACGCATCACCGAAGACGGGCTTCAGGCGCTGGATCGTCGGATGAATATCTATCTGCAAAGTCTGAACGGTGCCGCGGGGATGATGCAATCGTCGGAGAATATCGAGTACGACGATTTCGAGACCTTTGTCGAAAGTCTGGATTTCGAAAACTACCTGCCCGGCATCAACGGGATCGGTTTTGTCGAACCCGTCGCCAAGGTGGACGAGGATGCTTTCGTCGCAGATATGCGTGCCAATGGGACGCCGGGGTTCGAGATCAGGCCAGAAACGAACCATGACCAGAAATATGTGATCAAATATATCGCGCCGGTGCTGCCCAACAAGGAAGCCGTCGGGCTGGACATCAGCTTTGAAAAAGGGCGGCGCGAGGCGGCGGATCGGGCACGCGAAACCAACACCCCGCAGCTGACTCCGCGCATCCTGCTGGTGCAGGACGCGATGAAGCAACCGGGATTCTTGCTGCTGCGCCCGCTGTTCTATGCCTCCGGCCCGCGCGAGGGGACGTTTCGCGGCTGGGTCTATGCGCCGTTCATCGGCCGCAACCTGTTGCAGGACCTGACGCCGAACCAGAACAATGTGTATGATTTCCACGTCTATGACGGCGACACGACCGACCCCGAAGCTCTGATCTATGCCAGCCAGGATCACGAACATGCGGCGGGTAAGTATAGTGTGGTCTATACCACCGAATTCTTCGGGCGGACCTGGACCGTCCAATATGAAAGCACCCCCTTGTTCGAGGCGTTGTTCCCCGGTGGGACGCCGCTGCTCGCGTTGATCGCAGGGATTGCCCTGACCGCGATGCTGATCGTGGTGCTGCGCGCCATTCGCCAACGCGGGGATTCTCTGGCCGAGGTGGCCGCGCTGCGCGAACAGCAGATCAACGCCCGCGAAGAGGAAAACCGGTCGATCATCGAGAACAGTGTCGTGGGGATCTTCATTCTGGATGAACGCCGCGAGATCCTGTTTGCCAACCACGCCGCGCTCGAGATTTTCGACAAGCGTGAAGACGGGATGGGCGGGTTGCCCCTGACCAAATTCGTGACAGAGGCGGGGTGGCTGCCCGCAGAGGCAGGCTATAACGCCACGGGCACCAAACACGACGGATCCACGCTGCACCTTGATCTACATTATAACGAATGGGAGACGCTGAATGGCGTCAAACGCATCACCGCTATTGTGCGGGATGTGTCGGTCGAGGTCGGGGCCGTCGGGGAACTGGCCGGGATCAAGGAACGCTATGACCATGCCCTCGCGGGGTCAGAGATTGGCGTGTTCGAGATCGACCTGATGTCGGGCACATCGGTGGTCTCGCCGACGTGGCGCAAGATCATGGATGTCGGTCCGGAGATCGAGGATACGCAGGAAGAGTTCCTGAGCCGTATCCACCCCGACGATCTGCCCCGTCTGATCGAGGCGGATCAGGATTGTATCACCGGCAAGGCAGAACGGTCGCGGACCGAATACCGGATGCAGTTCGGCGAAAGCTGGCGCTGGATGCGGTCGGATGCCGTGGTCGTGGACCGCGCCGACGATGGGTCGGCGATACGGATGGTCGGGACGCAAAGCGACATCACCGCGCTGCGTCACGCCCGCAACGCGCTTGAGGCAAGCGAGAAGCGATTCCGCACCGTGCTGAATGCGGCCCCCGTAGGCATGGCGACCCTGAACAGCAACGGGCAGTTCACCAGCGTGAACAACGCGATGTGCGAGCTGACGGGATATTCGCAAAAGGCAATGACCGACCAGTTCAACCTTGCGCAGATCATCCCCGAGGAAGATGTGAAGCTGATGCGTGATATCGTGACCAAGTTCACCGAAAGCGGGTCGAACGAGGTTTACCGCGGCGAACATCCGATCCTGCACAAGGACGGCGGCCAGCGGTGGGGGCTGTTCAACATCACCTGGACCTTCGACAAAAACGAAGGGGCTTATGTCTTTATCGCGCAGGTCAACGATATCACCGACCAGAAGAAGATCGACGAGATCAAGAATGAGTTCGTGTCCACCGTCAGCCATGAATTGCGCACGCCGCTGACCTCTATCAAGGGGGCGCTTGGCCTGATCGAGATGTCGGCGCGTGACACCATGCCGGCCTCGGCGCTGCGCCTGATCGAGATCGCGCGCAACAACGCCGACCGTCTGACCACCATCGTGAACGATATCCTCGACCTCGAAAAAATATCGTCGGGCAAGATCGACTTTGACCTCAGCCCGATGAGCCTGAACGAGGTCATCTCTTCGGCCGTGCAAGAGATGATGCCCTTTGCCGTCACCCATAACACCAAACTGGTGATGGATCTGCCCGACACCGACATCAATGTAACCGCCGATTGGTCACGGATGATGCAGGTGCTGGCGAACCTGATGTCGAATGCGTGCAAGTACTCGACCGAAGGCACCGACGTCACGATCAAGGCCGAGACGATTGGCGACATGGCGATTGTTTACGTTCAGAACTTCGGCCCCGGCGTGCCCGAGAATTTCAAGAACCGGATTTTTCAGGCGTTCTCTCAGGCCGATGGATCGGACACGCGGGCCAAGGGCGGGACGGGCCTTGGGCTGAATATCACGCGACAGATCGTCTGGCGTCAGGGCGGCAACATCGGCTTTGAAAGCAAGCCGAGCGGGACCACGATTTTCTGGTTCACCTGCCCGCTGGCCACCGATGCCGAAGGGTATGACGTGCTGCCCGATGCCCGCACGTTCGAAGTGATCGACGGCACGAAGGACAACCTTAGGGTGTTGCACCTTGAGGATGACGAAGAATTTGCAGAGGTGCTGCGCGAAGGGCTGAGACCTTTTGCCGATGTGCATAACGTCACGCGGCTGAACGAGGTCCACGAAGCGCTGAGCGCGGGGCCGCTGGATGTGATTATCCTTGACTGGACCGTGCCAGATGGCGACGCCGCTGCCGTCCTGGACGATATCGCTGAGCTTCAGCCAACGGCGCGGGTGGTCGGGCTGACCTCTGACGCTGCGCGCGAGAAGGATAGTCGGGTGGGCACCCATCTGGTGAAGTCTCAGACCGATCTGAACCACATTATCGAAAGTATTGTAGGTCCGACACAAAGAGCGAGTTGATCTCCTTATGGTTGTTTATGAAGTTACTAAAAATCGCCTTAAAAATGTCTAGATACTTTTGTCTATGATGGCGCAAGGGATGGAGAGGGTGCTTGGCTAGGGATGGTGCCTTCTTTTTGTAAGTAAGGACGCGATATGTCTTGGAACGGAAAGAAGCGCCATATTGCCACCGGTTTCGTCGCCGGATCGGCCTTGGCTGGGGGGTGGTATGCCGCGACCTCGGCGCTGCTGTCAGGGGCACCGGCGCAAACCGTTCCGGTTATCGGGGCCATCGCCATTGCCAGTCTGGTGCCGCTGATCGCCGCGAATGTGCGCGCCACGCCGGCGCGTGCGACGGTTGATGACAGCGTTGCCCAACAGCTGCGCGTGCTGAAGATGCACACAATGGTAAACGTGGTCGACACCGATAACCTGCTGGTCGAGGTGAACGACCTGTTGCTCGAGGCAACCGGCTATACCCGCCAAGAGCTGATCGGCAAACCGGTCGCGATGCTGTATTCCAAGGACAATAGAACCACCGCCACTGAAATCCGCGATCTGCTGCGGCAGGGCAAAAGCTGGCAGGGTGAAACGACGCTGCGCAATCGCGACGGGTCCACCTGCGTGACACAGACGACAGTGACCCCGTTGCTGGATGCGAATGGCCGCTGGATCGGGTCGATCTCGGCGCGGACGGACATTACCTCTACCACCAAGCTGATCGCGCGGCGCGACACGGCGATGACCTTGCACGAGCTGCGCGACGATATCTGGATCGTGTCCGAAGACAATCTTGAATTGCGCTATATGAACCTCGCCGCCAAGGCGCGGTTCGGCTGGTCGACGCGGCCCAAGAACGGGCAAACGGTGCGCGATATGGCGGCCGAACGCGGCTGCGAGGATGTGCTCGATGCCTGTCTGCGGATGATGGATATCGGCGACACCTATATGACGTTCAGCGCAACGATATCGGGCACGAACTTTGAAGGGTCGATCAAGTGGCTCAACAAGGGGACAGTCGACGGGCGTCTGCTGATCATGCTGCACGACATCACCGAACGGCTTGAACAAGAGCAACTTCAGGCGGATTTTATCTCTATGGTCAGCCACGAACTCCGGTCGCCCTTGACCTCGATCAAAGGGTCTATGGGGCTGCTGTTGTCGAAAGCCGCGGGCCAGCTGCCGCCCAAGGCCGAGGGCCTGCTGGAGATCGCGCATCGCAATGCCGATCGTCTGGTGCTGATCATCAACGACATCCTGGATATGGAGAAGATCTCCTCCGGGCGTCTGGATTTCGAACTGGAAACCGCCGACCTGTCAGAACTGGTGGCCGAATCTCTGCGCGCCAATGCGACCGCCCATCAGCGGTTCGGCTTGCAGATCAAATGCCACGGGGTGGATACGCCCACCTATATCGAGACCGACGCCAACCGTATCATTCAAGTTTTAACCAACTTGATGTCGAATGCTGCGAAGTTTTCCAAGCCGGGCGGCACGGTGGAGATCTCCGTCGATAAAACCCCTGAAAACGTATGTGTGTCTGTACGCGATGAGGGTATGGGCATTGCGCCCGAAGACCAGCATAAGATCTTTCAGCGGTTTGCAGATATGGCGAATTCCGACCGGGCGACCAAAGGCGGTACCGGTTTGGGGCTGAGCATCTGTAAAGCAATTGTTGAAGGTTTGGGTGGTACGATCGATTTTGTCAGTAAAGAAGGGCGGGGGACAACTTTCACCTTCACTTTACCTGTCAAAACGCGCCATTCTGGGCCAGAGAATGATTTTGAAAGACTAGAGAACGTTGGATAAGAGTCCCGTATGATTAAATTGCTTCACGTAGAAGACGACGCCGATATTCGCGAAATCGCCAAAATGTCACTCGAACTGTCGGGTGATTTCGTGGTGGAGCAATGCGACTGCGGCGAACAGGCGCTTGAAAAGACGCTGGACTATATCCCCGACGTGTTTTTGCTGGATATGATGATGCCCGGCATGACCGGCCGTCAAACGCTTGAGAAACTGCGCGAGAATCCGGATTTCGCGAATGTGCCCGCGATCTTCATGACCGCCCGTGCCCAGCCGAACGAGCTGGAAGAACTGCGCGGCATCGGCGCGACAGAGGTGATCAGCAAACCCTTTGATCCCATGTCGCTCGCCGACCAGATCAAGGCAGCCATCGCCTGAATAGGGCCAGACTTTAGATGAAGAAACCGCGGCGGAAATGCTGCGGTTTTTTTGTTTTGTGGGTTTCGTCGTTTGTCAGGTTGATACGGGTGGGGCGTTTGTTTGGGAATTAGAAATTTTTAGTCAACGTTATGTTAAATAACGGCGAGCGCTTAAACCCTGCCGGTGAAGCCATCTGAATACCGGTTAAGAGTCACCCGCGTGCGCCGCGATTTTTCCGGCAAGCATCACGGATATTCTCGACGCAACTCCTACGCCCGATCCCGCACGAAGAATGCCGACAACGGGCCGTGTTGGCTTTGATCCGGCCTGAAAACGCGGTACGGATTGATATGGCGCAGCGTACCCTTATCGAGATTCTTTTGCCTGAGTTGAGGGCCTATGCCACGGCCATCTGTCAGTCGCGCGACGCGGCAGAGGATCTGGTGCAGGACGCGGTGGAGCGGGGGTTGCGGTCTGATCGCAGACCCGAGCTGCTGGAGGAATTGCGCCCGTGGATGTTCCGCGTCATTCGCAACCTGCATTATGACGAGCTGAGAAAAAGGCGCGTGCGCCGTGAATATTCGGCGGAGGAGAAACGTCTATCTGATGAAGCAGGCGGTCCGGATACCGCGCGGGATGTATTGATCCGGCTGGCGTTCGAGAAGCTGCCGCCCGAGACCCGCGAGGTGCTATGCCTTGTGGACATTATGGGCCTGAAATACGCCGAGGCGGCGAAAGTGATGGATGTGCCGAACGGCACAGTGATGAGCCGGATCAGCCGCGCGCGTCGGGCGTTACTGGACGTGGTCGATGGGGCTGGAACGGCAAAACAGGAAGTGACGCGGAAGACATGAGCGAGCTGAACGACAAAGACTGGGAACAGGTCAACGCCTACCATGATGGCGCGCTGAGCGCGTCGGAAATGCGCGCCTTGGAGACGCGGTTGGCAGCCGAACCCGCGCTGGCTGCGGCGCTTGAGGATGTGCGGCGCGTTTCGCGCGGTTTGGCGTTGATGCGTCCGGTGCTGGACGACCAAGACGCTACGCCGCAAACGAGCGCCGCAAACAGCAACCGGCACCCGCGACGTTGGCTTTGGGGCGGCGCTGTCGCCGCAGCGGTGGCTTTGGCGATGGTTTTCGGGTCTGACTTCGTCGCCACCCCCACGGCTTTCGACATTCACACCGAACTGGCAGCACAGACCTATGATGTAGGCTCTGGCGATCTGCGCCCCGTGGCGGGGGGGGGACTGGCGGGTGTGCCGGATCTTGAGGGCGCGAACCTGACAGCCGTCGCGTCCCGCGTGGCAAAGCAGGGCGATATCATGCATTATGCGGGCCAGAATGGATGTCGCCTGACCTACCTGCGCGGCGGGTTTGCCCTGCCAGAGGGTAAGAGTACGTCAGAAAAGCAGATCGCGAGCTGGGGCTCACGGGACCAACAGCACCATATTATCGTCGCGACAGGGATGGACCGCACCCGGTTCGATGCCATTGCCCGCTATCTTAGGCTTGAAACGCGCGAACGCGCCTCTGAAAGCGTGATGGCAGCGCTTTCAAAGACGGTTCGTTCGGCGCGGCCTTGCGTCGGTTAGGTCAGTCGGCGTCTGACAAACTGGCGAGATAGGCGATCACATCGGCTTGGTCTTCCGGCTTGCGCAGCCCGGCAAAGCTCATCTTGGTGCCGGGCACGGCCTTGCGGGGGTTGGCAAGGAAAGTCGCAAGCCGGTCGGGTGTCCAGTCGCCGCCATGGTCGGTCAGCGCGCCGGAATAGCGGAACCCGTCCACCGCCGCGACAGAGGCACCGACGATCCCGTAAAGATTTGGCCCGACGCGGCTTGGGCCATCTTCTTCGACCGTGTGACAGGCTTTGCACTTCCTGAACACCTTCTCGCCCGCGGCGGGGTCGCCTTGTGCCAGAATCTCGGCACCGGGGGTTTCCGGCTCTGCTGCGGCGGCGTCCTCGGTCGGCGCGCTGGCGTCGCTTTGGGCCGCGGCGTCTGATCCGCCCGCGACCGTCGCCACATAGGTCGATAGCGTTTCGATCTCCGCATCGGTCAGCGTTTCGGCAAAGCCGGGCATAATGCCGATCCCGCTTGTTACGGCGGCGCGGACCTGTTCGACGGTGGGCTTGAAGTCGTCAAGGTTCGGGCCGATCTCGCCTTCGGCACCTGCATCTTTCAAGCTGTGACAAAGGGCACATTGCGGCTGCGCTGTCTCGTTGAAAAGGGCGCGCCCGGCGTCAAGAGAGGCGTCGGCTGCTGCTACGCTGCCGATCAGCGCAAGGAAAAGGGCACCGCCAAGGCGCGGCGTCAGGGATGGGGTCATTTCAATGTCTCCGGGTAAGGGTCGGACCGACGGCCAAGGCCGCCGGTCTATGGTATCAGCTGACAGTCACGTCGACGGCATGTGCCCGCCATCCGTTGTTGCCATAACCGCGTTCGTTTGGCGGAAAGTTCTCTGGCTGGGCGTCGCCTGCGGCGTTGGTTGCCCGGCTGGCCAGCATATGTGTGCCTTCCGTCAGATCGGTGATCAGCACAAAGGGTCGCCACGCGTAGGGGCCAAGGTCAGGGCCCAGAAACTGCGCATCGGCCCAATTCTGCCCGCCGTCTGTGGACACTTCGACTTTCTCCAGCCCGCTGACACCGCCCATGGCGACGCCGTGAATCTGCACCTTGCCCGTTGCAGCATCCACCAGCGGCCCGGTGATCCATGATTTCACCGACATCTCGTACATGGAGGGTTGCGAGGGATCACCTTTTTCGCCGACAGGGCGGACGCGGTAGCCGGTCTGCTGGATCTTATTGGGCGATTCCTCGACCGTCAGGGCCAACCGTTTGAGATACTTGATATTGTTGACCCCGTAGTAGCCCGGGATAATCAGCCGCAGGGGGCCACCATGCGCCAGCGGCACGGGTTCGCCGTTCATCTCCCACGCGAGGATCGCGCGATCCATCGCAGCCTTGGGGACAGAGCGTTCAACTTGGATCGATTCAGGCGGGAGCCCTTGGGGAATGTCCTCTCCGCCGGTGCCGGTCAGATACACGGCATCCGCATCGGCGCCGCCCATTGCGTCAATAACGGCGCGCACGGGCACACCTGTCCACACGACATTGCCCGCCGCCCCGACAGACCACTGCGACCCGCTCGTCTCGTGATCGAAGAAAGCGCGCCCGTTGCCCGAGCATTGCAGCACGCACACCACCGTTTCGACGCCAAGCGTTTTCAACGCGCCGACGGTCATCTTGCCGGGGTTTGCAACACCGTCGATCTCGACCTCCCAGGCATCGCGGTCGGCAACGATCTTGTCCGAGGGGGCGGGCAAGTTGTTGCGGATGTAAAGTTCGGTTGTGGGGGTGATCAGCTCTGACCCCTGTGCGGCGCGTTTCGTCTCGAGCGTCTGCTTGGAATGGACGATCATGTCCTCGGCGTCTTTCCAGGCGACGTAATCCGGCAAAGGCTCTCCGCCTGATTGTGCCAAAGCCGGTGCCCCGACCGCGACGGCTGCCATCGTGCCTGCCGATCCGATTAAAAAGTGCCGACGCTTAACGTTTTCAATGACTTTCATGTCTTCCTCCCGTGGTTCCGGGCCTTTGCTCTGTATGGTGGGCAAAGGCTCTATGACCAAGTGACGTCCGGGGGGTGCGGTTTATTCCCGCGTGACAAAATAACTTTTGATAAAGATTGGGGGCGCCCGCTGGATCGGTGCCCGTTCGCGCAGGCCCGCTGTATCCAGCGGTTTGGCAGAACTCGGGTCTGTCGCGTCGCGGGAGCCGTTGTGTTGTATTGGGGGTGCTCCTCTTGGCTGTCTTGCGGTTGGTAGGATCAGGTCGGGTTCAGGCGTTCCCGCGGACAGGTTTGTCGTTGTTGATTGTGAATATCATCCCGTCGAGAAGTTCATCCAGATCGGGGCGCGCCGCCGGACCGTTAGAGATGGCTATGATCTGCGTTGTGCCGTCGGGGCGCAGGCAGAAAATACCGGGCTCTGCAAAGCGACGGTCGGTTTCCTGCGAAGACAGCGGGTCGCTGACGTAAAGCCCCATGGCGCGCATGTCACTTTCTTGCAGGTCGTAGCCGATGTCGAAGGTCCACCCGAAGCGCGCGACATCATCGCTGACTTTTTCCAGCGGGTCGGCCGAGACGCATTTCACCGCAAAACCCGCGTCTTCCCACTTTGCATAGTTGTGTTCCAGCTTGCCCAGGTAGGTCTTGCAGCGTCCGCAATGCTTGCCACGGTATACAATGAGCAGCGTCCAGCCGTCGGTCGCGCCGCCCACCGTCATGGTGCCGCCGCCGAATTTAGGCACCTCGAACACGGGGAAGGCGGTGCCCGCCTGTAGTTTGGTTGTCTGGTTGGAATACGAATTTGTCATGTATCTACCTCTTCCTATGTATTAGCCCGCCCGTGCAGCAGGGGCGAAATTGCCGTCGCCTTACTCGTCTCTTCGCAGGCCTTAAGCCCTTTAAAATTCTAAATTTTTGGGTCGGTGCAGTGAATATCAAAACGACAAGGTCGGGCGCGTCCCCATTAAAACTCGAAAAATAGTACTTGTAAATATTTGTAAGTAATGTGATCACTTTTGCAATAATTTGTCTTTGGGAGGAAACAAATATGAAACTGAATAAAATCATCACCCGTGGTGCCTTTGCGATTGCCGCGGCATCGACGCTGGCTGTCATGCCCGTGACGGCGCAGGCAAAAGACTGGCGCGGCTGGAATATCCACGTCGAGGATTACCCTGTATCGCACGGTATGGAAGCCTTCATGGAAGAGGTCACCGAAAAGACAGGGGGCGAGATCAAGGGCAAGGTGTTCCACGCTGGCGTTCTGGGCTCGCAGCCCGATGCGATTGAACAGCTGCGTCTCGGGATTATGGATTTTGGCGTCTTCAGCCTTGGGCCAATGGGGCAGGCCGTGCCTGCGACCAACGTCGTGTCCTTGCCTTTCGTCTTCAAAAGCGTGCCACAGATGTATGAGCTGATGGACGGCGAACCCGGGGCCGCACTTGGGGAAGCGCTAGAGGAAAAGGGGATTGTCCCCCTTGGCTACTATGACGCCGGCGCGCGGTCTTTCTATAACTCGGTCAAGCCGATCAATACGCCCGAAGACGTGCAAGGCATGAAAGTGCGCGTGATGAACAACGACCTGTTCGTCGGCATGATCGAATCCATGGGCGGCAACGCCACCCCGATGGCCTTTGCGGAAGTCTACCAATCGATCAAGACCGGCGTTGTGGACGGGGCAGAGAACAACCCGCCGTCTTATGAATCCACCAGCCACTTCGAGGTTGCGAAATACTATTCGTTGACCCAGCACCTGATCATTCCCGAATGTCTGTGCATGAGCAAAAAGACCTTTGACGGTCTGACACCGGAACAGCAGGAAATCGTGAAAACCGCCGGTAAAAACTCCACCGATCTGCAGCGCAAACTCTGGGGCGAACGTGAAGCGGCGTCGATGAAGATCATCATGGACGGTGGCGTCGAAGTGAACGAGATCGCCGACAAATCGGCGTTCCAGGAAGCGATGGTGCCCGTCTACGAAAAGTATCTGGCGGCCAATCCAGAGATGACGGATCTCGTCAATCTGTTCCGCAACGCTGACTGATCAGCGCGGCTGGACAATCGTGCGCCCTGTTGCAACGGGGCGCACCCCTTCTCTCACAAAGGAATAGGGCCGTGGAACACGTACCCCTCTGGATGAAGCATACCGAGCGTGCGCTCGACGGGCTGAGTTTTCTTTGCATGCTCGCGGCCTCTATCGCCATCGTCGTGCTGATCGCGACCTTTGGCTGGCTGGTGTTCGGGCGCTATGTCTTGAACGTCACACCGACATGGGTCGAACAGCTGGCGCTATTGCTGATCTGCTATGTGACCTATCTGGGCGCGGCGGTCGGGATCCATGAGAACACGCATCTCGGGGTGACGCTATTCCGCGACATGATGGGCTGGCGGGTCAGTAATTTCCTGAAGCTCGTCATTGATATCGTCCTTGCCGGTTTCGGCCTGATCATGCTGGTCGCAAGTATTGAACTGGTGAAATTCGGGTGGAGCACAATGCTCCCCATGCTGAACATCCCCGAGAGTTTCCGGTCCTTGTCGGCAGCGATGTGCGGTGGGCTTGTCTTTGTATTTGCCGGACTGCGCGCGGTGTTTCGGATCGCCTGTCTTCTGCGCGGTATCCCCTATCATGAAAAAGGTCTGTTTTAATCATGGGTCTGACAATCCTTCTTGGCATTTTCGGTGTCTCCGTCGTGATCGGTATCCCCGTCGCCTTTGCAATGGGTATCGCAGCCCTGACCGCTTTCTGGTACGAAGGTTTTCCGCTGCTGATCACCTTTCAGCGGTCGGTCTCCGGCATCTCTGTCTTCTCGCTGCTGGCGATCCCGTTCTTTGTTTTCGCAGGCGAGCTGATGCTGCACGGCGGTATCGCCATGCGTCTGGTCAAGTTCGCCTCGGCCCTTGTGGGTCACGTGCGCGGCGGTCTGGCATCGGTGAACATCTTTTCCAGCATGTTGTTCGGCGGGATTTCGGGATCGGCTGTGGCTGATATCTCGGCGCTCGGGTCTATTCTGATCCCTGTCATGAAGGAACGGGGCTATCATTCCGATTATGCGGTGAACGTGACCGTTACATCATCGATTGCGGGCATCGTTATTCCGCCCAGCCACAATATGATTATCTTTGCAGTGGCCGCAGGCGGGGGGATCTCGATCTCGAAGCTGTTCCTCGCGGGGGTGGTGCCCGGCATGCTGATGTGTCTGTGCCTTGCGGTGGCGGCCTATGTCATTGCGATCAAACGCAACTATCCGGCGGAACCCTTCCCCGGCTGGCGTGCGGTCGGCGTTGCATCGCTGCATGCGCTGCCGGGTCTGGTGACGGCTGTGATCATCGTGGGCGGGGTGCTGTCGGGTATTTTCACCGTGACTGAATCCGGTGCCTTCGGTGCGATCTATGCGCTGCTGCTGACCTATTTCGTCTATCGCAGCCTTGACTGGAACGGGTTCAAGACCGCCGTCGTCTCTGCCGTGCGCACAACCGCGATGGTCATGGTGCTGATCGGTTTCGCCAGTTCATTCGCCTATCTTCTGGCGCTGTATCAGGTGCCTGAAAAGCTGAGCAGCTTCATGCTTGGCATCTCGGAAGAAAAGATCGCCGTTCTGCTGATGATCAACATCATGCTGCTGGTGCTGGGGATGATCATGGATATGGCCGCGCTGATCCTGATCTGCACCCCGATCTTCCTGCCCATTGTGCGCGATCTTGGCATGGACCCCACCCAGTTCGGGATCATGCTGCTGGTCAACCTCGGGCTTGGTCTGTGCACGCCCCCCGTTGGCACCTGCCTGTTCGTGGGCTGTGCCGTTGGCAGGGTCAAGATCGAGGAAACGCTCAGGACCATATGGCCCTTCTACCTGGCCATTCTTATGGCGCTCTTGCTGGTCACATATGTCCCTGCGGTGTCGCTGTTCCTACCCTCATTGCTTGAATGAGCCGACCTTTTCCACGCCTTTCAAAACGCCCGAAATACCATAGTAGAAAGTTTTCACCATGACTGAACCGACGCCAGAACTCCTTGAAAAGCTCATGCATGTCAGCACGGCAACGCTGACCACCGCATTGTTCAAGCGCGGCTTTCGTAACGTCTTTATTCAGGGGCCGTACCGTATGAACCCCGGGCCGAATATGGTCGGGCCGGCCTACACCCTGCGCTATATTCCCGCGCGCGAGGATCTGGACGGGCTAGAGTCTTTCGCGGACCGCGCCAACCCGCAGCGCAAGGGCGTAGAGGAATGCCCCCCCGGGTCCGTCTTCATGATCGACTCGCGGCGCGATTCAACGGCGGCCTCGGCGGGGTGTATTCTGGCCACCCGATTGATGAAGCGCGGCTGCAAGGGGATCGTCACCGACGGGGGGTTCCGCGACACGCCCGAGATTTCGGCGCTCGAGATGCCCGCCTATCACACCCGCCCCAGTGCGCCGACAAACCTGACCAAACACCACGCCGTCGCGATCAATGACCCTATCGCATGTGGCGGTGTTTCCGTCTTTCCGGGTGATATTATCGTGGGCGACAATGAAGGCGTCGTTTGCATCCCCAAGCATCTGGTGGCAGAAATAGCGTCAGAAACCGAAGAGATGACCGTTTTCGAAGACTTCGTTCTGGAAATGGTGCAAAATGGTGCTTCGATTTTTGGGCTTTACCCACCGACAGATCCGGCAACGAAGGACGAATTCAAAGCATGGCGGGAACAAAACAACCGGTAGCAGGCGCAGATGCGAGCCGTTCCGCCATGGGCAAGCCCGCCAAGGAACGCACGCTCGCGGATCACGCCTACGAGAAAATCCTCGCGATGATTTCCAGCGGGGAGACCGCGGTCGGGGATAAGCTGCCGACGGAACACGCCATGAGCGAGATGCTGGAGGTGTCCCGGCCGGTGCTGCGTCAGGCGCTCAAGCAGCTACGCGAAGACGGGGTGGTCGTGTCGCGGCAGGGGTCAGGGTCATTCGTGCAGCGCCGCCCCGATACGGCGGTGCTGACCTTTGCGCCCGTGGGGTCCATCGCTGATATCCAGCGCACCTTCGAATTCCGCGCCGCGATCGAGGGGGAGGCGGCGTTCCTTGCCGCCGTGCGCCATACAGAAGCGGATCTGGCCAAGCTGCGCGCGCATTTCAAGGAGCTGGACCGCTGTATTCGCGAAGGGGAGTTGGGCGTCGAGGCAGACGAGGCCTTTCATCAGGCGATCTGCGAGGCGTCCGGCAACCAGTATTTCGCAACTGCGCGCACCTCGATGAAGTCGAACATCCTGACTGGCCTTAACCTGACGCGGAACCTGTCGCTCAGCAAACCGCGCGAGCGGATGGAGCTTGTCCAGCAAGAACACCGCCGCATCCTCGCCGCGATCATTGCGCGGGATCAGGCCGAAGCCCGCGCCGCCATGCGCGCCCATGTCGAGAATGCAAAGAACCGTGTGTTCGAAGGCTAACCGCTTACTCTAGCGGTAGCCCGTGGGCCGCCATGAAATCATCCCGCCGCGGCGCAAAACTGTCGAGCAGTTTCCCCGCCTGCAAGCAGAGGCAGGAGTGTTCGACGTTCGACGGGATGATCAACGCATCGCCGGGGTTCAGGATCTGCGTGTCGCCCCCAACGGTGAATTCGAACTGGCCAGAGGACACGAACGTCGTCTGCACATGGGGATGCGAATGGGGCACGCCGACGCCGTCCTTTTCGAACATGAACTCTACCATCATCAGCGCTTTGTCCTGACACAAGATGCGCCGCTGCGCGCCGGGGCCCGAGGTCATCCAACCCTGTGATGCGTCTGCTGTGGTGTCCATTGGTATGCCTCCCCCCGGCTTTAATCAGATGTAATAATTTGTAACTGTTTTTTCGATGTTGTCAACAGACTTGGGTGAGAGGCTCGCCTTAGTCCGCAGCGATTTTCATCGGGTTTTGTGCCTAATTACGTCCATAATCCACTGTTTTCTAGGGATTATCCGCAGGAAGCAAAGACCTTCGCGATTCACCAACCTCCATATTTGTAATAATTTGTATTGTCGCGCCCTGAGGTTTGCCCTAAGCAAGAGGACGGATAATGCAGTTGTTGGGCGTGCATCGCCGCCCTTGAACCCCATTGTGCATCGAAGGGAGACGCGGAGAGCACTGCTCGGTCAGGTTCCTCCGCAGAATTTTATATTCAGGAGACGATCATGGACCTCAAAGGGAAAACCGCAATTGTAACTGGCGGTGGCCGCGATATCGGCCGCGCCTGTGTGCTTGAGCTCGCGGCGCGGGGCGCGAATGTGGCGATCAACTATATGGCAAGCTCTGAAGGGGCCGACAGCGCCGTCGCTGAAATCAAGGCGGCGGGCGGTAATGCCTTCGCGCTGCAGGGCGATATGACCAAAGAGGCCGATGTTGCCGCGTTGGTAGAAAAGACCGTCAAGGAATTCGGACAGGTCGATACGCTGGTCCACGTCACGGGCGGGCTGGTCGCGCGGGTCACCATGTCGGAGATGACGCTGGATCACTGGCAGTCGGTCATGGACGTGAACCTGACATCCTTTGTGCTGATGGTGCGTGAATGTCTGCCCCATATGACCGAAGGGTCGTCGATTGTCGGGCTTGCGTCGCAGGCCGGTCGCGATGGCGGCGGGCCCGGTGCCTCGGCTTACGGCGCATCCAAGGGGGCGCTGATGACCCTGACGCGGGGTCTGGCGAAAGAGTTGGGTCCGAAAATCCGCGTGAATTCGCTTTGTCCGGGAATGATCGATACCGATTTCCACAACATCTTTACCAAACCCGAAGTGCGCACCCATGTGGCCAATGTCTCGCCCGTGAAACGCGAGGGGACTTCGGAAGATGTGGCCAAGCTGGCGGTGTTCCTTGCCTCGGATGATGCTGCGTTCATCACGGGTGCCAACGTCGATATCAACGGCGGCATGCTGTTTTCCTGACAACGACACGACCGGCGGCCGCGGATGCACGCGGCCGCCGGATTTTTGACAGAAGCTAAAGGAAGCGCAGCATGGAACTGATGGGCAAACACCTGATCGCAGGCGAATGGACCGACGCGGCAGAGCAATTTTCATCCGACCCCGCCGACGGGGAGCCACGGATTTTCGCCGCCGGTACCGTTGATCTGGTAGACCGCGCCGCGCAGGCTGCCGAGGATGCGTTTGACGCCTACAGCGCCACCACAGCGCAGGATCGCGCGGCCTTCCTGAATGCGATCGCGGACGAGGTTGACGCCCGTATCGACACATTGGCCCTGATCGGCGCCCAGGAAACCGGCCTGCCAGACGCACGTTTGCGCGGTGAAACAGGGCGCACATCCGGTCAGCTGCGGATGTTCGCGACACATATCCTTGAAGGCGACTTTCTGGACGCGCGCCATGATGCGGCCCTGCCGGATCGCACGCCTTTGCCGCGATCCGATTTGCGGATGATCCAGCGCCCGATTGGCCCTGTTGCGGTCTTCGGGGCATCGAACTTCCCACTCGCTTTCTCGACGGCGGGCGGGGATACGGCGTCGGCCTTGGCGGCGGGCTGTCCGGTGGTTGTCAGGGGGCACCACGCGCATCCCGGCACGGCAGAGGTCGTGGCCGCAGCGATTGCCGCCGCCATTACAGCTTGCGACATGCCCGCGGGAGTATTCTCGTTGATCCAGGGGGGCGGGCTAGAGGTCGGGCAGGCGCTGGTGCAGCATCCGCTGATCAAGGCCGTCGGCTTTACCGGATCACTGCGCGGCGGACGGGCGCTGTTTGATCTATGTGCACAACGGCCTGAACCCATTCCGTTCTTCGGCGAGCTTGGGTCGATCAACCCGGTCTTTGTACTGCCCGCCGCAGCCTCCGCCCGTGGCGCAGAGATCGGCGCGGGGTGGGCAGCGTCGCTGACGATGGGGGCAGGGCAGTTCTGCACGAACCCGGGCGTGGTTGTGGTCACCGACGGCTCCGGTGCCGATGCCTTCCGCGATGCCGCCGTCGCCGCCTTGCACGACAGCCCTGCCCAAACAACGCTGACGGCGGGGATCGCCGATGCCTATTTCGACGGGCGTGATCGTATCGCGCGCGCGGGGTGTACGCGCGCGCTCGTCTCTTCGGATCGGGGCGAGGCGCGTCGTGTCACCCCCGCTGTCTTCGAGGTCTCCGGCACCGATTGGCTGAACAGCGACGCGCTGGCGCATGAGGTCTTCGGGCCGCTTGGCATTATTGTGCGTGTAGCCGATGCGGATGAGATGGCCGCGGTTGCCAAAGGGCTGGACGGACAGCTGACCTGCACGTTGCAAATGGATGCAGGCGATACCGCTGCCGCCAAGGCCTTGATGCCGGTGTTAGAGCGCAAAGCGGGGCGGATATTGGCCAACGGCTTTCCCACGGGCGTGGAGGTCAGCGGGGCGATGGTCCACGGCGGGCCCTATCCCGCGTCGACCAACTTTGGCGCGACCTCGGTCGGGACGCTGGCCATCCGCCGTTTCCTGCGCCCCGTCTGCTACCAAGACCTGCCGGCAGAGCTGCTGCCGGTCGTTTGACCCTGTGTGGGGCAGCGGTGCGTGGGGGGTAAGCCGCTGATAACCTTGGTGTATACAAATAATTATAAATAAACTTGACGCATTACAAATACTAACGACATATTTCACGTCAGGGAGAATCTGGTCAGGCACGTATCTGGTCAGGCAACAATCAGGGAGGACTACCATGTCATTTTTTACCAAGACAGCACAGCTTGTTTCGGGTGCCGCCGTTGCTGCGACGCTCTTTACCGCGACCGCGCAGGCCGAGACGGTTCTGCGGGGGGCCAGCATGTTCGACGAGGAACATGCCTTTACCAAAACCCTGCGTAAATTCGAGGAACTGGTCGGCGAGAAATACGACGGCGATGTGACGTTTGACTTACGTCTGAACGGGGAGCTTGGCGTCGAAAGCGATTACGTCACCTTCCTGAACCAGGGTGTGGCGATTGATTATAGCATCCTTGCGCCGTCCAACATGGCCAAGTTCGCCCCGTCGATCCCGCTGATGGACATGCCGTTCCTGTTCCGCGATCTGGACCACTGGAATGCGGTCCTGTCCAGCGATGTGCTTGCGCCGCTGGAGGACGAGCTGCTGGAGAAAGCCGATATCAAGATCGTGGGCTACACCGGCGGGGGCACGCGCAATCTGCTGTCGAAAAACCCTGTTGTGACCTTTGATGATCTGAAGGGCCACAAGATGCGGGTCATGGGCGCGCCGATCCAGGCACAGATCTTCCAGGCGTTGACGGCGGCCCCGTCGGCGATTGCCTATAACGAGGTTTACAACGCCATCCAGACCGGTGTCATCGCAGGGTTTGAAAACGAGGCCGCGAGCATTCAGAACCTCAAGTTCTACGAGGTGGCCCCGAACCTGACGCTGACGCGCCATTCGATCACCGTGCGCCCCATCGTGATGAGCGGCAAGACCTTCAACAGCCTGCCCGCAGACCTGCAGGCCGCCGTGCTTGAAGCGGGCGAAGAGGCAGGGGCCTTTGGCCGCGAGCTGGAATCGCGCGAGGACGGCGTAAAGCTGCAAGAGATGGTCGATGCGGGTCAGCTGACCGTGTCCGAATTCGAAAACCGCGACAAGATGCTGGAAATGGTCAAGCCGGTGCAGGATGCCTATGCCGCCGAGATCGGTGCATCTGACCTGCTTGAAGCGGTCCGCGCCAAGTAATCCCTGCGGATGCCCCCCTTGGGTTCTTGTGACCCGAGGGGGATTTTATTTTCACTCAAGTTGATCGGTAAGCACATGATCCTGCGTGGTCTGGAACTGCTCGCATCCTTGCTCCGCTTCGTTGTGGGGGTGCTGATGTTTTCACTGGCGATCCCCGTCGGCCTGCAGGTCATCGCGCGCTACACCGGGGTGATCCCCGTCTATTTATGGACCGAAGAACTGGCCACGTTCATCTTTGTATGGGTGGTCATGCTCGGGTCTGCCCTGGCGGTGTGGGAGGGGACGCATTTCGACGTTCAGGTCATCCCCGGTGCCAAGCATCCGCTGCTGGCGTTCTTGCAACAAGCGCTGGTGCTTGGGTTGGTCGCGGGGTTTGCGCTGTTGTTCGCATGGTACGGCATTGATTACGCCAAGTTCGGGGGCAACCAGACGTCGGTCATGATGCGTGCAAATCTGATGTTCACGCATATCTCTGTCCCGATTGCCGGTGTGCTTTGGGCGGTCTTTGCCCTTTACCGTTTGTATCAAGCATTTGCGGTCTACCGCACAGAGGGGCGGGCCGTATCATGATCGTTTCAACGGGCCTTGCCTGTCTTATTCTTGTGGGCGGTTTCATCCTGCTTGTGGCGCTGCGGGTGCCGGTCGCCTTTGCCTTGGGGATCGCGACAATTCCGATTGTGATGCTGGATATCCGGCTGACGCCCTTCATCGTCATCGACCGGATGTTCCAGTCGTATAACTCGTTCATCCTGCTTGCCGTGCCGTTCTTTCTGTTGGCGGCGAACCTGATGAATTCGGGGTTGATCACGCAAAAGCTGATTGATTTTGCCCGCGTGCTGACTGGCTGGATGCCCGGAGGGTTGGGGCATGTGAATGTCGCCGTATCGATGCTGTTTGCCGGTATCTCGGGGTCGTCCACGGCAGATGCGGCGGGCTGCGGCAAGATCCTGATCCCCGCGATGGTCAAAGAAGGCTACGACACCCGTTTTGCCATCGCGATCACGGCCTGTTCGTCCGTGATGGGGGTGATCATTCCGCCCAGTATCCTCATGGTGGTCTGGGGCGGGGTCATGCAGATTTCAGTCGGCGCGCTGTTTCTGGCGGGGGCCATTCCCGGCTTGCTGATCGGTTTTGCCCTGATGGCGACGGTCTATGGCTATGCCAAGACATACGACTACCCCGTCACCCTGCGGCCCACATTCGCGCAGTTCTGGTCGGCGTTCAAAGGCGCGGCGCTGGCGATGCTGACCCCGGTTCTGGTGATCGGCGGCATCGTGGGGGGCATTGTGACCCCCACCGAAAGCGCGATCATTGCGGCGGGCTATGCGTTGATCCTTGGGGTTTTCGTCTATCGCACCGTGTCGGTGCGGGATCTTGGCGGCATCTTCTATGACACGGGCCGTTTTGCGTCGATCTCACTTTTTGCGATCGGGACGGCTTCGGCTTTTGGCTGGATGCTGGCGTTCTACAACGTGCCGCGTTTGATCGTAGACGTGTTGACCGCGCACGAGCTTGGCGTCATCGGCACGTCGTTGATCATCGCGGCGCTGTTCCTGTTCTTCGGTCTGTTCATCGATGCCATCCCGACCATTATCATTCTGGGAACGGTGCTTTTGCCCGTGGCGCGGGCGGCGGGGATTGATCCGGTGGCCTTTGCGATCATCGGGATCATCTCGTTGGCCTTTGGTCTGGTGACGCCGCCCTATGGCTTGTGTCTGCTGATCTCTGCGTCGATCGGGGGGATGAATGTGGTCAAGGTGCTGCGGGATGTCTGCATCATTCTGGCCCCGATGCTGGTGATCTTGTTGCTGGTCATTCTCTTTCCTCAGATCGCCCTGTGGCTGCCGCGCACGCTCATGCCGATGTCATTCCAATGACCCGTCGGCGCAGACATCTGATCGAATAGGATATCCCATGAAAGAAACATGGCGCTGGTTTGGCCCCACTGATCCGGTCACGCTTACCCATATCAAGCAGGCCGGCGCGTCGGGCATTGTGACCGCTTTGCACGACTACGCCCCCGGCGAGGTCTGGCCGCTGAGGGATATCACGGCCCTTCAGGCGCGGATCGAGGAGGCCGGCCTGAGCTGGGATGTATGCGAGTCGATCTGGATGCCGGATGCGATCAAGCTGAAGGGTGCCGGTGCCACGGCAGAGATCGCGGCATGGGTCGAGACGATGCGCAATCTGGCGCGCGCGGGCGTCAAGACGATCTGCTACAACTTCATGCCGCTGCTGGACTGGACCCGTACCGATCTGCGCTTCGAGATCGACGGGCAGGGGCAGGCCTTGCGTTTTGACATGGTGGATTTCGTGGTGTTCGACGTGCATATTCTTGCGCGCCCGAACGCTCAGGCCGATCACGCCCCCGATCTGCTGGCCGCGGCGCAGATGCGGTGGGGGCATATGACAAAGCCCGAGATCGCCGCGTTAGAGGCGAATATCATCGCCGGGCTCCCCGGTAGCGCGAAAGGGTTTACGCGGGCGGATCTGCTGGCGGGCATCGAAAGTTTCGCATCCCTGTCGCACCGCGACCTTCAGGCCAATCTGGCCGCCTTCCTGAGCGTCGTCGTGCCGGAGGCAGAGGCCTTGGGGGTGCGGCTTGCCATCCATCCCGATGATCCGCCGTTCCCGCTTTTCGGTTTGCCGCGCTGCGTTTCGACCGCGCAGGATCTGGCGTTTATTCTTGATGAGGTGCCGCGCGCTGCGAACGGGCTGACCTTCTGTACTGGGTCACTTGGGGCCCGTGCGGATAATGATCTGCCGGACATGGCCCGCCGCTTTGGCGCGCATATCCACTTTGCCCATTTGCGCAATGTGCAGCTCGAGGGGGATGGCAGCTTTCATGAAGCCGCAGCGCTTGGGGGGAGCACCGATATGATTGCGGTCCTCGCGGCCCTGCGCGCGGCAGAACAGGGGCAGCCCGCCCGCGCTATCCCGATGCGGCCGGATCACGGTCACCTGCTGGCATTCGAACAGCAGCAGAGAACAAATCCGGGCTATTCCTATCTGGGGCGGCTCAAAGGATTGGCGGAGCTACGAGGCGCCTTGGCCGCGCTGGACCATTCAGCCACCGGATCAAACCACGCAAGGCAGGTGCAATGACCTCAATTCTTGGCATCGGCGAATGTATGATCGAACTGTCGTCGGCGGGCGATGACCTGTGGCGGCAACGATTTTCCGGCGATGTGTTCAACGCCCTGTGGTACGCGCGGGCGCATTCCGCCGATGATGCGGATGTCGCCTTTCACACCGCTGTTGGCACGGACCCTATGTCGGACCAGATGCTGACCTTTATCCGGTCGGGCGGAATCCGCTGCGCGCAGACGCCGCGCATCGCTGATCGGCGCCCCGGTCTGTATACGATCCAGCTGAACGGGGCCGAGCGCAGCTTTACCTATTGGCGCGACACATCGGCGGCGCAGATGATGGTGCGCCACCCCGGCCCGCTTTGGCGCGATGTGGCAGGGGCGGATGTGGTCTATTTCTCGGGCATCACGCTGGCGATCCTGCCGCCCGACGACCTAGAGACACTCCTGGCCGGTTTGGTAGAGCATAAAAAGCAAGGTGGGCTTTTGGCGTTTGATCCGAATATCCGGCCTCACCTCTGGGCGGATAAAGACCGGATGCTTGATGTCATATCGCGGACCGCGGGGCTGAGCGAACTTGTACTGCCAAGTTTCGACGATGAAACAACGGCCTTTGGTGACCGCACCCCGCAAGACAGCGCGAAACGCTATGCCGATCTGGGGGCCGGGCATGTTGTGGTCAAGAACGGGCCTGCGGATACGATCCACCTGCAGGACGGCCAGTTGACGGCTTTCCCCGTGGCCCCGGTCGGGGACATTATCGATACGACAGCCGCCGGAGATTCCTTTAACGGTGCCTATATCGCATGCCTTCTGCGCGGCTTGCCGACCGAGGCCGCTATATCGGCCGCGCAGAGATGTGCGGGGCAGGTGATCAGGCATAAGGGTGCCATTATCTCGCGCAACGATCTGGGGCTGGTCTGACAGAGCGCGCGCACCCGCCGATAGATTGCCCCCTGGAATTGCCGCCAAGCCCGTGCCGCATTTGATCTAGATCAAGGCGCCGCCCCCGCCGCCATGAGAACCGTGTCCCGAAATAAAGGGGATTCGGGATATGTTCGATACGCTCAAGTTGGTCGTGCTTGCGCTCATTGTGTTTTTCGCAGCTTTGGCGGCCGATTGGGCGCGGGATCCGGCCTATATGGTCCATGCGCTGCTGATCATGGTGATCGCCGCCGGCCTGTTCTTCTGGCAACTGCGCAATATGCCGGTCGACGGTGTCGCCGCGCCCCACGCGCCAGCGCCGCAGGGCTATATGGACGGGCCGATCCGATATGGCGTGATTGCCACGGCGTTCTGGGGTGTTGTCGGGTTCCTCGCGGGGACATACATCGCCTTTCAACTTGCGTTTCCAGCGCTGAATATCGAATGGGCGCAGCCCTATGCCAACTTTGGCCGTCTGCGTCCGCTGCACACCAGCGCGGTGATCTTCGCCTTTGGCGGTAATGCGCTGATCGCCTCTTCTTTTTACATCGTGCAACGCACCTCGGCGGCACGGCTTTGGGGCGGCAACGCTGCTTGGTTTGTTTTCTGGGGCTATCAGCTTTTCATCGTGCTGGCAGCGACGGGCTATCTGCTGGGGGCGACCCAATCGAAGGAATATGCCGAGCCGGAATGGTACGTCGACATCTGGCTGACCATCGTCTGGCTGACCTACCTCGCCGTGTTCTTCGGTACGATCCTGAACCGGCGCGAGCGTCATATCTATGTCGCCAACTGGTTCTTTCTGGCTTTCATCATCACCGTGGCCATGCTGCATGTGGTCAACAACCTCGCCATTCCGGTGTCGATCTGGGGCTCCAAATCGGTGCAGGTCTTTGCGGGCGTGCAGGATGCGATGACGCAGTGGTGGTACGGGCATAACGCCGTGGGCTTCTTCCTGACGGCCGGTTTTCTGGGGATGATGTATTACTTTGTGCCGAAACAGGCTGGCCGTCCGGTCTATAGCTACAAACTGTCGATCATCCACTTCTGGGCGCTGATCTTTCTGTATATCTGGGCGGGTCCGCACCACCTGCACTATACCGCCTTGCCCGATTGGGCGGCGACGCTGGGGATGGTGTTCTCGATCATCCTGTGGATGCCAAGCTGGGGCGGCATGATCAACGGTCTGATGACGCTTGAGGGTGCGTGGGACAAGATCCGCACCGATCCGATCATCCGCATGTTTGTCGCCTCGCTCGCCTTCTACGGGATGTCCACCTTTGAAGGGCCGATGATGTCGATCCGCGCGGTGAACAGCCTTAGCCACTACACCGACTGGACCATCGGGCACGTGCATTCCGGTGCGCTTGGCTGGAACGGGCTCATCACCTTTGGCGCGCTGTATTTCCTGACACCGCGGCTTTGGGGCAGGGCGCAGATGCATTCGCTGTCGGCGATCAACCTGCACTTCTGGCTCGCGACCGTGGGCATCGTTCTTTACGCGGCGTCGATGTGGGTTTCGGGCATTATGGAAGGGCTGATGTGGCGCGAGGTCGATGCCAACGGCTTCCTTGTGAACAGCTTTGCCGACACCGTCGAAGCCAAATTCCTGATGTATGTGGTCCGTGGTCTGGGCGGGGTGCTCTACCTCGCGGGGGGTGCGGTGATGGTCTGGAACATGTGGATGACCATCCGCGCCCCGCAAGCCCGCCCCGTCACCGTCGCCCTGCCAGCGGAGTAATATCAATGGCCAAGAACCCCCAAAGCCCCAACTATGACCCCGCTGACGATCCCAAGGTGGTGACCGCCAGCGAAGGGATGAAAAAGGGCAAAATCCCGAACGAGCTGCCGCCCGAGACGCAGACGATCACCTTTCACCAGCGGTTTGAACGCAATGCGACGCTTCTGCTGATCGCCTCTCTCGGGGTGGTCAGTATCGGCGGCATCATCGAGATCGCGCCGCTGTTTTGGCTGGAAAACACGATCGAAAAGGTCGAGGGCATGCGCCCCTATTCGCCGCTGGAACTGGCGGGGCGCGAGATCTACGTGCGCGAGGGCTGCTATGTCTGCCACAGCCAGATGATCCGCCCCATGCGCGACGAGACGGAGCGTTACGGCCATTACAGCCTCGCCGCCGAATCCATGTATGACCACCCGTTTCAGTGGGGCTCCAAGCGCACCGGTCCGGATCTGGCGCGGGTCGGTGGGCGCTATTCGGACGAGTGGCACGTGGACCACCTGATGGACCCGCAGTCGGTCGTGCCGGAAAGCGTGATGCCGAAATACGCCTTTCTGATGGAGGCCAAGCTAGACAGCGAGGATGTGACCGATCTGCTGGCGACCCACCGCATGGTTGGTGTGCCCTACACCGACGAGATGATCGCCAGCGCGAGCGGAGATTTCCGCATGCAGGTTGACCCGATGGGGGATTATGACGCGCTGCTTGACCGCTATCCCGGTGCGCAGGTGCGCGACTTTGACGGGCAGCCCGGTGTCAGCGAGATGGATGCCCTGATCGCCTATCTGCAAATGCTCGGGACGTTGGTCGATTTCTCGACCTTTGTGCCCGATGCCACCCGCTGAGGAGCCCGCCATGGACACCTATTCCTTCCTGCGTGAACTGGCCGACAGCTGGGCCTTGCTGATCCTGACGCTGATCTTTCTGGGGGTCATTGCTTGGGCCTATCGCCCCGGCTCGCGCGCGCTGCATGATGACGCGGCGGATGTGCCGTTTCGCAACGACGACCCCGACCAAGCCCGCCAAGACGGAGCCCGCCAATGACCGACAACCGCAAGATCGACCCCACCACCGGCACCGAAACCACGGGCCACAGTTGGGATGGCATCGAAGAGCTGAACACACCCCTGCCGCGGTGGTGGCTTTGGACATTCTACGCCACCATCGTCTGGGGCGTCATCTATACCATCCTCTATCCCGCGTGGCCTTTAGTTTCGGGGGCGACGGCGGGGCTGTTGGGCTATTCCACCCGTGGCGAGGTCGCGGCTGAAATCGCGCGTGTCGATCTGTCGAATGCCGATCTGACGGAAAGCCTGATCAACGTCGATATGGGGGTTCTGAAAGACAACGAAGAACTGCACCGTTTCGCCGTGCAGGCGGGGCGTTCGGTCTTTGCGGCGAATTGTTCGCAATGTCATGGCGCGGGGGCAGGGGGTGTGGTGGCCTCGGGCTATCCGAACCTTCTGGACGATGACTGGCTTTGGGGCGGCACGATGGAGGATATCGCCTATACCGTGCGCCACGGCATCCGCAACGAGGATGACGCCGACGCGAGGGTGTCGCAGATGCCGTCCTTTGACTGGCTGGGCGCTGCGGAGCTGGACGCCACGGCCCATTTCGTGCGCAGCCTTTCGGGGCTCGCGCATGACGAGACAGCGGCCCAAGCGGGTGCGGATATCTTCGCCACGAATTGCAGCGCGTGCCACGGTGAGACGGGCCTTGGGGATCGCGAGATCGGCGCGCCAAACCTTGCCGATGCGATCTGGCTGCGCGGCGGCAGTCACGAGGCGATCATCCAACAGCTGAAAACGCCGCGCATGGGGGTCATGCCGCCGTGGCAGGCGCGTTTGGGTGAAGCCGATGTGCGCGCTGTAACGGCCTATGTGCACGGTCTGGGCGGGGGTGAGGCCGCGATGGACACGGCCCAAGATGGGTCTGCTGACTGAGCCGCAGCACAAAAAGACCTGTTGTTTGATGCAGATCAAAGCGGCCTGCGCCCCAGGGGTGTAGGCCGCAAGACGTAACCCCGGAGCCCCCCGCACATGTCCAACGCCGCCCCCCCGCTTTTCGCCGCGCGCGAGCCGATCTTCCCCCGCCGGGTGAGCGGCTTTTTCCGCCGGCTCAAGTGGGTGATCCTGATCCTCACGCTGGGGGTCTATTACGTCACCCCGTGGCTCCGTTGGGACCGCGGGCCGAACCTGCCGGATCAGGCGGTTCTGGTCGATCTTGCCAACCGGCGTTTCCATTTCTTCTGGATCGAGATCTGGCCGCATGAGTTCTATTTCGTCGCCGGACTGCTGATCATGGCGGGGCTGGGGCTGTTCCTGTTTACCTCTGCCTTGGGGCGGGTCTGGTGTGGCTATGCCTGCCCGCAGACCGTCTGGTCTGATCTCTTCATGACCGTGGAGCGCTGGATCGAGGGCGACCGTAACGCGCGCATCCGCCTGCACAACGCGCCGTGGAGCCTGCGCAAGGCGCGGTTGCGGGGGGTGAAATGGGCGGTCTGGTTGCTGATCGCAGTGGCGACGGGCGGGGCTTGGGTCTTTTACTTTGCCGATGCGCCCCGTCTCGCGCGCGACCTCGTGACCCTGCAAGCCGCCCCCGTGGCCTATGCCACCATCGCCGTGCTCACCGCCACGACCTTTATCTTTGGCGGCTTCATGCGCGAACAGATCTGCATCTACATGTGCCCCTGGCCCCGCATCCAAGGCGCGATGATGGACCCCGGCACGCTGACCGTCGGCTACCGCAAATGGCGGGGGGAGCCGCGCGGGAAGGGTGGGGTGAAGCGCCAGCAAGCCGCCGCCGCCGCGATTGGGAGCGGCGATGCCGTGGCGCGCTATGGTGCCGCGCTGGATATAAACTCCGCCGGAGACCGCCAGTCGCGCAGCGGCGACGTGCTGGGGGATTGTATCGATTGCAACGCCTGTGTCGCCGTCTGCCCGATGGGGATCGACATCCGCGAGGGTCAGCAGATGGAGTGTATTACCTGCGCCCTATGCATCGACGCCTGTGACGATGTGATGGCCAAGATCGGGCGGCCACGGGGGCTGATCGACTATCTCGCACTGGATGACGAACCGCCAACCGCCCCGCAACAAAGCGCCGCAGTCGCGGGGTATGCCGAAGCCCCCGCCGGTGACGTTGCCGGTGCCACGCTGCCCCCGTGGCAGCCCAAGCCGCTTTGGCAGCATATCTTTCGACCCCGCACGATTGTGTACACGACGGCATGGGCCGCCATCGGTGTGGCGCTGGTAGTCGCGCTGTTCATCCGGCCTGAGATCGACATGACCATTGCGCCGGTGCGCAACCCGACCTTTGTCACCCTGTCGGACGGGTCCATCCGCAACGCCTATGACATCCGCCTGCGCAACAAACACACCGAAGCACGGGATTTCAGAGTGTCGCTGGTGGCCGACAGTCCCTTGGAACTGGCGGTAGAGGGCGCAAGTAACGCCGTGGTCAACGTGCCCGCTGACACCAGCCGGTTGCAACGTGTCTATGTGATCGCCCCGCCGCAGACCCCCGCCGCCCGCGCGCAGCGCAGTGACCTGCGCCTTTGGGTCGAAGATGTCACCTCGGGCGAGCGGGCCTATGGCAATACAATTTTCAACGGAAAGGAAGGATCTGATGAGCGTGGTACAGACTGAACGCCCGCTGACCGGCTGGCATGTGCTGGCGATGTTTATCGGCGGCTTTTCGATCATCATCTCGGTGAACCTCGCGCTGGCGTTCAACGCGGTGCGGACTTTCCCCGGCAAAGAGACCGAGTCGAGCTATGTCGCCTCGCAGAACTTCGACACGGACCGCGCCGCACAGGAAGCTTTGGGCTGGACCGTGCGGACGACGCTGACCGACACGACGCTTGCGCTCTCTGTGACAGATGGGGGCAATCGCGTGCTAAGGCCCGAGATCATCTTTGCCACATTGGGGCGCGCGACGACGGTGGCGGATGACATCTCGCCGGCGTTCAGCTGGGACGGCACCGCATGGGTTGCCCCCGTCACGTCGGGCCCCGGCAACTGGAACCTGCGGATAGAGATGCGGGCCGCTGACGGCACGCTCTTTCGGCGCCGCATCCCGCTGCGGGGCCTGAGATGACTGTCGCTGCCTGTCCGGGCTGTATCGCGCTGGCCCCATCGGTCGACACCGCGCGCAGGGGCGTGCCCGAGACCGAGGCGGCGGTCTACCTTGCGCTGCCGCAGATCCGCTGTGCCGCTTGTATTGCGGGGGTCGAAGGAGTTTTGGCCAAGCTGCCGTCTGTGAAAGCGGCCAGAGTAAACCTGAGCGCCAAGCGGGTTCGCCTTGTGCTCGCCCCCGGGTATGACGTCAGCACCGCCCTTCAGGCCTTGAACGACGCAGGCTTTGACGCGCATGAGCTGGACGCGACCGCCCTGCGCCCCGCCAATGACGACGCGGGGCGGCGCCTTCTGGCCCGTGCTGCGGTGGCGGGCTTTGCGATGATGAATGTGATGGCGATCTCTGTCGCGGTCTGGTCAGGGGCCGGGGATGTGACACGGGTGATGTTCCACTGGGTCTCGGCCGCCATAGCACTGCCCGCCCTCGCGTTTTCTGCGGTGCCATTCTTTGCCTCGGCATGGGGGGCCTTGCGGGCGGGGCGGATGAACATGGATGTTCCCATTGCGCTGGCGATCCTGCTGGCCGCTGCGACATCGCTTTATGAAACCTTTGCGGCCCGCGGGGCGCATACATGGTTTGATGCCGCACTGTCTTTGACGTTTTTCTTGCTGGTGGGGCGGTATCTTGAACACCGCGCGCGGGCGACGGCGCGTTCTGCCGCAGCAGAGCTGACGGCGCTGGAGCTGCCGCGCGCCACCCGACTGACCGCGACAGGGCGCGAAACCGTGGATGTCGCCGTGCTGATGCCAGACGACCGGATCGCACTGGCGGCAGGGGCCCGTGCGCCTGTGGATGGCATAGCTGAAACCGCCGCAATGGTGGGCCGCTCTGCCCTGACCGGAGAGGCGGACCCCGTCGCTTTGGCGGCAGGGGATCTGGTCTGCGCGGGCGAAGTGATCCTTGGTGCACCGCTGACACTGCGGGCCACGCATCGCGCCGAAGACAGCACCCTGCGCCGTTTCGCGGCCCTCGTCGAGGTCGCAGAGACCGGCAAGCACCGCTACAGCGGGATCGCGGACCGCGCCGCGCGGCTTTATGCGCCGGTGGTGCATGGTTTGGCCGCGGTGGCTTTCGCGGTCTGGTGGGCGCTGACGGGGGATCTGCATCACGCCATTGCGGTGGCCACCGCGACGTTGATCATTACCTGTCCCTGCGCCTTGGCGCTTGCCATTCCGGCAGTGACGGCGGCAATGACGGGGCGCTTGTTCCGCGCGGGCGTGCTGCTGAAATCGCCCACGGCACTGGAACGGCTGGCTGACATCGACACGGTCGTTTTTGACAAAACCGGCACGCTGACCGAAGGGGTGGCTGTTCTTCCCGCGCTTGACCCCGACGCCGCGTCAGTTGCGCTGAGCTTGGCCCAAGCGTCGGACCACCCCGCGTCCCGTGCGCTGGCGGCGTCCCTTGCGGGGCAGGCTCCTGCCGAGTTGCGCGACGTGGTCGAGGTCGCAGGAAAGGGGGTCACCGCCCTTTGGAATGGTGAGCCCGTGGGGCTGGTGCGCGGAGAGGACGGGCCCGAGCTTCATCTGCCCGATCGGTGCATCCCCCTGCCGCTGACCGAGACCCCGCGCCCCGGCACCGCCGCGTTGATCGCCGCGCTTTGCGCCGGCGGGTGGCAGGTCGCGATGATCACCGGAGACACATCGGCCCGCGCCGCCGCCCTTGCCGCAAAGCTTGGGATTGATCAGATACATGCCGGTGTCTTGCCGCACGAGAAAGTCGATCTGGTGCGTGGCATGGCCGAACAGGGCAGGCGGGTGCTGATGGTGGGTGACGGGCTGAATGACACCGCAGCGCTTGCCGCCGCACATGCATCGCTCGCCCCCGGTTCTGCGCTGGACGCGGCGAGGGTCGCCTCGGACGGCGTCATTCTGGGGGGCACTCTCGGCACGGTCGCGCAGACCCTGAGCCTGGCACATCGGGCGCGCAGCCGCATCAAGCAGAACCTCGCCCTCGCCGCCGCCTATAACTGCGTGGCGATCCCGGTCGCGGTCATGGGTTTTGCCACACCGCTGATGGCGGCGGCGGTCATGTCTTCGTCCTCCATCCTTGTCGTTCTGAATGCGCTGCGTCGATGAATATTCTGATTGTCCTCATCCCCGTTTCCATATGCCTCGGCGCAGTAGGGCTGATCGCCTGTCTGTGGACATTACGCAGTGGTCAGTACGAAGATCTGGAGGGCGATGCCGCGCGTATCTTGCTGGAGGATGACATGAGTGTTGAAGGTGAAGAGGGGTAGAGCTGGGCTTAGTACCCGCGTCACAGCCTACCAACGCCGCAGCGGATGTGATGGCCGCTCCCGCCCTCGGGCCCACAAGGATCACCGGGGGGCGAGAATAATCATCTTAGATTGCCGTGTGAGGTGACTGTTGATAGAAGCCGGTAGTCGCACGCCATCTGTCCGGAGGGGCTCCTCATACTGTCGATCATCATCAACGTCGCTTCGGCTCGGGACCGTATGGCCTTTATGGCGCAACAGATGGATGCGCTTGGCCTGTCCTATGAGCGACTCGAAGCCGTTACCCCCGATGCGCAGAGCGGATCGCATAACGCGGCCTATTGGGCCAGTTGGCAACGCCCGCTTAAGGAAACCGAGAAGGCTTGTTTTCTGAGCCACGTAGCAGCATGGGAGCGTGTTGCGGCTTTGGGGGAACCTGCGTTGATCCTTGAGGACGATGTGGTGCTTTCTCGTGCGACGCAGGTATTGCTCAAGTCCTGTCGCGGGCTGGTGGATGTCGACCATCTGACGCTTGAGGTACGCCAGCGTCGGAAGATTGTCGCCAAAGACGCACAACCGCTGACAGACGACCACGTTATGCGCCGTCTCTATCAGGATCGAAGCGGTGCCGCCGCATATGTGCTATGGCCGTCAGGGGCGGCAAAACTGTTGCAGCGCGCAAAGACACAGGCAGCACTTGCCGATGCGATGATCTGTGGTGCTTACGAGCTTAAGAGCTATCAGGTCGAACCGGCCTGCGCGATCCAGATCGACCAAGCGGAGGCTTACGGTGTTGCTGTCGGGCTTAAGACACATTCGCTGATCGGGGCCGGTGTGCCGACACGGCAGCCAACCACCGCGAGGTTCAAGCTGCGCCGCATCGCCGCCCAACTTCGCATGGGCATGCAAGCCTTGCTGCATGCCATGGATGCCGAACGCCGAGAGATATCATTGTCACCCGCCGAGTTTTATACGGCCCCCCAAGAGCCGCGGCGCTAAGCCCTTTACCACCAGCTTGTTTTATCCCGTTTGTGCTGTGCCTTAAAGCGCGCAAACGCGGTATCATTGATCTGAAGCCGCGCCCAGATTTCCTGGAAAATGGGCCCGACGGGATCAAGTGCCATAAACGGTTCCATCCTCCAGACCATATTGCGCAGGGTGTCATCCGTTCCGACGGTAAAGCAAGACATTCCTTCGAAAAGCGGGATGAGCCGGTGTTGAACATCCTCGACATGCGTGGGAGTCATCGTGGTGCCCAAGGTATCCGTCAGATACCGTTCACTTTCGTACATCTTAACTGTGTTGACGACCGCGCTTGTCATCATGGCAACCGCGCGCACCGCCATATCGCTATCATGGGCCGCAAATGTGTCGGTGGCTGAGACAAGCCAGCGGATATTCAGTTTCTCCCGCAGGAAGTCCCCCTCGGCCATCCACAGGGTGCGGAATTTCTGATAGGTTTCAGCCAGGTTGTGGTCGCGCCGGATCAGCACGATCAACTCTGCATGATAAAGCAGCAGCGCAGACTGCCCCGAAAATTCCGTCCTTAGATTTTGCAGATGCAGGTCGATGGATTTCGCTGACCCTCGCGTCTGAACCGGATCGCCCGCGTCAATCATCGTCGCTTTGAGCTCGGCTAGATCATGTTCCGCCGCCGCATGCCTGCGCGCCCCCCAGCGTTTGCGATGCTGGTTGAGGGATAAAAACCGTCTAAGCCGTCCGGGTTTCTTTCGCATTGGTCTCGCTTTTCCTATCGGTTTAGTGGCGCAACACTCCGTAAAGACGCAGTACATCAAACCGCCGGCGTAGTCTTCGGCTTTTTAGGAAGGGTCTGAGAAGCCGGTATTTCAGCGCCATCTTCCCTTGGTCAAAGCGCCCCGGAATATCGGAGTCCTTGTCAGTTTGCGTCACAATAGGTCGGGCTAAGAAGCCCTGCCGCAGCATGCCCGGGGCATGCCGCCAAACGAGATCGATCGGAAAGAAGAGGTGCTCGGTGGTCTGCAGAAACGCCTCTGCCGCACGACGCGAAACGATATACCCGCTTCCCAGTAGCGGTGCCGGATCACATTCACACGCCACATGGCCGTTGGGGAGCGGGTGAAGGTGAAAAATCCGCCAACGTCTACGCCATTCAAGCCTGCGCCATAGGCGACGCCGTGACCGTTCAAACACCGTTGGGCGTGTTCTAACTGCGTCGTTCGCAAGTTGACTGAGTGTCTCTTCATCCAGCGTGTAGGTGTAAGGCGCGTTAGAGGAGAGATTCAAGAAATCCAGGCCAAGGCCGGGCATTTGCTTCTGAACCATCTCCAAATCCGGTGCGATATCAATATCATCTTCAAGGATCAGTGCATATTCTTCGTCTGTTTCAAGAAACTGCCGCCAAACGGCGATGTGCGAGGCTGCGCATGCGATCTCGCCACGCACGGGCTGTTTTTTTTGATTGATTACGAATAGATGTCTATTCAAATCTGGGAGCTTAGCATCATCGTCATGGCCATCGACGGCGCGGAAGAGTTTGAATGGCAACCCTAGTTCAGCCATCTTTCGCGAAACCTCCGACAGTCGGTCAGGGCGCCGCTCTAGGTTGATCAGGTAAGTATCCACAGAGTTCCTCGTTATTTACAACTGGACAGTATCCAGTACCTTTATCTTTCCAGCTAGAGCTTGTGGCCAAATCCTTGAGCGGACCACATATTGTTAAGTACCCCTTAGGATACGACTTCAGGTTGTTGGTCAAGATCACTCATAGACGCCACATATCTGGTATTCACGAGGCATTCCCCACTTTCAGGCGCAACAACCCGTGACCGGACTACGAAAGCTATGTATCGCGTGGGCATATTGAGTGCGGAGTATTAAGCCCCAAGGACGTCACACCGTCTTGTCGTCAAATGTTTCCGGACACATCCATCAAGCGCTGAGGCTCATATAAGCGCGGGTCACGGCCTTGGCATCGAATTTTTCGGGGAAGTCGATCCTGAAGTGCTCCGGGTTGTCTGAGGCTTCCGTCATTCGGGCTGAAAGCGCTTCGATGTTATCGGGTGGTGACACGAGATTTTGTGCGGGCAGTATTTCAGCCGGCCCCGAGGGGCAATCCGTGCTGATGACGGGGACACCAAGGACAATCGCTTCGAGGATCGTCATGTTCAGCCCTTCATATTCCGACGATACAACCATGAATTTTGCCGCTTTGATCAACGGGAACGGGTTTTTCTGGAAGCCCGTGAAATGCACGCGGTCCGCGATGCCCAAAGAATGCGCCAATGCTTTGGTTTCTTCCAGCAAGGGTCCGGTCCCGACGAGCAGCAGGTCATACGGGGTCTTTGCCTGCGCATATGCATGTAGGAGCCGATCGTGGCGCTTGGCTTTTTTGAACTTGCCTACGTTGACGATATAGTCCTTCCGGGGCGGCACCGGTTCACCAGCCTGCCGTTGGATCAAAGCAGGTTCAACCGGGTTATAGATTGTGCGCGTCTCGATCGATTGCCCAAACAGCGCCTGCATGTCCTCTTCGACGCCCTTGCTGACGCAGATACATTTTTTTCCGCTGTAGACGCGGCGCAGTTTTTCCAGCTCCGCGTTTTGCTGACCCCCCAGGGCATATTCATGTGACGCAGTGCTGTGCATGACAAAGTGAACATTCGGCAGTTGGCTGTGCGAGAGGATGAAATCAACTGGGAACAGATTAGAGAGAACGAAGTCAGGCACACCTATATGTTTTTTGACAGATCTGTCGAAAGCCATGGCTGCGACTTTGCCCCGGATTTTGCGCGGCAGTGAACGCCAAAGCCGATATGGAAACCTGTGAATTGGCACCTCAGGGTCGAGATCGTGATCGATGTCGTCTTTAAAAACAACGATATGCGCTTGGTGGCCCATGGCATTCATAGTACGGGCCAAGGTCTGAACAACGCGCTCTGCACCACCGCCCTGTAGGCTGAAAACAGCGAGAACTATCGTTTTCATATATTCTTCTCCAATACGCGCTTTGGGCGTTGCATAGACCAAACGGTAGATAATGCGCACGGGCGTTGTGAAGTCCAGAACGGTTTTTGCAAGAATGCCGTGTTAAGATGCCGTTATCTGTTCGGGACGTGTCCGGCGGCTGTGGCGGGGCCGGCCTTGGCGCGGCGGAATTGACGCCAGATGTTTTACCCATCCCCCAAACCACCTCACACCGCCCCCCCGAAAAAACCAGTTGTTAGTTACAAATGCAACCTTTAGGCAATCGCTAGTGGAACGCGAGGAGCCGAGTATGACTGTCGAAAAACATCCGACCCGTATGACCCAAGCCCCGTCTCTTCCCGGGGCCAACGCCGGATATATGCCGGGCTTCGGGAATGATTTCGAGACAGAGGCGCTGCCGGATGCCTTGCCGCAAGGGATGAACAGCCCGCAAAAATGCAACTACGGGCTTTATGGTGAGCAGCTTAGCGGGACCGCCTTTACGGCACCAAGCCATCAGAACGAACGTACCTGGTGCTACCGCATTCGCCCGTCGGTTAAACACTCGCACCGGTATCACAAGATCGATCTGCCCCTTTGGAAATCCGCGCCCAACATCGACGCGGATGTCACGAGCCTTGGGCAATATCGCTGGGATCCGCTGCCGCACACAGACACGCCGCTGACATGGCTGACGGGGATGCGCACGATGACGACGGCGGGGGATGTCCATACGCAGGTCGGCATGGCGACCCATGTGTATCTTGTGAATGCCTCCATGGTTGATGCGTATTTTTATTCTGCCGACAGCGAGATGCTGATCGTCCCGCAGGAAGGGCGTCTTCGGTTTTCCACTGAATTGGGGATCATAGATATCGCGCCGCAGGAAATCGCGATCATCCCGCGGGGGCTGGTCTACCGTGTCGAAGTGCTTGAAGGGCCGTGCCGCGGGTTCGTCTGCGAGAACTATGGCCAAAAGTTCGAGTTGCCTAATCGTGGGCCGATCGGGGCCAACTGCATGGCCAACCCGCGCGATTTCAAAGCACCCGTTGCCGCGTTTGAAGACCGCGAAGTCCCCTCTACCGTGACGGTGAAATGGTGCGGGGCGTTCCATGAAACCAAGATCGGGCAGTCACCGCTTGATGTGGTGGCATGGCACGGGAACTACGCGCCGGTGAAATATGACCTGCGCACCTATTGTCCCGTGGGGGCGGTGCTGTTCGACCATCCTGACCCGTCGATCTTTACCGTTCTCACCGCGCCGTCCGGTGTCGAAGGGACGGCGAATATCGACTTTGTCTTGTTCCGGGAACGCTGGATGGTGGCGGAAGATACGTTCCGCCCGCCGTGGTATCACAAGAATATCATGTCCGAATTGATGGGTAATATCTACGGCCAGTATGACGCCAAGCCCAAAGGCTTTATTCCCGGCGGGATCAGCTTGCACAATATGATGCTGCCGCACGGGCCTGATCGTAATGCCTTCGAGGGGGCCTCCAACGCAGAGCTGACGGCCCAAAAGCTCGACAATACGATGTCGTTCATGTTCGAGACCCGCTTCCCGCAGCAACTCACGAAATTTGCCGGACAGGAGGCCCCCTTGCAGGATGATTACATCGATTGCTGGGCAGACATTGAAAAGAAGTTCGACGGCACACCGGGCAAGAAATGAAGCGGGCCTCCGACCGGTGAAAGCACAACGTTGACCCGGCGCGGTGCCGTAGGGCGTAACGGGTATCAGATGAGGTTGGGCAGGTGCCAAAGCACAGTTCGATCCGCAACAAATTCCCCTAAGTAAAAGGACCAGAACCATGGCAAAAGCATTCGCATCCCAAGGGGATATGACAGAGAAGAAAGTCACCTTTGACGAAGTCGGCGAGGGCCTATGGGCCTTCACCGCGGAAGGCGACCCGAATTCGGGCGTGATCATCGGGGATGACAGCGTCATGATTGTAGAGGCACAGGCGACGCCGCGTCTGGCCAATAAGGTCATCGAGAAGGTGCGCGAAGTCACCGACAAGCCGATCAGCCATGTGGTGCTGACCCATTATCACGCGGTGCGCGTGTTGGGGGCCTCTGCCTATGGGGCACAGCAGATCATCATGTCCGACGTTGCCCGCGCGATGGTCGAGGAACGCGGACAGGAAGATTGGGACAGCGAATTCCAACGCTTTCCCCGATTGTTCGAGGGGCATGAATCAATCCCCGGGCTGACCTACCCGACCACCACATTCAGCGACAGCATGACCGTCTATCTGGGCAAACGTCGCGTTGATATCAAACACATCGGCCGGGCCCATACGGCGGGTGATGCGGTGATCCATGTGCCGGATCAGAACGTCATGTTCACGGGCGACATCGTTGAGGATCATTCGGCCTGCTATTGCGGCGACGGATACTTCGGCGACTGGGGGCAAACGCTCGATAACATCAAGGCCTATGACGTGGATGCGATCGCACCGGGTCGGGGGGGCGCCTTGATCGGCAAAGACGCCGTTGAACGGGCGATTGAAAGCACGCGTGATTTCGTCGAAAGCACCTTCAAGCCAGCGCAGCGGGTCGCCATGAAAGGCGGCACGTTGAAAGAGGCATGGGATGCGGTGCGCGCGGAATGCGACCCGAAGTTCAAGGATTACGCGATCTACGAGCACTGCCTGCCGTTCAACGTCAGCCGCGCCTTCGACGAGGCCCGCGGCATCTGGCATCCGCGTATCTGGACAGACAAGCGCGATCTGGAAATGTGGGCGCAGTTGCAGGGCTAAGGCCGGGTCTGGGAGGGCAAACCATGGTCGACGTCCGCTATGATATCGCGTTCAAACTATACCCTTACCAAAAGGGAGCGGATCAAGATCTTGCCCCCCGGCGTCACCCTGTGGTGATCGTCGGGGGCGGGCCCATCGGGATGGCGCTGGCGCTTGATCTTGGGCGCAAGGGCACACCTGTTGTGGTATTGGATGATCATGAAGGTGTCGGACAGGGCAGTCGCGCCATCTGTTTTGCCAAACGCACGCTCGAGATCTGCGACCGCCTCGGCGCGGGCAAAGCGATGATCGACAAGGGCGTTCAGTGGAACGTCGGCAAAGTGTTTCATGGCGATGAGCGGGTGTTCGAATTCAATCTGCAACCCGAAGACGGCCATAAGGCTCCGGCGTTTATCAACCTGCAACAGCCCTATTTCGAGAAATACCTCGTGGATGAAATCCGTGTGGCGCAATCTGACGGTGCGCCCATTGAAATCCGCGGGCGCAACGGGGTCACGGGGGTGACACCGCAGGGCGATCACGTGGTGCTGGATATCAACACACCCGACGGCCCCTACCAGCTTGAGGCCGACTGGCTGGTCGCTTGCGATGGCGCACGGTCTCCCACGCGCGAGATGCTGGGCCTGAGCTTTGAGGGCCGCGTGTTCGAGGATAATTTCCTGATCGCTGACGTGAAGATGAAGGCCGATTTCCCGACCGAACGCTGGTTCTGGTTCGAGCCGCCCTTCAAAGACAGCGGCGCGTCGGCGCTTTTACACAAGCAGCCCGACGATATCTGGCGGATCGATTTCCAACTGGGGTGGGACATTGACCGCGCCAAGGAACTGAAGCCCGAGAATATCCGCGCCCGCGTGGATGCCATGTTGGGCGAGGGGGCGGAGTACGAGCTCGAATGGACCTCGATCTACACGTTCCAATGTCGGCGAATGGAAAAGTTTCGACACGGCAGGGTGCTCTTTGCGGGCGATAGCGCGCATCAGGTCTCTCCTTTCGGGGCGCGGGGGGCCAACTCCGGCGTGCAGGACGCGGACAATCTGGCGTGGAAACTTGATCTGGTGATCAAGGGCTTGGCACCCGACCGCCTGCTCGACAGCTATTCGCAAGAGCGGGTCCACGGCGCTGACGAGAATATCCTGAATTCCACCCGCGCAACGGATTTCCTTACCCCGAAGACAGAGATGAGCAAGATTTTCCGCAATGCGGTGTTGAGCCTTGCACACCGTCACCCCTTTGCACGGCCCTTGGTGAATTCCGGTCGTTTGTCCGTGCCATGTGTCTATGACGGGCTGTCACTGAACGGCCCCGATGCACTGAATGGCCCCGCGACAAACCGTGTCGGCGCCACCTGCAGCGACGCGCCCTTGAGGGACGGCTTCTTGCTGGACGTGGTGGGCGGCGTGTTCACCGTTTTGGCGATCAACACCGACCCGCCCGCGCTGGCCGAGGTGGGCGGGGTCACGGTAAACACCGTCATGCTGAACACGCAAACCGACGATCCCAGCGGTGCCATTGCGGCACGCTACCTCGGCGACACGCCCTGCGGCATCTACCTGATCCGTCCGGACCAGCATGTCGCCGCACGGTGGGCCCGCGCAAGCGCCGCAGACATCCGGTCAGCCGTAGGCATCGCAACAGGAAAGGGGCAGTAACGATGGGGCTCAACCTTCAACCGAACATCAAGGATCCGGACGGGTTCTATGATGAATTGCTTTGCGCACATGAAGGGCGAAGCAAGGACGAAAGCGACGCATTCAACGCACGCCTGATCCTCATCCTCGCGAACCATATCGGTGACAGAGAAACCCTGCGCGCAGCATTGGCCGCCGCCAAGTAGGGGCGTCCGGCGTCTGAAGCCGCGTCGAGGTTTGGGATGCTATCGCTGATGTTCGTTGTAGCCGGCAAGAGCGGAGACAGTTCTTGTTTAGTGAGCCGCGTTCCCTGTCGCGCCCTTGTGCGGAAACTGTAACTGATAATTATGATTATGTAAAAAACTGTTCAACCAAGCGGCCAGCCCGACCCATATCCCGGCTCATATATGCGGTGCCAGTAACGGTTGGATGTCGCTGTCGGGGGGCGCGTTTGAGCTGTTTCGAATTGGCGATGCCGTGTCGGCCCGCGGCACTCACGCGCGATTTCCGGCGCGCTGCGCTTGATGAAAGGCGTGTAGGCCGCCTTGATCAAGAAGAGCCCACTCTAGACCCCGCGCAGGCAGTCCGCTTTACCGCAGATCGCTCGCGCGGGTGTCGGGGCGTGGGCGGCTGCCCACCTCTACACGCATCGGGCTTAGGACGTCAGTCGCGATGACGAGGGCACGGTGAAGCGCCCTGCCGCGAAGAACAATACCGTTGCCAGCCCGGCAGGGATCGCAAGCCCGAGGGACATGGGGAGCGCCGTAGCTGTCCCGCCAATCGCGACAGAGGTCGAGACCGCAAAGGCAAGGGCAAACTGGATCGCCCCCAGCAACGCCGAGCCCATGCCCGCGCCTTTCTCTGTCAGCGACATCGCGATGGACATCGCGTTCGCCGACAGCAGCCCGACGCAGCCAATCGATATCCATAGCGGGATGGCGAATACCAGAAGCGAGCTTGTCTGCGACAGCAGCGCCAGCACCAAAGTAGCGGCGAAAAACAGCGGCAAGACGGCGGTGAGGATCTGTTCGGGGCTATAGTGGTTCAACAGCATGCCATTGATGCGGCCGAAGATGATTAGTGCGGTCGCAATAGCCGCGAACATGAGTCCAAAGCCGATTGAACTCAGCCCAAAGATCCCTTGGAAGACCCCAGAGGAGCCCGTGATAAACGCGAACATGCCGCTTTGAATAAGCCCCGCAACCAGCGCCATGATGAGAAATCCGCGCTCGGACAGGAGCCGCTTGGCGGTTTTTGCACCCGTGCGGAAGGGCCGAGGCTGGCGGCCTTCGGCGGGCAATGTCTCGGGCAAGGTAATCACGGACAAGACCAGCGCGACAAGGCTGATAAGGGCCATCGTCGCAAAGATGGAACGCCAACCAAACGCTTCAAGCAACAGGCTGCCCAACGTGGGCGAGGCGATGGGGCCAAGCGTCAGCAACATGACAAGCACCGTCATGACTTTCGCCGCCTTCCGCCCTTCGTACAGGTCTTTGACCATGGCGCGCCCCACGACCATGCCCGCGCTCGCCCCGATGGCCTGAATGAAACGAAGTGCGTTGAACCACGCGATGTCGCTGAGCATCGGCAGAACAAGAGAGGTCACGGTGAAAAGGACGGTGCCGATCAAAAGCGGCCCCTTGCGCCCGTAGGTATCGGTCAAGGGGCCGATCAGGATTTGCCCGAAACAGAGCCCCAGAAAAAAGAGAGAGAGCGACAGCTCGGCCGCCGTATGGGTGGCGTCCATCGACGTCGCAAGATCGCCGAGGGCGGCCAGATACATGTCGGTTGCCAAGGGCGGAAAAAGGGAGAGCAGGCCGAGGGTCGCGGTCACAGCGAACGCGCGGCTTGGGGACAGGGAAATTTGAGACATCTTGGCTCCAACGAGATAATAGACTACGGTCTACTTGCATTTAGTAGATCGCAGTCTAACAATCAACGTCATACCACGCTGCATCGATGAACAGGAGCTGTGCATGTCGGTAAAGAAGTCGGGCGGACGTCCCGCGAACGAGGAAGCCAGCGCCGCTTTGAAGGCCGCCGCGCTGCGGCTTGTGCGGGAAACGGGCTACGAAAAGGTCTCTATCGCGGCGATTATTGCCGAGGCGGGCGTTGCACGCCAAACGCTATACAATCGCTGGGACACAAAGGCGGACCTCATCCTCGAAGCGATATTCGAGGCGACGAATTCTTATGCCGCTGAACCGCCTTTGGATAGCGCGCAAGACTATAGGGCGCAGCTTGAAGACTTCCTGATCAAGGTTTTCGAACACCTGAAGCTGGACGGCGCAACGATCCGGTCGCTGATTGCATCGTCACAGCAAGACGCGAAGTTTCACGCGTCGTTCCATGCCAAATTCGTTCTGCCGCGCGAGCAGATGATGACGCTGATGCTGCGTCGCGCGCAGGACCACGGGGCGCTTTCACCCGCGCGCAACGTCGAGGTATTGTCGACCATGATCCACGGTGCATTCTGGTATCGCTTGCTGAACCGCGGCGTCTTGGATGCGACTTTCGCGAAAGAGATCGTGGCAGAGACCTTCGCCTGAACCAGCCTTGTGATCGCGGGCGCTGCCCCTACACCGACAGATATTGATCCCGAATTTCCGGCTGCGATTGCAGCGCGGCGAGCGTGCCGACGAATTTCTGTGTGCCGTGTTCGATGATCACCACGCCATCGGCGACCGCTTGCGCGAAATGCAGGTTCTGTTCGGACAGCAGCACCGTCAGCCCCTCTGCCTTGAGTTGCAGGATCACGCGGGCCATCTGTTCGACGATCACCGGCGCGATACCTTCGGAGGGTTCGTCCAGCAGGATGAACGCGGGGTTGCCCATCAGGGTGCGGGCGATGGTCAGCATCTGCTGCTCGCCCCCCGACAGTGCCTTGCCGCGGTTGTGACGGCGTTCGGCGAGGTTGGGGAAGAGGTCGAACACCATGTCCTCGGTCCATGTGGTGCAGCCGTCGCGGGGGGGCTGGCGGCCGACCTCCAGGTTTTCCAGCACGGTAAGCTGGGTGAAAATCCGGCGTTCCTCGGGGACATAGCCCAGACCGTTGCGCGCGACCTTGTGGCTGGGCCAGCCGGTGATGTCCTGGCCCTGATAGATGATCTTGCCCTGCCGTGGCCGGACCAGCTGCATGATAGATTTCATCGTCGTGGTCTTGCCCGCACCATTGCGCCCCAGCAGGGCGACGACAGTGCCGCGATCCACGGTAAAGTTCAGGTCATTCAGCACCTGCGCCTTGCCGTAGAATGAATTGACGCCGTTCACCTCAAGCATGGGCACCCTCCTGCGCTTTGAACAGCGTGCCGCCGCCCAGATAGACCTCTTGCACCTGCGGGTTGTTGCGGATCTCGTCGACGGTGCCGTCGGCGATCAGCTGGCCACGGTTCAGCACCATGATGCGGTGCGAATGGGCAAAGACCACGTCCATGTCATGTTCGGTAAACAACACGCTGATGTTCCGTTGCTCTAGTATATCGGCGGTCAGCTGCATCAGCGCGATCCGTTCGCGCGGGGCCATGCCTGCGGTGGGTTCATCCATCAGCAGCAGGATCGGGTCATTGGCGAGGGCAACCGCCAGTTCGAGCCGTTTGAGGTCGCCATAGGCCAGCACCGCGCAGTGGCGTTCGGACTGGTCGGCCATGCCCACGGTATCAAGCAGCGCCAGCGCCTCGTCTCGGTAGAGTTTATGGGCGAAAGTGGTCAGGGAATAGAGCCGCTTGTGATGCGACATCAACGCCATCTGCACATTCTCGACCACGGTCATCGAGGCATAGGTCGCGGTGATCTGGAACGTCCGCCCCACCCCCATGCGCCAGATCTTGCGCGGTTGCATGCCCGCGATGTTCTTGCCCATCAGCTGCACGGTGCCCGACGACGGCTTGAGCTGTCCCATCAGCATATTGAAACAGGTGCTTTTGCCCGCGCCATTGGGGCCGATCAGCGCCAGCAGCTCGCCCTTGGCAAGATCAAAGCTCACGTCATCCACCGCCTTGATCGCACCAAAATTGCGGGACAGGTTGCGCACAGACAGGATCGGGCTCATTTCGCGTCCTCCGGTGTTTTCAGCAGGCCAATGCGTTCGCCCGCCTTGCGCAGCGATCCGACGATGCCTTCGGGGCCAAGGATCACGACAAAGATGATCAGCAGGCCCAAGGCGAGCCGCCAATATTCGAAACGGGTCAGGTAGTCTTTGACGCCTTCAAAGAAGGCCCCGCCGACCCAGCCGCCCGATAGGGTCTTCACCCCGCCCAGAAACACCACGATCAGCGCGTCGAAACTGCGCGCGGTTTCAAGCTCGTTCGGGAAGATGCTGCCCTTGGAAAAGACGAACAACCCGCCCGCAAGCCCCGCCATGATACCCGCAAAGGTAAAGGCGACCCACTGGATGCGTTTGGTGTTGATCCCCATCGCCTCGGCCTGTCGTGCACTGTCGCGGGCCGCGCGCATGGCATAGCCAAAGGGCGCATGTGCAGCTTGGCGCAGCAGCAGGATGCCCCCGATGCAGAAGACAAAAGCGAGGTAGTAATAGACATCATTGTCCGACGCCCAATCGGACGGCCAGATGTTGACCAGCCCGTCATCGCCCCCCGTCACATCGCCCCACTGGAACGCGAGGCTCCAGAGCAGTTGCCCGAAGGCCAGCGTCAGCATGGCGAAGTAGACACCGGTGGACCGCAGGCAGACCCAGCCGATCACCACGGCGGCCAGCCCCGCGCAGATCGGCGCCAGCACCAGCGCCAGCTCCATCGGGGTGTCGGCATAGGTCACAAACAGCGCCGCGGCATAGGCCCCCCCGCCAAAGAAGGCCGCATGGCCAAAGCTGACCAACCCGCCCTGCCCCAGCATAAAGTGCAGCGAGGCGGCGAAGAGACAGAAGATCATGATGTCGGTCACCAGCACCACGGCGAAATTCCCGCCGTAGAACGGCAGCAGCGCAAGGATGAACAGCCCCGCCATCACCAGCAAGCGCATGCGATTGCCCGCGGGCTTGATCGGGCGCTCCGGCTCTCCGGTCTGGCCGTGCTCGCCCGCGATCTCCTCTTTCCCGAGCAGGCCGAAGGGGCGGAACATCAGGACGATCACCATGACGACAAACATCAGAACAAGCGTCGACTGCGGCGCATAGGTCACGCCAAACACATTCAGGACCGAGATGATCACCGCCGCCAGATAGGCCCCCGGCAGCGACCCCATGCCGCCGATGACCACGACCACAAAGACCGCACCAATGATGCTGAAATCCATCAGCAGATCGGCACCACCCTTGGGCAGTTGCAACGCGCCGCCAAGCCCTGCAAGCGCACAGCCCAGAAAGAAGACGCCCGTGAACAGCCACGCCTGATTGACCCCAAGGGCACCGACCATCTCGCGGTCCTGGGTGGCGGCGCGCACCAAGGTGCCGACACGGGTTTTCGTGATCAGATACCACAGGGCGATGGCCACGAAGGGCGTGATAATGATCAGCGCGATGTCATATTGCGGCACGGGTTCCCCCATGATGCGGATCACCCCTTTCAGCCCCGGCGCGCGCGGGCCCAGCAGATCTTGCGGGCCCCAGATCATCAGCGCAAGATCCTGAATGACAAGGATCACGCCAAAGGTCGCGACCAGTTGGAACAGTTCAGGCGCGCTATAGACAGGGCGCAGCACGCAGATCTCGACGATCACCCCGATCAGCCCGACAATCAGCCCTGCCAGCAGGATCGCACCCCAGAAACCGACCATGCCCGGCAGCACCTGCATCAGCGAATAGCCGACATAAGCCCCCAGCATATAAAACGACCCATGGGCAAAATTCACCACCCGCGTGACGCCAAAGATCAGCGACAGCCCAGAGGCAACCATGAAGAGCGCACCCGCATTGGCAAGCCCAGTCAGAATCTGTGCGATGAAAAGGCCCATGGGCACCTCTTGATGTTTGGGATGGGGTCAGATGCAGCCAAGGGGGCCTCCCCCCTTGGCTGCGGGTCCGGATTATTCTGCCGGACGCAGTTTCGACACCTCTTCGTCAGACGGCAGGTAGTCGGCACCGTCCAGATAGGTCCAGTCGGTCATGACGCCCGCACCGTCCTTGAGCATGGTCTTCCCGACAAAGGCCCCCATGGTGGCCTGATTGTCGATCTCGCGGAAAGTGATGTCGCCCACGGGCGTCGCCACATCCAGCCCTTCGAAGGCCATACGGATCGCGTCGCCTTCGGTCGACCCCGCCTTGCTGATCGCGGCCGCGATGCTTTGCGCGGTCATATACCCGACGAGAGACCCGAGCTTTGGCGTTTCGTCGAATTTCGCCTGATAGGCATCAACGAAAGGCTTGTTCGCGCCGTCTTCATCCGAGAAGTCATACCAGGGATAGCCGGTCACGACCCAGCCTTCCGGGGCTTCGTCGGCTAGCGGTTCAAGGTATTCCGGTTCGCCCGAAAGCAGACCATAGACCGTGCGCCCGTCGAACAGACCACGGGTGGTACCTTCGCGGACGAACTTGGCAAGGTCGGGGCCGAAGGTCACGTTATAGATCGCGTCCGGCTTGGACCGTTCCAGCGCCTGAACCTCGGCGCCGGCGTCGATCTTGAACAGGGCGGGCCATTGCTCTCCGACGAATTCGACCTCGGGTTTCAGTTCGGTCAGCACTTCCTTAAAGGCGGCCACCGCGTCTTTGCCATAGGCGTAGTTGGGTGCGATGGTCGCGTATTTCACGGCATCGGTCTTGGCGGCCTGTTCGGCCAGCATTGCGGCCTGCATATAGGTCGAGGTCCGCAGGCGGAAGGTCCAGGGGTTGCCTTGGCTCCAGGTCAGGGCATCGGCCAGCGGTTCTGCCGCGAGGTACACCCAGCCCTTTTCCGCCGCGACCGAGGAGATCGCCAGACCGACGTTCGACAGGATCGAACCGGTGATCATCACGGTGCCTTCGCTGGTCATCAGCTCTTCGGCGATTTTGATCGCTTCACCGGGGTCGCCCTGATCGTCGCGGAAGATGAATTCGAGCGGGCGATCCAGCACACCGCCATCGGCGTTGATTTCCTCAAGCGCCAGTTCGATGCCCTGTTTATACGGCTCGGCAAAGGCGGCGAGACGTTTGTAGTGGTTGATCTCTCCGACTTTGATCGGGTCGCCCGACTGCGCCGATGCGGCAAAGCCGGTGACGCCAAGGGCAAAGGCCCCTATGACGCTGTTCAGGAATGTCTTTCTGTTCATGTGATGGTCCTCTCGTGTTGGGGTGTGCCGTCTGCTGCGGCTTTGCTTTTTATAGATCAGTCATGCTGGACAAAGACCGGTGCGACGGGGTCGCCCAGATCGTCCGTCGCCTCTGCCTCGATCCGGTCGCGGATGCGTTTGCGGTAGACGTTGGGCGCTTTGTCGATAGCGATGCGGATGGGTTTGCGTTTTTGGGGGCGCTGTTCTTCTTGGTGGACGGCTTCCAAAATCGCCTTGTCCTCGGCAAATGCTACGCGGAACATCGCGTCCATTTGGTCCGACGCGGCGTCATCGCCAAGGGCGGTGTTGCGCAGGTGCATCCAGTGGTCGATCGTATAGTCCTCTGTCACGGGTGTGACGAAATGGAGCGCAAAGATACGCACGCCTTTGTTGCGCTGATCTTCGGGAAGTTCAAGCTTTGCATCAGACGACCCAAAGTCAATCACGGCGGTCGAGGGCATGTGCAGATAGTAATAATGCCAGCGGTCCACATTGCCGCTAAAGCCGCCGAATGCCTTGAAAAAGCCGATGGGTTCCGCGTCTCTGATCCAGCGCCATGCCACGATCACCTCGTCTGCGGTTTTGACATGCACGGGTACGTTTTCGGAGGCCGCATTGCCCAATGTCGTCGGATGGACAAAGCTCACATGCGCCGGATCCACAAGGTTTTCGGCAACGTTGAGGTAATTTGCGCGGATATGCAGCTTGTCTCCGTGGTGGACGTGCCAGCCCTCTTGACCCAATTCCGGCATATCGAAAGCAAGCGCGGGGTCGGCCTTGTCGGCGTCGCCCATCCAGATGAACACAATGCCGTGGCGTTCCAGCACCGGATAGCTGTCGACATAGGCGGATTTGGGCAGGTTCGATTGCCCCGGCACCCGCACGCAGGCACCGTCCGCGCCAAAGGTCATACCGTGATAGCCGCATTGAATGGTGTCGCCGATGCGCTTGCCCTTGGACAGCGGCAGCAGCCGGTGCGGGCAGCGATCTTCGAGCACGGCGATCTGGCCATCGCTGGTGCGGTAGGCTACTAGGTTCTGCGCAAGCAATGTCAGCGGCACCAGCTCATCGCCAAAATCGGTAGACCAACCCGCAACGTACCAAGCGTTTCTGACAAAGGACATCGGTTCACTCCTTGCTCTGCACAGCTTCATGAAGGACCAAAAAATTGTTAGCTGTCAAACAATTTCTTGCACCCCATCTGATATAGACCCCAGATGGAAACCGTGGGATGATAGTGCCTAATCTATACGCATTGACCCAAGAGCACTGGATAAGAACCTTGGTTGAAACCACACAAGACCTGACCCTGACCGCAGACTATGCGTTGGAACAACAGATCGGGTTCAAGCTGCGCCTCGCGAACCAGCGCCACCTTGAGATCTTTAACCGGAGGATGCCGGATATCACGCCGACACAATTCGCCGTACTGGCCAAGCTGCGCGACGAGGCGCGGATCAGCCAGAACCATCTGGGGCGTCTGGTCGGGATGGACGCGGCGACCACCAAAGGCGTGATCGACCGGTTGCGCAAAAAGGGGCTGGTCCATTCGACCCCGTCAAAAACCGACATGCGGCGGCTGGAGATTTCGCTGACCGACGAAGGCATCGCGGTGACCGCCAAGGCGATTGCCACCGCGCAGGAAATCTCGGCCGAGACGGTCGGCAACCTCACCCCGCGCGAGGTCGACCGGCTACTGGCCCTGCTCGAGAAACTATAGGCTCTAACGCAGGCCGTCTTTGCCTTCGGCCTCGGCATGGGTCAGCCCGCCGACACGGGGCAAGGGGCGCCCGGAATCTGTGACAGCCACGGCCACCAGTATCTCGCCCGCGCGCGGCGCGTCGTTCAACCGCACCTCGATCCCGTCGAAATGGCTGCGCACATAGGCCGCGTCCTTGTGCCCTAAAGGCACGTCAAGCACCTGCCCCGGCCCGCCCATCTTTTTGGAAGACGGCACCAGTGCGGCCCCCTTTTCAACCGCGACCCGCAGCGGTGCGCCCAGCTTCGGGTGCAGGATCGCGGCGGCATGTTCCAGCTCTCCCCCCTCGCCCACCATCGCGGCCTTGCCATAGCTTTCGGCCTGCGCGGGGGTGATCCCAAGGGCAGCAACACATTTATCGCCCAGCAATCCCCCCAGCTCTGCGCCGATGTCCATCAGCGGGGTCAGGTCTTCCGTATAAGATCCTACAAAGGGGTTTTTGATCACGGCCACAGCAACGGCCTTGCGCGTGGGCGGCGATATCTGCTGCCCGATCTCGCGGTGAGTCTCTTCGACCCAAGTGGCGATTTTGCGGATTTCGGCGCTCATCTCAGACCATCCTTTCCTTCGATATCCTTTGCATCCAACCCGCCCGCGCGGTTGTGGATACGTGCCCCTGTGGTCATCACAAGGATCACCGCCATTTCATCGGCGCGGGGGCTGTCATTCAGGCCGACCTCGATTGAATCGAAATGGCTGCGGACATATGAGGCATCGACATGGGTCACAGGCACATCCAGCCGCACCCCCGCCGCGCCAACCTTTTTCGTCGATGGCACAATCGCCTTCGACCCCCCAAGCACGTCGCGCATGGCATAGCCGCCGGGGGCGTGCCAGAGCGCACCGTGCTCCAGCTCTCCACCCGTGCCGACGATGCTGCCTTTGCCGTAGCCTTCGATCTGTGCCGCCTCGACCCCGAGAGCCGCCAGCAGCTTTTGCGCCATCGCGACCCCCAGCGGTTTGAGGTCTTCCATAAAGGGCTGGATGTCCTCGATATAAGAGCCTGCATAGGGGTTTTGGATCACAGCCATGACCGACCCGCGTTTCAGCGGCGTATTGGCGCGGGGGCCGCCTTCGTGGAAAATCTCTTCGACGCTGGTGACGATTTTGCGGGTCATAACCTCAGGCATATTCGGGGGCTTTCACTAGGGATTTCAGGGTTTCGGGCAAGCCGATGACATTATGTTGGTCGCGCAGAAAAAGCGCCGCGCCAGAGACAAGGCCAAGGTCGCGCAAACCCTGCGCCGCTGTCGCGCCTGCATTGAGCGCTTGGTTAACATCGGCGGGGGAGAGCGGCCCGACATGGGTGACCACCGGGGCCGCGCCAAGGTCACTGTCGTCGTGCAACTGGTTGGCGGGGCTGCGCCGGATCGCGGGATGGGCGGGCAGATCGACGGCGTTGCCAAGTTTGGTCGCCGCCGCGTCGGCCATCGCGGCGGATCGGGCCAGCACGGTGACACTGTCGGCAATGCCCAAGGAGTGGCTGCGCCCGCCCTGCCCGCTGGTAGCGATGCCGCGAATGGGGTCACCGCTGCGGATCGTGACGGTGCCAAGCGACCGCCCGTCCAGCCCCGCAATGCCCACGTCAAAACGCGCGCCCTCGGTTAGATGCAGCGCGATATCGCCACCGTTGTTCACATAGGCGCGGGTCAGATCGGCGGCATCCACCATGGCCGACAAGACCTCTGCCGCGACGGCACCGGCGACGCAGATCATCGGCGTGGTCAGCCCGTCGGCATGGGGCAAGGCGGCGCGGTACATGGCGCGGGCGATCTTGCCTTTTGGCTTGGTGCCCATAGGGCGGCGCAGCAGGGGCAGCTCTGCCGTCAGTTCGGACAGGATCGTGCCAAAGCGATCAAAACCCGCGCGAAATGCCAGATCACGTGCGCCATCCGCCCCGATGACCAGATCAATCGGACCGTGGGACAGGTGCAGCCTGCCACCGGGGAGAAGAGCCGCCTGTGCCGTCATGTCTTATCCTTCGACCAGCCGTAGTTTTCCCGCGCATTCGGGTCGGGTTGCAGCAGTTGCTGCGCCACCCGTCGCACATCATCGGTGACCACATCGCGCACGGGCTGGATATGCTCCATATGCCCGCCAAGCGTGCCGTAATCCTCGCGCCGCAGGGTGAATTCGATCGGTGCGACCAGCGCGGGCGTGGGTACATAACCGAAAGAGTTCGTGGGCATATCCATGACATCCACCATGACGGTGATCCCGCCCCCCGGCCAGACATAGGCCTCGGCCCCGCCGCAGGACACATGGGTCAGCGATTCCTTGACCGACCGCGTCAGCCGCACGGGGTTCTCTGTCACGCCAGCGCGCAGACTGCCGCCCGCCCCTCCCATGAAAAGCACCGAACAAAGCGAGGGTTCGCAATTCTCGGCGATGCGGTCCGCGACGACCAGCAGCTCGGGCGTGATCTTGGCGGGTTGCGGGATCAGATCGTCATCCAGCGTGAAATAGGCCCATTGCTCTCCGGTGGTAGAGATCATCAGCAGCCGCAGCCCCGGCCAGGCACGCTTCGGGTCGGCGTCACGCAGGATGGTCAGCGGGTCTTCGACATCGGTGCCGCCCCATCCGGTGCCGGGGTCCGCCACCTGAAAATACCGCCCCGGCGTTGACCGCCGTCCGTTCACGCGGATGCCAGAGGGGGTCATATCCAGCCCCTTGCCCGCCTCGTGTTCTGTCAGCACGCCGGTGATGTGATCATCGACAACGACGACCTCGTCCACATGCCCGTGCCATTGTTTGGCGAACATCCCGATGGTCGCTGACCCACAGCCCACGCGCATCAGCTTTTCCGGGACGCCGTTGATGATCGGCGCTTTGCCCGCCTCGACCACCATGGTGACGCCGCCGTCGATGGTGACCTCGACCGGTTCACGGTTACATAGGCGCAGCAGCGCGTCACAGGTCACGCGACCCTCTTTCTTGGAGCCGCCCGTCAGGTGTTCGACCCCGCCCAAAGACAGCATCTTGGACCCGTATTCAGAGGTCATCACATGGCCGATCGCCTCTCCGTCCACACGCACCACGGCGCGCTCGTCGCCGATGTGGCGGTCGGTATCGATCTTCACCTTGACCCCGCAATACGAAAAAATGCCCTCGGTCACGACGGTGATCATATCCACGCCCTCGACCTCTTGGCTGACGATGAAGGGCGCGGGTTTGTAATCCGGATAGGTGGTCCCCGCCCCCACGGCGGTGACGAAATCGCGCCCGCCCTGAATGACGTCGCCGTCCCAATCTTGCGCGTTGTCGCCCTGATCCAGAAAAGCGACGGCCTTGGCCCCCGACTGGATCACGGTCAGCGGATCCAGCCGCACCAGCTCGCCCGCGTGGTTGGCATAGCGGTCGCAGGCACCGGATTTGCCGTCGGCGATAAAGCACATCACCGGGCAGGCATCGCAGCGGATTTTCACGGGCTTGGGGTCGCGCAGGTCGTCAGGCATGTCCGGCCTCCTTAAGGGCGGCGCGCAGGCGCGTCGGCGTGGCCGGTGTCTGCGTCACGCGCGCACCGGTGGCATGGTAGATTGCATTGAGGATCGCGGGGGCGGTGGGGATCAGCACATGTTCGCCCAGACCTTTCGCGCCGTAGGGGCCGTGGGCGTCGGCCACCTCCAGGATCAGCGTCTCGATCGGGGGAACGTCGCCGATGGTCGGCACCAGATAATCATGCAGGTTCTCGGTGCGCCCGGGGATATATTCCTCCATCAGCGCCATACCGAGCCCTTGGGCAATGCCGCCCTGTACCTGCCCCTCGACCAGCAACGGGTTGATCGCGCGGCCCACGTCATGGGCGGCGACAAAGCGCAGCGGGCGGCACAGGCCAAGGGCGATATCCACCTCGACCACCACCAGATGCGCGGCATAGCCGAACTGCGCATAGGGCACGCCCTGTCCGTTTTCATCCAGCGGTTTGACCGGCGGATCATAGCTTTCTTGCGCCTGCAGCACATAGCCCTGCGCATCGACCGGCAGCCGCGTCAGATCAAGGCGCTGCGTGCGCCCGCCGTCGGTCACCGTGAGCTGCCCGTCTTGGCAGCCGATCTGCGCGGCGGGGCCCGCGTTGACCTGTCGCAGGATCTGCGCCCGCAGCGCCTCTCCGGTCCTCACTGCGGCATTGCCCGACACAAAGGTCTGCCGCGAGGCAGAGGTTTTGCCCGCGTCCGGCGTGATATCGGTGTCACCCCCTAGGATCTTGATCCCCTCGACAGACAGCCCAAGCGCTTGGGCAAAGATTTGCGGGATCACCGTATTGGCCCCCTGCCCGATGTCCATTGCACCTTGGTGCAGCACAACCGTGCCATCCGGCCGCACGCCCGCCAGAATGGTCGACGGGTTCGGCAGCGAGGTATTGCCGCAGCCGTACCACGCCCCCGCAATCCCGACACCGCGTTTCACCGTGTCATTCCTTGTATTGAAACGGGCGCATTCGGCTTTCGCTTCCTCCCACGCGGGGCGCAGCGCCTCTAGGCAGGGGGCGATGCCGACGCCCTGATCGAACACTTGCCCGCAGACCGTGGGCACCCCGTCCGCCAGCGCGTTCTTCAAACGGAACTCCAGCGGATCAAGCCCCAGCTTTTCGGCCAGCAGGTCAAAGGCGGTTTCCTGTGCGATGGCCGATTGCGGCACGCCGAAGCCGCGGAAGGCACCTGCGGGGGGGCAATGGGTATGCACGGCACGGCTGCGTGCGCGATAATCAGGGATGTGGTAGGGACCAGAGGCATGTACCGGCACGCGATTGGCGACCGTCGGACCCCAGCTTGCATAAGCACCGGTGTTGAAATCCCCGTCGAACCGCAGCCCCGACAGCGTCCCGTCCGCCTTGGCCCCGACCTTGATCGTGATCTGCGCGGGGTGGCGTTTGGTGGTCGATTGCATCGTTTCGGCGCGCGCATAGGTCATGCGCACGGGCCGCGCCGTCTTGAGCGCGGCAAGCGCGATGAAGGGCTGCAACGACAGGTCGATCTTTGATCCGAAACCGCCCCCGACCGCCGTCGGCACAATGCGGATGTCGGCCATGGGACGGTCAAGGATCGCGGCCAGTGCTTCGCGGTCCATACCCGGTGCCTGGGTGCAGGCGTGTACATGGATGCGCCCGTCGATCACTTGGGCAAAGCCTGCCTCAGGCTCGATATAGCCATGTTCGACAAAACTGGTGGTATATTGCGCCTCGAAAGTGACGTCGGCGGCGTCGAGCGCGGCCTCCACATCGCCGCATTGCACGAAGCCGCCGCACATGATGTTGCCTTTGCGATCCTCGAACAGCTGTGGCGCGTCTGGGGCGGTCGCGGCATCGGTATCGGCAAGCGCAGTTTGTGGCACCCAACGGACAGGGAAGCTTTCCAGATCAAGGGCGATCATCGCCTCCGCCTCTCCCACGACGCAAGCAACCGCCTCCCCCCGGAACCGGATGTGGTTCACAGCGAAAACCGGCTGGTCGATGAAGCCCGGGATCACGCCAAAGGCGTTGAGGCCGGGCACGTCATCTGCGGTCAGGATGCAATGGATACCGGGCTGCGCGCTGCGCCATGCCTCAAGATCGCCGAAGGTAAATCCGGCCGAGGCATGGGGCGCGCGGATGACCCGCGCGACCAAAGCACCGGCTGGGGCAACGTCATCGCCAAACGCCTCTGACCCGTCGACCTTGGCCTGCCCGTCCAGCCGCCGCGCAGGCTGGCCAAGCGCGGTAGAGGCGACAGTCAGCCCGTCGGCAGCATGGGCCCCGACCACCGCGTCGATGATCTTGCGATAGCCGGTACAGCGACACAGCACGCCGCCAAGGGCATCCTGCACCTGCGCCGCGCTCGGCTGCGGCACCTCGCGCAACAACGCCACGGCAGAGACCATCATCCCCGGTGTGCAAATCCCGCATTGCGCGGCCTGATGGTGCTGAAAGCTTTGCATCAACGCCTGCGCGTCGTGGTCGGTTTTCACCAGCCCCGCCAGCGTCTCCACCTGCCGCCCCACCGCCTGCTGCACGGGCATCAGGCAGGCGCAGACCGGCGCGCCATCGACCAGCACAGTGCAGGCCCCGCAATCGCCCGCGTTGCAGCCGATCTTTACATCCTTGCGGTCCAGCCGCTCGCGCAGCGCGTAAGACAAGCGTTCACCGGGCAGCGGTTCAACCTGCGCAATGCTGCCGTTCAGGGTGAAAGAGGTCACTTCTGTCGTGGTCGGTTTATCCATCACAGGGCCCCTTTCAAGGCGCGCATCACAGCGCGGCGGACCAAAGTGACGCTGGCGGCAAGGCGGTAGTCGGCGCTCGCGCGCGCATCCGTAATGGGGCTTAGCGATTGCATCAGATCAGCAGTTATGCGGTTTTCTACATCGCCAAGGGCGCTACCGCGAAGCTGATCCTCAAGCGCGGTCAGACGCTGCGCGACAGGGGATGCGGCTCCGATGGCGATGCGGATATCGGTGAGCCTGCCGCTCTCGATCTTTGCCAGCACCGCGACCATGCAGATCGAGATCACCAGATACTTCCGCGCACCGAGTTTGACAAAGCTGCTATGACTATCAGCCGGGGGCGCGGGGATGTGGATGGCGGTGACAAGCTCGTTCTGGGCGCGGTCGGTCTGGCGCACGCCTTGCAGGAACTGCGATAAGGGCAGCGCGCGCGACCCGTTTGCGCTGCAAAGCTCTACCTCGGCATTCAGGGTCAGCAGCGGCGGCACCCCGTCGGCGGCAGGAGAAGCGTTGCACAGATTCCCCGCGATGGTGCCCGCGTTCTGGATCTGGATCGACCCGACTTCGCGCGCCGCCAGCTTGAGCCCGTCGAAAGCGGCGGGCAAATCAGCGCGGATAATGTCTGTCCATGTGGTGGCCGCCCCGATACGCCAGCCTTGGTCTGTTTGGCTGATGCCGCGCAGCTCTGGCAAGCGGGTGATGTCCAACAGGTCGCCCGTCACCGGACGGTCGCCGCGTGCGGGGAACCAATCGGTCCCCCCCGCGATGATCGACACCGGCCCCGCGGCCAATGTGGTTAACGCTTGATCCAATGTCGTCGCGGTCAGGTAGCTCATCCGGTCACCTTTTGCTGCGGGCGTAAAACTTGTTGGTATACGAATAGAAGTGCGTCGGGTGCCTTCGTGTCAAATCAATTCGCATGTCGTCAGCCGACAAAGGCTTTTTCGACCACAAAACTGGCAGGGCGATTATTTGCCCCCTCCACCAGCCCAAAGGATTCGAGCGCGGCCTTGGTGTCGTTCAACATGGCCATCGACCCGCAGATCATCGCGCGGTCGCGATCAGGAGAGATCGGCGGCACGTCCAAATCGCGGAACATCTTGCCCGACGCCATCAGGTCTGTTTGCCGCCCTTCGCGCGGCCACGGCGCGCGGGTCAGCGTGTCGTATAGGGTCAGCCTTTGCGCCAATTCACCCACCAGCGGATCGGCCTTGAGGCTGGCGACCAGATCACGGCCATAGGTCAGCTCTTTGGCAGTGCGACAGGTGTGGCACAGAATCAGATCATCGAACTTCTCGTACGTCTCGGGGTCACGGATGACCGACGCGAAAGGCGCGATGCCGGTCCCCGTGGCGAACATCCACAGCCGTTTACCGGGCAGCAAGGCATCATTCACCAACGTTCCCGTCGGCTTGCGGCGCATCAGCACGGTATCACCGACCTTAAGCTTTTGCAGGTGCTGCGTCAGCGGCCCGTCAGGTACTTTGATAGAGTAGAACTCGACCCCCTCGTCCCACGACGGCGACGCGATGGAATAGGCGCGGAACACCGGCTTCTCGGCATTGGGCAGCCCGATCATCACGAACTCCCCCGACCGGAAGCGAAAGGACGGGTCGCGGGTGATGCGGAAGCGGAACAGGCTGTCGGTATAATGCTGCACCTCCGTCACCGTTTCGGCAAAGACACCAGTGGGGATCGGGAAGCTGAGGCGAGAGAGAGAAGCGGCGTCCATGGAGAGTCCTTATCAGCTGCGGATGTAATATTGTTTGTATACGAATGATTATCTGTCAAGTGTTTCATCTTGATCGGGCGCATTTTTCTGTTAGCGTTCAAATGAAACTGATGCTGCTTGAAAGGCGTGCCCCATGTCAGACACTTCTGCAAAACTCGTGATCCGAAACATCGGGATGATCCTGACCGGCAAGATGGAAGACCCCATTGCCGACGGGGATTGCCTGATCGCGATGGACGGAAAGATCACGGAATGGGGCTATGCCAAGGATATGGATTGCGACGGGGCCACGACAGAAGTCGACGCCCATGGCGCGACGCTGGCACCGGGGTTGATCGACAGCCATGTGCACCCGGTGGTGGGCGACTATACCCCGCGCCAGCAGCAGTTGGGGTGGATCGATTCAACGTTGCACGGCGGGGTGACCACGCTGATCTCTGCCGGCGAGGTGCATATGCCGGGGCGCCCGAAGGATATCGTCGGTCTCAAGGCGATGGCGATCGCGTCGCAGCGTTGGTACGAAAACTTCCGCCCCTCGGGCGTCAAGGTTCACGCGGGCGCGCCGGTGATCGAACAGGGCATGGTCGAAGAAGACTTTGCCGAGATGGCCAAGGCCGGCGTGACCCTGCTGGGCGAGGTCGGATTGGGCACGGTCAAGGACGGCAAGACCGCCGCGCAGATGGTCGGATGGGCACGCAAATACGGCATGCAAAGCACGATCCACACCGGCGGCCCGTCGATCCCCGGATCAGGGTTGATCGATGCGGATATGGTGCTTGAAACCGGAACGGATGTGGTCGGGCATATCAACGGCGGGCACTCTGCCTTGCCCGACGATCAGATCATCTGCCTGTGCGAGGGCTGCAAGGCCGCGCTTGAGATCGTGCATAACGGGAACGAACGCGCCGCCTTGCTGACGCTGAACACAGCGCGCGAGTTGGGCAAGCTTGATCAGTTGATCTTGGGCACCGACGGTCCGGCGGGATCTGGCGTGCAGCCTTTGGGGATCATGCGCATGGTTGCGATGCTGTCGTCGCTTGGCGATGTACCCGCCGAGGTCGCCTTTTGCTTTGCCAACGGCAACACCGCACGGCAACGCAAGCTGGACACCGGATTGATCGAGGTCGGCAAATGCGCGGATTTCGTCCTGATGGATCAGGCACAGCATGCGCCCGGCAAAAATATGCTTGAATCTGTGCAACTGGGTAATCTGCCCGGTGTTGGCATGACGGTGATTGATGGCGTGGTACGCAGCCTGCGCAGCCGGAACACGCCCCCTGCCACGCGGCTCCCCGAGCTGATTTGCGGCACCGTCGGCGCCTGAACGCCGGCACAAGCGGCTGCGGCGGGGGATCTGCCGCGCCTCAAGTGACGCGATGTTTCAATGACATCGCAGGTGCCATTGGCCGCTTTCCCCGCTTTCGGGGAAAGTAGGGCTTTCCTTACCTTTATATTCATGGTCAATTTTCGCCGAGATATGGGGCCGCACGTGCGGAGGGCCTTGGTGCGCGTAAAATCCTGTCAAACGTCAGCTTGCGGAACATCGTTCCATCATGCGGTATTGGCAGTTTGAATTTTAGCGCTTAGGCTGCAGAAATCAGAGTCGCGGACAATCGTGGAGGAGTGTCCGGCAACAGGCTCGATAAGGGAGGACGAAATGGCCACACTATCTGTATCTATGCTGTCTGCGGGCGGGTGCATATGACCGCAATGACCCCCGAAGAAGCCATTCGCCACGTGGTTTCAACGAACCCGACGTTCGAAGTAACCGAAAGTAATATCCGTGGCGTCACCTATAAAACATTCAAGAATATCCCGAAAACCCTGGGCGGGCTGATCCAGGCGAGCCGCGAAATTCAGGGCAATGGCGCGGCGGAGTTTCTGGTCTATCAGGATGAACGCTGGACCTATGATGCTTTCACCGCCGATGTGAACCGCATCGCCAACGGGCTGCGCGACAGGCTGGGGATCAAGACCGGCGACCGTGTCGGCATCGCGATGCGCAACTATCCCGAACTGCTGATGCTCACGCTGGCGGTCGCGTCAGCGGGTGCTGTGGTGGTGTTCGTCAATGCGTGGTGGACCACCGAAGAGCTTGACTATGCGTTGCAAGACAGCGGGGCCAAGACGGTCTTTGCCGATGGTCCCCGTTTTGAACGGATGAAACCGCTCGAGGATGATCTGGGCCTGCGTCTCATCGGCGTGCGCGATGCCGAGGAAATGGGCCCGCACAAGCTGTCGGACCTCATGCAGGGCATGGCCGAAACGCCGCCCGAAGGGGTCGATCTGAACACGGACGATGACTTTGCGGTCATGTACTCCTCTGGCACGACGGGCAAGCCGAAAGGGGTGGTGCAGACCCACCGTGGTGCGCTTAGCGCGGTGTTCAGCTGGCTGTTACAAGCCGTCGCCGCGCCGCTGGTCACACCCCCTGAACCCGGCGCACCGCCCGCGCCGCGCCCGTCGGGGTTGATCGTCACGCCGCTGTTCCACGTCACCGCGACGCATCCGCTGTTTCTGCTTAGCCTGCCCGCCGGTGCCAAGATTTCCTTGCTACACAAGTGGGACGCCGAAGAAGCGGTGCGTGTGATCAACCGCGAAGGGGTGACCCGTTTTCTCGGCGTGCCGACGCAATCTGCCGACCTGCTGGAAGCCGCAAAGCGTATGGGGGAAACCCTGCCGACGCTCACCTGGCTTGGCGCAGGCGGGGCGAAACGCCCTGCGGCGCAGGTGGCGCAGTTGAAAAACCAGTTCCCCGCCGCCGATATCGCGACAGGCTGGGGAATGACCGAGACGAACGCGCTTGGCATCGGCATGGTGGGCGAGGAATACAACAAACGCCCCGACGCCGCAGGCAAGCTGCATCCGCCGCTGCAAGACATCCGCTTTCTGGACGACAAGGGCAACGATGTCCCGCAGGGCGAATTGGGCGAGATTACTGTCAAAAGCCCCGCCAATATGCGCTGCTACCTCAACAAGCCGGAAGCCACCGAAGAGACGATGCAAGACGGCTGGCTGCGCACCGGTGATCTGGGTGTGATCGACGCCGAAGGCTATATCACCATCCTTGATCGCAAGAAGAACATCATCATCCGGGGCGGCGAAAACATCGCTTGTCTGGATGTCGAAGGGGCGCTGCACACGCATCCCGATGTGATCGAGGCTTGCGCGTTTTCCGTGCCGGACCCGCGCTTGGGTGAAGTCGTCGGGGCCTCTGTGCAGACCCGTGATGGCAAGCCTTTGACGCAAGCCGATATGGCGGCGCATCTCGACGGGCGGCTGGCCAAATTCAAGATACCCGAAAAACTGTGGTGCCAGGACGGTCCTTTGACCCGTGGTGCCACCGACAAGATTGACCGCCGTGCGATCCGCGCGGCCTGTCTGGACACATAAGGCCCCCCAACCGGGCCGGAAGAAAGGAAGACTATGAACACCCCAACCGACGCAGAAATTGGTGCCTATATCGGTGCTGCCGGCAAAGCCGCATGGGAGGTCCCGGACCTGCCCGCCAACACCAAACAGCGCGAGATCAAATCCGTAGGCATCATCGGCGCGGGTACGATGGGCGGCGGTATCGCGATGAACTTTGCCACCGCGGGCATCCCCGTCACCATCGTCGAGACCACGCAAGAGGCGCTGGACCGCGGGTTGAAGGTCGTGCGCGGCAACTACCAGCGCAGCGCCGATAAGGGTCGTTTCCCGCAAGAAGAAGTCGAAGCGCGGATGGATCGCTTTGACGGCAAGCTGGAACTGGCGGCCTTGGCTGATTGTGATCTGGTGATCGAAGCCGTGTTCGAAGACATGGAGCTGAAGCGCAAGATCTTCACCGAGCTGGACCGCGTGATGAAACCGGGCGCGATCCTTGCGACGAACACCTCGGCGTTGAACATCGACGAAATCGCCGCGATGACCAAGCGCCCCGAAGACGTGATCGGGCTGCACTTTTTCTCGCCTGCCAACGTGATGAAACTGCTCGAAATCGTGCGCGCGAAACATACTGCTGATGATGTGGTCGCGACCTCAATGGATCTGGCGGCCAAGATCAACAAGATCGCTGTGCTCGTCGGCGTTTGCCCCGGTTTTGTCGGCAACCGTATTTTGTTCGCACGCCAGAAACAGGCCAACAAGCTGCTGCAACAGGGCTTGATGCCCTGGGATGTGGACGCCGCGCTGAACGCCTTTGGCTTCAAGATGGGGCCGTTCCAGATGTCCGATCTGGCCGGTCTGGATATCGGCTGGTCCAAAGGGGCCAAGACCGAAAACCCGATCCGTGATGCGCTGTGTGAAATGGACCGTCGCGGCCAGAAGACCCAAGCGGGTTTCTACGACTATGATGAATCCCGCCGCCCGATCCCGTCGGATGTGGTTGCCGGTGTGATCAAGGACATCACCGGTGCCGAAGCTAACCAGATGTCGCAGGAAGAGATCATCGAGATCTGCATCTATCCGATGATCAACGAAGCGGTCAAAATCCTTGAGGAAAACAAGGCGCAGCGTCCCTCTGACATCGATGTGGTCTGGCTGAACGGCTATGGCTGGCCCGCCGACAAGGGCGGCCCGATGTTCTATGGCGATATGGTCGGTGCGCAGGCCGTGCTGGACGTGATGGAAAAGCTCGGCGCCGAAGACCCCGAATTCGCGCCCGCTGAGCTGCTGCGTGATCTGGCCAAGAATGGCGGGAAATTCACTGAAATCGACACCGGAGGGCTGAAGGTATGAGCTATCAATATATCACCACCGAAAAGAAGGGTCACATCCTTGTTGTGACCATGAACCGCCCCGAGGTGTACAATGCCGTGCACGTCGACATGCATAATGAAATGGCCGATTGCTGGGACGCTTTTGCAGCGGATCAGGATCTTTGGGTCGCGGTTCTGACCGGCGCGGGGGACAAGGCGTTCTCCGCGGGGAACGACCTGAAAGCCACCGCTGCCGGCGGGTCCAAGGCGACGATGCCCGCCAGCGGCTTTGCCGGTCTGTCCTCGCGTTTCGATCTGGAAAAGCCCATCGTCGCGGCCGTCAACGGTTTCGCCATGGGCGGCGGATTTGAAACGGCGCTGTCATGCGACATTATCCTCGCCTCCGATCAGGCGAAATTCGCCCTGCCCGAGGTCAAGGTCGGCTTCTTTGCCGCGGCTTCCGGCGTGCAGCGCCTGTCGCGCTATATCGGGCGGCTTGCCGCGCAAGAGATGATGTTCACCGGCCGCACCATCATGGCCGATGAGGCGCTGTCGATGGGCTGCGTCAACGCGGTCTACCCTGCCGACCAGCTGATGGCGAAAGCGATGGAAAAGGCCGAAGAGCTGTGCGCCGTGTCGCCGTCGGCGGTCAAGGCCACGAAACGCGTCCTGAACGACATGTACAAGCGCGACGGGATGCAGGAAAGCATCGCCTATTCGCGCGAGGTGATCGCGGACCTCAGCAAAACCGAAGATTTCAAGGAAGGCGTGAACGCCTTTGTCGAAAAACGCAAACCCAACTGGGTCAATAAATAATCGAACCAACTGCCAGGAGGCACTCTATGTCACATAACGAAGCTATGGCCGGAATGAATAATCTCGAGATGTCCGAGAAGGCCAAGCCGCTGTTGGCCGCCGTCATCAAACACATCCGCGAAAATGTCGATCCGATCACCGACGAGTATTTCCGCCTTGGCGAAGGTCGTGCCGACCGCTGGTCACACGCGCCCGGCCAGTTGGAGCTGCTGGAAACCGCCAAGAAAAAGGCCCGTGAAAATGGGCTGTGGAATTTCTTTTTGCCGAATGCCGAAACCGGTGAAGGTCTGTCGAACCTTGACTACGCTTATATCGCGGCCGAGCTTGGCAAAAGCCCGCTGGCCTCTGAATCGCTGAACTGTTCCGCGCCCGACACGGGCAACATGGAAGTGCTGGAACGGATCGGGACAGCGGAGCAGAAAGAAAAGTGGCTCAAGCCGCTGTTGGCCGGTGAAATCCGGTCGGCCTTCGCGATGACCGAACCCGATATGGCGTCTTCGGATGCCAAGAATATCTCTACCTCTGCCGTGCTGGAAAACGGTGAATGGGTCATCAACGGCGAGAAATACTATATCTCCGGTGCCGGTGATCCGCGCTGCAAGATCATGATTACCATGGTCAAGACGTCGCCAGATGCCGAACCTTTCCGTCAGCAGTCCCAGATCCTCGTGCCGATCGACACCCCCGGTGTTGAAATTGTCGGCCCGATGCATGTCTTCGGTCACGACGACGCGCCGCACGGTCACATGCATATCAAGTTCACCAATGTGCGCGTGCCCGAGGAAAACATCCTCTGGGGCGAAGGCAAGGGCTTTGAAATCTCCCAAGTGCGTCTTGGGCCAGGCCGTATCCACCACTGCATGCGCTCTATCGGGGCGGCGGAAAAGGCGCTGGACCTGATGATCGAACGCGGGCTGAGCCGTGAAGCCTTTGGCAAGAAAATCATCGATCTGGGCAAGAACATGGAAACGATCTCTCGCGCCAAGATCGAGATTGAAGCCATGCGCCTGATGGTTCTGAAAGCCGCCAAGGCGATGGACGTTCTGGGCAACAAAGAGGCTCGCATCTGGGTCAGCATGATCAAGGCGATGGTGCCGGAAAAAGTCTGCAACATCATCGATCAGGCGATGCAGGTGCATGGTGCGACAGGTATTTCGCAGTGGTCGCCGCTGTCGGGCATGTACACGTCGCAGCGCACGCTGCGTTATGCGGATGGCCCTGATGAGGTCCACCACCACGTGATCGCCCGCGCCGAGGTCAAGGATTATCAGGAATCCAACCTGCGCACATCGCGCGCCCGTGAAGAGATCGCCGCAGGCCGTACGCGAGGTGGCGTATGACCCTATTCGATCTGACCGGAAAGGTGGCGCTGTTGACCGGCGCCTCCAAGGGCATGGGGCTGGCGATGGCCAAGGGTCTGGCCGAGCATGGCGCGACCGTCGTCATCTCGGCGCGCAAGCAAGACCAGCTGGACGCCGCCGCCGCCGAGATCAACGCGCTTGGCAAGGGCAAAGCGTTCGGCGTCGCCTGCAATGTTGGTTATAAAGAGCAGCTGCAAGCGCTGGTGGACGAGACCCACAAGCTGGCAGGCAAGATCGACATCGTGATCGGCAACGCGGGCGTGAACCCCTACTATGGGCCCACGTCCGAGATCCCAGATGATGCCTATGAAAAGACGATGAACGCCAATGTGCTGTCCAATCTTTGGCTGGCACAGATGGTGGCCCCCGACATGATCGAGAAAGGCGCCGGGTCGATGGCGTTCACCTCGTCCATCGGGGCGTTCAAACCGTCGGTCATGCTAGGCACCTATGGCATGTCCAAGCTGGCGCTGATCGGCCTTGTGCGCAACCTTGCCGCTGAATTCGGGCCCAAGGGTCTGCGGTTCAACGCGATCTGTCCGGGTCTGGTGAAAACCGAATTCGCGCGCGAGCTGTGGGACAATCCCGATGTCGAGAAGCGCATCAAGAACGAGATCCCGCTGCGCCGTCTTGGCGAGGCAGAGGATTTCGCGGGGCTCGCCGTGTTCCTCGCCTCTGATGCAAGCCGCTACATGACCGGTCAGGCGCTGACCGTTTGTGGCGGGTCGAACATGTGGACGTAAGGGGCTGCTATGGAACTGAAGGATAAAATCATCGTCATCACCGGCGCCGCAAGCGGCATCGGCAAGGCGATGGCCATTCGCTTTGCCGCGGAAGGGGCCAAGAAAGTCGTCTGTGTCGACCTCAACAAAGAGGGCGCGCAGGCGGTTGCCGATGAAATCGACGGCGCGGCTTTCGGTGTGAATGTCGGTGTCGAGCAAGAGATCGCGGATATGATCGATGCCGTGGAAAACGACATCGGCCCGATTGATCTGTTCTGCTCAAACGCGGGCATATTGATCGCGGGCGGCATGGAAGTGCCGAACGAAGACTGGCAGCGCATCTGGGATATCAATGTGATGGCCCATGTCTGGGCGGCCCGTCATCTGGTGCCGCGCATGACCAAACGCGGGGGCGGCTATCTGCTGAACACCGCGTCTGCGGCGGGACTGCTGAACCAGGTCGGCTGCGCGCCTTACGGCGTGACCAAACACGCGGCTGTTGCCGTGGCCGAATGGCTGGCGATGTCCCATGGTGATGACGGGATCAAGGTGTCGGTGCTCTGCCCTCAGGCTGTCCGCAGCGAGATGACCCGCGGTCACGAGGATTCTGTCGCCGCGCTCGACGGTCTGCTTGAAGCGGAACCCGTGGCCGAAGCCTGTCTGGAAACCATCCGCAACGAGACGTTCCTTGTGCTGCCGCACCCGCAAGTGCTGGAGTATATGCGCAAGAAAACCGAGAACTACGATCGCTGGATCGGGGGCATGCGCAAGCTGCACCGGATGTATGGCGACCGCAGAAACCCGCAGGGGAATGTATCATGATCGGCTATACCACCGTGGGCACCAGCGACATGGCGCGCGCCAAGCAGTTCTATTGCGACCTGTTCGAAAGCAAGGGTGCCAAGGTGCTGATCGACAGCGGCCGGATCGCCATGATCGGCACCGGCGGCGGCACGCCCATGATTTCGGTCTGCGAACCCTACAACAAAGAGGCCCCCACCCCCGGCAACGGGGTGATGGTCGCTTTTACCGCTGACAGCAAAGAGGAAGTGGACGAGATCTACGCCAAGGCGATCTCGCTTGGTGCGACAGACGAGGGCGCGCCGGGGCAAAGGGTGCCGGACCGGTTCTACGGGGCCTATGTCCGCGACCTTGATGGCAACAAACTGTGCTTTTTCAAATTCGCCTAACGTAAAAATCTGCCGTCCGCGTCACGCGGGCGGCAGCCCGTAGACGCGCCGCGCCGTGCCAGAAAAAAGCGCCGCTTGCCCCGCGTCATCCAGATGCGCTGACATCTTCTTGAACGCGTTCCAGATCACCACGTAGCTGACCGCCGTGCGATCCACGGGAAAGTTGCTTTCGAACATGCAACGTTCGGGGCCGAAGACATCCAGCATATGCGCGTACCATTTGCCCTGCGTCTCTACGATCTCGTCCGAGGACGGTGGCAGGTCGCGATGCATGTAGCCATACCCATTGTCGGGCATGCAAAGCCCGCCCAGCTTGGCCATCACATTGGGGCATTCCGCCAGCTCTGACATATGGTCTTTCCACGCGGCAAAGATATCGTCGCGTTTGCCTTCGAACCGTCCAACGCCCAAGGGTGTGCCGAAGTGGTCAAGGATCAGCGTGGTCTGTGGTACCGCGCGGGCAAGGTCCAGAAACTCTTGGTGTTGATGGTGGTAATGCCAGCTGTCCAGCGTCAGCCCACGATCACCAAGGATCGCGGCACCGCGGATGAAGTCTGGATCGCCGTATTGGTTTTCTACCCCGCGTCCGGGGATCGCCAGATGCTGCGGTTCCGCATCGCGCGCGCCGGAGTTGCGGATACCCTTGAACAACCCGTTCCCTGCGGCCTCATGCGCGTCGAGCGCGGCATGCAGCTGGTCGGGGGGCAGCACCAGTTCGGTCTGCGCGATGATGCCCGCGATCTGCGCCTGACCGCGCGGCACCTGCGCCGTCATCTGCGCCACGGTGCGGGTCTCGCCCACCGATTGCAGATGCGCGGGCGCGTCGCGATCCCAATAGGACCGACATTCGATATAGACCGTCTGCACCACGTTATGCCCGGCGCCGGTGTCGCGCCAAAGCGCGTCCATCTCGTAGACGGCGGGGGCATCGGGCGTGCCGTGACGCCAGAGGTGGTGGTGGGGGTCCACAATCTCGCGCAGCGGGTCGATTGCGGTCTCGGGGACCAGCCCCAGCCAGTCGTCGCGCAGTTCGATCCCCGGTCGCCAACCCGGATAGCGGCCCCCCGTTTGTGTCATGAAGCAGCTTCTTTCTTTTTATAGGGGCGCATCAGCCCTTCTTGCGCCGTTGTCGCGGCAAGTTGGCCGTTCTGGTTGTAGATCAGCCCGCGATTGAACCCGCGCGCGCCACCGGTGAAGGGGGCGTCGAGTTCGTACAGATGCCAGTCAGAGAAATCGATCGGCGCGTGAAACCACATGGCGTGGTCAAGGCTGGCGGTCATGACCTGTCCCTGGAACCACGTCAGCCCGTGGGGCCGCAACGACGAGCCGAGCAGGTTCATATCGGACGCATAGGCGAGCAGGCAGTGCTGCATGATCGGGGACTGCCCCTTTGCCGCCTCCATCCGGAACCAGAGGTAATTCTTGTCCGAGGTCTTTTCCGGTTCGAACAGATCGCGCGGGTCAACCTCGCGGATCTCAATAGGGCGTTCGCGCAGGAAATCGTCGCGGTGTTTGGGCGAGATTTTTTCGATATAGGGTTCGCGCAGGTCGGGACGGTCAAGCCAGTGTTCCGGCCCTTTTACGTCGGGCATCTTGTGCTGGTAATCCCAGCCCTCTTCCTGCACGTGGAACGACGCCGAGAGGTTGAAGATCTGCTTGCCATGCTGGATCGCGACGACCCGCCGCGTGGTAAAGCTGCCCCCGTCGCGGGCGCGGTCCACCTGATAGATCACCGGGATCGACGGGTCACCGGGACGGATAAAATAGGCATGCAGCGAATGGCACATCCGGTCCGGCACCGTGCGATAGGCGGCCATCAGCGCCTGCGCGATAACATGGCCGCCAAAGATGCGCGTGGTGGTTTCCCCGCCCGACCCGATGCCGCGGAACAGGTCGATCTCAAGCTGTTCGATATCCAGCAATTCAAGGAGTTGGCGGGCCACATCGGTCATCTGGGTTCAGTCCTTCTGGGTCGCACGCGCATTGGCGTAGGCGACATAAAAATCAAAGCTGTCCGGATTGGCCATTGAATCCCTGTTCACCACCTTTTCCGGATCCTGCCCAAGCAATAGCTTTTTCACAGGAACCTCAAGCTTTTTGCCAGATAGGGTGCGGGGGATCTCGGCGACATCGATGATCTCGTTCGGGATGAACCGGGCCGAGACGTTCTTGCGGATTGCTGCGTTGATATTGTCCTTGAAGGTGTCATCAAAGGCGACGCCTTGGGCTGGCACCACAAACAGCGGCATAAAGCTTTCGCGGCCCAGAAATTCGAGGTCGACAACAAGGCTGTCCATCACCTCGTCCAGCCCTTCGACGGCCTGATAGATTTCCGCACTGCCAAGGCGCAGACCCTTGCGGTTGATCGTGGCGTCAGAGCGGCCATAGATCACCGACCCGCCGTGTTCGTTGATCTCGATCCAGTCGCCGTGGCGCCAGATGCCGGGATAGGTGTCGAAATAGCTGTCGTGTAGGCGGCTGCCATCATCGTCGCCCCAGAAGAACAGCGGCATCGACGGCAGCGGCTCGGTACAGACCAATTCGCCCACAACGCCGGTCAGGTCATTGCCATCCTCGTCGAAGGCACGCACCGCGTTGCCAAGCGCGCGGCACTGCATTTCACCTGCGCGCACCGGCATGCCGGGATGGCCCAGCACAAAGGCCCCCGCCAGATCGGTCCCGCCCGAGATCGGCGCCAGCCAGACGTCCTCTTTCACCTGCGCGTATATCCAGTCATAGGCATCAGAGCTCAGCGGTGATCCGGTCGAGCCGAGCGAGCGCAGCGCGGAAAGGTCAACCTCGTCCCGTGGGGTCAGCCCTGCCTTCATGCAACCGCTAAAGAAGGCCGCGCCCGCGCCAAAGAAATCAAGCTTTTCATCCGCGACAAAGCGCCAGATCACGCCCATGTCAGGATAATTCGGCGCCCCGTCGAACATCGCGACCGTGGTGCCCTGCCCCAGTGCGGTGAATTGCGAGTTCCACATGATCCAGCCCGAGGATGTCAGCCAGCAATAGCGCCCGGCGCGCCGCAGATCATGGTGCAGGGATTGTTTTGCGGATTCCAGAATGATCCCGCCATGCCCGTGCACGATCGGCTTGGGGTTGCCGGTGGTGCCGGAGGAATAGACGATCCACAGGGGATGATCGAAGGGGACTTGCGTGCTTTCATAGGGTGCGTCGCGGTCCAGCAGACTGTCCCACGCCATATGCCCCTTGGGCAAATCCCCGACAAAAGGCACCGTGACGCATTGCACCAGACTGGGCAGCGCCGCCTCTAGCCCTGCGAGGATCTCGCGACGGTCCACGGTTTTGCCCGCGTGGACATAGCCGTCTTGCGCGATCAGCACCTTGGGTTCGATCTGCTTGAACCGGTCCAGAATGGCGACATGACCCATATCGGGGGCACAAAGCGACCAGATCGCGCCGATGCTCGCGGTGGCGAGAAAGGCGATCATCGCGGTTTCGGTATTGGGCAGCACGGCGACAACGCGATCGCCTTTGGTCACGCCCATATCCCGCAGATGCGCGGCGACGCTTGCCACTTGCGCGCGCAGCTCGGACCACGACAGACGTTTGCGGCCAAAGGTTTCGGACTGCACGATCAGCGCATCGCCGTCAGGCTGGCTGTCCACATGCTTCATGATCTGGTCGGTGTAGTTCAGCATCGCGCCGGGGCACCATTCGGCACCGGGCATCTGACGCTTCGCCATCACGGTCGTGTAGGTCGCGCTGGCCTGTACGTCGAAATAGTCCCAGATCGCGGACCAGAACCCGTCAAGGTCGGTCACGCTCCACTCCCACATGGCGTTATAGTCTTCGAACGTCAGCCCGCGTTGGTCTTTCAGGAACCGTTCAAATTCCGCCATGGTCGAGGCATCGGCGCGCTCTTTTGTCGGGGTCCAAAGGATATCGTTCATGTCATCGCTCCGTGGATGAGGGCCTTGAGTTGGGGGCGCGCGGGGTACGAGCTGGACGGCGCAAGCTGCGTGAAGAATACGACAGACAGGTCCAGCACCGGGTCAATCCAGAAGAAGGTAGAGGCCATGCCGCCCCAGCTGAAATCGCCTAGGCTGCTGGGAACGCGGACGCGACCGGGGTTCAGCACCACGGCACCGCCAAGGCCAAAGCCCATCCCTTCCATCGGTTGTTCGGCAAAGCTGGCAGGCCCCATCGACGCGATGTCGCCGGGCAGATGATTGCGCATCATAAAGTCGAGCGTCTTGGGCGAGATCAGCCCCGCCCCACCGGTGCGCAGCATCTCGGCGAACTTGAGGTAATCATCAATGGTGCCCACCAGTCCGCCGCCGCCAGAATGCATCTCGGCGTTCAGGAAGGGGGAGGTGTCGGGTTTGTCCACGCAGCGCAGCACGGGCGTCTCTGGTTTGGCCGCGTTCATGCCATAGGCGCTGCCCGCCAGCGGGGTGTAAAGCGAGGCAAAGCGGTCAATGCCACCTGCGGGCACGGAAAACCGCGTCTCGTCCATGCCAAGGGGGCCGAGGATTTCATCAACTAGAAACGCCTCTAGCGACTTGCCCGAAACGACCTCTATCACACGGCCAAGCACGTCGATGCCGACGGAGTATTCCCAACGGGTGCCGGGGTGAAACGCCAGCGGCAATGCGGCCACGCGGTCGGTCATCTCGGCCAGCGATCCCTGATCGGCGCGGAACAGGATGTCGGCCTCGTCCATCGCCTTCGCCGTGATGCCGGGGTTGAACGGATAGCTCAGCCCCGAGGTATGGGTCAGCAGCTGGTGCAGTGTCGGCGTCTGGCAGGGTTCGGTCTGATCCGCCGCTGCCGCGCCGTCAATCAGGCAGCGCATATCTGCGAAAGCGGGGATGAAATCGGAGACCGGCGCATCAAGGTGGAACAGCCCGCGTTCCGCCAGCATCATGATGCCGACCGAGGTGACGGGCTTGGTCATCGAATAGATGCGGGCGATCGTGTCGCGGGTAAACGGCTGCCCGGTGTCCGTGTCGCGCTGGCCCTTGGCATCAAAGTAGACCTCTTGCCCGCCCTGCGCCACCAGCACCGAACATCCGGCAAACCGTTTGCGGTCCACATAGGTCTGCATCCAGTCCCCGATGCGGCCCAGCTTATTTGTGTCGAACGCCAAAAAACTTTCCTCCCGAGCCGCGACCGCGCCTCAGGAGGATGAGGCCGCGGAACGCGACGATTTCAATAGATGATTTACTGGTAATGGTCTGGCTTAGGTCATCAGACCTCAAGCCATTCCTTGCGCACGTCATCACGCTGGCGCAATTCAGCCGGCGTGCCCTCATAGACCACCTGACCATGCCCCATGACATAGACCCGATCCGCGATGTCCATCGCGATCGACAGTTTCTGTTCCACCAGCAAGGTAGAGATCCCGCGGTTGGCGATCTCTTTGAGCACCTCGGCGACCTTCTGCACCATCTGCGGGGACAGACCTTCGGTGGGTTCGTCGATCATGACCAGATCGGGGTCGCCCATCAGCGTGCGACACATGGTCAACATCTGCTGTTCCCCCCCCGACAGAACCGAGGCTTCGACGTCGGCGCGGCGATCGAGGTTTTCGAACATGTCGAACATCGACTGCATCGACCAACGGCCCGCGCCATCCTTTTGTCCCGGCTTCAGACCCAGCGTCAGGTTCTGCCGCGTCGTGAGACCGGGAAAGATATCGCGGTTCTCGGGCACATAGCCGATCCCCATATTGGCGATCTGGAACGCTTTCTTGCCGCTGATCTCCTGCCCCTGAAACTTGACCGATCCTTTCGGTTCGACCTCGCCCATGATGGCTTTGCAGGTGGTGGACCGCCCCACCCCGTTGCGCCCCAGAAGCGCGACGATCTCGCCTTCTTTGACGTTCAGGTTCACCCCCTGAAGGATGTGGGACTTGCCGTAGAAGGCGTGCATATCCGTGACTTCTAGCATCATTAGTGTTCTGCCTCCAATGCGGCGCCCAGATAGGCTTCTTGTACGCGGGCGTCTGCACGCACGTCTTCGGGTTTTCCGGTGGCGATGATTTCGCCATAGACCAGCACCGAAATCCGGTCGGCGAGACCGAAGACCACGCTCATGTCATGTTCCACCATGATCAGTGTCTTGCCCGCGGTCACCTTGAGGATCAGGTCGGTGATATAGTCGGTTTCCGTATTGCTCATCCCCGCCGTCGGTTCGTCCAGCATGATGACATCGGCACCGCCCGCGATGGTGATCCCGATCTCAAGCGCGCGCTGTTCGGCGTAAGACAGGGTGCCCGCGGGCAGGTTGCGCCGTTCCAGCAGGTTGATCTGGTCAAGGATGCGGTCCGCGCCCTCGGTCAGCTCACGGGACCGGTTCACCAGATTCCAGAAGCTGTATTTATAGCCCTGCGACCACAAGAGCGCACAGCGCACGTTTTCAAACACGCTCATCGCCGGAAAGATGTTGGTGATCTGGAACGAGCGGCTAAGCCCCTTGCGGTTGATCTGGAAGGGTTCAAGCCCCGCCAGATCCTCTCCGTGCAGCTTTACCGTTCCAGCCGAAGGCGCAAACCGTGCGGTGATCAGGTTGAACAGCGTCGATTTGCCCGCGCCGTTCGGCCCGATCACGGCGTGACGTTCCGCCTTGCCGATGCTCAGGTCGATGCCGCGGATGATCTCGGCCTTGCCAAAGCTTTTCTTGAGGCCAGTCAGTTCAAGTGCGGGTGTGCTCATGACGCGCCTCCTGCTGTGTTTGCTTCGTTCCAGGCGTCTTTCAACGCGGGTGCTGTGGCCTTGGCAATGCCCAAACCGATCAGCGCGACCGCGCCCGCCACCAGCCACGGCATCAGCGTGTGGCTGTCGAATGTGGTCCAGAAGACGGTCATTTCATTGTCACCCGTGGCCCCATGACGATAGTGGAACGTCATCTCGACCAGTGCCGCCAGCCCCATCAAACCGATTGCCGCCGGCAGCAGCGTCTTGAGATAGGGCATGATCAACGTCGATGCCTTGCCCAGCTTGAACACAGGCACATGCATCATCAGAAGACCTGCCAGACCACCGGGGAAGAACATCACCGTGGATAGGAACAGGACGCCCGCATAAAAGGCCCAAAGCTCTGTCGACAGGCTCAGAACGGTTTGCAGCAGGGTAAAGGCGATGGCCCCGATGATCGGGCCAAAGAAGAACCCGACGCCGCCAAGGAAGGTCACCAGCAGGATGATCCCTGACGAGGCGGTGTTAAGGTTTTCCTCGGTCAGGATTTCGTAGTTGATCGCGAAAAGCCCACCGGACACGCCCGCAAAGAAGCCAGAGGCGACAAAGCTGTAGAAGCGGACCCACCGCGAGGAATAGCCCAGAAACTCTGCCCGTTCGGGATTGTCGCGCACGGCGTTTGCCATGCGACCCACGGGGGTGCGGCTCCAGAGGTACATCAGCGCGGCAGAGATCACGACCCAGCCAGCGGTCAGGTAATAGACCTCGATCTGTTGCAGGAATTCGACGCCAAAGAAGGGCTGTGCGTAGGTCCGGTCGCCGCTGATGCCTTCTTCGCCACCAAAGAACGCGACGATGATGACGGAACAGGCCGCGATCAATTCACCCACACCCAGCGAGATCATGGCGAATACCGTGCCCGCGTTACGGGTCGAAAACGCGCCGACGATCATAGCCAGCCCCATGCCGAAGAGACCACCAAAAACCGGCAGGATCACCAGTGGAATGGTCGAGAAGAAATCGGACATGTTCATAATGTGCATACAGGCAAAGCCGCCCACACCGGCATAGACCGCATGGCCAAAGGACAGCATACCCCCCTGCCCGAGCAGCATGTTATAGGCCAGCGCGAAAACGATCGTGATCGACATCTGGTTCATGATCGTCAGTGCCGAATTATTGGTAAACACCATCGGCAGGATGGCCAGTACGACAGAGGCAATGACCCAGGGGGCCAATGTCAGCACCAGCGACCCTGACCGCATACGCTGCGCGGGTTTGGAAGGGTCCGTGGTGATCTGCTCTTTCGGGCGGGCGCCTTTGGGAATGTCGGTTCTTGGATCTGAAACTGTCATGAGCTGCGCTTTCCGAAAAGACCTGCCGGGCGGAAGATGAGGATCAGCACCATCAGGATATAGGGCAAGATGTCGGCGATCTGCGGGCTCGTGAGGCTCCAGAAGTCGCGGAATATGCTGTCATCCAGGCTCTCGGGTTTAGAGATGCCAAGGCCGGTCAGGATATTCTCCATCTCGATGTTGTAGGATTTGGCGAAAGTGGTGATCCAGCCGATCAATAGCGACGCGATCAGCGCCCCCCAGAGCGACCCGAGGCCACCAATCACGATGGTCACGAACACGATCGACCCCAGCACAAAGGCCATACCGGGGAAGGTGCCAAGCACCGGTCCGGCAATCACACCGGCCACACCGGCCAGCGCCGTGCCGACCCCGAAGACCCCCATAAAGATCAGCGGCACATTGTGGCCCAAGGCTTCGACCGTGCGCGGATAGCTCAGCGCGGCCTGAATGATCATGCCGACGCGGGTCTTGGTCAGCACGTAAAGCAGCCCGATAAAGATGCTGATCGAGATGAAGATCATGAAAATCTTATAGGCGGGGATCGAATTCCCCGAGATCGCAAACGCGGTAAAGTTCAACGCGTCAGGAATGGCGTAGGGCAGTTGGTTCTTGCCCCAGATGAATTGCACCAGTTCTTCGATCAACAGCGCCAGACCAAAGGTAAAGATCAGTTCGGGCACGTGTCCGTATTGGTGAACCCGGCGCAGGCCGTAGCGTTCAACCCCTGCCCCCATCACACCCACGACGAGCGGCGCGATCAGCAGCCCCATCCAGAAGCCGAGCGCAAGACTGATCTGGTAGGCGAAATAGGCACCAAGCATGTAAAAGCTGGCGTGAGCGAAGTTCAAAACACCCATCATCGAGAAAATTAGGGTCAGACCGGCGGAGAGCATGAACAACAGCAATCCAGTAACCAGCCCGTCGATGAGGTTGACGAGAATGAGGTCCATGAGGCCCCTCCAGTAGTGTGGTGGCAAGGTGCAAGAGGGGCCCGCCCGCCAGCGCAGGCGGACCCGAGAGAAATCGCCTTATTCGGGGCGCTTCATCTCGCAGGTTGTCGGGCTGTCCATCGACGCCATTTCGACGGTCGATTCAGTCACGACACCATACCCGGACTGGTCATAGTCAAAGTCCAGGTTGTCGTTTGTGTGGACGCCGACATGCATGTCCTGAATGATCTGGTGATCTTGCGGACGCATGAACAGTTTACCACCCCACATGCTGTCGTATTCCATGCCTTCCAGCTTGCTGGCCACCGCGACCACATCTGTGGCGGAGCCCGCTTCGGTGATGGCCTGGGCCAGCATACCGATGGTGTTGAAGATACGGCTTTGGTCGATGTTGCCGTCTGGATACTTCTCAAGGAAGGCGTTGTAGGTGTTGCGCGCTTCTTCGGTAGCAATCGGGTTGATGCTGCCTTGCGAAATCAGGCGGATCTTGTCTTTACCGCTTTCACCAAAGGCGGCCGTGATGCCGGAACCCGCAGCGTAATAGGTATAGATCGGCCCTTCGAACCCGTTGTCGATGATCGCCTTGCCGATACCCAGCATGTCAGCGCCCCAGTTCCCCGTGATCACGGCATCCGCACCAGAGGATACAACCTTGCGCGCGTAGGGGGTAAAGTCTTTCACCTTGCCGATAGGGTGCAGTTCGTCACCGACGACCTCGATGCCGTCACCTTTCGCGCCCAGCATTTCGTTGGCGGCGGCTGACACAGCCTTACCAAAGGAATAGTCCTGCCCGATGATGTAGACTTTCTTGATGTCCTTGTCCTGAACGATCACATCGGTCAGCGCGTCCATCTTGATGTCAGAGTTGGCGTCGAAACGGAAATGCCAGAAGTTGCATTTGTCGTTGGTCAGCGCAGGGTCCACAGCGGCATAGTTCAGGAACAGAACACGGCTGTCGGGGTTGCGGCGGTTGTGCTTGTCGATGGCTTCGGTCAATGCGTTCGCAACGCCAGAGGAGTTCCCCTGAACGACGTAGCGCGCGCCTTGGTCAATCGCGACCTGAAGCTGAATAAGGGATTCTTTGGGGCTGACCTTGTTATCAAAAGGCAGCACTTCCATTTTTTGGCCGTCCAGCAGACCGCCTTTGTCGTTTACCATGTAATCAGCCGCGAATTCGAACTGATGCAGGCCGTTTGTTCCGGTGCTTGCGAATGGACCGGACAGCGGGTCAATGAACGCGATCTTGATGTTTTCGGCAAAGGCTGCGCTCGCGCCAATGACCAAAGAAAGCGCGGAAACCGCGCCGTACTTAGCGATATTTTTCATTTTAATCCTCCCAAGGACGGCCCGGCGCTTTTAATGCGTTTTTTGGATTGCCAGACCTTGGGATGAGCCTTGCATAATGCGATTTATTGTCAAGCGCCTCTATTCATAAGTTGCGAGCCTGCACCGTTGGTTATGCCATATATTGCGTGATGGTACGGGCGAAATCACCTGCGTGAAATTTTGCCCGCTGCCGGTTTTTGACGCAGGGTCAGAAATAAGCATTTGAAAATAAATGTATTAATGAATTGCACAAGATTGTGACGGCTGATCAGTTTTTACGCGGTGCCTGACAGATGTCCGCTGGACACTATTCAAAAAAAATTTGCGACGGCGGGTGCGATCCTGACAATTGTCATGGCACCGTAGATTTGCCAATTCCAGCCACTGGAACGAAGCTGCTGGCCGCGGTGGTTGAAATCTATACGACCGGCCAAGTTGATTCTCCCGCCCTGCGGGTCCACACCCTAAAACCGGATGCTGATGGCTTGCGCCGCTGCCGACAAAAGCTGTGCATAGGTCGTTTCAAGCTGTCGCTTCTTCACGTGGAAAGCGGGACCGCCCACATTCAGCCCGTAAACCTGCGATCCGTTGGGCGAAAACACTGGCACCGCGATGCCGTTCACATCGGGACGCCAATCGCCATAGCTTGAACAAAATCCCTTATCTGCAAACTCTGTCATCGCGGCGGCATAGCTGTCGCGTGCGCGGGCTTCGAACTCGGGCCCTTCGGCTGCAGCATAGCGGAACGCGCGGTCGCGGCTTTCGTCGGACATGCCGGTCAGAATTGCGCGACCAATGGCGGAATCAAACAGCGGCAGCCGTGACCCGACGCGAATTTGCAATGCGACATCCTCGCGCGAGCGTTTGGTCGCGATATAGACAACGTCCAGCCGGTGGACCTCTCCGATCGCGATGGTGACGTAGGAATTGGGCCCGTCACGCAGCTTGCGCATCTCTTCCTGCGCGCGGTCGCCGATCTCCATACTCGACAGCACACCAAAGCCAAGCTGCAACACCCCTGCGCCCAGCCGATAGGTGCCGGTGCGGGCGTCGGCGACAAGATAGTCCAGTTCCACCAGCGTATGGGTCAAGCGCGACACCGTCGCCTTGGGCAGCCCTGTCCGTTCGGAGAAATCCGTGTTGGTCAGGGCTGTTTCGTTTTCCCGAAAGCAGCGCAACACATCCAGCCCGCGGGCAAGCGCCGTGACGAAGTTTCTGTCCTTCGTCTCTGCCGGATCTGTCGCGAACTCGTTGGAGGCCATCTTACTTGCCTTCCAGCGCTTTAAGCCCGTTTTCCGCAAACACAGGGACATAGGCACCGACCTTCATCGCCCGCTCGGGGTTGGAGGCATTGCCGTCCAGCGCGCGTTTCAATACGCCCTGAATGATCCCGGCCATGCGGAAGAAGCAAAAGGCGAGGTAGAAGCCAAAGTTGTCGATCCCGTCCAGCCCGCGGCGTTCGCAGTATTTGGCGATGAACTCGGCATCACTCGGCACGCCAAGCGCTGCGCGGTCCACACCGCCAAAGCCGCGCCCTTCGGTGCCCGCGGGCATTTGCCACTGCATGATAACGGCCGCAAGGTCAGCGTAAGGGTGGCCGATGGTCGACAGTTCCCAGTCCAGAATGGCCAGACATTTGGTGCCGTCCTTTTCGAACATCATATTGTCGATGCGGTAGTCGCCATGCACCAGCGTGCGCTGCCCGTCATCCGCAGGGATGCTGGCGGTCAGCTTTTCGATCAGCTTGTTCATCGCGGGCAGGTCTTCGGTTTCGGACGCGCGGTATTGCTTGGTCCAGCGGGCGACCTGACGTTCATAATAGTTACCGGGAGGGCCGTAATCCGACAGACCCACCGCGTCGATGTCCACCTCGTGCAGGGCGGCAAGCACGCGGTTCATCTCATCAATCACGCCGGCGCGGCCTGCCTTGTCCATGTCGGGCATGCGCGGGTCCATGAAGTTGCGCCCGTCGATATGATCCATGATGTAGAACGCCGACCCGATCACGTCGTCGTCTTCGCACAGCAGGTGCATTTTCGACACCGGCACATCGGTATCCTGCAACGCCTTTTGCACGCGGAACTCACGATCAACCGCGTGTGCGGATTTCAACAGAACCCCCGGCGGTTTGCGACGCAGCACATAGTTACGCGACGGGGTTTTCAGCAGGAACGTCGGGTTGGACTGACCGGCTTGGAACTTAGAGACCTCAAGCGGGCCTTCGAAACCCTCAAGGTGTTTTTCCAGATAGGCGCTGACCTTCGGAATATCGAGTGTCTGGGTGTCTGTGCTCATGGCTACCGTTCCTTAACTATAGGTCAGCATGTCAGCAGTCTCGGCTGACATCAGATGCGGGGTCGCGTTGAATTCATGCAGGAAAAACGCGGATTTGGTGAAGACGAATTTGGTGATGGATGTGTTCTTGATCTGCAGGTTCAAGGTCATCATCATTTTATGCGGTGCGCCGAGTGACGCGGCCGTCAGCTGCCCAATCACCCCACCGGAGCTTACGGCAAGCACGCGCTCCGCCCCTTCGGCACAGGCAATCAGACGGGCGGCTTCCACGCGGTCGGTGAAATTGGCCCATGTCTCGGCGGGGCCTTCGATCTCGTCTGCCTGCCACTGAAAGACGGTTTCGCGCAGGGTACGGAAATGCACCTTGCGGTCGCCCTTGACCAGTTCGGGAACCGCCCCTTTATAGCGCGCGTCCAGTAGGTTCTGAAAATCATACTCATTCAGGCCGGGGTGGGTGTCGCCTGCCTCGAATCCCATCGAGGCAAGCGTTTCTTTCTGGCGGGTCAGGGTGCCGGTGATTGTCCGGTCCGGCACCCAGCCGGTATCGCGGAGCAACTGGCCAACGGCCTCGGATTGCCGGTGCCCGAGGTCCGACAACTTGTCATAGTTGTCAGCCCCGAAAGACGCCTGACCGTGGCGGATGACCAGTAGCTCTCCCATGATGGTTTACAGAACCTCAAAGAGGCCAGCAGCACCCATGCCGCCGCCAACACACATGGTGCAGACAACGTATTTGGCACCGCGACGCTTGCCTTCGATCAGCGCGTGACCAACCATGCGCGCGCCGGACATGCCGTAGGGGTGACCGATAGAGATCGCGCCGCCGTCGACGTTCAACAGCTCGTCCGGGATGCCCAGCTTGTCGCGCGATGCGATCACCTGACAAGCAAAGGCCTCGTTCAGTTCCCACAGACCGATGTCTTCGATCTTGAGCCCGTGCGCTTCAAGCAGCTTTGGCACCGCATAGATCGGGCCGATACCCATCTCATCGGGCTCGCAGCCTGCGGCCATCACGCCAACGTAGCGACCCAGTGGCTGAAGGCCGCGACGTTCGGCTTCTTTCGCTTCCATGACCACAGCGGCGGAGGCACCATCGGACAGTTGCGAGGCGTTGCCCGCGGTGATGAACTTGCCTTCGGGCAGGTGGATGCCGTCCTTGAATACGGGCTTCAGACCGGCAAGGCTTTCCGCCGTGGTGCCGGGGCGGTTGCCCTCGTCTTTTTCCAAGGTGACTTCGTGCTTGGAAATCTCTTTGGTCTCTTTGTCCTGAACCATCATCGTGGTGGTCATTGCGACGATCTCGTCGTCAAAGCGGCCGGCCTGTTGCGCTTGGTGCGTCAGCTCTTGGCTGCGCGCCGCGTATTCGTCCTGCGCTTCGCGGCTCACGTTATAGCGCTCTGCTACGTTTTCGGCTGTTTCCAGCATGGTCATGTAGATTTCGGGCTTGTTCTGCTTGAGCCACGGGTCGGCGCTGACGCGCATCTCTGGCGTTTGCACGAGGGAGATGCTGTCGACACCGCCGCCGATGACAATGTCCATCCCGTCGGTGATCACCTGTTTGGCCGCGGTGGCGATTGCCATCATGCCGGATGCGCACTGACGGTCCAGCGACATGCCTGCAACGGTCACGGGCAGGCCTGCGCGGATGGCGGCCTGACGCGCGATGTTGCCCGCCTGATGCCCCTGCTGCAAGGCGGACCCGATGACACAGTCAGAGATTTCCGACCCGTCAAGACCGGCGCGCTTCACGGCGTTCTCGATGGCGTGGGCGGCAAGCGCCTGTGGTGTGGTGGCGTTGAACGCACCGCGATAGGCTTTGCCGATCGGGGTACGGGCGGTGGATACGATTACTGCGTCACGCATGGTGATCTCCCTTTGAAAGTTCGTCTGTTAGCCCCAATCCAGATCAAGACCCTGGGCCTTGGCTGCATTGAGCGCGTATTTCTTCGTTTGACTAAAGGCATCGGTCAGCTCTTGCTGGCCGCCTGCGTCGGTGATTTTGTCGAAAGCGGATGCGACACCTTCAGGGGTATTCTCGTCGCCGGTCAAGGTCACGCCTTCCGTTTCGTAAATACGGGTTTGGGCAAAGCCACCCGCTCCTGCCCCAAGGATCACACGGCTGGGGCCGTCCTCGCTGACGAGGTACAGCAGGCCGGGGGTGATCGTTTCGGGTGCCAGCAGGGCTTGGGCCTGTTCAGGCAGCAGATCGGCGGTCATCCGCGTGGCCGCTGTGGGGGCCAGCGTGTTGACGCGGATATTGTCGCGCGCGCCTTCCAGATGCAGCACGTTCATCAGCCCCATCATCGCCGCTTTGGCCGCACCGTAGTTGGATTGACCAAAGTTGCCATACAGCCCCGAAGCCGAGGATGTCAGCACAATGCGCCCGTATTTCTGTTCGCGCATGATCGGCCAGCAAGCATGGGTCACATTCGCAGACCCGATCAAATGCACGTCGACGACCTTGCGGAAATCAGACATCTCCATCTTGGAAAACGTCTTGTCCCGCAGGATGCCTGCGTTGTTCACCAGAATGTCGATGCGACCCCAGGCGTCCATGACCTGCGCGACCATATCCTTGACACCGGCCTCGTCCGAGACATCACAGCCATGCGCCATCGCCTCGCCGCCCGCGTCGCGGATTTCCTGCGCGACGGCTTCGGCGGCTGCCGACGAAGACCCCTGCCCGTCGGTTGTCACGCCCAAATCATTGACCATAACCTTTGCGCCGCGTGCCGCGAGGCCAAGCGCATGGCTGCGCCCCAGACCCGTGCCCGCGCCGGTGACAATAGCGACGCGGTTGTCAAAACGAATATCCATCATCGCCCCTTAGTGCAGTGCTTGTTCAAAGATGTTCGGCCCGCTCATCACATTGATGCCGCCGCTGACGGGGACAATCGCGCCGGTGATATAGGCACCGCCCTTGCCGCAAAGAAACAACATGCAGCCCGCGATATCCGTATCGGTGCCGACGCGGCGCAGGGGGACGTCTTCGCCCACCTTGTTGCGCATATCCTCGTCGTGGGTCGCAAAGGCGGTCATCCGCGACACGAAGGGTCCGGGGGCCAATGCGTTCACAGTGATCGCGTCACCTGCCAGTTCCTTGGCGAGGATCTTGCTCAGGTGGATCACCGCGGCCTTCGAGGCAGAGTAGCTGTAGGCGCCGTCACCCATCTCGCGTTCGCCCATCACCGATCCGACGTTCACCACCCGCGCCGGATCGTCGATCGTCGCGTTCGCCTTGAGCAGCGGCAGCAGTTTTTGCGTCAGATCGAACAGACCCGCGA
>NZ_AALV01000015.1:0-1762 GCF_000152605.1 Sulfitobacter sp. EE-36 | reverse complement strand
GTCTTGGGTCGACATCAGCAGTCCGGCCCATTCAAGCGGTCGCAAAACGCAGGCCTTGAACGCGTATGTGTTCCGCCTGGAAGTATTGCGGTCACTCTCCGGTTCACCATAGAACTTTTGATATAGGGTAACTTCGCTGATGCCGTGATCGGCCTCTACGTTGATCACATTCATCCAAACGTCCCAATTTCCGAAGGGTTGGTCATCAAAGCGCGCATAAGAGGTGTGATCGACCTCGTGTAAAAAATACGGGATCAATTCGACAAACAAGCGCCCGGGCGATTGGGCCAACTCTTTGCCACGCTTGGTGAGCCGGAACTCGTCTTTGAAGTGGCGACCAAGGCGTAATTCAATCAACAGGAAGTGCAGCACTTCGAGCGGCGCGAAGTCAGCTTCGTTGATCACCCTATGATAACGGAACACCTCATCCGCACCTTCCCCTGGCCAGTCAAAATTCTGTACGGCCCAATGAACGAAGGTACGCTTGAACGCCTTGTTTTTGGTGATCGCTATCGATCCGTGTTCCTGCGTATATTGCATGGTCAGAACTGCTGCCTGTAGCAGCGGTGACCGCAAGAGGTCGGGATGGTCGTCAGCGAGGGTTTGGTACTCGATCATTTCTGAAAGGTCTCGCACACTGCACCGCAGCGCCATGATACTTAAGTTAGCTCAGTGTATAGGAAGCAGTATTAGACGGTTCTGAATAGCAGCAAAATGTGGTTAGCCGCTACGCCAGGACAAAAAGTTAGGCCGTAGTGGCAAAATACTGAACGGACCGAAATCGGAAGTTCACTGCGGCAATGAAATCAGAGGCCAATCTTTGAACAACCAGATATTGGGATCAGAATACTGAATAGCCCCTAGTTCCCTAGACACCTTCTTGGTTCACGTTGAACTGTCTGTTTTCGAAGTCGACAGGCGACAGCATACCGTTTCTGACATGTTTGCGTTTCGGGTTATAGAACATTTCGATGTAGTCGAAGATGTCCTGTCTGGCCTGCTCGCGGGTCTTATATGTTCGACGCCGGACGCGTTCCCGTTTGAGCAGGTTGAAGAAGCTCTCAGCGACCGCATTGTCATGGCAATTCCCGCGCCTGCTCATCGAGTGTTCGATATTGTGGGCCCGCAGAAACGCCGCCCAGTCCCTGCTGGTGTATTGGCTGCCTTGATCCGTGTGGATCAGGACGCGTCGCTTAGGTTTGCGTCGCCAGACAGCCATCAAAAGGGCTTGCAGCACGAGGTCTGTTGGTTGCCGCGATTGTGTCGCCCAGCCGATCACACGTCGTGAGTAGAGGTCGATGATAACCGCCAGATAGAGAAACCCCTCATAGGTTTTGATGTAAGTGATATCGGACACCCAGGCGGTGTCTGGCGCTGTCACATCAAACTGCCGGTCTAACGTGTTGTCGACGACGACTGACGGCCGTCCACCATACTTGCCCGGCTTACGTTTGTACCCGATCTCTGCGCGGATCCCAGCCAAACGGGCCAACCTAGCAACACGGTTTGGGCAACTGGTCTCACCCAGCTCCACCAGATCGTCATGCAGCTTACGGTATCCGTAGACCTTGCCACTGTCGTTCCAAGCTTCTTCGAGCAGCTTGATCTGACGCGCATCCTCACGCGCACAGTGGCTTAATGGATTTTTAATCCATGCATAGAACCCGCTGGGATGGATATTGAGGCAACGACACATCCTGCGTACCGAATACTGAGGGCGGTGCTCGGCAATGAACGCGTACTTCACCTTGCATCCTTTGCG
>NZ_CH959310.1:2302611-2974643 GCF_000152605.1 Sulfitobacter sp. EE-36 | reverse complement strand
CGAATGAATTCGTTGTTTATCCGGCGCATGGCGTTGGTCAGATCATCTCGGTCGAAGAGCAGGAAGTCGCGGGCATCTCGCTGGAGCTGTTCGTGATCGCGTTCGAGAAAGACAAGATGACGCTGCGGGTGCCCACCCATAAGGCGACAGAGATTGGCATGCGCGCGCTCAGCAGCCCTGACGTGATCAGCCATGCGATGAAAACCCTGAAGGGTAAGGCCAAGGTCAAACGCGCCATGTGGTCGCGCCGTGCGCAGGAATATGAGCAAAAGATCAACTCCGGTGATCTGATCGCCATCGCCGAAGTCGTACGCGACCTGCACCGCACCGACGACCAGCGCGAGCAAAGCTATTCCGAGCGTCAGCTGTATGAAGCTGCGCTTGAGCGTCTGACCCGTGAAGTTGCCGCCGTCGCCGGTGGGGACGAACTGGCGGCCTCCAAGCAGGTCGGTGATGTGTTGGAAAGCCGCGTCGCCGCTGCCTGATCGCAACCGTTAAATTTTGAAAAGCCGCGCCTGATATCATATCGGGCGCGGCTTTTTGGTGTCTGAAAGGGCGAGGGGGGCTACGACCCTTGGGTCTTATCCTCTTGGTCAATTCGGTTCAGGAAAGCGGTTTCCAGATCCTTTTGCAGCTCTTTCGCGCGCGCCACATAGGCTTTGTTCTCGCTTGGTGGGATGTCAGGCCGCCATAGGGCCGCCAGCTCGCGCACAGACGCACGGTCGTGCGAATAGAACATCCGCTGCGCCTCTGCCGCCTCGTAGTCGGAGAGCCCGAGGTTTTCCAACACATAGCGCCCCGCCCGAAGCGAGCTGTCGAACATCTCGCGCACGATGTCATTCGCGCCGGCTTGGTATTGTTGATACACATCCGTCCGGTCATGGGCGCGGGTTACGATATGCAGGTCGGGCCGTTCCTTGCGCGCATAGGCGATAAGCTGCAAGGCCGACTTGGGATCATCCAGCGCGACAACCAGAACCTTGGCATCGCGCAGACCGGCCTTACGCAGAATGTCAGCGCGGGTCGGATCACCCAGGAACGCCTTGAAGCCAAAGCGGCGCATGACGGCGATGGTTTCGGGGTTGTGGTCCAGAACGACGGTGCGAAAGCCACTGGCTTGCACCAGACGGTTCACAATCTGCCCGAACCGCCCGACACCCGCGATGATCACGGTGCCCTGCTCGTCAATCTCGTCCGCAACGATGGGGCCGGATTTCGTGTCCATCCGTTTGCTGATCTGGTCATAGGTGATGAACAGCAGCGGCGTGATCAGCATCGATAGGGCGACGACCAGCAACAATGTCTCGGCCACGTCATTGGGCATGACCCCCGTGGCGACCGAGAAGCTGACCAGCACAAAGCCGAATTCACCCGCCTGTGCCAGACCAAGTGCAAAGAGCCAGCGGTCGCGCCCTTGCAGCTTGAACAGGGTGCCAAGCCCGTAAAGGATCAGGCCCTTCACCAGAATAACCAGCAGCGCCATCCCAACAATGATGATCGTATCGGCGAACAGCAGGTCAAAGTTGATACCCGCCCCCACGGTGATGAAGAACAGCCCCAGTAGCAGCCCTTTGAACGGCTCGAGGTCGGTTTCCAGTTCGTGCCGAAATTCGCTGCTGGCCAGCACCACCCCCGCAAGGAAGGCCCCAAGTGCGGGCGACAGGCCCACCAGCATCATCAGAAAGGAAATCCCGACGACGATCAGCAGGGCCAAAGCGGTATACATCTCGCGCAGCTTGGCGGCGTGGATAAACCGGAAAACGGGGCGGGTGAAGAACACGCCGGTGATGATGATCCCGGCAATGGCACCCAAGGTGACCAGCGTTATGGCCCAACCCGGCAGCCCCTGCACCAGTGAAATTGCCGCCTGCGCGGTTTCCGCACCATGACCCGCCGCCGCAGGACCGTGCCCCGAGGCTGCCTCTGCCCCGTGGGCGGCATCCTCGGGGTTCACCGAGATCGACCCGTCCGGTCGCATTTGCGCGGGCAGCTGCGCCACAAGCAGCGGCAGAAACGCGAGGATCGGGATCACCGCGATATCCTGCGTCAGCAGCACCGAAAAGACGGACCGTCCGCCCGCTGTTTGCATCAAGCCCTTTTCAGACAGGGTTTGCAGCACGATCGCGGTTGACGACAGCGACAGCGTGAGACCGATCGCAATCGCCACACCCATCGGCTGGTCATAGGCCATCGCAATGCCCATCAGCGCCGCAGCGCTAAGCACGACCTGCATCCCGCCAAGCCCCAGCAGCCGGTGGCGCATGTTCCACAGGGCGCGGGGTTCAAGCTCTAGCCCGATGAGGAACAGCATCATCACCACACCAAATTCGGCGAAGTGCTGCAAATCCTTGGTTTCCGATCCGACCAGCCCGAAGGCCGGCCCGATCAGGATCCCCGCCGCGAGATATCCCAGCACCGACCCCAGCCCCAGACGCGATGCGATGGGAACCGCAATCACCGCCGCAGCGAGATAGATCGAGGCTTGAAACAGGAAACCTTCCATAAGGGGCATACTTTCTTTGTGTCGGGCAGGCCCCGAGCGGGTCAATCAGGTGGGCAAGGGCCCGTCTCGTTTAAGCTGATCCATAACGATCTGGCTATGCACTTTTGCGACAGCACCATGGGGGAGCAGCACATCATGGATGAGGCGGTTCAGGCTGGGCAGGTCTGCACAATAGACGCGCAGCAAATAATCCGCATCCCCCGTCATCGTCCAGGCGCTAACGATTTCGGGGCGGGTGGCCAAAAGCCGCGCAAAGCTGGCGGAATGTTCGGGGCCGTGGGTACCCAGATGGACCTGCACAAACCCCTGTACCGTCAGCCCCAGCCGTTCGGGGTTGAGCCGGGCCGTGTAGCCTTGGATATACCCTTCGGTTTCAAGCCGTTGCCGCCGCCGACCTGCTTGGGACGGGGATAGGTGCAGCTTCTCTCCCAACTCTTGAGCCGTGAGATGCGCGTTCTTTTGCAGCGCCGCCAGCAGGCGTTTATCGATATCATCTAATGTCATGCGGTATTCTCACATAGAATGATAAAACCATGCGTCAACCCCGCGCGAATAGCCAGTCACACTTGTATGTTTGCGCAAAGATAGCGTGGTTCCGGCGATAGACTGCGCACGAACGCTATTAAAGGAGCATCTCATGGGTCCGTTTCCGCATGACGCCGAAAAATCCAAAATAACCGATGAAAACCCGGCCGGCACCGACGGGTTCGAATTCGTCGAATTCGCCAGCGCCGACCCGCAGGAGCTTCGCGATCTATTTACCCGTATGGGCTATGCCCATGTGGCGAACCACAAAACGCAGAAAATCGAACTCTGGCAGCAGGGGGACATCACATATGTGCTGAACGCCGACCCTGACAGCTTTGCCGCAGGCTTTGTGGCCGAGCATGGCCCCTGTGCGCCGTCGATGGGCTGGCGGGTTGTGGATGCGCAAAAGGCGCTGGATCACGCTGTTGCCAAAGGGGCGGAGGAATATAAAGGCGCAGGCAAGGTGCTGGATGTGCCCGCGATCAAGGGGATCGGCGGGTCGTTAATCTACTTTGTGGATCAGTATTACGACACGTCGCCCTATAACGAGGAATACGACTGGATCGCGCAATCCAAACCCGCTGGCGTCGGTTTCTACTATCTCGATCACCTGACGCATAATGTGTTTAAGGGGAACATGGACGTCTGGTTCAAGTTCTACGGCGATCTGTTCAATTTTCGCGAGATCCGGTTTTTCGATATTGAAGGCAAGTTTACCGGCCTTACCTCGCGTGCGCTGACATCTCCCTGCGGCCGCATCCGTATCCCGATCAACGAGGATCGCGACGAGAAGGGGCAGATCGTGGCCTATCTCAAGAAATACAACGGCGAGGGGATCCAGCACATCGCCGTGGGCGCGCGGAACATCTATGATGCGACGGATGCCATTGCGGACAACGGGTTAAAATTCATGCCCGGCCCGCCCGAGACCTACTATAAGATGAGCAAGGATCGCGTCACCGGCCACCAAGAGCCGCTTGATCGGATGAAAAAACACGGCATCCTGATTGACGGGGAAGGGGTCGTCGATGGCGGCGAAACCCGCATTTTGTTGCAGATATTCTCGAAAACTGTCATCGGGCCGATCTTCTTCGAGTTTATCGAGCGTAAAGGGGACGACGGTTTTGGCGAAGGGAACTTCAAGGCGCTGTTCGAGAGCATCGAGCAAGAACAAATCGACAGTGGCGAGTTGAGCGAAGCCTGAAACGACAGAAAGCCGCATCTTCGGATGCGGCTTTTTCATGTAGCGAGCAGTCAGATCTTGCGGGGCTTAGCCGCGCGGCATCTTAAGCACGACATCGCGCCCGCGGCGGTTATACCGCAATTCGGCCTCGCCAATCGCGGAGACGCGGCCGCCATCCAGACGATCCCCGACGGCAACCTTCTGGTACCGCCCGTTGCTCAGCCGGATCAAGGCGCGGCGGCTTGAGGGTTTGCCGTAGACCCCGATCAGATTAATTTGACGCAGTTTGATCGCATTTTTCACAGTTGCCTGCTTCGAGACGGAGGCTTTCGACGGCACCGAAGGCTGTACCACCTGTGGCGTGACCGCAGCCGGCGCACTGGCGACCGTCACAGGCGCAGGCTGCGCCCGTTCGGCCCGACGTACGATGCGCGAAAAGTTACCGGGGCGCGTGTCTGGTCGCTTGGACACTTCTGTCGCGTATTGCGTCGCGTTGTTCACGGGCTCTTGCGGCAAGGCGGCTTTGATCGCGGCAGCTGCTGCCTCTGCTGCGGCGTCAACCTCGGCCTGTTTGGCTGCAGCGGCGGCCTTGATGACGTCGGCGCTGCGCAGGGTCGGGCGGAACGCGGCAAGCTCGTTGCGGGTAACCCCACCCAGATTAGCGCGCTCGTTCTGTTCGGGCAGATCCTCGGGGCGCAGCTTGGGGCGAAAGCCGAGCAGGGCGGCAACAACCGTATCCTCGACCTCTTCCTCTTCGACCGCACCGGGGCGGGCGAGGGTCGCCGGGGGCACACGGGCCGGTTGCCCGGCGAAAACCAAAACCCCATCCGCGTTCAACGTGCCATTCGGACTTGGAACAACCAGACCACGATCATCCAGTGTGAACGACGTGCCCGCCGCCGCCGGAGGGGCCGAGCTGATATCGACCGTATCCCCGCCAAAGGACGCGAGCGTCGGCAGTGCAACAGCGTCATTCGAGGTGCTGACGGGATCGATGCTGGTCATGAACAGATCATCCAGCGTCACCATCGACGGCGCTTTTGGTGTCTTTGGCGCGATGGCCCAAATGCCGGTTGTCGCGTATTTCGCTTCGATTTCCTGGGCGGTCAGCTCGCGTGGTTGCAGCTGCTGTGGCACGCGCATCGCGTCCAAAACCGCGCCGTCCTCATCGCTGAGCGTGGGATCAAGCGCGGCGACAGTGGTGTCAGCCGTAGTCTCGGGCCGGGCCTGCGGTACGATGGGGTCCTCACGGCTTTCCGCCTGCTGTTTGACCACCGGCTCTGGTGGGGCAGAAGCGGTCTGCGTGGTGTCACGACCGCCAAAGAGCCGCGAAAGCGCTAACCCATCATCAAGGAAGACAGACGCCCAAGCTGCGACGCCCGCGAGGAACACCAGCAAAGCTGCGGTCAGGACCAGCCCCAAAAAGCGCGGCTTTCCTCCGATGGACTGCTCTTTGCGGGCCCCGAAAACGGTCATCTGGTCGACTTCGCTGGCCCCGGTGGCAAGGGCCTTGCCGGGAATGGGGGCCGCTTTTGCGGCAATTGGTTTGGGCGGAGGTGGTGTCGCGCGGGGCTTGCGGCGTTTCAGAAAGCTGAAAGGCGACGACTTGGCAGGCTGTGTGTGTTTGGCACCGGTTAACGAACTGCTATCGGGGACCGGCCCGCCCGTGTGCGACAAAGGCTGCACGCTACCGCGCGCGGCGGCACCCGTGACGATGGGCGCGCTGCGTCGGCTGGAAAAATCCGCGGGGGCTTTGGTAGCGGCAGGTGCCGCGGGCGGGGCTTTGGAGACGGCGGGCGCGGGCTTGGGTGTCGCTGCCGCATTTTTTTCAACAGATGGCGCAGCTGGTTTCAGTGCCGCGGGTGCCGGTGCCTTGCCAGCTGACGCTTCGGGCGTTTTGGCGTGGGCGGGGGCCGACGCCTTGCTTGGCGGGGGCGTCACCGAGGGGGACGCGGGTGCAACGCGAGGCGGGTCAAGCTTTGCCGCTTTGGGCGCGGGGGCGTCTGCTGGTTTCTGGCTTGCAGGCTGAGGAGCATCAGCCGTCTTTGCTTCCGGCTTTGCGGCATCAGCCGCCGGAGCATCCGACGTGCTGTCACCCTCCTGCGACGCATCCGCCGTCACATCATCGGCTTTACCGGGGCTTTCCGTCTCAGCAGCCGTATCACCTTTCGGCGGCGAAGTATCCTCCGGCGGCAGCTCCACATCGCCCAGGATAACGAAAGGCCCTTTGTCACGCTCCACAGAATCGCCCGGCTCCAACCACTTGGGGGCGGAGTCTGTTGGGCCGAAAAACGCCTCGCCGGTAAAATCATGATCGTCGGACTGCGCGGCAAAGCTGACGGGGTGAAAACGATGCTCGGTCGCGAAGGCTTCGGCCTCGGCCAGTGTTTCGCGGGCGACGGCGGCGATATGCGTGCGGGGGCCGTCATTGCTGATGTCAAAGACAAGATCTTCGACGGCATAGGGCGTCGCGCCATCAAGCGCCACCTCGGCCTGTTCGCGCCGCGCCTGATCGCTAACCCCTGCGGTGTCGATCGTCATGTATTTGATTTGATCGTTCGGAATCAGTAGCTTACTGCGCAGGCCGCTCGGCTCTAGCGCGGTGGCGGTGCTGCGCAAGGCGGCCAGTTGGGCGGCCATATCCTCCGCGTCGACGGACACTTCGCCCACCTGCCGCCATCCATCAGGGGCGCGATGCAGCAGGCGAATACCTTCGAAGGAGAGAGACAGTGCAAAATTGGGCTTCATTGGAACGCTTTTGACTAGAGGCATTGGGACGGTGGGACATTCGGATGGCAGCAGATTGCCAATACCATGCGGATCGCCTGCAAAACAGAGCGCCCGTTCACAGCAAAAGAATAGAGCAGTAGTTTGCTCATGAAAAGAGCGGAGCGCAGAGGAGGCTTGCGGCAACTTAGGCGGGAGGTCACATATGTTGCCAAGGAATATCACAGTAAAAAAAGGTCATGAATATGCGAATGTTGAAAATTGCCGCGATCGTCTGTGCCGGTTTTGCGTCAGGGGCGTTGGCGCAACAAGCACCGCAGGGGATCACCGTGAATGGCGAGGGCATTGTATCGCTTGCCCCTGATACCGCGACGATCCGCTTGGGCGTGAGCGAGCGGGCGGCCTCTGCCTCGGACGCAATGGCGCAGACTTCGGAAAAAGTGCGCGGCATTCTAGACCAATTGGACACATTGAAGATCGCGGGCCTCGACCGTCAGACCAGCGGGCTTTACCTGCGGCCCGTCTATGACAATCGCCCCCGCGAAGATGCGTCCCCGGTGGAAGTATCGGGCTACGAGGCGGGTAACACCGTCAGCGTGACGGTTCGCGATCTAAGCAAACTTGGGCAATTGCTGGACGCGGTTGTGGCCGAGGGCGCGAATGATTTCAACGGCTTGCAATTCGGATTGCAGGATAATGCAGCGGCGCTGGCCAAGGCACGAGAGAGGGCCGTTGAGGATGCGATGGCGCGTGCGCAGCAGCTTGCAGATGCCGCTGGCGTTAAGCTTGGTAAACTCACCAGCATGTCCGAATCGAGCCAGGGTTTCCGCCCGATGGAAATGCGGGGTGCCCAGATGAAAACTATGGATATGCCCATCGAGACCGGAGAGATTGACATCAGCGCGCAAGTCACGCTGCAGTTCGAAATCGCCGAGGCTGACTAACCCTCTGCTGCCTCGCGGCATTTGAAGGTTTGAATGGGTAAACATACCCCCGCCGAAGGGTTGCTTTGGCGGGGGTCTTTTATTGGTCGTAACCTAAGCCGTCGCTTTGGCCAGCGCTTGATCTAGATCGGCGATCAGGTCGGCGGCATCCTCTGTTCCGATGGAGACGCGCACAACATTCGCGCCGGCACCCGCGGCTTCTTGCTGCTCGGGGCTAAGCTGTCGGTGCGTGGTGGAGGCAGAGTGGATGATCAGCGACCGGGTGTCGCCAAGATTTGCGACATGGCTGAAAATCTCCAACGCATTTACCAATTTGACGCAGGCGTCGTATCCGCCCTTCACCGCAAAGGTGAACAACCCGCCGGCCCCTTTGGGGCAAACGCTTTTCGCACGCTCGAAATAGGGCGAGGATTCGAGCCCCGCATAGGTGACATAGTCAACGCGGTCATCATTCTCGAGCCAAGTCGCGATTTTCTGGGCGTTTTCTACGTGGCGTTCCATGCGTAGCGAAAGTGTCTCTGTCCCCATCAGGGTATAATGCGCGGCCTGCGGGTTCATCGTCATGCCAAGATCCCGCAAACCGATGGCGATGCCGTGGAAAGTAAAGGCCAAGCCACCAAAGGTCTCGTGAAAGTTGAGACCGTGGTAAGCAGGTTCCGGTTGGCTCAGCGACGGGAATTTATCATTCGCGGACCAATCGAACTTGCCAGAATCCACAATACAGCCGCCTGTTACCGTGCCGTTGCCGGTCAGGTATTTCGTCGTCGAATGTACCACCAGAGTCGCGCCAAGTTCGATCGGGCGACAAAGGTAGGGCGTCGCCGTTGTGTTGTCGATGATCAGCGGAACGCCTGCCGCATCCGCCACGTCGGCAATGGCTCGTACGTCCATGATGTAGCCGCCAGGATTGGCAATGGCTTCGCCAAAGATCGCACGGGTATCGTCGTCAACCGCTGCTTTCACGGCATCAACGTCGTCAAAGTCTACAAACTTGCAAGACCAACCGAAACGTTTGATCGTTTGGCTGAACTGCGTCACCGTGCCCCCATATAGACGTGTAGAGGCGATAATGTTCTTGCCCGGCCCCATCAGCGGGAACAATGCCATAATCTGCGCCGCGTGCCCGGAAGAGCAACACACGGCACCAACGCCCCCCTCAAGCGTGGCGATGCGTTCCTGCAAGACAGCAACGGTCGGGTTCGTCAGGCGGGAATAGATGAACCCCACCTCTTGCAGGTTGAACAAAGCCGCCGCGTGGTCCGCATCGCGAAACACATAAGCCGTGGTTTGGTAGATCGGCGTCTGCCGCGCACCGGTCGCCGGATCAGGTTTGGCCCCTGCGTGTATCTGCAGGGTATCAAAACCATAGTTGGGGCTATCTGTCATCGTCGTTCTCCCTAAAATTGTCTTCAATATGGTTAGGTGAACCGATGTGAACGCACAAGCTGTAGGTCGCTTCTGTCACGCTTAGGAGGTTGTTTACCGACTCGGATAAAATGCGGTCGACGCTACCGCATCCAGTAGCCGTTTGATTTCAAACGATTCCGAATAGCCTGCTCTTTGCGCGGCAAGTTGTCCTGATCAAAGAGAGCCCGCGCCTTGCGACCGCGGCCTTGATAGACCATCCGCTTAATCGGCTCCGAACCCTTTAAAACTTTCTTCAGTTTATTTGGTGCTGCAATCGTTTCTAAAGTGTCAACGACGTGGTCCGGTTCGCGTGCGTAAAGCAATGGCAGCAGGCGATAGTGGCAGCTAACAGACCCGTCGATCAGCCCGTCAGGCAAGGTATCGCGCGCCCCACCAAGCGCATGAATAACCAGCGGCAACGCGACTTGGTCAAGCCAAGGGTCAAAAGACTGCGCGCACAGCTCTTCCGGCGCGTCATCCCGGATCGCCAGGGCATAGTGCAAAAACTTTTCACCAAATTCGTGAGGGCAGCGATAGAAGAAGAAACCTGCGTTGAAATACAGATACCGTTGCCAATAGTCGTCGGGCTGAGACAGGTCGAGGCTGCTGTCAAAATCTAGGTCAAACTTGTCGTAAAGGGATTTCCACAGACCGGCGTATTGTGGTCCGTACAGCTGGGGAACAGGCCATGTGTTTGTGCGCCGCATGGATGCCATCGGGCGGTCAAAGTCGAAGGGGACCGACATCAGGTCGCCAGTGATCAACGTGTCCGTATCGAAGAAAACGAAGGGCTCAGCTTTTGGAAGTCCATTGAGCATTTCGATTTTATTTCCATATGGATAGCTCTCGCCGAAGTGCTTTGTGTCAAACGGAATAACCTCTGCGCCAAGGTTGTGGAGCGCGCTGATAACATCGGGGTTCTTGATTCGTGGATCATCCGACCAAAGCGGGCCGGGCTGCGGCTCCATCACATAGAGTTTGCCCGAAAAATGGGGGCTGTGGTGGCGCAGCGATGCGGCAAACAACAGAGCCTCATAAGCCAGCCGCCCGTGTTGCCCGACGATCGCGATGTTGAAAGCCTGATCCGGCCGGGAAGCATGGGACACGGGTCACCCCTATCATTTCGTATGCGTTCTAAATGCATAAGATGTGTCACAAATTCACATCGGAACACAATGTATCAAACGGCTGTGCCGCTATACTTAAGGATAGTCGAAAAGGGGAAAGTGGTGGGCGACCCTGGAATCGAACCAGGCGTGCGTCTCCGCGAGGGAGTTACAGTCCCCTGCCACACCTTGCGGCCTGTCGCCCACTTTCACCCTGTGCATTGCACCGGATGTGAAGGCGTGATTACAAGCGGGCAGTATAGGCGTCAAGGCGAAAACCGGCGCGAAATGCAGGGAATTTTACCTTGCGATGAAAGATAGAAGGTTCGGCGATGAAAAAACCTAAGTGGGTTGTGCAAAAAGAGCAGGAAAAGAAGGCGGATGCGAACCAAACAGTTTGGTTGTTTGGCCTTCATGCAGTGCGCGACGCGTTGGAAAATCCCGCGCGTGAAAAGATTAAGCTGATGGTTACGCCGAATGCTCAGATCAAGCTGGAAGAGGCGATTGCCAGAGCCGGCATTGAACCAGAGGTCGTTGATCCGCGAAAATTCCGCCCGCCGCTGGACCCCGGGTCGGTGCATCAAGGAGCCGTACTAGAGGTCAAACCGCTGAGTTGGGGGGCGCTCAAGGATGTCTGCATCGGGGCTGAAGCACCGCGCGTGTTGCTGCTGGATCGGGTGACAGACCCGCATAACGTTGGTGCAATTCTGCGGTCCGCAGAGGTTTTAGGTGCATCGGCGGTTGTGGGCATGCGTCATCACGCTGCGCCCGAGACCGGGGCGCTTGCGAAAACAGCGAGTGGCGCGCTGGAGCGGCAGCCGTATTTGCGTGTCCGGAACCTAGCCGACGCGATCAAGGAGCTTCAATCGATGGGGTATCTTGTTCTTGGTCTGGACGGCGAAGCCGATATGACCGTCGAATCTGCGCTGGTGGGGAAGCGCGACCGTCCGGTGGCGCTTGTGCTGGGGGCCGAAGGGCCAGGTTTGCGTGAAAAAACCAAAGAAACCGTCGATGCGCTGGTCCGAATCGACGCAGGGGGCGGGTTCGGTTCGCTAAACGTGTCAAATGCAGCGGCAATCGCGCTATATGCGTCGCGGGATCACAGCTGAGCATAATTGCATGAATTACCCGACAAAAATCGCGACATGCTGTTTTTGCGGCAGCAAGGCAGCGCTGACATTGGGGGCAGGGCGGCACGAGCTGGCTTGCGCACAATGCGGCGCACCATTGCATGATCTGAAACAAATTCCGCTCCCTCGCGATTCTGAAAAGCCCAATACCAGCGGCAGGCCTGCGGCGGGGCTGCGGAAATTTCCACATGCCCAAGCGGCAGCTGCTATTCGCAAGCCTAAGCATCGAAAAGTGAAGAAAAAGAAAACCTGGATGACGAAGATCGGGCGTGAAGTCGCGGATGTGATCGACGATATATTTGACTAGTTTACGCTGCCAGAAGCGAGATTCGGCGGAAAATGGCTGGCGCATTCATCGTTTCTTCACGGATTTGTCACATGCTCTTTGAATGGAGCAAATCGTTCCTACCTATCGTGTATGACGGCGAGTTTGGAACTCTCGCCGATCACCTAACTGTCCCTCGTTCCATACCTTTGCGCCCTCACGATTATCGTCGAGGGCGCTTTTTTTTGAACCGTTAGAGGTTTAGTAAGAAGCATGACCTACACCGATACCCAATTGAAAAATATTCTGACGCAGACGAAGCGTATCGCGGTCGTGGGGGCTTCGTTGAAGCCGGTTCGGCCAAGCTATTATGTCGCGCGATATTTGAAGACCAAGGGCTACGTTATTGTTCCGGTAAATCCGGTGCATGCGGGGAAGACACTATTGGGGGTAACGGTGGTTTCGCAGCTGTCAGACATCGAAGGTGGCGTTGACATGGTCGATATTTTTAGACGGTCAGAGACTGTGCCAGAAATCGTTGACGAGGCATTAGAGGTGTTTCCTGATCTGGCGACGATCTGGATGCAAATCGGGGTGCAGCATCCTGAAGCTGCCGCAAAAGCAGAAGCAAAGGGCGTGACCGTTATTCAAAACAGATGCCCGAAGATTGAATATCAACGCCTTTTCGGCGAATTGCGCATGGGAGGCTTTGCAACGGGAATAATCTCAAGCAAGCTTTGACCCCAGTTTTCTACGCGCCACAAAATACACTGTGGTAAACGTGCCCCGTGTTAGCGGGCGGCTTTTTCAGCGAGGCCACTTTGCGCCTGTCGGCGGCTCAGTTCATCCAGTACATCTGACAGCGCGACGTCGCGGGATGCGAGCATGACAAGCAGGTGGTACAGCACATCTGCGGCTTCCGACGTCAGGCCAGCTTTATCGTCCTTCACGGCCTCGATGATCGCTTCGACCGCTTCTTCACCGAATTTTTCGGCGCATTTCTCGGGACCTTTTGCCAAAAGCTGCGCCGTCCAACTGCTTGATGGATCAGCATTTTTTCTTGATTGGATTGTTTCAAATAGATCGTCGAGCGTCATGAGAGCCTCATTGGGATACCGGCATCAGCCATGTGTTGTTTCGCCTGAGCGACCGTAAATTCGCCGAAGTGAAAGATCGAGGCTGCGAGCACCGCTGAAGCGCCGCCCTGAACGACGCCATCGACAAGATGATCCAGCGTTCCGACGCCGCCAGAGGCGATGACAGGCACAGAAACCGCGTCGGAAATTGCGCGCGTTAGCGGAATGTTAAACCCTTGCTTGGTACCGTCTCGATCCATTGAGGTAAGCAGAATCTCTCCTGCGCCTTTCTCTGTGACCGTCTTTGCGAATTCGACGGCATCTATGCCCGTGGGTTTGCGGCCACCGTGGGTGAAAATCTCCCACCTTCCGGGGGCGACGGTTTTCGCATCGATGGCACAGACGATGCACTGGCTGCCGAATTGGTCTGCTGCCTGCGCAATAATGTCCGGATTTGCCACCGCGGCAGAGTTGAAGCTGACCTTGTCGGCGCCAGCCAAAAGCAGGGCGCGAACATCTGCAACGGTGCGTACACCGCCGCCAACAGTAAGCGGGATATAGCAGTGTTCGGCTGTGCGTGTGACCAGGTCGAACATGGTACCACGGTTTTCGTGCGTGGCGTGGATATCAAGGAAACAAAGCTCGTCCGCCCCTGCAGCGTCATATGCGATCGCTGCGTCAACCGGGTCACCGGCATCGCGCAAGCCAACAAAATTAACGCCTTTGACAACGCGACCATCGGCGACATCGAGGCAGGGAATAATACGGGTCTTAAGCATGTCTTCTTTCTCGCGACGGGGCAGCGGAAAAAACCGTTGGAGGGCTGTCTGCCCTCCAAACCACCCGAGGATTTGAAACCATTTGGAAACTCAGGCGAGGGCCTTCAAAGCTTCGCTCAGGTCGATCGCGCCATCATAAAGCGCCCGGCCGGAAATGGCACCGGATATCACGCCAGTTTCTTTCAACGCCTCAAGGTCAGCAAGGGAGCTGACGCCCCCGGAGGCGATGACAGGAATATTGACGGCACGCGCCAAAGCGGCGGTGGCGTCAATGTTTGGACCGCCCATGGCCCCGTCTCGCATGATATCGGTGTAGATCAGCGCCGCGACACCTTCATCTTCGAAAGATTTAGCGAGATCTGTAACCATTACATCGGTTTCCTCAGCCCATCCCTTGGTTGCCACGCGACCATTTCTGGCGTCAATGCCGACCGCGACCTTGCCTGGAAAAGCACGCGCTGCTTCACGCACCAAAGCGGGATTTTCGACCGCGACAGTGCCCAGAATGACGCGTGCCAGACCCTTGTCCAGCCAAGCTTCGATCGTCGCCATATCGCGAATGCCGCCTCCCAACTGGGCGGGGACGTTGCAAGACTTCAAAATCGCTTCCACCGGGGCGGCATTGACCGGCGTCCCTGCGAAGGCACCGTTCAAGTCCACCAAGTGAAGCCAAGTGCAGCCCGCATCCACAAACTCACGTGCCTGCGCCGCGGGGTCATCGTTGAAAACAGTGGATTTTTCCATGTCGCCGTGCACAAGACGAACGGCTTGGCCGTCTTTAAGGTCAATAGCGGGGTAGAGGATCATAGTGTTGCCCTTGGCATTGGGGGAGTTGGTTTCAATTGCCACGGCGGGCGGGTTTTTGCAACGCGGCAGAGGTGTCCCCTACGTCAAGCTTGCCTGAATCGTCGTATTCGCTTCAATCTGAGAGCATATCGGGAGGATATATCATGAAAAGAACGATTATTGCGGCCATCGTTGGCATTGGTTTTGCAGGAACAGCCATGGCTGCTGACCCGGCGGTTGGCGTTTGGAAAACGCAACCGGATGACGGGGCTTATGCGCATGTCAAAATGACCCCCTGTGGTGGGGCGATCTGCGGTACGATTCAGCGGACGTTCAACGCGTCGGGCGAATACAAGTCTGAAAATATCGGAAAGCAGTTGGTCATCGACATGAAACCTGACGGGAGCGGCAAATATGCAGGTAAGGTTTGGCGACCTTCAAACAATAAAATCTACATCGGCAAGATGACCGTCGCCGGTAACAGCCTGAAACTGTCGGGCTGTGTCGCGGGCGGGTTGCTGTGTTCAAAGCAGGACTGGCAGCGGGTCCAGTAACCTTCATTTCCATCCCAAATGAGTGGGATTTGCGCGAATCGGGACGCGGGTGTAGAATATGCCCGCGCCTTGGTTTTTTGGTGCGTTGCTAAAAAGCTGTAAGGCATGTGTCGCTTGGGGGAGTGATACGATGTTTTTAACAAAATATATTTTCTATGCTGCTATTTTTGCAGCTTCTTCGACCACTGTATTTGCTGATGTAGTTGAAGGTGTCTGGAAATCTGCGCCGGATGTTAACGGATTGGTTGTTCACGTACGGGCGAAGCCCTGCGGGCCTGCGTTATGCGGGACAGTCGAGCGTGCCAAGGATCGGCGTGGATATGACAAACGCTCTACAGCGGTTGGCAAACGGGTCTTCTGGGATATGAAGCCGCAACCAGACGGAAGCTATGTCGGCACGTTGCTGGAGCCTTCTGCCTCAAAAAAACATAAGGCGAAGATGTTGGTCGACGGCAATGCGATGCGGTTACAGACCTGCACAGGAAATGCTTGCGACGAAATGATCTGGACCCGCCTTCGGTAGAAGGCGGTGCCCGGTTCAGGGGCGCCAGTTCAGAAAGTTCGCAATCATACGAAGGCCGGTTGTCTGGCTTTTTTCCGGGTGGAATTGCATGCCGATCATGGTGTCACGGCCGATAACAGCAGTGACGTCACCAGCATAATCGACATGCGCCAACCGCTCGGACTCGTCCTGTACATCCATATGGAAACTATGGACAAAATACGTGTGATCCCCGGTTTCGATTCCGTCGAAAACGGGGTGAGGGTGGTCTATGACAAGGTCGTTCCATCCCATATGCGGTACTTTTAGGGATGGGTCGCGTGGCGTGATCTTGGTCACTTCGCCACTGATCCAGCCCAGGCCTGCTGTGTCTTCATACTCGCGCCCCATGGATGCCATCAACTGCATGCCCACACAGATCCCGAGAAAGGGGCGGCCCTTGTCGACGGCGGATTCAACCATTGCGGCATAGATGCCGCTTTGACCTTTCAGCGCGGCCATGCAGGAGGGGAATGCACCATCGCCGGGCAGGACAAGGCGGTCGGCGCGCGCCACGACATCGGCGTCAGCAGTGACCACCACATCGCCAGCATTACACTCACGCGCCATCCGTTCGAACGCCTTATGCGCCGAATGAAGGTTTCCCGATTCGTAATCGATAATCGCAGTTAACATCGTTACAGCGCACCCTTGGTCGAGGGGATATCAGAAGATTTCCGAGGGTCGGTTTCTACCGCTTCGCGCAGGGCGCGGGCGACAGATTTAAAGACGGCCTCGGCGATGTGGTGGCTGTTCAGGCCATGCAGCATATCAATGTGCAAGGTGATCCCGCCATGCGTGCTGAGCGCCTGGAAAAACTCCCGTACCAATTCGCTGTCGAAATTCCCGATTTTTGCAGTCGGCAGGTCCACATTCCAGATCAAGAAAGGCCGCGCCGACAGATCAAGCGCGGTACGCACCAAGGCATCGTCCATTGGGAGCAGGCACGCGCCGTAGCGGCGAATGCCGCGTTTGTCGCCCAATGCGGTGCTTAGCGCTTGGCCCAGCGTGATCCCAACGTCCTCGACGGTGTGGTGGTCATCAATGTGAAGATCGCCGTTTGCGCTGATTTTCATATCGATCAATGAGTGACGCGCCAGTTGATCCAGCATGTGATCGAAGAACCCGATGCCCGTGTGGTTGGCGTAGGACCCTGTCCCGTCGAGGTTGATTTCGACGCTGATCTCGGTCTCTGCGGTCGAGCGATTGATGGTGGTCTGGCGCATATGAATATCTCCGTCTTTCGGGCTCTTATAGCAGGGCAGGCCGTCGCGCCAAGACAAAGCGTTTCGATGCCGATCGGTCCCAATCAGCGATTGCGGCTGTTGCCCCCTTATGTCAGCTTGGACGTGTTGTAACCAGCCTAAGGCCTGTCCATGTCTACCTGCGTTTTTATCCAGATCCGGTGCCGGCCCGGCAGTACGTATCGCGTTGCCGAAGAGGTCGCGCTGCGGGAAATACACTCCGAGCTGTATTCAACCTCTGGTGATTACGATCTTTTGATGAAGCTTTATATTCCTTCGGGAAAAGATATTGGCGTTTACATCAACGATAACCTTCTGGACATCGAAGGGATTGAACGTTCGCTTACAACGATGACGTTCAAAGCGTTTTGAGGCTCCTGCTTTCTGCGCTTCTTTGCGGATCTGTTCTTTGGGGGCCAGCGCATGCGCTTACCTATGAAGGGGAAGAGGCCGCGGCGCTGCGCTGCGCCAATATGATCGCCTATACGGCGGTGACCTTGGCGCGTGCGGACATGATCGGTGAGGATGAGAAGACCATCATGCTGGGCGTAACGGTCCTGATCCTAGAACGCCATGTGAGCGGCACACGGGCGCAAAAGAAATCGGCCATGGGCAAAATGCGCGACCGCCGCTCGATCGATCAGACGCTAGAGGATTACCGCAAACATGCGGCACAGTGTCTGGTGCAATTCCCGATCAACTAGGATCAGGCGGCGGCGCATTTGCTTGCATAGCGCATTTCAGCGCGCGATAGCGCCCGTTCGAAGGTCTTTTTCACCCGTTGGGTCCGGTTCGCATTCGGGGCTATGGGCGTGCCGACTGACAGGCTGATGCTATCTGCCGTCAGATCATCGCTTAGCAAGTTCAGCGCATCCAGCTTGGCCTGTAGGCCAGCCTCCATCCGGTCCCATTCGGGCAGGTTCGGGTCGCGCGTAATACACAGGAAGGCACCGTTGCCTTCGTAGGACATCAGCAGATGGGGGCAGGTGATAAGGTCGGTCAGGGTTTCTGCCACGCTGGTGAGGATATGAAGGAACCCCTGTTGTGACGTTTCTTCGAAAATACGTTCCGCATCATCAATGGACACGCCGAAAACCTGATAGTTGTCCAGTTCGCTCCGATCGAGCTGCGTAATGTAGTTCCCAAGGGAGAATGACAGGATCAGCCTGCCGACATTCGCCAAAAAGACCTTGTCGGCCAGTGTGATATCTTCAGCTACCTGTGTGCCTTCTTTGGACAGGTCGCTCGCGTCGATGCGCTTGATGGTCTTGGACGACACCAACAGGCGTTCGGCCACGCGAATGCGGTTGTAGATGTCCTTCAGGTTAAATGGCTTGGCGATGTAGTCATTCGCACCGGCGGCAAACGCTTTCTCGATAGAGATCGAATCTGTCTTCGCCGTCAGCATCAAAATCGGTTTATCCTCATACCCGGGGACAGTGCGAATTCTTCGGCAAAGCTCGATCCCGTCCATTTCCGGCATATCGACGTCCAGCAGCATGCAATCGAATGGCACCTTCTGAGCTTTGATCATGTCGAGAGCAGCCGGGCCCGAAGGGGCAGTGTGCAGATCGTTCAGGTCTGCCTGTTCAAACATCGCGGGAAGGAGTTCTAGAATGAATGGATCATCGTCGACTGCTAGAATTTTCAATTTGGTCTCCTTCCAAGATTTGCTTCGGGGCTCCGAGGCAACCTATGTCGAACTCCCTAAACGATAGTGAACAAAACCGGCAACAATATGACTTTTTAAAAAATTCACCCTGTGCGGGAACTATGGGCATTTGTGGCACGAAGGTGAATAGATAAACGTTAACGTCGGAAAACTTCATGGCGAACATGCCGTAAAATCGGCATAATTTTCATCTATTCGTCGCGAATACGTCTAGCTCAACGGATCCATGTAATGAAAACCACTGTTCTAACGATTTCCCTCGCCGCTGCTGTTCTTGTTTCAGGATGTGCTGCGCCCACTGCCGATCGCGCTGCGCAATTCGGCCCTTCGTCCGGCACGCTAAGCTTCAAAGAAAACCGTGAGAACGACGCCGGTATGGTGGAGCAAACCGCCGCGCTTGACGCGTTGATGCGCGATATTGTCCGCAACTCCACAATCAAGCATGCCGCGGTTGGTGCCGCGGTGGGCTGCGGTATCTCGGTGCTTGCCGCATCCGATGCCTCGGGCTGCCTGCGAGCCGCTGCGGCCGGTGGCGTTGTTGGTGCGGTGAGCGGGAATCTCGCTGGCAAACGAGAAGTCGCCCAACGGATGGAGCTGGTTTCCGCGAATGACCTTGTGCGCAATATCCGCAAGTCCAACGACCAGCTGGATGATATCACGACACATCTTCCCCAGATGCTCGCACAGCAGCAAGAAGATGTGGCGACGTTGAATCAGCTCAAGGCCTCAGGGGCGATTTCGGAGGATGCTTATGACGCGCAGCTTGCCGATATACGCACCAGCCGCGCAGAGGTCGCCGAGGCGTTGGTTCTGTCGGCCGACCAGGCGAAGCTGGCGCAGAACAACTTGGCCGAAGCGGCCGATCAGGGTCAAACCGGTTTGGAGTGGCACATTCGCGCCATCGAACAGATGGAACGTGAAACACTATCAGCACGATCGACGATATCTCTTCTTTAAGCAGAAAATAATTGCGTTACCGGCGTTTGCTGTATGGCGGCCGTGTTCATAGTGCCATCATTCGAACGGGTATATGCCGACGCAGGCGGGTGCTATCAGCGCCCGCCTTTTTCTTTTGATAACAGCGGTCTTTGACTGACGCTAGGCGTCGGCAGAAACTCGTTGGGTGCCATATAGAAACGTGCTCTGTGTTTGGCTCTGGCGCACGCGCCTGGGGCGTTTGATCCAACTCATCAGCGATGATCCACAAGGACAGGCAGAGCGCGTAGAGCCTCGCGAATATCCACGTGCCCCAGCTTCGTTGGCACTGGCCTGAGACGACTCAGGTGCTCTCGTAGCAGCGGGGGAGGGGTATCGGGCGCTGTTGTGCTGCTGCCCTCAGAGAGAGGCCTAGGGAACCGTTGTAGGCCACAGAGTGAGGGCATTTCAGCGGTGAAAGCTTTGTCACGTGCCGCTTGGGCGTATCATTGTGGCGACAGTATATTTTGCGCCGTGGCTGCTTTATCCCTGATCAGAGTTCTAGACTGGGCATAAACGCACGGATCGTTGTCCGAACTGGTAAGTGTGCTGGTCCTTTGCAGGCCTGTGAACAGCTGCATTGTTACAGGAGCCCAGAACAGCAAAAGGCCACCCGAAGGTGGCCTTGCTGTCCTGCTGGGTAAGCAGAGAACCAGTTGGAGCGGGCGAGGCGATTCGAACGCCCGACCCTAACCTTGGCAAGGTTATGCTCTACCCCTGAGCTACGCCCGCATCCTCTGGTAGGGCGTGGAATACCCATAGCGGCGGTGAGCCGCAAGAGGAAAAATAACATTTTTCGAAATTAATTTCAGACAATTTTGGGAAGCCCTTATTTTACTGGGGGACAAGGTAAGATTTCGGCTAACCGCCCATAAACATTCGTCTTTATGAAACTGTACCGAGAGCCCGGGTAGAACGAAAAAAAGGCCCCAACCGCCGTTGGAGCCTCTCATTTCAATGTTGTGCTAGCTTAGTGGCTAGGCTGTTTGTCCCATTCTTCCTGCTTGGGAAGAATTTCGAACGTATGCTCTGGTGGGGGGCTTGCCAGCGTCCATTCCAGAGTGTCCGCATATTCGTTCCAAGGGTTGGCAGCTGGGCTGCGGGCCCCACGTGTCAACGTGTAGAACATAACACCGAAGAAGAAGATAAAGGACGCAAAGCTGAGGAACGCGCCGATCGACGACCACAGGTTCCAATATGCAAACGCATCAGGGTAATCGATATAGCGACGCGGCATGCCCTGACGGCCTAGGAAGTGCTGTGGGAAGAACGTCAGGTTCGCGCCAATGAACATCGCCCAGAAGTGCAGCTTGCCAGCCCATTCAGGATACATGCGGCCCGTGAACTTCGGCAGGTAGAAATAAATACCGGCGAAGATCGCGAAGACGGCACCAAGGCTCATCACATAGTGGAAGTGCGCAACCACATAGTATGTGTCGTGGTAGTAGCGGTCCACAGCTGCCTGCGAGAGAACGATACCTGTCACACCGCCAACGGTGAAAAGAAACAGGAAGCCGAAGGCCCACAGCATAGGTGTTTTGAATTCAACCGAACCACCCCACATGGTCGCAATCCAGCTGAATACCTTAACGCCCGTCGGCACCGCGATAACCATGGTGGCCAACATGAAGTAAGCTTGTTGGTTCAGAGACATACCAACGGTGTACATGTGGTGCGCCCAAACGACGAAGCCCAATGCGCCAATCGCGATGATCGCCCAAACCATCGGAAGATACCCGAAGATAGGCTTGCGGCTGAAGGTCGCGATGACGTGGCTGATGATGCCGAAGCCTGGAAGAATAATGATATACACTTCGGGGTGACCAAAAAACCACAGAATGTGCTGATACAGAACCGGATCACCACCGCCTGCTGGGTCAAAGAATGCGAATCCGAAGTTGCGATCCATCAAAAGCATCGTGATGGCACCGGCCAAAACGGGCAGGGACAGAAGGATCAACCAGCTTGTAACAAAGATGGACCAGCTGAACAGCGGCACTTTGAACAGCGTCATGCCAGGGGCGCGCATGTTGAGGAATGTTGTGATCATGTTGATCGCACCCAGGATCGACGACGCGCCGGACACGTGCACAGCGAAAATCGCGAAATCCATCGACATGCCGCCTTCACGAACAGAGAGCGGCGGATAGAGAACCCAGCCCACACCTGACCCAAGCTGGCCGCTGCCGCCGGGTGTCAGCACGGAGCAGACTGCAAGCGTTGTGCCGCCGACATATAGCCAGAAAGAGAGGTTGTTCATCCGCGGGAACGCCATGTCAGGCGCGCCAATTTGCAATGGCATCAGATAGTTGCCGAAACCACCGAACAAAGCGGGGATAACCACGAAGAACATCATCAAGATGCCGTGCGCGGTGATCAGAACATTCCAAAGGTGGCCGTTTGGCGTACAGGTCGCTGCGCTATCAGCGATAAACCGCGCGCCTTCCATACACATATATTGCACGCCTGGGTGCATAAGCTCCAAGCGCATATATATGGTGAAACATACAGAGATGAAGCCAACGAGGGCCGAAACGATCAGGTACAATAGCCCGATGTCTTTGTGGTTTGTGGACATGAACCAGCGCGTGAAAAATCCGCGCTCGTCGTGATGGTCTTGCCCGTGAATGGCTGCGTCTGCCATGCGGTGCCTCCTGAGATTGGGTTGTCAACTCACGCCCCGACAGGGGGCGCACATTGAATTAAGGTTCGTTCTAGTGCGGCTTGCCAATATGGGCAATGGCCGCCTTTGACGCAGGGCACGAAAAAAGACAGATCATTTATCAAACTGTGTCGGAGGCGCACAGCCTTGTAGTCACGGGGGTAGGAGGTGTCAGAAGTGCTCATCATGCTGGATATACGCCTCTAGCGATGAAGAAACCGTAAAGCCGCGGCGGAAATAGCACGAGCGCAGTGAAACGTTTGAGCGGCGAGGAACATTATCCGTCTTTGGGCGCGTATTCAGACAGCGGAGGGAAAACCGTGTCGAACTGCGCTTTCAGGGCGATATCAACGTCTTCCATCATAACTGGCAGGCCAAGGTCAACTAAAGACGTAACGCCATGTTCTTGGATCCCACAGGGGACGATCCCGGAAAAATGCTCAAGATTTGGATCAACATTTATGCTGATTCCGTGAAAGCTGACCCATTTTCTAAGTCGGATACCGATCGCCGCGATTTTATCTTCGCGAATGCCACCCTGCGCCGTGAGCGGTTTCTCGGGACGTTCCACCCAGACGCCGACGCGCCCCTCCTTGATCTCGCCTTTGATGGTAAAGCTTGCAAGTGTCGCGATCACCCAATGTTCAAGGTCTTGAACAAAACGTCTGACATCCCGGCCGCGTTTACCGACGTCCAGCATCACATAAACAACCCGCTGCCCCGGCCCATGGTATGTGTACTGTCCGCCGCGGCGCGTTTCATATACCGGAAACCGCTTGGGGTCGGTCAAATCTTCCGACTTTGCTGAGGTGCCGGCAGAATATAGCGGAGCATGCTCTACAAGCCAGACGCATTCATCGGCATTCCCCGCGGCGATAAGGGACGCGCGTTCCTCCATCCATGCTTCGGCATCCCGGTAATCGACAAGGCCCTTGGAGGTGATCCATTCAACCATTCTGTGCGCACCGTTGAGCCGAGGTAAACGAGACAGTCATTCCGCGGCGCCTACCTCTTGAATTACTTTTTGGATAATTTGCACATAATTATCGACACCCTGCGCACCGGTCACAAGGTATTTGCCCGCGAAGATCATTGAAGGCACGCCAGAAATCCCCTGCGATGTCCAAACCGACTGGCGTTCGCGAACACGTTCTACATGGCTGCCGCTGTCGAGAACGTCCTGCGCAGAACTACGATCCAATCCGACATCTGCAGCGACATCAACGAGGACACTATGGTCTGAAACATCCAATCCCTTCGTAAAATGTGCTTCAAACAACGCAAGCTTAAGTGGGTGCTGCAGGTTCTGATCTTGAGCCCAATCCAGCAATTGGTGTGCAGCAAAGCTGTTGACGATGCGGCTATCGGCGTTGAAATTGAAGTCGATTCCAAGTTCGGTGCCAAGCTGCACAAGATGCGCGCGGTTTTGCGCCGATTGCTCAGGCGATGCACCATATTTTTCGGCAATATGTTCGGTCAGGTTCTGTCCTTCGGGGCCCATTTGGGGGTTAAGCTCGAAAGGGTGCCAGCGGATGAACGCGCCGATGTTCAAGGCGGCTAACGCCTGCTCTAGCTGGCGGTACCCGACAATACACCAAGGGCACATCACGTCAGAAACGATGTCGATCTGCAGGGCAGGGGGATCTATGGGCGCTTGGGTCATATTGTTCCTCGATTCATATCCTCCTTTAAGTTTACGTCTTCGCACTGTTTTTCAAGCCACCCCGCCCGATTGAATGATAAATCACACGAATCTGAACAAGGACTTAATCTGCGCAATTTTGCTCTTCACTTTGTGAAAGAGTTTGTCTAAACGACCCTCACCAACCATGGCGTGCGGTCGTGGCGGAATGGTAGACGCGCAGCGTTGAGGTCGCTGTGGGGTAACACCCGTGAGAGTTCGAGTCTCTCCGACCGCACCACTGGTTGTATCCTTCAAATCATCTTCGAAAGACATGGGGTCCCGGGGCGCGAGCGCCCCGAAGTATCTTTATGCATCAAGCGCTTGGCTTAAGTCGCGTTTTAGATCTTCGATATCTTCAATCCCCACCGATAAACGCAGCAACCCTTCGGGAATCCCGGTGTGGGGTTCGATCGTGTGGCGGTGTTCGACAAGGCTTTCGACCCCGCCCAAAGACGTTGCGCGATGGAAAACTTCCAGCTTGCCAACAACCTCCAGCGCCGCTGCGCCGCCACCCTTTACAATGCACGACAAAAGCGACCCAAATCCTCCTGACATTTGCCGCGTCGCCAATTCGTGGCCCATATGTGACGCAAGACCCGGATAGAGAACCTTTTCAATCTTCGGGTGATTTTGCAAAAATTCTGCCAATTCCATGGCGTTGCACGACATTTGCTTGGCGCGCAGGGGCAGGGTGCGCATCCCGCGGACCAGCAACCATGCTTCAAACGGGCCGATAACCGCGCCTGCATCATGCCGGTCCGCTTTGATATCTTCCCACACGCGGCCCGTGACGTCATTGGTCGCCAGAACGCCCGCCAATACGTCCGAATGTCCATTAATGCCCTTTGTGGCAGAATGCATTACAACGTCGGCACCGTGTTTAAGCGGCTGTTGCAGAATCGGCGTCGCGGCCGTGCTATCCACCACAAGCAACCCACCCGCGCTATGCACCGCATCAGCCGCAGCTTGGATATCGACCACGCGAAGCCACGGGTTTGATGGTGTTTCGATGAGCGCCAAGGTTGGTCTAAAGCTCTCGCAGGCGGCGGCAAACGCCGCCATGTCAGAGGCTTCGACCTCTCGCAGCTCAATGTCACGCCGGGTGCAGAAATCCCGAATCCACTTGGTGGTGCCCCAGTAAATCTGGCTTTGCACCAGCACGCGCCCGCCATTTGGGACGGTACGGAAGACGGCGGCAAGCGCTGCCATGCCTGACGGGAACAGCAGCGATTCTTTCGCCCCCTCCAGTTGAGAGAGCACTTTTTCTGCAACGCGTACAATATCGCTCTGATCGCGCAGATAAATGTTGTCTGCACGCAGCGGTTGGTATGTTTCATCCCGCAGATAGGTCGTGGACATAGGCAGCGCCGGGACCACCCCGCCGGTTTGCGCATCAACCGCTCCCGCTGCCTGGGCAGCAATCGTAGCGGGGCTTAAGCGAGACGTATCAGACATTTCTTAGCGATTCCCTAATGGCGTAATATATTCAATTTGCGGCACCTTTGCCTGTCCGAAGGTAAACTGCCAGACCAGAATGGGACAAACCCGCCTCTTCTTCATTTTGCTCTGAAAACTCCCGCCGGAGGCGCCTATGGGCGAGGCAGCAAGCGTCGCTGCCTTGGTGGCGCAAGGGTTCAGACTTGTTCTTTACCCCCCCGCGGTCTATCCCGCGCGTACATCAAAACACCCCAAAACAAAGGTATCACCACATGATTCCCCGTTATTCCCGCCCCGAGATGGTTGCGATCTGGTCCCCCGAAACCAAGTTCCGCATCTGGTACGAGATCGAGGCGCATGCCTGTGACGCCATGGCCGACCTTGGGGTGATTCCGCGCGAAAATGCGGAGGCGGTTTGGAAAGCCAAAGATGTCGAGTTCGATGTCGCGCGGATTGACGAGATTGAAGCCGTTACAAAACATGACGTTATCGCGTTCTTGACGCATCTGGCAGAGCATGTGGGTAGCGACGAGGCGCGTTTTGTGCATCAGGGGATGACCTCTTCTGACGTATTGGACACCTGCTTTAACGTGCAATTAACCCGCGCAGCTGATATTCTGATCGAAGACATGGGTTTGCTGCTGGCCGCGCTGAAGCGCCGTGCCATGGAACATAAAAATACTGTGCGCGTCGGGCGCAGCCACGGGATCCACGCTGAACCAACGACGATGGGCCTTACCTTCGCGCGCTTTTATGCAGAGATGGACCGCAACCTGACGCGGCTGAAAACAGCACGCTCCGAGATTGCCACCGGTGCGATTTCCGGCGCTGTGGGGACATTTGCGAATATCGATCCGCGGGTCGAGGAACATGTCTGCGAAAAGCTGGGCCTGTCGCCCGAACCCGTGAGCACGCAGATCATCCCCCGTGACCGTCACGCGGCATTCTTCGCAGCACTTGGTGTGATCGCCAGCTCTATCGAGAACGTTGCGACCGAAGTGCGGCATATGCAAAGGACCGAAGTCTTGGAAGGGGCTGAGTTTTTCTCGGCGGGTCAGAAAGGGTCTTCGGCGATGCCGCACAAGAAAAACCCTGTGCTGACCGAGAACCTGACCGGCTTGGCCCGTACAATTCGCATGGCTGTGATTCCAGCGATGGAAAACGTCACCATGTGGCATGAACGCGATATCTCCCACTCCAGCGTTGAGCGTGCGATCGGCCCCGACACCACCATCACCCTTGACTTCGCGCTGCATCGTTTGACCGGCGTCATCGACAATATGCTGATTTATCCTGACAACATGCTGGCAAATATGAACAAGTTTAGCGGTCTTGTGATGTCGCAACGTGTTTTGCTCGCGCTCACGCAGGCCGGCGTGAGCCGCGAAGATAGCTACAAGCTGGTTCAGCGCAACGCCATGAAGGTCTGGGAAGACGGCAAGGATTTCAAGACCGAGCTGCTGGCTGACGAAGAAGTCCTGGCCGCACTAAGTGCAGAAGAGATCGAAGAAAAATTCGATCTGGGATACCACACCAAACATGTTGATACGATCTTTAAGCGCGTCTTCAAGGACTGATACACGCGCAGGCATTCAGGGCTGCATCGCTTGACGGCGGTGCAGCCTTTTTGATTCAAAAGCTGCGTATTCCGGCCCTATCTCGCGCTACATCGAGACGGTAGGTTTGAACCTAGTGCTTTACCTATGGCGTGGATCGTCTAACATCAGCCGTGTATTTAGTTCAGGAGTGTTTGAGTATGCGTGTTGTGTTTGCGTCCATCCTGTCATTGGCTATTCCTTTCGCGGCCTTTGCCGCTGGCTCCAATGATACGTCCCCACCGAAGCCCGTTGTGAAATGCGAAGACGCACAGGTGTATGACAAGAAGTCAAAGACCTGTATCGATGCAAAGGATAGCCGGTTAACACCGGATGACCTTTATCAAACTGTTCGTGAACTGGCCTATGCAGGCGAATACTCGGATGCGCAGATCGTACTTGCCGCTATGCCTGAGCAGGACGATCGTCGATTGACCTACATGGGGTTCACGTCGCGCAAAATGGGCGACCCAGCTGGCAGAATGGCGTTCTATGCGCGTGCGCTGGCAGTCAACCCTGCGAATGTTCTCGCGCGGTCCTATCTCGGGCAAGCTTTGGTAGAGCAGGGCGATATCCCCGAAGCTTTGGCCGAACTTCGTGCCATTCGCGCGCATGGCGGGGCAGGGACATGGGCCGAAACCTCCTTGCGGACAGCGATCGCAACCGGTCAAACGTTTAGCTATTAACCAGCCGCTGTTGCATTCGGTGGCGCATTGCCACCTGGGTGAAACACGCTTGTTGCGCGGGGCCCTGCGCGGTATGAACGGCAGGCCCCGCCCCTTAAGGGCGCTTTTCCTTGCAGGCAGATGCGCATGGCCAGTCCCAAATATCCCAAGAACGTTCGATTTAGCCGACGTGCAGGGCACTACCTGACCAATGCCTTTATCGTCGGCCTTATTCGACTGGCCTTGGTGCTGCCCTATAAAACGCGCATAGCCTTCGTCGGCTGGGTTGTTCAACATGTGATCGGGCCGGTAGCGGGATATCGGGCGCGGGCGCTTGAAAATCTTGCGATGATTTGGCCGCAGATGCCGCAAGAACGGCGCGCAGAAATTGCTTCAAAGTGCCTTAACAACGTGGGGCGCAGCTTTATCGAAAACTATTCGGCGCGCGACTTTCCCAAGCGTATGGCAAAGAATACGCCGACCGGCGCAGGCGTCGCGGCGCTGGAAAAAGCGGCAGAACAAGGCAAGCCGGTCATTCTGGTGACGGGCCACTATGGCAACTACGAAGCGATGCGTGCCTGTCTTGTGGCGCGGGGCTATGACATCGGCGGGCTCTACCGCAACATGAAAAACCCCTATTTCAACGCGCATTACGTCCAAACGATGGAGGCTTTCGGCGGCCCTGTCTTCCCGCAAGGCCGACGCGGCACGGCGGGTTTCGTACGGCATCTAAAAGACGGCGGGCAGCTGGTACTGCTGTTTGATCAACACGTCTTTGGCGCGCCGGCGCTCGATTTCTTGGGGCAACCTGCCAATACAGCGCTTTCTGCCGCCGAGCTGGCATTGCGCTATGATGCGCTGTTGATCCCGTTCTACGGCATTCGACAAGCTGATGGGGTGTCATTCGACACGGTGCTGGAGGCACCTGTGCCACACAGCGATGCTGTCACGATGACCCAGGCGTTGAATGACAGTCTTACCGCACGGGTCAAAGCGGATCCCGAGCAATGGTTCTGGGTCCATCGTCGCTGGCGTATCCACGACAATTAATGCCTAAACATCTAGGTATTTTGAGCGACTACTTGATCCGCGCCGCGGCCACGATCGGCCCCGCGTTGCTGCGCTGCACCAGCACAACCACCGGCATATCGCCGGTGATGGCGGCAGAGAGTGATAGCGGCGCTTGCCCGTCCCACTGATCAACCGTCTGCCAGCCTTCGACGATGTTATAATTCTCGAACGTGTGGCCCGCGTTTTCGCCGCGTTTGACCTGCGTGACCGCCATCGGGTGATAGCGCAACATGTGCACGTCGAACGGTCCGGCGGCACCCGATACCGTATGCGCGTTGATGCGCAGGGTTTCCCCGTCGCGTGCGATAGATAGGTCGACCTGCGGGGCGTCTTCTTTGTGCTTGTTGATCGCCTCCATCAACTTCATGGGTTTGGCTCCGACCACATCGGACTGGCCGTTGACGATCATCTCGGGCGTGTAAATCGACGTCCGCCCACCAGTCAGCGCATAGGCGCGCTGGCGTTTGGCGTGCGCAGGCGCACCAAAGGGGTCTTGCCAGCCGATATAGTCCCAATAATCCACATGCAGCGCTAGTGCGATCACGTCGTCCCGTTTGGACAGCTCGGCAAACATCTCGTCAGCAGGAGGGCAGGAAGAGCACCCTTGCGAGGTATAGAGTTCGACGACAACGGGGCGGTCCTGAGCAAAGGCGGGCGCTATGGACAGCAGGCCAGCGGCAATCAGGGACGTAAACAGGCGGGGCATCGCAGGGTACTTTCGGTTTGGATGCTCAATTCGTAGACTGCACCCGTTGTAATTACCACTCAACCTTTGTTGAGGCGCTGTAACGTCACGGGATTGCGTATGAAATGCCTCAATCCAGTACACAACGGTATACAAAAGCGCCAGAAGCGCGTGTTTGCAGTTGAAGCGACCCGCGCAATAAGGCATTTAGGCCCCAAGTCACCGACCTTTTTTAACCCATAAAGGGAGCCATCCATGACCATCTTCGTTGGCCAGGACACCGCCAAAACCCGCAAAACTCTATCTTCGGGCAGCCAATCCATCGCTTATTATTCGATTCCTGCAGCGCAGGAAGCCGGTCTGGGTGATTTCTCTAACTTGCCAGCCGCGCTTAAGGTGGTGCTTGAGAACATGCTGCGTTTCGAAGATGGCAAAACTGTCACCGTCGATGACATCAAGGCCTTCGCCGAATGGGGTGCCAAGGGCGGCCAGAACCCGCGCGAGATCGCTTACCGTCCCGCACGCGTGTTGATGCAGGATTTCACCGGCGTTCCCGCAGTTGTCGACCTTGCGGCGATGCGCGACGGGCTGGTCGCCTTGGGTGGCGATGCCGACAAGATTAACCCGCTGAACCCTGTTGATCTTGTCATCGACCACTCGGTCATGATCGACGAATTCGGCAACCCGCGCGCGTTCCAGATGAACGTTGACCGCGAATACGAGCGCAACATCGAACGCTATACCTTCCTGAAATGGGGCCAGAAGGCGTTTAACAACTTCCGCGTTGTGCCCCCCGGTACCGGCATCTGCCACCAGGTGAACCTTGAATATCTGGCGCAGACCGTCTGGACTGATAAAGACCAAGACGGCGTCGAAGTCGCATATCCTGACACGCTCGTCGGGACCGACAGCCACACCACAATGGTAAACGGCATGGCCGTTCTGGGCTGGGGCGTTGGCGGGATCGAGGCCGAAGCCGCGATGCTGGGTCAGCCGATTTCGATGTTGATCCCCGAGGTTATCGGCTTTGAACTGACCGGTGCCATGATGGAAGGCACCACCGGGACCGATCTGGTACTGAAAGTGGTCGAAATGCTGCGCGAGAAGGGCGTGGTTGGTAAATTCGTTGAATTCTACGGTGCCGGCCTTGATAGCCTGCCCCTGGCGGACCGCGCGACAATCGCCAACATGGCCCCCGAATACGGTGCGACCTGTGGCTTCTTCCCGATCGATGCCGAAACCCTGCGTTACATGCGCACCACCGGCCGTGATGAAGACCGCATCGCGCTGGTCGAAGCCTATGCCAAGGAAAACGGCATGTGGCGCGGCGATGACTATGCGCCGGTTTACACCGACACACTGTCGCTCGACATGGGCACCATCGTGCCTGCGATCTCGGGTCCAAAGCGTCCGCAAGACTACATTGCACTGACCTCGGCACACACTGCATTTGCAGAATACGTGAAGGGCGTGCGCGAAGGTAAAGACACCACAGCCAACGCCGAAGTCCGCTGGGAAGGTGAGGGCGGCCAGCCAGAGCCTCAAGACATCCCCGGTGACGAGGGCAACCACAAGCGTGGCTACGTCCAAACCGAAGATGGCAACTACCAGCTGCATGACGGGTCCATCGTCATTGCGTCGATCACATCGTGCACCAACACATCCAACCCCTATGTGATGATCGGTGCCGGTCTGGTTGCACGCAAGGCACGCGCCTTGGGCCTGACACGCAAGCCTTGGGTCAAGACGTCGCTCGCGCCCGGTAGCCAGGTTGTGTCCGCCTATCTTGAGGCCGCAAACCTGCAAGAGGATCTGGACGCCATCGGCTTCAACCTCGTCGGGTATGGCTGCACCACCTGTATCGGTAACTCCGGCCCGCTCGAAGCACCGATCAGCAAGGCGATCAATGACTACGACCTGATCGGGACATCGATCCTCTCGGGTAACCGGAACTTTGAAGGGCGGATTTCGCCTGACGTGCGCGCCAACTATCTGGCGTCGCCTCCCTTGGTCGTGGCCTACGCGCTGGTCGGTGACATGAACGTCGATCTGGCCAACAGCCCGCTGGGTCAGGACAAGGACGGCAATGACGTCTATCTGAAAGACATCTGGCCAACATCCAAGGAAGTCGCTGATCTGGTCGAGCAGACCGTGACCCGCGAAGCCTTCCAGGAAAAATATGCCGACGTCTTCAAGGGCGACGAAAAGTGGCAGTCCGTCGAAACCACCGACGCCAAGACCTATGACTGGCCACCAACCTCGACCTATGTGCAGAACCCGCCCTACTTCCAAGGCATGTCGCCAGAGCCGGGTGTGATCACCAACATCGAGAACGCCAAAGTGCTTGCCGTTCTGGGTGACATGATCACGACCGACCACATCTCGCCTGCCGGTTCTTTCAAGGAAACCACGCCAGCGGGTCAGTATCTGGTGGAACGTCAGGTGCCTGTGCGTGAATTCAACTCGTACGGTAGCCGCCGTGGTAACCACGAGGTCATGATGCGCGGCACATTTGCCAACATCCGTATCAAGAACGAAATGCTGGACGGTGTTGAGGGCGGCTATACCAAAGGCCCCGATGGCGAACAGACCTCGATCTTTGACGCGGCTATGGCGCATCAGGAAAACGGCACGCCGCTGGTCATCTTCGGTGGTGAACAATACGGCGCGGGTTCGTCCCGTGACTGGGCGGCCAAAGGCACGGCGTTGCTGGGCGTCAAGGCGGTCATCGCCGAGAACTTTGAACGTATCCACCGCTCCAACCTGGTTGGCATGGGTGTTATCCCGTTCGAATTCACCAACGGCGACACCCGCAAGAGCCTGGGCCTGACCGGTGACGAAACCGTTTCGATCAGCGGTCTGGACACCATCAAGCCGCTGCAAGAAGTGCCTTGCACGATCACAATGGCAGATGGCTCGGTCAAAGAGATCATGATCAAATGCCGGATCGATACCGCGATCGAGATTGAATACATCGAACACGGTGGCGTTCTGCACTACGTACTGCGCAACCTCGCGAAATCGGCCTAACCACCGGCCACTGGCCGTTTCGCACGGCCTTGAAAAGAACGTCCGTCAGGTTCCCCCTGGCGGGCGTTTTGCATACACGCCCCCATTTTCACGGCAAACTTCCGCCTGCTTGCGTAAAATGACATAACCGGATGTGTTTTGCGGTTCACAATCGCGATTTTGCCCAACAGACTGTTTGCCGATGGCAGGCGGTTTCCGCTATGCACAAGGGAATAATAAATAAGTTTGCTGACGTTGCGGTCGCGCGCTCTATGTCTCACCCAACGGCACGTCGTTCTATGAGTACAGGGAGCACCGCATGGGGCATTTTCGATCAGACAGTTTTGCAAAGTTCTTGCGGGCGTCTACGGCCGCGGCAGCTTTGGTCTGGGGAGGATGCACGGCGGGTCTTGCGGCGACGCTCGACATCACCGGCATCGATAAGGACTCTGATCTATACGAGACGGTGCTCGGCGGATCGCTGCTGCGCGAACAAACGGACGAAGATGCAGACCCCACCACGCAAGAGCTTTTGGCCGCCGCGCAGGCCGATTATGCCCGCCTTCTGGCCGTGCTCTATGACGAAGGGTATTTTGCTGCGGTCATCAAGATTACCATCGACGGTGTAGACGCCTCTGCCATCGCGCCGGTCGCCCCGCCGCGCCAGATCAACCGCGCTGTGATCAACATCGAAACCGGTCGCAAGTTCAGCTTTTCCAAGGCCGAAATCGCCCCTGTCGCCCCCGAAACCGAGCTGCCCGAACAATTCGCCGCAGGTGAAACCGCAAGTCTCGGCGTCATGAAAGAGGCCGTCGCCGCCGGTATCGAAGGCTGGCGCGATCAGGGCCACGCCAAAGCCGAACTGGCCGACCAGCAGCTGACCGCCCGCGTGCCCGATGCCACGCTGGCGGCAACCCTGCGTCTGCGCCCGGGACCGCGACTGCGTTTCGGAGAGTTGACGGTAAAGGGAAAAAGTGATGTGCGCTTGCGCCGGATCGTCAAAATCGCCGGACTGCCCATCGGAGAGGTCTATTCACAAGAGCAACTTGATCTGGCCGCCACACGGTTGCGGCGCACGGGCGCTTTCAGTTCTGTCGCGATGATCGAGGCCGAACAGATCACCGCGCCCGATGTTCTGCCGATTACAGCGCAGATCACTGACGCGCCCAAGCGACGCTTTGGTTTCGGCGGGGAACTGTCGTCGCTTGAAGGGCTCAGCGTCAGCACCTACTGGCTGCACCGTAACCTGCTGGGCGGGGCCGAAAGCCTACGTGTCGAAGGCGAGGTGTCGGGGATCGGCGGCGATTCCGGCGGCACGGATTATCGCCTTGGCACCCGTTTTGAACGCCCTGCGACCTTTAATGCCGACACGAATTTCTACGCGCTGGCCGAGATCGAACAGCTTGACGAGGTGAACTATTTCTCGCGTCAGCTCGACCTTGAGGCCGGGATCGAACGCATCGCCAGCGAGGAACGGACCTACACGCTTGGCGTCGGTTTGCGGACAGCTGAAACCCGCGACGCTTTTGGCGAGAACAAATATACGTTGCTGACGCTGCCCCTAAGCGCGGAACATGATTACCGCGACAATCGGCTTGATGCGAAAGATGGCTACTATGCCAAGGCCAGCGTGACCCCTTTTGTGGCGCTGTCGGGGTCGGATAACGGCGTGCGCACCTACATCGACGTGCGCGGCTATAAAACCTTTGGCACCACGCGGCCCGTGACCTTTGCCCTGCGGGGACAGCTCGGGTCGGTCTATGGCCCGACACTGGCTGAATCGCCCGCGGACTATCTGTTCTATTCCGGCGGCGGCGGCACCGTGCGCGGGCAACCCTACCAATCGCTTGGCGTTGATCTGGCCAGTGGCGATACGGTGGGCGGTCGCAGCTTTGCGGGCCTGTCCGCAGAGGCACGTTGGCAGGTACGCGACAAGATCGGCGTCGTGGCCTTTGCCGACGCGGGCTACATCGGTGCCGAGGAATTCTACGACGGGTCAGGCACTTGGCAGTCAGGCGCAGGGCTTGGTCTGCGCTATGCCACGGGCATCGGCCCCATCCGCGTAGACCTCGCGGTGCCTGTGTCGGGCCCCGAAACAGATGAGAATTTTCAAGTTTATATCGGTATTGGACAATCGTTTTGATCCACTTCATGCGCAGCTTTCTGGTTTTCGCCCTGATCTTTGTCGGCTCTGTCGCTTCGGCCCAAGAGGATGACAAAGGCTTCCTGACCCGCACGATCCAAGACGCCCTCAGCGGCGCGGGCCGCACGGTCAGTATTGACGGTTTCGCGGGTGCGCTCAGCTCGCGCGCACGGTTCGACCGGATGACCATCGCTGACGACCAAGGGGTCTGGCTGACGTTGGAAGAGGTGGAGTTGGACTGGAACCGCTCCGCACTGTTGCGCGGCCGGCTGGAGGTGCAGGCCCTGACCGCAAAGCGGCTGAGCGTGCCGCGATTGCCCGTGGCGCAGGAAGAAACGCTCCCCGATCCCGAAGCGAAACCGTTTACCTTTCCGGCGATCCCCGATCTGCCCGTCGCCATCGACGTGGCTGACTTTTCGGTCGAAGAGATCAATCTGGGCGCGCCAATTCTGGGCGAAGCGGCCACACTGACCGTTCAAGCCACGGCGCTGTTGAATGACGATACGGCGACGGTCGATATTCTGGCCGCGCGCACCGATGGCAAGAAGGGCGAGTTCAAAATCACCGCTGATCTGGATCGCAATGACAGCCTGCTGGACATGGCTGTAACCCTTTCCGAGGAAGCCAAGGGCATCATCTCGCGCACGCTGAAATTGCCTGATGAGCCCTCTGTCGATCTGGTGATTGCGGGGCAGGGGCCGCTTTCGGATTTTGCGACAGATATCAACCTGTCGACCGACGGCGAACAACGGCTTGCCGGTCAGGTTATCGTTGCCGCCCAAGGCGATAGCGCCGCACCCGACCGCCGTATTCAGGCTGACCTGAACGGCGACGTGACCGCGCTGATCCTGTCGCAATACCGCGAATTTTTTGGCCCCGATGTCGCGCTGACCGTGGATGCTTTGGTGCAGGCCGAAGGCGGTGTCGAGGTCAGCGATTTCGCCCTCAAGGCGCAATCCGCGGAACTACAGGGCAAGGTCACACTGAACAGCGACAATTGGCCCAGCCTGATCGACATCACCGGCACTGTCGCCAGCGCCGATGGCAGTCGCGTTTTGCTGCCAGTGGCCGGGGGCGATACTTACGTGCGGCGCGTCGGGCTTGATGTGAACTATAACGCGCAAGACGGCGACGCGATTGATGCCAGCTTCAACGTGACCGAACTGGCCACAGACGCGCTGGCGATTGACGCGACGCAACTGAAGTTGAACGGAACGTTGCAAGGTGCGGCAGGGACCGTCGGCGAATTCATGGGCGATCTGGCATTCTCGGCTGACGGGCTGACGCTGACCAACGCCGCGGTTTCCGAAGCGGTCGGTCAGTCCATCAAGGGGCGTACAACCATCGCCTATACCGAAGGCACACCGGTTCAGATCACGGGGCTTGATCTTTCTGGCGCGGATTATGGTCTGACCGGTGATGTCACGATTAGCGGGCCAGCCGATAGCTTTCTTACCCAATTGAAAGCCCGCCTTGAAGCCACTGACATCAGCCGCTTTTCCGCTCTTGCCGGACGCGAGATGGACGGGGCCGCGAATGTAGAGATCGCGGGGCAGATCACGCCACTGGACGGGACGTTCGACCTGAATATTTCTGGCCTGACGCAGGATTTGAAAGTGGGGATCGAACAGGCGGACGCATTGCTGGCCGGCGACACGACGCTAAGCCTTGGCGCATCGCGTGACGAGACGGGCACCTTCGTGCGTGACCTGCTGCTGGAAAACGACGCATTGAACGCCAGCGGTGGCGTCGAGCTGCGCAGCAACAATTCGCAAGCGCGATTTGATGCAAAACTGAACGATATCGCGACCGTGCTGCCGCAATATTCCGGTCCCATCACGATCAAGGCCGAGGCCGAGCAGGACACCCGTGGCTGGACTGTTGATGCCGTGACGGACGGCCCCTACGGTGCCGCGCTGACCGCCAAAGGGCTGGCAACGGGCGAGAATGCGGTGCTCAACTTCACCGCCGATGTGCCCGAGCTGCGTGACTTTGTGCCCGACGCGCCGGTCGAGGGCCCTATCGCGTTGGATGGTGTGCTCCGCCAGACGCCGGACGGGTGGCAGGTCGACACCAAAGCCTCCGCCCCCGAAGATGTGACCGCCTCGGTCCAGGGGCTGCTGACGCCGCTGGATCTGGACTTTAGCGCCTCGATCCCGCGGGTAGAGGCTTTTGCACCGCAGGTGACCGGCGCGGTAGAGGCGTCGGGCAACCTCAAGCAGTTGGAAGAAGGGTTCCAGATCGACGCGAAAGCCAGTGGCCCCTACGCCGCGCAGGTTGCCGTTCAGGGGATGTTAACACCTATGGTCGATATCTCTTTCGACGCATCGGTCCCGAATCTTCAGGCGGTGGTGCCACAGGTGAACGGGCCACTTGCGGCGACAGGGACCGTGCGTCAGACGGAAAAGGGGTTCTTCGTCGATACCAACGCGACAGGCCCATATGGCGCGCGCGCGATGGTGGAAGGCTTGGCCACTGGCCCCGATATGTCGCTGACGTTTGACGTGTCGGTGCCAAATGTACAGCCGCTGGTGCCGGGCGTGTTCGGCCCGCTGGCGGCAAAAGGATCGGTGCGGCAAACGCCCGCCGGCATCGCCGTAGATACAAACGCGACGGGCCCCTATGCGGCCCGGGCGTCTGTGCAGGGCGTTGTCACGGGGGATGCGCCCGCGCTGAATTATGATGTCACGATCCCCAATCTGGGGGCCGTGGTGCCAAAACTGTCCGGCCCGCTGAATGTATCCGGTACCGCACAGCAGGAAAGCGCTGGCTGGCGGGTCAATACGAACGCCACCGGACCAGCGGGCACCCGTGCCACGATCGCGGGGCTTGTGGGCAGCGATGGCAATCTGAACCTTGACGTGAACGGGAACGCGCCATTGGGGCTGTCCGCCCCGTTCATTGCGCCGCGGAGCTTGCAAGGTCAGGCACGGTTCGATTTGACGGTGAACGGCCCGCCGGCACTTGGTCGGTCAACGGGAGCATTCAAACCTCCAACGCGTCGCTGTCCGCCCCCAACCTTAGGGTGACACTTCAGGACATCGCAGCGGATATCCGGCTGGCCAATAACCGCGCGCAAATCGACCTTTCTGCACGCAGCGCGGACGGGGGGCAGATCAAGGCGGGCGGGGCGGTGACCCTGACCGGATCACTGCCCGCCGACATCCAGATCGGATTGAACAACCTCGTGCTGATCGATCCATCGCTGTATCGCACGTCGCTTGATGGCAACCTGCGTCTTGCGGGACCGCTTTCGGGGGGGGCGAATATCAGCGGTCAGATCGACGTGGGCGAGACCGAGGTAAGCGTGCCGTCAACCGGTATGACCAGCATCGGTGATATTCCACAGATCGATTTCATCGGCGCGCCAGCAGATGTTGTGGCGACCCGTCGCAAGGCCGGTTTGACCGGTGCCGACGCGGGCACGGATCCCGCGGCAAGTGGCGACAGCGGGCCGGGGTTTGGCCTGAACGTCCGCATCAATGCGCCACGGCGGATTTTCGTGCGCGGCCGTGGTCTGGATGCGGAACTGGGCGGTAGCCTTTTGCTGACGGGATCGACCAATCGCATCATCTCTGCCGGTCGCTTCGACCTGATCCGTGGTCGTCTGGATATTCTTGGCAAACGGTTTGAGCTGGACGAGGGGGCCGTGCGCTTCCAAGGCGATCTGGTGCCCTATCTGAGGTTTGTAACCTCGACGACCACCAACACGGGCGAGGTTCGTATCGTGATCGAAGGCAAGGCCACATCGCCCGAGGTTTCCTTTGAATCGACACCCGATGCACCGCAGGACGAGGTGCTGGCGCAGCTTCTGTTTGGGCGAAACATCTCTGAAATCTCGGCGTTTCAGGCGCTGCAACTTGCCAGCGCGGTGGCGACACTTGCCGGACGCGGTGGCGCGGGGGTGATCTCTAATCTACGCACGGGGTTCGGGCTGGACGATCTGGATGTGACCACCACGGACAGCGGTGCCACGGCTGTCCGCGCGGGTAAATACATTTCTGAGAATGTCTACACCGATGTGACCGCCGCCTCTGACGGGACAGCGGATGTGTCTATCAACCTTGATCTGACCAAGAACCTGACGGCGAAGGGGACGGTAGGGTCCGATGGGAACACCGGGATCGGTATCTTCTTTGAGAAGGATTATTGACCCGCCATTGAGCGCTTTGTTCTGCGGTTCAGCTGGGATGGGGGCCAGCCCCCGTCCCGGCGATGCCGGGACACCCCCGGGATTTTGACCATCTGGAAAGGCTTACGGGCTATTCCGTCAGCGGTGTAAAACGGCCATAGCGGCCCTGGTCATACATCAGGCCTGCAACGCTGTCATCGGGGTCATATGCGGCGTGCGTGACCTGCCCGAGGACAATGGAGTGGTCACCCGCCGGATGCACGCCGAAGGTGTCACAGTGGAAGCTGGCGAGGCAGCCTGCCAGTGTCGGCGCGCCATTGGGGCCAATCGTCCAGTCGAATTGGTCGAACGCGTCGCCAGAGACAGCAAAGGCATCTGCCAGTGCCCGCTGACCGCTACCCAGAATATGCACAGCGAACTGCGCCGCGTTGGTGAATGCGTCATGACGTTTGGAGCTGAGCGCGGGGGACCACTGCACCAGGGGCGGGTCCAGCGAAACCGAGGAAAAGGAGTTCGCGGTCATCCCCAATGGGCCATTCGCGGTCTGCACCGTCACAATCGTGACCCCCGTACCAAAACGACCAAAGGCGCGGCGAAGCTCGACTGTGGCATCGGGCAGGGGGATGAAGTGGTGCAAAGGATCAGCCATGCCGCAGCGGTGCCACGGGGAGCCGGATTTGTCCAGACAGCAAACCCCGGCCCGTTGCGGTACGCCCTTTGCGGGTGGCGATGGTGGTCGCTAAATAATGCTGTGTGGAACCGAATAGCGCCTGCCGTGTTGTTCCCCCACTGAGAGGCATGACCGCGAAATTTCGGACTGCCTGTCGGAGAAGGGGTGTTGGGATATGAGGTTCCAGCTACCGCCAACAGGCACCCGAATGCCGACGCTCACGACTGTTATTGGCGGGTTTCCCGCCGGAAGGATTAACTATGACACTGAATCGTTTTGCCCCCATCAAGTTGACTGTCGCAGCCCTTGTCACCGGCGCTGCATTGTCCACGCCTGCACTGGCCGACGACGGCGAGACTGTGGACCACACTGAGGTCGGCTCGCTGAGCTGTGATGTTGGTGATGGCACAGGCTTCATCTTCGGGTCTACCCGCGAGCTGACCTGCACCTTCAATCCCGTGCAAGAGGGTCTGGCTGACGAGACATACATCGGCGAGATCAAACGCTACGGCATTGATATCGGCAAGACCCAGAATGGTCAGATGTCCTGGTTGGTGCTGGCACCAACTGAATCCGAATATTACGAAGGCGGGTTGAACGGCGACTATCAGGGTGTTTCTGCTGAAGCCACTGTTGGTGTTGGCCTAGGTGCCAATGTCATGGTCGGCGGTTCCGAGGACACGCTGGCGCTGCAACCGGTGAGCGTCAACACGCAGAACGGCGTAAACTTCGCCATTGGCGTGGGTGAAATTACACTGCAACGCGTTGAAGGTTAATTCAGGCCAATAGGTCGATATGCAGAAGGGGCACCATTTGGTGCCCCTTTCGCGTTATGTGGTCAGCGGTTCATCCGGTTCGCGATCAGATCGTCGACAACCTCGGGCTCTGCCAGGGTAGATGTATCACCAAGCGTGCTATAGTCGTTCTCTGCGATCTTGCGCAGGATGCGGCGCATGATCTTGCCTGAACGGGTTTTGGGCAAGCCGGGGGCCCATTGGATCATATCGGGCGAGGCGATCGGACCAATCTCCGAGCGGACCCAGTTGCGTAGCTCGGCCCGCAGGTCCTCGCTCGGGCTTTCACCGCTCATCAAAGAGACATAGCAATAGATGCCCTGTCCCTTGATATCATGGGGAAACCCGACGACCGCAGCCTCTGCCACCTTAGGGTGGGCGACCAAAGCGCTTTCGACTTCGGCCGTGCCCATCCGGTGACCGGAGACGTTGATCACGTCATCCACGCGCCCCGTGATCCAATAATCGCCATCCGCGTCCCGGCGGCACCCGTCCCCGGTGAAGTAATAGCCCTTGTAGTCGCTGAAATAGGTCTGCTCGAACCGCTCGTGATCGCCCCAGACCGTGCGCATCTGGCCTGGCCAACTGTCAGCGATACATAGAACCCCCTCGACGTCATTGCCCTCGATCTCGGCACCGGTGGTGGGTTCAAGTACGACCGGTTTGATCCCAAAGAAGGGCTTCATCGCGGCGCCGGGTTTGGTGGCGTGGGCACCGGGCAGCGGCGTCATCAGGTGACCGCCGGTTTCCGTCTGCCACCATGTGTCCACGATGGGGCAGTTCCCTTTGCCCACAACGTCATTGTACCAGTTCCAGGCTTCGGGGTTGATCGGCTCGCCCACGGTGCCAAGCAGTTTCAGGCTGCTCAGATCGCAACCGTCAACAAAGGCCCGCCCTTTGCCCATCAGCGCGCGAATGGCGGTCGGGGCGGTGTAGAACTGATTTACCTTGTGTTTTTCACATATCTGCCAAAAGCGACTGGCGTCGGGGTAGGTGGGCACGCCTTCGAACATGAGCGTCGTCGCCCCGTTGGCAAGCGGACCGTAGACGATATAGCTGTGGCCCGTCACCCAACCCACATCGGCCGTGCACCAATAGACATCGCCATCGTGGTAATCAAACGTGACCTCGTGGGTCAGCGCGGCATAGACCAGATAGCCACCCGTCGTATGCACGACCCCTTTGGGCTGACCGGTCGAGCCAGAGGTATATAGGATGAACAGCGGATCCTCGGCGTTCATCTCTTCCGGCGCGCAAGTGTCAGAAGCCTCTTTTTCAAGCGCGGTATAATCCACGTCGCGCGCATCATTCCACGCCACATCACCGCCAGTGCGCCGCACCACCAGACATTTGACCAATGGGTCGCAGCCTGCCAAAGCCTTGTCTGCGTTGGCCTTCAGCGGCGTCGCTTTGCCTCCGCGGGGCGCATAATCTGCGGTAATCACAACCTTGGCGTCCGACCCCTGAACCCGTGCCGCCAGCGCATCCGGAGAGAAGCCGGCGAAGACGATCGAATGGATCGCACCGATGCGCGCGCAGGCCAGCATGGCATAGGCGGCTTCGGGGATCATCGGCATGTAGATGATAACCCGGTCGCCTTTGCCGACGCCGATATCGCGCAGGATATTGGCCATTTTACAAGTCTGGGCATGCAGGGCGCGATAGCTGATGTGCTGCGCCTCTTCGTCCGGGCTGTCCGGCTCCCAGATGATCGCGGTCTGGTCGCCGCGCGTTTCAAGATGACGGTCGATGCAATTGGCGCTGACGTTCAGCGCACCGTCGGCAAACCAGTTGATCTTGACCTGACCGAAAGTGAAATCGACGTCCTTGACCTTGGTAAATGGCTTCATCCAGTCGATGCGCTGCGCCTGCTCCAGCCAGAACCCTTCGGGGTCCGCGATAGAGGCATGATACATCGCATCGTATTTTGCGGCGTTCACATGGGCATTGGCCGCCATGTCGTCGGATGGCGGATAGGTCTGTGTGGCGACGTTGGACATGGTTCCTCCCTCAGAACTCTGTTCGTTTTCTGCCGCTCGGACGCATAGGCGTGGCGGCTCTCCCTTGGCAGATCATAACGGGAAGTGAAAAGAAGGAAATAAGCATATGGAAACACGCGGTTTGTCTGTAAATATTTTTCCGTTTTCTGCGCAGAATAGTAAATTTCGCTGACAACCCTGCCAAAACCCTAGGAAACAGCACCGATTGCCTGTTAATGGGGCTGATCGCGCGCGGGGCATGGTTCCAAATGGTGAAAAATCCTCGCCGAAGGCTCCCACAGGGGCAATCAAGAGATATGTTCAGGGGTTGGCAGCAAGTTGCCCTAAGGATAGTATTTCGCCCAAGCGGGCCCCAAACAGCCCGCATAAGGGAGATATCAATGAACAATCTACTGAACGGCGCAGCTGTCTGCGCTTTGACTTTCGCTTTTGCCTCGCAGGCGGCCGCGACGGAATGGAACGCCTCTGTCTGGGGTAAACGTCGTGCCTTCACAGAGCATGTCGAAAAGATTGCCGAGCTTGTGTCCGAAAAGACCAATGGCGAATTCACCATCAATGTCAGCTATGGCGGTCTGTCCAAGAACTCTGACAACCTCGATGGTATTTCCATCGGTGCCTTCGAGATGGCGCAATTCTGTGCTGGTTACCACGCCGACAAGAACCGCGCGATCACCGTGCTAGAACTGCCCTTCCTCGGGGTTCAGAACCTTGAAGAAGAAGTCGCCGTATCCCGCGCTGTGTATGCACACCCCGCCGTGGCCAAAGAGATGGCACAGTGGAACGCCAAGATGCTGATGACCTCGCCAATGCCGCAGTATAACCTTGTTGGCACGGGCGAGCCTCGCGATACGCTGGAATCCTTCGATGGCATGCGCGTGCGTGCGACAGGTGGTCTGGGCAAAGCCTTCGAAACCGTGGGCGCTGTGCCGACCTCCGTGACCTCCTCCGAGGCATATAACGCAATGGAATCCGGTGTTGTGGATACCGTGGCGTTCGCGCAGCACGCACACCTGAGCTTTGGGACGATCAACAAAGCCGATTGGTGGACCGCGAACCTCAACCCCGGCACGGTGAACTGCCCTGTTGTGGTGAACATCGATGCCTATGAGGCCCTGTCGGACGCGGAAAAAGAAGCGCTGGACGGTTCTGTCGACGAGGCGCTGGATCACTATCTGGCGAACTATGGCGAGCTGCTGAACCGCTGGGACGCCGTGCTGGAAGAAAAAGGCGTTGAAAAAGTGATGTTCACGCCCGAAGTTCTGGCCGAGTTCAAATCCAAAGCAGCTGACCCCGCGCGTGAAGCCTGGATCAAGGACATGGAAGCCCAAGGCATCCCGGGCCAAGAGCTTTATGACCTGGTCGTCAAAACGCTTGAAGAAAAACGCGCGTCCAACTAATTGGCGCGGGGAGGGGGCTTGCCGATGCAGGCCCCCTTTGTTTGTACGATCTCCCTCCCACTCATTTGAAAGGAAAGCATCATGGCCGGTTCCTCCGCCGTGCTCGAAGACGGCAGTCTGCTTAGCCGTATCGACAAAGGGCTTTTACGCCTTGAAACCGTGTTTGCTCTGGTCTCTGGTATTGCCGTTTTCATGCTGATGGTGCTTGCCGTCTGGTCCGTTGGCGGCCGCAAGTTCTTTGGCACGCCGCTGGCGGGGTATGTGGACTGGATTGAATTCGCCATGCCGTTGATCGCGATCATGGGGATTTCCTATACCCAGCGGAACGGCGGCCATGTGCGCATGGACATCCTGATCGGCCAGCTCAAAGGCCGCGCGCTATGGGCCGCCGAGACATTCTCGGTCGTGCTGATCTTTATCCTTATGCTGGCGCTGATCTGGGGCTCTTGGGCGCATTTCCAGCGCAGCTTTGACTTCGCCGCCCCGATGTGGAGCCGTGACAGCTCCATCGATATCGGTCTGCCGATCTGGCCTGCGAAACTGATCGTGCCAATGGCCTTTACGGTGCTGGCTCTGCGGTTGCTGCTGCAGATCTGGGGCTATGGGCGGGCCTTTGTATTGGGGTTGGAAAACCCCGTTGCCGTACCTTTGGTACAATCCGCAGCCGAACAGGCGATGGCGGAAGCTGAACATCTAGACGGGCGGGACTGATTATGGATCCTATTGAAATTGGCCTATGGGTCTCGGGCGGGCTGCTGCTTATGGTGGTGCTCGGTATGCGCGTGGCTTTCGCCGCGGCAATGGCGGGTCTGGTCGGCCTGATCTGGATCTTTTGGTCCAAGAAAGGCATGCAGTGGTCCGAACTGGACTGGGCGCTGACGGTCGCGATCAAGACCGCGGGGCAGGTGCCACACTCCAAAGTGTCGAGCCAGACGCTAAGCTTGATTCCCACCTTCATTCTGATCGGCTTTCTTGCCTATTACGCCGGTCTGACCCGCGCCTTGTTCGAGGCTGCAAAACGCTGGATTGCTTGGCTGCCCGGTGGTCTTGCTGTGTCGACCGTCTTTGCAACCGCGGGCTTTGCAGCGGTTTCCGGTGCTTCGGTCGCGACGGCAGCGGTTTTTGCCCGTATCGCCATCCCCGAGATGCTGGCGATCGGGTACAACAAGAAATTCGCGGCGGGCGTCGTGGCGGCCGGGGGCACTTTGGCCTCGTTGATCCCGCCGTCAGCGATCCTTGTCATCTATGCGATCATCGTTGAACAAGACGTGGGCAAGCTGCTTCTGGCGGGCTTTATCCCCGGTGCGTTTTCGGCCATCGTCTACGCCGTCCTGATCGTGGGCATTGCGACCATCTGGAAAAGCGTCGGCCCCCCTGTAAGCGGCTTTACCTGGAAGCAACGGTTCGCGTCTCTCCCTGCCGCCATGCCGATCTTTGCGGTTGTGATCATCATTATTTTCTTTGTTTACAACCCCTTCGGCGACGCATGGGGCACCCCGACCGAGGGCGGGGCCGTGGGCGCATTTATCGTGTTCCTGATGGCGCTTTATCGCGGCATGCGGTGGGCCGAGCTGAAGGACGCGCTGCTTGAAACCGCGAAGCTGACGGTGATGATCTTTACCATCATCTGGGGCGTGCTGATTTATGTTCGGTTCCTGGGCTTTGCCGATCTGCCGGGCGCGTTCGCCGACTGGATTTCGGGGCTTGAGGCTTCGCCGATCCTGATCCTCGTGTGCATCCTGCTGGCCTATGCGGTGCTGGGGATGTTCATGGATGCGATTGGCATGCTGCTTCTGACACTTCCGGTGGTCTATCCTGCCGTCATGGCGCTGAACGGGGGCGAGTTCGTCTCTGCCGCGGATAGCGCCTTTGGCATGTCGGGGCCGATGTGTGCGATCTGGTTCGGTATCTTGGTGGTGAAGATGGCAGAGTTCTGTCTGATCACGCCTCCCATTGGCCTCAACTGCTTTGTGGTTGCAGGGGTACGCCCTGACCTGAGCGTTCAGGACGTGTTCAAGGGCGTGACACCGTTCTTTATCGCGGATGCCGTTACAATCGCATTGTTGGTGGCCTTCCCGTCCATCGTGTTGTGGCTGCCATCACTCGCTGGCTGACATGACTTCCTGATCCTTCATATCATCGGGTTTAACCTGCTCTGCGGACAGGAAATTCCCGATGGTATGAAGCGGTTCAAAGTTCTCGCAAACGACTTTGAACACCACAAGAAAGGGCACCGCGACCAATGCGCCGGGGATGCCCCATAGCCACCCCCAAAACACGACCGTCAGAAATACCGCCACGGTATTCATCTCCAACCGGCGGCCGACCAGCCACGGGGTAATAATCTGCCCCTCTAAAAGAGTCAGCGTCAGGTAACCGATCGGGGCCAACATCGCATAGCCGATGGTATCAAAAGTCACGAGAGAGAATCCCGCGACCAAAAGCACCCCCGCAAACCCGCCGATATAGGGCAGGAAGTTCAGCATGAACGCCGCGATCCCCCAGATATAGGCCGACGGCAAGCCCAGCACTGTCAGATAGGTCCCGACTAATATGCCGAGCACAGCATTGATCGTGGCAATCGTCAGCAGGTAGCGCGACACCCGCTTCTCCACGTCATAGACCGTATGCAGCGCACGTTTCTTTTCCGTTAACGTCGGCATGGATTGCACAAGTTTTAAGTAAAACAGCTCGCCAGAGCCAAGTAAGAACAGCGCCAGAATCAGGATCACCGCCAGCGACGCCCCAGTTTTGCTCACCGTATCCATGGCGGTGTCGAGCAAGCCAGGTTGGCGCACGACGACCTCTTGCGGTTTGCCACCGGTTTCGGTGCCCAGTTTCTCTACCTCTTCCGAGGCAGATCGCATCGTTTCGACCGCATTGCTCACGCCGCTCAGCTTTATCTGGATCTCGCGGCCCATTTCCGGGATCTCGTCGCTCCAGATCGCCACGGTGCCCGCGGACAGTAAAACCACGGCAGCAATCACCAAACTCGTCGCCGTCACCAGCAAAAAGGCCGACACAGGATGCGGCACGCCGATGCGATACAGCGCACGGCCCACGGGCGACAGGGTCAGGGCAAGCAAAAAGCCCAGAACAATGGGCAATATCAAGTCCTTGGCGAAATACGCGGTGACGAAAAGGGAAATCAGGACCAGCAACTGAAGCGAGCGCCGGATTGAGGGCAGATGTTCCAAATATGGCTCCAGCAGTTGAAGGATTTAAACCTCAACGCCGTAGCGCGTGGAAAAGTTCACGGGTGTGTGAGCTTATATTGCGGCAGTGACCAAACGCCCCTCGAAGGTTGCGCGCAACTGTGATGAAACTAGGAGGGTCGCGAAGAAATTATGAGCGGAACGATGAGCATATCCATTCACCCAATGTTAAGTGTTGCGACCTATGCAGTGGGGCAAATGAAGTGCCTAAGTGCCCGGGGCGCTTGCTGATGGGGCGGTCAGCGGTCCTGGCGCTTGGTCTCGGCAGCCTTGTGTGCGTGCTATTTGTCGGGTCGCTGTTGATTGGCCCGTCCAGCGCTTCCGTGGGCGACAGTTTGAATGCGTTGGTCACCGGGCAGGGCGGCCCGCTGGCCACCGTCATGCGCGAGATACGGCTCCCGCGTGCGCTATTGGGCGTGATGATCGGCGGTGCCTTGGGGCTTTCTGGCGCTGCGATGCAGGGCTATCTGCGCAACCCCTTGGCGGATCCGGGGCTGATCGGGGTATCGGGCTCTGCAGCGTTGGGCGCTGTGCTGGCGATACAGACCGGATTGGCCGCGCTTGCAACGCTCGCGCTTCCCGCAATGGCGCTTGGCGGTGCCCTGCTGGGGGTGTTGTTGGTGTTGCTGTTGGCAGGCCCTCGGGGCACGTCACTGGCGCTGATCCTCGCTGGTATCGCAATATCGGCCTTTGCTGCGGCATTGACCTCGCTGGTGCTGAACCTGTCGCCGAACCCCTATGCGGCGAATGAGATCGTATTCTGGATGATGGGCTCCCTGGCGGACCGGTCCATGACCCATGTCTGGATCGCGATGCCCTTTCTGCTTGGGGGCGGTGTCCTGTTGGCGACCCTCGAGCGCGGGCTTGACGCGCTGACCTTGGGCGAAGACGCGGCAGAGGCGATGGGGATCAACCTATTCCGGCTTCGCCTCACGGTCATTATCGGTACGGCGGCGGTCGTTGGTGCCTCTACCGCCGTGGCGGGGGCGATCGGGTTTGTGGGGCTGGTCATGCCGCACCTGCTACGTGGCTTTGTTGGCGCGCGACCGGGGGCGCTGCTATGGGCCGCGACACTTGGCGGCGCGGCGATGATCCTCGCATCGGATATCCTTGTGCGCCTTGTGGTGCCCGACCGTGATCTCAAGCTTGGGGTTGTGACGGCATTGGTGGGCGCGCCGCTGTTTCTCCACCTGATCTATCGCACGCGGAGGGAAGGGCTATGACCCTGCTATCACTACAAAACCTCTCCGTTCATCGGGGGCGGAAAACCGTTTTATCCGACATCAACCTGACCTTACGTGAAGGAGAGGTCGTAGGCCTGGTCGGGCCGAATGGTGCCGGCAAGACCACCTTGATGCGCGCGGCACTGGGCCTGATCCCCGCTGATGGCCAAAGTTCAATCGCCGCACTTGCGCCGCGCATGCGCGGGCGCGCCGCCGCGTGGATGCCCCAATCGCGCGAGATTGCATGGCCGGTCACGGTTGAAACGATCATTCGACTGGGCCGCACACCCCATCTACGGGGCGGGCAGAAAATACAGGCAGAAGATCAGGCTGCCGTAGATCGTGCCATTGCGCAGATGGATTTGGACACCTTCCGCAATCGTCCCGCCACACAGCTGTCGGGTGGGGAGCAGGCGCGCGTGCTGATCGCACGTAGCCTCGCGCAAGAGGCACCCTTGCTGATCGCAGACGAGCCCACCGCCGGGCTAGACCCCGCCCATCAAATCGCCGCGATGGAAAGCTTTTCCAAAGCAGCGGGCCAAGGGCGCGGGGTGCTCGTCTCGCTTCATGATCTGGGATTGGCAGCGCGGCATTGCACAAGGTTGATCGTGTTACACAACGGCGCAGTTGTCGCAGACGACGTGCCACAGGCGGCGCTGACGACAGAGATTGTCGAAGCCGTCTTTGGCATTACTGCGTTCAGTGAAGTCACCGACAAAGGTTTTGTTTTCCAACCGCTTGAGGTCGTTTCTTAACCGCTGCTGTCCCGAGAAACACCGGGGATGTCCACAGCGATGACACCCAATGATCGCGCGGTGGCCAGTGCAAGAACGGGGCTATCGGGCCCGCCAGTGCTGATCTGATACGCCCGCATTGCCCGCCGTGTCGCGTCGTCGAGCTCCGAATTAATGGCCCCGCCATAGAACCCTCGCGCCTCTAACGCACGTTGCAGCGTTGCGATCACGTCGGGCGTAAGCGCGCTGGTGCAGGGCGTCTCAAACCAGTTGTCCACACGGGGAGAGACGATCTTTTGCCGTGTTTCCGTGCGGTAGATCGGCAGCGACTGGATCTCGCCGGTAGAGCTGATCTGCGCCGGTTGCACCTGTACCTGCTCGGTCACCGTTTCGATCACTGCAGGTGATACGGTCCGCCCCCAACAGCTGCCCGGTGCAGCCCCTGCCGGGCCCTTGGTTGTCGCCTCGCGAACGCCAGGCTCGGGTGCCTCTGCATCTTGGGAGGGGGCATTACACGCTCCGAGCGAGACGAGAACCGTAAATGCGCAGGCAAATTGAACTAAATGTGATCGGGAAAAATATTGCACAGCCGGGCCTTGCGGGTCAAAGGGTCGGTCGCAGGCTAGCGGCTTTTCGCAGCAATGCCTAGATCATAGGCCTATCGGGATGTGAATAACGCAATCCCCTTGCATGAGCCGTGAAAAGGGGCTGGCGAAGCCGCGGGCTGCTGTTTACATATGTCGAAATTCTAAATTCGAAGGGGCATTCAGATGGCCAAGATCACTTATGTAGAACACAATGGCACCGAACATGTCGTCGATGTGGCCAATGGCCTGACCGTCATGGAAGGGGCCCGTGACAATAACATCCCCGGGATCGAGGCCGACTGCGGCGGTGCCTGCGCCTGCTCCACCTGCCACGTCTATGTGGATCCCGACTGGGTCGAAAAAGTGCCCGCCAAGGACGACATGGAAGAAGATATGCTCGACTTCGCGTTCGAGCCCGATCCCGCAACGTCCCGTCTGACCTGCCAGATCAAGGTTACAGACGCGCTGGACGGCCTGCGCGTGAAAATGCCCGAAAAGCAAATCTGATGCGACGGCTGGCGCGACATATGTCGTCGCGCCTTTTGCCGATCGTTGCGGCATGCGTGATCAATGCGCTGCCCGCTTCAGCGCAAGACATCGCCCGCGCTAGCTTTGGTGATCCGACCACACGCTATGATCACGGCGTATTGGGCGATGCGGTCGAATGGGGCAGCCTGACGCTGGGCTTGGCTGACGGCACCCGCCGCCGCATAATCTTGCCCCAAGTCCTTGTATTCGAAGACACGTCGCCTCGGATTGCGGATCTGGATGGTGACGGCCAACCCGAAGTGATTGTGGTTGAAAGCCATCAGTCCAAAGGCGCGCGGCTTGCGGTCTATGGCGCGTCCGGGCGTATCGCACAGACGCCCTTTATCGGGCGGAAAAACCGCTGGCTTGCCCCGATTGGTGCTGCGGACTTCACCGGCAATGGGCGGCTCGAGATCGCGATCGTCGTCACCCCGCATCTGTCCGGTTCGGTGCAGCTGCTTGCTTACGATAACAGCAGCCTCACCGTCATTGCTACGGCAGAGGGGTTCACCAACCACCGCATCGGTGATCCGGACATCGCGGGGGGTATCCGCACATGCGGCCCACACCCCGAATTGATCCTTGCGCAGATGCCGTGGCAGCGCAGTGCGCCATCGCAAATGGTGGCCCTTCAGCTTGACGGTAAAACACTAAGCCCGCGAAGCTTCGACGTGCCCTTCACGGCCAGCAATACCGCCGCCGCCCAAGCCTGTACGCTCAGCCCAAGCTGAACACAGACTTGCTTCCAATTGGTTGAAAATCCTGGGGGTCCGGGGGCGAGCCCCCGGTCGGTCTCGTCAGACCAGCAGGCCGCGCCCTCAGGACAGCGCACGCCAGCCGATATCGCGGCGGTAGAACCCGCCCGGCCAGTCAATCGCCTCGACCATCTCATAGGCGCGTGCCTGTGCCTCGGCCAGGGTGTCGCCACGCGCCGTGACGTTCAGAACCCGCCCGCCGATGGCCGTTATCGCCCCGTCTTTCTTGGCGGTACCCGCATGGAACACCATGTTGCGGCTGTCTTCGGGGAGGGCATCCAACCCTTTGATAACGCTTCCCTTGTCATAACTTCCAGGATAGCCTTGCGCAGCCATAACGACGGTGACAGCGTGATCGTCGGCCCAGTTCACGCGGGCCTCGTTCAGGCGCCCTTCGGCGGCGGCATGCATCAGGTCAAAAGCCTGCGCGCCAAGGCGCATCATCAGGACCTGACACTCAGGGTCGCCAAAACGGGCGTTGTATTCGACCAGACGGGGGGCACCGTCCTTGATCATCAAGCCGGCATAAAGCACCCCTTGGTAAGGCGTGCCGCGCTTGGCCATTTCGGCCATGGTCGGGCGGATGATTTCTGCCAACGCACGTTCGGCGATCTCGTCGGTCAGCACCGGCGCGGGCGAATAGGCCCCCATGCCGCCGGTGTTGGGGCCGGTATCGCCGTCGCCGACGCGTTTGTGGTCTTGGGCTGTGCCGATCGGCAGTACGGTGTCGCCGTCACATAAAACAAAAAAGGACGCTTCTTCGCCGTCCATAAACTCCTCGATCACCACCTCTGCGCCCGCGTCGCCGAAGGTGCCGTCGAACATCGTATCGACGGCGGCCAGCGCCTCGGCATCGGTTTCGGCGATGATCACGCCTTTGCCCGCTGCAAGGCCGTCGGCCTTGATCACGATCGGGGCAGGGTGGTCGGCCAGATAGGCCCGCGCCGCGTCTGCGTCGGTGAAATGCCCATAGGCGGCAGTGGGGGCGTTTGCGGCGTCGCAGATCTCTTTCGTAAAGGCTTTGGAGGCTTCCAGCGCCGCGGCCGCTTTTGACGGGCCAAACACCAATACGCCGGCAGCGCGCAGATCATCGCCAACGCCTGCGGCAAGCGGGGCTTCTGGCCCGATGATGACGAAATCGATGTTGTTTTCATCGACAAAACCGACCACCGCGGCCCCGTCGTTGATGTCGAAACTGGCGCAATCCGCGATGGCGGCGATTCCGGCATTGCCCGGTGCCACGATCAGCTTGTCGCATTTAGGATTTTGCAATACGGCCCAGGCCAGGCTGTGTTCGCGCCCGCCGCTGCCCAGAATGAGGATGTTCATGGTTGCACTCCCTTGGCCTTGGTTGCTGCGCGTTCTAAGCTGGGACTGAGCCCGACACAAGATAAACACGGAAAGACACCGCTGATGGATCTGATCGACGACCCGCGCGAGGGGCAGAACAGCCCGGAATTCACCGTGACCGAGCTTTCGGGCGCGATCAAACGGGTGATCGAGGGCGAATTCGGCCATGTTCGGATTCGCGGCGAGGTGGGGCGTGTCAGCCGGCCACGTTCGGGGCATATCTATCTTGACCTCAAGGACGACAGTTCGGTTATTTCCGGTGTGATCTGGAAAGGCGTGTCAGCACGGCTTGAAACCCAACCCGAAGAGGGGATGGAGGTGATTGCCACGGGCCGCATCACCACCTTTGGCGGGCAGTCGAAATACCAGATCGTGATCGAGGATATCAAACCCGCGGGCATGGGCGCGCTGATGGCGTTGCTGGAAAAGCGCAAGGCGGCGCTGGCGGCCGAGGGGCTGTTCGCCCCTGAACGCAAACGCCCGCTGCCCTACCTGCCAGAGGTGATCGGCGTCGTGACTTCGCCCTCGGGGGCGGTGATCCGCGATATCCTGCACCGTCTGCGCGACCGGTTTCCGCGCAAGGTGCTGATCTGGCCCGTCGCCGTGCAGGGGGCGAAATGCGCGCCAGAAGTCGCGCGCGCCATTGCGGGGTTCAACGCGCTGACCCCGGGGGGTGCCCTTCCACGGCCTGATCTGTTGATTGTGGCGCGCGGCGGCGGTTCGGTCGAGGATCTATGGGGGTTCAACGAAGAGATCGTCGCTCGGGCAGCCGCAGCCTCCGACATTCCGCTGATTTCGGCGGTGGGGCATGAAACCGACACCACGCTGATCGACTATGTCTCTGACAAGCGCGCGCCCACGCCGACGGCGGCGGCCGAGCTTGCGGTGCCTGTGCGCCATGAACTTGTCGCCCTGCTTGATGGGCAGGAGGCACGGATGACCCAAGCGCTCAGTCAGGGCCTTGCGCGCCGCGACCAGCGGTTGCGCGACATGGCGCGCGCGTTACCTCGGCCCGACAGCCTGCTTGATGGTCCGCGCCAACGGCTCGATATGCGCGGCGCCCGTCTGGGTCCGGCGCTGACCGCGGGTGTGCAGAAACGCAAGGTGCATCTCTCTGACATCTCTGGCGCGTTGCGCCCTGCCACCCTGCGCCGCAGCCTTCAGACAGAGCAACGCAGGCTGGCCGCCCTGGCTGATCGCTTCCGCCCCGAGGCATTGGGCCGCGAGCAAAAGCGCCGTCTTGAGGGATTGATCGCCCGTTTCCGCCCCGACGCGTTAGAGCAGGACCGCAAGCGGAAAGAAGAAGCCTTTCAATCGCTTGCGCGGCGGCTTTCAGATGCCGGGCAACGGCAGACCCAAGGCTGGCACAAACAGATTGCAGGGCTTGACCGTCTGCATGAAATGCTGAGCTATAAATCGACGCTGGCACGGGGCTACGCCGTGGTGCGCGGCGACGGGGGCGTGGTGACAACCAAGCAGGCGGCGCAGGATGCCTCGGCGCTCGAGATTGAATTTATCGACGGCAAGATGAAGATCGGCGGCGGGGCGGCCCCCAAAAAGACCCCCAAGAAAGCGCCCGAACAAGGCAGTCTCTTCTAGGACTTAGACACCCACCTTCGGGCCGAGGCAGGTGAAATCCTGACCGCTGTTTTGCGCCTCGTAAAGCTCGGTGGTGGTCGGGTCGTTTTCGAACTGCGCGATCAACCCGGACGCCCCTTCGCGAAAGCGCCAACACTGGGGTGTCGGGTTCTCGTCATAGGTAAAGCAAATCTTGCCCGCATCTTCGTACCAGCTGCCTGACTTGCATTCACCGTCCAGAAAGGACCATTCGACGCGCCGGTTGCTCAGATACCGCTCGGCACCGTAGGTCTCTCCGTTTTGGGCGTAGAACAGGGTTTTGCCCCGTGTATAGGCGTCAAATTCTGCCGCCGACATCATGGATTGCGCGGCCAAAGGGGCGGCCTGTGTCAGGGCGAGGATCAGGGCAAGCTGTTTCATAGCCGCAGCGTGCCAGAAACCCGAGGCGTGATCTAGTCTTGATCGCGGACCGGCTGCCAACGCGCAACACGGCGGTCCATCACCCGACGCCACAGCGGTGGGACCAGCGCCAGCACAGCCATCACTGGCAGGGATCGCGGCAGCATCGGCATGGTGCCCGGTGTCAGCTTTAGCGCGGGAAAGGCGCGCGAGGGGCGCATGTGATGGTCCGAATGGCGCGGCGCATTCAACATCATCGCCGAGGAATACCACGCAGGCGCATTCCAACTATGCTGCGGGCCCACGGGCTCGGGCTTGCCATTTTCGGATGTTTTGCGGCGCAGGCCGTAGTGTTGCACATAGTCGGAAAGCAACAGCTGCATTTGCGCATAGGCCGCCAGCGCCAGCATCGCAACGACCCCGCGCGCTCCGGCCACTGCAAAGCTGACGGCGAGGGTGATCAACGCACCGGTGACATAGGTGACATAAGGGTGTGACAACAGGTGCCGTTTTCCACGCCGCTGCCGCGTATCAGCCTGCAGCCCAGCCATAAACTCGCCTTTTAGGGCGCGCAGGGCATAGGTATAGAAGCCTTCGCCCAATCTGGCCGAATTCGGATCATGCTCCGTTGCGACGTAGATGTGATGCACGCGCAGGTGGGCCGACACGTGATGGCCGTGCAAAAGGCTGCAATAAATCGCGGTGCCGATCCGTCGAGGCCATTTCGACGCGGCATGGATCAGCTCATGCGCGTTGGAGTTCGAGATCTGGCCAAGAAACAGGCCAATCCCGATATAAATCAACAGCTTGTCGGTCACGTTCAACGTGTCGCTTGCGCCTAGCGCCCAGACCCCAAGGGGCAAAAGCGTGAAATGCACAGCGCCCAGTGTCAGGCTTAGAACACGACCCGAAGAGTTTCGCACTGGCAGCCGGCGAGATAGCCTATCAAGGAAGAACACGACCACAGTGATCGACAGCAGCGCGATCAAGGGCCAGGGGCCGCCGCGTAGACAGGCGAGAAACAGAAATATCGCTGGGGTCAGGCTGGCGATGCTGTACCAGAACATAGGGCGGCTCCGCTGGGGATGCGTGTTTCTTATACGCGAAATGGCGCGTGAAAAAGGGCCTAGGTCGCCGCAGCTACCGCGTAAACTGCTGCGGATTGGTCGCTTTTACTCTGCGCAAGCTGATGCGGCTTTGATAGCGTGATGCGAAAGCGATACGAGAGGGCAGCCCGATGGCGTTGGATAATCATGATACCGCAGATGCAAACGCACCGCGCAAAGGTGTGTGGAAATCCGGCAAGGGTAAGGGGCGCAGCCACACCAAGGGTCGCCAGCTGCAAGAGGACGCGTGGGATGAGGTGCGCGCCCTATTGGCGGATAAACCGCGACGTGCCGATGTGCTGATTGAGCATTTGCATCTTATTCAAGATAAATTCGGGCATCTTTCTGCGGCGCACCTGCGCGCTTTGGCTGAAGAAATGCGCATGAGCATGGCCGAAGTTTACGAAGTCGCAACGTTCTATGCCCATTTTGACGTGGTGAAAGAGGGGGAAGCACCACCGCCCGCGTTGACCATACGGATCTGCGATTCTCTGTCCTGCGAATTGGCCGGTGCGCAGGCGTTGAAAACCGCACTGGAAGATGGGTTGGACGCGTCAGAGGTGCGTGTCGTGCGTGCGCCTTGTATGGGGCGTTGTGATACGGCACCGGCGCTTGAGATCGGGCATAACTTTGTCGACCACGCAACGCTGGAAAAGGTGAAGCAGGTCATCGCGGCAGGCTATACCCATGTGCATGTGCCCGACTACGAAGCTTTCGACGCCTATGTCGCTGGCGGGGGGTATGAGGCGCTTAAGAAACTGCGCCGTGATGGCGATTGGGAGGACGTGCAGCAAAACTTGCTCGACGCTGGTTTGCGCGGTCTTGGCGGCGCCGGTTTCCCGTCGGGTAAGAAATGGGGGTTCGTGCGGGATAATGCGGGCCCGCGCTATATGGCGGTCAACGGCGATGAGGGGGAGCCCGGCACCTTCAAGGATCGCTGGTACCTGGAACGCGTACCACATCTGTTCCTAGAGGGGATGCTGATCGCCGCCTGGGCCGTAGAGGCAGAGAAAGTGTTCCTCTACATGCGGGACGAATACCCGCAGGTGCTCGCGCTCCTTCGGACAGAGATTGCGGCGCTCGAGGCTGCATGCATTGTTCCCGCAGGATACATTGATCTGCGGCGCGGTGCGGGGGCTTATATTTGCGGTGAAGAATCCGCGATGATTGAAAGCATTGAAGGCAAGCGTGGGCTGCCACGGCACCGTCCCCCCTATGTGGCACAGGTGGGTATCTTTGGTCGCCCCACCTTGGTGCATAACGTTGAAACCCTGCATTGGGTGGCGCGTATCTGCCGCGAAGGGCCCGAGGTGCTGAACAGCACGGAAAAGAACGGGCGTAAGGGCCTGCGCAGCTATTCGGTATCCGGGCGCGTTGCCAAACCGGGGATGTATGAACTGCCTGCGGGATCCACGATCACCGATGTCATCGAGGCTGCGGGTGGCATGGCCGACGGGCACCGGTTCAAAGCCTATCAACCGGGTGGGCCATCTTCGGGGCTGCTGCCCGCCGCGATGGATGACATACCACTCGACTTTGATACGTTGCAGCCGCACGGGTCTTTCATCGGCTCTGCAGCTGTGGTGGTGCTGTCGGACCAAGATAGCGCCAAGGCCGCAGCGTTGAATATGCTACGTTTTTTTGAGGATGAAAGCTGCGGGCAATGCACCCCCTGTCGCGTGGGCTGCGAAAAAGCCGTCAAGCTGATGCAGGCGGACCGCTGGGATAAACCCCTGCTGGAAGAGCTCTCGACCGCTATGGTCGATGCCTCTATCTGCGGGCTGGGGCAGGCAGCGCCGAACCCGATCCGCCTGGTGATCAAACACTTCGCGGACGAGGTTTAGAACGGGATAGACGTCTCTTTAAAGTGGGAATTAGTTTTGCACCACCAAGCAGGTGCACCCGGTCGCGCGCATCCTGTCGCATAGGCGCTGGGCTTCGGTGCGGGTGTTGCTGCCGTATTGCCCAAAGTAGAATCCCTTGCGGCGCGACACTCGGTTTTTCTTGAACAGGAAATCCAGACGCCGCCCTTTTACCGCGCTGCGACAGCTTGCTGTCTGGGCATTGGCTTTATCCCGCGCGCGGTCCTTGCTGGTCCCGAAGGATACCTGAACCCCCCAGGGTTTGATCACCGGGGCAGGGGGTGTCACTTTTAGGGCGGTCACCCGACGATTGCGTGCCATCTCGTAGCAGGCGGGAAGGAAAGGTTGTGTTTTCGATAGTCGGAAATCGGGCGTTTTGGGCGGCGCATCGCGCCATTGCTCGGCGTCCAGACCGGTGATGATGGGGACATAGGCGACCGTCTCGGGGGCGAGCCCCTTGCCGTCCAGAAACCCCTCTGCACGTCGCTCACCGCCATTGTAGCCGATCGCGGCCAGCCCTTCGTTCCCGTATTTCTGCGTCATTTCAGCAAGATACTGGGCAGAGTGTTCCAGTGCATCAGCTGGATTATACGGGTCTTTCAGCCCGCGCAGCGCGGCGGTGGAGGGGATAAACTGCGCAATGCCGCGCGCATTGGCATGGCTCAACGCGTTTTGGTCAAACCGGCTTTCTTGCCAGATGAGCCGCGCGAAAAATCCGCTGTCCAGCCCGTGCCGCTCGGAAAAGACCTTGATCGCGTTGCACGTGTCATACACGAAATGCGCAGGGCGGATGCAGTGGGCATGGCCCCATTTGGTGCTGGAACAGTAACGCTGGTCCGGCTCGGCCTGCGCCGCCCCAGCCATCAGTATCACCCAGAGCACCCATAAAAACCGCATGCAGACTTGGTGCGCGACGGGCCCCTTGCTGTCAATTGCTCTTGTCGCCCTTCCATCCCGCCGGTCGAGCCTATAGATCATAGAAAACGCCTGACAATTCGGAGAGCGCGCTTGGCCTTTTTTCAAAAGCTGAAATCCAAAATGTTCAAATCCTCGTCCAAGATCGACGAGGGGCTTGAGGCGATTGTCGAAGATGGTGGGGCGACGGATACCCCTGAAACGGTGGATGAAGTTCCTGTCGATCAGGTGATGGATGCGCCGCAGGCCGCGGCCCAAGCATTGCCCGAAGCGGTGGATGATGAACCCGCACCGATGCCAGCGGATGAAGAGGATACGCCCGCGCCCGTGCCGCTGCGCGAGACGATGACCCCCGTGGCCCCCGATCTGGTGCCCGCACCCCCCGAGCCAGCACCGGCCAAACCCGGTCTGATGGGCCGCTTGATGGGACGCAGCGCCGCGGCCCCTGTTGTGCGGCGTGTGCTGGATGACGAGATGCTCGAACAACTCGAAGAGCTGCTGATCTCGACCGATATGGGCGTGGATACGGCCCTGCGCGTCACCGCGAATATGGCCGAGGGGCGCTTTGGCAAGCGTCTGTCTGTGGACGAGATCAAGCGCCTGATGGCGACAGAGGTCGCGCGGATCATGGACCCGATTGCAAAGCCCTTGCCGATCTATGCCAAGACACCGCAGGTGGTGCTTGTGGTGGGGGTAAACGGGTCCGGCAAGACGACCACAATCGGCAAGCTGGCCAGCCAGTTTAAAGCCGCAGGCAAGAACGTCGTGATCGCCGCCGGTGACACATTTCGCGCCGCCGCTGTCGAACAATTGCAGGTCTGGGGCGACCGTGCCGACGTGCCGGTATTGACCGCAGGGCAGGGGTCGGACCCAGCGAGCCTTGCGTTCGACGCGATGACGCAGGCGGAGCGTGACGGCGCTGATCTGCTGCTGATTGACACGGCCGGACGGTTGCAGAACCGCGGCGACCTGATGGAAGAACTGGCCAAGATCGTGCGGGTCATTCGCAAGAAAGACCCAAGCGCGCCGCATAATACTCTGTTGGTGCTGGATGCGACGACAGGGCAGAATGCGCTCAACCAAGTGAAGGTTTTTCAGGAAATTTCAGATGTTTCCGGTCTGGTCATGACCAAGCTGGATGGCACGGCCAAGGGCGGTGTACTGGTGGCGCTTGCAGATAAGTTCGGGCTGCCGATCCACGCCATCGGCGTCGGCGAACAGATTGACGATCTGCAGCCCTTTGACCCGCAGGAGTTTGCGGATGCCTTGATGGGGCTGGACCCGCAGTGACGCAGCATAAAGGTTCGGCGACATGACCGAATGGATCAGCCAAATTGAAGGCACCGCAGCGGGGCACCAAGCGGCGCTTTGGCTTGCGCTGGCCGCGGCTTTTCTGCACGCCGTTTTTGGCGCGCTTCAGAAAGGGCGCCATGATCCGTGGTTGACCCGCGGGGCTATCGACTTTTCCTATTGCCTGATGGCAGCGCCCTTTGCGCTGTTTGTCGTGCCGTGGCCCGAGCCCCATATGTGGGTCATTTTTGCCGGGGCTTGGGCGATCCATATTGTGTACAAGCTGTTACAGGCCTGGGCCTACACCAAGGGGGCCTATACGGTCGTCTACCCTGTGGTGCGCGGCACGGGGCCCTTGTTCACTGTGATCGGTGCCTACCTCATTTTTGGAGAGAGCTTTTCGGGCGTGCAATGGTTGGGCGTTGCGGTGCTGGTGGCCGGCATCTTCGGGCTGGCGCTGTATAACTTTGTCTACCTCGTGTCCGAACGCGATACGCTGAACGCCGCCCTTGGGCTGGCGGTGCTGACGGGGCTTTTCGTGGCACTTTATACCACGTTCGACGCCTATGGCATCCGCGCGACGGACAACCCATTTACCTTTCTGGCGTGGTTTTTCATGATCGACGGGCTGGTCATGCCCGTGATCGCCGCGCGCCGCTGGCTGCGGATGGAGGATCGCCCCGAGCTTGGCCCGTTGATGACCCGCGGCGTGGCGGGTGGCTTTGTCGCCTTTTTCAGCTTTGGCTCGATCATGCTGGCGACCCGTCTGGACAAAGTGGGCGAGGCCGCCGTGCTGCGTGAAACCTCGACCGTGTTTGCGGCGCTGATCGGATGGTTGGTGCTGAAAGAAACCGTAGGCCCGCGCCGTATTGCCCTGATGGCGCTGATCGCGCTTGGCGCGGTGATCGTCGAAATGGGCGGATAACTGGAGAGCAAGATGAGCACGACACGCGAGATAAACCCTTTCGTCAAATCGGCGCTGGAATACGGGCCGGTGCTGATATTCTTTGTCGCCTATCTGCGCTTCAAGGACGAGACCTTCACCCTGTGGGGCACCGACTACAGCGGCTTTATCGTGGTCACGGCGGCCTTCGTGCCGCTGTTGATCCTGTCGACGGGCGCGCTGTGGGCGCTGACGGGCAAGATCAGCCGCATGCAGGTTGCCACAGTCATTCTGGTAACACTGTTCGGGGGCCTGTCGGTTTGGCTGAATGACGAGAGGTTCTTTAAAATGAAGCCGACCGCCATCTACCTTTTGTTTGCAGTGCTGCTGGCGATCGGTCTGGCGCGGGGGCAATCCTATCTCAAGTTCGTGATGGAAGAGATGATGCCTCTGAATGACGCCGGCTGGATGATCCTGACCAAACGGTTGATGCTGTGCTTTTTCGGTCTGGCGCTCGCGAACGAACTGATCTGGCGCTTTGCCAGCACCGAGACTTGGGTGTATTTCAAGACATTCGGGCTGACGGCGGCGGTGTTTGTGTTTTTCATGACGCAAGGGCGGCTGTTCCAGACCTATGGTTTGGAAAAAGACGAAAGCTAGGACGGGGGCCAGCCCCCGCTGCCCCGTATGGGGCAGCACCCCCGGGATTTACGGCCATTTGGAAGGCGGCTTGCTGTTATAGTTGACGCGAGCGGGCGAGGGGCGTAGCAGATGACACGTGGCGATTTGATACCGGATTGCGGGCCACGGGCAGAGTAACCTGCCAAATTCCGCTAAAAGGTCAGGATGAAAGCCCCCTTTCGCTTGACCGCGTCTGGGGTTTTTTTACGCCCGCTGCACGGCGGGACAGGAAGGATGAGAGAATGAGCGTTGATTGGAAACCACGGACCAAGGCTGTTCACAGTGGCACCCGCCGCAGCCAGTATAACGAAGTGTCCGAGGCCGTGTTCCTGACACAGGGTTTTGTCTATGACAGCGCCGAACAGGCCGAGGCGCGGTTCCAGTCGCTGGGGGATGACGAGTTTATCTATGCCCGCTACGGCAACCCCACGGTGCGCATGTTCGAGGACCGGATCTCGGGGCTTTTGGGGTATGAGGATTGTTTCGCCTGTACCTCTGGTATGGCGGCGGTCAGCGGCGCGCTGACATCGCTGCTGAAAGCAGGCGATCACGTGGTCGCCGCGCGCGCCCTTTTCGGGTCGTGCCTATATGTGCTGGAGGATATCCTGGCGCGTTTCGGGGTCGAGGTGACCTTGATCGACGGCACGGATAACGCGGCCTGGGATGCGGCCATTCGCCCTGACACGACCATGGTCTTCTTTGAGAGCATTTCGAACCCCACCCTGGAAGTCGTTGACATGCGCCATGTGGTGAAAGCGGCCCATGCCGTCGGCGCGCTGGTGCTGGCGGATGACGCGATGGCGACGCCGGTATTTTCCTATGCCAAGGAATGTGGTGCGGATATCGCAATTATCTCGACCACGAAACATGTGGACGGGCAGGGGCGTATGCTGGGCGGCGCGATTTGCGGCTCCAAAGAGCTGATCCGCGGACCCATCGAAGCCTATATGAAACACACCGGCGGCGCGATGAACCCGTTTACCGCTTGGACCCACCTCAAGGCGCTTGAAACCATCGACCTGCGTGTGCGTGCCCAAGCGGATGCCGCCTATAAGATCGCTGATGCGCTGAATGGGCACCCCAAGCTGAGCGCTGTGCGCTATCCGACACATCCCAGCCATCCGCAGCACACGCTCGCCACGTCTCATGCGCCGTCGGCGGGGACTGTCTTGGCGGTAGAGGTCAAGGGCGGTAAGGACGCGTGTTTTGCATTCCTTAATGCGCTCGAGATTATCACCATCTCGAACAACTTTGCCGATGCGAAATCCATTGCGACCCATCCGGCGACCACCACGCACCAGCGTTTGCCGGATGACCAGAAGGCTACGCTGGGGATCAGCCCCGGCCTTGTGCGCTTGTCTGCGGGGCTTGAAGACGTGGATGATCTGATCGCCGACATCCGTCAGGCGCTGGACACATTGAAGTGATCACTCGGGGGCTTTGCCTGCTTGGCTGGACGGAGCATTGGTAAAGCCCCCGATATCGCCTATATAGGGGGCAACTTGCGAAAGGGCCTTGCTATGAATATCGCCGCGACAGTGATACCGGACCGTGATGATGCGGTTGCGGCACTTGATACGTTGCGTGCCTGGGCGCGCAAGGCCAGCGCCGCCGAGATTGAGACGCTGGACCCGTCGCTGGCCCGTCTGCTGCAAAGCGCCGAAAGCTACCCGCAGTTCAGCCGCGATTACCCCAGTGATTTCGCCGTGGGTGACAATTACAAGGCCACGCTACCGGATCTGCAAAACGGACCGTCGAGCCTGATCCGTGGTGCGAAACAGCAGATCCAGCATGTGGGGATATCGAACTTTCGGTTGCCCATGCGGTTTCACACCCGCGAGGGCAGCGATCTGACGCTCGAGACATCGGTCACCGGATCGGTCAGCCTTGAGGCGGATAAGAAGGGCATCAACATGTCCCGCATCATGCGCAGTTTCTATAAACATGCGGATGAGGTGTTCAGCTTCGAGGTGATGGAAGCTGCGCTGGATGATTATAAGTCCGACCTCGAAAGCTATGATGCCCGCATCCAGATGCGGTTTTCTTTTCCGGTACGGATCGATAGCCTGCGGTCGGGCCTGTCGGGCTACCAGTATTACGACATCGCGCTTGAGCTGGTCGAGGCCGCAGGCGCGCGCAAGAAAATCATCCACCTTGATTACGTCTATTCCTCTACCTGTCCCTGTTCGCTGGAGCTGTCCGAGCATGCCCGTGCGACACGGGGGCAGCTTGCCACGCCGCATTCGCAACGCTCTGTCGCGCGGATCTCGGTCGAGGTGAACTGCGAGGAAAGCTGCCTGTGGTTCGAAGACCTGATCGACGCGGCGCGCCGTGCGGTGCCGACTGAGACGCAGGTGATGGTCAAACGCGAGGACGAACAGGCGTTTGCCGAGCTGAACGCCGCTAATCCGATCTTTGTCGAGGATGCGGCGCGGCTGTTCTGCGAGCAGTTGCAAGCCGAACCGCGGGTGCGTGATTTTCGCGTTGTGGCCAGCCACCAAGAAAGCCTGCACAGTCATGATGCGATCTCTGTTCTGACGCAGGGCGATACCTTTGCGGCTCAAAGCATCGACCCCAGACTGTTCAGCACGCTGTTTCACGTCGGCTGATGTTCGCACGGTTTTAGGGCAGTTACTCTGACATGTTTTCATTCTGCGTATTTATTGCGCGGAGGTTTGTGGTGCTTGCTTGAAACATGCACAAAGCCATGCTGCGATGCGGCATCTTCGGGATGCTGCTATGCAGAAACGTCGGTTCTCATTGGGGATTGCTTCGTTATATTAAGAGGCAGAACAAGGTAACCGGCAGAAATGCCAAGATAAATCGAGAGTTTATTATGGCTTACAACAGCACAATTTCGCAAAGCAACGTCCCCACCATCAAAGCTCCATTCGCCGTCATCGGCGGGTTTTTTGCTGCCATCTGGAACGGTTTGATCGCAGCGGGTGCGAATTCGGGCCGGATGCGTCAGGTGACATTCCTGCAATCCAAGACCGACGAAGAGCTGGCCGCGATGGGTATCAAGCGTGATGACATCGTGCACCATGTTTTCCGCGACACATATTACGTCTGATCGGTTCACAGGTTGAGTATTGACGGCCCGGGTGTGTCTTGCCCGGGCCGTTTTGCGTTTTACCGCAGGGCGCGTCCTTGACACCGGCGCGCCGCCGCGCCAACGCTGCGCAGATGTTGGATTTGCGCCCAGTTGGATATGTCATCGGCCTGTTGGTGTCGGTGCTTGGCATTGCGATGATCGTGCCAATGTTGGTCGATATTGCCGAAGGGCGCGGCCATTGGCCTGTCTTCGTCGAGGCCGGGCTGATCACTATGCTGGGGGGCAGCATGATCGCGCTGGCCTGTGCCAACGGGGTCAGGGAAGGGCTGACGATCCAGCAGACCTTTTTGCTGACCACGGCCGTGTGGCTGATGCTGCCGCTCTTCGGCGCTTTGCCGTTCATGCTGGGCGCGACAGAGGCACGTTTCGTCGATGCGGTGTTCGAGGCCATGTCGGGCATGACCACCACCGGATCAACGGTGTTTTCCGGGCTTGATGATCTGCCCAAGGGGCTGTTGTTGTGGCGCGCGATCCTGCAGTGGCTGGGCGGCATCGGTATCATTGTTGTGGCGATGGTGTTCCTGCCCGAACTGCGCGTCGGTGGTATGCAGATTTTTAAGTCGGAAGCCTTTGATACCTTTGGTAAAATCCTCCCGCGGGCCGGGCAGATCGCCAGCCAGATCTCGGTCATATATGTCTGGCTGACCTTCGCCTGCGCGCTGACCTATCTGACCTTGGGAATGAACGTCTTTGACGCGACGGTCCACGCGCTGACCACGGTGTCTACGGGCGGGTTTTCAAACTATGACGCCTCTTTCGGTACCTTTAGCGGCAATGCGGAATATGCGGCGTCGATCTTCATGGTGCTCGCGGCGCTGCCTTTCGTGCGCTACGTGCAACTGCTGAACGGTAACCCCTTGGCCCTGCATCGTGATCCGCAGGTAAAGGGTTTCTTGCTGACGATTGCGGTGCTGGTGGGGCTGATCTTTATCTCTATCCAGTCGGTCTTTCCGCATCATTGGGAGCAATCCCTGCGCGAGGCGCTGTTCAACATCACTTCAATCATTTCGGGCACGGGCTTTGCCTCGGTCGATTATATGACCTGGGGGCCGTTTCCCGTGGCGCTGTTTTTCTTTACGGGGCTGATTGGCGGCTGCGCGGGGTCCACCGCCTGTTCGATCAAGATCTTCCGCTATCAGCTGTTGTTCGCATCCATCCGTGCGCAGTTGCAGCGAATCCGGTCACCCCACGGCATCTTTACCCCGCGCTATGACGGTCGCCCGATCAGCGGCGATGTCATGATCTCGGTCATGTCGTTTTTCATGTTTTTCACGCTGACATTAGGGCTGGTGGCCGTGGCGCTCAGCATGACAGGGCTGGATTTCGTGACCTCGATCTCGGGGGCGGGGGCGGCCTTGGGGAACATCGGGCCGGGTCTGGGCAAGATCATCGGGCCGGCGGGCAATTTCAGCACCCTCAACGACACAGCCAAATGGATCCTGACCGCCGCAATGCTGGTCGGGCGGCTGGAGCTTATGGCGGTATACGTCATTCTGACATTCAAATTCTGGAGAGCATAATGAGCGCAGTACAAACCCGTCCTTTGGGGGCACAGATTTCTCATATGCTCAAAACTCGCGGGGTAGAGGTGATCTTTGGCATCCCCGGCGTGCATAACCAAGAGATGTACCGCGGGATCGAGGAAGCAGGGCTGACCCATGTGCTGGCGCGGCACGAACAGGGGGCGGGCTTTATGGCAGATGGCTATGCCCGGGCCACAGGCAAGCCGGGGATCGCCTATGTGATCACCGGCCCGGGGCTGTGCAATGTGATGACGCCGATGGGGCAGGCCTACAGCGATTCCGTGCCGGTGCTGGTGTTGTCCTCCTGTCTGGATGAAACGGCGGCGCGGAAGGGGCAGCTGCACCAGATGAACGATCAGCGCGCGGCGGCGGAAACCGTGTGCGACTGGTCCGAAATGGCGCTGACGGCACCGGCGGCCTACCAGTTGATTGATCGCGCCCTGACCGAATTTGCCACCAGCCGCCCGCGGTCCAAGCATATTTCTGTTCCCATTCACCTGCTGGAGGCAGAGGCCGCCCCCGCGCACGCCCTTGCCGTCAGCGCGACCTTGCCGGCGGTGCCCTCTGCGCAGATCGACCTTCTGGCGCAAAAGCTGGCGGCAGCGCAGAAGCCGCTGTTCATTTTTGGCGGTGGTGCCGTTGGCGTTCAAAACGTTGACGCCCTGCTGGCCCGCTGGCAGGCGGCGAGCCTGACGACTTATGCCGGACGTGGCATCGTCTCGCCCGGAGCGCCGCTGCATTTCGGGGCCTATCTCGCGCGGGAAAGCAGCGTCGATGTGATCGCGCAGGCGGATCTTGTGATCGCCGTCGGGACCGAGCTGGCAGAGGTGGACCTCTGGCGCGATCATCTGGGCCATTCAGGCGAGCTGGTGCGCGTTGATATTGATCCGTCGGTTCTGGCGGACCCGCAGGCAGCACCGTTTGCCATCCTTGGGGATGCGGTACAGGTAATGACCGCGCTTGACGCTGCCTTGCCGGACGAACGCACAGCAGCGGGTTGGAATGCGGCCGAGGTGGCAGGCTGGCGCAAACGCTGGCGGTCAGAAGTGGATATGGAACGTCCGGGCATCCTTGCCGTGGTGGAGGCGGTGAAGGCTGCGACGCCCGAAGGCACGATGATCTACTCGGACATGACCCAATTCGCCTATGCCGCGACAGAGGTCTGGGAGATGGACCGCCCCGGAAATTGGCATCATCCTTACGGGTTCGGCACGCTTGGCTACGCAACACCTGCTGCGATTGGTGGTGCCATTGGCCGCCCCGGACTGCCGACCATGGCGATCATCGGCGATTATGGCTTTCAATACACGGTGCAGGAACTGGGGGCTGCGGTAGAGCTGGGGCTGCCCTTGCCGATCATCCTGTGGGACAATGGCAAACTGGGCGAAATCGAAGACAGCATGACCCGCGCGCAGATCGCGCCAAATGCGGTCATCGCTCATAATCCCGATTTTTGCAAACTGGCCGAAGCCTATGGAGCCTATGCTGCGGCACCGAAATCGCTGGAGGAGTTGCCAGAGGTCTTGGCGCAAGCCTTCAAGGCCGACCGCCCGACGTTGATCTATCTGACACCCCAGACCGCAGTCTGATCAAGGGCGCTGCCCGAAGCGGTTCAAACGACTGACCCCGATCCCCCGTTAAACGGGAGATCGGGGGTTTTCTTTATTCCCAACAGCTGACCAGTACGGTCATGCCCTTGGCTTTTTCACGCAGGTCCTGCGGCTTGATCGTGGTGCTGCTGGCCGTGGTATCCACGGTGACACCGGCCTTTTGCGCGAGCTCTGCGATGACCTTGGATTCAACCGCAAACGCGACATCTTCGGGCAATTCGCGTGCGCCATTGGCACGGGGCAGCAACATGCCCAAGACCCGCCCGTCACGATCCAGAATCGGACCACCCGCGTCACCGCTGCGGGCTTCTAGCGCGAGGCGGGCGATGTTCTCTTCGCCTTGCAGCCCACGCACATCGGCCAGCGTGCCATAGGTCACCGTCGCTGATCCAAGCACGCCTTCATAGGGGAAACCCGCAACCGCGATTTCTGACTGTAAACGGGGGGGCACGGTGTTGAACGCCGCCACATCCAGTGGCGAAAGCGCTGCGCGGGGTTTCAGCAGGCTAATCCCGCTGGCCGCATCGTCAACAACCACATCAAGCTCTGTCTCGTCGTCCAGCGTCAGACGACCACAGCTTTGCACCGCCTCGGATGTGGTGGCAACAGTACCGCGCCCATCAATGAAGAAGCCCGAGCGCGAGATTTTCGGCGACCGGATTTGCAGACCCGACACCAGATCGACAGCCTGACGGTCGCCCCCCCCCGCTGCGGCATCCAGCGTACCGGGCAGGCGGGTGAAGGATTTCGTCATCTCGGCAATCACGCGGCGGCGGCGGTCTTCGTCCCCGGCGGGCCAGATGAGGGTGAAACCCTTGATCTCGCCATTCTGCAGCGACACCTGCGTCTGGCTGACGATGCGACCGTTCTCGCCGATCAGCTCGAAACTGTCGGACTTCCGCTCGCGCGGGCCTTCTTCGGGGACGATTTCAAGGGTCTGCATGATGTCATACAGGCCAAAGAGCGTATCCTGATCGCCCGCCTGACTGATCAGCAGAACCCGCGCGTCGATGTCGCCGGTGCCATTGTAATGGGCGAAGGGGGGCTCGAACCGGTCAAACCCCACGATCTTGGTCGGCATCACCATCTCGATCCCCGCGTCGGCGTTGCGCACGACCTGCAGGCCCAGACCTTCGAGCACGGCGTTATATTGTTTCAGAAGGGCGGCGCGTTGCAGCGTTGTCAGCACGCCGGTGGCGTCATAGCCGTTGGCCCCTTGCCAATCGGCCATAGACCCCCGCGTACCCCGCCCGAAGGCACCGTCGATAGAGGCATTGTAAAACCCGGCCCACTTCAGCGCGACCTGCAACTGTTCGCGCGCCTCGCGGTCAAGATCCCGTTCGCTGGCGCGCGCTTCGGCCAGGGTTTCGTCACGTGGTGGTTCTGGCAGGACGGGGACTTGCGTGGTTTCTACCTCTACGGTGGCGGTGTTCTCTTGCTCCAGCGCTTCGCTGGCGGGGGGCAGGGTGGTTTGCGTGATCTCACTGTCTGTCTGCGTATCGGTGGGGGATGCGGGGTCAACCGGTGCGATCAGCGGAATGTTCAGGACGTTCGCGCCCACGGGCCAGAACTGCTGCTGGAACCGTTCAGAAAGCTGGATAAAGCTGTCGCGCGGAATCACCCCGTCCCGGCGGTAGCGGCGCAACAACAGCTCTGCGTCATCACGGCGATAGGGGCCGACCGCGATTCCATACCAGCTGCCGCCCAAGGCAAAGCCGTTCACATCCTCAAGATTGGCGCTATAGGCACGTGCGCGATCTGTCGCCGCGGCCAGATTGGGCTGGGCTTCAACCTGTATCCAAACCACATCATCGGCAGACTGTGCAAAGGCAAACGGGGCAATAAACAAGGCGGCGATTAGGGCCGCAAACAGTCGCGTCATAGGTATGGGTGCTCTCAAGGATTTAAACTTGCAGTAGATAAGCAGGAACCTGTGCAAAATACCATGCTTGAGACAGCGCAAATCATCACAAAGCTGCCAATTGACCCTACCGCAACAGCACCTTAGGAAAGGCGCGCAGCAGCAAAGGCAAAATCTTATGTCCGACCCGGTCCAGCGCCCCCGTTCATTTCAGGAAATCATCCTCGCCCTACAGTCCTATTGGGCGCGTCAGGGCTGTGCGGTCCTGCAGCCCTACGACATGGAAGTCGGTGCGGGTACGTTTCACCCGGCCACGACCCTGCGCGCGCTTGGCACCAACCCTTGGGCCGCCGCCTATGTGCAGCCCTCGCGCCGCCCGACCGACGGGCGCTATGGGGAAAACCCCAACCGTTTGCAGCATTACTACCAGTTTCAGGCACTGATCAAACCCAGCCCGCCCAACCTGCAAGAGCTCTACCTCGGATCGCTTGAGGCGATCGGGATCGATATGGCGCTGCATGACATCCGCTTTGTCGAGGATGACTGGGAAAGCCCCACTTTGGGCGCATGGGGACTGGGCTGGGAAGTCTGGTGTGACGGCATGGAAGTGTCGCAGTTCACCTATTTCCAGCAGGTCGGCGGCCATGATTGCCACCCTGTGTCGGGAGAGTTGACCTACGGGCTCGAGCGTTTGGCGATGTATGTTCTGGGCGTCGATCACGTGATGGACATGCCCTTTAACAGCCCCGACGCGCCGATCCCGCTGACCTATGGTGATGTGTTCAAACAGACCGAGGAAGAATACGCCCGCTGGAACTTTGATGTCGCCAATACCGACGTGCTGCTGGACCACTTTGTCGAGGCAGAGAACGAGTGCAAGGCGATCCTTGCGCAAGACGCCGTGGACCCCAAGACCGGCAAGCGCATCGTGATGGCGCACCCCGCCTATGACCAATGCATCAAGGCGAGCCACATCTTCAACCTGCTGGACGCACGCGGTGTCATCTCGGTGACAGAGCGTCAGGCTTACATCGGGCGGGTGCGCACCCTTGCCAAAGCCTGCGCTGACGCCTTTGTTCAGACACGGGCCGGCGGTTGGTCGGAAAACGCGGCATGAACGGTAAAATTGTAGGAGGCGTCATCTTGGTTGCAGCAGCCATTGCGGGTCTCGCGCTTTATTATCTACAGGTCTACGGCTATTATCACGAGGCACCGGCACCGGATGAGGGCGTCTCGCTGGTGTCGATCTCCAGCAATGCGTCCGAGCCGATCCTGACCGACAATTTCCGCGCCATCGACGCCGACAGCTCGCCCATCCGCTACCGCGCATGTTTCGACACCTCGCTTAGCCTCGCCATGCTGTCCGAAACCTATGTCGTCAGCGACGAGGTCACGCCGCGCAATGCACCGGGCTGGTTCGACTGTTTCGACGCCAAGGCCATCGCAGAAGAGATCGAGGCAGGCACGGCGCTGACCTTTCTGGGGCAGAAGAACGTGCATTTCGGCGTAGACCGTATTGTTGCGATCACTTCGGACGGGCGCGGCTATGTCTGGCACGAGCTGAACGATTGTGGCGACAAATCCTATGATGGCACCGTGGTGGGCGAAGCCTGCCCGGAACGCCCCGCCGACTGATCCACCCCGGATCGACAGGCCCTTTGACATAAGCGCTGTTTGCGCGACACATATTTAACCGCACCCAAGCGACACGCGGCCCCGAAAGGTACGAACCCATGCCCGACCTCCTGATAGAGCTTTTCTCGGAAGAAATTCCCGCCCGCATGCAGGCGCGCGCGGCGGATGATCTAAAGAAACTGGTGACGAACGGTCTGGTGGATGCGGGGCTGACCTATGCCTCTGCCGCGGCCTTTTCGACGCCGCGTCGCCTGACCCTGACCGTCGAAGGGATGCTGGACGCCAGCCCGTCGCTGGTCGAGGAACGCAAAGGCCCCAAGGCCGACGCGCCGGAAAAAGCCATCGAAGGGTTCTTGCGTGGCGCGGGGCTGACCCGCGACCAGCTGGAAGAACGCGACACGCCCAAGGGCAAGATCCTGTTCGCCATGATCAACAAGCCGGGCCGCCCCGCGGCCGAGATCGTGGCAGAAGTGCTGGAAACCACCATTCGCAACTTCCCATGGCCCAAATCCATGCGGTGGGGCAGTGGCAGCTTGCGGTGGGTGCGCCCGTTGCATTCGATCCTGTGTATCCTGTCGGCCGAGGATGGCGTGCAGACCGTGCCATTGACCATCGACGGGATTACCGCAGGCGATACCACGCGCGGGCACCGCTTTCTGGCCCCCGATACAATCACCGTCAGCAGCTTTGACGACTACAGCGCCAAGCTGAAACGCGTCTTTGTCGTGCTCGATCCGGCAGAGCGGCGCGATACGATCTGGAACGACGCGACCAATATGGCCTTTGCCAACGGGCTTGAGGTGGTCGAGGATGCGGGGCTGCTGGCCGAGGTCGCAGGGCTGGTGGAATATCCCGTCGTGCTGATGGGGCAGATTGGCGATGATTTCCTTGGTCTGCCGCCCGAGGTGCTGCAAACCTCAATGAAAGAGCACCAGAAGTTCTTTTCCGTGCGTAACCCCAAGACGGGCCGCATCGAACGCTTTGTCACCGTCGCCAACCGCACCACCGCCGACGATGGCGCGACCATTCTGGCGGGCAATGAAAAAGTGCTCTCTGCGCGTCTGTCGGACGCTAAATTCTTCTGGGAAAACGATCTGCGCATCGCGCAATCGGAGGCAGGGATGCAGACCTGGGTGGACCGTCTGTCCAACGTGACCTTCCACAACAAGCTGGGCACACAGGCAGAGCTGATCTCGCGCATGGAAGCACTGGCTGGGGAACTCGCCCCGATGGTCGGGGCCGATGCGGAAGAGGCCCGCGCCGCCGCCCGTTTCGCCAAGGCCGATCTTTCGTCCGAAATGGTCTATGAGTTCCCCGAACTTCAGGGGCTTATGGGCAGCTACTATACCAAAGCCGCAGGCAAGTCCGAGGCCATCGCCGCCGCCGCCCAAGACCACTATGCGCCGCTGGGGCCATCCGACGACGTGCCAACCGCGCGCGTGTCCATCGCCGTGGCGCTGGCAGAGAAAATCGACAAGCTGACCGGCTTCTGGGCGATTGACGAAAAACCGACCGGGAGCAAAGACCCGTTTGCGCTGCGTCGCGCGGCCTTGGGCGTTATTCGGATTTTGGTCGAGAATGATGTGTCAATGAAACTGCGTGACACCATCCTTGAGCATTTGTCTCAAGCCCCTGCACCGGCTGCTGGAAGCGCCGAAGAGACGGCAGAAAACCTCCTCTCCTTCCTACATGATCGCCTTAAGGTCTACCTCAAAGACCAAGGCGTCCGTCATGACATCATCGACGCTTGCATCAGTTCTTCTGATGGCGCACCTGCTGGTGCGACGGACGGCAACGACGACCTGACCCTGCTGGTCAAACGCGCCAAGGCGCTGAGCGAGACGCTGAAAACCGATGACGGGGAAAACCTGATCCAGGGGTTCAAGCGCGCCAACAACATCCTGAGCCAAGCCGAGGACGCGGATAGGGTGGAATACTCCTTCGGGGCAGATATCAAGTTTGCCGAGACGGACGAAGAGCGCGCGCTGTTTGCCGCCCTTGATACCGCGGAGGCGCAGATCAAACCGGCGATGGAGGCACAGGATTTCGGCACAGCCATGTCCGCGATGGCATCCTTGCGCGGCCCGATTGATGCTTTCTTTGACGCGGTGCAGGTGAACGCGGACAATGCGACGGTCCGGCGCAACCGGTTGAACCTGCTCAGCCGTATCCGCACGATCTGTAGCTCGGTCGCGGATCTGACGAAAATCGACGGGTAACGCAGCAGACCCGACACGTGGGCAAGGCGATCACGCCTTGCCACACCACGGCGAAAGCCTATGCTGCGCAGGAACCAAAAGGTGCCGCAGTGCAGAAAACCGCCATGACAACCCTTGTGACCCAAACCGCCCCCATCGCGAATGATACGCATGGGGGGCGTGCGAAATGTCTGCAACGTCTGGTCCGTCTTGATCTGCCGGTGCCGCGCACCGTGGCGCTGCCCTTTGATGTCGTGCTCGAGATTGCGCAGGGGCAGATCCCCGATCTGCAAGCGGTCGCCGATGAATTCCCCCAAGACGCGCTGCTATGCGTGCGCCCCTCTAGCCAGGACCCGGATTGGGGCGGGCCGGGGGCGGTGATGAACATCGGCATGAACGATGACCGCTATGCCGATTATTGCGAACGCATGGGCGAGGGGCCCGCATCGGCGCTTTATACCCGTTTCGTGCAATCCTATGCCGTCAATGTGGCGCGGCTGGACCCCGATATGTTCGACGACGTCGAAGGCGACGGGCGCGAGGCGCTGCTGCAATCCTTACGCGCCTACGAGCTTGAGACCGAAGAAAGCTTCCCCCAGGACCGTGTGACCCAGCTGACTGCCGTGCTCAGTTCCATGGCGCGGGCGTGGGAGGGCACATCGGCGCGGCTGTTGCGCCAGGCCAAGGGGGCGCCTGCGGACGCGGGGCTGGGCCTGATCGTGCAGCAGATGGTGTTCGGTGTGGGCACGGGGATTTGCGGCTCGGGCGTGCTGCAGCTGGTGGACAGCACCACCGGCTTGCCGCAGATCACCGGGCGGTACCTGAGCCAGTCGCAGGGGCGCGACGCCTTGCAGGACACGGCCGATGCGCTTTACCTGACGCGCGATCCGCGCGGACCGTCGCTTGAGGAACACGCCCCCGAAGCCTTCGAGATGCTCAAACAGCACGCGGCGCTGATGCGGGTGCGGCTGCGCGCCGAGATGCAGGTGGAATTCGTCATCTCTGACGGAGAGTTGTTTATCCTTGATGGCGTGCGCGTGTCGCGGTCCTCGCGGGCGGCGGTGCGGATCGCGGTGGCGCTGGCGGACGAAGGGATCATCCCCCGCGAAGAGGCGCTGATGCGTGTCCAGCCCCGCACCCTGACAGAGCTGTTGCACCGGCAGGTTGACCCCCGGGTGAAACGCGATGTGATCGGGCGCGGCATTGCCGCCAGCCCCGGTGCCGCCACCGGCCGGATCGTGTTCAACGCGAATGATGCGCAAGCCAGTGCCGCACGGGGCGAGAAATGTATTTTGGTGCGCCGCGAAACCTCGCCCGAGGATATTCGCGGGATGCATGCCGCCCAAGCCGTGCTGACCGAACGCGGTGGCATCACCAGCCACGCCGCGGTGATCGGGCGGGGCATGGGCTTGCCCTGCGTCGTCGGTGCCTCGTCGATGCGGTTCGATCTGGTCAAGGGGGTGATCACGGCCCCCGACGGGCGGATGTTCAAGGCAGGCGATGAAATCACCCTCGACGGCACCTCGGGAGAGGTGCTGTGCGGGGCCGCGGATATGCTTGAGCCGCTGCTGGACGCGACCTTCCAAAAGCTCATGTCCTGGGCCGAAGATGCCGCTGACATCGGGATACGTGCCAACGCCGACACCCCTGCCGACGCGCAAACCGCGCGCAATTTCGACGCGCAGGGGATCGGGCTGTGCCGGACAGAGCATATGTTTTTTGACCCCAGCCGCCTGACCGTGATGCGCGAGATGATCTTTGCCGATACCAGCGAAGGCCGTCGCGCCGTGCTAGAACGCTTGCTGCCAATGCAACGCGATGATTTCATTCAGCTTTTCCGCATCATGCAGGGTCAGCCGGTGTGCATCCGTCTGTTCGATCCGCCCTTGCACGAATTCCTGCCCTCGACCCGAACCGGTCAACGCGATCTGGCCGAGGCGCTGGATTTGCCGCTGTCCAACGTGACCCGCCGGATCGAGGCGATGACCGAATATAACCCGATGCTCGGCCTGCGCGGCGTGCGTCTTGGCGTGACGGTGCCCGAAATCTACGAGATGCAGGCCCGCGCGATCTTCGAGGCCACGATCGAAGCCAGCCGCGATGGCGACCCTGTGGTGCCCGAGATCATGATCCCGCTTGTTTCGGCCAAACGCGAGGTTGAGCTGATCAAGGCCAGCGTCGACAAGATCGCAACGGCGGTGAAATCCGAACGCGGCGCGAGCTTTACCTACCGTTTGGGCGTGATGGTCGAAACGCCCCGTGCCGCCCTGCGCGCCGGAGAGATTTCGCCCCATTGTTCCTTCCTCAGTTTCGGGACAAACGACCTGACGCAGATGACCTATGGGTTGAGCCGTGATGACGCGGGACGGTTCATGTCGACCTACGTGCAGCAGGGCGTTTTTCCCGAAGATCCGTTCCATATGCTGGACCGTGATGGCGTCGGAGAGCTGCTTCAGCTTGGTGCCGCACGGGGGCGGGAAGCACAACCTGGGATTACCTTGTCGATCTGCGGAGAGCACGGCGGCAACCCCGAATCGATTGCTTTTTGCCGTGCAGCGGGTTTCGACTACGTTTCTTGCTCACCTTTCCGTGTTCCGGTCGCCCGATTGGCGGCGGCACAGCTCGCAATCGCGGACAAGATCGGGTAGTTTTGCGCGGCTGATCGCCTAGATGTTGTTTTCCTGTGCGGGTTCCCGCGCAGGCGGTTTCGGCAGGGTTTACGCTTGGTGCCAGTTTGGGTAGGGGGCGCTGTCCGAAACTACTTGCGAGGCGCTCAATGCGTTCTTTTCAGAAATTCTCGTCCTGCGCCCTGCTGGCGCTGTCTTTGCTTGCTCCTGCCGTGGCGTCCGCCAGCCCGCAACAGGCCAAAGCACTGGCTGACATCGAAGCCAAAGGGCTGCGCTCTGTCGGGTCGGAACGTCTGGAAAGCATGATCGCATCGAACAACGCAAGCGAGGTGGAGTTCACCCGCGCATGGCTGGCCGAACAGCCGAAAGCATCGGGCGGCGAACAATGGCGCTGTCTGGCAGAGGCGCTGTACTTTGAAGCACGCGGCGAGACGGTCAAGGGCCAGTTCGCTGTGGCCGAAGTGATTATGAACCGTGTGAAGTCCGCGCAGTTTCCCGGGTCTTTGTGCAGCGTGATCAATCAGGGAACAGGTCGCAAATACCAGTGCCAGTTCACCTACACCTGCGATGGCAATGCCGAAGTGATATCAGAGCCGCGCGCCTATGCGCAGGTCGGCAAGGTCGCGCGGGCGGTGCTGGACGGCAAGGCACCATCGCTGACAGGGGGGGCGACGTATTATCATACCACCGCCGTGAGCCCCCGTTGGTCGCGCGTCTTTACCCGCACCACCAAGATCGGCGTGCACATGTTCTATCGCGACGGCGTTCAGACCGCGTCGAACTAAGCGGCGTTTCTGTCGTCTTTGATGGCTGGCCAGCCGTGTCTGGCTTTGGTACATCCGCGCAAACGGTCTAGGATCGTTTGCGAGTGAGACAAGCAAAGGCCCAAACCCATGACAAGTGACACGCGGCTTGCCTTTGCGCACCCGTCCGAACGCGCTGCAGCGACGGCGGGGCCTGAACCTCTGGACCGGATTTCCCTGCGCGATCATATCGTTGAGGTCGAGATCGGTGCCTTTCAGGCCGAACGTGGCGTAACGCAGCGCATCTGTTTCAATGTCGTCGTCGAGGTGCAGCCGCTGACCGGCCCCGTGGACGACGATGTGGACCGTATCCTGTCCTACGACCGCGTGACCGAGGCCATCGCCTACGAGCTGTCGGACGAACGGCTGAATCTGCTCGAGACGCTGGCCGAACGGGTCGCGGATCGTATCCTGCTGGAACGGCAGGCGATGCGGGTGTTTGTGCGCATCGAAAAGCTGGACCGTGGCCCCGGTGCTTTGGGAGTCGAGATCGTGCGCGCCCGCGATGATACCCCCGACAGTCAGGCCGCGGCGCGCGAGGTGCCGCACCCCGAGCTGGTTTATCTGAGCAATGATGCCATCGCCTCGCCGCATCTGGCGGGGTGGCTGGACCAGTTGCACCAGATGGGGCGGCCCCTGATCCTATGTGTCGGCGCATCGGACACCGCCGCGCCGCAGGTCGGGCATAAAATGGCGCAGCGCCGCATTGATCTGCTGGCGATTGAACAGAACGCCTGGGTGCTGGCCGCAAAGGACGATCGCTGTGTTGTGGTGGCGACGCGGACAGAGCTGGATTGGGCAATGAAGAACGGCCAGACGAGCGTTTGGGCCCCGTCGAAGATCGTGCTTGATAGCGTGGATACCCCCTCGGCGCAGCCGCGCGATGCAGTGGCCTTGGCCGCGTGGTTCGCCGCCAGCTTCGACGCGACAGAGATGTTGGTGATCGGGGCGGACCTGCCGGCTGACGCCTCTGTTCCGCTGCGCGCCGTAGCGGTAGACCAAGGCAGTCTGTGAGACATGACCGATTATTTCCGACCTCTCGTCCAGATCGGCCCCGCGCGGCCTGACACTGCGGTGTCTCTCGCGGGGGGGTGGGGCTGGTTCACCCATGCCGAGGTCTTGTCGCGCAGCACGCCGCCCCGTGTTGTGCCCGCGGCTGATATCCCGGCAAGCGTGATGGCACGGCTGACCGCGCCCAGACCCGCGATGGCAGGGCTGACGCTGGACCGCCCGCGCATCATGGGCATTCTGAACACGACGCCCGATAGTTTCTCGGACGGGGGGCAGCATAATGCCGTGCCCGATGCGCTGCGCGTCGCACAAGAGATGGTGACAGCCGGCGCGGATATTCTGGATATTGGCGGTGAGTCCACGCGCCCCGGCGCGGATTTTGTGCCCGTCTCCGAAGAGATCACGCGCACCGCTCCCGTCATCGCCGCGTTGCGGGGGGCGGGGCTGCAAACGCCGATCTCCATCGATACCCGCAAGGCCGCCGTGGCCGAGGCCGCGGTGAGCGCTGGTGCCAATCTGGTAAACGACGTGTCGGGCTTCACCTTTGATCCCGCCCTTGGGCCCCTGTGTCAAAAACTGGCGCTGCCGGTTTGCGTTATGCATGCCCAAGGCGATCCCGCGACCATGCATCTGGACCCACAGTATGATAACGTGCTGCTTGATGTTTTTGACGCGCTGGAGCGGCAGGTCAGCATCCTAGAGGCATCAGGCATCCCGCGGGGGGCCATTCTGGCGGACCCGGGCATCGGGTTCGGCAAGACGCAGGATCACAATCTGGCTCTGCTGGCGCGGCTGAGCCTGTTTCACGCTTTGGGGACGCCTATCCTGCTAGGCGTGTCGCGCAAACGGTTCATCGGAACGATCGGCAACGCGCCGCAGGCACAGGACCGCGCGCCGGGGTCGATCGCCGTGGCGCTTGCAGGATTGGGGCAGGGTGTGCAAATGATCCGTGTGCATGACGTTGACGACACCCGCCAAGCGGTCGCTCTGTGGCATGCCGCATATTTTGGGAGCATTTTATGACAAAATTATTTGGAACAGACGGTATTCGCGGAAAGGCCAATGTGCATCCGATGACAGCCGAGGTCGCCCTGAAAATCGGGGCCGCTGTGGGGCGCTATTTTAGCGCGGGTCGTGACGGTGTGCACCGTGTGGTGATTGGTAAGGACACGCGGTTGTCGGGCTATATGTTCGAAAACGCGCTGACGGCGGGCCTGACGTCCTCGGGGATGAATGTGCTGCTTCTGGGGCCGGTGCCCACGCCTGCGGTCGGGCTGCTGACGCGGTCGATGCGGGCTGATCTGGGGGTGATGATCTCGGCCAGTCACAATCCGGCGACGGACAATGGCATCAAGTTCTTCGGCCCCGACGGGTTCAAGCTGAGCGACGCTGTCGAAGCAGAGATCGAGGCGCTGATCGAAGGCGGTGTGGAGTTGAACCCCGCCGACAAGATCGGCCGTGCCAAGCGGATCGATGACGGGCGGTTCCGCTATGTCGAGCGGGTGAAGTCGTCGTTCCCGCGCCAGATGCGTCTGGACGGGCTGAAGGTCGTGATCGACTGTGCCAATGGGGCCGCACACCGCGTCGCGCCCGAAACCCTATGGGAATTGGGGGCCGAGGTGATCGAGATTGGCGTGTCGCCGAACGGCTTTAATATCAACGAGAATTGTGGCTCGACCCACCCCGAACGCGCCGCAGCGGCGGTGGTAGAGCACGGTGCCCATGTGGGCATTTGCCTGGATGGCGACGCGGACCGCGTGATCCTGATTGACGAAACCGGAAAGGTCGGTGACGGGGATCAATTCATGGCCCTTATGGCCTCCCGTTGGGCGGCCGAAGACCGGCTGGCCAACGGTGCCTTGGTTGCCACCGTGATGAGCAACCTTGGCCTTGAACACTTCTTGCAGGGCAAGGGGCTACGGCTTGAGCGGACGTCCGTCGGCGACCGCTATGTGGTCGAGCGGATGCGCGAAGGCGGCTTCAATCTGGGCGGCGAGCAATCGGGCCATATCGTCATGACCGACCACGCCACCACGGGTGACGGTCTGATGGCGGGGCTGCAGTTTCTAGCAGAGATGATCCGGTCGGAGAAGACCTCCTCCGAGCTGCTGAATAACTTTGAACCCGTGCCGCAACTGCTTAAGAACGTGAGGTTTTCTGCCGGTCAAGTGCCGTTGGAAGACGCGCAGGTGCAAGGGGCTATCGCCCAGGCCGAGGCCGATCTGGCCGGTCAGGGGCGTTTGCTGATCCGCAAATCCGGCACCGAGCCGCTGGTGCGTGTGATGGCAGAACATGAAGACGCGCAGCTGATGGAGCGTGCGGTCGATTCCGTCGTGGATGCGGTCACAGCGGCTGTCGCACCTTAAGCTGATCGCAGGGCTGCTGGCGGGGATGTCCTGCGCAGCGGCCCTGCCTTGCCCTCGCGGGACGCGCCGCCTGCGGTGGCTGAGGGATGCCTTCGGCGAGGATTTAGAGCCATTTGGAAGTTAGGCGCGCGTGCGGGTGAACAGCCGGCGGAACGCGCCATATTGGCTGAGCGCGACACCCGAGAGGATCAGCACCATCGCGTAGAGCAGGGATGGCGGCAGCGGTTCGCTCAACAAGAGCGCGCCGAGGCAGACGGACCAGACGGGGACTTGGTAGTTCACCAGTGACATAAACACCGGGCCTGCGCTGCGGATCACCAGCACGCGCAGGAAATTCGCAGCGGCGGTCGGGATCAGGCCCAGAAATGCCAGCGCCGCGAAGATGGGCGGCGAGGGGCGGGGCGGTAGACCTTCGATGATGATCGCCATGGGAATGGTGATGCAGGTGGCAATGATCAGCAGGATGGTCGCAAGGCCGATCGCATCCACCGCGGGCAGGCGGCGCATGATGATCGAGCTGGTGGCGTAGCACCCCGCCGCTCCCAGGCAGGCCAGACGTCCTTGGGTTTCAAGCGCGGTGCCGGTGCTTTCAAAGGCTTGCGCGCCGATCAGGATGACAACGCCGACAAAGCCCAGGGCAAATCCGATCACCTTGCGCGGGCTCATCGCTTCGCCCGGAACGAAGAAATGCGCAAGCGGCAGGATGATCAGCGCCGTCGCCGCCATGGTCACCCCCGCAAAGCCCGAGGTGACATATTGCTGACCCCATGCGAGCAGACTGAACGGCACGGCAGAGCTGGCGGCACCGATAAAGATCACGGCCGCAATGTCGCCGCGCGTGGGGGATTTGGTAAAGAGCCGAAACCCGCGCAGAGCCCAGATAACGATCATGACGGTGGCCGCGAACCCGACACGTGTGGCCGCGATCCAGAAGGGTGGCATTTCAGTCAGGGCGATTTCGGTCACCAGAAACGTGCCTCCCCAGATGAAGGCAAGCAGCAGGATCATCAGCCAGCTGGATTTGGTGATCTGGGGCGCGTCCGGCATGACATATCCTGTGGGAAACTTCGGCCCGCCAGATGTGACAGCCGGTTGCGCAAAAGAAAAGGCCCGGTGCAGAACCGGGCCTTTTCACATCGCTGCATCGGCGATCAGTTCTTGGATTTGTCGACCATCTTGCCGGCAGAGATCCAGGGCATCATTTCGCGCAGCTTGCCGCCGACGACTTCGATCTGATGCTCGTCATTGGCGCGACGCGAGGATTTCAGCGTGGGCTGACCGACGGAGTTTTCCAGCATGAAGTCACGCACGAATTTGCCCGACTGGATGTCGCTGAGAACGGCTTTCATGCGCGCTTTGGTCTCGTCGTAGGGCAGGATGCGCGGGCCGGAGACGTATTGGCCGTATTCCGCTGTGTTCGAGATCGAGTAGTCCATGTTGGCGATGCCGCCTTCATAGATCAGGTCAACGATCAGCTTGGTTTCGTGCAGACATTCGAAATAGGCCATTTCGGGCTCGTAGCCGGCTTCGACCAGTGTTTCAAAGCCGCAGCGGATCAATTCAACGATACCGCCGCACAGAACAGCCTGTTCGCCGAACAGATCGGTTTCACATTCTTCGCGGAAGTTGGTTTCGATGATGCCGGACCGGCCGCCACCGATGGCGGAGCAATAGGACAGGCCGATTTCCAGCGCTTTGCCGGTGGCGTCGGTGTCTACCGCAACCAGGCAAGGCACGCCGCCGCCTTTGGTGTATTCGCCGCGCACAGTGTGGCCCGGGCCTTTAGGGGCCATCATGATCACATCAACGCCAGGTTTGGGTTCGATCAGGCCGAAGTGGACGTTCAACCCGTGGGCGAATGCGATTGCAGCGCCTTCGCGGATGTTGTCGTGCACGTATTTCTTGTAGGTTTCAGCCTGCAATTCGTCGGGCATGGTGAACATGATCACATCGGCCCAAGCTGCTGCTTCGGCGATTTCCATGACTGTCAGGCCTTCGCCTTCGGCTTTCGCTTTCGAAGCGGAGCCTTCACGCAGCGCAACGACGAGGTTTTTCGCACCGGAATCACGCAGGTTCAGCGCGTGGGCGTGGCCCTGGGAGCCGTAGCCGAGGATGGCGACTTTCTTGTCCTTGATCAGGTTCACATCGCAGTCACGGTCGTAATAAACGCGCATTGGGGCGTCCTTTCGGGTTCGTTGAAATCTAGGGAGAACATATCGAAGCTGCTGCGAGATGCTATTGCGGAATTGTGAGTTTATTTGGCAAAATGAAGATGCTAATGCGCGGTATGCTTTAAAAATGGAAAAATCATGCTTGATGATATGGATCGACGACTTCTGCGCCACTGGCAGGCGGATGCGGGGCTGTCGCCGGCGGAGCTGGCCGACCTTACGGGGCTGACAGCGGGTAAGGTGTCGCGGCGGATCACGCGCATGCAGGAAGCCGGTGTCGTGCAGGGGGTGGCGGCTGTCGTCGATTGGGCGGCATTGGGCTACACGGTCGAGGTGTCCTTGCGGATCACTTTGGACAAGACACAGGGCAATGCCTTTGACCGCTTTCTTGAAGAGGCACGCCAGCTGCCTGAGGTGATCGAGCTCCAGACCTTTCTGGGGCGGGTGGATGTGCGCCTATCGGTAATTGCGCGGGATATGGCGCATTATCAGCAGATTTACCGGGAGGGTATTTTGACCTTGCCGCATATTGCCGATATCGAGGCGCTGATGCATGTGGCGCGGATCAAGTCAGAGGAAGCGTTGCCGCTATGATCACGCTCGATGAGGTGGACCACCGGCTGATCCGGTCGCTTGCGCGCGATGCCACTCAAAGCGCCGGTGCCCTGGGGCGTCATCTGGGGCTGTCGCAGCCTGCCACTTGGCGGCGGATCAAACGATTGGAGGAGGCAGGCATCCTGCGCGGCAAGAGGTTGCGCTTGAACCGCGAGGCATTGGGGTTCGGCGTCACCGTCTTTCTTGGCGTCAAGCTTGCGACCAAAGGGCGGGTTAGCTTGGAGGATTTCGAACGCGCCGTCAGTGCCATCCCCGAGGTCCAAACGGTGGAGCATGTTCTGGGGCTATATGACTACCGTTTACGGGTTGTTGCGCGGGATCTGGCGGATTTCGAACGGGTACTGCGGCGGCGGATCATGACCCTGCCGGGGGCGGGGGCGGTCGAGGCAAATGTGCTTCTAAGCGAGGAACGACTGACCGGACCTTTGGGCCTGTGACTTTACCACGCGAGGGGCTATGTTCGCGCGAAACCATCAGGAGGATATCATGCCCGCTTTGCTAAATTCAGTTGACCCGGAAGGGCTTGAAGAGTTTTCGGTCGTGTTCACCGACCGGTCCTTGAACCATATGAGCGCCGTGTTCCAGGAGGTCATGCGCGACATCAGCGCTTTGCTCAAGGACGTATACAAGGCCGATGCCGTGGCTGTCGTCCCCGGGGGCGGCACCTACGGGATGGAGGCGGTCGCCCGTCAGTTCGCACGGGGGGCCGAGGTGCTGGTCGTGCGCAACGGCTGGTTTTCCTATCGGTGGAGCCAGATCATCGAGAGCGGCGATCTGACCGGCAATGCCACCGTCATGAAGGCGCAGATGCAGGGCAACAGCACGCCCGCGCCCTTTGCCCCAAGCCCGATTGATGACGTTGTCAAAGCCATCGAGACGCATAAGCCGGAGGTGGTTTTCGCACCTCATGTGGAGACCAGTGCGGGGGTGATCCTGCCCGATGACTATATCAAGCAGATGGCAGAAGCGGCCCATGCCGTCGGCGCGCTGGTGGTGCTGGATTGTATCGCGTCGGGCTGCGCATGGGTGGATATGAAGGCGCTTGGCGTCGACGTATTGCTCTCTGCGCCGCAAAAAGGCTGGAGCGCTTCGCCCTCTGCCGGGCTGGTCATGATGTCGGACCGCGCTGTTGCACGCATGGGAGAGACGACATCGGACAGTTTTGCCATCGATCTGGCCAAGTGGCATAGCATTATGAAAGCCTATGAAGATGGTGGCCACGCCTATCACGCGACCATGCCGACCGATGCGCTACGCCAATTCCGCGATACCATGCTTGAGACGAAATCCTACGGGTTTGACCGTCTAAAAGAGGCGCAGTGGCGTCTGGGGGATTCTGTGCGCAAGATGCTGGCGGAGAGGGGCGTTACCTCTGTCGCGGCGGAAGGTTTTGGCGCGCCGGGGGTGGTGGTGAGCTATACCGCGGATCCCTCCGTGCAAAACGGCAAGGCCTTTGCTGCCGAAGGCATGCAGATCGCCGCTGGCGTGCCGTTGATGTGTGACGAGCCAGAGGATTTCCAGACCTTCCGCCTGGGGCTGTTCGGTCTGGATAAGCTTTACGACGTCGATGCCACGCTCGCGCGGTTGGCCGCCGTGGTCGATAAGGTACTGTAAATAAAGGCGCGCGGCAGGTCAGCCTTGCCGCATGCCCAAGCCCATCTCCATCAGCATGCGCCGTACGGGGGGCAGGGCATATAGCGCGCTGAGCCCTTTGGCGCGGGCATCGCGGGCCAGCGGCGTTGTCGCCTGACTGGCGCGGTTCAAGAGGTCGATGCCGCGCAAGCGCAGCTGAATGTCGCCAAACCGCGCCTTGTGGTAGGCGTCCAGCATGGGCTGGCTGCCCAGATCAGCGCCGTGCTTTTGCGCCAGTTCCAGCAGCGTTGCGATGTCTTGCAGCGACATGTTCAAACCCTGCGCGCCGATGGGGGGCATCACATGGGCGGCTTCTGCAATCAGGGCGACGCGTTCCGCCGAGAGACGCGCGGCATGTTGGCTGATGATCGGCCAGATCGCCCGTTCGGAGGCCAGCGTCAACGGGCCGAGCACATGGGCACTGCGGTCGGTCGCGGCTTGGGAAAACGCATCTGCGTCAAGCGCCATCCGCGCAAGGCAGGACGCGCCGTCATCCATCCACACCACGGCAGAGCAGGGCAGACCGTCGCGATCGGGCAGGGGTACAAGGGTGAAGGGGCCCCCGCTGCGGTGCACCTCGGTCGACACGTTTTCATGCGGGATCGGGTGTGTCACGGCAAAGGCAAGCGCCTTTTGGCCATAGCTTTGGCGGGTCACCTCAATCCCGGCGGCGTCGCGCATGGGGCTGTCGCGCCCGTCTGCGGCAATCACGAGCTTTGTCGAAATTTTCGTGCCATCGCTGAGGCTTACGCGTGCGCCGGTGGTGCGGGTGAACAAGCTGGTGGTTGCGGTGCCGGGGCGGAAATCGACGTTCGGCAAAGCCTCTAGCCGCTCCAGAAGCGCGCGCCTTAGCAGCCAGTTCGGGAAGTTCCAGCCGAAAGGTTGGTCCGAGATATCGGCAGCATCAAAAGCGCGGCTGATCACCGGTGCATCGCCGTCACCGCCCGCATCCACAATACGCATCACCTGCAAAGGTGCGGCGTGGTCTTCCAGATGGGCCCAGATGCCCGCTGCCTCAAGCACGCGGCGCGCCGGTTGCAGCATCGCGGTAGAGCGCATGTCGGCCCCTTTCGCCGCACCATCGGTGACGGGGGGCGTGGGGTCGACGCAGACCACGTTGAAACCCGCGGTGCCGAAAGCCGCTGCCGCCGTCAAACCGGCAATGCCGCCGCCCGAAATCAAGATATCACATGCCATAGTCATGCCCGTCAGTTAGCCCGTGATCTGTGCAAGAAAAGCCGAAAGATCATCGGTGTGGAAATGGATGTGCGGCGCGGGCGCGGGGTGCTCGGCCACATGGACGGTGCCCATCCCCATGTCATGCGGGGCGATCAGGTTGCGGGGGTCGTCCTCGAACATCACGGCGGTGGTTGGGGTCAATGCGTCGGCGGCAAATATCAGGTCGTAGGCGGCGCGTTCGGGTTTGGGTAAAAATGACGCGTGCTCAACGCCGTAGATGGCATCGAACAGGCCCGACAGCCCCCGTGCGGCAATGACTTTTTCGGCGTAGGGGGCCGTGCCGTTGGTATAGATGATCCGGCGCCCCGGCAGGGCGGCGATCCGCGCGGCAAGCAGAGGATCCGGGATCAGCGCGTCAAAGGAGATCTCGTGCACCTCGTGCAGATAGGGGCCGGGATCAAGGTCGTGTTCGCGCATCAGCCCGGCCAGCGTGGTGCCGTAGGTGTGCCAATAATGTCGGCGCAGATAATCCGCGCGCTGCTCATCGACATTCAAGGCGGTCATCACCCAATGCGTCATCCGCTGTTCAATCTGGTCGAACAGGCGGGCGGATGGCGGGTATAATGTGTTATCAAGGTCAAAGACCCAAGTATTCACATGAGAAAAAGAGGCGTGTGGCATGGGGACTTGCTACGCTGACCAGATGATCTGCGCAAGATCACGGGGTTGCGCAATTGGACGCGGGGGCTAAGGTGCCGGAGCCTTTTGAAAGAGAACCAATGACGACGCCACGCTCCGGACCCACAGACGCCTATTCCATGATCCTGGACGCGATTGACGTGGGCACCTATCGCCCCGGTGATCGGTTGGTGGAAAGCGAATTGGCCGAACGCTTCGGTGTCTCAAGAACGCCGGTTCGTGAAGCATTACAACGGCTTGAGACGCAATCCTTGCTCGCGCGGGACGGGCGGAGCCTGATCGTTGCATCGTTGGACCACAATCAGGTGGCCGAACTTTACGTCGTACGCGGCGAGTTGGAGGGGTTGGCCGCGCGGCTTGCCGCCCGTCACGCCACCGCTGAAGAAGTCCGTGTATTGCGCGAAATGGTCGAGGAAGACGACGCTTTTCGCGACAATCCAGCGGCGCTGGCGCGTGCGAACCGCCGTTTTCACAAACAAATTCATCTCGCGTCGCACAACCGGTATCTGGTGCAGCAACTTGATCTGGTGCACCGGTCCATGGCGCTGATGGCGACATCGTCACTGGCCGTGGATGGGCGCGGTGCGATCGCGCAGGATGAACATGACCGCATTGTTCAGATGATCGAACAGCGTGACGAAGATGGTGCGGATGAAGCATTGCGCACGCATATTTCTGTCGCCTTCATGACGCGGCTCAAGCAAGAAGCGGCACAGCGTAAAGACGAAGGCTAGGGTGGACGAAGTGGTGACGCCGTAGAGCCAATTGGGCTGGATTTATGTGCGACGCCATGTTCGGTCTTATCCCAATAGAACGGCGTGACCACGAATTCGTATAGCGCCTTATAGGCAGCGAAAGAGCCGAGGATAAAGTAAAACGGAAGGGTGATTGCCCAGGGTATAAGGTGGCGATGCTGCGGACCCGAAACCGCGGTCATCGCGACAGATATATTGAGGATTTCCGCGAAGAGGAAATATCCGAAAAGCCCGTAGAACACATCAGCGCCCAGTGTTGTCTGGACAGGATGCGCCGCGCCGAACAGCGGTAGGCAGAAAGACCAGAGCAGGGGGGCAAAGATGAACTGGCAGAACGTCGCGAGGAACAATACCTGCACGCCCATAAACCGAATAAGCCCGACATCACGGATCAGTTGGAAGGGGGCACGGCTGTGCACGACCCATGTAATCAAGAAGCCTTTCAGCCATCGTGACCTTTGTTTGATCCACGGCCACGCACGAAAATTGGCCTCTTCGTAAGTGACAGTCGGCAGCAGGTCGGTTTTATAGCCATGCCGTGCGAGGCGGACGCCAAGATCGGCATCTTCGGTGACGTTATGGGAATCCCAGCCCTGCAGTTTCTCCAAAGCGGCGCGGCGGAAAAATAATGTGGTGCCGCCGAGGGGAATGATCAGCCCCAGATGCGCGACACCGGGTAGGATCACGCGCCACCAAGTCGCATATTCCAGAGTGAAACAGCGCGAGATCCAGTTGGTGCGCGCATTGTAAAAATCCAGAACGCCCTGTACACAAGCGACATTTTTATGCGCCATATCAAAGTGTTGTACGACGCGGTTGATCTGATCGGCCTCCGGCGCGTCCTCGGCATCCCACACGCCGATAATACTGCCACTACAAAATTCCAGCGCGTAGTTCAGGGCACGGGGTTTGGTGCGCAGTTTGCCTGCTTGGGGCACTTCGATCACGTCGAACCAGAAGGGCAGTTCGGTTCGTGCGATGGTGTCGCGGGTCATTTGATCGCCTTCCTCCAGCACCAGCACGACCTGCAGCAGCGCCTTGGGATAGCTGAGCTGCGATAGGCGTGCGATCAAGGCGCTGGCAATCTCCTCCTCATGCAGAAGAGGGACGAGAACCGATACCTTTGGCCATCGTGTCGGGGCCGATGGCGGAGCGGGATCTGAGGGCAGTGGTGTGTTCCCCCACAGGCAGCGCGCCAGAAAGGCCGACAATCGTAGCGTCATGATCATAGTACTGCAGAACAATGCCCATAGAACAAACGCCGTAAACGTCACCGCGGGGAGTAACGCGAACAGCATGCTCGCGACAAAAATGACACCGGCGGCCCAAATACGCCGACGCGGACCGGCAACCCGCCATGTTCGGCAGCTTTCATGAGGGGGCACACGCTCTGCCGCGCGTTTGGCCAGCTCGGTCCCGTAAAGCGCGGTGATCTGATGGTTGATCTGCGCGGGGTCCGCCAGCACCGGTACGATGTCCAGATCGCTGTTGCCGAAGGCCTCATGCGCAAGGGTATGAAGGGTATCCGGCCGGCTGGTCGCGACAAACAGCGTTTGGCCCATCCGCCGCCATGGCACAATCTTATGGTGCAAGCTGGCTTCGGCAGACAGATGGCGCGCAAGCATCGGTTTGGGCGGGTCTGCGTCAAGATCGACCTGCTGGATCTGATGTTGCAGCGCCAGTGCTTTGGTTACCTCACTGCGCGAGACAAGCCCTTGAGCCAGAAGGATTTCCCCAAGCGGTGCATCCAGATCGCGCTGCGCTTCAAGCGCGTGCACCAGATCGGCCTGATCAATCAACCCTGCGTCGACCAATATGCGCCCGAAGGGACGATAGCGTCCGCGCGCACGCGCGGGACTGGGTGCTTTCAGCTCTAATCCAAGGTTGCTCAAAGGGCGAATCCCTTCCTGTCGGAATAGGACCACCTTGGAAGAGATGCCTTAATGGGACGTTAATTGCGGATGAAGAGAACGCCCGCAATTGTCAGGTTTAGCTGGCCCGCTCTGCCATCGCCGCGGCAAAGCGTTCAAACAGATAGAAACTGTCTTGCGGGCCGGGGCTCGCTTCGGGATGGTGCTGAACGGACCAGACGGGCCGCCCCTCCATCCGGATGCCGCAGTTGGAGCCGTCAAACAGCGACTGATGCGTTTCAACCACTCCGCTTGGCAGGCTTTGCGCATCGACGGCAAAACCATGGTTCATCGAGGTGATTTCGACCTTGCCGGTATCAATGTCCTTAACGGGGTGGTTCGCACCGTGGTGACCGTGACCCATCTTGACCGTCTGCCCGCCAAGAGCCAGCGCAAGCATCTGGTGGCCAAGGCAAATGCCGAAAACCGGAAGCTCTGTCTTTTCGATGACATCCTTGATCATCGGCACGGCATACACGCCGGTCGCCGCCGGATCGCCGGGGCCGTTTGACAGGAAAACACCGTCAGGATTATGCGCCATCACATCTTCATACGTGGCAGAGGCGGGCAGCACCGTGACGTCGCAGCCGGCCGAGGCAAGGCAGCGCAGGATGTTGCGCTTGGCACCGTAGTCGATCGCGACCACTTTATGAGGAGCGTTTTCCTGCGCAGTATAGCCGTCGGGCCAAGCCCACCGCATTTCATTCCAGCGGTAGGATTGTTTGCAGCTGACATCTTTCGCTAGATCCATGCCTTCCAGGCCCGCGAAACCGCGTGCCGCAGCGACCAGCGCTTCGACGTCGAAAACGCCGTCAGGATTATGCGCCAATGCCGCGTGAGGGGCCCCTTGCTGCCGGATGGCGCGGGTCAGGCGGCGTGTATCAATACCACCAATCGCGATGCGTCCGCGCGATGCCAGCCATTCGGACAACGGCTGGACCGAACGCCAGTTGCTCGGGTCGGTGGGCATCCATTTGACAACCATCCCCGCTGCTACCGGATCGCCGGTTTCGTCATCTTCGGGGTTGGTGCCGGTGTTGCCGATGTGGGGGAAGGTAAAGGTCACGATCTGCCCCGCGTAGGACGGGTCGGTCATGATTTCCTGATAGCCCGTCATCGCTGTATTAAAGCAAAGCTCGGCCACGGTCTCTCCCGTTGCGCCAAAGCCCATGCCGTAGAAAATCGATCCGTCCGCTAGCGCCAGGCAGGCAGTCGGACGAGGTGATGTGGTCGCGGTCATGTCGGGGGCCTCCAGCGGCAGGTATATGGAGCTAAACGGTGGCAACCTAAAGCCGCAGTTCGTCGGGGTCAATAGCAGGTTGAAAATGAAATATCGTTAATTTTCAATGTGTTGTGCGAGGCCTGTGGCATTGCCTGCGCCGCGCAATATCTCTATGTTGCACGGCTTAATACCCCCTAGGGTCAAAAGGACGATGGTAATGGTACTGCGCACTCGCATCTCGGATGCACTGAAACAGGCAATGAAAGACAAGGCAGCGGACCGGCTGTCGACCCTGCGGCTGATCAATGCGGCGATCAAGGATAAAGACATCGCGGCGCGCGCTGATGAGGGCGACACGGGTGTTGGTGATGCCGAAGTGCTCGCGATTTTAGGTAAAATGGCGAAACAACGTATGGAATCCGTACGCGCCTATGAAGAGGGCGGGCGGCTTGATCTTGCGGATCGCGAGCGTGAAGAGATTGCCGTGATCGAAGAGTTTCTGCCCCGTCAGCTGACCGAAGAAGAAACCGCCAAGGCCGTCGATGCCGCCATTGCCGAAGTGGGCGCGACATCGATCCGTGACATGGGCAAGGTGATCGGCCTGCTTAAAGGTAAGTACACGGGGCAAATGGATTTTGGCGCGGTTGGCCCCAAAGTGAAAGAGCGACTGAGCTAAGGCTTAGCGCATCAGCGAACGGTTCAGCTCGTCATAAAGGGCGATCCGTTCTTCTTCGCTCAGGAAGGTCCCGATTTCGACCTCGCGGCCCATGCCGCGCAGGGTCACGTAATGGGGTACGGGGCCGTCTTTTTCATATTTCGTCACGACGGCCCAATGCCGGTTGCACTGCCATTCTTTGACCTCTCCGCGCGCGGTGCGATGGGATAAATGTGCTGTATTGTGGTCGAGCGTAAACACTTCTTCAATCTGTCTGGCCTTATGGTTGCGCTGTAGCGCCCAATACATCGCCGCGACGGCGGCCAGCATGAAAGGAAGAAGCCCCCACAGCAGAACAGTCCCCAACAGTGGCAGAACGGGGATCAGAATGAGGACAAACGTGACAAGGATAAAACTTGCGAATCCCTTTGCCGGCAGGGATTGGTGCGGCCGCAGGCAAAGAACCTGCGTCGAGGCGTCGGGTCGGGTTTTCCATTCATAGGGCATGGGGGGTGTCCATCTGTCGTGCCAAGCCCTGAACGTAGCAGCAGAACGGGCCTGATCAATGCGGCAGAATGCATCCGACCCCAAGTGTCAGGGCCGATGTTTTTTCTAGGGGGTCGTACGCGGTTCAATCAGATCCCAGCGATGGCCGAAAGCGTCGCGGAACACCGCGACAGTGCCATAGGGTTCATGGCGAGGGGCTTCTTCGAATGTCACGCCCCCAGCCAAAAGTCGGGCATGGTCGCGGGCAAAATCCTCGGTCTCTAGAAACAACCAGACCCGGCCCGCACCTTGGTTCCCAATCGCTGCACGCTGAGTATCGTCGCCCGGTTCGGCGAGGATAAAGCCGGTGCCGCCACCCGAAGGGGTGACGCGCACCCAGCGTTTATGCCCCTGGTCCTCGTCCTGTGTCAGCTCGAACCCCATCGTGCCACAGTAAAAGGATATTCCTTCGTCGTAGCTGGGAACGATCAAAGTCAGGGCAGAAAGGCGCATAGGATCACTCCAACTCGACCAGCAGATCCTTGGCGTCGATCTGGCCCCCGGGCGTAACATGAACCGCTTTGACGACAGCATCGCGGTCCGCGTGGATACCGGTTTCCATTTTCATCGCCTCGATGGTCAGAAGCAGGTCGCCGGATTTGACTTTTTGACCCACCGTCGCCCCGACCGAGGCAACAACCCCCGGCATCGGTGCTCCGATGTGATTGACGTTACCGATCTCTGCCTTGGGACGCTGTGCAGTCGTCGCTTTGACCATCCGGTTGGGCACGCGCACCACGCGCGGCTGGCCATTCAGTTCAAAAAAGACCTTAACGTCGCCGTCTTCATTGGTCTCGCTCAAGGCTTGCAGACGAATTTCCAGCGTCTTGCCCGGGTCGATTTCCGCGGTGATCTCTTCGCCCGGTTCCATCCCGTAGAAGAAGGTGCGCGTCGGCAATACACGGACAGGGCCATAGGTCCGGTGACGACCCATGTAATCCAGGAAAACCTTGGGGTACATCAGGTACCCTGACAGGTCATCGTCTTCAACCTGAGCCCCTTCCAGAAGGTCGCGCAATTCCTTGCGTGTCGCTTCAAGATCGGCAGGAGGCAGATGCGCACCGGGGCGTTCCGTGTTCGGTTTTTCGCCTTTCAGGATTTTGTCGACGATTGCGTCAGGGAACCCGCCCGGAGGCTGGCCCAGATTGCCGCGCATCATGTCGATCACGCTGTCAGGAAAGGACATTTCTGCCTTCGGGTCTTCGACCTGCGCGCGGGTTAACCCTTGGGATACCATCATCAGAGCCATGTCGCCGACCACTTTGGACGACGGTGTCACCTTGACGATATCACCAAACATCTGGTTGACCTCGGCATAGGTCTTGGCGACCTCGGGCCAACGATCATCCAGCCCCATCGACGCGGCCTGCGCCTTGAGGTTGGTGAACTGCCCGCCGGGCATCTCGTGCAGATAGACTTCGGAGGAAGGGGCCTGCATGCCGGTCTCGAACGCGGCATATTCGCCACGCACGTCTTCCCAGTAGTTAGAGATTTCGCGCACCGCGTCCATCGACAGGCCCGTGTCGCGATCCGTGTGTTTCAGCGCTTCGACCACGGACCCGAGCGTCGCCTGAGACGTGTTGCCCGATAGCGCGTCCATGGCGCAATCTACCGCGTCCACGCCCGCCTCGGAGGCCGCCATGATCGTCGCGGTCGCCGTGCCTGCGGTATCATGCGTGTGGAAATGGATCGGCAGGCCGACTTCGGATTTCAGCGCTTTGATCAATACTTTGGCAGCATTCGGCTTGAGCACGCCGGCCATGTCTTTCAGGCCCAGAACGTGGGCTCCGGCCGCTTTTAGCTCCTTGCCCATGGCAACATAATATTTCAGGTCGTATTTTGATCGGTCCGGATCAAAAATGTCGCCGGTATAGCAAACGGTACCTTCGCAAATCTTACCGTTTTCAATCACCGCATCCATCGCAACACGCATGTTTTCAACCCAGTTCAGGCTGTCAAACACGCGGAAAACATCGACACCCTCGGTCGCGGCCACGCGGACAAATTCTTGCACCACATTGTCCGGATAATTGGTGTAGCCCACGCCATTCGACCCACGCAGCAGCATTTGCGTCATCACGTTTGGCAGGGCAGCGCGTAGGTCGCGCAGGCGCTGCCACGGACATTCTTGCAAGAACCGGTAGGCCACATCAAAGGTCGCGCCGCCCCAGCACTCCATCGAGAAAAGCTGTGGAAGATTAGCGGCATAGGCGGGTGCAACCTTGATCATGTCATGGCTGCGCATTCGCGTCGCAAGCAATGACTGGTGGCCGTCACGCATGGTGGTGTCGGTGATCAAAAGCTGTCGCTGTTGCCCCATCCAATCGGCAACAGCCTGCGGCCCTTTTTGTTCAAGCAGGTTACGGGTGCCCATCATCGGCTCGGCTCGGGCGGCGGGCGGCTGCGGCGCGCGGACGGCCGCCGCAGGGCGTTCGAACCCTTTGGTTTCAGGGTGCCCGTTCACCGTAATATCAGCGATATATGTTAATACTTTGGTCGCCCGGTCGCGGCGCTTTTCAAAGGTAAAAAGCTCGGGCGTCTGGTCGATAAACTTGGTGTGGTAACTATTATCGAGGAAGGTCGGGTGTTTCAGCAAATTTTCGACAAAGGCGATGTTTGTCGACACGCCCCGGATTCGGAACTCGCGCAGGGCGCGGTCCATGCGGGCGATCGCTTGCTCGGGCGTTTGCGCTTTCGCCGTCACCTTGACCAAAAGGCTGTCATAATAGCGCGTGATCACCCCGCCCGAATAGGCGGTACCGCCGTCCAGGCGGATGCCCATGCCGGTGGCCTCACGAAAGGCGGTGATGCGGCCATAATCAGGAATGAAGTTGTTTTGGGGATCTTCGGTGGTGATCCGAGTCTGCAACGCATGGCCGTTCAGTTGCACATCTGCCTGCGTGTCCTTGCCTGTCGCCTCGGCGATGGTCTTGCCTTCGGCAATTAAGATTTGCGCCTGGACGATATCGATGCCGGTGACCTCTTCGGTGACCGTGTGTTCGACCTGAACCCTTGGATTTACCTCGATAAAATAAAACTTGCCGTCGTCCATATCCATCAGGAATTCGACCGTACCGGCACATTCATAGTTAACATGTGCACAGATTTTGCGGCCCAATTCGCAAATCTCGGCGCGTTGTTCTTCGGTAAGATAGGGGGCAGGCGCGCGTTCGACGACCTTTTGGTTGCGACGCTGAACGGAACAATCTCTTTCAAATAGATGGTAGATTTCGCCGTGGCTGTCGCCCAAAATCTGCACCTCGACATGGCGCGCCTTCAGGATCATCTTTTCCAGATAGCCTTCGCCATTGCCGAAGGCCGCTTCTGCCTCGCGCCGGCCTTCCATCACTTTTTCTTTAAGTTCTTCTTCATTCGCGATGGGGCGCATGCCACGACCCCCGCCACCCCAGGACGCCTTGAGCATCAGCGGGTAGCCAACCTCTGCGGCCTGCTTGCGGACGACCTCCATATCATCGCCTAGAACGTCTGTCGCGGGGACGACCGGCACGCCGGCTTCCATCGCCACGCGTCGCGCGCTGGCCTTGTCGCCCAAGGCGCGCATTGTTTCCGCACGCGGCCCGATAAAAGTAATACCGTTCTGCGCGCAAGCATCTACAAAATCGGGATTTTCTGACAGTAGCCCATAGCCCGGGTGGATCGCATCCGCGCCCGAGGCTTTGGCCACGCGGATGATTTCATCGATGCTCAAATAGGCGGCGACAGGCCCCAAACCGGCCCCGATCCGATAGGCTTCATCGGCCTTGAAACGGTGTAGGCCCAGCTTATCTTCCTCGGCGAAAACGGCGACCGTCTTTTTTCCCATCTCGTTGGCCGCGCGCATAATTCGAATGGCGATTTCGCCGCGGTTTGCGATTAGAATTTTCTTAAAGTCGGTCATAGCTAGGCCTTCCTGCTGGCGAGAAATCTTAATTTTCAAGCGTCTAGAGCGCGCGCTAACGCTGCGCTGCGGCATTGTTGCGTCTGTTTGACGCGGTGTGCAAGTAGAAGTTTTTTGCGCTCCGCGGGGGATTTTTAACCATTTGGAAAGAGATGGGGTGCTACGCCGAGTCGAGGGCGCGATCGTACCTATGCAATGACATGAGTAATAAGGAGGAACAGATAGCAATAATTCCTGCGGCTTCGACGCTAGACGGCTAGCAAACCGCCGCTGCATTATAGAAAATGCGGCGGGAACATTTTGCGAACGTGTCTTTTATTTGGTGCGTGCGCAGGATAGATTGGCCGCATGAATGATTTTGACGAAATGGCCGCCTTCGAGGGCGCTTCCCTATCATCGCGCGCTATGGCTGCGCGTCCGCAACCCTATCTTGATGGGCTGAATCCGGCCCAGCGTGCCGCGGTGGAGCAGATGGATGGCCCTGTCTTGATGCTCGCGGGGGCAGGCACGGGCAAGACCAAGGCTTTGACGGCGCGGATCGTGCATCTGATGAACACCGGGCGCGCCCGCCCGAACGAGATTCTCGCGGTAACCTTCACCAATAAGGCCGCGCGCGAGATGAAAAACCGTGTGGGGCATATGCTGGGGCAGAGCATTGAAGGGATGCCTTGGCTGGGAACGTTTCATGCGATTTGCGTCAAGCTGTTGCGCCGCCATGCTGAATTGGTCGGGCTAAAGTCGAACTTCACCATTCTGGACACGGATGACCAGCTGCGTCTGCTCAAGCAGTTGATCAAAGCGGAAGGGATTGATGACAAACGTTGGCCCGCGCGTTTGCTGTCAGGCGTTATTGATGGCTGGAAAAACCGCGCATTGACGCCCGACAAAATTCCTTCGGCCGATGCGGGTGCCTATAACCACCGCGGGGCGGAGCTTTATGCGCAGTATCAAGCGCGGCTTAAAGATCTGAACGCCTGCGACTTCGGTGATTTGCTGCTGCATATGGTCACCATCTTCCAGCAGCACGAAGACGTGCTGGGGCAATATCAGCGGTGGTTCAAATATATTCTGGTGGATGAGTATCAGGATACCAACGTGGCACAGTATTTGTGGCTCCGTCTGCTGGCCTCTGGCCACAAGAATATCTGCTGTGTCGGGGATGACGACCAGTCGATCTACGGATGGCGAGGGGCCGAGGTTGGCAACATCCTGCGGTTCGAAAAAGATTTTCCCGGCGCTCATGTGGTGCGGTTGGAACAGAATTACCGGTCAACACCGCACATCCTGGCGGCCGCTTCGGGCGTAATCGCAGGAAACGAGGGGCGTTTGGGCAAGACTTTGTGGACGGAATCCCGTGAGGGAGAAAAGCTGCGTCTCATCGGCCATTGGGATGGCGAGGAAGAGGCGCGTTGGATCGGCGACGAAATCGAAGCGTTGCAGCGCGGCACACGCGAGCTTGATCCATACACATTGGACGATATGGCGATTCTTGTACGGGCATCACACCAGATGCGCGCGTTCGAGGATCGGTTCCTGACCATTGGCCTACCGTACCGCGTGATCGGTGGCCCCCGTTTCTATGAACGGTTAGAAATTCGCGACGCCATGGCCTATTTCAGGGTGGTTACCTCGCCTGATGACGATCTTGCTTTTGAGAGAATCGTGAACACGCCCAAGCGTGGTTTGGGCGATAAAGCGCAACAAAATATACAGAAAACCGCGCGTGAAAACGGTGTGAACCTCGTGGAGGGGGCGCGGATCCTATTGGCGAATGGCGGGATTGGCGGGCGTGGTGCGGCGCAGTTGCGTCTGCTCATCGACGGGATTCAGCGCTGGTCCGAACTGGCCCGGGGCCCGCGCCTACAGACTGTGGTTGATGACGATAGCGTCATCGACGAAGGTGCGCCGCTGTTTCACGAGGAATATGGCCCGCCCGAGGTCAGCCATGTGGAATTGGCGCAGATTATTTTGGATGAAAGCGGATATACTGGTTTTTGGCAGAACGACAAAACGCCGGAAGCTCCGGGGCGGCTCGAGAACCTGAAGGAGCTGGTTAAAGCGTTGGAGCAGTTCGAGAATCTTCAAGGTCTTCTGGAACACGTCAGCTTGATCATGGATAATGAAAGCGACGATGGTGGTGCCAAAGTGTCGATCATGACGTTGCACGCGGCCAAGGGGCTAGAGTTTCCGGCGGTGTTTCTTCCCGGCTGGGAGGATGGGCTGTTTCCGTCGCAGCGATCGATGGACGAATCTGGCCTGAAGGGGCTGGAGGAAGAGCGGCGGCTTGCCTATGTCGGAATCACCCGGGCCGAGCAGCTTTGCACGATCTCTTTTGCGGCCAACCGCCGCGTGTTTGGTCAGTGGCAAAGCGCCATGCCGTCACGGTTTATCGACGAACTTCCCGAAGCTCATGTGGATGTGCTGACCCCGCCGGGGCTGTATGGTGGCGGGTATGGCGCAGCGATGCCCAAATCGAATCTGCATGAAAAAGCCGCGGAAGCGAATGTATATAACTCTCCGGGGTGGCGCAGATTGCAGACGCGCAGCCAAGCGCGCAGCGTGAGCCAGCCTTCGGAAGCCCGAAATGTGACGATCGACATGTCCGCCGTCAGCAGTTTTGCGATGGGAGAACGGGTGTTCCACCAGAAATTTGGCTATGGCGAAGTCGTTGGAATCGAAGGGGATAAGCTTGAGATCAGCTTTGACAAGGCCGGGATCAAGAAGGTCGTGTCGCGCTATCTGAGCGCATCGGATGACGTTCCGTTCTAAACGGGCGTCATGAGTTTTACGAAATATCAAGAATTAGATGCAAGAACGGCGGTGCTTTGGGAGGAAAGCACCGCCGTCTTTATCTACGTCCCCAATCCAATCGGGAGGAAAGGGGGAAGGGGACGTTTATGAAAGCCGCCGGTCTCAGGGAGGAGGAGGAGACCCGAAGCTTTCTACAGGCACACAACAGGGAGGGTGCGTGTGCCCGATCCAGTATGATTTATGCAGCGTTACGTGCTGTTTCCAGCGCGATGCCGCGGATTTGCGAGCGGCCCATGCCCAGGTCGTTCAGCTCGCGGTTGGACAAGGAGCTCAGCTCGTTGAAAGTGGAGCGGTATACGCGGCGTTGCTTGCGGCGAGTCTCGAGTGTGGACATCAGCGCGGCAAAGCGGTCTGCCAGTGTCGGTGCGGTTGTAGCGTTCAAGTAGGCCATCGGATACCTCGTCTTGTTTCGTCTGTGTTCGTTATCATTCGTCTTGTGTTGGTTATGTAGTAAAATGCTGCATCTGCACAATAGTCAGATCGTCAATGCTGCTATGCAGAAAATGCATGGGCAAAAGGTGACGTAACGTCTTGATCGGGAACAAAATAACCCTAGCGCAAACGCTTTAGCAGCCAGGAGGAGTTGTATGAAAAAAAATGGCGACGATACCAGGGAGGAGGAGGGTATCGCCGCCGAAAACAAACACATCCGGGAGGAGGATGGATGAGTTTGGTCTTATTCTTGGCTCGCAGTGTCTGCGTTCCTGAAACCTTTTTGACCTATTTGCTGCGTTTGCACAATTCTCAAATTGTGCATTGCTGCCATGCAGCGAAAACATAGGGGTTTTGCGTAATTTTTGGGCGCTAAATGTTCGTTTTGCCTTGGTGCTGTGCGGCATGCGAACGTAGGGTTGCGATTTGGCCAGAAACTGCCATGTCAAAAGCAGTCTCGAAAGGAATATGTCATGCCGCTCTCTAAATCCGACGTCGAATCTGCTCTGGCCCGGGTGATGCTGCCGGATGGGAAATCTATCCTTGATCACGATCTGATCCGCGCTTTGACGGTCGAGGGCGATGTGGTGCGCTTTGTTATAGAAGCCCCCAATGCGCAGGTCGCCGCGCAGATGGCCCCGCTGCGCGACGCGGCAGAGGCCGTGGTGCGCGAGGTTGATGGTGTTGGCAGCGTAACAGTCGCCCTGACGGCTCATGGCCCCGCGCCAAAGCAATCGGCCCCAAGCCTCAAGATTGGTGGGCACCCGAAGGCGCAGGATGGCCCGATGAAACCGGCTGGCGTACAGCGCATTCTCGCCATTGGGTCGGGCAAGGGGGGCGTGGGCAAATCGACCGTGAGCTCGAACCTCGCCGTGGCGCTGGCGCGGGCAGGTCGCAAGGTCGGTCTGCTGGATGCCGATATATATGGTCCCAGTCAGCCGCGTATGATGGGGGTGAACAAGCGGCCCGCCTCGCCGGATGGGAAGACGATCATCCCGCTGCATGCCCATGGTGTGACCCTGATGTCCATCGGCTTTATGATGGAGGAGGGGAAGGCAGTGGTCTGGCGTGGCCCGATGTTGATGGGCGCGCTGCAGCAGATGCTGGGGCAGGTAGAGTGGGGCGAGCTGGACGTGTTGCTTGTCGATCTGCCGCCGGGCACGGGCGATGTGCAGCTGACACTATGTACTAAATCCGAATTGTCTGGCGCGATCGTGGTGTCGACGCCGCAGGACGTGGCGCTGATCGATGCGCGCAAGGCGATTGATATGTTCAATACGTTGAAGACACCCGTGTTGGGATTGATCGAGAATATGTCGCTGTTCGTCTGTCCTGATTGTGGGTCCGAACATGAAATCTTTGGCCATGGCGGGGTTGCAGCCGAAGCCGCGAAGATGGAGGTGCCTTTGCTCGGCAGTCTACCCATCGATCTTGATACCCGGCTTTCCGGCGATGGTGGCACGCCGGTGGCCGCGGGGGATGGGCCGATGGCTCAGGCCTATGCCCGCATCGCCGAAGGTTTGATCAAGGGTGGGATGGCCTAAGGGGCGACCTCCTTCACCATCCTATCTATACTCAACGCCGCGCAGCCCTCTGCGCGGCGTTTCGCGTTCATCGGCGTCGTGTGGACGTGCGTATGGGATCGCATGGGAAAACCTCATGGGAAAACATGGGAGATCGCCGGCTGGACCCTGCCGGATTGGCAAGGTGATTCGGCGGAAAATGGCTGTCTGAGGCGCGGAATCCTCAGTTTGCGCGATAAAACAGTTGCAATTGGTGTTGCGATCGGGGAACAAGCCGCGAACACAGGTTGTGGATAACTCTGTGGTCTAAAATTGTTGGGAAATTGTGGGAAATTTCAGCACGCGTTTTTAACCCCAATATGTTGTGTCTAAATTTTGCATTTATTCGATATAGGCTAAATATCGCTGATATTTCTTTCCCACATATTGATTTACAACCCTGTGCAAAACCAAATTTGGTGTGTATTTCCCAAAAAACTTATAGACGCCCATCAATTCCCATGGCATCCCTAGTGCATCGGATGAGAACGAGACACGGGGCACCAAACGACCCCAACGACCAAATAAAACTCTAGCAGGTTCATACAGGCACCTCGCTTTCATCAGACCAAGAGATCCGGCGCGCGAGCGAGCAGACATCCCCCCAGGTGGCGCGCGCAGTCGGACTTCCCCGCCAAGGCGGGACGGGCGGCGGGTTGATCAGTGGCAGCAGATCAGCCCGCCGTTTCTACATCTACCGCCGGGGGCATGATTTTAGGGCGCACAAGCGTCGCAGGCAGGGACAAACACGTGAGCCGCAGGTTCAGAGGCGAAAGCCAACACAAGGTCGATACGAAGGGGCGGGTGTCTATCCCAGCCTCTTTTCGTCGTGTGTTGGAAGCCGGTGACCCGAATTGGCAAAACGGTGGCACACCCGAGTTGGTGATCGTCTATGGCGACAGCCGCCGCAGCTATCTTGAATGCTATACCATGCAGGCCATCGAAGAGGTGGACGACAAGATCGACGCGCTGCCGCGCGGGTCAATGGAACGCAAGATGCTGCAGCGCCTGTTCCACGGTCAGTCCTTTCCCACATCGGTCGATGAAACGGGCCGCCTGGTTCTGCCAGCGAAGCTGCGCAACAAGATCGACCTGGAAAACGAAGCATTCTTTATCGCCGCCGGTGATACCTTCCAGATCTGGAAGCCCGAAACCTACGAGACCGAGGAAAAGGCCCGCGAAGAGGAATGGCTGGACGATCTGCCAGAAGACTTTGATCCGATGGCCTTCCTGGACGGCAAGCCGGAGGCTTGATCGATATGAGCGGACCCAGCGATACCCCCTCCGCCCCGCACACACCGGTTCTGCTGCGCCCCTTGCTGGCGGCGGTGGCCCCTGTTTCGGGGCGTTGGCTGGATGGCACCTTTGGCGCGGGCGGCTATACCCGTGGCCTGCTGGACGCGGGTGCTGCGCAGGTGGTGGCCGTGGACCGTGACCCGCTTGCGTTTGAAATGGCGCAGGCCTGGGCCGGTGACTATGGCGACCGGATCGTCATGCAGCGCGGTGTCTTTTCCAAGATGGACGATTATGCGCAGGATCTGGACGGGATCGTGCTCGATCTGGGCGTGTCCTCCATGCAGCTTGATCTGGCAGAGCGCGGGTTCTCTTTCATGCGTGACGGGCCGCTCGATATGCGGATGAGCCAGGACGGCCCCTCGGCGGCGGATATCGTCAACGAGGCCGAGGAAGAGGTGATTGCCAATATCCTGTTCCAATACGGTGAAGAACGTGCCAGCCGCCGCATCGCCAAAGCGATTGTACGTGCCCGCGAAGAAGCCCCGATCACCACAACGCTGGCACTTGCAGGCTTGGTCGAAAGCTGTTTGCCGCGCTCGAAACCCGGCCAGTCGCATCCCGCGACCCGCAGCTTTCAGGCGCTGCGCATTGCGGTGAACAATGAATATGGCGAGCTGTTCAACGGGTTGATGGCGGCGGAACGTGCGTTGAAACCCGGTGGCCAGCTGGCCGTTGTGACCTTCCACTCGGTCGAAGACCGTATGGTCAAACGCTTCCTGACGGCGCGTGCGGGGGCAGGGGGCAATGCCAATCGCTTTGCGCCCGAAATCGAAGCACCCGAGCCGCAGTTCAAGATCCTCAAGCGCAAGGCCATCGGGCCGGATGCGCAAGAGCTGGAAGAGAACCCGCGCAGCCGCTCGGCCAAGCTGCGCGTCGCAATTCGCACTGATGCGCCTGCGGGCAGCATCGATGCCAAGGCACTCGGCATGCCTATGGTCAGGGGATTAACCGTATGAGAACCGTGCTTTACATCCTAACCACCTTTTCGGTGATCGGGCTGGCCTTCTGGGCCTACCGCGAGAATTACGCGACCCAGCAAGCCCTGAGTGATGCCGATGACCTGCGCTATGAAATCCGCGAAGCCTACAGCCGTCTGGCCGTGCTCAAGGCGGAATGGGCCTATCAGAACCGCCCCGACCGTCTGCGCGATCTGGCAGAGCTCAACTTTGACCGGCTGAACCTCTTGCCGCTGCATCCCGACCAGTTCGGATCTATCGATCAGGTGAGCTACCCGCCGTTGCCAGAACTGCCGCTGTTCGAGATCACCGACGGCGTTGACGTATCCTCGATGGAGGCCCCCGAATGATCCGCACCCCGCTGCGCCCGCTGGCCCGTATTCTTGAAGCCCGTCAAAAGGGCGAAAACCCCGATGCGATCGAGCGCGAGAACAAGCGTATCCGCCACGAGCAGATGCGCGACGCCTCTCGGCAGCGCGCCGAGGGACGTTTGCTGGTTCTGGGGGTCTTCTTCTTCTGCGCCTTCACCGTTGTGGGCGCGCGTATGGGGGTCATGGCGACCACCGACCCGACAGAGCCGCGCGCGGCGGCCCCCGGTTCCGTGATCTCGGCCACCCGTGCCGATATTGTCGATCGCAACGGCAATCTGCTGGCGACCAACTTTGAGACACATGCGCTTTATGCGCAGCCGCACCACATGATCGACCCGCAGGGGGCCGTGAAAAAGCTGATGGCCGTGTTCCCCGACCTGAACGAGGAACGCCTGCTGCGCGACTTTACCGGTAAGCGCAAGTTCTTGTGGATCAAGAAAAAAATCAGCCCCGAGCAGATGCAGGCCGTGCATGATATCGGCGAGCCGGGCTTGCTGTTTGCACCGCGTGACATGCGCCTTTACCCCAACGGGTCGCTTGCCGCGCATATCATGGGAGGGGCCAGCTATGGCCGCGAGGGTGTCCATGCCGCCGAGGTGATCGGCGTCGCGGGAGCAGAGAAATACTTTGACGACTATCTGCGCGATCCGGCCAATGGGAACAAGCCGCTGGAACTGTCGATCGACATGACCGTACAGGCCGCGTCCGAGCGTATTCTTTATGGCGGCATGAAGCTGATGAACGCCAAGGGGGCGACCTCGGTCCTGATGGATGTGCACACGGGCGAGGTGATCAGCGCCGTATCCTTGCCTTCTTTCGACCCCAACGACCGGCCCCATGCCGCCGTCACAGGCGATGCGTCCGACAGCCCGCTGTTCAACCGGTCGGTGCAAGGCGTCTACGAGCTTGGCTCTGTCTTCAAGATTTTCACCGCGGCACAGGCGATCGACCTTGGCATTGCCACTGCGGATACGGTGATCGACACCTCTGGCCCGATGAAGGTCGGCGGCTTCCGCATCGGCGAATTCCACGGCAAGAACTATGGCAAGCAGACGGTGACGGGGATCATCGTGCACAGTTCCAACCGCGGGACAGGGCGGCTTGCGCTTGAGATCGGCGCGGAGCGTCAGCAGGAGTTTCTGAAAAACCTCGGGTTCTTTGAGCCAACCCCCTTCGAGATCGTCGAAGCCTCTGGCGGCAAGCCCTTGCTGCCGCAGCGCTGGCAAGAGCTGAGCACCGTAACCGTCTCCTATGGCCACGGCCTGTCCTCCAGCCCGATGCATCTGGCGGCGGGCTATTCCGCCATCGCCAATGGCGGGCACAAGGTCACCCCGACGTTGCGCAAGCAATCCGGCCCCGTGGTCGGCCCGCGTGTGATGTCTGAACGCGCGGCGGCGGATGCCCGCGCAATGTTGCGTGCGGTAGTGACCGAAGGCACGGCCAGCTTTGCCGAAGTGCCCGGCTACCAGATCGGCGGCAAGACCGGTACGGCGGATAAACCCGGCCCCCGTGGTGGCTATCTTGAGGATACGGTTATCGCGACCTTTGCCAGCATGTTCCCGGCGCATGACCCCAAATACGTGCTGATCGTCACACTGGACGAACCGGTCGAGACCTCGGGCGACAAACCGCGCCGCACGGCCGGTTGGACAGCCGTGCCCGTGGCCGCGGAAATGGTCCGTCGCGTCGCGCCCCTGCTGGGTCTGCGACCGACTGTTGAACCGGACAGCCTCGCTGATATAACGCTCTCCAGCAGCAACTAATATAAAGAGCGTCCCCATGGGCACACAGGCCGTCCCGTTATCCTCCCTTGGTCTGACCGCGAAAGGGGGGGGCAACCCGCCCATTGCAGGTATCAGCGTCGACAGCCGTCAGGTCCAGCCCGGCACCCTGTTCGCCGCCATGCCCGGCAGCAAGGTCCACGGGGCCGAGTTTATCCAATATGCGCTGCACATGGGCGCGGTGGCGGTGTTGACCGACGCCGAGGGGGCCAAGCTGGCCGCTGACGCGCTGGCACAGGCTGACGTTGCCCTTGTCGTCACCGATGCCCCCCGCGAGGCGCTGTCGCGCGCGGCAGCCCTGTGGTACGGCGCGCAGCCGCAGACGATGATTGCCGTCACCGGCACCAATGGCAAAACCTCTGTCAGCACCTTCGTGCGGCAAATCTGGATCGAGATGGGGCTGGCGGCAGTCAATCTTGGCACCACTGGCGTCGAGGGCGCATGGACCGCACCGCTGGCGCATACCACGCCCGAGCCCATCACCCTGCACCGCACTCTGGCCGAGGCCTCTGCCAACGGTATCACCCATGCCGCGATGGAGGCGTCGAGCCACGGGCTGGACCAGCGACGGCTGGATGGCGTGACGCTCAAGGCGGCGGGGTTCACGAATTTTACCCAAGACCATCTCGACTACCACGAGACCTTCGACGCCTATTTCGACGCCAAGGCCGGACTGTTCTCGCGGGTGCTGCCCGAGGATGGCACGGCGGTGATCAATATCGATGATCCCAAGGGGGTCGATATGGTCGCCATCGCACGCGCCCGCGGCTGCGAGGTGATCACCGTGGGGCGCGACGGCGGCGATCTGCATCTGACCGGCCAGCGCTTTGATGCGACGGGGCAGGACCTGCGGTTCAGCTATCGTGGCAAGACCTACCAGAAACGCCTGAACCTCATTGGCGGGTTTCAGGCGGACAACGTGTTGCTCGCGGCGGGGCTGGTGATTGCCTGCGGGGCGGACCCCGCCCATGTGTTCGATACTCTGCCTCATCTGACCACCGTGCGCGGCCGTATGCAGCTTGCCGCCACGCGGGACAATGGCGGGGCTGTGTTTGTGGATTACGCCCATACCCCCGACGCCATTGCCACCGCCCTGCAAGCGATGCGCCCCCATGTCATGGGCCGGCTGGTCGCTATCGTGGGCGCAGGCGGCGACCGTGACCGCGCCAAACGCCCGCTGATGGGGCAGGCGGCGGCGGCCCATGCGGATTTGGTGTTCGTGACCGATGACAACCCGCGCTCCGAAGATCCGGCGACCATCCGTGCCGCCGTCATGGAGGGCGCGCCAGAAGCGACCGAGGTGGGCGACCGTGCCGAGGCGATCCTGCGGGGCATCGACGCCATCGGCACGGGCGACGCGCTGCTGATCGCGGGCAAAGGACATGAAACCGGACAGACCATCGGTGACGATGTGCTACCCTTTGATGATGTGGAGCAGGCCAGCGTCGCCGTCGCGGCGCTGGATGGGAGATTGGCATGAGCTTGTGGACAGCAAAAGAGGCCGAAAGCGCCACCGGCGGCCGCGCCATCGGGGACTGGTCCTGTGACGGCGTGTCGATTGATACCCGTACCCTTGCACCGGGGGATCTGTTTGTCGCGCTGAAAGACGTGCGCGACGGGCATGATTTTGTCGCCATGGCGCTGGAAAAAGGGGCAGGGGCCGCGCTGGTCACCCATGTGCCCGAGGGCGTGGCCGAGAATGCACCCCTGCTGATCGTCGAGGATGTGCTAAGGGCCCTAGAGGCGCTTGGTGCCGCCGCGCGGGCCCGAACGCAGGCCAAGGTCGTCGCGGTGACGGGCAGCGTCGGCAAGACCTCGACCAAGGAAATGCTGCTTGCGATCTTTGCCGACCAGGGGCGGGCGCATGCCTCTGTCGACAGCTATAACAACCACTGGGGTGTGCCGCTGACACTGGCGCGGATGCCTGCGGATACGGAATATGCCGTGATCGAGATCGGCATGAACCACCCCGGAGAGATCTCTCCGCTGGCGCAGATGGCCAAGCCGGATGTCGCGATGGTCACCACCGTCGCCGCCGTGCATCTGGAAGCATTCGCGAATGTCGCGGAAATCGCGGTCGAGAAAGCCGCCGTTTTTGACGGGCTGCAACCGGGGGGCGTGGCGGTGATCAACGCTGACATCGAACACGCCGCGATCCTGATGGCCAAGGCCGTGGATCGCCGCCTGCGCGAGGTCGAATTTGGCGAGCATGGCTATCAGTACAAACTGCTGGATGTGCAGGTGCAAGGCGATACCACCGTCGTGCGCGCCGACGCGGACGGCACGCCGCTGCTGTTCAAGATCGGAACGCCGGGGCGGCATTTCGCGATGAACGCTTTAGGGGCCTTGGCGTCTGCACAGGCCATGGGCGCGGATCTGGCGCTGGCGGCGGCCTCCTTGGGGCGCTGGACACCGTATAAGGGGCGCGGCGTGCGAGAGGTCATCCATCTCGACGTGGTCGACACCCATCTAACGCTGAACCTCATCGACGATAGCTATAACGCGAACCCCACCTCGATGGCCGCCGCCCTAGAGGTGCTGGCCGCCGCCGAGGTTACCCATGATATCGGCCGCGTCAGCAAGGGACGGCGCATCGCCTATCTGGGGGACATGAAGGAACTGGGACCGGACGAGATCGCCCTGCACGCAGGGCTCGCGCATCTCGATGCCACCAAAAAGCTGGATGTGATCCACTGTGTGGGCCCGCTGATGAAGTCGCTTTATGACCTGCTGCCAGCGCATCAACGTGGGGAATGGGCCGAAACCGCCGCAGACCTGCTGCCCGCGCTTTCGTCGCATCTGGACAGTGGCGATGTTGTGCTCGCCAAAGGCTCCTTGTCCATGAAACTAGGGCTGATCGTTGACGCGATCCGCAAAATGGGCCATCCGGTCCCGAATGAACGACAGGGCTAAGCCCACAAGATTTTGAGTTAGGACGCGTACGATGCTCTATTGGTTGACCCTCCTGTCAGATGGCGGCGATTTCTTTAACCTTTTCCGCTACATCACCTTCCGCGCCGGTGGGGCCTTCCTGACAGCGCTGGTGTTTGGCTTTCTGTTCGGCAAGCCGCTGATCGCCGTGCTGCGCAAGCGGCAGGGCAAGGGCCAGCCGATCCGGGATGACGGCCCAGAGGGGCATTTTGTCAAGGCGGGTACGCCGACCATGGGCGGGCTGCTGATTGTGGGGGCCTTGCTGACCTCTACCCTGCTGTGGGCGCGGTTGGACAACCCGTTTGTGTGGATGGTGCTGCTGGTGACAATGGCATTTGCCGCCATCGGGTTTGCCGATGACTACGCCAAGGTCAGCAAGCAGACGACCGCTGGTGTTTCCAGCAGAATGCGTCTGTTGCTGGGCTTTATCATCGCGGGCAGCGCGGCCTATTGGGCGGCGCAATTCCACCCCGCAGAGCTGCAGAACCAACTGGCGCTGCCCGTGTTCAAGAACACGCTGATCAACCTTGGGTATCTGTTCGTGCCCTTCTCGATCATCGTGATCGTGGGGGCGGCGAATGCGGTGAACCTGACGGACGGGCTGGACGGGCTGGCGATCATGCCCGTGATGATCGCCGCCGGGGCGCTTGGCGTGATCGCCTATGCCGTCGGCCGCGTCGATTTCACCGAATATCTGGACGTGCACTATGTGCCGGGGACGGGCGAGATTTTGGTCTTTACCGCCGGTATCTTTGGCGGTGGTCTGGGCTTTTTGTGGTATAACGCGCCCCCCGCCGCGGTCTTTATGGGCGACACCGGATCGCTGGCCCTTGGCGGCGCATTGGGGGCCATCGCGGTTGCCACCAAGCACGAATTGGTGCTGGCCATCGTCGGCGGCCTGTTTGTGGTCGAGGCGCTGTCGGTGATCATTCAGGTGCTCTATTTCAAACGCACGGGCAAACGTGTTTTCCTGATGGCACCGATCCACCATCACTATGAAAAGAAAGGCTGGGCCGAGCCGCAGATCGTCATTCGCTTCTGGATCATCTCTTTGATCCTCGCGATGATCGGGCTGGCGACGCTGAAGGTCCGCTGAGCCGTTTCGCAAAGCGGTAAGAGACAAGAGGGCGCGCTGCAGGGATGTGGCGCGCTTTTTTTATGGCGGACGGGGGCCAGCCCCCGCGCGGCCAAAGGGCCGCGTCCCCCGGAGTTTATTTGGCAAAATGAAGGGCGGGCGAGGCTTGACGCGGGGGGCGTCAGAAGATCGACCAGCCCATTTCGCGCGCGAGGCGGGCCATGGCCTGGGTGCCTTTCTTCGAGTTGCCATAGCGGTTCAGACCAGGGGACCAGACGGCGATGCTGGCGCGCCCGGGGACAATGGCAAGAATACCGCCGCCCACACCGGACTTCGCCGGAAGCCCTACGCGGTAGGCAAAATCGCCCGACCCGTCATAATGCCCGCAGGTGAGCATCAGCGCATTGAGGCGCCGGATACGGGGCGGCAGGATCATGCGGGGCAGCTTGTCGGTTTCGATCAGGAACCGTCCGGCCATGGCCAGCTGCCGCGCGGACATGTCGATGGCGCAGTGGTGGAAATAAGTGCCGAGCGTCTTCTCCGGCGGGTTGTTCAGGTTTCCGCAGGAGGCCAGAAAATGCGCCAGGGCAAAGTTGCGGTGGCCATGGGCGGTTTCAGAGGCCGCGACGGTTTCGTTGATGTGGATGTCGTCGTCACTGGCGGCGGCGCGGACGAATTGCAGGATTTCGGCCAAGGTCTCGCGCGGTTCGCGTCCCGTGAGCACCTCGTCCGTGGTGACAATGGCACCGGCGTTGATGAAGGGGTTGCGCGGGCGCCCCTGTTCGGCCTCAAGCTGCACAATGGAATTGAATGCGCGCCCCGATGGCTCGCGGCCCACGCGCTTCCACAGCTGGTCGCCTGACCGTCCAAGGGCGATGGCAAGGGTGAAGACCTTGGTGATGGATTGCACCGAAAATGGCGTATCGGCATCCCCGGCGGTAAAGACCTCGCCGTCCGCGGTGGTGATCGCGATACCGAATTGCGCAGGATCGACAGAGGCCAGCTGCGGGATATAGGCTGCCACGTCTCCCCAGTCATCCGTGGCGCGCATGTCGGCGTTGAGCTGGGCTAAAATCTCTGGCAGAGGGGGCATAAGGGGCTCCGAAAGTTTCAGGGTCATCGCTAACAGGAGAGCAGGCATGATACCAGTTCAAGGTTTGACCGGCGCAAAGGTAGCCATTCTGGGGCTCGGGCGGTCGGGGCTGTCTGCGGCCCGTGCGCTGGCCGCCGGGGGCGCTGTGCCTATCTGTTGGGATGACAACCCCGCCGCACGCGCCGCCGCGCAGGCCGAAGGGTTCGATTGTGTGGATCTGGGCAAAGCCGGCGTCTTTGATGACATCGCGCGGCTGATCGTATCGCCCGGCATCCCGCATCTTTATCCGGCACCGAACCCGGTGATCGTCGCCGCGCAGGACGCAGGTGTGCCGGTGGACAATGACATCGGGCTGTTCTTTCAAAGCTTCGCGACGCTGGCCTGGGATAATTTTGACGTGGTGCCCAAGATCATCGCGATCACCGGGTCGAACGGGAAATCCACCACCTCGGCGTTGGTGCATCACATTCTCAAACACGCAGGCCGCCCGACGCAGCTGGCGGGAAACATCGGTCGCGGGGTGCTGGACATAGAGCCTGCCATTGACGGCGAGGTCGTGGTGCTGGAGCTGTCGAGCTACCAGACCGATCTGGCGCGCAATCTGACGCCGGATGTCGCCGTCTTCACCAACCTTAGCCCCGATCATCTGGATCGCCATGCGGGCATGGGCGGCTATTTCGCGGCCAAACGGCGGCTCTTTGCTGAAGGCGGGCCGGATCGTGCCGTCATTGGCGTGGATGAACCCGAAGGGCGTTTTCTTGCGGGACAGCTCAGCGAAGGGGCGGCCGACGACCGGGTGATCCGCGTGTCGGTGGACCGCAAGCTTACGGGTCTTGGTTGGCAGGTCTTCGCACGCAAAGGCTTCTTGTCGGAATATCGCGGCGGCAAGCAGATCGGCTCCATCGATCTGCGCAGCATTACCGGCTTGCCCGGCGCGCATAACCACCAGAACGCCTGTGCCGCCTATGCCGCCTGTCGCACGCTGGGGTTCGCGCCCAAGATCATCGAAGCGGCGTTCCATTCCTTTGGCGGCCTGCCGCACCGCAGCCAGACCGTGGGCGAGGCGGGCGGCGTGCGTTTCGTCAACGACAGCAAGGCGACCAATGTGGACAGCGCGGTCAAGGCACTGGCGGCGTTCAGGAACATCCGCTGGATCTGCGGCGGGCTTGAGAAAGAGGGCGGTTTGGGCAGTTTGTCAGAACCGCTGGAGACGGTGCGCAAAGCCTATGTGATCGGGCGCGAGGCGGCGCAGTTCGCCATGAAGCTGGGGGTCGAGGCCGAGGTCTGTGGCACGATGGACATCGCGGTCGCACGCGCGGTCGAGGATGCCGAGGCGGGGGACGTCGTTTTGCTGGCCCCTGCGGCGGCGAGCTTTGACCAATACGACAGTTTCGAGCGCCGCGGAGAGGATTTTGTCGCGCAGGTGCAGAAGCATCTGACGAACGCGTAACTGCGTTTTTGGGGGAGGGAGGGAGCGCCGCACGGGCAATGATTGCGGTGTTTCGGTCTGCTCCGGTCCAGATTATGGCGCGTGACCGGTTGTTTGATCGGGGCCATCGACGCCCCGATTATTACATAGGCGAGTTTTTCCACCAGATCCGGTCTTTACTGGCCGGGTGCGGGCATAGCTGCGCGCAGGTCGGCTTCGCTGACACCAAGTGCCTGAGCCGCCGCGGCAAAGTCCGGCGGGCGCGTGTCACCAAGGGCCCCGACCAATTCAGCCTCTGTGATACCCAGTTGATCGGCAACTGCGGCAAAATCCGGTGCGGCACCACCGCCACCGGGGCCATTGTTCGCGGCCACGTCGACCTCACCATGGTAGCAGTCGATCATATAGGGCGCTTCATCTGCCGTGAGGTGGTAGTGGTAAATCCCTTCCGGGAATTCAGGTGTCGGGCCGGAGTGGCCGCTGCACGCATCCAGATCGTCATTCACCACGACAATGCCACCGACATCATTGTTGCCATAGACAGGAAAGCCGTCGGCCAAAACACCGATCATCCGCGAATGTTGCCCGGCTTGCGCCGCGGCCTCGGCGATACAAACAGGGATGCCATGATAGTGGTAATTCGTCCCGTCCACGAGCGTGTGCCCGTTGCAGTTGTCCAGAAATGCCACGTGATCATGAACAACCTGATCGTCAATCGCAACGACGGAGCGGTCGGGGTTCTCGTAATCGTTGAAAATCTGTGCGCCGCTCAAGGCCACGCCAATTCTCCCCAGCGAGGTGTCCGTTGATGTATCCGAATAGACCGCCTGCGTTGTGATTGTCGCGTCGATCTCGGTCTCTTTGAAGTAGTCGGCAGAGTTCTGCACATCAAAGAATTCCAGCGGCTTGTCGGCAAAAGGTTGATCGTTTGGATTGCTTGGAATCAAGTATTGTTCCGCAAAGCCGTGGTCCGGGATGCCGTTAGATTGGAAGCGGAATGTCTTTGCGTCAGCATCGACCGTGATCTTGACATGACCTGCCCAATTTGCCGCTTCAACGACCGCCGCAGTGTCATTCGACTGTTGCGCATTCTGAGCCGATGAAGGCGAATAGATCAGGGATGCGGCGGCCAGCACAACCGATGCGGCGGCTGTCCCATAGAGAGTTTTCCTGGACATGATTTTCTGATCTCCCATGAGATGTCGGTATCTTTACTTCCAACTTTGGGTCGAGGCGCAGCTAAGCCGAAGCTAGGCCTTAAACGGACACGTGCCAACTTTCCGTCGTTTTTATTCAACAGAAATATAGCGCCCTAGAATTTTCCGAGCGCTGCCGTATAGACGTCAAATCTTGGCGATACTTCGGATCGCGGCCTTGGCAATCTGGTCAAACACCGCACGATCGTCGGAGGATGACGCAACGATCATGCCGCCTTCCAGCGCCGCGACGATGAGGCAGGACGTGTCTTCGGCGTTTTCGACGCCATTACGGTGGAACAGGTCAAGCAGCCACATTCTGTTCATTTTGAAGAATGCCTTTGTTTTCTGGTTTACATTCTTGGGCAGCCCGATCGCTTCTGCGCCCATGATCGCGCAAAGACAGATGGTTTCGTCCAAGACAAGCGCTTGAGAGTAGAGCGCAACGTAGCTGTCCAACGCCGTTTGCAAGCTGGCCGTATCGATCTGTTCAAGGCGCTCTTTGAACTGGCTGGTGTAGCGATCCACCAAAGCTTCGCCAAGATCAGGTTTGGTCGGGAAGTGATAGTGAACACTTGCGCTTTTGATGCCGACATCGCTTGCCAGGTCGCGAAAGCTCATCGCCGAGAAACCCGCACCACGGACACGCTTTTCAGCGGCATCAAGGATTTTGTCTTTCATTGTCTGCGGCATTTGGGGCTCCTGTCTATCATGTGGTAGATAGGTGTTGACAGCGAGGAGGGCAATATCTAACTGGAAGCCTATCAACTGATAGGTAGCTATGTGGCGCCGCTGCGCGCTGAACCGGAAGGATGTACCATGGACCTGAACGCAAATTTTGATGAACGTGCCGTTGTACATTCGGATCGGCAGCCGTGGGTTGCATCTCCGATGAAAGGCGTAGACCGGCGGATGCTGGACCGGATCGGGGACGAAGTCGCGCGGGCGACGACCATCGTCCGCTATGCGCCGGGCAGCGCGTTTTCGGCCCATACCCATACCGGCGGCGAAGAGTTTCTGGTGCTTGAGGGCGTGTTTCAGGATGAACACGGTGACTTTCCGGTCGGCACCTACGTGCGCAACCCGCCGACGTCTTCGCACACCCCAAGCTCTGCCGAGGGGGCGACGATCTTCGTCAAGCTGTGGCAGTTCGACATGGATGACCGTCAGCAGATCACCATGGACACCACCACCCAGACCCCGCAGCCGGTGCGTGCGGGTGTTTCAGAAATCCCGCTGTTCGCGGATGCGCACGAACGGGTGCGGATCGAGCTTTGGGAGCCCAACGTGGCAGTGACACAGGCCGGCCACAACGGGTTCGAAGCCCTTGTGGTCGAAGGAAGCTTTATCGAAGGGGATGAGGTCTTCGGGGTCAATTCCTGGCTGCGCCTACCGCCCCACACGCCGCTGAACGCTGTTTCCGGCCCTGATGGGGCGCGGCTTTGGGTCAAATCTGGCCATCTTGCAGACACGCCGACGGCCCCGAATGTCGGGGGATAAGATGTCAGATCCACTTGCAATCATTGGCGGGGCGGGTGCCGGTCTTGCCAGCCACGCCCTGCACAGAATGGGCTCTATACGGATGAAGAAGCCAGCCGATATTGCCAGAACCTATCTGGCGCTGACAGATCAACCTCGGTCCACCTGGACGCATGGGCTGGACCTCAGGCCGATGGGAGGGGCGTTCTGATGCAGACCGATATTCTGATTGTGGGCGGTGGTCTGTCGGGTCTTGCGCTAGCCGACCATCTGGCCCGCCAAGGCCGCGATTTCTTGCTGGTTGAAGCGCAGGACCGCCTTGGCGGGCGTATCCTGACCAAAGAATTTTCGGGCGGTGCCTTCGACCTTGGGCCTGCGTGGTTCTGGCCGGGCCAGCCGCGCATGGCAGCTCTCGCGGAACGTTTTCAGATCCCGGTGTTCGGGCAGTTCTCGACGGGTGACTTGGTCTATCAAGAGCAAAACGGCACCGTGCAGCGCGGGCGCGGCTATGCCTCTATGGAGGGGGCCTACCGCTTGGCCGGTGGGATCGGCTCTGTGGTCGATGCTTTGGCCAAAGGGTTGGATCCGGCGAAGATCATGACCAGCACGCGACTGACGTCGGTCGACCATTCGGCGGGCAACATCACGGCGCAGGTTGATCAAAACGGCACAGCGCAGATCATCAAGGCCAACTGGATCGTGATGGCCATGCCGCCTCGGGTCATTGCCGATACCGTCTCCTTTGACCCCGCTCTGGATGCGGCCCAAACGCAGGCTTTGCAAAACCTGCCGACCTGGATGGCCGGTCAGGCCAAGATCGTTGCGGTTTACGATCAGCCTCATTGGCGACATGCCGGGCTGTCCGGCGACGCCATGAGCCAGCAAGGGCCGATGGTCGAAATCCACGATGCTTCGCCAAGGCTGGGCGGTCCCTATGCGCTCTTCGGTTTTGTCGGGGTTCCTGCGGATGCGCGTGCCCAGCACAAAGATGAGATGATGCGCCTTGCGGTGACGCAGCTGACGACGATGTTCGGACCGGAAATGGCCGACCCGATGCACCTTGTTTTGCAAGACTGGGCGACCATTCCCCACATCGCGCGCCCACAGGACCGACAACCGGTTCGAAGCCATCCCCGCTATGGTTTGCCGTCCAACCTGCATGCCCTGTCAGCACGCGGGATGATATTTGCGTCGACCGAAACCGCCCCGGAATTCGGAGGCTTTCTTGAGGGCGCATTAGAGGCGGCCGAACATGCGGCCAGCACGCTGGCGCTGCACGACCCCATGCAGACCTGATCACCACCCGCCCGCAGGGGTTTGGGCATCCAATAGAAAAATGAAAACACGCCGCGCCAAGCCAATCCAACGGGCATGGTGGCCATACGGATGATATATGATGACTCGGACAATAGACACGACTGAAACCGCCGGGTTCGGCCGCAACCTGACGGTGCTGATCCTCGCCCAATCTTTAGGGGCTGCCAGCGGACCGATTGTGATCTCGCTGGGGGGATTGGTTGGTCAGGATCTCGCGACTGACCCCGCTTTGGCGACCCTTCCGGTCAGCATCTATAATCTTGGGCTTGCCCTTGGAACGGTGCCTGCCGCTTGGATCATGCGACAATATGGGCGGCGCAGCGGTTATCTTCTGGGCGCGATGATCGGCGTGTTGTCGGGATTGGTCGCCGCTGGTGCGATATCCTTTGGGGCGTTCATATTCTTCTGTTTGGGCACGTTTCTGGCGGGGCTCTATGCGTCCTATGTACAGTCTTACCGTTTCGCAGCTGCCGACGGGCGCGAAGGGGCAGACAGGGGGCGCGCCATTTCATGGGTCATGGTCGGCGGGCTGATCGCTGCCATTATCGGCCCGCAACTGGTCATTGCCACGCGCGACGCTGTGCCGGGGGTGCCCTTTGCGGGGAGTTTCCTGAGCCAAGCGGCGCGGCGCGTATAGGGCGGTGACAATACTGTCTCAAAAACTGCAACGTACCGCCAACCTCAAGGAAGAACTTAACATGCCTAATGTGCAAGTTCTTATAACTGTGACGCTTGTTGGGGGTGGCGGCACGTTGATTGTCGACGCGGTTAAAAGGCTTGCGGCTCGGTTCTTGGCAAAAATGCCAACGCATAGCTTTGGCCTTTCATTGCTGTGCTCGCACGGCATTTATTGTATCAAAACATCCCGTTGTCGTTGTTACTTTGTACAGGCATTTCCTGAAGCACGTCCCAATGCTCGACGATCTTGCCTTGATCATCGAGACGGAAAATGTCCATCCCTGCATAATCGGGACCGTTGGGCCATAGCTGATGGCAATGCAGGATCACATGATTGCCGTCCACGAATGACCGCTTGACCTCGACATGTTTGCCCGGATGTTCGCGTGCCATCCGTTCGAAATAGTCAACGAAGGCCGCCTTGCCGTCCGCCACATGGGGATTGTGCTGAATGTATTGCGCTCCGGCGTAGCGCGCGATGGCGTCGGCGGGGCGGCAATCATTGAACATCATTTCGTAAAAGGCGATGACGTTGGCCTTGTCGGTTTTTGGATCACGCATGGTCTTCCTTTCTGAATTTACCGATAGTGTGGCGCATGTCTGCATTGGGGAAGCTGCATTGCGGGGTCGCTTCCATGCGACGATGACAGCTTTGGGTCGATGGTGTCGGGCCAGGAGCGCTGCCCCCGCCGCCTATGGCGGCTCCCCCGGGATTTAGGGCCATTTGGAAATTAGTGTTTCTGAGCGATATCTGCGGCGCAGGCCATGGCAGAGGACCAGGCCCATTGGAAGTTGTAGCCACCCAGCCATCCGGTCACGTCGACGGCCTCGCCGATGAAGTAGAGACCGGGGCGTGTCTTGGTCTCTAGTGTTTTGGAGGACAGTGCGTCGGTGTCGATCCCGCCGAGGGTGACTTCGGCGGTGCGGTAGCCTTCGGTGCCAGAAGGGGTCATCACCCAATGCGACAGCCTGTCGATCAGGGTGCTAAGTTTTGCATCCGACCAATCGGCGAGGTTGCCGCCAAGGTCCATGATCCCCGCAAGATGATCCACCAGCCGCGCGGGCAGGTGGTGGGAAAGCTCTGTCGTCAGGTTGCGGCGGCCATAGGTCTGGCGTTGGCTACGTAGCTTGGTCAGCAGATCACTGTCTGGCAGCAGGTTCACCGTGATCGGCGCGCCTTCGGTCCAGTAGCTTGAAGCTTGCAGCACGGCAGGGCCGGAGAGGCCACGGTGGGTGAACAGCAGGGCTTCGTCAAAGGCGGGGCCTTGGACAGTAACCCGCGCGGGCGTCGCGGTGCCGGATATGGGCGCGAAACGGGCGTCGGTAAAGGTGAAGGGCACCAGCCCCGCCCGTGTGTCGGTGACGGGGATACCCATCTGCGCGGCGATCTCATAGGCGCGCCCCGTCGCCCCCATCTTGGGGATGGATTTCCCGCCAGAGGCAACGACAAAGTTGCGCGCGGTGATTGGCGTGGTGCCGTCGGGCGTGTGCAAGGTCATGCTATATCCGGCATCACGCGCGGCGATATCTGTCAGCGTGCTGTGCAGCCGCAGATCGACACCGGCTTTTTGCATCAGGCCGCGCAGCATGGCGACGATCTCTTTGGCGGAAGTGTCGCAGAAGAGCTGGCCGAGGGTCTTTTCGTGCCACGCGATCCCATGTGCGTCTACCAGTTCGATGAAATCCCACTGGGTATAACGTGCCAGCGCCGATTTGGCGAAATGGGGGTTGGCGCAGATGAAGGCATCGGGCGTGCAGTGCATATTGGTGAAATTGCAGCGCCCGCCGCCCGAAATGCGGATTTTCTCGCCCGGTGCTTTGGCGTGATCCACGACCAGCACCGATCCGCCTGCGTGGGCGGCGCACATCATGCCTGCGGCCCCTGCGCCTAAAATTACCGTGTCATATTGCATGGCCCCGCCATAGCCCCCGCCACGCAAGCCGGTCAAGTGGCCGTGAGCGGGGTGGTAACCCGGCGCATGAAGACTAACTCCGTGAGTGACGAAGCAATTAAAGGAGAGACCCGATGAACGTATTGGACGCAGGTAACGCATTCCCGAAACTGACCGTGGCAGAGCTGCAAGGTGGCATGCTGACCCTTGGCACCCCACGGGGCGATCATGATTGGCAGCTGGTGGTCGTCTATCGCGGTCTGCATTGCCCGATCTGCAAAAAATACCTGTCGACGCTGGACGGGCTGGTCGCGGATTTCAACAAGGCAGGTGTGGACGTTGTTGCCGTATCGGGTGACCCGAAAGACAAGGCGCGCGAGATGGCGCAAGAGCAGGATCTGTCCCTGACGATCGGCTATGACATGAGCATCGCACAGATGCGCGAACTGGGGCTATATGTCTCTGACCCGCGCAGCCCGCAAGAAACCGATCAGCCCTTCGCAGAGCCCGGCGTCTTTGTGGTGAATGGCGACGGCAATATCCAGATCCTCGACATCTCGAACGCGCCCTTCGCGCGGCCTGATCTGGAGGGGCTGCTGAACGGGATCAAGTTTGTGCGTGACAACGACTATCCGATCCGCGGCACGCACGCGGGGGCATAGGCAGCTTTGCGCGGGGCTGGTTAAAACACACTAGCCCCGCGTGACCTTTCGCGCTACACTGCAAGCTAGACCCCGAAAAGGGGCGGAACGAGGCAGTGTAAGGCAGGTCCCATGACAGAAATGGTCTATGGCGCGGTTCCCGTTCGGGATGGCGAACCGATTCTTCCCAAATGGTGGCGTACGATCGACAAATGGGCGATGTCCTGCATCCTCCTGCTGTTCGCCGTGGGCATGTTGCTGGGGCTGGCGGCCTCCCCGCCCTTGGCCGCGAAAAACGGCTTTGACTCTTTTCATTATGTGCAGCGACAGGCTGTTTTCGGTGTGCTTGCCGTGATTGCCATGGTGCTGACGTCGATGATGACGCCCGTGATGGTGCGGCGTCTGGCGATCGTCGGCTTTCTGGTGTCCTTTGTGGCGTTGGCCTTGCTGCCGTTCTTTGGCACCGACTTTGGCAAAGGCGCTGTGCGCTGGTACTCCATGGGCTTTGCGTCCTTCCAGCCCTCAGAGTTCCTCAAGCCCGGTTTTGTCGTTGTGGCGGCGTGGATGATGGCGGCCGCGCTCGAGATCAACGGCCCTCCGGGCAAAACGTGGTCCTTTGCGCTGTGTATTTCCATCGTGCTGATGCTGGCGTTGCAGCCCGACTTTGGTCAGGCCTGTCTGGTCCTGTTCGGCTGGGGGGTCATGTATTTCGTAGCCGGTGCGCCGCTGGTGCTACTGGTGGGCATGGCCGGGCTGGTCGTCTTGGCGGGGACTTTTGCCTATTCCAACTCCGAACACTTTGCCCGGCGGATTGATGGGTTCCTGTCGCCCGACATCGATCCGCGCACGCAGCTTGGCTATGCCACCGATGCGATCCGCGAAGGCGGTCTGTTCGGTGTCGGCGTAGGCGAGGGGCAGGTGAAATGGTCGCTGCCCGATGCGCATACCGATTTCATCATCGCCGTTGCTGCCGAAGAATACGGCCTGATCCTCGTGATGTGTGTGATCGCGCTTTACGCCGTGATCGTGGTGCGGTCGCTGCTGCGTCTGGTGCGCGAGCGTGATCCCTTTATCCGTCTGGCCGGCACCGGGCTGGCCTGCATGTTCGGCGTGCAGGCGATGATCAACATGGGCGTGGCTGTGCGGCTGCTGCCCGCCAAGGGTATGACGCTGCCTTTCGTTAGCTACGGCGGGTCGTCGGTGATTGCCTCTGGCATCGCCGTGGGCATGTTGCTGGCGTTTACCCGGACCCGACCACAGGGCCAGATCTCTGATCTATTGGGCCGGAGCCGTGCCCGATGACGGCGCCGCTGCTGGTTATCGCCGCAGGGGGGACAGGAGGGCATATGTTTCCCGCCCAAGCGCTTGCCGAAGTCATGCTGGCGCGGGGCTGGCGGGTAAAGCTGTCCACCGACGCGCGGGGGGCGCGCTATACCGGCGGTTTCCCCGAGGCGGTCGAGATTCAGCAGGTCAGCAGCGCCACTTTCGCGCGCGGCGGTCTGGTGGCCAAGGCCATCGCGCCGTTTCGTATTCTGGGCGGTGTGCTTGGCGGCATTTCCGGTATGCTGCGCGACAAGCCTGATGTGGTTGTCGGCTTTGGCGGGTATCCATCGATCCCCGCGCTGACAGCGGCCTGGGTGCTGCGCAAGCCCCGGATGATCCACGAACAAAACGGCGTGCTCGGGCGGGTCAATGATCTGTTTTCCAAACATGTCGATGCCGTGGCTTGCGGCACATGGCCGACCACATTGCCCGATGGTGTCAGCGCCGAACACACCGGCAATCCGGTGCGTGCCGCGGTGTTGGAGCGTGCGGGCGCGGGCTATATCGCGCCGGGTGACTACCCGATGGAGCTGTTAGTGATGGGCGGCAGCCAGGGCGCGCGCATCTTGAGCGAGGTGATCCCCCCCGCCATCGCCGATCTGCCGATGGAACTGCTGCGCAATATCCGCGTCAGCCATCAGGCGCGGGACGAGGATGGCCAGCGGGTCGCGACCTTTTACGCCGAGAACGGGATCAATGCCGATGTGCAGCCGTTTTTCCACGATGTGCCGCGGCGCATGTCCGAAGCCCAGCTGGTGATCAGCCGCGCTGGCGCGTCGAGCGTTGCCGATATCTCTATCATCGGGCGGCCCTCGATCCTGATCCCCTTTGCGGCGGCGACGGGCGACCATCAGACAGCCAATGCGCGTGGACTGGTGGACGCCGGTGCCGCGATCATGGTGCCCGAAAACATGGCCAACCCCGACAGTCTGCGGGCTCAGATCGAAATGGTGCTGACCCATGCAGAGGGCGCGCAGCAGATGGCGCGTGCCGCCCTGTCTGTCGCCAAGCCGGACGCCGCAGAAGAACTCGCCCAGATGGTGGAAACCCTGGCAACCGAAGGAAAGAAACGATGAACGCAGCCACGAAACTTCCCACCGATGTGGGCCCGATCCATTTCGTGGGTATTGGCGGTATCGGCATGTCCGGCATTGCCGAAGTGTTGTTGAACCACGGTTACCGCGTGCAGGGGTCGGACCTGAAATCGACCAAGATCACCGACCGTCTGGTGGACCTTGGCGCGACGGTGTTCGAAGGGCAAGAGGCCGCGAATATCGAAGGGGCCGCCGTGGTCGTGATCTCTTCCGCGATCAAGCCGGGCAACCCTGAACTGGATGCCGCACGGGTGGCGGGCCTTCCCATCGTGCGCCGCGCCGAGATGCTGGCAGAGCTGATGCGCTTGAAATCCAACATTGCGGTGGCGGGAACCCACGGCAAGACCACCACAACGACGATGGTGGCCGAACTGCTGGTCAACGGCGGGATCGATCCGACGGTTGTGAACGGCGGGATCATCCATGCTTACGGGTCGAACGCACGGATGGGGCAGGGCGAATGGATGGTGGTCGAGGCGGATGAATCCGACGGCACCTTCAACCGTCTGCCCGCGACCATTGCCATCGTGACCAATATCGACCCCGAGCATATGGAGCATTGGGGCGACTTCGATACCCTGCGCAAAGGGTTTCTGGATTTCGTCTCGAACATTCCTTTCTACGGGCTGGCGGTCTGCTGCATCGACCACCCCGAGGTGCAGGCCTTGGTCGGCAAGATCACCGACCGCCGTGTCATGACCTATGGCTTTAACACCCAGGCCGACGTGCGCGCGGTCAACCTGCACTACAAGGCGGGCGTGGCGCATTTCGATATCATGTTCCAGACCGAAGGCATCACGATCAAGGATTGCAGCCTGCCGATGCCCGGAGATCACAACGTGTCAAACGCGATGGCGGCGGTCGCCGTGTCGCGCCACCTTGGGATGAAAACCGAAGAAATCCGTGCCGCTCTTGCCGGGTTCGGCGGCGTGAACCGTCGCTTTACCAAAGTGGGCGAAGTGGATGGCGTGACGATCATCGACGACTACGGTCACCACCCGGTCGAGATTACCGCCGTGCTGAAAGCCGCACGTCAGGCCACCGAAGGGCGCGTGATCGCGGTCCACCAGCCCCACCGCTACAGCCGCTTGCACCACCATTTCGAGGAATTCTGCGCCTGCTTCAACGATGCCGATGTCGTTGGCATCGCCGAGGTCTATGCCGCGGGCGAGGCCCCGATCGAGGGGGCAGGGCGCGATGATCTGGTCGCAGGCTTGATCCGTCATGGTCACCGCCACGCCCGCGCCGTCCAAAGCGAGGATGATCTGGCGCGACTGGTCCGCGAACAGGCAGGGCCGGGGGATATGGTTGTCTGCCTTGGGGCAGGGACAATCAGCACCTGGGCCAACGCCTTGCCTGCCGCGCTTGAAGCCTTGAAGAAGGAAGCCGTCTGAATGGCGCGGACCCCATCATACGGGGGCCGGTCATGACCTTGCTTTGGGCTTGCATCCTGTGGGTCTTTTGCTCGGCCACGGTGGCGACGCTGCCCATGCGTCTGCAATATATTCCCGGTGTGATCCTGCTGATTGCCGCACCGGTGCTGATCATCCTGATCGGTCTTCAGGTGGGCTGGCTCTATAGCCTGCTTGCTCTTGCTGCCTTTGTGTCCATGTTCCGCAATCCCTTGCGCTTTTTGCTGGCCAAGCTGCGCGGACAAAACCCGGAGGTTCCAAAATGAGTATATCACTGGTTCTTGCCTGTTTTTGGGCGGTCGTTGCCAATGTGTTGGCGATGACGCCCAGTTCTGACCAGCATTGGCGCAGCGCCTATGTGCTGATTGCCGTCGGCATCCCCGTTCTGGGGTTTGTCACCATGCAGCATGGCCCTTGGGTCGGGATGCTGGTGTTTGCGGGCGGGTGTTCGGTGTTGCGCTGGCCGGTGATCTATCTGATGCGCTGGCTGCGCGGCGCTGCTGTGCGGGATGCCGCAAAGTGAACCTGACGCTGGTGATCCTGATCGGCATCCTCGTGGTGTGGATGCTTGCCGCGGGCTGGTGCGGTCTGATGCGCCGGTATGGCGGCTTTGTGCTGGTCCTGCTGGCGGGGCTCGCGCTGAACTGGGCGTGGATGATCTGGGGCCTTGGCGCGAAACCGCTGGAGCGTCCGGTGTTCATGGCGCAAGCCGCCGCCACGGGCTATGCGGTCTGCGCGTTTCTTGCAGGATGGCTGGCCGGCCGTATCACGCGCGAGCTGCGGGCGAACCGACCTGATTGATTGGGCGTTTTTTGGCGCGCTTCGGGCGCATGTGGAAAATTGACCTCCCTCCCAAAGCGGGCTAGGCGATGGGCATGACAGATATTTCCTTTCCCGATATGCGCGGTAAGCTGACGCAAAACCGCCCCTTGGCTGATCTGACCTGGCTGCGCGTGGGCGGCCCTGCTGACTATTTCTACCAGCCTGCCGATGCGGATGATCTGGCAGCTTTCATGACGGCGCTGCCCGCCGATGTCGTGGTCATGCCGATGGGGGTCGGGTCGAATGTGATCGTGCGCGACGGCGGCTTGCGGGCTGTGGTGATCCGGCTGGGGCGCGGGTTCAACACCATCAGTTGCGAGGATGGAATCGTCACCGCAGGTGCCGCGGCGCTGGACGCCCATGTCGCGCGCAAGGCAGCGGACGCGGGGCTGGACCTGACCTTCTTGCGCACAATCCCGGGTAGTATTGGCGGCGCGGTACGGATGAACGCGGGCTGCTATGGTGCCTATACTGCTGATTATTTCATCAGCGCAGACGCGATCACCCGCACGGGCGAAAAGGTCACGCTTGGGCCGGAGGATCTGCAATTTGCCTATCGCCAGACTGCCTTGCCAGACGGATATGTCATCACTGCTGCCCGTTTCGCGCCCCCCAAAGGCGAGGCCGAGGCGTTGCACGCGCGGATGGAGGACCAGCTACGCAAACGGGACGAAACCCAACCCACCAAGGACCGCAGCGCGGGGTCGACGTTCCGCAATCCGGCGGGGTTTTCCAGCACGGGGCAGGCGGATGACCGCCATGATCTGAAGGCGTGGAAGGTCATTGACGACGCCGGTTTGCGCGGTGCCACCTTGGGTGGCGCGCAGATGAGCCCGAAACACCCCAACTTCCTGATCAATACGGGGTCCGCGACGGCAGCAGACCTTGAAGCATTGGGTGAAATGGTGCGAAAAAAGGTTTACGATTCCAGCGGGATTACGCTAGAGTGGGAAATTATGCGGATCGGCGAAAAATAAACGTTCGAGCGTCATGATTTAGGGCCGCCAAAAGGCCCGGAACAGAATGAATAAGGGTCGCAACAGGCCCGTTTAAAAAGGCAGATTGAGTGGGATTGTCGAGCAGGACACCCCCGAGAGTTGCAGTATTGTTGGGTGGCCCCTCGGCGGAACGCGAGGTGTCTCTGTCAACAGGGCGCGCCTGCGCAGCGGCTTTGCGGGACCGGAGTTTCGAAGTCATCGAGGTCGATTGCGGCCCCGACCTTTGTGCCGATCTGGGCGCTGCTCAACCCGATGTCGTTCTGAATTGTCTGCATGGCCGCTGGGGTGAAGACGGCTGCGTTCAGGGATTGCTGGAATGGATGGGCCTGCCCTACACACACTCCGGCGTGCTGGCCTCTGCCCTTGCGATGGACAAGCAGCGCAGCAAAGAAGTTTTTCGTGCCGCGGGTTTGCCTGTTGTGGAAAGCTTGATCGTGTCGGCGGCGACGGTGCGGGGATCCCATGTGATGGACCCGCCCTATGTGGTCAAGCCGAACAACGAAGGGTCATCCGTCGGTGTTTACCTTGTCGAGATCGAAAACAACGGCCCGCCACAGTTGGATGATGCCATGCCCGCCGAGGTCATGGTCGAGAAATTTATCCCCGGTCGCGAACTGACCACCACCGTGATGGGCGAACGTGCGCTGACCGTGACCGACATCCACACGACGGGCTGGTATGATTACGACGCCAAATACAAGGCGGGCGGGTCGACCCATGTGGTCCCTGCCGATATCCCGCACGAGATTTTTGAGCTCTGCATGGATTACGCCCTGCGGGCGCATAACGCGCTTGGCTGTCGCGGTGTCAGCCGCACGGATTTCCGGTGGGATGAAAGCAAGGGGGCAGCGGGGCTGTTCCTGCTGGAAACCAACACCCAGCCCGGCATGACCCCCACGTCGCTGTCGCCCGAGCAGGCGCAGGCGGTTGGCATTTCCTTTGGCGAGCTCTGCGCCTGGATGGTCGAGGACGCGTCATGCAATCGTTGATCAAACGCGTCAAACCCGCCAAGCCGGCCAAGGCAGATCCCGCACCGTCACGTTGGGCATGGCGCATGCAGCGCTTGATGCTGACGCCGACGTTCCGTTTCGGGCTGCGCGTCGGGGTGCCGTTCTGCTTGGCCTTGGCAGCGGGGACAATCTATCTGTCGGACGAAGCACGGCGCGGCCAGTTGGCCGATGTCTATGCCAATGCCCGCACTAGCATCCAGCAGCGCCCCGAATTCATGGTCAAGCTGATGGCGATTGATGGTGTCGAAGGCGTTTTGGCCGCTGACGTGCGTGCCGCTGTGCCTGTCGAATTTCCAACCAGTTCCTTTGATCTTGATCTGCCTGCATTGCGGCAGGCGATCACCGATCTTCCCGGCGTCAAGCAGGCGTCGCTGCGGGTGAAGCCGGGCGGCGTGTTGCAGGTGTCGGTACAGCCACGGGTGCCGGTCGCCGTTTGGCGCAGCCAGGACGGGCTGCTGCTGATCGACGCCGAGGGAAGCCCCATCGGCCAGCTTGCATCGCGTGGCGATCGCACGGACCTGCCCTTGGTGGTAGGCGAGGCGGCGAACCAGCGCGTGAGCGAAGCGCTTGAATTGATCCGCACGGCGGCTCCGTTGGGGGAGCGGCTGCGCGGTTTGGTACGCATGGGAGAGCGGCGATGGGACGTCGTTCTTGACCGTGAACAGCGTATCTTGCTGCCCGAAACCCAGGCCGTTCAGGCGCTGGAGCGGGTGATCGCGCTGGAAGGCGCACAGGATGTGCTGGCCCGCGACGTCGCGCGGGTAGACATGCGGTTGGCCCAACGGCCCACTGTGCAAATGAACAAGGACGCCACACAAGAATTGTGGCGCATCAGGCAGATTTCGGGACAGTGAAAAGATGATGGACCTATACGATAGTCAGCGATCCATGCGCCACATGCGTAAGCTTGCGATGCAACGCGGCGTGGTGGCTATTCTGGATGTGGGCACGTCAAAGATCGCCTGCCTGGTGCTGCGGTTTGACGGCACGGGCCGCGTCTCTGAAGAGGGCGAGATCGGATCGCTCGCGGGGCAATCCGGTTTTCGCGTGATCGGGGCTGCGACCACGCGGTCGCGCGGGGTCCGCTTTGGCGAGATTTGCGCCATGCAGGAAACCGAACGCGCTGTGCGTACCGCGCTGCAGGCGGCACAGAAAATGGCGAACATCCGTGTGGATCACGTGATCGCCTGTTTCTCGGGGGCTGAACCGCGCAGTTACGGTCTGGATGCCGCGCTGGATCTGGAAGGGCAGGTCGTGTCCGAGCAGGATGTCGCGCAGGTTCTGGCCAATTGCGACGTGCCCGAATACGGCGAGGGCCGTGAAGTGCTGCATGCGCAGCCGGTGAACTTTGCACTGGATAACCGGTCGGGCCTGTCCGATCCGCGCGGCCAGTTGGGCAATACCCTGTCGGTCGATATGCATATGCTGACCGTGGACGCCGCGGCGGTTCAACACCTTGCCCATTGCATCAAACGCTGTGACCTCGAACTGGCGGGCGTTGCGTCTTCGGCCTATGTCTCGGGGATTTCATCGCTGGTCGAGGACGAACAGGAACTTGGTGCCGCCTGTATCGATCTTGGCGGCGGGTCGACCTCTGTTTCGATCTTCATTCGCAAACACATGATCTATGCCGACAGCGTGCGCATGGGCGGGGATCACATCACCTCTGACATCTCTATGGGGTTGCAGGTGCCGACGGCCAACGCTGAACGGATCAAGACCTTCTATGGCGGGGTGCATGCGACAGGCATGGACGATCGCGAGATGATCGATATCGGTGGAGATACCGGTGATTACGAACACGACCGTCGCACCGTGAGCCGCGCCGAGCTGATCGGCATCATGCGCCCCCGTGTCGAAGAAATTCTGGAAGAAGTCCGCGCCCGTCTGGATGCCGCGGGCTTTGACCACCTGCCAAGCCAGCAGATCGTGCTGACCGGCGGCGGCAGTCAGATTCCGGGCCTTGATGGTCTGGCAAGCAAGATTTTGGGCCAACAGGTCCGTTTGGGCCGCCCGCTGCGCGTGCATGGCCTGCCGCAAGCCGCAACCGGTCCGGGTTTCGCCTCTGCTGTAGGGTTGGCGCTGTTTGCCGCGCACCCGCAGGACGAGTGGTGGGACTTTGACATTCCCGCCGACCGCTACCCATCCCGGTCGTTGAAGCGCGCTGTCAAGTGGTTCCGCGACAACTGGTAACCCCCAGATGCGGTGCGCGCGTCGAAATCATGAGAAAACCGGCAAAAAAACGCCCATATAATGTGTCAAAACCGTGTTTTCTAGGTGACGCATGGGCGTTCTCCCTATACAATAAGGGGGATTGCACAAAAAATGCTCCGTAAGCGAGCTAAACAATACAGGCGGATGGCTCATGACCCTTAATCTTTCAATGCCCGGACAGGGCGACCTGAAACCCCGCATCACAGTGTTTGGTGTTGGCGGGGCAGGCGGCAACGCCGTGAACAACATGATCGAGAAAGAGCTCGACGGTGTTGATTTCGTGGTTGCCAACACAGACGCGCAAGCGTTGCAGCAAGCCAAAGCGGAAAGCCGTGTTCAGCTGGGCATCAAAGTGACCGAAGGTCTGGGTGCGGGCGCGCGGGCCTCTGTCGGTGCTGCCGCTGCCGAAGAAAGCATTGAACAGATTGTGGACCACCTGGCCGGCGCGCACATGTGCTTTATCACCGCCGGTATGGGCGGGGGTACCGGGACAGGGGCCGCGCCGATCATCGCGCAGGCTGCACGTGAACTGGGCGTTCTGACCGTTGGTGTCGTGACCAAGCCGTTCCAGTTTGAGGGCATCAAGCGGATGCGTCAGGCTGAAGACGGTATCGAGGCGCTGCAAAAGGTCGTCGATACACTGATCATCATTCCCAACCAGAACCTGTTCCGTCTGGCGAATGAAAAAACCACCTTTACCGAAGCATTCTCCATGGCGGATGACGTGCTGTACCAAGGTGTCAAAGGCGTCACGGACCTGATGGTCCGTCCCGGCCTGATCAACCTCGACTTTGCGGACGTGCGCGCCGTGATGGACGAGATGGGCAAAGCGATGATGGGCACCGGCGAGGCAGAGGGCGAAGATCGCGCCATCCAGGCCGCCGAGAAGGCCATCGCGAACCCGCTGCTGGACGAAATCAGCCTGCGCGGTGCCAAGGGCGTTCTGATCAACATCACCGGCGGTCACGACCTGACCCTGTTCGAACTGGACGAAGCGGCGAACCGTATCCGCGAAGAAGTCGACCCAGACGCGAACATCATCGTGGGGTCCACGCTCGACACCGAACTGGGTGGCGTCATGCGCGTGAGCGTTGTTGCCACTGGGATCGATGCGGTTGACGTCAACACAGAGATGCCCGTGCCGCGCCGCTCCATGTCGCAGCCATTGCCTGCCAAAGCGCCAGAGGTTGAACAAGCCCCCGCCGCCGAAGCACCTGCACCTGTTGCCGCACAGGCCGAGTACGAAGAAGAGCCACAGCAGCAGCTGTTCAAGGAAGAACCCGCGGTCAACCACGGCGGTTTCTCTGACACATCCTATGAAGACGAAGCGTCGGACGCAGATGATCTGCCGCCCCCCGCCTACCGTCCCGAGGTTGCGTCCTTCCAGCCGCGCCGCGAAGAGGTGAATGTCGACGCGCAAGAGCAAGAGGCGTTTGTTGCGCCACGCGCCCCTGCACCCGGCACCCCATCGCCCGAAGCACTGGCCCGTCTGCGCGCCGCCGCGCAAAAAGCGTCGCCAAGCCAGCAGCAACAGCGTCAGCCACAAGCGCAGCCGCAGCAGCAGCGTCAACAACCCGCCGCCGAGCAGGGCGAGAAGCGCTTTGGCATCAACTCGTTGATCAACCGCATGACCGGTCACGGTGAGGCGGAAACACAGCAGCAGCGTCCCGCACGTCAGCAGCCGCCGGTTCAGACCCGCGCGACCTCTGCCGCGCCACAGCCGCGCGACGTTCAGGACGAAGATCAAGAGCGGATCGAAATCCCCGCCTTCCTGCGTCGTCAGGCGAACTAAGCTTACCTAAGACGTCCTCGTAAACGTCCGAAAGGCCACCCTTAGGGGTGGTCTTTTCCGTTAGCGCCACAACTTTAAGCGTGCTGCGGTGCAGCAATTGGGGGGTGCGGGTCGATAACATTCGTTGAAATATTGCTGTTATATGTTCACGCTTGGCCGTCATTTCAGGGCTGATCGGGAGCCTGAAATGTATATATAACAATGTCTTATTGGGGGTATGCGCACGTTAACGCCCAATTGTGACAGTGATGTTTCAGACGGTAGCAATGATTGAATTGAGCATTAGGAACGGCCCCGTTAGGACAGAGTTCAACTTAGACAGATGATCTTTGGACAGTGAGTATTGACCGTGCAGACAACCATTAAGACAGCGATCAGCTTTAGCGGCACCGGCCTTCATTCCGGCCGTCCTGCAACTGTGACGATCCGTCCGGCTGGCGCGCATCACGGTATCTGGTTCTCGCGCAGTGACGTGGATGTTGGCGATCGCCTGATTCCCGCCCGCTGGGACGCGGTGAATCGCTCGCCTCTCTGCACCAAGCTTGAAAATGCGGCGGGTCTGCAAATCTCTACTGTTGAACACCTGATGGCCGCACTGGCCGGCTGTGGCATCCACAACGCGCTGGTCGAGATTGACGGCCCCGAAGTGCCAATCCTCGACGGCTCTGCCGCGCCCTTCGTGCGTGGTATCATGCAGCGCGGCGTTCGCGTGCTGGCGGCCCCTGTGCGCGCTTTCGAAGTGCTGAAAACGGTCACCGTGACGGATGGCGAAGCCTCGGCCACCATCGCACCGGCAGACACCATGAAGATCGACTTTGTCATCGATTTCGCCGATGCCGCCATTGGCCATCAGGAAAAGTCGCTGGTCATGAACAACGGCAGCTTCGCCCGCGAACTTTGCGACAGCCGGACCTTCTGCCGTCAGGCGGATGTGGACGCGATGCAGGCGAATGGTCTGGCATTGGGCGGTCACGCTGGTGAAAATGCTGTCGTCTTCGACGGCGACCAAGTGCTGAGCCCCGGTGGTCTGCGCCACGCGGACGAACCCGTACGCCACAAGATGCTGGATGCTTTGGGTGATCTGGCGCTGGCCGGTGCACCGCTGATCGGGCATTACACCGGCGTGCGCGCCGGCCACAGCCTGACCAACACGCTGCTGCGGGCGCTGTTCGCGACCCCCGGTGCCGTGCGCATGGTTGAATGTGACGCGCAAATGGCGTCGCGTCTGCCCGGCTTTGGCCTTGAGTGGGACGAAATCCCCGCCGTTGCCTGAAAGCGGTAACGCGATGTCGCAGGGCAGGGCGTTAACGACGGTTGAAACTCCGGTGGGGCTTGGGTAATCCTTTGTTTACGATTTGGCCCGTCGACAGCCGCCCTTGCAGGGGACTGCCGAATGGTCGTTTTGTTGCGCGAAACCTTGTGCTAGTCACGGGCAAAGGCGTATCGTGAAACGTGACGCAGAGTTTAAAGCGAGGGTGAAACGCATGACGGGTACGATGTCGCGCAAGCGGGTGGTCGGTGCGGTGCTTTTGGCGGGCGTTCTTGGCGCGTGCGGTGGTGCTCAGGACACGGGTCGGACGACCAACAGCTTCTTCAACCCTCAGGAAATTCCGCTTGAAACATACTCGGCCGAGCAGATTTACGAGCGTGGCGAATTTGAACTGAACCGCAAGCGACCTGCCGAAGCCGCTGAGTATTTCTCCGAGATTGAACGCCTCTACCCCTATTCCGAATGGGCCAAGCGGGCGCTGATCATGCAGGCTTTTGCCTATCATCAGGATCAGGATTACCCCAACAGCCGCTCTGCCGCGCAGCGCTATATTGATTTCTTCCCCGATGATGATGACGCGTCCTATGCAAGCTACCTTCTCGCGCTAAGCTATTATGACCAGATCGACGAAGTTGGCCGCGACCAAGGGCTGACCTTTCAGGCGCTGCAAGCGCTGCGTCGCGTGATCGAGGATTATCCAGACAGCGAATATGCGCGGTCTTCCGTGCTGAAATTCGATCTGGCGTTTGACCATCTGGCGGGCAAGGAAATGGAAGTGGGGCGCTATTATCTGCGTCGCAAACACTATACCGCGTCGATCAACCGCTTCCGCGTCGTGGTCGAGGATTTCCAGACAACCACCCACACCGCCGAGGCGCTGCACCGTCTGGTAGAGGCCTATCTGTCGCTGGGTCTCACGGACGAGGCGCAGACCGCAGGTGCCATTCTGGGGCACAACTACCAGTCCACCGAATGGTACGAGGCAAGCTATAAGCTGCTGACCGGTCAGGGCCTTGAAATGAAGTCCTTCGGCGATAACTGGTTGACCGCGATCTACCGCCAAACGATCAAGGGCGAATGGATCTGACCCAAGCGCCTTTTGACGGCCCACACGGATAGTGACCCATGCTACGCGGCCTAGATATTTCGGATATGCTGATCATCGACCGGCTGGAACTTGCGTTTCAGCCGGGTTTGAACGTTCTGACCGGCGAAACCGGGGCGGGTAAATCGATCTTGCTCGATAGTCTCGGGTTCGTGCTGGGCTGGCGCGGGCGCGCCGATCTGGTGCGTCAGGGCGCGTCTCAGGGCGAGGTCACGGCATGGTTCGATCTGCCCGAAGGTCACGCCGCCCATGCGGTGCTGGAGGAGGCTGGCCTGCCCGGCGGGGGCGAGCTGATCTTGCGCCGTATCAACGGGTCTGACGGGCGCAAAACGGCTTGGGTCAATGACCGCCGCTGCTCGGGCGAGGTGCTGCGCGCGCTGTCGGAAACGCTGGTCGAATTGCACGGCCAGCATGATGACCGCGGGTTGCTTGACCCCAAGGGCCACCGCGCCATTCTGGATGAATTCGCCGGCACCGCCCCGCTGCGCGACAAGGTGCGGCAGGCGTGGTCTGCCTTGGCTGCGGCGCGCAAGGCTGCCAAACAGGCCGCCGTCGAACGCGAGGCCATTGCCGCCGAAGAAGAATACCTGCGCCACGCCGTGGCAGAGCTGGACAAGCTGGACCCGCAAGCGGGCGAGGAAGAACAGCTCGACGCGCGCCGTCGCCTGATGCAAAGCGCCGAAAAGATCCGCAGCGATGTGGTCAACGCCTACGAGATGATGGGGCAGGGCGGGGCAGAGACACAGCTGGGCGACGCCCTGCGCTGGCTCGACGGGGTGGCCCATAAAGCCGACGGCGCGCTAGAGGCCCCGATGGCTGCGCTCTCGCGTGCGATGGTCGAATTGGACGAGGCGATGGAAGGCGTGGTCGCCGCCATCGACACCATGTCGTTCAACCCGATCGAGCTGGAAGAAACGGAAGAGCGCCTCTTTGCGATCCGCGGCATGGCCCGCAAGCACGAGGTTCTGGCCGATGATCTGGCGGGCTTTGCCGATACGTTGCGCGGCAAGCTGGACGCGCTGGACGCAGGCGAGGCCGCACAGGCGGGCCTGGAAAAAGCCGTGCGCGACGCCCAAGCCGCCTATGATGCCGCGGCCGACGCCCTGACCGACGCGCGCCGCAAGAAAGCGGGCAAGCTGGACAACGCCGTCGCGGCAGAGCTTGCCCCGCTCAAGATGGAGCGCGCGGTTTTTGCCACGCAGATCACCGAGGAAACACCCGGACCGGAAGGCCGCGATGCGGTGTCCTTTACCGTGGCCACCAACCCCGGCGCGCCTGCGGGCCCACTTGGCAAGATCGCATCAGGCGGGGAGCTCAGCCGCTTTCTGCTCGCGCTTAAGGTCTGTCTGGCCAAGGGGCAAACCGGCCTGACGATGATCTTCGACGAAATCGACCGGGGTGTCGGCGGTGCGACGGCCGATGCGGTGGGGCGTCGTCTGGCGGCGCTGTCGCAGGGCGGGCAGGTGCTTGTTGTCACCCACTCCCCCCAGGTTGCCGCTTTGGGCGCGCATCACTGGCGCGTGTCCAAGGCCGTGTCCAAGGGCATGACCCTATCGACCGTCACGCCACTGTCCGCGCCAGAACGCGTGGACGAGGTCGCGCGGATGCTGGCAGGGGATACGATTACCGAGGCCGCACGCGCCGCCGCGCGCGAGCTTTTGGGCGAAGAATTCGCCAGCTAACGGCACAGTCTTGATTGCAGGGGTTTTAACGCAGGCGGCTCTGTCCTAGACATGGGTAAACCCTGACAGCAAAGCCGCCATGCCTTTGAAACCGCGCCCCTTTCTGAACCAGCAGTATGACACGTTGTGCAACCATGCGCGTTTGGGGTGGGATGTGTTGCGTGAAAAAGGGCCGGGCAAGGTCACATTCTGGTTCATCGCGCTTGCAATCGGCATCTCGGCAGGCTTTGCCGCGCTGTTTTTTCGTAAAGGGATCAACGCACTACAGGCGTTTCTTTATGGCACCGAAGATGTGCAGCACTTGCATAGCTTTATCGGCAGCCTTGACTGGTATTGGGTCGTTCTGATCCCCACCATTGGCGGGCTGACCGTGGGGCTGATCTTGCATAATTTCACCCGAGATGCCCGTGTGCGCAGCGTCGGGGATGTGATCCTTGGCGCGGCATTGCACGAAGGTCGGGTGGAAACACGGGCCGGTATTGCGTCGGCGCTGGCCTCGCTGATCACGCTGAGCACCGGCGGATCGTCAGGGCGAGAAGGGCCGGTGGTCCACCTTGCGGGCGTGATCTCGACCCTGGTGAGCCGCCGGATCAATGCCAGCGGTATTACCGGTCGTGACCTGCTGGGCTGCGCCGTTGCGGCGGCCGTCTCTGCCAGCTTCAATGCGCCGATCGCAGGCGCGCTTTTCGCGCTCGAGATCGTGTTGCGCCACTTTGCCGTGCACGCCTTTGCGCCCATCGTGATCGCGTCGGCCGCAGGCACTGTGATCAACCGGTTGGAATTCGGCGGCCTTACCGAATTTGCCCTGCCCACCGTGGGCGATATGTCCTTCTATGCCGAGCTGCCCGCCTTCCTGCTGCTGGGGTTGACCTGCGGTGTGGTGGCGGTCTTTCTGATGCGCGGTATCTTCTGGGCCGAGGATTTCGGCAACTTCATACAGGCCCGCAGCAAGCTGCCGCGTTACCTGCGCCCTGCCGTGGCAGGGGCAATCCTTGGCGTGATCGCGCTGTGGTTCCCGCATATCATCGGCGTCGGATACGAGACGACGACCCGCGCGCTAAGCGGTGATATGATCCTGCACGAAGCCGTTGTCTTTGCCGTGCTCAAGATCATCGCGGTGTCGATCACCCTTGGCGGGCGGATGGGCGGCGGGGTGTTTTCGCCCTCGCTGATGTTGGGGGCGCTGACGGGGCTGGCCTTCGGGTTGATCGCCACGGGCGTCTTTCCCACGATGTCGGGGGCCACATCGCTTTATGCGCTGGCGGGCATGGGCGCGGTGGCAGCTGCCGTGCTGGGGGCGCCGATCTCTACCACCTTGATTGTATTCGAACTGACCGGAGACTGGCAGACAGGTCTGGCGGTGATGGTCGCTGTGAGCATGTCGACCGCGCTTGCCTCGCGTCTGGTGCACCGCAGCTTTTTCCTGACGCAGATGGAACGCCGCGGTATCCACCTTGCCGCCGGTCCTCAGGCCTATCTGCTGGGCATGTTCATGGTGGGCCGCATCATGCGCCGCCCCGACGACCTGCGCGCTGCGAACGAAGAAACCTGCTGGGATCTGATCGGCGAGGGTACCTATATCGACGGCACCGCCACGCTAGAGGCCGCGATGCCGATTTTCGAGCAGACCGGCGCGGCGTTTATTCCCGTGGTCACGCTCAAGCCCGAATCGCCGCCCGAACTGCTGGGCGCGCTGTTCCATGTGGATGCGCTTAAGGCCTATAACCGCGCCCTGGCCGAGACAGCGGCCGAGGAACACTCCTGATTGTCGCTGTATTCGCGACAGTAGGTGCGGCAGGGATGAACTGTCCTAAATATTGAAGTGTGTCTGAAATGCGGCGGTAATTTGTCTTTCTTGCGTTCCTCAGCGTAAGCTACACTCTGGGTATAGCTTAGGGGGATTTGAACATGCTTGGATTGACTTTACTACCAGCGCTCGCGCTTTTGGGATTTGCGGGATTGATTGGCAGCGACAGCGATGACGACGATACCAACGACGACATGCAAGACGTGGCAGAGCCCGAGGTGACAGACCCGCAGATCGCCACGCAGCAGGGCACCAACGGCCCTGATCTGGTCACGGGCACGGGCGCGGATGACGACATCGACGCGTTTGGCGGTGACGACACGGTAAACGGCTTTGGCGGCGATGACACGGTGCAGGGCGGCGCGGGCAATGACCTGCTGAACCTTGGCGGTGGCAACAATCTTGGCAATGGCGAAGAGGGGCGCGATACCGTCAACGGCGGGCCGGGAGCCGACACATTGCTGGGCGGGAACGGTGCCGACAGTCTTTCAGGCTTCGGGGGCACCGATGACCTGTCCGGCGGGCAGGGCAGCGATATGCTGCGCGGTGGTCTGGGGGACGATCTGCTCAATGGGAACAACGGCAGCGATACGCTTGATGGCGGTGCCGATAATGACACGCTGATCGGCGGCAGCGGCGACGATAGCCTTGGCGGCTTTGGCGGTGCGGATTCCCTCGTGGGCGGGCTCGGGTCCGACAATCTGGATGGCGGGGCCGATAATGATACGCTTTTGGGCGGCGGGCTGATGGATACGCTCTTTGGCGGTTCCGGCGATGACGTGCTGCGCGGTGGCACCAACAACGATCTGGTCAACGGCGGGTCGGGCGATGACGACGCCATGGGCAACTTTGGCGCGGATACCGTGCTGGGGGGGCGCGGCAATGACACGCTAAGCGGTGGCGAAGGCTTTGACTACATCGAAGGGAACGACGGCGACGACATCCTGATGGGCAACGAAGGCAACGACGGGCTCAGTGGCGGGCAGGGCAATGACACGCTGATGGGCGGGGTTGGCAGCGATACGCTGAGCGGCTTGGCGGGCGATGATATTCTCGACGGGCAGGGCGGCAACGACCTGCTCAACGGCAACATCGGGAACGACACGTTGATGGGGGGCGGGTTGAACGACACGCTGAATGGCAATGGCGGCGACGATGTGATCAGCGGCGGCACCCAAAGCGATCTGATCAACGGCGGCAGTGGCAATGATGCGCTGTCTGGCGATGCAGGTGCCGATACGATCAACGCAGGCCCCGGCAATGACACGCTGTCAGGCGGCGAGGGGCCGGACAAGCTGGCGGGCAACAGGGGCGACGACCTGATTGATGGCGACGCTGGCAATGACGCGCTGTTCGGCGGCTTGGGCGACGACACGTTGAACGGCGGGGCGGGAGATGACTTCCTGCTCTCGGGGCTGGGGACCGACAGTATTGACGGCGGTGCCGGTGACGATGTGATCCGCGCGTTCGATTTCAACCTCAACGGCAATGTGTCGGGCGATACCGATACGATGGCAGATGTCGTGCTGGGGGGCGATGGCAACGACACCATCAGCGCCAACGACGGCGATACTGTGACAGGGGGCGAAGGGGCCGATGTGATCAATGCCATCGGCTATGATCAAGTGGGCAAAGCCCCGGTCATCGTGACCGACTTTAATCTCGCCGAAGACGGGCTTTACCTGCAGGAAACCCAAGGCTCGCCCGCGCAATTTGCCCCCGGTGACGGGATGTTCGAAATCCGCGCCGCGGCCAATGGCACCGACAGTGAACTTGTGGTCAACGGCAATGTCGTGGTGATCGTGCAGAACACCAGCGCCTCCGATCTCAGCGCGGACACAAGCTGGCTGCTGAACGCATAAGAGGGGCCGCAGCCCCCCTTGCTTCGATCTTGAATTTCCAGGGCCCTTTCGGGGGCCCTAGATTTGTTCTACCGCAACCTCGGGCAATTGGTAGAAGGCCAGATGGCCCTTGATCTCGGCGACATCCTCGCTGGGGTCCTCGTAGGACCATGCCACGTTTTCCAACGTCCGGCTTTTGGTCACGACCGAGAAATAATGCGCGTCGCCCTTATGCGGGCAGTGGGTGGTCTTGTCGGTCTTGTCCAGAAACGCCATGGCGATATCCGAACGGGGGATATAGATCACCGCGTCGTGGTCGCCTTCGCGCAGCTCAAGCGCGTTACGTGTTTCGGCCAGTACCGCGCCCCCTGCGCGCACTGTCCATGTTCCGTTCGACTTCAATATCTTGATATGGTCTGCCATTGCTGACCGTCCTCCCTGAATGAACTGAAATATATCGCGCTCAAACCGGCGCTGTTGCCGCATCCAACCACAGTTTTGCAACCGGTGATAGCCGCGGCCCGATCTTTTCCGCAACGTCGTGATGATAGGCGTTCAGCCAGTCTCGCGCATCCTGGCTCAGCATCTGCGGCACGATCAGCCGCGTGTCGATGGGCGCAAAGCTCAGCGTCTCCCACGACAGCATGGCGCGATGCGCGTCCCCGCCCGGAAGATCAGGCGCAGACCGCACCACGGCAAGGTTTTCCAGCCGGATGCCAAAGGCCCCCTCGCGGTAATAGCCGGGCTCGATGCTCAGGATCATCCCTTCGGACAGGGGCACCGTGCTCAGCTTGCTGAGGCGTTGAGGCCCTTCGTGCACGCTAAGATAGGCCCCGACGCCATGGCCCAGCCCGTGATCGAAATCCTGCCCCGCCATCCAGAGCGGCAAACGCCCCACAGCCTCGATATCGCGCCCGGCCAGCCCTTGGGGCCAGCGCAGACGGCTCATGGCGATCAAACCGTTCAGCACACGGGTAAACGCCTCTTTCGCCTCTACCGGCGGCGTGCCGATGGCGATGGTGCGGGTGATGTCGGTGGTGCCATCCAGATATTGCCCGCCCGAATCCAGCACCAGCAGATGCCCGTCTTGCAAAAGGCTATCGGTGTCCTCGGTCACGCGGTAGTGCATGATCGCACCATTGGGGCCGGTCCCGGCAATGGTCTCAAAGCTGATCTCTTGCAAGGCCGGATCACGGCGGCGCGCGGTCTCCAGCTGGGTCACCACTTGCGTCTCCGTCACGCTGCCCGCAGGCTGCGCGTCCAGCCAGGCCAGCACTTCGACCAAGGCCGCCCCGTCGCGCAAATGCGCCGCGACAGAGCCTTCGATCTCCGCCGCGTTCTTGCAAGCTTTGGGCAGGGCGCAGGGGTCGTCGCCCCAAACGATCCTGTCGCCCAAAGCGTCCGAGACTGCCACAGGCACGGTGGCCTTCTCGACCAGCACGGGGCCCGACAGGTCGGCGAGAGCGTCTAAAAACGCCTCAGGCGCACGCAGGGTCACATGCGCGCCCAAATGCGCCTCAAGCCCCTCCAGCTTGGATGGGGCGACGAACGCGTCCACGTGACCCGCGCTGTGCAGCACGGCAAAGCCATGCAGGACCGGATTGCGCGCGATATCGGACCCGCGGATGTTCAGCAGCCAACACAGACTGTCGGGCAGGGTGATCACGGCGGCCCCACGGCCCTTGTCGCGCAGCCCTTCGGCCAGCCGCGCGATCTTATCGCCATGGGCCTCGCCCGCATAGTCGATCGGGTGGACCTTGGCGGGGTTCATGGGCGGGGCGGGCTGGTCCTCCCAGACGCGGTCGACCAGATTATCGGTGCGGCGCAGCGTGATGCCGCTGCCGTCCAAGGCGTCCTCAAGCTGGACGATCTGACCGGCGGCATGCAGCCACGGATCAAAGCCGATAACGCCACCCTGAGGCAGCTGTGCGCGGAGCCATTCAGCCAACGAGACTTCGGGCCAGGCCACGGGCGTATAGACATCCGCCACCTGCGCCTTGACCTGCGTGCGGTAGCGCCCATCGATAAACACGCCCGCCACATCGCGCAAAGCGGCACAGAAGCCGGCCGATCCGGTGAACCCCGTGAGCCATTTCAAGCGGTCGTCACGGGGGGCAACATATTCACCTTGATGCGCGTCGGCGCGGGGCACAAGAAACCCGTCAAGCGCCTCTGCCTGCAGCTCTTTGCGCAGCGCCGCCAGCCGTGGCGGCCCTTGTTCCGGCCGCGAGGTTACCTCGAACGATTGAAACATATCCCCACCCCATTCTTCATTTTGCTCTTAAAACTCCCCGCGGAGCGTCCCTGACCCTCAGCTTGCGCGGCGCATGCCCATGACACGGGCCCGCGCGCGGGGATCGGTATCAAACAGCGCCGCCAGCTGTTCGGTCATCGCACCGGCCAGCTGGTCGACATCGGTGATCGTGACGGCGCGGTCATAATAGCGGGTGACGTCGTGGCCGATGCCGATAGCCAGCAGTTCCACCGCCTTGCGTTTCTCGACCATGGCGATCACGTCGCGCAGGTGTTTTTCCAGATAATTCGCTGGGTTCACCGACAGGGTGCTGTCGTCCACAGGCGCACCGTCGCTGATCACCATCAGGATCTTGCGCGCCTCGTGGCGGGCGATCATTCGGCGGTGCGCCCATTCCAGCGCCTCCCCGTCGATGTTCTCTTTCAGCAAGCCTTCTTTCATCATCAACCCCAGATTGGGCCGCGTGCGCCGCCAGGGGGCGTCGGCGGATTTATAGATGATGTGGCGCAGGTCATTCAGACGGCCCGGCTGGACCGGACGGCCGTCGTTCAACCAGGCCTCGCGGGCTTGGCCGCCTTTCCAGGCGCGGGTGGTAAAGCCTAGGATCTCGACCTTGACGTTGCAACGCTCCAGCGTGCGGGCCAGAACATCGGCGCAGATCGCGGCGATGGAAATCGGCCGCCCGCGCATCGAGCCGGAGTTGTCCAGCAGCAAGGTCACACAGGTGTCGCGGAATTCGGTGTCCTGTTCGACCTTGAACGACAGCGGGGTTGTGGGGTTGGCCACGACACGGGCCAGACGGCCGGCATCCAGTGTGCCTTCCTCTAGGTCGAATTCCCACGACCGGTTCTGCTGCGCCTGCAAGCGACGTTGCAGCTTGTTGGCCAGACGGCTGACCGCGCCTTTCAGCGGTTCAAGCTGTTGGTCCAGATAGGCGCGCAGGCGTTCAAGCTCTGCCGGTTCGGCAAGGTCTTCGGCCCCGATCACCTCGTCATGCTCGGTCTGGTACACCAGATAATTCGGGTCCGCGTCCGAGGCTTGTGGCGGGGCGGGCGGCTCCATCGGGGCATCGCCATCGGGCATCTCGGCCTCTTCGCCAAGCTCCTGATCGGCGGTGTCATCCATCGACACCTGCGCCTGAGATTCATCCTGCTGCTGCTCTTGCGACTGCTCGGGCGAGGCTTCTGCCTCGTCGTCGTCCTGATCGTCCTGACCGGTGCTATCGGGCTCTTGCTCTTCTTCGGTGCCTTCTTCCTCGGCACTGTCTTGGTCGTCGTCGCCTTGGTCGGGGTCATCGCCCAGCTGATCGCCATAGCCCAGATCAACGATCATCTTGCGCGCAAAGCGGGCAAAGGCGGCCTGATCATCCAGCGTATCGTTCAACGTCTCGAGCGTGCCTCCGGCCTGATCCTCGATATAGCCGCGCCACAGCTCCATTGCGTTGGCGGCACCGGCGGGCATGTCACGCCCCGTCGCCAGATGGCGCACCAGATAGCCTGCCGCCGTCGCCAAAGGCACGTCCGAGGGTTGCTTGGCCTGATCATAGCCCTTGCGCAGGGAGTCGTATTTGATCTTCGCGTCGATATTGCCCGCGGTGCCGGGCATGTCGCGGGCACCTACGGCTTCGCAGCGGGCGGTTTCCATCGCTTCATAAAGATCGCGGGCCATGTCACCGGCGGGCATGTATTTCGCGTGGGTCTGGCCGTTGTGATAGCGCCGGTTCAGCGCGAGCGCGTCGGCGGTGCCGCGGGCCAGCAGGACTTCTTCGCGGGTCATGCGGCGGCTGACCTGTGGCAGGCGCATGGAATCCCCGCTTAGCCCCGACGGATCAACGGAATAACTGACCGTGAGGTCAGGATCGTTCGACATGACCTTGGTCGCTTCGGCCAAAGCCTTTTTGAACGCGTCGGCGGGGTTATCTGATTGTTTGCTCATGTCATTCTCCCATCCGAGTGCGGCCGACCTGCGGCTTTGGTCACCGCGGCCACACGAAACGGGGCGCTGCGGTCAGACTGTCGCCCACCGACCAAGCTGCCGGTGGACGTCTTGTTCTTCATCCCTGCCAACGCGGGCACGGGGTGGATCGTAGCTTAGCCAAGGCTCAGGCTGGCGGCGGATTCCGGTAGCTCTTCGTCGAACAGACGCTGATAGAATTCGGCAACGGTCTGGCGTTCAAGTTCATCACATTTGTTGAGGAACGACAGGCGGAAGGCATAGCCCACGTCGCGGAAAATCTCGGCGTTCTGGGCCCAGGCAATCACGGTCCGCGGCGACATAACGGTCGAGAGTTCACCATTCATGAAGGCGGTGCGCGTCAGGTCGGCGACGGTAACCATCTGTTTGATCGTCTTGCGGCCTTTTTCGGTGTTGTAATGCGGGTTCTTTGACAGAACGATCTGGGTTTCGGCGTCGATGCTCAGATAGTTCAACGTCGCCACCAGCGACCAACGGTCCATCTGGCCCTGGTTGATCTGCTGTGTGCCGTGGTAAAGACCCGTGGTGTCGCCCAGACCCACCGTGTTCGCGGTCGCGAAGATGCGGAAATAGGGGTGGGGTTCGATCACCTGGTTCTGGTCCAGCAGCGTCAGCTTGCCGTCGACTTCCAGCACACGCTGGATCACGAACATCACATCGGCGCGGCCTGCGTCATATTCATCAAACACGATTGCTGTGGGGTTGCGCAGGGCCCAAGGCAGGATGCCTTCCTGAAAATCCGTGACCTGCTTGCCGTCTTTCAGCTTGATCGCATCCTTGCCAATCAGGTCGATCCGGCTGATGTGGCTATCAAGGTTGACGCGGACACAGGGCCAGTTCAGCAGGCTTGCCACCTGTTCGATGTGGGTGGACTTGCCCGTCCCGTGGTAGCCCTGAACCATCACGCGGCGGTTATGGTTGAACCCCGCAAGGATCGCCATCGTGGTGTCGGGATCGAATTTATAGGTGCTGTCCAGATCGGGAACGCGGCTTGTACGTTCTTCAAAGCCATGCACCACCATGTCGGTGTCGATGCCAAAGACTTCGCGAACGGAGATCTCTTTGGTGGGTTTGGTTGTGAGGTCCAATGAGGTCTCGGCCATATTCTGTACGTCCTTCATGCTTCTGTCTTGCGCACCGCTTGCGGATCAAGGGTGGCGTCCACGGCAACATATCTTTCCTGAGCGCGAGGGAAAGGGGCAATTCGCACCTGCGGCAAAACCGCGAATCCCCGGGACACATGGAAAAGGGGCGGCGCATTTGTCTGCACCGCCCCATCTATATGGCTCTCAAGCCCGTCACAGGCGGATGCCGATGCCCTCGGCCCGCCGGAATGCCGCGGCGTCAGTCCTTGAAGTTGCGGCTGCCCTTCAACTGGTCCCAGGCCCAGACGACGAGCTGCAGCTGCTCTTCCTGGCTGCGGTCCCCGCCGTTCATATCGGGGTGGAGCACCTTGATAAGCGCCTTATAGGCCTTGCGCACTTCGGGTTTGGTCCAGGTGTCCTTGGCTTCCAGAATTTCGAGCGCGCGGCGTTCCGTGGGGGGCAGGCGGCGACCTGCGGCAGGCCCTTTGCCGGGGTTCTGCGTCGCGTTCTTGCCCAGAACCTGATGCGGGTCCTCGATGCCCAAACGCGCCCAGGCCCGTGCTTCGGGGTCGCCCAGAGGCTTGGTCGTACGCTCCCACACTTTGTCCTTGGACTGCTGGGCGTTCAATTCGGCTTCTGTGGTGCCGTCAAAGAAGTTCCACTTGAGGTTATATTCGCGCACGTGTTTCTGGCAGAACCAGAAATAATCATCCAGCACGTCCGGTGCTTTGGGCGCGCGGTACTTGCCCGGTTCTTCGCAGCCTTCGTGCGAACAGACGCGTTGCGATGTCTCGGACGCACCGGACATCCCGCGACGGCCACGGGGATTTTTCTTTTTCGAAGACGACACGGACATGTCGAATCCAAAGGGATCACTTTTGGGCATGATATGGACCTTTCCGACTCAGGCCGGTCAGTTTAGACCTTGGGCTGTGAGATTGAAGGGGGGCTGAGCTAAAAAATGTCAGTGACACAAGAAATTGCCGACCGGCTGGAAGAGGCGTTTGCCCCGTCGGAATTAAGCGTCGTTGACGATAGTGAAAGCCATCGCGGCCACGGGGGCTATCGCGAGGGCGGCGAAAGTCATTTTAATGTGAAAATCCGGTCGGCCCATTTCAAGGGGCTGAACCGTGTTGCGCGGCATCGTGCCGTGCATGGCGCGCTTGGCCCCGATCTGATTGGCCGCATTCACGCGCTTGCGCTGGATCTCGACGTTTAAGCCCTGCGTCACGGTTTGCGGCTAGTCTGCCGTCTTATCCGTCTTTGCCGTTTTCGTTTCGGGGGCCGTGGTGTCTGCCTCGGTCTTCGGGGCGGTCTCTGCGGCTGTGGCGCTTGGCTTGGCAGGCGTTTTCACGGTGGTTGATTTACGGCGCGACGCCAGCGCGTTCAGCAGGGACGGGGCCACCACGGCGGTCTTGCCGTCGTCTTTCGTTTCGCCATGCTCATCCTCGAAATAGGGCGCGTCGCCTGCGTCCTCTGCTTGGGTGGTTTCAGCTTCGGGCTCGGGCGTGTCGTGCGTGTCGGGCTGCGGCGGGGGAAGCAGCTCTGTAGTGACGGCTTCGTCCTCGGGCTCGGCCTCGCGGAGGCGGCGAAACACCAGCACATTGCGCCACTCTGTCGTGCTGCCGGTCAGGCCCGCGCGTTCGATCGACGGCAGGGTCTCGGCCCGTTGATATTCCCACCCATACCCTGAAAGACCGTTCATAAGTTCTTGCAACGCATGGGAAAATCGCGCTTCTGACCCTTTGACGTTCTTGGCTTTCAACCCTTTGGTCGGGGCGGGCACAACTTTGTATTCATAGCGTGGCATGGCGGCTGGCTTTCAAATCAATACGGGGGTAGGCAGCGGGATACACTCAGCGTTTCAGGCCAATCTTGCGGCCCGCCTGCTCAGGATAGGGCAAGCTGGCATGGGCTGTTTTCATCGCCTCAAGCCGCGCCATGAGGTCGGCGGGCATGGGGGCCACGCGGGGGCCGGACTGGTCGATGTGCAGCGTCAGCGCCTCGCCCGTGGCGGCAAGCCATCCGTCCTCGTGCCAAAGCTGCGTGAAGGAATGGAAACGTTTTTCATCAAAGTCGAGCAGCTGGAAGGTGCAATAGGTCGACGCCCCTTCGTGCAGCTCGCGCAGATAGCAGATGTGGAATTCGGCGACATAGGTGGTGTGGCCGGTCTTCTGATACTCTGGTCCGAACCCGATCTGGTGATAGGCATCATCGACGGCGTTATCCATCAGCACCGAATAATAGGCCATGTTCAGGTGACCGTTAAAGTCGATCCATTCGGGTTGAACAATGCGCGGCGATGACCGGAAGGGCGTTTCCATAAATGACCTTTCACAAGATGTCAGATGGGGGAGCGTGGCAAGAAAAGGGCCGGGGTTTTGGTGAACCCCGGCCCGATGTCTTAGCCGTTCAGTTTTTGCGCGACGATCTGGTTGACCGCTTTGGGGTTCGCCTTGCCGCCCGTGGCCTTCATCGTCTGACCGACGAACCAACCGGCGAGCTTTGGGTTCTCGCGCGCTTTGGCGACCTGATCGGGGTTCGCGGCGATGATCTCGTCCACGGCGGCCTCGATCGCGCTGGTGTCTGTGACCTGCTTCATCCCGCGCTCTTCAACGATCACCGCAGGATCACCGCCTTCGGTATAGACGATTTCAAACAGATCCTTGGCGATCTTGCCCGAAATCGCGTCAGAGGCGATCAGATCAATCACACCACCAAGCTGAGCAGGGCTGACGGGGCTGTCGGTGATGGCTTTCTCGTCTTTCTTGAGACGGCCAAACAGTTCGTTAATCACCCAGTTCGCCGCCATCTTGCCGTCGCGACCCTGTGCGGTCGCCTCGAAATAGCCTGCGCTGTCCAGATCCGAGGTCAGCACCGAGGCGTCATAGTCGCTTAGGCCAAAGTCGTTGATGAAACGTGCTTTCTTGGCGTCAGGCAATTCGGGCAGGTTGGCACCGATGTCGTCCACCCACGCCTGTTCGATCACCAAAGGCAACAGATCGGGGTCGGGGAAATAGCGATAGTCATGCGCCTCTTCCTTGGAGCGCATGGAGCGGGTTTCCTGCTTGTCCGGATCGAACAGGCGGGTTTCCTGCACCACTTCGCCACCGGCCTCGACGATGGCAATCTGGCGTTTCGCCTCGACCTCGATCGCTTGCTGGATGAACCGCATGGAGTTCATGTTCTTGATCTCGCAGCGCGTGCCCAAATGGCTGAAATCCTGCGTCTCCTGATATTTTTCGTACTGACCGGGCAGGCAGATCGACACGTTCACATCCGCGCGCATGGCACCGGACTGCATGTCGCCGTTGCAGGTCCCCAGATAGCGCAGGATCTGGCGCAGTTTGGTCAGATAGGCGGCGGCCTCTTCGGGGCCGCGGATGTCGGGGCGGCTCACGATCTCCATCAGCGCAACACCGGTGCGGTTCAGGTCGACGAAGGACATGTTCGGGTCCATGTCGTGGATCGATTTGCCCGCGTCCTGTTCAAGGTGGATGCGTTCAACGCGTACCAGCCGCGCCGTGCCATCGCCCAATTCCACCAGCACTTCACCTTCGCCCACAATGGGGTGGTAAAGCTGCGAGATCTGATAGCCCTGTGGCAAGTCGGGGTAGAAATAGTTCTTGCGGTCAAAGGCGCTGTGCAGGTTGATCTCGGCCTTCAGGCCCAGACCCGTGCGCACGGCCTGTTCGACACAGTATTCGTTGATGGTGGGCAGCATGCCGGGCATGGCCGCGTCAACGAAAGCGACGTTGTTGTTCGGCTCGGCCCCGAATTTGGTCGAGGCGGCGGAAAAGAGCTTTGCGTTCGATAGAACCTGCGCGTGCACCTCCATCCCGATGACCAGTTCCCAGTCATGTTTGGCACCCGCAATGGTGCGCACTTTGGGGGTGTCATAGGTCAGGTCAAGCATGGGGGCACCTTTGGCGTCAGAAACAGAACGCCTTGGTCATAAGACAGGGGGCGGGGTGCTGCAAGAGGCAGGCCGCGCCAATGCGCGCCGGACCGGCCAAGAGGTGCTGCCCAAAGGCGATCTTAGGCAGGCGTGGCCTCTGGTCCCTTGCTGGTGAACACGATCCGCTGCCCCGAGGCGAGCTCGGAACGGAATAGGCTGGTCATCACCTGCATCGCATCCTCGCGGCCGGACGCGGCGAATTTATGCGGCGACCGGATGCGCAGGTTGTTGTCAAAGCCGTGGGCGGCATGGGCCCAGATCATCGGGTGCAATTCTGTCAGATGCGCACGGATGATCCATTCGGTGCAGGCACCGATGCGGGCGCGAATGCTGTCGGCGCGTTCGTTTCCGCCGCCGCCAAAGCTGGTCATATTGGCGCAATAGGCCGCCAGCAGGTTCGCGAAATAGGCGGTGGAGTGATGCGCAAGGATGTCGCGCAAACCGTCGATGAAATAGTCAACGTCCAGATTGGCACAGGCCGTATCATCAGAGCAGATCGCGTCAAACATCACCCAGGTATAGCCACCGGCCCCCCAGACATTCTGCACCCGCGCGGCGGTGCGTCGGGCTTCAAGCTCAAGCTCTGAATAGCCGCCGTGATGGCGCGGTAGCAGGTGGTTGCCCAAGGCGCGCATGGGGCGCGGGTTCAGCGGGTTGAGCATGATCAGCTTTTCGTAGCTTTCGCGCAGCCCGCCTTGGTGGTTGAACGGCCCGCTCGCATGGGCGCAGCAGGTGGCCGCGACAAGCGCGCTGGTGGGATGCTGGGCAATGAAGGGGGCGATGATCTCTCCGGCGCGCTCAAAGTGGGCGATGCAGGCGTCGCGGTTGCGTTGCGGCAGCACGTTGCTTTCGCCTTTGCCGCGCCACGCCCAGCCGATGTCGATATGCGCCTGGGCCACGACGCAGGCGACGACGTAATCGTCTTGGTGCTCGTCCAGCACATGTTCGAAATCCTCGATCCCGCTCAGCAAGGCCTTGGCAAAGCCGCTGTCCACGTCCTCGATCGCATGCTCTGTCGCCATCACCACATCGGCGCGGGCACCATAGGCGATCAGCTCGGCCACAGGCATGGACCCGGGGGTGAGCGTGCTATCAGCGTCTGCCGCGCGGATCACCTTTGACAGCGCCGCCCAGTTCTCCTGCCGCACCAAGCCTTGGCCCAGCTGGTGGTTTTCATCGCAAAGACGGTCCTCGGCCGTGGGATCAGGGCAGTCGATGCTGAGCATTTCATGGGGCGAAGGCGGTACAGCATCCGGGCGCGGCACGGCGGTTTGCGCGGTTTTCTGAGGCTGCGGGCGGGGTTCTTGCTTGCGCGGCGTTTGGCCAAGATCGTCAGAATCCAACAGCAGCGTCGGAACGCTTTTGCGTTTGAATAAATTCTTGAGGTGCCGCATCATTTGTCCAGTCCTATATGAACCCGTCTTCTGCCACTGAAAATGGCGGGATATTTAGGCACCAAGATGGCATCGCGATGGTTAGTCTGGGATTTGCCAAGCGTCTGAACGCGGCTTTAAGGCTGAATAATGCCTGATTGTTCAAAGACCGGCGACGATGGCGCGGAACACGCTATGTTGTGCGCGAATACGACTGGGGGAGTAGGAATGTCAGCAAAGATAAAAGCACGTCGCAGCGGGATGCGGCGCGGTGGTCTGGGGCGGGTGATTCTCGCGCCGGTGGTGGTCGCGCTTCTGTCCGGTGGCGTGGCACTGCCGTTGGCGGCCGAGACGGTGAATGTCCTGCGCCCGGTGGCCCGCAGCGCGGTCCCTGATCCTGACACCACGCCGCCGACCGCCGCTGCGCCGATCGAACCCGCGCCTGCAGTGCCCGGAGAGGGTGGCACAGCGGGCCCCGACCTTGCGACCGCCGCGCCGATCAATCTTTACGAGGTCTCGCCGCCTGCGCGCAACGGTGTGATCCCGCGCACAAGGTGGCAGCACCGGCGCGGGCATGCGGTCTGGACGCGCACGGCGCTGTCCGCGCTCAAGTCCCACGGCAAGCCTCTGGTTGATATGGTGCCCGGCGACATCAACGACTGGTGCCCGGCCTATCCCACGGCATCGGACGCGGACCGCAGGGCGTTTTGGGTCGGGTTCATGTCGGCGCTGGCGAAACACGAAAGCACTTATAAGGCGCGCGCGGTCGGGGGGGGCGGTCTGTGGTACGGGTTGCTTCAGATCCTGCCTGCCACCGCGCGCGGCTATGGCTGCAACGTCGGCACGGGCGCGGGGTTGCAGAACGGGGCCGCGAACCTGAGCTGTGCTGTGCGGATCATGGCGGTCACCGTGCCCCGTGACGGGGTGATCTATGGTCGCGGCGGGCGTGGTGTCGCGGCGGACTGGGGCCCGTTGCGCAGCCCTGCGAAACGTCGGGACATGTCGCGCTGGCTGAAGCAGCAAGCCTATTGCAAACCACTGGATGCCACGCGCCCCAAGCCGCGCCCCTGAACGTGACCCTGAACGCGCCGCCCGTGGCCGGCCTAGCCGCGCAGGCTAAAGTGGTGCCGCTGCGTGGGGACGCCAGCGGCGTGCAGCGCGTGCTCGAACGGGCGGTGCGGGGGCATGGCATCTGGGGGAATACGCAACCGCTGCCCCGAGCGCAGCACCACCGTCGCGCGGACAGAAAGGTCCAGCCGCGTATCAAGGCGGATGTGGTCGATTGTGTCGAGCGGGATCGTAACCTTATCCTTGCCCCGCTGCCAGACCAGCGCCTGCGGGGTGAGGCTCAGGCTGGCGATGGGGTTTGTCGCAAGATCCCATAGCGCGGGCAGGGTGAAGAGGGCGACGATCGCCAGTATCACCGGGGACGCGTCAATCACGACATAGGCAGCGATCAGCGCCAGCCAGACAGCCGCGACCACCAAAGCCGTCCAAAGGCTGCGCCCCGCACGCCGGTAGTGGAAGGTGCCCCGCGGCGGGACACCTTCGGCGGCATCATGCACCGCGGATACGTGTCAGCATTTCGGTCGTGTCACGCGACAGACCGGGTTGCGACAGGATGCGGTCCAGCTCTGCCTTGATCATGTCCTGACGGTCAGCGTCATAGCGTTTCCATGTCTGGAAGGCCGAACACATCCGCGCAGTGGTCTGCGGGTTCACCGGATCAAGCTGGATCAGCCAATCGGCAAGCAGACGATAGCCCGCCCCCGAGGCATGGTGGAAGCCTGCGTGATGCGCAGCAAAGGCCCCCAGCACAGCGCGGAAGCGGTTCGGGTTCTTCCAGTTGAAGTCAGGGTGTTTGGTCAGCGTCTCGACCACCTCGTGGGCGTCTTCGGGGTCGGCTTCCATCACCTGCAGGCCGAACCATTTGTCCATCACCAGACGGTCCGCTTTCCACTGCGCCTCGAAGGCCTCGACAGCCTTCTTGCCGCGACCGGCGCGGACCAGATTGGCCAACGCGGAAAGCTGCTGGGTCATATTGTCGGCCGCGTCATATTGCTCTTGCGCAAGCACGCCGTCGTCATTGCGCGTCAGCAGTGACAGGGCGGCATTGGACAGGGCGCGCTTGCCCGCCTGTTTCGCGTTTGGCTCGAACGGGGCGTCGACGGTGTGGCGGCGATAAAGCGTCGGCAACAGATCGGCAAAGGCGTCGGCCATCGCGGCGCGGGTCGCCTCGGTCGCGGCATAGATGATGTCGGGGTCTGGGGTGTCGCCTGCCTCTGACAGCGCGCGCGCCAGATCGGATTGCGACGGCAGCCCCAGCATCAGCGCGCGATACGCCGGATCAAGGGTTTCATCCCCGATCACCGCGCGGATACCGGCCAGCCAATCCTTGTTCGGGGCCTTGCCCTCGCGGATCATCCCAAGCAGCGACCCATAGGCCAGCATGCGCCCCTGTTCCCAACGGTTGAACGGATCGGTGTCATGGGCCAGCAGATGCGCGCGGTCTGCGTCCGACAGGTCTTGGGTCAGCACCACCGGTGCTGAAAAGCCGCGCAGCACGGATGCCACAGGGCGCGTCCCCAGATCGTCAAAGACAAAGCTTTGTTCGGCCTGCGTCATTTCCAGCACCGTGGTCTCGTGCACCTCGTCCCCGTCCTGACCGATCAGCCCGACAGCGATCGGCAGCACATAGGGCTGCGGGTCGGCGGTGGCCGCGCTGGCGGGGGTGTGCTGCTTGAAATGCAACGTCAATGTGCCGTGGTCCCAGCTTTCCGTGACCGACAGCTGCGGCGTGCCCGCTTGGGAATACCAGCGCTTGAACTGCCCCAGATCGCGGCCTGTTGTATCCTCGAACACCTGTAGCCAGTCTTCGATGGTACAAGCCTGCCCGTCGTGGCGATCGAAATAGAGGTCAAGCGCTTTTGAATACGCCGCGTCCCCGACCAGCAGCTTGAGCATGCCAATCACCTCGGCCCCTTTTTCATAGACCGTGGCGGTGTAGAAGTTGTTGATTTCCTGAAAACTCTCGGGGCGCACGGGGTGGGCCAGCGGGCCTTGGTCCTCGGGGAATTGGCGGGCGCGCAGGTCGATCACATCACCGATCCGCTTCACCGCGGCAGAGCGTATGTCAGAGGTAAACTGGCTGTCGCGATAGACCGTCAGCCCTTCCTTCAGGCACAGCTGAAACCAATCGCGGCAGGTGATGCGGTTGCCGGTCCAGTTGTGGAAATACTCATGCGCGATAATCGCCTCGATCCGTTCAAAGTTCATATCGGTCGAGGTTTCGGGCGACGCGAGAACGGCGGAGGAGTTGAAGATGTTCAGCCCCTTATTTTCCATCGCGCCCATGTTGAAGTCATCCACGGCAACGATGTTGAACAGATCAAGATCGTATTCACGACCATAAACGTCCTCGTCCCATTTCATACTGTCTTTCAGGGCCTGCATCCCAAAAGCGCATTTGCCTTCGTCACCGGGGCGCACATAGAGGTTCAGGTCAACGTCGCGGCCTGATTTCGTGGTGAAGCTGCCGGGGTGTGCGACCAGATCGCCCGCGACCAGAGCAAACAGGTAGGCAGGCTTGGGCCAGGGATCATGCCATTCGGCGGTATCCTTGCCGCTGCTGACGGGGTTGCCGTTGGACAGCAATACCGGATGTGGTCCGTTGATGGTTACAGTAAACACCGCCATCACATCGGGGCGGTCGGGGTAATAGGTGATCTTGCGAAAGCCTTCCGCCTCGCATTGGGTGCAATACATGCCGTTCGACATGTAAAGCCCCTCAAGCGCGGTGTTGCCCATCGGGTCGATCTCTACCTCCGCTTCCCAGACGAAGGGCGCGTCCGGCACATCGCAGGTCAGCCCCTGGGGCGTCACCTCGGGCGAGACGGGCGTGCCATCAATCATGGCCGAGACAAGCGACAGGTTCTCCCCGTGCAGAAAGAACGTGTGGTCGCTTGCATCGGGGTTGGGGCGAAAGGAGATACGGCTTTTGACACGGGTCTTGCGCGGGTCCAGATCGAAATGCAGCGCGACATCGTCGATGATAAAGCCATAAGGCGTGTAGTCGGCCAGATATATCGTCTGGGGGGCAGCGTCGCGCATGTTTTTTCCTTCTGTTTGGAACCAGATGTCCAGCGCTCAAGTTAGTCTTGCAACACGGCACCTGCAAGGTCGCCACCCGAGAAGATCAACTTTCACCGAACCCATCGGAGGGCATCATGTCTGCACCCGACACAAATATCGACAAACAAGAGAAACAGCACAAACCCGCGCTGCTTGGCGTCAAAGGCGCGATGATCTTCGGCATCGTGATTACGGCCATTCTTGGCTTCATCCTGATCGACAACGGTCGCGAAGACCGTCAACCCGCTGCCGAAGAAGGCACGCAGGCCATTACCACTGACAGCACCGTCCCCGCGGTGACCGAGGAAGACACAAGCGGCGCAACGCAGGCGGACGATACCAACGCAGCGCCTGTGGATCCCGTCGCACCGGGGACAAACGAAAGCAACTGAGTTTTATAAGCGCTTTTAACGATTGAAGATTTAATGATTTGGACGGCAGACCTTGGCGACAAGGCCTGCCGTTTTTTATGATGATAGGGATCATCCGGGGGGGGTAAGGCGCAATGGCGAAAATGCGCAAGAAATCAGATCTGCCGACCAAGATATGCCAAAGCTGCGGGCTGCCCTTTAGCTGGCGTCGCAAATGGGCGCGCGATTGGGAGACGGTGAAATACTGCTCTGACCGATGCCGCAGGGCACGGGGGGCAGTTGGCGCTCGGTAGGGGCTGCATTGGTAAGATGATTTTACCAATACATGTTGCTCCACGGGGGGATACCTTCTAAGTCTTGTCGCAAAGCAAATTCCACGCGAGCGACAGGAGCTATGAGATGACACAGCGTACCGACAAAAACGGCCTTCAGGTTGCCGCCGAACTGGTTGATTTTATCGAGGGTGCAGCACTGCCCGGCACCGGCATCGATGCGGGAACGTTCTGGGCGGGGCTCAGCGATCTGGTACATGACCTTGGCCCCACGAACCGCGCGCTGTTGCAGACCCGTGAAGACATGCAGGCCAAGATCGACAGCTGGCATAAAGAACGGGCCGGCCAGCCTCATGATGCGGACGCCTACACAAGCTTTCTGCGCGAGATCGGGTATCTGGTGCCCGAAGGCCCCGCGTTCGAGATTGACACAAAAGGCGTCGACCCTGAAATCGCTCAGGTGCCCGGCCCGCAGCTGGTGGTGCCGATCACCAACGCCCGCTTTGCCCTGAACGCCGCCAATGCGCGGTGGGGCAGCCTGTATGACGCCTATTACGGCACCGACGCTTTGGGTGATCTGCCGCAGGGCAAGGGATACGATGCGGACCGTGGTGCACGGGTCGTGGCGCAGGCCAAGGCGTTTTTGGATGACGCGGTGCCGCTGGCGTCAGGCAGTCACGCGGATGTAACGGGCTATGCCGTGGTTGACGGCGCACTGACACCTGCGTTGAAAGATCCGGCACAGTTTGTCGGCTATCGTGGCGATGCCGCCGCGCCCGAGGCGATCTTGCTGCGCAACAACGGGCTGCACATCGAAATCCGGATCGACGCCGCGCATAACATCGGCAAGACCGATCCGGCAGGCGTGGCGGATGTGCTGCTGGAATCCGCGATGTCTACGATCATGGATTGTGAAGACAGCGTCGCCGCCGTGGACGCCGAGGATAAGGTCGTGGCCTATGGGAATTGGTTGGGGCTGATGAAAGGCGATCTGTCGGAAACCTTCGAGAAGGGCGGCCAGCAGGTCACGCGCGAGATGCACGGGGATCGCGACTATACCGCGCCAGACGGCAGCGCGCTGACGATCAAGGGGCGGTCGCTGATGCTGGTGCGCAATGTCGGCCACCTGATGACCAACCCCGCCATTCTGGACCGCGACGGGCGCGAGATTGGTGAAGGGCTGATGGATGCCATGGTCACCACGCTGATCGCGATGCACGATCTGCAAAAGACCGGGGGCATGCGCAACTCGGTCGCGGGATCGGTCTATGTGGTTAAGCCCAAGATGCACGGGCCCGAGGAAGTGGCCTTTGCTGATGAGATATTTACCCGCGTGGAAACCGTGCTGGGTCTGCCTGCCAATACGGTCAAGCTGGGCATCATGGATGAAGAGCGCCGCACCTCGGTCAACCTCGCGGAGTGTATCCGCGCGGCCAAATCTCGCGTGGCCTTTATCAACACCGGCTTCCTTGATCGTACCGGCGACGAGATCCACACCTCTATGGAGGCAGGGCCGATGGTGCCCAAGGGCGAGATGAAAAACGCCCCTTGGATCAGCGCCTATGAGGATCGCAACGTTGATATCGGTCTGGCCTGCGGCCTGCAAGGACGTGCCCAGATCGGCAAGGGCATGTGGGCCATGCCGGATCTGATGGAGGCGATGCTGGAGGCCAAGATCGGTCACCCCAAAGCGGGTGCGAACTGCGCTTGGGTGCCATCGCCCACGGCCGCCACACTGCACGCGATGCACTACCACAAAATCGACGTGCTTGCGCGTCAGGACGAGATCAAACAGGGAGGGGCCCGTGGCACGCTGGCCGATTTGCTGACCATTCCGGTACTGGACGGGCGTAACCTGTCGGACGCGGATGTCGCGCAGGAGGTTGAGAACAACGCCCAAGGCATCCTTGGCTATGTTGTGCGATGGGTCGATCAGGGTGTTGGGTGCTCGAAGGTGCCAGACATCCATGACGTCGGCCTGATGGAAGACCGCGCGACCTGCCGTATCTCGGCTCAGGCGCTGGCGAACTGGCTGCACCACGGGGTGATCTCGGAAGAGCAGGTCACGGCAGCCCTCAAGAAGATGGCCGCTGTCGTGGACCGGCAGAATGCGGGCGATCCGCTGTACCAGCCTATGGCACCGGGTTTTGACGGCATCGCGTTTCAGGCAGCCAGCGATCTGGTGCTGAAAGGGCGCGTGCAGCCTTCGGGTTATACCGAACCTGTCCTGCATGCCCGCCGGTTGGAACTGAAAGCCGCGCAGGGCTGAGTTTGAAGTTTCGGAAAGGGCGAGGGGCCAGCCCCTCGCGCTCCCCGGAGTTTAGTTGGCAAAATGAAGGAATAGTGAGGATAGCATGGCAGTCACATTAGAGCAGGCGCGCACGATGATCGCCGAGACGTTCAAGAAGGGGCATGAGCTGGGGCTGAAGCCCTTGTCGGCAGTGGTGCTTGATGCGGGCGGCCACGTGCAAGCCTTCGAGCGGGAAGACGGTGCCGCACCGGGGCGTTTCGGAATCGCCCACGGCAAAGCCTATGGCGCGGTGATGCTGGGGATGGCAGGGCGCGCGCAGATGGCGCGGGCCGAACAGCAGGCCTATTTCATGGCGGCAGTGAACGGTGTGTATGGCGGGGCGGTGGTGCCTGTGCCGGGCGGCTTGCTGCTGCGCGATGACGCCGGCGTCGTGATTGGCGCGCTGGGCGTGACGGGGGATACCTCGGACAACGACGTCAAAGCAGCGCTGGCAGGGATCGAAGCGGCAGGGCTGAAAGGCGAGGAATAACGCCCGCTTTGGGGTGTTGAGGTCGGATTGAGGACGCGGTAGGCTTTGAGCGAAATCAAACTCTGAGGCTGAATATGGCGCGTCCTGTTGTTGGTATTGTCGGAAACACCAGCCTGTTGAACGATCAATATCCGATCCACGCCGCCGGCACGATGAACACCATCGCGGTGGCGCAGGTGTCTGGCTGTTTGCCCCTGATCATCCCGAGCGACCCGTCGCTTGTGTCGGTGGAAGAGCTGTTGGAAACCTGCGACGGCTTTTTGCTGACCGGCGGGCGGCCCAATGTGCACCCCGAGGAATACGGCGAACCCGCGACCGAGGCGCATGGCACCTTTGACCGTGCGCGCGACGCTATCGCTCTGGGGCTGGTGCGCGCCTGCGTTGAACGCGGGCAGCCGTTCTTTGGTGTCTGCCGGGGGTTCCAAGAGGTGAATGTCGCCATGGGTGGCACGCTTTACCCCGAAATCCGTGAGCTACCCGGCCGTATGAACCACCGCATGCCCCCCGATGGCACGATGGAGCAGAAGTTCGAGCTGCGCCACGACGTGACCTTTACCCAAGGGGGCGTCTTCCACGAGGTCTTGGGGGCCCCGAAGGTGCGGACGAATACCTTGCACGGGCAGGGGATCAAGGCGGCTGGTCCGCGTGTGGTGATCGACGGTTTTGCCGAAGACGGCACGCCAGAGGCGATATATATCAAGGACGCGCCGGGGTTCACCCTTGCCGTGCAGTGGCACCCAGAATGGGACGCGGGCAATGATCCGGTGTCGCGTCCCCTGTTCGAACGCTTTGGTGCGGCGGCGCAGGCCTGGGCGGACAGCAAGCATCAGCGAATGTTGAAATCTGCCTGACAGGTTACCCCGACAGCGTGATGCGCGGCACATGCAAGCGGCCTGTCCTTGCTAGATAGCGGGCGGTCAGCGTGTCGATCTTCTGCCAGACGAAATCCGGCGGCGCGGCAGATCTTGGCTGCGGCGCGCGCGGTTTGCCCGCGTGCTGGCGGTGCCGTTTGCGGCAGCTTTGAAAAGCGACGGCGCTTGGGGGCGGGGCTATCGGGTATGTGATCTTGTGCATGGGGCGACCTTAGCCGCCCCAAAGTTAACAAATCATGACCGGTGGGGGATTACATCTCGCCGCCGGTGACCTGGATGCATTGACCGTTGATGCTTTGCGACCCCGGACCGGTGAGCCATGCGGCCGCGGCTGTGACCTCGGACACCTCGATCAGACGCTTGTGCGGGTTGGAGTTGACCATGATCGCGCGCGCTTTTTCTTCCGAGATACCAGCACGTTCCGAGATCGACGCCGTATTGCGCGACACGATGGGCGTGTCGACATAGCCGGGGCAGATCGCGTTGAACGTATAGGGTTGCCCCAGATAGTCCGCCGCCAGCGATTTGACCAAACCGATCATCCCGTGTTTCGACGCCGAATAGGCCGCAGCCCCAGGCAGCCCCTTCAGGCCCGCCATCGAAGAGATCGCGATGACGCGGCCCCAGTCGGTATCGCGCATGGTTTTCAGCGATTCGCGGATGGTCAGAAAAGCACCGTCGAGATTGGTCGACATCATATTGCGCCAGAATTCCATATCGGTCTTATGCACGGCCTTACCCTCGGCGATGCCGGCGTTGGGGATGCAGATCTGGATCGGGCCGTGGGCTTTGACGGCGGCGGCGATCTTGGCGACCACGTCTTCTTCGCTGCGCACGTCCATGGCCATGCCGGTCATGTTATCGCCTGCGACCTCGTCCAGCACCTCTTGGCGGCGGCCTGTGATGGTCACATGTGCGCCCCGTGCGGCCAGATCCCGCGCGATGTCCAGCCCGATGCCGGTGCCGCCGCCCGTGATCAGCGCGTGTTTTCCCTGTAGGTCCATTCTGCTCTCCCTTATGAAATGGATCATCATGGGGGGCATGCTGTCGGCAGCAGGGGGCAGGTGCAAGGGCGCGCGGGTTTTCACGCAACGTCGTAAACCTAAAAATCGGGCTGTTAGCGCTATTGACGCTGCAAAACGCTGTTCTAATTATGTCCGTCTCTTGTACTATAGGAACCCAAGCGCTATCGCTCTGGGTAATATTATTGCGCCACACTGGGCGTAGAAGCACAAACGGGGGACTCTGGATTGAAGATCGGGACGCCAAAAGAAACATTTGAAGGGGAAAATCGCGTTGCGATGACTCCGGAATCAGCGCTGCAGCTGCAAAAGCTTGGTCATAGCTGTATGATCGAAGCTGGCGCAGGCGAGGCGGCTGGTTTTTCCAACGATAAATATGTCGAAGCCGGGGTAGAGGTGATCGACACGGCGGCCGAGCTTTGGGAGACGGCGGATGTCGTGGCCAAGGTCCGCGTCCCCAACACCGAAGAAATGGCGATGCTGCGGTCCGACCAGACGCTGATCTCTTTCTTTAGCCCTGTGGCCGATGAGGCCAAGATGAAAGAGGCGGCCGAGAAAGGCACCACTGTCGTCGCGATGGAGATGATCCCCCGGATCAGCCGCGCGCAAAAGATGGATGCGCTGTCGTCCATGGCGAACATCGCGGGCTACCGTGCGGTGATCGAGGCAGGCAACAACTTTGGCCGCTTCTTTACCGGTCAGATCACGGCGGCGGGCAAGGTGCCTCCGGCGAAGGTTCTGGTTGTCGGTGCCGGTGTTGCCGGTCTGGCCGCAATCGGCACGTCCACATCCCTTGGCGCGATCACGCTGGCCTTTGACGTGCGTCCAGAAGTGGCAGAGCAGGTTGAATCGATGGGGGCCGAGTTTGTCTACCTCGATTTCGAGGAAGAGCAGCAGGACGGCTCTGCCTCCGGTGGCTATGCCTCTGTTTCCTCGCCTGAATTCCGCGAGGCACAGCTGGCCAAATTCCGCGAGCTGGCCCCCGAGGTCGATATCGTCATCACCACCGCCCTGATCCCCAACCGCGAAGCGCCTGAACTGTGGACCGAAGATATGGTCGCAGCGATGAAGCCCGGGTCGGTGATCGTCGATCTGGCGGCGGAAAAGGGCGGCAACTGCAAGCTGACCAAGATGGACGAGAAAATCGTGACCGAGAATGGCGTGACCATCATCGGCTACACCGATTTCCCCAGCCGGATGGCAACGCAGGCCTCGACGCTTTATGCGACCAATATCCGTCACCTGATGACCGATCTGACGCCGGAAAAAGACGGTGTGGTCAACCACAACATGGAAGACGACGTGATCCGTGGGGCGACCATCACCCATGACAAGGAAGTCACCTTCCCACCGCCGCCCCCCAAGGTCGCGGCAATTGCGGCGGCGCCGAAGAAAGACAAGCCGAAAGAGCTGACAGCGGAAGAGAAACGCGCCAACGAAGTGGCCGCGTTCAAGACGCAAACCCGCAATCAGGTCGGCCTGCTGGCCATCGGTGGCGTGCTGCTGTTGGCAGTGGGTCTGGTCGCGCCAGCCAGCTTTATGCAGCACTTTATCGTATTCGTGCTCTCCGTGTTTATCGGCTTCCAGGTGATCTGGGGTGTGGCACACAGCCTGCACACACCGCTGATGGCTGTGACCAATGCGATTTCGTCGATCATCATTCTGGGGGCGGTCATGCAGATCGGGTCCGGGTCGTTCCTGGTGATTATTCTGGCCGCGCTGTCGGTCTTTATGTGCGGGATCAACATCTTTGGTGGCTTCCTCGTGACACGGCGCATGCTTGCCATGTTCCAAAAATCGTAAAGGGTTCAGGTAAATGGATTTTGGTTTTACAACAGCGGCTTACGTAGTCGCCGCCATCCTCTTCATCCTCAGCCTTGGCGGGCTGTCGGGGCAGGAAAGTGCAAAACGTGCCGTATGGTACGGGATCGTGGGCATGGCTTTGGCCGTGGCTGCGACATTGATCGGGCCGGGGGCCGGCTTCTGGCTGCTGTCGCTGATCCTGATCGCGGGTGGCGGTGCCATCGGCTATCAACTGGCGACAAAAGTGCAGATGACGCAGATGCCCGAACTGGTTGCCGCGATGCACAGCCTTGTGGGTCTGGCGGCGGTCTTCGTCGGCTATAACGCGCATATCGAACTGGGCAACGTGCTGGCGATGGATGAAACCGCCCGCAAGGCGACCGAAGGGTTCGCAGCGCTGCTGGCCAAGAAAGACAGCGTCGAGATCGCGATCCTGCGGGTCGAACTGTTCCTCGGCGTGTTTATCGGTGCCATCACCTTTACCGGGTCGGTCATCGCCTATGGTAAGCTGGCGGGGCGCGTGGATACGGCGGCGACCAAGCTGCCCGGCGGTCACATCCTGAACGCGGCGGCGGCTGGCTTGTCGCTGCTCTGCTTGATCTGGTACTTCAACACCGGTGGCTTCCTGCCGCTGTTCATCATGACCCTTGCGGCGCTGTTCATTGGCTACCACCTGATCATGGGCATCGGCGGCGCGGATATGCCCGTGGTTGTGTCGATGCTGAACAGCTACTCTGGCTGGGCTGCGGCGGCGATTGGTTTCAGCCTTGGCAACGATCTTCTGATCGTCGTGGGCGCGCTGGTCGGCTCGTCTGGTGCGATCCTGTCCTACATCATGTGTAAAGCGATGAACCGGTCGTTCGTCAGCGTGATCCTCGGCGGTTTCGGCGGGACATCCGGTCCGCAGATGGAGGTCGAGGGCGAGCAGGTCGCGATCGACACTGACGGTGTTGCCACCATGCTGAACGAGGCCGACAGCGTCATCATCATCCCCGGTTACGGCATGGCGGTCGCTCAGGCGCAGCAAGCGGTAAGCGAGCTGGTCAAGAAGCTGCGGGCAAAAGGCAAGAACGTGCGTTTCGCCATTCACCCCGTTGCGGGGCGTCTGCCGGGTCACATGAACGTGCTGCTGGCCGAGGCCAAAGTGCCCTATGACATCGTGATGGAAATGGACGAGATCAACGATGATTTCCCGTCGACCGACGTGGCGATCGTGATCGGGTCCAATGACATCGTGAACCCTGCCGCACAGGACGACCCCAACAGCCCCATCGCCGGTATGCCGGTTCTGGAATGCTGGAAGGCCAAGAACGTCATCGTGTCCAAACGCGGGCAGGGGACAGGCTATTCCGGCATCGAGAACCCGCTGTTCTTCAAGGACAACACGCGGATGCTTTACGGCGACGCCAAGGCGAGCCTCGACAAGCTGCTGCCGCTGATCGACTGATTACACGACAGACGACAAACCAAGGGGCGGTGCAGCAATGCGCCGCCCCTTTTGCTTTTGGGGCGAAGGCAGTGGAACTCAAGGCGGTGGCACGTGTTGAATTGTCATATAGGAGGATTTGAATATGAAATTTTCACGCACCAGCCCCTCGACCGGCCCCGGTTCCCCTGAAGTGACCGGCTTTTACGATGACGATACCGGCAGCATCCAATATCTGGTGGCTGATCCGGCGACCTCAAAGGCGGCGGCGATCGACGTGGTTCTGGGCTTCAGCCCACAAAGTGCGGCGACTGACACGCAGCATGTCGATACCATCGTGCGCCACGCGGAAGCCGCGGGCTACGAGATCGAATGGATCCTCGACACGCACCCCCATGCGGACCATCTCATGGCCTCACACGTATTGAAACAGCGGTTGAACAAGCCCAATGCCATCGGGGCCAAGGTGAGAGAGATCGCAGAGCTCTGGCGTGACTATTACAACATGCCCGACGCCTTTGACCCCGCCGCCGATTTCGACCACCTGTTCAAGGATGGCGATACATTCACCATCGGCGAGCTGCCCGTGCGGGTGATGTTGTCGCCGGGGCATACGTTGGGGTCGATCACCTATGTTGTAGGCTCTGACGCGGCTTTTGTACATGACAGCTTTATGCAGCCTGACGTGGGCACTGCGCGCGCCGATTTCCCGGGGGGCACCGCGGCTGAACTCTACCAGTCCCTGCAGGATATCCTTGCCTTGCCGGATGCCACGCGCCTGTTCATCGGCCATGATTATGGCACCGAGTATCGCAGCCAACCCATGTGGGAATCCACCGTGGCCGAACAACGCCGGCACAACGCCCATATCGGCGGTGGCGTGTCGCAGCAAAGCTTCGTCGACCAGCGCGAGGCGCGGGATAAGACCCTCGCGCTGCCCGACCGGATGCTGCATGTCTTGCAGATGAACCTTAGGGCAGGGCGCTTGCCGGAGGCGGAAGATGACGGTCACGCTTACCTCAAGATACCGGTCAACCGGTTCTGAAACGGTTCCGGTATTCCGCGGTATACGGTTAACCCTATGAAAGATATGTGAAATATATCTAGGCGAATGGCGGTGGTCACGATAGACTGCTTTGATTGACCCCTTGTAGAAAGCCCGCATCGTGCCCGCCCTCGACGATCACCCTCTGCGCTATACGCTCAATAGCGAGCTGCACGCCCGCCCGTTCCCCTCGCTCACCGCGCCCCATGTTGCGGCCTATCTGGCCGTGCGCCCCTTGGGGGAGGCCGCGCGGCGGGACCGCTCTGCCGATCTGCAACAGCTCCGTGATCTCTTGGCCCATTATGGTGCGCCATTGCCCGCCGCGGACGCGACCCATTATTTCGGCCCGATGGGAAAATATACGCTGAAGTGGGAGCAGCATACCGAGTTCGTGACCTATACGGTGTTTCTGGATCAGCTCGGCCAGCGCCCCTTTGATCCGGCAGAGTTTGATGTCTTCCCGCAGGATTGGCGCGCGGGCCTGAACGCGCAGCGGATCACCTCTATTCTGCTGCGGCTGGTGCCCCGTCCGCCACAGGACGCGCAGATCGCCGAGGCGTTGCAAGACTGGTTCGTCCCCGAAAGCCTCGCCGTGGCATCGGTGCTTGAAGATGCGGCCGTCATCGCCAGCGATTTCCGTATCGACCCCGCGGGTCACATGCGCATGGCGGTCTTTGCCAGCGAAGGCACGGGCAGCCGCCGCTTGGGCCGCATCGTGCAACGTCTGTGCGAGATAGAGACCTATAAATCCATGTCGATGCTTGGCTTTGCCAAGGTGCGCGAATTCGCGGGCCAGTTGGACCGTATAGATGCAGAGCTGAACGATCTGATGGCGGGTATGGCAGGCACCTCTGCCATGGCCGAAGACACGCTGCACCGGCTGCTGGATATCTCTGTCGGGCTAGAGGCGCTTTCGGCCGATGCGTCTTACCGTCTGGGCGCGACAGAGGCGTATAAAGCCATCGTGGCACAGCGGATAGGGGCCCTGCGCGAAACACGGTTCATGGCGCGGCAAGGGTTTGATGAATTCATGATGCGCCGCTACGAGCCTGCGATGCGTACGGTCACATCCTCGGAAACACGGCTCAATAAAATGTCCGCCCGCGCCAGCCGCGCGGCCGAATTGTTGCGGACACGGGTTGATGTGGAACGATCCGCGCAAAATCAGGCGATACTGGCCAGCATGGACAAACGCTCTGACCTGCAACTGCGCTTGCAACACACGGTCGAAGGGCTGTCCGTGGTCGCGATCAGCTATTACGCGGTGTCACTGGTGGGCTATATGCTTTACCCGCTGGCCGACCGTATCGGGGTCAGCAAGGGCACGCTCACGGCAGTGGCCGTCCCGGTGGTCGTGCTGTTGGTCTGGGGGCTGCTGCGCCGCCTGCGCCACAAGATCAAATAGGGTCAGCTGCCCGCCGGGGTGGCACGCAGGGTGGCATGCATCGCCAGCACGCCAACACCGATCATCACAATCGCAAGGATCGCGGCAAGGGATAGCGTGGGCACGCCGGACAATCCGGCCCCCAGCGTGCAACCGCCCGCCAATACACCGCCCACACCCATCAGCGCTGCTCCGGCCAGATAGCGGCCCGTCTGGGCGGGTGTCTCGAAACTCTGCCAGCCAAAGCCGCCAAAGATCAGGCTCGACGCGCAGGCCCCCAAGGCCACGCCCCCCAAAAGCCCGACGCCAAAGCCCGCGGGGATCGAACTGCTGGCCACCACCCAGAACAGCGCATCGGCCGAAGGAGAGGTGAACGACAGGCTTTCCATCGCGATAGGGTCGAATTCGTCAAACAGGATAAACCCCGTCCCGACCCAGGCCAGCGGGACCAGCAGGCCAATCATCGCCGCCATCACCAGATGGGTCCAGCGGTTGCCCGATCGCAGCGCCACGGCAAGGGCCGCCACCACGATCAGCCCGCTCCATAGCATCACCCCCCCGGGCAGGGCGGCAAGGCTGACGTAATCGCCAAGCCCAAGGGCCACACCGCCAAGCGCCACGCGCATCGGAGCCAGCACGCCTTTCAACGTGGCATGGGCCACGACCGCAAACACAACCACGACCAAGGCCGCGCGCAAGTTGCCGGAGCCCGCCAGAATGGTCAGCCGAGAGATACAGCCCCGCGTCAACACCATCCCCGCGCCAAAAAGCAGGCCGCCGATGCCAATCGCCAGATAGGGCACATCCGGCACCATAAAGCGGTGTTCGGCAAAGCTGATCCAGCCCATGGCGACCGCGAACTGCGTCCCCAGCACGGCAAAGGCCAGCGCTGTCAGCCAGACCCCTTTTGCGGCGCGCCGGTCCTCGCCAATCAGCGAGCGGCGAAAACAGAATTTGGTGATCTGCCCGAGTATGCCAAAGATCACCCCAACCGCCAGCGCGAACCAGACAGCCGCTTGTTGCGGTGTGGTGGTCTCAAAACCGAATTGTTCAAACATCCCCGTGATCCCCTTGACGACAGCACGACAGTTCCCTGACGCGGAAACCGCCTGAGTTCAAGCCTTTTGCGCCCCCATGACAAAGGGAGGCCGCAGCCCCCCTTCACCCTTTTTCAAATACTCAGACCCGACAGAAGCCCCAAAAGGCGACAGTCCGATCCGGATCACCGTCCGCGCAACCGCGGGTCCAGCGCGTCACGTAGCCCATCGCCCAGGTAGTTCACGCTCAGCACGGTCAGCGAGATCGCGACGCCGGGCAGGATCACCCGCTCGGGGAATTCCTGCATCCGTGACACAGCATCGGACAAGAGCTTGCCCCATGTCGGATAGTCCGACGGGAAGCCGACGCCCAGAAAGCTCAGCGCACTTTCGGTGATGATCGCGGTCGCCAGTCCCAGCGTGGCCGAGACCATGATCGGAGAGATGACGTTGGGCAGCAGGTGCTTGCGGATGATCTTGCCCGACCGCGTCCCGATGGACCGCGCGGCGAGGATGAACTCGCGCTCTTTCAGCGCCAGAATGTCGCCGCGCACGATCCGCGCGGTCTGCATCCACGAGGTCAGCCCGATGATGCCGACGATCAGGATGAACATCCCGCCTTCGGGGCCAAACCGTGCGTTGAGCGGTTGGCGGAACAGGGTCACCGCCAGCAGCGTCAGCGGCAGGATCGGCAGCGACAGAACCAGATCGGTAAAGCGCATCAGCCAGAAATCGAGCCGTTTGAAATAGCCCGAGATGACGCCGATGGCCGAACCGATGACCAGCGCCAGTCCCATGGCCAGCCAGCCCACCGCCATAGACACGCGCCCGCCGGCGATCATCTGTGCCATGATATCACGGCCCAGCTGGTCGGTGCCAAAGGGGTGTGCCCAACCGGCCTTGGCCTCGCTGTCGAACAGCAGTTGATACACGGGGCGCCAGTTCTTGTTGCGGATATCCAACGCCTTGGGGTCGACATCCCAAAGGTAGGGGCCGAACAACACCGCGAGGGTGATGAACAGCAAGAAGCCTCCGCCAAAGACAGCGCCCTTGTGCTTGCGGAACTGCTGCCAGACGTCGATCCACTGGCTGCGTGGCGGCTTTTGCGGCTCTTTATCGACCAGCGCGCCATAGAGTTCGATGTCGGCCTCGATCGGGCTTGCGGGGGTGGCTTGCTCAGTCATAGCGGATCCTTGGGTCAAGCAGGCCGTATAGAACATCGGCAATCAGGTTGAATAGAACGATGAGGATGGCGAAGATAAAGGTCAGCGTCATCACCATCGGCAGGTCGTTGGCAAAAAGCGCGGTCAGCAGCAGCTGACCGATACCATTCACCTTGAACACATTCTCGGTAATGATCGCGCCGCCAAAGATCGCGGGCATGCCAAGGGCAATCACTGTGACCACTGGGATCATCGAGTTGCGCAGCACATGGACCAGAACGACCGATTTCTCGCGCAGCCCTTTGGCGCGGGCGGTGCGCACATAGTCCTGGTTCAGGTTATCCAGCATCGCGCCGCGCATATAGCGGCTGATCTGCGCGGTAGTTTGCAGCGCCAGCACCATCACGGGCATGATCATCTGCATGAACTGGATTTTGAAGCTCTCCCAGTCGGTCACCACATGGGTCGTGTCGTAGATCGACGGCAACCACCCCAGCGAGACCGAGAAAATCACGATCAGCAGCGGCCCGGTGAAGAAGGGCGGGATCGAAAAGCCGATCATGGTGACAAAGGTGCCGGCTTGATCGAATAGCGAATAGTGGCGGTAAGCCGAATAGATGCCAATCGGGATCGCGATCAGGATGCCCACGATATAGCTAAGCCCAACCACCCAAAGCGTCTGCGGCATCCGCTGGATCACGATATCCATGATCGGGCTGCGTGTCTGCCAGCTGATTGCACGCTGTACGGGACGCACAGCACCTGTGTCGGGGTCAATGAAGGTCGACAGGCTGGTGTCGGGCAGCCAGCCCAGCAGGAAGCTGTCGCGGGTGGCCCAGTCAATGAAGACCTGCGGTTCAACCCAGAAGAACTGGATCAGCCATTTATAGTATTGCACATAGATCGGCTGCCCGAGGCCAAGCGCCTCGCGCATTTTCTGTTTTACCTCTGGTGGGACTGTCAGCGGCACCTGGGCCATCGGATCGCCGGGGGCCAGTTGCAACAGCAGGAAGATTACCAGGCTGATAAACAAAAGCGTTGGTATCGACAAAAGTAGTCGACGAATGGTGAAGGTCAGCATGCACAGCGCCTTTGCAAGTCGGTCTAGGGGAGGGGAAGCATGTCAAAATCGAAGGGAGGCGCGATTTCGCACACATTCACACAGGCATCAAGTCATGAGGAGCACGCGCGCTGCGTGCTCCTCTGAGCTTGGGCGTGATTATTCTTTCACGCGGTACCAGTCGGCGGCATTCCACAGTTCGGAATCCCATGTGTTCAGGATCACGCCGCCCAGAGTGTTGGACGCAGCGGAAACCCGACCACGGTCGACCAGCGGAACGATGGTCATCGTGTCACGTGTGATGATGTTGTTCAGCTGCTTGGCGATCTCGCCGCGCTTGTCCAACTCGCCCGTGCGCGACAGTTCGTCCAGCAACGCGTCATATTCTTCGTTGCAGAAACGGTTGATGTTTTCACCCTGCCACTGGCTGGAAGGCTTGGGCTCGTTGCCACAGCGATAGGCAGACAGGTAAGCCTGCGGATCGGTGCCGTCAAAGTTGTTCGCGTACATTTCAACGTCGGCATAGAACTTCTGGAAGGTATCGGGCGAACCGGGGTCACCCCCAAAGAAGACCGACGCATCAAGATTGCGCAGTTCGACTTCGACACCGATCTGGTTCCACCAGTCTTTGATCAGCGCTTGAAAATCCTGACGGACAGCGTTGGTCGAGGTCTGGTACAGCAGGGACAATTTTTCACCGTCTTTGTCGCGGATGCCGTCGCCATTGGTGTCGGTCCAGCCGGCTTCTTCCAGCAGAGCTTTCGCGCCTTCCAGATCCTGCGTCAGACATTCGGTGTTGTCGGAGGCATAAAGTTCGGGCGCGGGCACGAGGTTACAGGTCGCGCGACCCGCCTGGCCATAGCCGACTTCGACCAGCAAAGGACGGTCGATCGCCATGGACAGCGCCTTGCGGACCTTAAAGTCGGACAGGATCGGGTGCGGATGCGCCACGGTGGAGCGTTCGCCCTCCGGCAGGTCCGGCGATGGGTCTGTCAGGTTCATCTCGATCCGTTCGACCAATGTCCCGAATGCAGAGATCGCCTGACCCTTGCCGCCTTCGGCCATTTTCGCCAGCACATCAGGGGCCAGCTGCATGTTCCAGGCATAGTCGTATTCGCCGGTTTCCATCACCGCACGACCCGCGGCATTCGCATCACCACCGCCCTTGAGGGTCAGTGTCGCGAACGCAGGTTTGCTGGGGTCACGGTAGTTGGGGTTGGCTTCCATCTGGATCACGTCATTGGGACGGAAATCTGTCACGCGGAACGGGCCGGTGCCGATGGGGTTAAAGTTGGCTTCGGTACATTCGGGGGCTTTCGCGCCCAGGCAGTCCTTGAACTGCGCGGCCTGAATGATCGGTGATTGCGCGCCCATGAACGGGCCGTAAGGGTTTGGCTTGGCGTCGGTGAAATGAACGGTAACCGTCAGATCATCCACAATATCGATGCTTTCAACGCCATCGAACTTCGACGCCTGCGCGCAGCCGCCTTCGGGGTGCATACAGTATTCAGCGGTGAATTTCAGATCCGCCGAGGTCACCGGCGTGCCGTCGGACCAAACCAGGCCCTCTTTCAGCTTCCAGGTGATGGATTTCAGGTCTTCGGCCACGCCGCCGTTTTCAACGGTGGGAATCTCGGTCGCCAGATAGGGGACCAACGCGCCGGTTTCGTCATAGCGGCCCATAGGCTCCAGCACGAGGCTCGCCGCCTCGAGGTCTTTTGTGCCGCCCGACAGATAGGGGGTCATGATCGAGGGCGCTTGCCAGTAGATAACTTTCACCTCGCCGTCGCGTCCACGCTCGCCCTCGTGGGCGGCGCCGAATGCGGCGGGGGCAATCGCTACCGAAGCCGCGGCTCCCAGTAACAGGGTTTTCATGTTCATAGCTTACTCCTTGTTGGACACCGTTGGTTTTTTGAGGTGCCTTTTTTTATGGTCTGTCTTTTCTGGCAATGCCAAAAACGTCAATCTTGATCACGGCCGGGGGCAGGGTGCTGCGACAGACAGGGATGCCCGCCAAAACGCCCGTTTTTCCAGCCACGCCAATAACGTCGAAGCATCGAAACAGGTTTGAAAAAAAATGCAAGCCTCCAAAGCAGCGGATGTTAGCGGTCCCTTGGACCGATTTGACACCAGATGACGAAGTGCCTTAGCGTCGTCAAATTGATTAAACGAGAAGCGCTGGAAAATACCATGCTAGACGAGGCAACGCCGACACCAATCGCGCAAATTCAAGAGCTTAGGGTCGAATTTCAGACCCAGGACGGACCCGTTCTAGGTGTGGAGAACGTCAGCTTTGACATCAATGCGGGTGAAACTGTCTGCGTTGTGGGCGAATCCGGCTCGGGTAAATCGGTGTCCTCGCTGTCGCTGATGCGTCTGGTCGAGTTCGGCGGCGGAAAAATTGCGGGTGGGCGCCTATTATTTGAGCGCCAGAACGATCCTGCTGTCGATTTGGCGCGCACAGATCAGGATGTGATGCGCGATATTCGCGGCAATGAGATCGGGATGATCTTTCAGGAACCGATGACCGCGCTGAACCCGGTCTTTACCGTCGGTCGCCAGCTGACCGAAGGGCTGCGCCTGCACAAGAACATGTCCAAGGCGCAGGCAGAGGCCCGCGCGCTGGAGCTTCTGACCCAGGTCCGCATCCCCGAACCGGCCCGCCGTCTTGCACAATACCCGCACGAGCTGTCGGGCGGGATGCGCCAGCGTGTGGTGATCGCCATGGCGCTGGCCTGTTCGCCGCGGCTGTTGATCGCGGATGAACCCACCACCGCGCTGGATGTGACCATTCAGGCCGAAATCCTCGCGCTGATCGACCGCTTGAAACGCGAGACCGGCACCGCCGTCATGTTCATCACCCATGACATGGCCGTTGTCGCCCAGATGGCCGATCGCGTCGTCGTCATGTTCCGCGGTAACAAGGTCGAAGAAGGCACGGTCGAGGAAATCTTCGAGAATCCCCAACACCCCTATACCAAGGCGTTGCTGGCCGCCGTGCCCAAGCTGGGCGAGATGCGCGGCAAACCCTATCCCGAACCGATGAAACTGCTCGGAACTGCGGATAAAGAGATCAAACCCATCAAGGGCACAGAGGAAACGCTGCTGACGGTCAAGAACCTGACCACGCGCTTTCCGGTGCAGGGCGGCTTCCTGCGCCGCACCGTCGCCAATGTCCATGCGGTGGAGGACCTATCGTTTACCATCAACAAGGGCCAGACGCTAAGCCTTGTGGGGGAATCCGGCTGCGGAAAATCTACGGCGGGGCGGTCCTTGCTGCGGCTGGTCGAACCCCAATCGGGCGAGGTCAACCTCGATGGCAAAGACATCATGGCACTGGATTCACGTGGCCTGCACAAGGCGCGGCTGGACATGCAGATGATCTTTCAGGACCCGTTTGCCTCGCTCAATCCGCAGGTGCAGCTATCGGATCAGGTGGCCGAACCGATCCACAATTATGGCACGCTCAAAGGGGCCGAGCTGACCAAACGCATCGAGATGCTGTTTGACCGTGTGGAACTGCCGCGCAGCTTCATGCGCCGCTTCCCGCACGAGCTGTCAGGCGGTCAGCGCCAGCGCGTCGCCATCGCGCGGGCCTTGGCGTTGAACCCCAAGCTGATCGTCGCGGATGAAGCCGTGTCGGCGCTGGATGTGTCGGTTCAGGCGCAGGTGGTCAATCTGATGCTGGAGCTGCAAGCGGAAATGGGGCTGTCCTTCCTGTTCATCAGCCACGATATGGCTGTGGTCGAACGGGTCAGCCACCACGTCGGCGTGATGTATCTGGGCCGGATCGTAGAAATGGGCACGCGGTCGCAGGTGTTTGAAAACCCGCAGCACCCCTATACACAGGCCCTGATGAAAGCCGTCCCCATCGCCGATCCACGGCGTCGCAAAAAGGAAAGCGAGCTGAACTTCAAGCCGATCCCGTCCCCGATCCATCCGACAAGCTATGTCGCGGAACCCTCTGTTTACAAAACCGTATCCCCCGGCCATCAGGTCTTGATCACCGATAGCGGATACTAAAGGACCACATAAATGACTGCGCGCATGACCCCGTTCGAGCTGATGGAAAAACTCGTCAGCTTTCCCACTGTGTCGCGGGATACGAATATCCCGCTGATCGACTGGGTGGCCGATTACCTTGAAAGCCACGGCATCGCGTCTCATCGCTATATCCATCCCGATCAACCCAAACATGCGCTTTTCGCCCATGTGGGCCCGTGGGAAGAGGGCGCGGTGGTTCTGTCGGGGCATACCGATGTGGTGCCGGTGGACGGCCAACCCTGGGACAGCGACCCTTTCACCGTGGTCGAACGGGACGGGCGCTATTATGGGCGCGGCTGCTGCGACATGAAGGGCTTTGATGCGCTGGCCATCTGGGCACTGGTAGAGGCGCATTACGCCGACGTGCAACGCCCGCTCCAGATCGCGCTCAGCTTTGACGAGGAAATCGGCTGCACCGGTGCCCCTCCGATGATCGAGGCGATGCAACCGGTGCTGCCCAAGGGGGCGCTGGTGATCGTGGGGGAACCCTCCACCATGCAGGCCGTTACAGGCCACAAGGGCGGCACGGGCTTCAACACCCATGTGGTCGGCTTCGAGGTCCATTCCTCGCTCCTGCACACAGGCGTCAACGCGATCATGGCGGGGGCCAAGCTGATCGAATGGGCCAATGAGGTGAACACCGAGAACATGGCTCGCAAACCCAGCGAGCTTGCCGCGATGTTCAACCCGCCCTTTACCACCGCCCATGTGGGCGTGATCTCGGGCGGAACGGCGCATAATATCACCGCCAAGGATTGCCACTTCGCCATGGATTTCCGCGTCGTGCCGGGCGAAGACAAAGACGCCTGGGGCACCGCCTATCTGGAAAAGGTGCGCGAGGTCGAAAAGCAGATGCAAGAGGTCGTCCCCGAAACCTATATCGAGGTCACCCCCCGTTTCGACGTCCCCGCACTACAACCCGAAAAAGACGGGCTGGCCGAAACCTTCGTGCGCCAGATCACCGGCGACAATGCCAGCCACAAGGTCTCCTACGGGACCGAGGCCGGACAGTTCCAGGAAGCGGGGTATAGCGCGGTGATCTGCGGCCCTGGCGATATCGCACAGGCGCACCAGCCCAACGAATATATCGAAGTCGCGCAATTCGAGGCCGGCCATAGATTCATGCGCGACCTGCTTGACCGTTTGAAATGACACAGCGCAGCGGCTCCCTTCTTCCAAATGGCATCACATCCCGGGGGAGGGGCCGCAGCGCGGCACCGGGGGCTGGCCCCCGATCCAGGCCTGTTTTGCCCGCGACGCCCACGCAATATAAAGCCTGACCCATGCAGCCTTTCCCGATCCATACGACCACCCCCGTTACCTATCCCGGCCCCCAGCCAGCCACGTCGGATATCGTCGTTATCGGCGGCGGGATCATCGGGGTCTGCACGGCGCTGTTCCTCGCCCGGGAGGGTCACTCGGTCACCTTGCTGGAAAAGGGCCGCATCGCCGCTGAACAATCCAGCCGCAACTGGGGGTGGATCCGGCAACAGGGGCGCGACCCCGACGAGATGCCGATCATGGCCGAGGCGCAGGCGCTCTGGCGCGACCTTGCGGGGCAAACGAACGTGGATATCGGGCTGCGGCAGGGCGGCATCGCCTATCTGGCGCAACGGCCGACACAGCTTGCGGGCTACGAAGACTGGCTGCCCCATGCGCGGGCCAATGGCGCGGACAGCCGGATGATGACGGCGGCCGAGGTCTCCGCCATGTTCCCCGGCCTTGCGACACCTCAGATCGGCGCGCTGATCACGCCGTCGGACATGCGGGCGGAGCCTTGGGTCGCGGTGCCCGCCCTCGCCGGTATCGCCGCGCGAGAGGGCGTTCAGATCATCGAGAATTGCGCCGTGCGCTGCCTTGACATCGCGGCGGGGCGGGTTGCCGGGGTAATCACGGAACAGGGGCGTATCGCGTCTTCGCAGGTGGTGCTGGCAGGCGGGGCGTGGTCGGCGCTTTTCCTGCGCAATCACGGTATCGCTATGCCGCAGCTGTCGGTACGCGAAAATGTGGCGGCGACCGAAAGCTTGCCTGAAATTTACGCAGGGGCGGTGTCGGACGGGCGGGTCGCGTTCCGGCGGCGCGAGGATGGCGGCTATACGCTGGCCCCTCCCGGCGCGCCCGAGCTGTTCGTGGGCCCTGACGCCTTTCGCGCCTTGCCCCATTACCTGACCCAGTTGCGCGCCGACCCCTTTGGTCAACGGCTTCACCCTTTTGCGCCCAAAGGCTTTCCCGATGCCTGGGCGACCAAGCGGCGCTGGCAGGCCGATACCCCATCTCCCTTCGAGGCGATGCGCATCCTTAACCCCGCGCCCAATATGGCCAAGATCCGCCGCTTGCTGCGTGATTTTTCAGCAATGTTTCCCGATCTGGGGCCGATAAAGCTGAAATCTGCCTGGGCGGGTATGATCGACACGATGCCTGACATTGTACCTGTCGTGGATACTGTGGCAGCACTGCCGGGGCTGACCATCGGCACGGGCATGTCGGGGCACGGCTTTGGTATCGGGCCGGGTATGGGCCGCGTTCTGGCGCGTCTGGCCACGGGGCAAAGCGCCGGGCACGACCTGACCCGCTTTCGCCTCGCACGTTTCACCGATGGAAGCCCGATGATCCTGGGCCCGAACGTCTAGACACAAAAAGGAACGCACGCGATGCCGATCAAGAACCGCTTTGCCGAAACCCATGCCGACATCACCGCGTGGCGGCGTCACCTGCATACGATCCCCGAATTGCAATTCGATCTGCCGCAGACCGCGGCTTTCGTCGAAGAGAAGCTACGCAGCTTTGGCATTACCGATATCACCACCGGCGTGGCGCAAAGCGGCATCGTCGCGGTGATCGAGGGCAAGACCAATGCCTCGGGGCGCAGCATCGGCTTGCGCGCGGACATGGACGCTTTACCCATCACCGAGGCGACGGGGCTTGAGTATGCCTCCAAAACGCCGGGCAAGATGCATGCCTGCGGCCATGACGGGCACACCGCGATCCTGCTGGGGGCCGCGCAATATCTGGCAGAGACGCGTAATTTTGACGGGCGGGCGGTGCTTATCTTCCAACCCGCCGAAGAGGGCGGCGGCGGTGGCAACGTCATGGTCGAGGAAGGCCTGATGGAGCGTTGGTCCATCGACGAGGTCTACGGGCTGCACAATATGCCCGGCCATCCCGTCGGCGCATTCGCGATCCGCAGTGGCCCTTTACTGGCGGCGGCGGATGAGTTCGACATCATCATCACCGGGCAGGGCGGCCATGCCGCAGCCCCGCACGAGGCGATCGATACCAACCTTGCCGCGGCGCATGTCGTTGTCGCGCTGCAATCCATCGCCGCACGCAACGTTGATCCGATCAAGAATGCTGTCGTGTCGGTCTGTACCCTGCGGTCCGATACCGACAGCCACAACGTCCTGCCGCAAACCGTGCGGCTGCGCGGCACGGTCCGCACGCTGGATGCGGGCATCCGCGATCTGGTGCAGGACCGGCTGGAGGCAGTCGTGACCCACACCTGCGCCGCCCACCAATGCACTGCCGACATTACTTACACGCGCGGCTATCCCATCACCGTGAACGCTGACGCGAACACCGCCTATGCCGCCGATGTGGCCGAGAATATCGCCCCCGGTGTGGACCGCGACACGCCTCCGATCATGGCCGGAGAGGATTTCTCGTATATGCTGAACCAGCGCCCCGGTGCCTATATCATGCTGGGCAATGGCGACGGGCCCACCGTCCACCACCCCATGTATAATTTCAACGATGACGCGATCCCCGCAGGTTGTAGCTGGTTCGCGGAAATGATTGAAACAAGATTGCCAGCCTAGCCGCCGGCTTTGCCCGAAAGGGGCGCTGCGCGTTCCCTTTTTTCACAGACTTCAAGGACTTCGAAAAATGCCCGTTAAGAACCGATTTGCCGAATTGCACAATGACATCACCGCATGGCGACGTGATTTGCACGAACACCCCGAGATCCTGTTCGAGACGCATCGCACCTCTGCCACCGTGGCCGAGAAACTGCGCGCCTTCGGCTGTGATGAAGTTGTCGAAGGCATAGGGCGTACCGGTGTTGTCGGCGTGATCAAGGGCAATGCCACCACCTCGGGCAAGGTCATCGGGCTGCGTGCCGATATGGACGCGCTGCCGATCCACGAACAGACGGGGCTGGACTATGCCTCCAAAACGCCCAATGCGATGCATGCCTGCGGCCACGACGGCCACACGGCGATGCTATTGGGCGCGGCGCAGTATCTGGCCGAGACACGGAATTTTGACGGGACTGTTGTGGTGATCTTTCAGCCTGCCGAAGAAGGCGGCGGCGGCGGGCGCGAGATGTGCAAAGACGGCATGATGGAACGCTGGGGCATTCAGGAAGTCTATGGCATGCACAACTGGCCCGGCATTCCCGCGGGACAATTCGGCATCCGCCCCGGCCCGTTCTTTGCGGCCACCGACCTGCTGGAAATCGAAGTCGAGGGTCTGGGCGGCCACGCGGCCAAACCGCACGAGACTATCGATACAGGTGTGGTCACCGCACATATCATCACCGCGCTGCAAACCATCGTGAGCCGGAACGCGGACCCCGTGGGCAATATCGTTGTCTCGATCACCTCGATCGAATCCTCGTCCAAGGCGTTCAACGTGATCCCGCAGCGGGTGAATCTGTTGGGTACCGTGCGCACCCTGTCCAATGACCTGCGCGATCTGGCTGAAAAGCGCGTGACAGAGATTTGCGAAGGCATCGCGGCAACCTTCGGCGCGACAGCAAAGGTCAAATACGTGCGCAACTATCCGGTGATGGTGAACCACGACGAACAGACTGAATTCGCGGCGGATGTCGCGCGCGGCATCTCGGGTCAATGCGACGAAGCACCTTTAGTCATGGGGGGCGAGGATTTCGCTTTTATGCTCGAAGAGCGGCCCGGTGCTTATATTCTGGTCGGCAATGGCGACACCGCGATGGTGCACCACCCGATGTATAACTTTAACGACGATATCATTCCCGCAGGCTGCAGCTGGTGGGCGGGTATCGCCGAACAACGCATGCCCATCGGCTGATCACACAGGCATGGGGCGGGGGGAAACCCGCGCCCTATGCCGCCAGCAGCTTGCGATAGATTTTGACCAGCGCCGCCGCTTCGCGCGCGATAGAGAAATCCGACATCACATAGCTGCGCCCGGCCTCTGCCCATGCGGCCAGTCGGGTCCGGTCGGACAGGGCATCGCGCGTCGCGGCCTCGAGCGCGGGAATGTCATCGGGGTCCACCAGCAGGCCCGTCGTACCTTGCACCACCAGCTTTTCAAAGGCCCCCACACGGGTCGCGACCACGGGCACACCGCAGGCCATCGCCTCGATCGGGGTGAGGCCGAAGCCCTCCCACCGTTGGGGGGCGACGTAAAGGTCGAGCACGCGGTAGAAATCCGCCATATCGCCCACAGGCACCTCTGGCAGGAACAGCATCCGGTCCGACAGCCCTTCGGCGCGGGCGCGGTCTTTCAGGCCCTTTTCGAAGCTCTCGTATTTCTCGGTCGCGCGTCCCATCACAAGGGCGACGACATCGGGGTTGTCCCGCAGGATCGGCAGCATCGCCTCGACAAAGGCATCGGTGCCCTTTTGGGCGCGGATACGGCCATAGCAACCCACCAGCGTCGCGTTCACTGGCAGCTTGAGCTCGGCGCGCAGGGCGGCGCGGTCGGGCGAGGGGGCAAAGCCTTCGGTGTCGATCCCGTGCATGATCACATGGCCGGGGTTTTCCAGATAGGCGTTGGTCCGGTCCGAGGTCGCCACAACGGCATCCATCCGCCGGATCAGCCAGCGCGTCAGGCCGGTCTGTTCACGCTGGCTGGCCGAGGTGAACATCAGCTTGAGCCGCTTGCCCAGCAGATAGCGCAGCGCCAGCCCGCCCAGCATCTCGACGTTGCGCCGCGCGTGCCAGACCCGCCAGCCCGACGGCGACGGCCCGCGGCGCGACATGGTCACAAGCGAGGCCAGCGGCACCTGCGGCACATCATCAGGCACAACGGGGCCCGTTGCCGCGATAGAGATATCGCGCGATTGGACCGGCACCAGCCGCATCACAGTGGCCGTGACGCCGCTGAGCCTGCGTTTGAAATTCGGCGCGATCACATCGGTGCGGGCAAGGGGGTGCGTCATGGGGTATCCAACTTCAATGTGGTGATCAGACGGCTGGCGATGGCATCAAGCTGGTCATCCTGTGCCGCGATGAAGCGGGCAGCGGCTGCGGTCATCGTCGCCAGCTCGTCCGGTTTGGTCAAGAGCGCGGCAACGCGGGCGGCCAGATCATCGCCATCCGCCACGATCCGCGCGGCGCCTTCAGCCTCGAGCTGGGCATAGGTTTCCGCAAAGGCCGCAACATGGTTGCCCGACAGCACGGCGGCACCCGATTGCGCCACCTCGAACGGGTTATGCCCGCCAATGGGCAGCAGCGATCCGCCTAGAAACACGACATCGGACAGGCTGTACCAGAGGCCCAATTCCCCCAGCGTATCGGCCAGATAGACTTGGCCCCCGGGGGCGTCCCCACGGCTGCGGCGCTGCACGGTCAGCCCCGCAGCCTGTACCAGCGCCTCTACCGCGTCGCCGCGTTCGGGGTGGCGGGGGGCGAGGATGAGACACAGATCGGGGATCTCGCGCAGCAGCTTCTTATGTGCGTCCAGCACGCTGCGTTCCTCGCCTTCGTGGGTGGAGGAGGCGACCCAGACCGCCCGCCCGCCAAGCGCTGTGCGCGCAGCCGCCAGCGCCTGTGCATCGACGGGTAGCGGGCCGGCCATGGATTTCAGGTTCACGCCCGGCGACACACGATCGGCGGGGGCATGCATGCGGATCATATTGCGCGCCATCGCGTCATTCTGCGTCACGATCAGCGTGAAGACATCGAACAGGTAGCGGGCAGTGCGGGGCCATTTCTCCCAGAACTCGACCGTCTTGTCAGACATGCGCGCATTGACCAGCGCCATCGGCGCGCCGGTCGCGTGGGTCCGTCGCAACATCTGCGGCCAAATCTCGCTTTCGACAAATATCGCGGCGTCGGGCTGCCAATGGGTCAGGAACCGCTTTAACGGGCCGGGGGCGTCCAGCGGGGCAAACTGGTGTAAGCTGCGCGGCGGCAGACGTTGGTCCACCAGCCTGGCCGAGGTCGCGGTGCCGGACGTAATCAGGAAATGCGCGTTGGGCAGCATGTGCCCCATGCGGGTGATCAGCGCCAGCACCGACAGGCTTTCGCCCACGGACGCCGCATGCACCCAGACGAGCGCGCCGCTTGGGCGCGGCTGTGTGGCGATGCCGCGTTTCTCGCCCGCGCGGGCGGCGGGCACATCCTGCGCGTTCAGCTTGCGCGCCTCTGCGCTGGCGGCAAAGGGGATCAAGCAGCGGCTGGCAAGAACCCAGGCGCGGTACAGGAAAGGCGCGGACACGGTCGCGTCAGCCGCCTGTGTGGCTCATGTGGCGGGGCATCTGCCCATCCAGCTTTTGCCGTGAATAATCAAAGTCGTGGCCCTTGGGCTTAAGGTTGATCGCCGCGCGAATCGCGTCTTTCAAGGGTGCGTCGTCATCTGGGTGATTGCGCAAGGGCGCGCGCAGGTCGGCCACATCTTCCTGCCCCAGACACATGTAGATTTCACCGGTGCAGGTGATCCGCACACGGTTGCAGCTTTCGCAGAAATTATGGGACAGCGGCGTGATAAAGCCGATCTTCTGGCCGGTCTCTTCCAGCCGGACATATCGGGCAGGGCCGCCCGTATTCTCGGCCAGATCGGTGACGGTGTAATGTTCCTCGTAGGTGCGGCGCACATCCTTGAGCGACCAATACTGGCCCAAGCGGTCCTCGTTGCCCAAGTCGCCCATGGGCATCACCTCGATCCAGGTCAGATCAATCCCGCGATCCGCACACCATGCGGTCATCGACGGCAGTTCTGCCTCGTTGAAGCCTTTCAGCGCGACGGCGTTGATCTTGACCCGCAGCCCGGCATTCTGCGCCGCGTCGATCCCGCGCAGCACCTGCGGCAGACGCCCCCAACGGGTGATGTCGGCGAATTTCTGATCGTCCAGCGTATCAAGCGAGACATTCACACGGCGCACGCCCGCAGCATAAAGATCGGCGGCATAGCGTTCCAACTGGCTGCCATTGGTGGTCAGCGTCAGCTCTTTCAACGTGCCGGCGTCCAGATGGCGGGTCATGCTGTCGAAGAAGGTCATGATACCCTTGCGGACCAAAGGCTCACCGCCGGTGATGCGCAGCTTTTGCACACCCAGATCGACAAAGTTGGTGCACAGCCGATCCAGCTCTTCCAAGGTCAGAAGTTCCTTCTTGGGGAGGAAATTCATATTCTCGGACATGCAATAAACACAGCGGAAGTCACAGCGGTCTGTGACAGAGACGCGCAAATAGGTGATAGCGCGGGCGAACGGGTCAATCAAAGGTGCATTCATATCCCATAGGTAAACATCGGCCCATCCCGGGGCAAGTAGCATTTAGGAGATTGAAGCGGCAGGGGCGGAGCGTTAGATTTAACCCATGAAACATTATATTATTCTAGGTGTCGCTGTCGTTGCTCTGGCCGGATGTGCGGGCGTAACGGATCGTTTGGGTTTGGGCAAACGCGGGGCGGACGCAGCCCCACCCACGGCCGAGGCCGAGGCGCGTGCAGAGGCGTCCCTGTCGTCAGCCACCGCGGCTGCCCGTCCGCCTGCTGGGGCACGCACAGCCGACGCGCTTGACACCACAACGGCCGAACAACGCGCCGAGGCGTCAAAACCTGCTGAGGCAGGGGCTAAATCGCTGGGCACCACCGTCGCCTCGCTTGGTAGCGCGACAGAGCCGGGGCTGTGGATGAAAACACCGCTGGTGAAATCGGAAATGCAGGGCCGCGTGACGAACCCCGCGACGGGCAAATCCTCTACGGTTGAACTGATCCCGCTGGATGGGCCTGCTTCGGGCGGGAGCCGCATGTCGTTGTCGGCGCTGCGTCTGATTGGCGCGTCGCTGACGGATCTGACCAAGGTTGAAGTGTCCACCAACGGTTAAGCCGCGCGGTAATGGTGTAAGATACAAAACGGGCGTCCGAGGGGGAACCTTGGACGCCCGTTTTCTGTAGGGATCAGCTGTCTGATGCGGGGGCTTCGTCTTCCGCCGTCACTGCGGCTTCCAGCGGGAAATCCGGCATATGGCGCGCGGCTTCCTTGATCGCATAGGGTTTGAGGGTGGCGCGGTTGTCCTCGATAAAGGCGGCGGCGCGCACGGGGTCATGACGGCTGAGGTCGCGGACCCACCACGCGATGGCCTTTTGCAGGATGCCGTTCTTGACCGGCAGATACCCCGCTGCCCACCCAAGGATACGCTCGCGCGCGTCCAGCTCTTCGGGCTTGGGGTTGTTCTGCTTGGTCCAGGGCAGGGTGGCAACAAGTGCCGCCCGCTTCGACCAGAGTTCGCCCGATTGGGTCCAGGTCTCGACCACATCCAGACGTTGAGGGTCTGCCAGCAGACGTTTTTGCGCCGCCATGCAGGCATGATCCGCGATTGCCCAGCTGTCGAAATCCGGTACCCAGCTTTGGATCAATTGCCACGCGGGTTCGTCATCCGGGCGCAGGCGGGCCTGGGTCAACAGCTTGGCCGCCGCCACCCGCGCCTCGAAGATATCCGTCTGCCACAGGGCATCGGCCAGCGCGATCCGGTCGGTCAGCGACAGCTCGGCCCGCCACGCTTTGGTCAGATCGTTGATCTGCGGATTGGCAACGCCCAGATAGGGGCGATCCACCTTGTGATAGGCCTGCATTTTCTCGACAGCGGCGGGATCAGCCAGTTCGTTCAGCTGCGCCATATAGGGGGCAAGGTTCATTCCACAGTCACCGATTTTGCCAGGTTGCGCGGTTGGTCGACATCGGTGCCTTTGGCAATCGCGGTGTGATAGGCCAGCAACTGCGCCGGGATCGCATAGAGGATGGGGGCGAGCGCATCGGCGACGGGTGGCATTTCGATCTGCCCCCACGTGCCTTCGGCGGCTTCATCCAGCCCCGCACGATCCGAGATCAGGATCACCTTGCCCTTGCGCGCCATGACCTCTTGCATGTTGCTGACGGTCTTGTCGAAAAGCGTGTCATTGGGGGCCATGACCACCACAGGCACGTTTTCGTCGATCAGCGCGATCGGGCCGTGTTTAAGTTCTCCTGACGCATAAGCTTCGGCGTGTATGTAGCTGATTTCTTTCAGTTTTAATGCGCCTTCGAGGGCGAGAGGGAACATCGCGCCACGCCCCAGGAACAACACGTCACGGGCCGAGGAAAGCTTGTAGGCTTCGTCGCGCAGGGCGGCGTTCTGTTCGAGCGCGGTGTTGATCAGCGACGGCATGGACCGCAGACCAGAGACATAATCGGCCAGCTCTTCCTTGGTGATCGCGCCACGGTCCACGGCGGCTTTCAGCACCATCAGGAACAAGACGGTCAACTGGCAGGTAAAGGCTTTGGTAGAGGCGACGCCCACCTCGACACCGGCGTGGATCGGCAACGCCAGATTGCTTTCCCGCGCGATGGAGGATTCAGTCACATTGACCACCGAAGTGATGAGATCGGCCTTGCCCGCGCAATAGCGCAGCGCGGCCAGCGTGTCGGCGGTTTCGCCCGACTGGCTGACAAACAGCGCCATGGTCCGGTCCGAGATGGGCGGTTCACGGTAGCGGAATTCCGACGCGACATCGACCTCGACCGGCATGCGGGCGATCTGTTCGAACCAGTATTTCGCGGTGAGGCAGGCGTAGAAAGCCGTGCCGCAGGCGACCATGGTGATACGGTCGATCTTGGTGAAATCGAGCCCCGGATCGGGCAGCATGATCTCTCCGTCCGCGGTGAGATAGCGCGACAGGGCCTCGCCAATGACGGCGGGCTGCTCTGCGATCTCTTTCGCCATAAAATGCTTGTGGCCGGCCTTGTCGATGCGGGTGGTATCCAGGCTGATCTTCTTGATCACACGATCGACAGGGGCATCATCGGCGTCGTAAATTTTTACCGATGTGCGGGTCAGCACGGCGCGGTCGCCTTCCTCGAGATAGGTCACACGGTCCGTCATGGGCGAAAGCGCAATCGCGTCGCTGCCCAGATACATCTCGTTGTCGCCATAGCCGACGGCTAGCGGAGCCCCCTTGCGCGCACCGATCATCAGATCGTCTTCACCGTCAAACAGGAACGCCAGCGCGAAAGCCCCATGCAGCCGCGCAATGGTCTTGGTCGCGGCGTCTACAGGGCCCAGCCCTTCGGCCATGTATTTCTGGGTAAGCAACACGACCGTTTCCGTGTCCGTCTCGGTCACGAATTCAACGCCGTCCTTGGACAGTTCGGCGCGCAGCTCGCGGAAGTTTTCGATGATGCCATTATGCACAACAGCCACGGGCCCCGCCTGATGCGGGTGCGCATTGGTGACCGATGGCGCACCATGGGTCGCCCAACGGGTATGCCCGATGCCCGACTTCCCGGCGAGCGGTTCGTGCACCAGCAGATCCGACAGGTTCACCAGTTTGCCGACCGCGCGGCGGCGGTCCAGCTTGCCCGCGTCAATCGTCGCGATACCGGCGCTGTCATAGCCGCGATATTCCAGACGTTTCAGGGCTTCGACAAGGGTAGGCGCAACTTCGTGTTGGCCAAGGATACCGACAATACCACACATAATTAGCTGCCTCTCTGCTGTTTGGCCTTCTTGGCCTTTAACATTTCCAACAATTTCCGCGCCATGCCCGGTTTCTCGACCTGATGTGCACGCGCCAGCGCCAATGCGTCCGCCTCCACATCCGAGGTGATGACCGACCCCGATCCCGTCATCGCTCCGTCGCCGATATGCACGGGGGCCACCAGCATGGTGTTCGACCCGATAAAGGCATTGGCCCCGATATGGGTGTGGTGCTTCATCACGCCGTCATAGTTGCAGGTGATCGTGCCCGCGCCGATATTGGCTTTGGCGCCGATGGTCGCGTCGCCGATATAGCTCAGGTGGTTCACCTTGGCCCCTTCGGCGATCTGCGCGTTCTTGACCTCGACAAAGTTGCCAATGCGCACATCCTCGGACAGCTCTGCACCGGGGCGCAGGCGGGCGTAGGGGCCGATGACCCCGCCGCGTGCGACGTGGCAGCCTTCAAGGTGGCTGAACGCGCGGATAGTGGCACCGGATTCAATCGTCACGCCGGGGCCAAAGACTACATTGGGTTCGATCACCGTGTCGCGGCCGATATAGGTGTCGCGGGCGAAATAGACCGTTTCGGGGGCCATCAGCGTGATACCGTCCTCGAGCATGGCTGCACGGGCGCGCGACTGGAACGCGGCGTCGGCAGCGGCCAGATCCGCGCGGGAGTTCACGCCCATCGTCTCGGCCTCGTCACAGGTGACGGCAGTGGCTTTCAGCCCGCGTTCCCGTGCAATGCCGATGATATCGGTGAGGTAGTATTCTTCCGATGCGTTGTCGTTGCCGACCGCATCAATCAGGTCAAACAGCAGGTCGGATTTGCATGCAACAACCCCGCTATTACAAAGGGTTATAGCGCGTTCTTCATCCGTGGCATCTTTGTATTCAACGATGCGGTCAAGGCTGTCGCCCTGCATCACCAACCGGCCGTAACGGGCAGGATCAGCGGCGTCAAAGCCCAGCACGACGACATCATTCGTCTCAAGCGCTGCGCACATGTTTTCAAGCGTTTCGGTCTGCACGAAAGGCGTATCGCCATAAAGCACGATGGCCGTGCCGTCGAAGCCTGCCAGCGCCTCGCGCGCCTGACCGACGGCGTGGGCGGTGCCCAATTGTTCCTCTTGCACAACGACCTGTGCTTCGTCGTCAAACGCCTGCGCTGCGGCGCGGACCTGATCTGCCCCGTGGCCTGCAACAACGACCGTGCGGGCAGGCGACAGCGCTGCACCTGATGCCATGGCGTGCTCTAACAGTGGTGCATGGGCGACGGCATGCAGAACCTTGGGCAGATCCGATTGCATACGGGTACCTTTGCCTGCGGCCAAAAGGATCAGTGCAACTTCCATGTATAATCTCTTTAATCAATTTAATGTCTGCTCTCTTTACCTTGTTGGCGATTTTGCGCAAGGCTAGGGGTCATCAAAGAAGATTTCCGCCTGCAACACATTCAGCAAAGGAATGCCGATGAAAACAGTCGTATTCGACCTCGACGGGACGCTTGCGGACACGAGCGGAGACCTGATCGCCGCGGCCAATGCCTGTTTCCGCGACATGGGCGAGGGCGATGTGCTGGATGCCAAAACCGATGCAGGCACGGCGCTGAAAGGCGGTCGCGCGATGCTGCGGTTGGGCATGGAACGTTTGGGGCGCGCCGACGACGCCGAGACGATCGACCGCTACTATCCCATGCTGCTCGAAGCCTATGGCCGCGAGATCGACACCCATACCGTGCTGTATCCCGGCGCGATGGAGGCGGTGGAGGCATTGAAAGCCGCGGGCTACCGCGTGGCGATATGCACCAACAAACCCGAGGGGCTGGCCCATACGCTGCTGACCAAGCTTGGCGTGCGCGATGCCTTTGGCGCGATGGTGGGGGCCGATACGCTGGCGATCCGCAAACCCGATCCGGAGCATCTGTTCGAAACCGCGCGGCGTGCCGGGGGCGACCCCGCGCTGTGCTTGCTTGTGGGCGATACCAATACCGACCGCGAGACCGCGCGCGCGGCGGGGGTGCCTTGCGTGTTGGTCTCCTTCGGTCCCTCGGGCGATGATATGGCAGCACTTGGCCCCGAAGCCCTGCTGGACCACTATGACGATCTGCCCGACATCGTCACCCGTCTGATCGGTGCCGTCTGACATGGTATCTGACACGGCAGAGGTGTTCGCCGGCAGCTTCACCCAGCAAGAACCGATCCCCGAGGAAGCCATCGACGCCGCCGTCGCCGTGATGCGCCACGGGCGGCTGCACCGCTATAACACCGCGCCCGGCGAAACCGCCGAGGCCGCGCTGCTAGAGCAGGAGTTCGCCGCGATGGTGGGCGCGCAATACTGCCTTGCCGTGGCCTCGGGCGGCTATGCCATCGCGACCGCCTTGCGGGCTGTTGGCGTCAAGCCGGGGGATCGGGTGCTGTCCAACGCTTTCACGCTGGCCCCCGTTCCCGGTGCGATTGCCGCGGTCGGGGCCACGCCGGTCTTTGTCGATGTCACCCAAGGGCTGGTGATCGATCTGGACGATCTGGCCGCCAAACTGGATCAGGCGCGGGTGCTACTGCTAAGCCATATGCGCGGGCATATTTGCGATATGGACCGGTTGATGGCGCTTTGTGATGCCGCCGGTGTCACCGTGGTAGAGGATTGCGCCCATACCATGGGGGCAAGCTGGAACGGCGTGCCCTCGGGGCGGCATGGGGCGGTGGGATGCTATTCCTGCCAGACCTATAAACACGTCAACGCGGGCGAAGGCGGGCTGCTGGTCACCGACGATGCCGCACTTGCGGCGCGGGCGATCATGCTCTCAGGGTCCTATATGCTTTATGACCGGCATTTGGCGGGGCCGCCGCCCGAAGCCTTCGAGACGGTGAAATACGACACGCCGAATATCTCTGGCCGGATGGATAACCTGCGCGCGGCGATCCTGCGCCCGCAGCTCAAGCGGCTTGAGACACAGATCGACGGGTGGAATGCGCGGTATCACGTGGTTCAGGACGGCTTGCGCGACACGCCCGGCCTGACCCTCATCAATCGCCCCGCGGTGGAACGCTTTGTCGGATCGTCGTTCCAGTTCCTGCTGTCTGGCTGGGCCCCCGAGGCCATCGCATCAGTGCTGACCCGTTGCGCCGCCCGCGGGGTGGAACTGAAGTGGTTCGGCGGGGCGGAGCCTGTGGGCTTTACCAGCCGCTACGATTCATGGCGTTATGCCGAACCCTCTGCGCTACCCGCCAGCGATGCGGTGCTCGCCAGTATCATCGACATGCGCGTTCCGCTGACATTCTCGTTGGACGACTGCGCGCTGATCGCACGGATCATTCGCGCGGAAGTCTCGGCGGTGTTCCAGCAGGGCTAGGCCGCGCCGGGGTGCGCCATCTGGATCAACTGGATAAGGTTCCCGCAGGTGTCATCCAGTACCGCCATGCGGACAGGGCCGGCATCAATAGGGTCTTGGGTGAAGACGACACCGCTGTCGGTCAGCCGTTTGACTTCGGCATCCAGATCCTCAACCTGAAAGGAATGGGCCGCGATCCCGTCCTCCACCAGCGCCTGTTTGTAGGGGCCGACGGCGCGGTGATCGCTGGGCTCTAGCAAAAGCTCTGTTCCCTCGGGATGTTCGGGCGATACCACAGTGAGCCAGCGGTGCGTCCCGAGGGGGATATCGTTCTTCACCTCAAATCCCAGCTTGTCGCAATAGAACTTCTGGGCCTTGTCTTGGTCGTCAACGAAGATGCTTGTCACATAGATTTTCATATCGATTCATCCGTTCATGGCTGTATCGGGCCGGGTATCGAGCAAAGCCCGCGGGTGTTCGGCAGCACCCTAGCATGGCATCGCGAAAAGGGCAGACACAACGGCCCGCCCTTGCTGCGATTGATGGCGTGTCCGCCGTTCAGAAGCGAATGGTCCCATGTTCGCCCGCGTCCGGAACCTGTTTGGTCACATTGGCTTTGGCGATCTCGTACAGGAAGGACAGGCTGCCGCCGGTCAGCCAGACCTCCGCCTGTTTGAGGTCCATACGGACAAGTTGCACGTCGTCATCCTTGCGTCCGTCCTTGAACCAGGCGGCGGCAAAGGCGTTCCACAGCTCGTCCAGTTTGGCAGGGTCGGTCACAGCCTGAACGGTACCGTCGATCCGGGCGTATAGGTGTTCGTCCTTGCTGGTCACCAGATATTCGGCCGCAGCACCGGTCTGGGCGGATTTCGCGAGATCGGTGTCCCGTGCGGTGATGAACCAAAGGCAATTGGCGTCGTGGTCGGCATAGTGGCTCATGGGGATGGCGCGGGCGGTATCGGTGGCCAGCATGCCGATGCGGGTGTCGTCTACGCGGTCCCAGAATTCTTTCTTCAATGACGTGCTCATATCGGGGCGTCCTTTCTATCCTGTGTCACGGGGGTAACATCGGCGGCGCGGGTGCAGTTCCGCGCAGCCTGCGACATTTGCTTGACCGAATCCGCGAGAAGTGTAGTGTAATGAACAACTGTTCAATAAACTCGGGGGAGGGGTCTATGTTCAACACCACCATGAAATTCGATCTGGGCGACGACGTGAACGAGATGCGCGATATGGTGCACCGTTGGGCGCAGGAACGGGTCAAACCGATGGCCGCCGAGATCGACACCAAGAACGAATTCCCGCCCGCGCTCTGGGAAGAGATGGGCAGCCTTGGTCTGCTGGGCATGACGGTCGAGGAAGAATTCGGCGGCTCGGGCATGGGCTATGTCGCACACACCGTCGCGGTTGAAGAAATCGCACGCGCTTCCGCCTCGGTCTCGCTGTCCTACGGGGCGCATTCGAACCTCTGCGTCAACCAGATCCGTCTCAACGGCAGCCCCGAACAGAAAGCGAAATTCCTGCCGGGCCTGTGCTCGGGTCAACATGTGGGCGCGCTGGCGATGTCCGAACCCTCTGCGGGCAGCGACGTGGTGTCGATGAAACTGCGCGCTGAAAAGCGCAACGATCACTACCGCCTGTCGGGCAACAAATACTGGATCACCAACGGCCCTGACGCCGACACGCTGGTGGTCTATGCCAAGACCGACCCCGATGCCGGATCGAAAGGCATCACCGCCTTCCTGATCGAGAAATCCATGAAAGGCTTCACCACCAGCCCGCATTTCGACAAGCTTGGCATGCGCGGGTCTAACACGGCAGAGCTGATCTTTGACGATGTCGAAGTCCCGTTTGAAAACGTTCTGGGGGAAGAGGGGCGCGGCGTGGCGGTGCTGATGTCGGGGCTTGATTACGAACGCGTGGTGCTGGCGGGGATCGGTCTGGGGATCATGGCCGCCTGTCTGGACGAGATCATGCCCTATATGGTCGAGCGAAAGCAATTCGGGCAGCCCATCGGGAACTTCCAGCTGATGCAGGGCAAGATGGCGGATATGTACACCGCGATGAATTCGGCCCGCGCCTATGTTTACGAGGTCGCCAAGGCCTGTGATCGCGGTGATGTCACCCGTGCGGATGCCGCCGCCTGCTGTTTGTATGCCAGCGAAGAGGCGATGAAACAGGCGCATCAGGCGGTGCAGGCCATGGGCGGGGCGGGCTATTTGTCGGACAACCCCGTGGGGCGCATCTTCCGCGATGCCAAGCTGATGGAGATCGGGGCAGGCACCTCTGAAATCCGCCGGATGCTGGTGGGCCGCGAGATGATGGGAGCGATGGCGTGAAACCTCTGGTCCTTGCCCTGATGCTCTGCGCCTCACCGCTTGCCGCGCAGGATCTGCAATATACTGATCGCGGCACAGAGATTTGCCTCGCCGACGCAGATGGTTTTGCCGCCGAGATGGCCTGCGTCGGTGTCTCTGCGAACCAGTGCATGGAGGATTCTCCGGGCGGGAGCAGCACCTATGGTATGGGCGGGTGTCTGGACCGTGAGCTGCAATTCTGGGACCAGCGGTTGAACGATAATTACGCCGCGGTGATGGTGCAGGCCAAACGGATGGATGCCGATGCGATCCCGGGGCCCGAGGGAAGCCCCGGCGTGGCGGATGCCCTCCGCGAGATGCAGCGGGCGTGGATCGTGTTCCGCGACAAGGCGTGCACCTACGAAGCCTCGCTTTGGCAGGGGGGCACGGGGCGCGGACCTGCGGCGATTAACTGTCTGATGCAACAGACCGCGCGTCAGGCTTTGTCGCTGGACGTGTGGGAAGGCTGATGGCTGACGTCCTGCCAGGTCTGGACGGGACAGGCGCGTGGGAGATTCCGGCGCGGCTGAACATGGCGGCGCAATGTCTGTCCCATGACCCCGCGCGGCGCGCGATCATTGACCTGACAGGTGACGCGCGACGCGATGTCAGCTTTGGCACCCTGTCCGATATGGTCGACGGGCTGGCCCGCGCCTTGGCGCAGCGGGTCCAGGCAGGCGACCGTGTGGGCGTGCTGCTGGGGCAAAGCCCGTGGTGTGCTGCGGCCCATCTGGCGATCTGGAAAATCGGCGCGATTTCAGTGCCTTTGTTCAAACTCTTCAAGTATGATGCCCTCGCATCGCGGGTGCGTGATGCGGGCGTGACGCTGGTGCTGACCGATCCCGAAGGGCGCGATCTGCTGGGAGGGCTGGCGACGCCCTTGATGGCAGATAGCGTCGGCGTGGCGGGGGATCCTGTTGCCTTTGCCGACACCGGCCCTGACGATCCGGCGGTGCTGATCTATACCTCGGGCACGACGGGGTCGCCCAAGGGTGCGCTGCATGGCCATCGGGTGCTGACGGGCCATCTGCCCGGCGTCTCGCTCAGCCATGATGTGCTGGGGCAGGACGGCGATTGCCTCTGGACGCCTGCGGATTGGGCGTGGATCGGCGGGCTGTTCGATGTGGCAATGCCCGGGCTGGCGCTTGGCGTGCCTGTTGTCGCGGCACGCTTGGCGAAATTCTCTCCAGACGCCTGTGCGCGCATCATCCGCGAGGGCGATGTGCGCAACGTGTTCTTCCCGCCGACCGCGCTGCGGATGCTCAAGGCCGAGGGAGCCACGATCGCGGGGCTACGCTCTGTCGCATCTGGGGGAGAGCCTTTGGGGGCCGAGATGCTGGCATGGGGGCAGCAAGCCTTTGGCCTGAGCATCAACGAATTCTACGGGCAGACCGAATGTAATATGGTCGCCACCAGCGCGGGCAGCCGGTTCCCGCCGCGCCCCGGTTGCATCGGTAAACCTGTGCCGGGCCATAACGTTGAAGTGTTGGATGATACCGGCGCGCCGACGGCAGACGAAGGCGACGTGGCCATCCGCAAGGGATCAGCCGCGATGATGCTGGGCTATTGGCAGCGCCCCGACGAGACAGCACAAAAATTCCGGGGTGACTGGATGCTGACCGGTGATCGCGGCGTGTTCGACGGTGAATACCTGCGCTTTATCGGGCGCGAGGATGATGTGATCACCTCAAGCGGCTATCGCATCGGTCCGGCAGAGATCGAGGATTGCCTGCTGACCCATCCCGATGTGGCAACCTGCGGTGTGGTGGGCAAGCCCGACCCGCTGCGGACAGAGATCGTCAAAGCCTATGTCGTGCGCAAATCCGGTGCGACTGTCGATGAACAGACCCTGCAAGACTGGGTGAAAACCCGCCTTGCCAGCTATTCCTACCCGCGCGAGGTGGCCTTTCTGGATGCCTTGCCGATGACCGTCACAGGCAAGGTGATCCGCCGCGCGCTTAAAGCCCGCGCCGCTGCCGAAGGGGCTGCGTGATGCAATACCCGACTGTGACGTCCCCCCATTCCATCCGATCAAGGAGACCGACATGAAGCTGATTTCGCAAGCCTTGCCCTCGTCCGAAAGCTTCAAGGCGAACGAGGCCGCGCATCTGGCCGCCCTGCAAACCATCCGCGAGGCTGCGGATGCGGCGGAACTGGGCGGCGGCGAGAAATCTCGCGCCCGCCACGTGAGCCGCGGCAAGATGCTGCCCCGCGAACGGGTGGCCAATCTGCTCGACCCCGGTTCGCCCTTCCTTGAGGTCGGTGCGCTGGCCGCACATGGGCTCTATGGCGGGGCGGCCCCAGCGGCCGGTGTGATCGCGGGTGTCGGCAAGGTGCAGGGCATCGACTGCATGATCGTGTGCAACGACGCCACGGTGAAGGGCGGCACCTATTTCCCGATGAGCGTCAAAAAACACCTGCGTGCCCAAGAGATCGCCGAGGAAAACCATCTGCCATGTATCTATCTGGTAGACAGCGGCGGCGCGAACCTGCCCAATCAGGACGAGGTCTTTCCCGACCGTGACCACTTTGGCCGGATTTTCTATAATCAGGCGCGGATGAGCGGCAAGGGCATTCCCCAGATTGCGGTGGTCATGGGATCGTGCACCGCGGGCGGGGCCTATGTGCCCGCGATGTCGGATGTGTCGATCATTGTGAAAGAGCAGGGCACGATCTTTCTGGCCGGTCCGCCGCTGGTCAAGGCCGCCACGGGCGAGGTGGTCAGCGCCGAGGATCTGGGCGGTGGCGATGTGCATACCCGTCTGTCAGGTGTGGCCGACTATCTGGCCGAGGATGACGCCCACGCGCTGGCCTTGGCACGACGCGCTGTGGCGGGATTGAACCGCGCGGCCCCGATGAATGTGCAGTGGCAACCGGCCGAAGACCCTGCCTATGATCCGGCCGAGATGCTGGGCGTTGTCCCCGCCGATCTGCGCACGCCCTATGACATCCGCGAAGTCATCATGCGGCTGGTCGATGGCAGCCGCTTCGACGAATTCAAGGCGCGCTTTGGCGAGACGCTGGTCTGCGGTTTCGCCCATGTCAAAGGCTGCCCCGTCGGTATCATCGCCAACAACGGCGTCTTGTTCTCGGAATCCGCCCAGAAAGGCGCGCATTTCGTCGAGCTGTGTTCGCAGCGCAAGATCCCGCTGGTCTTCTTGCAAAACATCACCGGCTTCATGGTCGGCCGCAAATACGAGAACGAAGGCATCGCGCGGCACGGGGCCAAGATGGTGACGGCTGTCGCCTCGACCAATGTGCCCAAGATCACCATGCTGGTGGGCGGGTCGTTCGGGGCCGGTAACTATGGTATGGCGGGCCGCGCCTATTCCCCGCGCTTCATGTGGACATGGCCGAACTCGCGCATTTCGGTCATGGGCGGTGCGCAGGCGGCGGGCGTTCTGGCAACGGTAAAACGCGATGCGATCGAACGCGCGGGCGACAGCTGGACCGAGGAAGAAGAGACAGCCTTCAAGCAGCCCACGATTGATATGTTCGAGGAACAGTCACACCCGCTTTATGCGACCGCGCGGCTTTGGGATGACGGCGTGATCGATCCGCGCCACAGCCGCGAGGTGCTGTCCCTGTCGCTACGGGCAAGCTTGAATGCGCCAATCGAGGATACGAAGTTTGGTGTGTTCCGGATGTAGGCCGCGGTGGGCCTTTATGCGGCCGGGGGCCAGCCCAAATTCTTGAGTAAAGCCGGGGGCCAGCCCAAGTTTTTAATCAAGCCGGGGGCCAGCCCAAGACTTTTATAAGGCCGGGGGCCAGCCCCCGGGACCCCCGGAGTTTAAGGGGCAAAATGAAGATAAGATGGATGTGAGGGAACTGCGTGATGTTTGATACGATCCTGATTGCGAACCGGGGCGAGATTGCTTGCCGCGTGATGGAGACAGCGCAGGCCATGGGGGTGCGCTGTGTGGCGGTCTATTCCGACGCGGACCGCGCGGCGAAACATGTGGCGATGGCGGATACGGCGGTGCATATCGGCGGCTCGGCCCCTGCCGATAGCTATCTGCGCGGCGAAGTGATCATTCAGGCGGCACTGGATACGGGCGCGCAGGCGATCCATCCGGGCTATGGCTTTTTGTCCGAGAACCCCGATTTCGTGGATGCGGTAGAGGCGGCGGGGCTGGTCTTTATCGGTCCGTCGGCCAAGGCCATCCGCGCGATGGGGCTTAAAGATGCCGCCAAGGCCTTGATGGTCGAGGCGGGCGTGCCGGTTGTGCCGGGGTATCACGGGGCCGATCAGGATGACGCGCTGCTGGCGGCAGAGGCGGATAAGATCGGCTATCCGGTGTTGATCAAGGCCGTCGCCGGCGGCGGCGGCAAGGGCATGCGGCTGGTGGAGGCGGCGGACGGTTTTCAGGCCGCGCTGGAGAGTGCGCGCTCCGAGGCCAAGACAGCCTTTGGCAACGCCGATGTGCTGGTCGAGAAATTCGTCACCAAACCGCGCCATATCGAGGTGCAGGTCTTTGGCGACGGCAAAAAGGCCGTGCATCTGTTTGAACGCGATTGCTCGCTTCAGCGGCGCCACCAGAAGGTGATCGAGGAGGCTCCGGCCCCCGGCATGACGCCCGAAATGCGCGAAGCGATGGGGCAGGCGGCGGTGACAGCAGCCGAGGCGATCGGCTATGCTGGGGCGGGCACGATTGAATTCATCGTCGACGGCTCTGGCGGGTTGCAGACGGACGGCTTCTTTTTCATGGAGATGAACACCCGTTTGCAGGTGGAACATCCCGTGACCGAGGCGATTACCGGCGTTGATCTGGTGGCCTGGCAGCTGCGCGTGGCGGCAGGCGAGGGGCTGCCCCTGCGCCAGGACGAATTGTCGATCCACGGACATGCGTTTGAGGCGCGGCTTTATGCGGAGGATGTGCCCAAGGGCTTCCTGCCCGCCACGGGCACCTTGACACATTTGCAGTTCACGCCCGCCTGCCGGGCCGACAGCGGCGTGCGCGCCGGCGATACGATCAGCCCTTTCTATGATCCGATGATTGCCAAGGTGATCGTGCATGGCGACACGCGCGAGATCGCCCTGTCGCGCCTACGCGCGGCGCTGACCGGCTGCGAGGTGGCGGGGACGGTCACGAACCTTGCGTTTCTGGGCGCTTTGGCGGTGCATGAAGGGTTTGCGGCGGGGGATGTGGATACCGGGCTGATCGCCCGTGACATTGATGATTTGACACAAGCGCCCGAGGTGGAGCCGCGTCATGCAGCGCTTGCCGGGATGGCGGCACTGTCGTTGCTGGATCCGGCCGGGGGGGCGGGATTTACGCTGTGGCAGCCGCTGCGCCGCGCGGTCGGATTGACCTGGGGCGGAGAGGATCATCTGCTACAGGTGCAGGTCGTCTCGGCGGATCACCAGATCTGGACCGTGGACGGGACAGAGGTGGTGGCGCAGCGCATCGGCGGGCGTTGGTCATTAGGCGGGCAACAGGCGGCGGCTGTATCTGTCGCCGAGGGGCGCGTGACGGTCTTTGACGGCTATGGGCTGGTGTTTGACGTTATCGACCCGCTGGCCCGTGCCGCGGGTGGTCACGGCGACGGCAACCTGATCGAGGCCCCGATGCCCGGATTGGTGCGTGTCGTGGATGCCAAGGTCGGCCAAACGGTGTCCAAGGGCGACCGCCTTGCGGTGCTGGAAGCCATGAAGATGGAGCACAGCCTGCTTGCCGCGCGCGATGGCGTTGTCGCCGAGGTTCTGGCGCAGGCTGGTGATCAGGTCGAGGCGGGTGTAGCACTGGTGCGGCTAGAGCCCGAGGCATAGGAGACCGCACCATGATTACCCTGCACCACGTCGAACAGACCCGTTCCATGCGCACCCTTTGGTTGCTGCACGAGCTGGAGGTGCCCTTTGAGGTGTCGATCCACGCCTTCGACAAATCCTTGCGTGATCCGGGCTATCTGGCGATTTCGCCGGCGGGGCGTGTGCCCTCGCTCGAGATCGACGGGGAGCGTATGTTCGAGACAGGCGCCATTGCGGAATACCTTTGCGAACGGTTCAGCCCCGACCGTTTGGGGCGGATGCCGGGGGCACCGGATCGCATGGCGTGGTTGGTGTGGATCCACTTTGCCGAGACGGTATCGCAGCATTGTGCCGCGCTGACCCAGCAGCATGTGGCGCTGCGCGATGATTCAATGCGTAGCCCCATCGTGATGAAGCTGGAAGCCGCGCGTTTGATGAAATGTTACGACGCGATCGAGGCGCGTTTGGGTGGCGGGATACTGTCGCAGGATTATCTGTTGATGAGCGGTTTCACGGCGGCGGATGTGAACGTGGGGCAGGCGGTCTATATGGCGCAGCATTTCGCCAAGCTCGACAATCACCCCAATGTGGCGGCCTGGTATGCGCGCATCACCGACCGCGAGGCGTTCCAGCTGTCGCTGCCCAAAGACGTGCCGTTGTTTGACCGGACGTTTTATGACCCGTGGCCGGTCGAGTGATGCTACCGTCACGCAGGTGAGTTTATTTGGCAAAATGAAGGGGAGGGGGCGTTATGGATAAAGGGGTCTGCGAGATATTCGAGGTCGGTCCACGGGACGGGCTGCAAAACGAGGCGCGTGAAATTCCGGTGTCGGAGAAGATCGCGCTGGTTGACCTGCTGAGCCGTGCGGGGTTTTCCCGGATCGAGGTGGCGAGTTTTGTCAGCCCCAAATGGGTGCCGCAGATGGCCGGATCGGCTGAGGTACTGGGCGGGATTGCTCGGGTCGAGGGGGTGCGTTATGCCGCGCTGACGCCGAATATGCGGGGCTACGAGGATGCGGTCGCGGCCCCAGCGGGAGAGATCGCGGTGTTCGCCTCGGCCAGCGAGGGGTTCAGCCAGAAGAATATCAACGCCAGCATCGAGGAGGCGTTCGAGCGTTTCGCGCCGATCCTAGAGCAGGCACGCTATGTGGATATGCCGGTGCGGGGCTATGTCTCGTGTGTGGTGGAATGCCCCTATGACGGGGCGGTCGCGCCATCCAAGGTGGCTGAAGTGGCGGATCGTCTTTTCTCTATGGGCTGCTATGAGGTCTCGCTTGGCGACACCATCGGGGCGGGCACGCCGGATACGATTGCGCGCATGTTGCTGGCGGTGCGCGATGTGGTGCCCGTGGGGCGTTTGGCCGGGCATTACCATGACACCAACGGGCGGGCGATGGACAACATCGATGCATCCCTGTCCATGGGCCTGCGGGTGTTCGATGCCGCCGTAGGCGGTTTGGGGGGGTGCCCCTATGCGCCGGGGGCTGCGGGCAATGTTGCTACGGAAAAGGTCAACGCGCATCTGATGGCGCTTGGCTATGACACCGGGTTGGATCAGGCGGTGATCGAGGAAGCCGCCGAGATGGCGCGGCGGATGAGGGCAGGATGATGTACGAGACACTGAAGCTGGAGACCGACGCGCGCGGGGTCGCGACCTTGACGTTGGCGCGCGAGGAAAAGCACAACGCCATGTCCGCGCAGATGATCGCGGAGCTGACCGGGGCCGCCGCCGCCTTGGCCGCTGATGACGCTGTGCGGGTCGTGGTGCTGACCGGCGCGGGCAAAAGCTTTTGCGCGGGCGGTGATCTGGGCTGGATGCAGGCGCAGCGCGATATGGATGGGCCGACACGCTCGGCCGAGGCAGGCAAACTGGCCACGATGCTGGGCGCGCTGAACACGCTGCCCAAGCCCTTGATCGGTCGGGTGCAGGGGAATGCCTTTGGTGGCGGTGTCGGCATGGCCTCGGTCTGTGACGTGGCGATCGGGGTTGATACGTTGAAGATGGGGTTCACCGAGACGCGGCTGGGGATCATTCCGGCCACCATCGGCCCCTATGTGCTGGCCCGTATGGGCGAGGGGCGCGCGCGGCGTGTGTTCATGTCGGCCCGTCTGTTTGACGCGGCGGAGGCGGTCGATCTGGGCTTGCTGGCCCGTGCCGTGCCGGCGGATGCGCTGGACGCTGCGATCGAGGCCGAGGTCCTGCCCTATCTGTCCTGTGCGCCGGGGGCCGTGGCTGCGGCGAAACAGCTCGCGCGGGATTTGGGGCCGCGGATCGACGCGCAGGTCGTGGACCATACCATCGCCGCATTGGCCGACCGCTGGGAAACCGAAGAGGCGGCCGAGGGAATCGGTGCCTTCTTCGACAAGCGCAAGGCGGCCTGGGTTACGGGTTGAAGCGGGGCGGCAAGGCTCTAGGCTTTGCCACGACATCAATGGCAAGAGGGTCCCCCATGCGTATTCTATTCACCGGCGGCAGCGGCAAGGCGGGGCGGCATGTGATCCCCTATCTGCTGGATCAGGGGCATCAGGTGTTGAATGTGGACCAGCAGCCGCTGGATCACCCCGGCGTTGACAACCGCATTGCCGATATCACCGACGCGGGCCAGATGCATGATGTGATGCATAGTCTGATGAATCTGGGCGAACTGGATGAGGGCACCGGCGTGCAGGGGTTTGACGCCGTTGTGCATTTCGCCGCCGTGCCGCGCATCCTGATCACGTCGGATACAGAGGTGTTTCGGGTCAATACGCTTGGCACCTATCATGTCATTGATGCTGCCGTGAAGGCGGGGGTGCCCAAGATCATCTTTGCCTCATCCGAGACGACCTATGGCGTCTGCTTTGCCCAGGGGGAGCGTAAGCCCGACTATATCCCCGTCGATGAAGATCACCCGACCGTGCCCGAAGACAGCTATGCCATGTCCAAGGTCTGCAACGAGGCGACGGCGCGCAGCTTTCAGGCGCGCACGGGGGCGGATATCTATGGGTTGAGAATCAACAACGTGATCGAACCGCATGAATACGCCAGCCTTTTCCCTGGCTTCATTCACGACCCCGATCAACGGCGGCGCAATATCTTCGCCTATATCGATGCCCGCGATCTGGGGCAGATGGTGCAGCGCTGTCTTGATGTGGACGGCTTGGGGTATGAGGTGTTCAATGTGGCCAACGCGGACACCTCTGTCGCCGCACAAACGTCTGACTTGATTGATCGCTACTATAAAGACGTGCGCCAGACCCGCGATATGGGCCAGTTCGAGACATTCTACAGCATCGAAAAGGCGCGTGACCTGCTGGGGTTCGCGCCGCAGCACAGCTGGCGCGAGAGCCGCGATCTGCTGGAAAAATAGCGCCAATCACGCGGGCGCGGGCAGGGTGTGCCGCGCCCCACGACAGGATGACGCAAATATGGCGGGCTCGGTTGACCCTGACCGGACAGCGGAGTAAACCGACCAAAGCCAATAGTGCCGTTTGGCTGACAGGGCGCGTGGCGCGTCGCATACGCAAAAGGAGCTTCCCCTTGGACGACATGATGCGGGAATACCTGCCGATCCTACTTTTTCTAGCCGTGGCGATTGTCCTTGGCATTGTTTTGATCCTGGCTGCCGTCGTGCTGGCCGTGCGCAACCCGGACCCTGAAAAAGTGTCGGCCTATGAATGCGGGTTCAACGCCTTTGATGACGCCCGGATGAAATTTGACGTGCGGTTCTACCTCGTGTCGATCCTGTTCATCATCTTTGACCTCGAAATCGCTTTCCTCTTCCCCTGGGCCGTGGCCTTTCAGGACGTGAGCATGGCCGGTTTCTGGTCGATGATGGTCTTTCTTGCCGTGCTGACCGCCGGCTTTGCATATGAGTGGAAAAAGGGAGCACTGGAATGGCAGTAGCAGCCGCCGGGGCCAATGTGGCCGGGATGGACCGCGATGTGGCCACCCAGAACCTGAACAAGGAACTGCAGGACAAAGGCTTCCTGCTGACCTCGACCGAAGACATCATCAACTGGGCCCGTACCGGCTCGCTGCACTGGATGACTTTTGGTCTGGCCTGCTGCGCCGTCGAGATGATGCACACCTCGATGCCGCGCTACGATCTGGAACGTTTTGGCACCGCGCCACGCGCGTCTCCACGTCAGTCCGACCTGATGATTGTTGCGGGCACGCTGACCAACAAGATGGCACCGGCCCTGCGCAAGGTCTATGACCAGATGCCGGAACCGCGCTATGTGATCTCTATGGGGTCTTGCGCGAATGGCGGCGGCTATTACCACTACAGCTATTCCGTGGTGCGCGGCTGTGACCGTGTCGTGCCTGTCGATGTCTATGTGCCCGGCTGCCCCCCCACGGCAGAGGCGTTGCTTTATGGTATCATGCAGTTGCAGCGCAAAATCCGCCGCACCGGCACAATTGTTCGCTGAGGGGCTGATATGTCAGAACAACTGAACGAACTTGGCGCGTATATCGAAGCGAAACGCCCCGACTGTATCCTCGGCTGGGACATCGCCTTTGACGAGCTGAACATGGATGTTACCCAGGCCAATCTGCCCGGTCTGGTAGAATTTATCAAAAGCGACGCGACCTGCCGTTTCTCCTCGCTGGTGGATATCACCGCGGTGGATTACCCGGGCCGCGCCAAACGCTTTGATGTCGTCTATCATTTCCTGTCGATGTACCAGAATCAGCGCATCCGCTTGCGCGTCGCCGCGCGCGAAGAGGATATGGTCCCCTCGATCGTCGATATCCACCCGTCGGCCAACTGGTTCGAACGCGAGGTCTTTGACATGTTCGGCATCATCTTTGCCGGCCACCCCGACCTGCGTCGCCTGCTGACCGACTACGGGTTCCGCGGCTACCCGCTGCGCAAGGATTTCCCGACCACCGGCTATACCGAAGTCCGCTATGACGAGACGGAAAAGCGCGTGGTCTATGAACCCGTGAGCCTCGTTCAGGAATATCGCCAGTTCGACTTTATGTCGCCTTGGGAAGGGGGCGAATATATTCTGCCGGGCGATGAAAAGCCGGAGGCAAAATAATGGGGGGCATGTGGTGGTTCATACTGTCTGCCCTCACAATCATCCCGATGGTCAAGCTGTTGCCGTTTTTCGGGATCAATAAATACTGGTCTGTTGCCTGTATCGTGCCTTTGGGCACCGTCGCCCTTTTGTGGTGGATGGGCGTCAAACTGACCGAGCTGGAGCGTAAATGATGGACGGCACCAAAGGTTTCGAAGACGCCCTGACCGGCGAGCAGAAGATCCGCAACTTCAACATCAACTTCGGCCCGCAACACCCTGCGGCGCACGGGGTTCTGCGTCTGGTTCTCGAACTCGACGGCGAGATCGTCGAACGTTGCGATCCGCATATCGGCCTGCTGCACCGTGGCACCGAAAAGCTGATGGAAAGCCGCACCTACCTGCAGAACCTGCCGTATTTCGACCGGCTCGATTACGTGGCCCCGATGAACCAGGAACACGCCTGGTGTCTGGCCATCGAAAAGCTGACCGGTGTCGAAGTGCCCCGTCGTGCCTCGCTGATCCGCGTGCTCTATTCCGAAATTGGCCGCATCCTGTCCCACCTGTTGAACGTCACCACACAGGCGATGGACGTGGGCGCGCTGACACCGCCGCTCTGGGGCTTTGAAGAACGCGAAGATCTGATGATCTTCTACGAACGCGCCTGCGGTGCCCGTCTGCACGCGGCCTATTTCCGCCCCGGCGGGGTCCACCAGGATCTGCCGCCCGCGCTGCTTGATGATATTGAGGCATGGACCCACAAGTTCCTGTCGGGCTTCATGGTCGACGTGGATCAGCTGCTGACAGAAAACCGGATCTTCAAACAGCGTAACGCTGACATCGGCATCGTGTCTGAACAGGACATCCAGGATTGGGGCTTCTCGGGCGTGATGGTCCGCGGCTCTGGCCTGGCATGGGATTTGCGCCGTGCGCAGCCCTATGAATGCTACGATGAATTCGACTTCCAGATCCCGACCGGTGTGAACGGCGATTGCTATGACCGCTACCTCGTCCGGATGGAAGAAATGCGCCAGTCCACCTACATCATCCAGCAAGCCATCGAGAAGCTGCGCGCGCCCGAAGGGCAGGGCGATGTATTGGCGCGGGGCAAGATCACGCCCCCCAGCCGGACCGCGATGAAAACCGACATGGAAAGCCTGATCCACCACTTCAAGCTCTACACCGAAGGGTTCCACGTCCCCGCCGGCGAAGTCTATTGCGCGGTCGAGGCCCCCAAGGGCGAATTCGGCGTCTACCTTGTGGCGGATGGATCGAACAAACCCTACCGTGCCAAACTGCGCGCGCCCGGCTACCTGCACCTGCAAGCGATGGACTATGTCGCCAAGGGGCATCAGCTGGCGGATGTCGCGGCGATCATCGGCACCATGGACATCGTTTTCGGAGAGGTCGACCGTTGAGCCGGGTCCTCTTCATTTTGCCAAATAAACTCCCGCCGGAGGCGCCCGCCGTTTCCGCAAGAACGAAAGCCTGATCTGATGCTGCGCCGTTTGCACCCTGACCAACCGACAAGCTTTGCCTTCACCCCTGCCAACCAGGCCTGGGCCGAAGCGCAGATCACGAAATACCCCGAAGGCCGTCAGGCCAGCGCGATCATCCCTTTGCTGTGGCGTGCGCAGGAACAGGAAGGCTGGCTGAGCCGCCCTGCAATCGAACATGTCTCGGAAATGCTGGGCATGGCCTATATCCGCGGGCTCGAGGTCGCGACATTCTACTTTATGTTCCAGCTTCAGCCTGTGGGGGAGGTCGCGCATTTCCAGATTTGCGGTACGACATCCTGCATGATCTGCGGGGCCGAAGACCTGATCGAGGTCTGCAAGGAACGCATCGCGCCCAAGGCCCATCAGATCAGCGCAGACGGCAAATTCTCGTGGGAAGAAGTCGAATGTCTGGGGGCCTGTTCGAACGCGCCGATGGCGCAGATCGGCAAGGACTATTACGAAGATCTGACCGTCGACGGCTTCCGCGCCATGATCGACGAGATGGCGGCGGGACAGGTGCCCGTACCCGGCCCGCAGAACGGGCGCTATGCCTCTGAACCGCTGTCCGGGCTGACCAGCCTGACCGATCACGACAGCGGCAAGACACAATATAACGCCAGCGCGCAGCTGGCCGTGGACATCGGAGATACGCTCAAGCGCATCGATGGTACCGAAGTGCCGCTGACAGCGCCCTGGCAGGGTAAAGATGGTGCAGACAGCGCCGGTTCTGACAAGGAACAGCCTGTTGCGCGGGATGACAATATGCCACCCGAAGGCCCTGACGGTGCCCAAGGCGGTCGTACCGCCGCAGAGGAAGACGCACCACGTGATGTGGGCGATGCCTCGGATCAACGCTCCGAAGCACCGGGAGAGGCTGACGGCACCGAAGCTGTAGGCAAACCCGAAGCAGGCAGCGTCGCACCCGGCGATCCGGCCCCTGCGCCCAAAGCCTCGACCGCGGGCACCAAAAAAGCATCGGTTGCAAAATCTGCAGAGGCCAATGCGGATGCGGCAGCCACCAAGCCCAAGACGCTGGATGCCCCCGAAGGCGGCGCGGCGGATGATCTCAAGATGATCAAGGGCATCGGTCCCAAGCTCGAAGCGCTGGTGAACAAGATGGGCTTTTACCACTTTAGCCAGATCGCTGACTGGGGCCCGAACGAGGTATCCTGGGTGGATCAGAACCTCGAAGGTTTCAAGGGTCGCGTGACCCGCGACAACTGGGTCGAGCAGGCGAAAAAACTTGCTGCTGGTGAAGAAACAGAATTCTCGTCGCGCGCCACAAAAGATGGTATCTATAACACATAATAGATCATCTTGAATGGCGAACGAAGGGACGGACATGACTGATTTGACGCAAAAAGAGCAATGCAAACGCGGTTGCATGCGGTGGGGGGCCGGGGTCGGCCTTGTCCTCGCGTTGCTATTTTGGCTGGTTTTCGGCTGGGGCTTTATCGCCTCCCTGTTCCTTGGAATCATACTGGGGCTTGTGACCTTTGTGGTCCTGTCCAAACTCATGTGCGGGTCGCTTGGGGATGAGCCTATGCAGACGGCCAGCACCCCTGCGGCGGCTGCGGCCCCTGCAACGGCGGCCACAACCCAGGCGGCCAGCGCCGCACCAACCAGCGACGCCGCGGTAGAGCCTGAGCCGACGCTGGAGGCGGAACCCGCTGCCACCGAAACGGTAGAGACCCGCCCCGAAGATACGACCGGCGGTCAGGCCGAGGCCGATGTCGGCGGTGCCGCGTCAGAGGCAACAGCGGGCACCTCGCCAGCGGCCAAAGACGAACCCGCCGCTTTCTCGGGGATCAAGCCCACGGCCAAGCTGAAGGGCCAAGAGGAACTCGCTGCGCGCAAAGGCAGCTACAAATACGAAGCCCCCGCAGCCGAGCCTGCAAAGGCCAAGGCGGCTCCGGCTCCTGCGCCAGCAACAGAAGCGGCGGAACCTGTCGCCTCTATCCCGGAACCAACGCCGGCTGAAACACCGCAGGCACCGGCCACCGTCAAGGGTGCTACCTCGACCCGTTCGGGGATCGCGGATATTCCGGCGGGTACTGTGGAAAGCAGCCCCGAAACGCTGGACAAACCGCGCGCTGGCGGTGCCGATAACCTCAAGCTTATCAGTGGGGTAGGGCCGAAACTTGAACAAACGCTGAATGAGCTGGGGATCTATCACTTTGATCAGATCGCCAAATGGACTGCAGCTGAAATCGCTTGGGTTGACGCCCGCGTGCGGTTCAAAGGCCGTATTCAACGTGATGACTGGATGGCGCAGGCCAAAACCCTCGCCTCCGGTGGAGAGACCGAATTCTCCACCCGTAGCAAAAAGACCTGAGCCTGACATGGATGCCGTGTAATGACAGATAAGGAAGAAATCGCCCTGGCCCGTAAGGGCCGGATGGTCGGCCTTGTCATTGCCGGCACCATGTTGCTTTGGATCGCGGCGCAATGGCTTGCACCGCAGTTCGGCTTGCCCGGACGCTATGCGCTGCTGTTCGACTTTGCCGCGCTGGCAGCCCTGATCTGGGCGATGGTCAATATATATCAGATGAGGCGGGCCCGCGCGGCCAGCCGTGACACATAAAGGTTAGCTTCATGCTTCAGGATCAAGACCGCATCTTTACCAATATCTACGGTATGCACGACCGCACGCTGAAAGGCGCGCAGGCGCGTGGCCATTGGGATGGCACGGCGGGCATCCTCAAGAACGGGCGCGACTGGATCATCGACCAGATGAAAGCCTCGGGGCTGCGGGGCCGTGGCGGTGCGGGCTTCCCCACCGGTCTGAAGTGGTCCTTCATGCCCAAGGAAAGCGACGGTCGCCCCAGCTATCTGGTGGTGAACGCCGATGAATCCGAGCCCGGCACCTGCAAAGACCGCGAGATCATGCGCCACGATCCGCACACGCTGATTGAGGGCTGCCTGATCGCGAGCTTCGCGATGAATGCCAACGCTTGCTACATCTACATCCGCGGCGAATACATCCGCGAGCGTGAAGCGCTGCAAACCGCGATCGACGAGGCGTATGACGCGGGTCTAGTGGGCAAGAATGCCTGCAAATCCGGCTATGATTTCGACATCTATCTGCACCACGGGGCAGGTGCCTATATCTGTGGCGAGGAAACCGCGTTGCTAGAAAGCCTTGAAGGCAAAAAAGGCATGCCGCGGATGAAGCCGCCGTTCCCTGCGGGGGCCGGTCTTTATGGCTGCCCGACCACGGTGAACAACGTGGAATCCATCGCGGTGGTCCCTACGATCCTGCGTCGCGGTCCGGAATGGTTTTCAAGCTTTGGCCGTCCGAACAACGCGGGCACCAAGCTGTTTGCGATCTCGGGCCATGTGAATAATCCTTGCGTCGTCGAAGAAGCGATGAGCATCACTTTTGAAGAGCTGATCGAAAAGCATTGCGGCGGTATCCGTGGCGGCTGGGACAACCTCAAGGCTGTGATCCCCGGCGGGTCGTCGGTGCCGATGATTCCCGGTGCACAGATGCGCGACGCGATCATGGATTTCGACTACCTGCGCGAGCAACGCTCGGGCCTGGGGACGGCTGCGATCATTGTGATGGATAACTCCACCGATGTGATCAAGGCGATCTGGCGTCTGGCGAAGTTCTACAAGCACGAATCCTGTGGTCAGTGTACGCCATGCCGCGAAGGGACCGGCTGGATGATGCGCGTGATGGACCGTTTGGTGCGCGGCGATGCGGAGCCCGAAGAGATCGACATGCTGCTCGACGTGACCAAGCAGGTCGAAGGCCACACGATCTGTGCCCTTGGGGATGCGGCGGCTTGGCCCATTCAGGGTCTGATCCGTCACTTCCGCGACGAGATCGAGGATCGCATCAAGCACAAACGCACCGGCCGCGTCAGCGCCGTCGCGGCGGAGTAAGCTTTGATGGAAAGCTTTGCCGCCTATAGCCACGCGCTGACTGCTTTGGCTTTTTGGGCCATTCTGATCAGTGTCCTTGGCGCGCTCTCTACCATGGGGCGCACGCCAGAGGGGCGCTGCGATTGCGGCAAGCCCAAGCGGAACTACGACGATGTGGTCTATCGCCGCGAACGCGCGTTCATGAACGCGATAGAGGCGTCGGGCCCGTTTCTGGCATCGACGCTTGCGGCGGTGCTGCTTGGCGCGCCTGTGTTTTGGGTGAACCTCTTTGCGGCGCTGTTCGTGGTGGTGCGGGTCGCGATGGCCGTGGTGCATATCGGGACAACCAACCAGCTGATGCGGTCGCTGTTCTTTATGCTGGGGCTGGTCTGTATTCTCGCCTTGGCGGTACTGGCGATTTTCGCGGCCTTCTGAGGCACGACTGAAGAACGATAGCTTTCACCCGTTGATCGGGCAGGGGGCTGCACAAAAAGACGGGTCCGGCCACACCGGCAGAGTGAGGGAAGATGAAGCAGATTGTTCTATTTTGTATAACGGCCGCGGTATTGGCCGGCTGTACCGCCCGCGAAGACCGTCTGGCCTTTGATGGTAAATATTTCCGCACCAAACTGAGCAAAGTCGACGGGCAACGCGATGTCTTTACCCTGCGGGTGCGCAATGCGTCGCAGTCGATCAACGGTGCCCGTGAAGCGGCGCGCTATGAAGCGACGGTTTATTGTGTGACCAACTATGGCAGTTCGGATATCAAATGGGTCGTGGGGCCGGACACCCCGCCCGAGAATTTGCGCCTTGTGGACGACGCTTTGACGTTTCAGGGGGCTTGCCCTTCCTGACCGTTTGCGCGACATACCGCTGGCAAATGGCTGATCCGGAGATGTTATTGAATAACATCGGGGTCAGTTCCCATGTGTAGCAAGGGGCAGTCCGCCCCGCTACATGAGGAGAGTAAGATGCGTAACGTATTGATCGCCGTAACAACCGTGGCCCTGATGGCCAGCCCTGTCGCCGCAAAGCCGCCGCTGCGTGATGTACCGGCTGTTGATGATGCGCTGCTTGATCTTGGACTGGCCGACCGGATTCGCAAAGAATGCCCCGATATCTCGGCCCGTATGATCCGCGCGCTCAGCTATTTGAACAATGTGCACAATACGGCGAAATCTTTGGGCTATACGTCGGACGAAATTGACGCCTACCGCAAAAGCGATGCTGAAAAGGCGCGCATGAAGGCCCGTGGGGCCGCATATTTAAAGGCGAAGGGGGTCGATACTTCGGACCCGCAAAGCTATTGTGCGTTAGGGCGTGCAGAAATCCAAAAATCGAGCCGGATCGGTTCGTTACTGAGAGCGAAATAAGCATATGAGCGATACCCGCAAGATCATCATTGACGGCAAGGAAGTCGAAGTCGAAGGGGCGATGACGCTCATTCAGGCGTGCGAGGAAGCAGGGGTGGAAATTCCGCGTTTCTGTTACCATGAACGTCTGTCGATTGCCGGTAACTGCCGGATGTGTCTTGTGGAGGTCGTGGGCGGCCCACCCAAGCCTGCGGCGTCTTGCGCCATGCAGGTGCGTGATTTGCGTCCTGGCCCGGAGGGCCAGCCGCCTGTCGTCAAAACCAATTCGCCCATGGTTAAAAAGGCCCGCGAGGGCGTCATGGAATTCCTGCTGATCAACCACCCGCTGGATTGCCCGATCTGCGATCAGGGCGGTGAGTGTGATCTTCAGGATCAGGCGATGGCCTACGGCGTCGACTTCAGCCGCTACCGCGAGCCGAAGCGCGCGACCGAAGATCTGGATCTGGGCCCATTGGTCGAAACCCATATGACGCGCTGCATTTCCTGCACCCGTTGTGTGCGTTTCACCACCGAGGTCGCGGGCATTCACCAGATGGGCCAGACCGGCCGTGGTGAAGACGCCGAGATTACAGCCTATCTGGGGCAGACGCTCGATTCGAACCTGCAGGGCAACATCATCGACTTGTGCCCCGTGGGGGCGCTGGTCTCGAAACCCTATGCTTTCACCGCACGGCCGTGGGAACTGTCAAAGACCGAATCGATCGACGTGATGGATGCGCTTGGGTCGAACATCCGTGTGGATACCAAGGGCCGTGAAGTCATGCGCTTCTTGCCGCGCAACCATGATGGCGTGAACGAGGAATGGATTTCCGATAAAACCCGTTTCGTCTGGGATGGTCTGCGCCGCCAGCGTCTGGACACGCCCTATATTCGTGAAAACGGTAAACTGCGCAAAGCTGACTGGCCCGAAGCATTGGCCGCTGCCGCTGCTGCGATGAAGGGTAAGACTGTCGCCGGTCTGATCGGTGATCTTGCTTCGGTCGAGGCGACATATGCGTTGAAACAACTGATCGAAGGGCAGGGCGGTGTTGTCGAATGCCGGACCGATGGCGCGAAGCTGCCTGCGGGCAACCGTTCGGGCTATGTCGGGACCGCTACGGTCGAAGATCTGGATCACGCGCAAGCCGTGATGCTGATCGGCGCGAACCCCGCGGTGGAAGCACCGGTGCTGAACGCCCGTATCCGCAAGGCATGGACCCGCGGCGCGGATGTGGCGCTGATGGGCCCAGCGGTCGATCTGACCTACGATTACGATCATCTGGGCGACAGCCCGTCGCTGCTGAATGACCTGCTGAAAAAGGACCACGCCGACATTGCCGAGAAATCCTCGGTCATCGTTGTGGGCATGGGGGCCTTGGCGCGCGAAGACGGGGCAGAGGTTCTGGCCGCTGCCATGGCGCTGGCCGAGGCGACGCAATCCGGCTTTATGGCCTTGCACACTGCCGCATCCCGTGTGGGTGCGATGGATGTCGGTGCCGTTGCTGAAAATGGCATCAACGATGTGCTGGCCGCTGATGTGATCTATAACCTTGGTGCCGATGAGGGCGACATTCCTGCTGGCCCCTTCGTGATCTATCAAGGCTCGCACGGGGATCGCGGCGCGCACCGTGCCGATATCATCCTGCCCGGTGCCGCCTATACGGAAGAGGGCGGTTTGTTCGTCAATACCGAAGGCCGTCCGCAGCTTGCCGCGCGCGCCAGCTTTGCCCCCGGTCAGGCCAAGGAAAACTGGGCCATCCTGCGCGCGCTGAGTGCCGAGCTGGACGCCAAGCTGCCATTCGATTCGCTTGCAGCATTGCGCAAGGCGCTGGTCGCTGATGTCCCGCATCTGGGAAATATTGATCAGGTTGCTGAAAACGCATGGCGGCCTGTGGCCACAGGCGATCTGGGCGACAGCCCGTTGCGCTTTGCGATTGCCGATTTCTACCTGTCCAACCCCATCGCCCGCGCTAGCCAGTTGATGGCAGAGCTTTCGGCCAACGCCAAAGCCCGCCGCGAAAAACCACTGGCGGCGGAGTGAGGATTTTGGGGATGATGTTGCCTTTGGTTCTGGGTGCCTGCGAGACGCAAGCGCCCATGGCCGAAGATTTCATTCCCGAGTATCGCGGTGTTGAAACCAAACTGCTGGACGGGGATCTTGTCCAGTTCGACGTGGCGATGACCAAAGCACAGTCATCCGAGAATGTAGCGGAATACGCGGAATGTGCCGCGGCGCGCTATACTTTGATCCGGGGCTTTGGTTTTGCCCGCCACGTGCGTACAAATGTTGAGATCGAGGGTGGTGTCTGGCACGCAGATGCTGTTTACACCATCTCGCCGAGCCTGCCTGCGGGCTTGAAGACAATAGATGCTGAAGTGACCGTGCAGAACTGCATGGAAAAAGGCATACCGACGGTGTGAGGACCTATGGCTGACTTCTTTTTCAACACCACGCTGGGGACGATCCTGCTGATTATTGGCCAGATTTTCCTTGTTGTGATTCCCCTGCTTCTTGCCCTTGCGTTCCTGATGTACGCCGACCGGAAAATCTGGGCGTCGGTACAGCTGCGCCGCGGCCCGAACGTTGTAGGCATCTACGGTCTGCTGCAATCCTTTGCGGATTTCGCGAAATACATCGTCAAAGAGGTGGTCGTGCCCGCTGGTGCGGACCGCGCCGTGTTCTTCATGGCCCCGATGGTCACATTGGTTATGGCGCTGGTTGCCTGGGCGGTGATCCCGTTCAACGACGGTTGGGTTCTGTCGAACATCAACGTCGCGATCCTTTATGTCTTCGCGATCTCGTCGCTTGAAGTCTATGGCGTGATCATGGGCGGGTGGGCGTCAAACTCCAAATACCCGTTTCTGGGCTCGCTGCGCTCTGCCGCGCAGATGATCTCTTACGAGGTGTCGATCGGTCTGATCATCATCGGCGTCGTCATCAGCTCTGGCTCGTTGAACTTCGGGGACATCGTGCTGTCGCAAAGCGGCGACTACGGTCTGCTGAACTGGTATTGGCTACCGCACTTCCCGATGCTGATCCTGTTCTTTATCTCGGCGCTGGCCGAAACCAACCGTCCGCCGTTTGACCTTCCTGAAGCGGAATCGGAACTGGTTGCAGGGTATCAGGTCGAATATTCCTCCACGCCCTTCTTGCTGTTCATGATCGGTGAACTGGTCGCCGTGGTGCTGATGTGCGCGCTGATCTCGCTGATGTTCTTTGGCGGTTGGCTGTCGCCGATCCCCGGCCTGCCGGACGGCATCTTCTGGATGGTCGCCAAAATGGGGCTGGTGTTCTTCTTCTTCTCGTTGGTCAAGGCGATCACCCCGCGGTACCGCTATGACCAGCTGATGCGTCTGGGATGGAAAGTGTTCCTGCCATTCAGCCTGTTCTGGGTTGTCTTCGTATCCTTCGCCGCGAAATTCGATTGGTTCTGGGGTATCTATGCCCGTTGGACAGTAGGGGGCTGATATGGCTAACACCGACTATACCCGTCACGCGAAATACTTCCTGCTGCAGGATTTCTATCAAGGCTTGAAGCTGGGCATTAAGTATATGTTCAAGCCCAAGGCGACGATCAACTACCCGCACGAAAAGGGCCCGTTGAGCCCTCGTTTCCGTGGTGAACACGCCCTGCGCCGCTATCCCAACGGGGAAGAGCGTTGCATCGCGTGCAAACTCTGCGAAGCGGTGTGCCCGGCGCAGGCGATCACCATCGATGCGGAACCGCGCGATGACGGCAGCCGCCGCACCACGCGCTACGACATCGACATGACCAAGTGCATCTACTGCGGCTTCTGTCAGGAAGCCTGTCCGGTTGACGCGATTGTCGAGGGGCCGAACTTTGAATTCTCGACCGAGACCCGCGAAGAGCTGTTCTACGACAAGGCCAAGCTGCTGGACAACGGCGAACGCTGGGAAGCTGAAATCGCGCGCAACCTTGAACTGGACGCGCCGTACCGATGACCGACAGCCAGAACCCTTTTGAAGAGATGATGCGTCAGATGCAGGATATGGCCAAAGCCTTTCCTGCAATGGATGCGTTTTCCCCCAAAGGGTTCGAGGCGATGATGGGCAAGATGCCCAAAGACATGATGGAAACGTTTTTTGGCAATACGATGAACCCCAACGGGTTGGATGCCAAAACACGGATGTTGCTGACGATTTCGGGGCTGACCATGCAGGGTGCCCAGAATGACGTGGCGCTGCGTCAGGCCGTGATCCACGCGGTAGAGGCAGGGGCCCACAAGCAGCAAGTGATAGAGACGATCGGGCAGATGGCGGTTTTCGCCGGCATCCCCGCCATGACCCGCGCAATGGAAATCGCGCAGGGTGTTTTGGATGACAAGGAAGGTGACGCATGAGCGTTTTCGCATTTTACCTCTTCGCGATCAGCGTGATCGCTGGCGGGCTGTTCACTGTGATCAGCCGCAACCCCGTGCATTCGGTGCTGTGGTTGATCCTGTCCTTCCTCAGCGCGGCGGGGCTTTTCGTGCTGCTCAACGCCGAATTCGTCGCGATGCTGCTGATCATTGTCTATGTCGGCGCGGTCGCGGTTCTGTTCCTGTTCGTTGTTATGATGCTTGATGTCGATTTCGCCGAGCTCAAGGCCGAAATGGCGCGCTATATGCCACTGGCCCTGCTGATCGGTCTGGTGATCCTGATGCAATTCGTTATGGCGTTCGGCGCGTGGGATGCGAACTCTGCCGCCGAAGGTCTGCGCACGCAGGTGATCACCGACGAGGTGCACAACACCGCTGCATTGGGCCTGATCCTTTATGATCAATACTTCCTGCTGTTCCAGCTGTCGGGTCTGATCCTGCTGGTCGCGATGATCGGGGCGATTGTGCTGACGCTGCGCCACCGTGCGGATGTGAAACGCCAGAACGTGGTCGATCAGATGATGCGTGATCCGAAGCTGGCGATGAAACTGAATGATGTGAAACCCGGGCAGGGCCTTTAAGCGGCCTGCCCAATCAAGGATGTGATCCATGTCACGTAATACAATTGTGGTGCTTGTCGTGATTTTGATCGTGGTCGTGGGCGGCTACAGCATTTTCTAGATGCGACGGGATCGGGATGGAAACATCTCGCGACAAGAACTAAAGAACGCCTGAAACGGGCAAAAGAACCGAGGGACGACATGATCGGAATTGAACATTACCTGACAGTAGCGGCGACGCTGTTTGTCATTGGCATTTTCGGGCTATTCCTGAACCGCAAGAACATCATCATCATGTTGATGTCGATCGAGCTTATGCTCTTGGCGGTGAACATCAACTTTGTCGCCTTCTCCTATTATCTGGGTGATTTGGTGGGGCAGGTGTTCACGCTGTTCGTCCTGACCGTCGCTGCGGCAGAGGCCGCAATCGGGCTGGCCATTCTGGTCTGCTTCTTCCGCAATCGGGGTACGATCGCGGTTGAAGATGTCAACGTGATGAAGGGCTAAGATCATGGAAACGATCATTCTTTTCGCACCACTTGTCGGTGCATTGATCTGTGGTTTCGGCTGGAAGCTGATCGGGGAGAAGACCGGCCAATATGTGGCAACGGGTCTACTGTTCCTCGCTGCACTGCTCAGCTGGATCGTCTTCCTTTCGTTTGACGGTGAAACACAGCACATCCAGATCCTGCGCTGGATCGAAAGCGGCAGCCTGTCGACCGATTGGGCGATCCGCCTCGACCGTCTGACCGCGATCATGCTGATCGTGATCACCACGGTCTCCAGCCTCGTGCATCTCTATTCCTTCGGCTACATGGCTCATGACGAGAATTTCTCGGACGCCGAACCCTATCGCGCCCGTTTCTTCGCCTATCTGTCATTCTTCACCTTCGCGATGTTGATGCTCGTGACATCTGACAACCTTGTTCAGATGTTCTTTGGCTGGGAAGGCGTGGGCGTCGCATCCTATCTGCTGATCGGCTTCTACTATAAGAAGCCCTCGGCGAATGCGGCGGCGATCAAGGCGTTTGTGGTCAACCGTGTCGGTGACTTCGGCTTTGCGCTTGGTATCTTTGGCCTGTTCTATCTGACCGACTCGATCAAGTTCGACGATGTCTTCGCCGCAACACCCGAGCTGGCGGAAACCACCGTTGGTTTCCTTTGGGCCGACTGGAACGCCGCGAACCTGATCGCGATCCTGCTGTTCATCGGTGCGATGGGTAAATCGGCGCAGCTCTTTTTGCACACATGGTTGCCCGACGCGATGGAAGGCCCGACGCCTGTGTCGGCGCTGATCCACGCCGCGACGATGGTGACGGCCGGTGTTTTCCTTGTCTGCCGTATGTCTCCGTTGATGGAGGTCGCCCCCGAGGCAATGACTTTCGTCACCTTCCTAGGAGCCACCACCGCCTTTGTCGCCGCGACCATCGGTCTGGTGCAGAACGACATCAAACGCGTCATCGCCTATTCGACCATGTCGCAGCTTGGGTATATGTTCGTGGCCGCTGGCGTTGGCATGTATTCTGCCGCGATGTTCCACCTGTTCACCCACGCGTTCTTTAAGGCGATGTTGTTCTTGGGGGCGGGGTCGGTGATCCACGCGATGCACCACGAACAGGACATGCGTAACTATGGCGCGCTTCGCAAGAAAATCCCCTATACGTTCTGGGCGATGATGATCGGTACGCTGGCGATTACCGGTGTCGGTATTCCGTTGACGCATTTCGGCTTCGCGGGCTTCCTGTCCAAGGATGCGATCATCGAAAGCGCCTGGGGTGGCGGGTCCATGTATGGCTTTTGGATGCTGGTGATCGCGGCTGCGATGACAAGCTTCTACAGCTGGCGCCTGATGTTCCTGACCTTCTTTGGCAAGGCGCGCGGCGACAAGCATACCCATGACCACGCACATGAAAGCCCGATGGTCATGCTGGTGCCACTTGGCGTGCTGAGCCTTGGCGCGATCTTTGCGGGTATGATCTGGTACAACAGCTTCTTTGGCCATGCCGAGGATGTGGGCGAGTTCTATGGCATCCCCATGGCCGAGATGGCCGCCGGTGGTGAAACCCATGTTGAAGGGGCGGAAGACAGCCACGCCGACGCAGGCGACCACACTGAAGACGGGCACGGTGCCGATGCCGGTCACCACGGTCCCGCCTTCGCCGGTGCACCGGGCGAGGGGGCCTTGTATATCGCACCCGACAACCACGTTCTGGACGACGCCCACGCCGCACCGGCATGGGTCAAGGTCAGCCCGTTCATCGCGATGGTCTTTGGCCTTGTGATGGCCCTGTGGTTCTACATCTGGAACCCGACCCTGCCGTCGCGTCTGGCGGCGAACCAGCGGCCGCTTTATCTGTTCTTGTTGAACAAGTGGTATTTCGACGAGCTGTATAACGTGATCTTCGTCAAACCCGCGATGGCCATCGGTCGCTTCTTCTGGAAGCGCGGGGACGGCAATGTGATCGACGGCACGCTGAACGGTGTCGCTATGGGGATCATCCCGTTCCTCACCCGACTGGCAGGGCGCGCGCAGTCCGGCTATATCTTTACCTACGCCTTTGCCATGGTGATCGGCATCGCGGTCCTTGTGACCTGGATGACGATGAGCGGGGGGGCACACTAATGGATCATCACTTGCTTTCCATCATTACCTTCATGCCCAGCTTTGCGGCGCTTATTCTGGCTGTGTTCCTGCGGGGCGATGACGCCGCAGCGGGGCGCAATGCAAAGTGGCTCGCATTGATCACGACAACGGTCACCTTCCTGATCTCGCTGTTCATCCTGTTCGACTTCGACCCGTCCAACACCGGGTTCCAGTTCGTCGACGAGGCGCAGTGGCTGATGGGGCTGCAATACCGTCTGGGCGTTGACGGGATTTCGATCCTGTTCGTGATGCTGACCACCTTTATGATGCCACTGGTCATTGCCGCCAGCTGGAACGTAGAGACGCGGGTCAAGGAATATATGATCGCCTTCCTGCTGCTGGAAACGCTGATGCTTGGCGTGTTCATGGCGCTGGATCTGGTGCTCTTCTACCTCTTCTTCGAAGCAGGTCTGATCCCGATGTTCCTGATCATCGGCATCTGGGGCGGGGCGAACCGCATTTACGCTTCGTTCAAGTTCTTCCTCTACACCTTCCTCGGGTCCGTCCTGATGCTGGTGGCGATGGTGATGATGTACGCGGATGCCGGCACGACCTGTATTGGCGGCTGCGAGGTCAGCTTGCTGACCCATACCTTTGCCTCCGACAGCTTCTCGATTGCGGGGATCACCGTGGTCGGCGGGTTGCAGACCATGATGTTCCTGGCGTTCTTTGCCAGCTTCGCGGTGAAAATGCCGATGTGGCCGGTGCACACATGGTTGCCTGACGCGCACGTTCAGGCACCGACAGCCGGTTCCGTGGTGCTGGCGGCTATCCTGCTGAAAATGGGCGGCTACGGCTTCTTGCGCTTCTCGGTGCCAATGTTCCCTGTGGGGGCAGATGTGATGGCCCCGCTGGTGCTGTGGATGTCGGCGATCGCGATTGTCTATACCTCGCTGGTGGCGCTGGTGCAGGAAGACATGAAAAAGCTGATCGCCTATTCCTCGGTTGCGCATATGGGTTTCGTGACCATGGGTATCTTTACCTTTAACCAGCAGGGCCTGGACGGCGCGATCTTCCAGATGATCAGCCACGGCTTCATCTCGGCGGCGTTGTTCCTGTGTGTGGGCGTGATCTATGACCGGATGCACACCCGCGAGATTGACGCCTATGGCGGTCTGGTGAACCGGATGCCTGCCTATGCGCTGGTGTTCATGTTCTTCACCATGGCCAACGTCGGTCTGCCGGGGACATCGGGCTTTGTCGGGGAATTCCTGACGCTGATGGGCACGTTCCAGGTGAACACCTGGGTCGCGGCGGTAGCCACCTCCGGGGTGATCTTCTCGGCGGCCTATGCGCTGTGGCTCTATCGCCGCGTGGTGATGGGCGATCTGATCAAGGAAAGCCTGCGCACCATCACCGACATGTCGCGCCGCGAACGCTGGATCTTTGCCCCGCTGGTGGCAATGACGTTGCTGTTGGGTGTCTACCCGGCGCTGGTGCTCGACATGATCGGGCCATCGGTTGCCGCCCTTGTTGATAGCTATGATACGGCCCTGGAGGCGGCAGGTGCCGCTGTCCAGACGGCCTCAGAATAAAGGACCGCGCGATGATTTCCGCTGATCTGAATGTCATCCTGCCCGAAATCCTGCTGGCGCTTTTCGCGATCCTGGCACTGCTTGGGGCGGTCTACACCAACAAGGACGCCGCCGCGGGGGTGATCGTCTGGGCCACGGCAATCGTGATGACGCTGCTGGCGATCTGGATCGGTATGACCAGCGGTGGCACCACGCGCATCGCCTTCAACGGTCTGTTCGTCGAAGACAGCTTTGCCCGTTTTGCCAAAGTCACCATGCTGCTCAGCGCGGCGGCGGTGCTGGCGATGTCCGAAGCCTATATGAAAAAGCGCGGGCTGCTGCGGTTTGAATATCCGGTGCTGATCGCGCTGAGCGTCGTCGGCATGATGATGATGGTCAGCGCAGGCGACCTGATGACCCTTTACATGGGCCTCGAGCTGCAATCGCTGGCGCTTTATGTCGTCGCCTCTCTGCGTCGTGACAGCGTGAAATCGACCGAAGCGGGTCTGAAGTATTTCGTTCTGGGCGCTTTGTCCTCGGGTTTGCTGCTGTACGGTGTGTCGCTGGTCTATGGCTACGCCGGCACCACGCAATTCGCGGGCGTCATGAGCCTTGCAAGCGCAGGGCAGACATCGATTGGCCTGTTGTTCGGGATCGTCTTTGTCGTCTCTGGTCTGGCGTTCAAGGTCTCGGCCGTGCCGTTCCACATGTGGACGCCCGATGTCTACGAGGGCGCACCGACGCCGGTTACAGCTTTCTTCGCCACAGCCCCCAAGGTTGCCGCGATGGCGCTGTTTGCACGCGTGCTGCATGACGCCTTCGGCAATGCTGTCGCCGACTGGAGCCAGATCGTCGCGCTGCTGTCGGTCCTGTCCATGTTCCTTGGTGCCGTTGCCGCGATTGGTCAGACCAACATCAAACGCCTGATGGCCTATTCCTCGATCGCCCACATGGGCTATGCGCTGATCGGCCTTGCTGCGGGGACTGAACTGGGTGTCAAATCCATGCTGGTCTATCTGGCGATCTACGTGACCATGAACATCGGCACCTTCGCCTTCATCCTCGGGATGGAGAAAGACGGCCAGCCGGTCACCGATATCTCGGCGTTGAACATGTATTCCAAACGCGCGCCGGGTAAGGCGCTGGCGATGCTGGTGCTGCTGTTCTCGCTTGCTGGTGTGCCGCCGATGCTGGGCTTCTTCGCCAAGCTGGGTGTCTGGCAGGCGGGTGTGGATGCAGGGCTGGTCTGGCTGGTTGTCGCCAGTGCGGTCGCCTCGGCCATCGGTGCCTATTATTACCTGCGTATCGTTTTCCTGATGTATTTCGGTGCCGAAGGCGATGACCGTCTGGACGAGGGCAAAAGCAGCCTGCTGTCGGGGTTCGTTGTTGCCTCTGCCGTGATCATGGTCGTGGGTATCCTGAACATGTTTGGCGTCGAAACTGCTGCGATCTCTGCAGCGGCGACGCTGATCAACTGATCTGCCGGTGACATCGGTGAACAATGGCGCTTCCACCGCGGGAGCAACGGGGGCCAAGGCGCTAAACGCGTCTTGGCCCGATGGCTACGGGCGGCAGGTTTTCGATAGCGTCGATTCCACGCTGAGCGAGGCGGCACGCCAAGCGAGCGAGCTGACGGGGTCCACATGGATCCTCGCGCAGGAGCAGACCGCCGCACGCGGTCGGCGCGGGCGGTCCTGGGCCACACCACGGGGCAATTTTGCTGCGACGCTGATGATGCGCCGGTCGGAAAGCCCCTCGACTGCTGCACTGCGCAGCTTTGTCGCCTCGCTTGCCCTGCGCCGCGCCTTTGTCGCCACCACGCGGGACGAGGGGGCCTTTACCCTCAAGTGGCCCAACGACGTGCTGCTGAATGGCGGTAAGGTCGCGGGCATCCTGCTGGAAAGCATCGGTGATTTTCTGGCCATCGGAATTGGCGTGAACCTTGCCCATGCGCCCGGTGCCGATCAGGTCGAGGCAGGGGCCCTGCGCCCCGTTTCCGTCGTGGCTGAGACCGGCAAAGTGGTACCGCCCGAGGTGTTTTTGGATGCGCTGGCGGCGGAATATGCGCAGCTGGAAACCCAGTTCCAGACCTATGGTTTTGCCCCCATCCGTACCGCGTGGTTGTCCCATGCCGCGCGTTTGGGCGAAGAGATCGTCGCGCGCACCATGAAGGACGAAACCCGTGGTGTGTTCGAAGACGTGGACGCGCAAGGCAACCTGATCCTGCGCACCCCTAAAGGCCGTGTGCCCATCACTGCGGCGGATGTATTTTTCTAAGCGCGAGCGGAGGGATGTGCCATGCTGTTGGCGATTGACTGCGGAAACACCAATACAGTCTTTTCGATCTGGGACGGGGCGCGGTTCCTCGGGACGTGGCGGACCTCTACCGAATGGCAGCGTACCTCTGACCAATATTACGTCTGGCTCAGCACCTTGATGAAGTTTCAGGGCGTCGAGGCAGATATCACCGATGTCATCATCAGCTCGACCGTGCCGCGGGTGGTGTTCAACCTGCGCGTTCTGGCGGACCGCTATTTTGACACGCGGCCCATTGTGGTGGGCAAACCCGATTGCCTGCTACCGGTGGATGTCCGCGTTGACGAAGGCACCGCCGTGGGCCCTGACCGTCTGGTCAACACGGTGGCGGGGCATGATCTTTATGGCGGTGATCTGATCATTGTCGATTTCGGTACGGCGACGACCTTTGACGTGGTCGATACGGACGGGGCCTATATCGGCGGGGTGATTGCCCCCGGTGTAAACCTGAGCCTTGAGGCATTGCATAACGCCGCAGCGGCCTTACCTCATGTAGACATCTCGAAACCACAGTCGGTGATTGGTACAAATACCGTCTCTTGCATACAATCGGGCATTTTTTGGGGTTATGTTGGCCTCGTCCGTGAGATATGTGCCCGAATAAAGGCTGAGCGCGGCCGCGAAATGCGCGTGATTGCCACAGGCGGGCTGGCCCCGCTCTTTCAACAGACAGTCGATCTGTTTGATGCATACCAAGATGATTTGACGATGCACGGCCTGACCGTGATTTATAACTATAACAAGGATACCGCTTAGTCATATGAGCAGCGAAAGATTGATCTATCTGCCCCTCGGTGGGGCAGGTGAAATTGGCATGAATGCCTATGTTTATGGATACGGGAAACCCGGTAAGGAGCGGCTGATTGTTGTCGACCTTGGCGTTGCCTTCCCCGACATGGACACAAGCCCCGGCGTGGATCTGATCATCCCCGATATCGCCTGGCTTGAAGAACGCCGCGACCAGATCGAGGCGATTTTCATCACCCACGCCCACGAAGACCATATCGGTGCCGTGGCCCATACCTATGACCGCCTGCGCGCGCCGATCTATACGCGGAAATTCACCGCCAATATCGCCAAGCGCAAGATGGACGAATACGGCCACCCCGACGATGCGGTGACCACCGTGGCCCCTTGGCCGCAGCAAACGACCGTAGGGCCGTTCAAAGTGGGCTTCCTGCCCATGTCCCACTCTATCCCTGAATCGTCGTCGCTGGTGATCGACGTGGCCGGCGATCGGTTGATCCACTCGGGCGACTTCAAGATCGACATGACACCCGGTGTTGGTGAACCCTACGACCCCGAACTTTGGGCCGACGTGTCCAAGGACGGCGTCAAGGCGCTGATCTGTGACAGTACCAACGTCTTCTCGCAGCATGCAGGCCGGTCCGAAGCGACCGTCGGGCCAGAGATTGAAAAGCTGCTCGGCACCGCGCAGGGTATGGTCGTTGCGACAACCTTCGCCTCTAACGTCGCGCGTGTGAAGACGCTGGCGGATGCGGGCGAACGGGCAGGGCGGTCGGTTGTGCTGCTGGGACGTGCGATGAAACGCATGGTCGAAGCCTCGCTTGAAACCGGCGTGATGAAGGACTTCCCCCCGGTCGTGAGCCCGGAAGAAGCCCGCGGCATCCCGCGCGAGAACCTGATGCTGCTGGTGACAGGTTCGCAAGGGGAGCGTCGCGCGGCGTCGGCACAGCTGGCACGCGGTAAATACATGGGGTTGGAAATGAAGGAAGGGGACATGTTCCTGTTCTCCTCCAAAACCATTCCCGGCAACGAACGTGGCGTGATCAAGGTGATCAACGCATTCTCCGAGATGGGCGTTGATATCGTCGACGACAGCTCGGGTCTGTATCACGTATCGGGCCACGCCAACCGTCCCGATCTGGAAACGCTGCATGACGTGGTCAAGCCGCAGATTCTGATCCCGATGCATGGTGAGCACCGCCATCTGCGTGAACACACCAAAATCGCCAACGCCAAGGGGATGAAGGGTGTTTTGGCCGTCAACGGCATGATGATCGACCTGTCGGGCAACGAGCCCAAGGTCGTTGAATATGTCGACAGCGGGCGGACCTACCTTGACGGCTCTACCCAGATTGGCGCGATGGACGGCGTTGTGCGCGACCGTATCCGCATGGCGCTGAACGGCCACGTCACCGTGACCGTCATCCTGGACGAGAATGACGAAGCCTTGGGTGATCCTTGGGTCGATGCCATGGGTCTGCCAGAGCAAGGTCGGTCCAAGACGTCGCTGGTTGACGTGCTGGAAGCCGATCTGGCCCAGTTCCTTGGCCGTGCAAACGCCAAGACCCTACGCGACGACGACAAGCTGCACGATGGGTTGAAGCGCACTGTGCGTCAGTCCGCCAACGATGAGATCGGCAAAAAGCCCGAGGTTACCATCGTGGTCAGCCGCCTGAGCTAATACGCTCTCACGCTAAATAGAAAACGCCGCGCAGTCCCCTGCGCGGCGTTTTGCGTTTGTGGGGGCAGGGTGTGGCGCGTCGGGGCTGCTGCAAGGCAAAGCGGTAGCCACAAAGAAAAAGGCGCAGAGGATGCTCTGCGCCTTTAGTCGTTTCTGTCAGTGGTGCGTGGGGTTATTCGCGACGCTCGGCAAAGCTTAGGCCGATGAACTCGGGCGTGTGATCGCCCAGACCGACGACGCGGTTGTCGTTGCGGTTGTTCTGCTGACGGTTGTTATCACCGCGGTTGTTATCACCGCGCCCGCCACGGCCACCGCGACGGTTGTTGGGTTTGTCGTCCTGAGCGGCGTCTGCCTTTTGGGCAGGGGCCTTGTCTGCGGACTCCTTGGCTGGTTTGTCCGACTTTTTGTCTTGCGGCTTTGCGTCAGATTTGGCGTCCGCTTTGGCATCGGATTTGTCCGCCTTGGGGCTGTCCGCCTGCGCCGTCTCTGTTTGTTCAGCGTCAACCTTAGCCGCATCAGGCTTTTTACGGCTACGGGTGCGGGTGCGTTTGGGCTTTTCAGATTTAGCCGCGTCATCGGATTTCGCAGCGGGGGCGTCGGCTGTCTTGGCCTCTGCCGCGGGGGCCGCTTTTGCCTCCGAACCGCCCAAGGGGTTGTCGAGGCGCGGGATCTCGCGCTGTACCAGACGTTCAACGTCTTCGAGGTTCTTTTCGTCCCGCGGGACGCAGATCATGATCGCCTTGCCATCACGTCCCGCGCGACCCGTGCGGCCGATCCGGTGTACGTAATCCTCGGCATGGGAGGGCACGTCGTAGTTATACACGTGGCTGACCGACGGCACATCAAGACCGCGCGCCGCCACGTCAGAGGCAACAAGGAAGCGCAGATCGCCGTTGCGGAACCCTTCCAGTGTTTTGGTCCGCTGGCTTTGATCAAGATCCCCGTGGATCGGAGCCGCGTCATAGCCGTACTTTTTCAACGACTTAGCGACCGTATCCACATCCATCTTGCGGTTGCAGAAGATGATCGCGTTGGTGCATTTGTCGCCTTCGGCGTCGATCAACGCGCGCAGCACTTTGCGTTTCTCCGTCGCTTCGCGGTCCTTGCGCGAGGCTTTGAACATCAGCACGCCTTGCTCGATATTCTCGCTCGTGGTGGCCTGACGGGCCACTTCGATACGCTCTGGCGCAGAGAGGAAGGTGTTCGTAATCCGCTCGATCTCGGGGGCCATAGTGGCCGAGAAGAACAGCGTCTGACGGGTAAAAGGCGTCATCTGGAAGATGCGTTCGATATCGGGGATGAACCCCATATCCAGCATCCGGTCGGCCTCGTCTACGACCATGATCTTCACGTCGGACAAGATCAGCTTGCCACGCTCAAAGTGGTCGATCAGACGGCCGGGCGTGGCGATCAAAACGTCAACGCCCTTGTCGATCAGCTTGTCCTGCTCTCCGAACGACACACCGCCGATCAGCAGCGCTTTGGTCAGTTTCAGGTGCTTGGTATAGGTGTCGAAGTTCTCGGCCACCTGTGCCGCCAGTTCCCGCGTGGGGCACAGCACCAGACTGCGCGGCATCCGGGCGCGGGCGCGGCCACGGGCAAGCAGGGTAATCATGGGCAGGGTAAAGCTGGCAGTTTTGCCGGTGCCTGTTTGGGCGATTCCCAAGACGTCCTTGCCTTCAAGGGCAGGGGGGATCGCGCCGGCCTGAATCGGCGTGGGGGTTTCATACCCGGCCTCATCAATGGCTTTCAGGACTTTAGGATTAAGGTTTAGATCAGAAAATTTTGTCATGTGTGTCCGATGATAGCGGACATACACTTGGCCCGCGGCAGCATTCATGTCGGCCCGCATGGCCCAAGGGGCGGAGGCTCTCCGCGACATGTTCTGCACCCATTAACAAAGACTCCCCGTCGCGTCAAATGGATGCGCTAAAGCCCTGTGAAACGGGGGAAATGTGTTGCCAGTTGGTTGGGCAGCGCCAGATCAACCTCGCGTAGCAGCCCGTGGTCGCGCAGGCGGCTGCGCAATTCCGGTGTATCTGCGCAGACTTCGTCGAAAAACGCGCGCAATCCGTCCTCGCCGCTTTCACTCTCTATCATCGAGAAAAGGTCGTTGAGCGACAGACCGCCTTGGTCATAGGGGCGGTTGGGGCGCAGTTCGGGGCGGTAGCTGCCCTTGGTGACGCGGTAGCGGTAAGCGGCGATCCAGTCGTCCCATGTTTTCGCATGGGCATGGGCCAGCGTGATGTCGGGCGGAGCGTCGCGACACTCCAGCATCTCGCCCTTTTGAAAGACGTTGTGGATGCGCAGATGCATATTCGGCAGCCCCGTGCGGACAAATACCTTGCCCGCAAGATGGCTGAGAAACCCGCCCTTCAAATAAGCGCCATAGGTCGGATAAAGCTCTGCCACAATGCGCGCGCGGTCGGGGCCGGCGGGGATGAACCCCTTGAACGCCGTCGGATCGCCTGAAAGCTGCTCCATCGGGCGGATGCGGGTGGCGGGCGCAGCTTGCGGGATATCGGCCAGAATGTCAGCGATCGGGCGGTCTGCGACCAGATACTCGTCCGCGTCCATGTGGATCAGCCAGTCCACCTCGCGGCGGCGGTTGTAGGCATGGGTCGCATTTGCCGTCTGGCGTTGCTGGTGGGCGTCTGGCCGGTCGCGTTTGCGCTGCTTCCAATAGCGCGCGTCACAGGTGATGACACGGATCTTGGGATGGGCGTCCAGATGGGTAAAGGCCTCGTCGTTGGGCGCATCCAGATAGATGTAAAGCCGCTGCGCGCCCGCCGCCAGATGATAGGCGGCGAACTGCAATATGTCGCGCGTCGGTGCCAGAATGGTAGAGGCGATGCCCCATGTCACATCAGTCATGGGGCCAGTTTGCGGTGCGTCGGTCGGGCTGGCAAGCCCAAGTCAGACCATCATTTCCTTGGTCGCGGTCAGGCGCACATCGGGGTAATCGCGGTCCACACGGTCGATATCCCATTGCAGCCGCGTCAGGTAAACGATGTCGCCATCGTGGTCATGGGCGATATGCTGTTTGTTGGCTTCTGTAAACTTATCAACGGCTTGCCGGTCACCGTTCACCCAACGAGCAGAGGTGAACTGCGATTGTTCGAACCGCACCGGCAGCCCGTATTCCAGCTCGATCCGGCTGGCGAGCACTTCGAACTGTAGCTGCCCGACGACGCCCACAACAAAGCCCGAGCCGATGGCGGGTTTAAAGACCTTCGCCGCACCTTCTTCGGCGAATTGCATCAGCGCTTTTTCAAGGTGTTTCGATTTCATCGGATCGCCCGCGCGCACGCCCTGCAACAGCTCTGGCGCGAAGGACGGGATGCCACTGACGCGGATCGCCTCGCCCTCGGTCAGGGTGTCACCGATGCGCAGCTGCCCGTGGTTGGGAATGCCGATGATGTCACCGGCCCATGCTTCCTCGGCCAGCTCGCGGTCGGCGGCAAGGAACATCACGGGGTTGGTGACAGACATGGTTTTCTTGGACCGCACATGGGTCAGTTTCATGCCACGGGTAAAATGGCCCGACGCCAGACGGACAAAGGCCACGCGGTCGCGGTGCTTGGGGTCCATGTTCGCCTGAACCTTGAAGACAAAGCCGGAAACCTTTGGTTCTTCAGGTAAAATCTGTCTTGGCTCTGCCGATTGAATCTGCGGTTCGGGGCCGTAGGTGGCGATGCCGTCCATCAGTTCCTTGACGCCAAAGCTGTTGATCGCAGAGCCGAACCAGATCGGTGTCAGCGACCCTTCGGCCATCAGCGCCGCATCCAGCGGCGGCATCAGCTCGCGTACCATCTCAAGGTCTTCGCGCAGTTTCTCAAGCAGGGCGGCGGGCACGTGTTCGGCCAGTTTCGGGTCATCCAACCCTTCGATCGCAATGCTCTCAGCGACCTTGTTCCGGTCTGCACGGTCCATCAGTTCAAGCCGGTCGCGCAGGATGTCGTAGCAGCCGATAAAGTCGCGGCCCACGCCGATGGGCCAGCTTGCAGGGGTCACATCAATGGCAAGGTTTTCCTGAATTTCGTCGATGATCTCGAAGACATCGCGGCTTTCGCGGTCCATCTTGTTACAGAATGTCAGGATCGGCAGGTCGCGCATGCGGCAGACCTCGAACAGCTTTTGCGTCTGGCTTTCCACGCCCTTCGCGCCGTCAATCACCATCACGGCCGCGTCAACGGCGGTCAGCGTGCGGTAGGTATCTTCGGAAAAGTCAGAGTGGCCGGGCGTATCCACAAGGTTAAAGCGGAAATTCGTGCCCTTGTTCATGAAATCGAACGACATGGCCGAAGCCGAGACAGAGATGCCGCGGTCTTTCTCCATCGCCATAAAGTCAGAGCGCGTACGCCGCGCTTCACCTTTGGCGCGGACCTGACCGGCCATCTGGATCGCCCCGCCGAACAGCAGGAATTTCTCTGTCAGCGTGGTTTTCCCCGCATCGGGGTGGGAAATGATCGCAAAGGTGCGACGCCGAGCGATTTCGGCAGGCAAAGCGGGGCGGTTTGAGGGGGTATCCAACATGGATTGGCATATATCCACGCCCGAACACACGCGCAAGTCTGCTTGGATCAGGCGGGTGCTGGCATTTCCTTGGGGGTAGGCGCGAAACTGCGGTATCATGGGGGCAGATGAAACCAGAGAGGGTGTGACAATGGAATTGAAAGAGATCGCAGATGCGTTGGTAAAAGGCTGCCGCGAGGGCCACGAGGTGGCGAACCTTGATCGGCTTTACGCCCAGGACGCCGTGTCGGTTGAAGGGATGGACCACGGAAACGGGCGCGAGACGCAGGGCCTTGACGGCATCAAGGGCAAGCATGCGTGGTGGGACAGCGCGATGGAGGTGACGCGTCAGAATGTCAGCGACCCGATGCTCCATGGCGATGACCGTTTTGCTGTCCTCTTTGATGTTGCGGCGCGCGAAAAGGAAAGCGGCACCGAGATGGAGATGAAAGAGGTCGCCATCTACCACGTGGCCAATGGCAAGATCGTGCGCGAGGAATTCTTTGGCTGATCAGCGCATGCTGGCGCGGCGCAGCAGTTCAGCTGCGTCGGGGCGGTCCAGCAGGGGTTCCGACACATCCAGCCCCGCATGGGGCAGGTCGGAATGGCCGGGGATGACATCGCCCATGGCGTCCGACAGCTCTTGCGGCAGCACACCTTTGGTACGGCTGTCGATCAGCATGGATTCCGCCGCGATGCCTTCGGCATAGATGATCTGGTGCCCGTCAAACAGCAGTTGGAAATAGTCGACAAAGCCGCCGTCCTGTACCCGTACCGTATCGCCGTTGACCAGATGGCGGACCTTCACCAGCAGCTCTGACCGGCCGGCGCCCAGACGGTCTTCGCGCTGGTAGATGAACAGGCGGTGATCGGGGCTGACGATCAGGTCATTGTCGTTGTTCAATGTGCCCGCGTTGATGCAGATCGGGGCGAATTCGCCAACCGCGCGTACGGTGCTTTGCCCGATCCAGCGGATCGCCTGCACACCGTCATCGCGGGTCAGGACCTTGTCCCCGACGCAGAGTTCTTCGATCGGGCGCTGCTCACCGGTGGCCATGGTAATGTGCGTGCCGCGTGTGAAGGACACACAGGCCACCTGCGCGAACTTCTGGCGCATCGTCTCGGTGTCGATGCCAACCAGCCGGTATTCCACTTTGGACGACAGCGCGCTGAGCGGGATGAGATAGATCGCTTCGGCATGGCCGTCATCGGCCACTTCGACCAGCAGGATCGCATCGTTGATCTGCCCGTCAGGCGACATGAAGGTCAGTGCGCAATCCAGATGCAGGGCGGCCCCGCTGGTGCCGGTTTGCGTATCGGGCGCGATCGACAGGCTGCCATCCGGTGCCGTCTGGATCGACAGGCGCACTGGTTCCGCCCCGTAGGACAGCTCGTACACATCATCCAGCAGCAGCTCCGAGGCAAAAGACAGCGTGTCGCCCATATTCGCACCATCCGTCGCCGTGAATTGCGTCGCACGAAAGACAGGGACACTTTGCGGAGGGGAAGGGCGGGGCGAGGTCATGGGGCGGGCCTTTGCGCGCGAAAGATGAATGATATCGGGGTCGGCAGTCACACAACTGCCGGTGGTTCTTGTGTCCTTGCCATAGGATTGTGTCCCATTCGGGTCAAGCCTTTGGCCTTTTGCTGGCATTGTCCGCGAAGACAGTGCTACGACTTGCGCGAACACTAACCGGGAGAGATCGCTATGGATCTGGGAATCAAGGGAAAACGCGCATTGGTTTGCGCATCGTCAAAGGGCCTCGGCCTGGGCTGCGCAGAGGCGCTGGCCGAAGCGGGTGTGGATCTGGTGATGAACGCACGCGGTGCCGCTGATCTGGAAACAGCCGCCGAACGCATCCGTCAGGACTATGGCGTCGAGGTCACCACCATCGCCGCCGATATCGCCACGGACGAAGGCCAGAAGCTGGTGCTGGAGGCCGCGGGCCAGATCGACATTCTGGTCAATAACGCAGGCGGCCCACCCCCCGGCATGTGGAGCGATTGGGACCGCGAGGATTTCATCAAGGCGCTCGATGCGAACATGCTGGCCCCCATCGCGATGATCAAGGCGCTGGTGCCCGCGATGATGGACCGTGGCTGGGGCCGCGTCGTCAACATCACCTCGCAATCCGTGCGTGCGCCAATCGGCGTTCTGGGGCTTAGCAACTCGGCACGTACCGGTCTGACCGGCTATGTCGCGGGCACCTCGCGTCAGGTCGCGGGCAAGGGTGTCACGATCAACAACCTGCTGCCCGGCATCCACGCCACAGATCGCGCCGATGCACTGGATGGCGGCGTCGTCAAACAAAAGGGCATCACGCTGGAAGAGGCCCGCACCGAGCGCGCATCGACGATTCCCGCAGGGCGCTATGGCACGCGGCATGAATTCGGCGCGGCCTGTGCTTTCCTGTGCTCGCAACACGCGGGATTTATCGTCGGGCAGAACTTGCTGCTGGACGGCGGGGCGACCAATATCACGATGTAAGGGCGAGGGCCGGGCGCTGCGATGCCGTCGCGGCGCGCGCGCCCGTCTGACATATTTCATCACGTTTACGACAGACCGCCGCGCAACAGATAGCGCGGCGGTTTGTGCTAGGCTACCCATGGACGTTGCTGTCCCTTTCAAAGGTATTCCCGGATGTCCCCCATTGTTCTGTTTGTCCTCTTCGGTGCCATCATCGCCGCAAGTCTGCTGGCCGCACCGCGCCGCGCCTCGGTCGAGGGGTTCTTTGGCGGGATGACGGCCCAAGGCGGTGCGCCGGGGCTTTGGACGCTGGTGCTCAGCCAGGTCACCACATGGATTTTCGCGCGCAGCCTGATGAACGCGGCGATCCTGGGATATTATTACGGCATCGCGGGCACGCTGGCCTATGCGGCCTACTACGGGTCTTTCCTGACCGGGGGCTTTATCGTCGGGCGTCTGCGCCAGAACGGTGCCATGTCGGTGCAGGATTGGCTGGGCGCGCGCTTTGGCGGGGCGGGCAATGCCTGCTATAATCTGGTCATCGCGCTGCGGCTCTTGTCCGAGGTGTTTGCCAATCTGCTGGTGGTGGGGCTGATCTTTAACGCCGTGCTGGCGGGCAGCGGCACGCCTGCGATCCTGATCATCGCGCTTGTGGGGCTGGGCTATTCCGCTTGGGGCGGGCTAAGTGCTGCGCTGCGCACCGATGTGGTGCAGATGGTCGTGTTCCTCGTGGTTTTCGGTGTCGCCTTTGTGGCGCTGGTCGTGTCGCCCGGCTTTGATCTGGGGGCGGTTGTCACGGCACCGGGGACCGCAGGGGCCTATAACGGCTGGGTCTTGCTGGCCGTGGCGCTGTTGCAAGTGTTTTCCTACCCCGCGCATGATCCGGTGATGATGGACCGCGGGTTTATCGCCGACCCGGAGGTGACGCGCCAGTCCTTTCTGCATGCCTTCTGGATCTCGACCCTGTGTATCATCGGCTTCGGGTTCTTCGGCATTCAGGCGAGCCTTGTCGGTGCGGCCTACGAGGGCGAGCTGATCGGCACCTGGGCCACGATGTTTCCTGCGTGGGTGTTTGTCGCGCTGATGATTTCGCTGCTGGTCTCGGCGCTGAGCACGCTGGATTCCGCGCTCTCTTCTGCCGCGCGTCTGGTGGTTGAAGAGCTGAAGCTCGCACCGCGTAGCCTGTACGGCGGGCGGATCGTGATGCTGGGCTTTATGGCCGCGGGCACGGTGCTGACCCTCTGGGGCAATGCGACGCTGTTTGATGCGGTGGCCGTGTCGGGTACCGCGTCGATGTTCCTGACGCCGGTGCTGGTGGTCGGGCTGGTGATGCAACGGCAGATCGACCTATGGGCCTATCTGGCGGCCTTCGGGGCGGCGATGATCGGGGCCTTTGCCTATTTTGCCCGTGCGTGGCCCGCCTTTGCCGCGGTGCTGCCAGAGGGGCATAAATACGAACAGCTTATGGTGATTTGTGTGGTCGTTCTGGTCGCAGGCTTCGCGGCGGTGCTTGCGGGCGCGCGGCGGGGCTGATAGCGGTCGATCCCGAGCGAATTGATCGGATTAGACCGCGCCCATGACTGAAGTGACTGACGTGCACCCGAGACTGGAAATCAAGAACCTGCAGCGCGCCTATGGCGGGCGGGCCGTCGTGGATGATGTCAGCCTGAAAATCATGCCGGGGCAGGTGACCTGCCTGCTGGGGCCATCGGGCTGTGGCAAGTCGACCACCCTGCGGATGATCGCCGGCGTCGAGATGCAGGACAGCGGGACGATCCACGTCGACGGCAAGCTGATCTGTGACACGGTTTTCCGCGTGCCCCCCGAACGGCGCGAGATCGGGTTGATGTTTCAGGATTTCGCGCTGTTTCCGCATCTTAGCGTGGCCGACAACGTGGGCTTTGGCTTGAAAACCGGCACCAAGGCCGAACGCCGCGCCCGTATCGAGGAACTGCTTGAACGTGTGGACCTGCTGCGATTTATCGACGGCTATCCCCATCAACTGTCAGGGGGCGAACAACAGCGCGTGGCGCTGGCGCGTGCCTTGGCCCCACGGCCCAAGATCATGCTGATGGACGAGCCCTTCTCGGGTCTTGATAACCGGCTGCGCGATGACATCCGGGACGAGACTTTGGGCATCCTGAAAGAGGAAGGTACCGCCGTCTTGCTGGTCACCCACGAGCCCGAGGAAGCCATGCGCATGGCAGACGAGATCGCCTTGATGCGCGATGGCAAGATTGTGCAGCAGGGGGCCCCCTATAACGTGTACACGCGTCCCGTCGACCGCGCGTCGGTGGCTTTTTTCTCGGACGCGAATGTGCTGCGGGCCGAGGTGTCTGGGGCGCTGGCGCATACGGTCTTTGGCCGGTTTCTGGCCCCCGGCGTGCCGGATGGGACGCAGGTGGATATCGTGTTTCGGCCCCAGCATTTGCGCATCGACTTTGACCGAGCGGGCAAGGGGCCGTTGCCAACCTCGACCGACGGCACCGCAGCCCGCGCCGTTGTTGCGCGTGCGCGTTTCATGGGGAATGAAAGTCTCGTGGAATTTGTCATGGACCATGACGGCAGCACCCTGCGCGCCACCGTGCCCAATGTCTTTTTGCCGCAGCCCGGGGCCGTCATGTGGCTCACCGTGCGCCGCGATCGTTGTTTTGTCTTTCCGGTGCATGCGGCAGGGTAGACCGCTGGCGACTGCCACTGTGGCACCTCGGGATGCCTTCGGCGAGGATTTAATCCATTTGGAAGGCGGGCGGCGCGGTGAATAGCGCGGGCAGCGGGTGTGTTGCCTCGATCAGGTCAAGCCGCAGGGTGGTGTTTTGCCCTTTGGTTTCATCCCAACCTGACAGGCTCCAACTGCGGGCGGCATGGCTGAGCCTGTAGGGGTGGAGCACCAGCGTATCGAGCGAGCCATCGTCGGCGTTGTAGACGATCCTGAGTTTCTGGCGCGCGCGGATTGCGGCGCGCAGCACGGGCAGATGCCCCAACCCCCGCGCGGCATTGGCGAAAGGGTGTTCAATGCGCTGCCAGTCCTGCGTTGCGGGCTGTGCGGTTTCGGGCAAGGCCGCGTCGATCTTTTGCGCCAGAGAGGTCGCGGCGGCCTGTAGGTCGGGGTCGGTTGTTTCAAGCACAACGGCGAGGGCGAGTTGCAATGCCTCTATCTCTTCGGGGGAGAGGGATAGCGGCGGCAGCACCGTCGCCGGTGTCAGCCGGTAGCCTGCGCCACGGGTGCCGGTGATCGCAACGCCCGACGCCTGCAGCCGCGCGATGTCGCGGTAGAGCGTGCGCAAGGACACGCCCGCCGCCTGCGCCATATCCTCGGCCCGGTGAAGCTGGTGGTCGCCCAAGAGGGAGAGCAGGGAAAATAATCGATCGCTGCGGCGCATGGTTTCTATGTGCCACCCAGGGGGGCAGGGTGCAAGGCAACTGTCAAAAAACTGTCAGGAGTGTTGGGGCGGTCGTCGGAGGGCGTAAATTTTGCGGGGCCGCGCGGCGGGGGAAACGCTTTGGCCCTTCAAGCTGCCAGAGCAGGGGCCTAAAAAGGGACAGAGTTTACCGGCGGGGGCAGTCCCTCTGCCTCACATTCGGATTATGGAGTTGAGACTATGTTGAACAATATCGGCCTTCCGGGTCTTTTGCTGATTGCAGTTGTGGTGCTGGTCCTGTTCGGGCGCGGCAAGATTTCCAGCCTGATGGGCGAAGTCGGCAAGGGTATCACCAGCTTTAAGAAAGGCATCAGCGAAGGCGAAGATGACGTGAAAAACGGCGACAAGGACACTGCCGAGCTGAGCGATGACACCGTTGTTGTCACCGACACGAAGACCGACAAGGACCGGGTGTAATCTCTCATGTTTGATATGGGGTGGTCAGAGCTGTTGGTCGTTGGCGTTGTCGCGCTGATTGTGGTGGGTCCCAAGGACCTGCCCGTGCTGTTTCGCAAGGTCGGCCAGTTTGTGGGCAAGGCCAAGGGGATGGCGCGCGAGTTCAGCAATGCGATGAATGATGCCGCCGATGACACGGGCATGCGCGAAATGTCGTCCAGTTTGAACAAGACGTTGAAAACCGCGACGAACCCGCTGGGATCGGCGATGGACGAAGTGAAGTCAGCGACCAAATCCCTGTCCAAATTCGACCCCGAAAGCGAGACGGGCAAACTGGCTTCGCAGCGGGCCGAGGATGTCAAGAAGATCCAGGCGGCCACCGCCCGTGCCGGTGCCGAGCGCAAGCAGCGTGAAGCTGCCGAAGCGCTGGCACAGGCCGATGCGGCAGAAGCGAAACTCGCGACACCCGCCGCCGCGCCGCAGATCGAGAAGCCGGCGGCGAAAGCTCCTGCCAAGAAAGCGCCAGCCAAGAAGGCAGCTGCCGCCAAAACGCCAGCCAAAGCCACGCCCGCGAAGAAGCCTGCCGCCAAGAAACCTGCCGCAGCGAAACCTGTGGCCAAGAAAGCCGCGCCCAAAGCGCCAGCGGCCAAAAAGAGTGACACATGAGTGCATCAGACGATATTGACGACAGCGCCGCCCCGCTGATCGAGCATCTGGCCGAGCTGCGCACGCGGCTGATCCATTCGGTGATCGCCTTTATCATCGGCATGGTGATCTGTTTTACCGTTTGGAATCCGATCTTTAACTTCCTGACAAATCCTTTGTGTTCGGCTATGGCCGAGCGCGGGCAGGAAGACTGCGGGTTGATCCTGATCAAGCTGCAAGAGGGCTTTTTCGTCGCCATCTCTATCTCTTTGCTGGGCGGGCTGGTGCTGGGCTTCCCCTATATCAGCTACCAGCTGTGGCGCTTCGTGGCACCGGGGCTTTACAAGAACGAGAAGGGCGCGTTTCTGCCCTTCCTGATCTCGAGCCCGCTGATGTTCTTTTTGGGCGCGTCCTTTGCCTTTTATGTCGTGACGCCGCTGGCTTTCGATTTCTTCCTCGGGTTCCAGCAGGCGGGCACGCTTGTCGGCGAAGGGACGGATAACGCAGGCGGGATCGCGGCCATCGCGTTCCAGGGGTCGGCTCAGGAGTATCTGAGCCTGACGATCAAGTTCATCGTGGCCTTTGGCCTGTGCTTTCAGCTGCCCGTATTGCTGACCCTGATGGGTAAGGCCGGATTGGTCAGCGCCGAAGGGCTTGGCAACGTGCGCAAATATGCGGTGGTTGGTATTCTGGTGCTGGCCGCACTTGTCACGCCGCCGGATGTGATCACCCAAGGGATCCTGTTTGTTGTGGTCTACGGGCTTTACGAAATCTCTATCTTTCTTGTAGGGCGGGTTGAACGCAAACGAGAAGAGCAGCTGCGCGCAGACGGATATTATGACGACGAGTATGATGACCCGATCCTCGCAGAGTTCGAAGAGGATGAGGACGACCTGAAGTGAACCGTGACCCGATGGACCGTATTGCAGCGGCGTTGGAGAGGATGTCTCCTCCGCCGCTGAAAACCCCGGATTTTGATGTAGCGGGGGCCTTTGTCTGGCAGACAGGGCCGGACCATCTGGCACCGGTCGAAACGGTCAGCAAGGTTGATCTGTCGCTGCTGGTTGGGGTGGATCGTGCGCGCGACACGTTGCTGGCCAACACGATGCAATTCGCCGCCGGTCTGCCCGCCAACAACGCCCTGCTGTGGGGCGCGCGGGGGATGGGCAAGTCGAGCCTTGTGAAAGCCGTGCACGCCCATGTCCGCGAGACGCACGACCGTTTGCGCATCGTGGAACTGCAACGCGAAGACCTGCCATCCGTGGGCCGTCTGCTGAGCCTGCTGCGCGGTGCGCGGCAACGGTTTATTCTTTATTGTGATGATCTGAGCTTTGGTCATGATGACGCGCATTACAAGTCGCTGAAGGCGGTGCTGGATGGCGGGATCGAGGGGCGGCCAGAGAATGTCGTGCTTTATGCCACGTCGAACCGGCGGCATCTGATGCCCCGTGACATGATCGAGAACGAACGTGGCTCTGCCATCAACCCTGCCGAGGCGGTGGAAGAGAAAGTATCGCTGTCGGATCGGTTCGGGCTGTGGCTGGGCTTCCATCCCTGCGACCAGAAACAGTATCTGGATATGATCCGCGGTTATTGCGAGGCCTATGGGGTCGAGATTGACGCCAAGACCCTGCACGCCGAGGCGATCGAATGGCAAGCGACCCGTGGGGCGCGGTCGGGCCGTGTGGCGTGGCAGTACTTCGTTGATCTGGCAGGGCGGCGCGGCGTCGCGCTGTAAGCGATAAGCGGCCTGCACAAAAGCAAGCGGCCCCGAAAAGGGGCCGCGTGTTGAAGCTGTTCCGTTTTGCAGTTGGCTTAGTTCAGGTAGGGCGTCGGATCGACGCTATCAAAGCCTTTGCGCACCTCGAAATGTACGAATGAATCATCGCCCGGGCGCAGCTTGGCGATGCTCGCCCCTTTAGAGACGCTATCCCCTTTGGCGACCGACACATTGGCGACATTGGCATATACGGTCAGCAGGTTGTCAGGGTGGCGGATCACGACAATCGGCACGCCCTCGGCGCTTTTGGTGATCGCGGCGACGGTGCCGCTATCGGCGGCTTTGACCGCAGCACCCGGTGTGCCCTTGATGTTGATGCCCTCGTTCTTGCCCTTGGAATAGGCGCGGATGATGCTGCCTTGTACGGGGGGCGACATGCGGCCCGAAGAGGCGGGTTGCGTCGTCTTGCCCACATCGGCGACAGGCTTGGCTGCGGCGGGTTCGGGCTTTGGCGCGGCGGGCTTCTCGTCCACGGGCGGTAGCGGTTTCGCGGCGCTTGGCGGGGTCGGCGTTGGCGATCCGGTGCCGGGCAAGCTGGTCGTTGTCGGCGCGGTGGCCGTCGCGGCGGCTGGCACCGCAGCGCTGCGTTTCGGGGCGGCCTGCTGCGCCACGGGGATCAGCAGGAACTGCCCTTCGCGGACAGAGAAATCAGCGCCAAGCCCGTTCCATTCGGCCAGCGTTTCAACCGGCACGGCATAGAGACGCGCGATGGTATAGGCGGTTTCCCCACGTTCCACCTTGTGGCGCACAGGCTCGATCCCGGTCTGTTTCGCGGGGTTCTCGCGGGTGGTGGTCTGCGCCGAGGGCAGGGTGGTGGTCTGCACGCCGGGGGTGGCGGGCGCCCGGTTGATCGCGCCGCCTGCGATGGTCTGGATGTCGACCGCAGCGGTGGTGATCGGACCTGTGCCCGACGCGCCAGTCGCGGGCGAGGGTTCGGCGACGCGGGTCGGTAGGGCGATGATCTCTCCCTTGCGGAGGGGGACAGTGGGGTCGATGCCATTATAGCGCGACAGGCTGCCCACATCGGCACCCACGCGGGTGGCCACGTCAGACAGCGTATCGCCACGCCGCGCCACAGCCACCTGATAGTTGGGGTAGGAAATCACACCGCGGTTGTCCGGTGCGGGGCGTTCATCCAGCGGGCCGGTGGCTGCGTGGGCGGTGGTGAAACCGTCGCCAAAGCCGCCGCGCAAATCCATATCAAGGGGCTGTTCACAAGCGGCGAGCAAAAGCGCAGAGCTGCCCGCCAGTACCGTCAGCCTGAGGGTACGGGTCACGTTTGGTTGGGTCATCTGCTCGTCCTCGTCTTCGGTGCCGTCAGCGCCTTGGGGTCCCCGTTCGGGCGGAGTTCCCCTTGCTATACTGCATTTAGCCGTCTTTTCCCAGCCCTTCAAGCAAGGGAACAAAGCGGACCTTGCGCAGCTCGTCATATTCCAGCCCGGTCTCGGTTTTGCGTACACGTATGAGGTGTTGAACCGTGTCCGACTGGCCAACAGGCACGACCATGATGCCGCCCACCTTGAGCTGAGCCAGAAGCGGGCCGGGGGGGTCTTCGGCGGCGGCGGTCACGATGATCCGGTCAAAGGGGGCCTGTTCGGGCAGGCCAAAGCTGCCGTCGCCAATGATCGCCGTGATGTTGGACAGGGCCAGATCCTCGAAGATCTGGCGAGCCTCTACCACCAGCCTGCGGTGGCGGTCGATGGTATAGACGCGCCGCGCCAGTTTGCTGAGGATTGCGGCCTGATAGCCTGATCCGGTCCCCACCTCGAGCACTTTGTCACGCGATGACACATCCAGCGCCTGCGTCATCAGCGCCACAACCGAAGGCTGGCTGATGGTCTGACCGCAGGCGATCGGCAGGGGCATGTCCTCGTAGGCGCGGGACGCGAAAAGGCCGCGGATGAAGGGACCACGGTCGATCTGCTCCATCGCGTTCAGGACACGGGCATCGGTGACGCCCTTGGAACGGAGTGCGTAAAGAAATTGCATCTTGCGTGTCGCGTCTGTGATGTCTTCTTCGTCGTTCATGTATTGATGGCTTTTAGCGCGTCAAATGTATCATGAGCGGTGAGGTCGGCGCGCATGGGCGTGACCGAGATATAGCCGTCAAGGTTCAGCGCGGCGTCGGTGCCGTCGTCCGTCGGGATCTGCTGGTCCGCGCCCTTGATCCACAAGAACCGACGCCCCGAGGGCGACAACTGCGGGATCGTGGAAAAGCTGGTATCGCGGCGCATTCCTTGGGGGGCCAAACGGATGCCCTGAACCTCTGCCGCTGCGACGGGCGGGAAATTCACGTTATAGAACAGACGGTAGCCATCCCCATGCGCCGGTGTCGCATCCAGAATACGGCGGATCACATCGGCCCCGTGGCCGGCGGCGGCCTCGAACGGGTCATCCAGATCGCGGTTGGCAGGGCCGTAATATTGCGACAGCGCCACGGCGGGGATGCCTTGCAGCGCCGCCTCCATCGCGCCACCGATCGTGCCGGAATAGAGCGTGTTTTCAGCCGCGTTGTTGCCGCGGTTCACACCCGACAGCACCAGATCAGGGCGGGCATCCAGCATACAGTCATGCAGTGCCGCCATCACACAATCGGCCGGGCTGCCCTCGACTGAAAAGCGCCGGTCGCTGACCTTTTCGACCATCATCGGCTTGGTGTAGCTGATGCAATGCCCGACGCCGGATTGTTCATAGGCGGGGGCCACGATCCAGACCTCGCCATCGGGTCCGGCCAGGTCAGTGGCAATGCCCTGCAGGGTCTTCAGACCCGGAGCGTGAATACCGTCGTCGTTGGTGATCAGAATGCGCATAAATTCCCCTTTGCGCCTTGATAGGCGACGGGGCGCGGCGCGGCAAGGCAGGAGCCTTCACCGCATCATGTTTTAAAGCTGGGAAACAGCCAGTTGCGCCAGAATTTCAGCGGCTTGCGACTGTGGCGTGTTCAGCGCCTCGCGGTCTTCACCGGGGTGGAAACGCGCGCGTGTCGCGGTTGGCATGGGGGCGGGGGTCATGATGTGGACGCGCGGGCCGATTGCCACGGCTTCGGACTGCCAGCTTTTGGCCAGCGCGATCTGTGCGGCCTTGGTGGCCCCGTAGCTGCCAAAGAATTTGGTCGCCACAACCGGATCGTCAAAGAACACGGCCTGACCCGATTGCCCCAGCAGCGGTGCCACATAGGTGATCAGGGTAGACGTGGCGGTGACGTTACAGGCGACAGATTTGGCCATGTCTTTGGCGTCGATGTGATCGGTCGGGGCCAAGGGGGCGGCATGGACAGCGGTGTGCAGCCACAGATCAAGGCTGCCCCAGCGGTCATAGATGCCACGGCACAGGGTCGCCATCGCATCGGCATTGGTGATGTCCATCGGGGCCAAGGTCGCGCTGCCGCCGCGGGACTGGATGCGGTCGTCCAGCTCTTCCAGGGCACCGGTGGTTTTGGCGACTGCAATGATGTGATGCGTGTCGCAAAGTGCTTCGGCCAGGGCGGCACCAAGACCGCGGGACGCGCCAGTGATAAGAGCTGTTTTTGTCATGGGGTGGCTTTGCCTGAGCCTCCGCCCCCCGTCAAGAGGGGCGCGGCACCCGGGGTCATGTCGCGGGGCGTTTCACCCTTTAGGAAGTTTGAGCGTCACCGTGCGCCCGCGCTGCGCCAGAACCACGCTGTCGTCGCCAATGGCGGCGACGATGCCGTCGCTGATCTTGTCGTTCAATGTCACGCGGTGGATGCGTCCGCGGCCATCGCGGATCAACGCGCCGGGGTCGGTCAGGCTGCCGAAGGTCCCAATCAGGGCGAGCTTGGGCAGGGACGCCTGCTGCGTTGCCAGATTAAGTGTTTTCTGCGGGGTCGGAGTGCCTTTTTCGTCAGTCGACATGGGTGCCTCTTGCTGCGCTTAGGGGGGCAAAGAATGGTTAGACCGAGGGGCTAACAAAGCTGCCTGACAGCCGAAAGAGGGCGCGGGGGAAGCTGGCAAAGACTGGCTTGCACGTCGGCAAAGCTTTGCCAGCGGCACGGGGGTGCGAAATAGCAAAAGGGCGGGCGAGGGGTTGAACCCTGCGCCCGCCCTTGCGGAACTTGTCGCGAAGCGGCGGCTTTATTCGGCGGCTGGCTTCATCTCGAACCCTTGGTTGATCTGGTCGGCAGGGGTGACGGGGTAATCGCCCGAGAAGCAGGCATCGCAATATTGAGGGCACTTGTTGTTGCGGCCCTCTGCCTCGCCCACGGCGCGGTAAAGCCCGTCGAGCGAAATGAACTTGAGGCTATCCACTTGCAAATGCTCGCGCATTTCCTCTTCGGACATGGTGGCCGCCAGCAGCTTTTCACGTTGCGGCGTGTCCACACCGTAGAAACAGGGCCACGCGGTGGGGGGCGAAGCAATGCGGAAGTGGACCTCTTTCGCGCCAGCATCAAGGATCATCTCTTTGATCTTACGGCTGGTGGTGCCACGCACAACCGAATCGTCGACAAGGATGACCCGCTTGCCCTTGATCAGCGCGCGGTTCACGTTGAGCTTTAGCCTCACGCCCATGTTGCGGATCTGCTCGGTCGGTTCGATGAAGGTCCGGCCCATGTACTGGTTGCGGATAATCCCCATCGCATAGGGAATACCCGATTCGAGGCTGAAACCGATGGCCGCAGGCGTGCCGCTGTCGGGGACGGGGCAGACAAGATCCGCCTCTACCGGCGATTCCTTTGCCAGCTCGCGCCCGATGGCTTCGCGGGTTTCATAGACCGAACGACCGCCAAGGATGCTGTCGGGGCGGCTGAAATAGACGTGTTCAAAGATACAGAAACGCGATGCGACACGGCGGAAGGGGAAATGGCTTTCGACGCCCGAAGGGGTGATCACGACCATCTCGCCGGGCTCGATCTCGCGGACGAATTCGGCACCGATGATGTCCAGCGCGCAGGTCTCGGAGCTGAGAGCCCATCCGTCGCCAAGCTTTCCCAGAACCAGCGGGCGCACGCCCAAAGGATCGCGCACGCCGATCAGCTTGGTGCGGGTCATCGCCACGACCGAAAACGCGCCTTCGACGCGGCGCAGCGCGTCTTCCATGCGTTCGGGAATGTTACGTTGCAGGGACCGCGCCATCAGGTGGATGATACATTCGCTGTCCGACGAGGACTGGAAGATCGACCCGCGTTCAATCAGCTCGCGGCGCAGGGCGTTGGCGTTGGTGATATTGCCATTATGGGCAATCGCGGCACCGCCCATGGCGAATTCGCCAAAGAAGGGCTGCACATCGCGGATCGCTGTCGGGCCTTTGTGACCAGAGGTCGAATAGCGCACATGCCCGATAGACAGTTCGCCGGGCAGCGTCTCCATCACCTTTTGCGAGGTGAAGTTGTCGCGCACATAGCCGAAGCGGCGGGCGGACTGGAAACCGGCAGCGGGATCATAGCTGACGATCCCGCCGGCTTCCTGACCACGGTGCTGCAACGCGTGCAGGCCGAGGGCCACAAAGTTCGAGGCGTCTGCAACGCCGATCACGCCGAACACCCCGCATTCTTCTTTGAGTTTATCCCCGTCATCTGCATCACGCAGATAGGAGGAATCAAACGGGTGCGCGGGGGGCATGATCTTGGACAACGGGGCAACTCCGAATCCGATGAAGGGATAGGGGCTATGTAGGACTTTGGGCGGGCCTTGTCACCCCGCCGTTACATTTTGCCCCTGCATATGCTGCGATGCAACATATGGCAGAAACGCAAACGCCCCCGAAAACGGGGGCGCGTGTTTAACTTTTGGCAGCGTCAGCGGCGATTAGGCACCGCAAGCACCAACCAAAGCCTCGTAGCGGGTGGTGATCCAGCCCAATGCGGCTTCCGGGTTCTGCTCTTCGATCTGGCCGGTAAAGCGCCCGAAGACCTGTGCCGACCGGCTTTCGTCCACCATGGTGAAGGTCTGGCCGGTGATCACGGTGTCATAGACAAAGAAGGCGATGGCGACCAAGAGGATGCCGCGCGCTACGCCGAAAAGGAACCCGAGCCCCTGATCCAGACCACCCAGAACAGAGCGCTGCACCAGCGACGAAAACAACGGGGTGAACAGCGAGACCACAATCAGCGCAATGGCAAAGACGATGGCAAAGGCCCCGATGATCGATAGTTCACAACTGTCGGCAAGGAATTCGCCCACAACAGGGATCTCTGACACCAGCGGTTCAACCTGCGGCGCGAAGAGAAACGCAAGGATCGCGGCGGCAATCCAGCCCACGATCGCCATAAATTCGCGTACAAGCCCGCGGCCATAAGCCAGCAAAGCCGACAGAACGATGACAAGCGCCACAACCCCGTCAATGATGGTAAAACCTTCCATGGTCGTCTTGCCTTCCTTGAAGGGGCGGTTAGCCAGCCCCGAATATTTCGCCTACAAATCCGGTGAGATCGCTCATGGTGTTAAGCGTTATGCCGTTCTTGCCCACCGGTTTTCCGCCCGCGGGCGCGATGGCGCTGGTAAAACCAAGTTTTTGCGCTTCTTTCAACCTGTTTTCGGTCTGACTGGCGGGGCGTAGCGCACCGGACAGGCTGATTTCGCCGAAAACAACGGTTTCCGCGGGCAAAGCCACGTCTTCGCGCGCGCTGAGCAACGCGGCCGCGACCGCCAAATCCGCCGCAGGCTCCGAGATTTTCATGCCGCCTGCCACGTTGAGGTAAACATCAAGCCCCGCAAAGGGGATGCCGCAACGGGCCTCTAGCACGGCGAGGATCATCGCAAGCCGTCCCCCGTCCCAGCCCACAACCGTACGCCGCGCCTGCGAATGAGGCGACGGGGCCACAAGCGCCTGAAGCTCGCATAAAACAGGGCGGGTGCCTTCGATACCTGCGAAAACCACTGACCCCGCGGCGGGCGTGCCGCGTTCGGAGAGAAACAGGGCAGAGGGGTTGGTGACCTCTGCCAGCCCTTCGCCGGTCATCTCGAACACGCCGATCTCGTCGGCGGGGCCAAAGCGGTTCTTGACCGCGCGCAAGATGCGGAACTGGTGGCCGCGCTCGCCCTCGAAATACAGCACGGTATCGACCATATGCTCGACCACGCGCGGCCCCGCGATCTGCCCGTCCTTGGTGACATGCCCCACAAGAATCACGGAAACGCCGCGCCGTTTGGCAAAGCTTGTCAGCTCGTGCGCGGCGGCGCGGACCTGACTGACGGACCCGGGGGCGGAATCGACGTTATCGGCCCACATGGTCTGAATCGAATCGATGATGACCAGATCGGGCTTCACCTCTTCAAGTGTGGTCAGGATATCGCGCAGATTGGTTTCGGCGGCCAACTGCACCGAGGCGTCGGACAGCCCCAAACGCTGCGCCCGCATACGGACCTGCGCCGAGGCTTCCTCTCCGCTGACGTAGATTGTTTTCAAACCGCTGCGAGCAAAATGGGCCGCTGCTTGCAGCAAAAGGGTGGATTTCCCGATGCCCGGATCGCCGCCCACCAGAATGGCAGAGGACGGTACCAGCCCGCCGCCCAAAACGCGATCCAGCTCGGCAATGCCGGATTGGCTGCGGGGCGGGGGCGTGTCCTTGGTGGTGAGGTCGGTCAACACCATCGCCGCACCGCGGCGGGTGCCAAGCGATTTGCTGGGCGGGCCGGATGAAATGCCCTTGTCCTGCTGGATCGTATTCCATTCGCCGCAGGCATCACAGCGCCCGGACCATTTGTTATAGGTCGCACCGCAAGCCGTGCATGAAAATGTAACGGGAGATTTAGCCATGCGTCTTTCTGGCCGAACAAAGGGGAAACGTCAAAGCAAAACCTTGGCGCCCACGCGGGGTTACTCTGCTGCTTTGGGCGGCAGCTCTACCACGCGTGAATCGCGGGCCATTTCATCCGCCGATACGGTACGTTCGATTCCCAGTTCGGGCATGATCTCGCGCATTTCGGCGCGCAGGCGTTCCAGCTGTGCCGCGGCCACGCTTTCTTCCAGCTCGACCTCGTGCAGCCAGTGCTTCATTTCGGACGTGATGCCTTTGGCCTGATCCAGACGGCTGTTGAACAGGTTCACTTCCTCCTGACGCTGCTTGAGGAAATTGCGCGCGCGTTCGATTTTCTCGTCGGCATAGACGGTCGCCAGCTCTTTCGAGATGTGGCTCATCTGCGCGGCGACTTCCAGAAGGGCGGGTTCAAGCGTGCTGAGATCAGGGTGATCGCGCAGATAAGCCAGCCGTTCGCGGACCGAGTCGAATTCGGAGGACATGTGAAAAACGTCGCCGCGATCCGCTGCATGCACCGCCCCGTAGGCGCGGGTGATGTCATCCATGTTCAGCGCAAATTTGCGGTGCGATGTCTCAAGCTGCATGATGCGGCGGTTGGTGGGGATGAAAAAGCAGATGCCCACGGCCAGAATGGTCAGGCCGATCTGCGCATACATCCCTGCATTCTCAACGGGTTGCCCGTCATAGTTGAGCGGTAGTTCAATCCAGGCCCATTGGCCAAGCGCGGCCATAGCGGTACAGACGGTGATCGCCACGGCGGCAACAGCGAAAACCGCGAATGCGAGTCTTTGAAAAAGATACTGAATAAGTGCCGTCAACGCGTTCATCTGTCTCACCTTGTGCTTGAGTTGCTGTTGTAAGCAAGAATATGCCGATGTTGGCAAAAGGCGAAGAAAATCTTGAATTTTCCGTAAATGAATCGAATTTACTTGGGAAATTCCAAATAATTCTACCTGTGCGAGTGGGCTAGTAGTGTAGAAAACACCAGCTTGCCTAGGCGATTTTCTGCGCGCGGTGCCCGATACACAGCGACGCGAGGATGCAGCCTGTGAACAGGTATAGCCCCCAAGCCGTCTCGATCCGCCCGATCCCGATTCCCTTTGACAGGGTCACATAGAGCGCGATCAGAAACACATCCGCCATCGCCAGTTTGCCGATTGCCTGCAAGACGGGCAGGGCGCGTGGGCCGATCAGGCGGAACTGAACCAGCGTCAAGCCGACTGTCTTTACATAAGGCGCGACAAGGGCAAAAATCGCGACGATCAGCGCCAGAAACAGGTCGGTGTCCCATAGGGATTTCAGCCCGCTCAGGACAGAGATTTCGGTGAGCCCGAACAGTGGCAGCACGCCCGCCCGCAATAAAGGCGCGGCCCATGCAACAGGGTAGAGGATCAGCAGAGACAGGTTTGCGACGCGCAGCAGCATATCAAAGCGATCTGCGCGGAGGCGTGCCCCATCACTCCACATAGACCCGGTCATAGCGCGCGCCAAGCGCGGTCAGCACCTCGTAGCCGATGGTGCCCGCAAACCCGGCGACCGTATCAACAGACTGATAGTTCCCGATCAGCTGCAAATGCTCTGGCACCTCTGTCAGGCTGGTCACATCGACGGTGATCAGATCCATAGAGACACGGCCAACAACGGGCAGTTTGCGCCCCTCGTGGGTGAAAGTGGCCCCGTTGCCCAAGGCGCGGATCAACCCGTCGGCATAACCGGCAGCAACCGTGGCGACCAATGTCGGGCGGGGTGCCGTCCAGGCGCAGCCATAGCCGACGGGCTGGCCCGTCGCGACTTCGCGCACCTGAATGACAGGCACATCCAGCGTCACCACCGGCATCGCATCGGCGAAGGGCAATCCGCCGTAGACCCCGATGCCCGGGCGGGTCAGGTCAAAGTGGTAGTCACGGCCAAGCATGATCCCCCCCGTCGCGGCCAAGGATCGTGGCACGTTCAACCCATCCGTCATTTCGCGGAAGGTCTTGAGCTGGCGGGCATTCATCGGGTGGTTCGGTTCATCCGCGCAGGCCAGATGCGACATGATCAAGGTCGGGTTCTGCGCCAGGGCGATGTCGCGCAGCGCGGCCCATTCCGCGGGGTCCATGCCAAGGCGGTTCATGCCGCTGTTCAGCTGCACCCCGAAACGATGGCCGGGCAGGGCTTCGACATGGGCGATCATCTGGTCGACCGAATTGATCATCGGCGTCAGGGCCGCGCTCCGGATCATATCGGCGTCACCGGGCATATGCCCCGCAAAGACGTTGATCGCTGGGCCGGGCCCCAACACGCGACGCAGGGCCACGCCCTCTTCCGCGACAGCGACAAAGAACTTGCGCGCGCCTTGGGCGGCGAGAACCGGGGCCACGCGGTCAACGCCCAGACCATAGGCATTCGCCTTGATCACGGCACCGGTGTCGCAGCCGGTCATTTTGTTCAGCGCCTGCCAATTGGCGGCAATCGCATTGAGGTCGATAGAGAGGGTGGCTGTTGTCATGGGATTTGTTTTGACCGTATGCCCGCCAAGGTCAAGCCACGACCAAGGTCACCGGCCAATAATCCCACGCCTTGCGGGGAGGGGGGCGGAATGTTTGGCCCATTTCCCTAACGTAACGAAACCTTCGCATGATGCTTGCATGGTGCCGCGAACGCGATAGCTTGGTTCCTGACAAAAGACAGGCTGCGCGCAGTAGCCGGATATAAAACGGGAGAGAGTTCAATGCGAGTTTCAACAATGACAACGGGGCCCGTGCTGGCGGTGGTCACGGCGATGGCCGCGCCTATGGCGCTGGCCGAGAACCGGATCGATACCCAGATGCCCACAGCCCCTGATATGGCGGCCTATGGCGACGAAGCGATCGGCGTACGCCAGCTTGACCTGGTGCATAAGGACCAGATCGATATCTTGTCCATCGATCCCGCAGCGGACAAACCTGAAACCCTGCCGCGCTATGATCGCCCGCTGACCGTAGAGGTCTGGTACCCCGCCGCGGACGGGGCCACCGGCGACACCGCGATCAAGGCGTTCATCCGCGATGGCAAGACCGAGGTCACCTTGCAAGGCAAAGCCATGCGCGACGCGGATCCCGCACAGCCCGACGCGGCCTATCCGCTGGTCATCGTTTCCCACGGCTATCCCGGCAACCGCTTCCTGATGTCCCATCTGGCCGAGAATATCGCGTCAAAGGGCTATGTCGTGGCGTCCATCGATCACCTGGATTCCACCTATCGCACGCAGGCGGCCTTTGGCTCTACGCTGGTGAACCGGTCGCTGGACCAGCTTTTCGTGCTGGATGAAATGGCGCGTCTGTCGCAAGATGAAAGCTCTTTTCTCAATGGGTTGGTGGATGCGGATAACACCGGTTTGATCGGCTATTCCATGGGCGGCTACGGCGCGGTGATCACCGCAGGTGGTGGCGTGACCGAAGCGTCGGTCGGCTATGGCTGGGGCGGGCCCCATGGCACCTTGGGCATCCATCAGGCGGGGTCCGAGACGTATAACAACCTGCCGGATCCACGTATCAAGACCGCCATCGCGATCGGCCCCTGGGGCATGAACACGGGCTTCTGGGATGCCGAAGGCTTGAAGGGCGTGCAGATCCCCATGCTGTTCATGGCCGGGTCCGAGGATATGGTATCGCTGTACGAAAAAGGCGTGCGCGCCATTTGGGAAAACGCCAGCAGCGTCGACCGCGCCTTGCTGACCTTTGAAAACGGCGGCCATAATGCGGCGGCCCCGATGCCTGCGCCTGCGGAATCCTTTCGCGATGACGCTGACCTGGGGTTCAACGTGTCGGGCCACTATACCGATCCGGTCTGGGACACGGTGCGCATGAACAACATCGCGCAGCATTTCGCCACCGTCTGGATGGCACAGCATCTCAAGGGCGATGCCGAAATGGGGGCCTATCTTGATCTGGTCGAAAACTCCAACGACGGGGTCTGGTCGATGAACGAGGATGGCACCCCGAAGGAGGATCACAGCTATTGGAAGGGGTTCGACAAGGACACCGCCAAAGGGTTGCGCTATGAAACCCTGTCGCCCGAGTAAGGGACACCGCTGATGATGCGCTTGCGTATCATGTTCTCGCATGCGGCCGTCGTGGTGATGGCGGTCGCCTGTGGGGCGGGGCTGGTTGGCTTGGCGCTGTTCGCGCCGCTATGGGTCTGGGCGCTGATCCCTTTCGGAGTCGCGGCGCAGATGCTGAATGAATACAACCTGCACCGCTATGTATTCCACCTGTCGCCCCCGCGGGCGCAATGGGCATTCAACCTGCTGTATATGGCGCACTACGGTCATCATGATTTCCCGACCAACACCAAGCTGTTTTTCGTGCCGATCTGGGTCGCTTTGCCGATGCTACTGGTGAACGGAGGGCTGCTGTGGGGCGTTCTTGCCCTGTTTGGTGTGCCGCAGGCAGGCTGGATCGCCGTGGCCATCGTGCCAGTGGGCGGGGTGCTGACCTTTCTGGTCTATGAATGGTTCCACATGACCGCCCATGTGAACGTGCCCAAAACGCGGGTAGAGCGTTATGTGACCACGCTGCACAACCAGCATCACTTCCGTGATTTCAGCAAGTGGTTCCACGTCAGCCCCGGCGGGGCGGTGATTGACCGCGCTATGGGGACGGCGATTGACCGCGAGGCGCTAAAGCACCAGCAACGAATTGAATTCATTCGTACTTTGGGGATGCGACCCAATGACCCTAGGCTGATCGCGGCGCGGGAACGCTTTGCCGCGAAATACAATCTGTCAGAGGCAGAGATCGCCCGCGCGGCGGTTGTCTGACCTCCGCACATAGCGTGTATTCATTAAATTAAAGGGGTGTGGCGATCAGAACTCCTGATCGCCGCCGCCATTTTCACTCTGCCACGGTTTCACAAGGTTACCAAAGCGGGTGTAGCGCCCTTCAAAGCTGAGATCGACAGTACCAATCGGGCCGTGACGCTGCTTGCCGATGACCACTTCGGCGCGACCGTGCAAACGCTCCATCTCTTCTTGCCAGATCGCCATTTTATCCAGCTCGTGATCGCCGGGCTTTTCGCGTTCCTTATAGTATTCCTCGCGGAACACGAACATCACCACGTCGGCATCCTGTTCGATCGACCCGGATTCACGCAAGTCTGACAGCTGCGGGCGCTTATCTTCGCGGTTTTCAACCTGACGCGACAGCTGCGACAGGGCGATCACGGGGATGTTGAGCTCTTTGGCGATGGCCTTGAGGCCCATGGTGATTTCCGAGATCTCGTTCACCCGGTTTTCGCCTTTGCCCGTCCCGCGTACCAGCTGGAGATAGTCGATAATCAACACGTCCAGCCCATGGGTCCGCTTGAGCCGCCGCGCACGGGCGGCCAGCTGGCTGATCGGCAGGGCGGGCGTGTCGTCGATATACAGCGGGCAGGCTTCCAGCGCTTTGGCGGCATCGACGAAACGGCGGAATTCGGTCTCTGTCATATCACCCGACCGGATCTGGTGGGACGGGATCTCGGCCGCTTCGGACAGGATACGCGCGGCCAACTGCTCCGCGCTCATCTCGAGGCTGTAGAACCCGACAACGCCACCATCTACTGCGCCTTCGGTGCCGTCATGCAAGGTGCCACGGCGGTAGGCTTTGGCGACGTTGAAGGCGATGTTCGTCGCAAGCGAGGTTTTCCCCATCGACGGACGACCGGCAAGGATCAAAAGGTCAGAGGGGTGCAACCCGCCCAGCTTTTTATCCATATCAATCAGACCGGTAGAGACACCGGATAGGCCACCGTCGCGCTGGTAGGCCGCATTGGCCACGTTGACCGCATCGGTCACGGCTTTCAGAAAACTCTGGAAACCGCTTTCGGTCTGACCCTGCTCTGCGAGCTTATAGAGTTTCTGTTCGGCCTCGACGATCTGTTCGCGCGGCTCTGACGCGACATCGACCTGTGCGGCTTTGGCCGCGATGTCACGGCCCAGCTGGATCAGGTCGCGGCGCACCGCCAGATCATAGATCATCTGCGCATAGTCGCGCACGGCAAAGGCGCTGATCGCGGCACCGGCAAGGCGCACCAGATAGGCGGGGCCGCCCAGTTCTTTCAGCCCTTCGTCATCCTCCATAAACGCTTTGAGCGTCACGGGGGAGGCAAGGTTGTTCTTGGCGATCCGCGCGGCGGCGATCTCGAAAATACGGGCGTGAACGGGGTCGTAGAAATGCTTGGGACCGATGACAGACGCCACGCGGTCGTAGATATCGTTGTTGGTCAGGATCGCGCCCAACAACTGCTGTTCCGCTTCGATGGAATGCGGCATTGTCTCGGCCGCTTGAACCGTTAGCTGGTTACCGTCGATGCTTGAAATCTCGTTCATGCTACGTGTTGCCCCACTGATTAATGACCCGAGGCTTATCTACCCGAGCCGCCCGTCATCCCGCAATCTTTATAAGCTGTGGATAACCTTATCTCTGCGCTAGCGTAGCATATGTCGCGTGATTTTACACCACGCGACACAATATCATGTGGATTGCTTAGGTTTTTTTCCGCGCATCCTGCCACGCTTCTGGCGCGTTCAGGAAGGCTTCGACCTCGGTCAGGGTTTCTGTGTCAAACGCGTTCTGGGCTTTGGCCTCGGCCAGCACATCCCACCAGGTGCAAAGGCTGTGCAACGTAACCCCGTGATCGCCCAAGGTCTTTTCTGTCTGCGGAAAAATACCGTAGTAAAAGATCACTGCCGTATGCGCGCAGGTTGCACCGGTATCGCGAATCGCGTCGACAAAGCTGATCTTCGAGCCGCCATCGGTGGTTAGATCCTCGACCAGCAGAACGCGTTGGCCTTCGGTCATTTCACCTTCAATCCGGGCGTTGCGGCCATAGCCTTTGGGCTTCTTGCGCACATAGGTCATGGGCAGCGCCATGCGCTCGGCCACCATCGCGGCAAAGGGGATGCCCGCGGTTTCACCGCCCGCGATATTGTCAAACGCCTCGAATCCCGCTTCGCGCATCACGGTGACGGTCAGGAAGTCCATCAAGGTGGCGCGGATGCGCGGATAGCTGATCAGCTTGCGGCAATCGATATAGGTCGGGCTCGGCAGGCCGGAGGCGAGGGTAAAGGGCTCTGCCGCGTTGAAATGAACGGCCTTGATCTCCAGCAACATCCGCGCGGTCAGACGCGCCATTTCGGTAGAGTCGGGGTAGCTGGTGGGGATCATGTCATGCGTTCCTTTTGGGGCCTTGGCGTTGAGGGCGGTGGTGGCCGGTCTCATCCTGCTGCGACCGGCAAACTGTCTTTGGTGCTGGGGGGGCGTCAGTCGGTGACGGACCAGTTCAGCGGCATCATCGGATCGAACACGGTGACCGGCCCGTCGGGCGTGTCGATGTGATCGGGGTAGGTCGCCGGTGCGCGGGTCAGCGTCATCGTCGCCTCGTTCGGGGAAAGCCCGTAGAAATCCGGCCCGTTCAGCGAGGTAAACCGTTCCAATTGGTCGAGCGCGTCTTCCTGTTCAAAGACCTCGGCCAGGATCGACATGGTGTTGGGCGCGGTAAAGCAGCCGGCACAGCCGCAGGGCAGCAGCTTGTTCGCGTCCGTGTGAGGCGCGGAATCCGTGCCCAGAAAGAAACGCGCGTCGCCCGAAGTCGCGGCAGCACGCAGGGCCAGACGGTGGCTCTCGCGTTTGGCGACGGGCAGGCAGTAGTAATGCGGTTTGATCCCACCGGCGAGGATATGGTTGCGGTTGATCACCAGATGGTGCGTGGTGATGGTCGCGCCCAGATTCCCGGTGCTTTCCGTGACATACTGGGCGGCGTCGGCGGTGGTAATATGCTCCATCACGACTTTCAGCCCCGCATGACGGGTGCGGATCGGGTCAAGCACGCGGTCGATGAACACGGCCTCGCGGTCGAAAATGTCGATCTCGGGGTCGGTGACCTCGCCGTGGGTGCACAGGGGTAGGCCGATCTCGGCCATGCGTTCCAGCACGGGCGCAACAGTGTCAAAGTTCGACACGCCGCTGGCTGAATTTGTCGTCGCACCAGCGGGGTAGAGCTTGACCGCGGTGATCAACCCGCTGGCATGGGCGGCCGCCACATCGTCGGGATCGGTATCCTCGGTCAGATACAGGGTCATCAGCGGCTTGAAATCCGCGCCCTCGGGCAGTGCCGCTAGGATACGATCGCGGTAGGCGGCCGCATCGGCACCACGCACCACCGGGGGCACCAGATTGGGCATGATGATGGCGCGGGCAAAATGCGCGGCGGTATGGGGCAAAACGGCGTCTAGCATCGCGCCGTCGCGCAGGTGCAGGTGCCAATCATCGGGGCGTCGAAGCGTGAGGGTCTGTGTCATGGGCTCCCCGCTAGCACAGGGCGTGCGGGCGCGCTAGTCTCGGGTTGGTCAAAGGGACCGCAGCAAACGTCAGCCGGTGGTTTTGGCTGCATCCTGCGATGGCGTATCCTGTTCCTCTGCAGTCCCGTTTTCCTGTGCGACGCGCAGGGCCAGTTCGGCCTCTAACTGCTTTTTGCGCCGGACAAACCGAGGGGCCGACATGTGCCCTGTCACGAAATTGCATAGCGTGAGCGTCAACGGATCGCGCTGCTCGCGTTCCAGCGCGGCAAGCAGGCCCTTCAGATAGGGGCGGTGATCGCGGCGCGCCCGGGCGATGCGTGCAAAGCTCGCGATTGTCAGCTCGCCATCGGCTGCAAGGGTCAGCAGGTTTTCGAACTGGTCAAGCTCCAGCAGTTTCGACTGCAGCGCCGTGCCCATGCGCCGCATCCGAAGTTTGGTCACATTGGGGCGGGTAAAGAGGCTGGCATGCATCGCGTCCAGCGGCACAGTCGGGTCATAGATCACAAAGGCGGCCTCGGCCGCGTCCAGCATATCGGGGGCATATCCGAACCGGGAGGTGAAATCAGTGCGCCGCATCTCGACAAAGCGATCGTCCCATTCGGTCACGCTGGGGTCCAGCGTCGCTTGCGGCTGGATGGCAACGACCTTTGCGCCCGGTGCCGCGACAGAGAATGCCGCAGCCGCATAGCCGCCCGGACCCGCGCCATAAAAGACCACGCGGTCAAAGCTGTCGAAAAAGCCATCGTCGATCAGCCGGTCGAAAAACGCGTAAACGGGCGCGTCCCGGAACCATGTATCCCCTTCAGACGCCAGACAAAGATGCGACCAGCCCTCGCTGCGCACCATTTCCCACCCCAAGGGATGCGCCATAGACGACAAGGCGCGCATCCCGTTGATGGTTTCAAAGCTGACCAGCAGGGTAGAGGATTTTTCCAGAAACATCGCATGGTGTCGTGACCCGAGCGCTTCATAGAACCCGCCATTCTGCGCGACCTGCTTCACAGCATCCATCCACTCGCTTTTGGAATAGTCCTCAAAAGACGTGTCGAGCGTTACGGCGGTATCGATCATGGTAAACTTCCTCAATCGTATCTGGGCACAGGAAACCCCCTGGCTTTTGGTCTGAGGTATCGGCGCATTAAGGCGAAAATGCGGAGATTTGAAGCACATTTATAGCACATTCTGTGGTCGCTCCAAGGCATAGAGTCTGTTGAACCCCGTGCAGACCCCTTGACCGCGCGGGATCAGAATGCACCACTCGTCCCAATCACAACCGGAGAATGCCATGCAACTGCCCCCTTCGATCGACGCCGTGCAAGAGCTGCTTGCGGGGCAGGGATATGTCTGCGGGCGGCCTTTGGCCACGGTGGTGTTCCTGAGCCTGACCTTGGGCCGGCCGCTGTTCCTCGAGGGAGAGGCAGGCGTCGGCAAGACAGAGATCGCCAAAGCATTGGCGCTGGCCTTGGACCGCAAGTTGATCCGGTTGCAATGCTATGAAGGGCTGGATGCCGCCACGGCGGTCTACGAATGGAACTTCCCTGCGCAGATGGTGGCAATCCGCACGGCTGAGGCCACGGGTGATCGCTCGCGACAGCAGCTCACAACAGAACTCTTTAGCGACGACTTTCTGATCGAACGCCCCTTGCTCGAAGCGATGCGCCCTGACGGCCGCGGCGCCCCCATCCTGTTGATCGACGAGCTTGACCGCACGGACGCCCCGTTCGAAGCCTTCCTGCTTGAGGCGCTCAGCGATTTTCAGGTCACGATCCCCGAACTCGGCACGATCAAGGCTCCCGAGCCGCCCATCGTGATCCTGACCTCGAACCGCACGCGCGAGGTGCATGACGCGCTCAAACGCCGCTGTCTTTATCACTGGGTCGACTATCCCGATTTCCCCCGCGAGATGGAGATTCTGGCCGCCCGCGCCCCCGAAGCCTCAGCCGCGCTCAGCCGCGAGGTCGTGGCCTTTGTCCAGCAGCTTCGGACCGAGGACCTGTTCAAGAAGCCCGGCGTGGCCGAAACCATCGATTGGGCAAAATGTCTGCTGGCGCTGGATGTGATCAACCTCAGCCCCGAAACCATTGCGGATACGCTTGGGGCGATCCTGAAATACCAGGATGACATCGCCAAACTGCAAGGATCAGAGGCGAAACGCATCCTCGATCAAGCCAAAGCCACGCTGGACGCGACCCCTTGACGGATACTGCCGCTTCCAAATGGTCTAAAATCCTCGGGGGTCCGGGGGCCGACAGCCCCCGGCGGCAGGCGACCTGATGGAACATCTGCCCCTGGATCTGCCCGATAACCCCAAACTTGCCGGCAATATCACCCATTTCGCCCGTGCCCTACGTCGCGCCGGTTTGCCTATTGGCCCCGGTCGCGTGATTGACGCAATCCGCGCGGTAGAGGTGGCGGGGTTCACCGATAAAACCGACTTCTACTGGACCCTGCACGCCTGCTTTGTGAACCGTCCTGAACACCGGACCGTCTTTGCGCAGCTCTTCCGGCTTTATTGGCGCGACCCGCGGTATCTGGAACATATGATGGCCGCGATGCTGCCCGCGATCCGTGGCGTGCAGGAAGACCGCCCCGCCCAAGCCGCCGAGAAACGCGCGGCAGAGGCGCTGCTGGACGGTGCCGAAGCGCCGGAACGCGACCGCGAAGAACCGCAAGATGAAGGCGAGACAGAGATCGAGGTCGATGCCAGCCTGACCATGTCCTCGCAAGAACGGCTGCGCAGTCTTGATTTCGAACTGATGAGCCTCGCGGAGGTGGCGGAGGCTAAGAAGATGCTGGCGCGGTTGCGTCTGCCGGTCAAACCCATGCCGTCGCGCCGTGCCATGACATCCCCGAGGGGGCGGATCGACGCGGGGCGCAGCCTGCGGGCCGCGCTGCGCCGGGGCGGAGAGATGGACAAGCTGGTGCTGAAAACCCCGCGCCCACGCTATCCCAATCTGGTGGTGCTTTGTGATATCTCCGGTTCCATGAGCCAATATTCCCGCATGGTGCTGCATTTCCTGCACGCGGTGAGCAATGCCAAGGGCGCGGGGTGGGCGCAGGTGCATGCGTTTACCTTTGGCACGCGGCTGACCAATATCACCCGCCATCTGGCGACGCGCGACGTGGATGCAGCGCTCAAGGCGGCGGGGGCAGAGGCGCAGGATTGGGAGGGCGGCACGCGCATCGGGGCCTGTATAGAGGCGTTCAACCGCGATTGGTCGCGGCGGGTCATGGGGCAGGGTGCGGTTGTGCTGTTGATCACTGACGGGCTGGACCGCGATGCGCCCGATGATCTGGCGCGACAGATGCAGCGGTTGCATCTGTCCGCACGTCGGCTGATCTGGCTAAATCCGCTGCTGCGGTGGGACGGGTTCGCGCCCAAAGCGGCGGGTATCCGTGCGATGTTGCCCTTTACCGACAGCTTTCGGGCCGGTCACTCGATTGCGTCGTTGCAAGAACTGGCAGAGGTGATCTCCCGCCCCGATGACCGGGGCGAGAAAACGCGATTGATGCAAATGATGGGGGCGACCCCTTAGGCGAAGGTTTCGGCAAAAGCCCCGCGATAGGTCGCTGACAGGTCAGCCAAAGGCGCTTTGACGCCGCCGAAGTTCACTTGATCCCCGCCGAACTTGCCGACGCTTTCCAGATGCAGACCGGCGTTTTGCGCGGCGATCATCAGGGCTTCGGCCTGATCGAAGTTACAGGCGATCAGATAGCGGGCTTGATCCTCGCCAAACAGAACCTGCGTATCGGCAGAATCCAGGGTCACGCCGACGCCGGCCTCGTCCGCCAGTTCAAAGGCTGCCAGTGCCAGACCGCCATCAGACAGGTCGGTGCAGGCTTTGATCAACGCGCGGTTGGCACGGATGAATTCACCGTGGGCCTTCTCCAGCGCCAGATCGACATGGGGGGCGTCGCCATCGCGGCGGTTGAACACTTCAAGCAGCAGGGCGGATTGTCCGATGTGCCCTTCGGTGGCCCCAAGAACCAAAGCGACATGGCCCTCGCGGACCTCTTTGCCGATGATCTCGTCCGTGTGCTTCAGCAGGCCGACCGCGCCGATGGTGGGGGTGGGCAGAATGCCTTTGCCGTCGGTTTCGTTATACAGCGACACGTTGCCCGATACGATCGGCATGTCCAACGCGGCAACCGCTTCGCCGATGCCTTTCAGCGCGCCAACGAACTGGCCCATGATCTCGGGCTTTTCGGGGTTGCCGAAGTTGAGGTTGTCGGTGGTCGCCAGCGGCAGTGCCCCCACGGCGCAGAGGTTGCGGTAGGCTTCGGCCACGGCCTGTTTGCCGCCTTCGACAGGGTTCGCCTTGACGTAGCGGGGGGTCACATCCGAGGTAAAGGCGATCGCCTTGTCGGTGCCATGTACGCGTACGATGCCTGATCCCAGACCGGGGGTGCGGGCGCTGTCGCCCATGACCATTGTGTCGTATTGTTCAAACACCCACGCTTTGGACGCGTAGTTCGGGCTGGAGATCAGCGCGCTCAGCCCGTCGATGGGGTCGATGCCGGGAACATCCGACAGCGGTTCGGCTGCGGGTGTCTCGACATAGGGGCGGTCGTATTCGGGCGCGTTGCCCGAGAGCGCTTTAAGCGGCAGGTCGGCTTTGACCTCGCCATTGTGCACGATCAAGAAACGGTCCTCGGCGATTGTTTCGCCTACGATGGCGAAATCGAGGTCCCATTTGTCGAAGACGGCTTTCGCCTCTGCCTCAAGCTCGGGGCGCAGGACCATCAGCATCCGTTCCTGGGATTCCGACAGCATCATTTCATAGGCGGTCATGGCGTGTTCGCGGGTCGGGACCTTTTCGAGGTCAAGGCGCACACCAAGGTTGCCCTTGTCGCCCATTTCCACGGCCGAACAGGTCAGGCCTGCAGCGCCCATATCCTGAATGGAGATCACGGCACCGGTCGCCATCAGTTCGAGCGTGGCTTCCATCAGGCGTTTTTCGGTGAAGGGGTCGCCAACCTGAACGGTGGGACGTTTGTCTTCGATGGTGTCGTCGAACTCGGCCGATGCCATCGTCGCACCGCCCACACCGTCGCGGCCAGTTTTCGCACCAAGGTAAACGACTGGCATGCCAACGCCGGAAGCGGCGGAATAGAAGATCTTGTCAGTGTCGGCCAAACCCGCGGCAAAGGCATTCACAAGGCAGTTGCCGTCATAGGCGGTGTCAAAGCGCACTTCGCCCCCCACCGTCGGCACGCCAAAGCAGTTACCATAGCCGCCAACGCCTGCAACCACGCCATGCACCAGCTGACGGGTCTTGCGGTGGTCGGGCGACCCGAAGCTAAGAGAGTTCATCGCCGCGATCGGACGCGCGCCCATCGTGAAGACGTCCCGCAGGATGCCGCCCACGCCAGTCGCCGCACCCTGATAGGGTTCGATGTAGGACGGGTGGTTGTGGCTTTCCATTTTGAAGACCAACGCTTGGCCGTCACCGATATCAACGATGCCCGCATTCTCGCCCGGTCCGCAGATCACCTGTGGGCCTTCGGTCGGTAGGGTACGCAGCCATTTCTTTGACGACTTGTAGGAACAGTGTTCGTTCCACATGGCCGAAAAGATGCCCAGTTCGGTAAAGGTGGGTTCGCGCCCGATGATATCCAGAATACGCTGATATTCTTCGGCGTTGATGCCGTGGCTGGAAATCAGGTCTTGGGTGATGGCTGGTTCGGTCATGGTGCGCGTTGTCCCCTAGCAATATGCCACACCTCTTAGATCAAGCGCAGCGCGGGGAAAAGACCTAAGGCTCGTGAAGCGCCATAGCCAAAAAAAAGGCCGAGCACGAAGCTCGGCCGAGTCCAACAGGGAGGTATGAAGTAGCGGCGCGGAGCCGCCCGTCTTCATACCGCCCAATTAAGTGGCGTTTGTGCACGGTTCAAGGATGGAATCGTTAATCTATGACATGCCCGTTATGCGGTTTTCGCATAGCTAGTGGGACTCTTTCTCGCGCAGCAGTTTGCGGTGGGTAATGATCTCGTCCTGCACGAAGTCTTTAAAGGCCGCGACCCGCTTGGAGGCGCGCAATTCTTCGGGGTAGGCAAGGAATACGGGCACATCCGCCGACTCGGTCTCTGGCAGAACTTGCACCAGATCGGGGAAGTCTTGGATGAGGTAGTCGGGTAGTACGCCGATCCCGAGGTTGTTGATCACCGCTTGCAATACGCCAAAGTAGTTGTTCACCGTCAGCATCGACCGCACGTCATGCATCATAAGCTGCTGGATCAGGTTCAGACCCGCATGCACCTGGTTGCTGTCGGTGTTCTGGCAGATCAGACGGTGGTCCGACATATCCTCAAGCCGCTGGGGCGTGCCGTTCGCCGCAAGATAGGCGGGCGAGGCGTACATGCACATCTTGATCATCATCAGCTTCTTGCGCACCAGATCGGCTTGCGACGGCTCTTTCATGCGGATGGCGACATCGGCTTCGCGCATGGGCAGGTCAAGGACGCGTTCTTCGAGCATCAGGTCGACCTTGAGGTCGGGGTATTTCTCGTAGAGCTTCGGCAGGCGCGGGGCCAGCCATAGGGTGCCAAAGCCCGTGGTCGTGGTGACACGCAATTCGCCAAAGACTTCTTCTTCGCTGTCGCGGATGCGCGCAGCAGCGGTATCCAGCCGTTTGGACATGGCGACGGTGGCGTCGAACAGCAGCTCGCCTTGTTCGGTCAGGATCAGGCCGCGTGCGTGGCGGTGGAACAGGTTGGTGTTCAGCTGCTCTTCCAGTCCGCGGATCTGGCGACTGACGGCAGATTGCGACAAATTCAGCTTGTCGCCCGCATGGGTCAAGCTGCCCGCGTCCGCCACGGCGTGAAATATTCTGAGCTTGTCCCAATCCATGAGGACTACCTTTATAATGAGCGCAGTGTTCGCAAGAACGGTCATCTTTGCGCGTTTTACAGTTTAAAAACAACCCTTCGACGCGGCGCATCGGTATATGTGCGGTTATCTTATCACGGATAGATCGGGCGGAGGTGCAAAAGATCAAGCCCCGCGCCCTGGCGCTTTATGACCTAGGGGCAGATACAACGCTAGACAGGTCAGCTTTTGTGACCTAGTGTGATGCCATAGCTATTGATTGCACGTAGGGGAGGACGCGCTATGGGTACGCAAAAAATTTCACTAACTGACCGGTATGACCTCGAGAAATCGCCCGTGTTGCTGAACGGCACGCAGGCGTTGGTGCGCCTGACGATGATGCAGGCGGCACGGGACAAGGCGGCAGGGTTGAATACCGCCGGATACGTGACCGGATATCGTGGATCGCCACTGGGGGCCGTTGACCTTCAGATGGACCGCGCCGCCAAGACGCTGGCCGCGCATAACGTCGTGTTCGAACCGGGCCTGAACGAAGATCTTGCCGCTACGGCCCTATGGGGCAGCCAGCAGGCAGAATTGCGCGGTGAGGGGAAGTACGACGGTGTATTTGGCCTGTGGTACGGTAAGGGCCCGGGTGTGGACCGCTCTGGCGATGTGATGCGTCACGCGAATATGGCGGGCTCGTCCGTGAACGGTGGTGTTCTGATGGCCATGGGGGATGACCACACGGGTGAATCCTCTACCGTGTTGCACCAGTCAGAATGGGCGATGGTGGATGCCTATATGCCCGTCGTCAGCCCCGCCGGTGTGCAGGAGTTCCTTGATTACGGTATCTATGGCTGGGCGCTAAGCCGTTTCAGCGGGCTGTGGGTCGGGCTCAAGACGATGAAAGACACCGTAGAGGCGACATCGGTCGTGAATGGGGACCCGAACCGAATGAAGCTGGTCACCCCGCAGTTCGATATGCCCGACGGTGGGCTGAACATCCGTCTGCAAGACACGCCGCATCTGCAAGAAGCGCGGATGATCGACTGTAAGCGCTTTGCCGCAGAGGCGTTTAGCCACGCCAACAAGATGGACAAACGCATGTGGGGCAAGCGCGGTGCCAAGATCGGCATCGCGGCAGCCGGCAAGAACTGGCTGGATGTGATCCACGCCATGAGCTTGCTGAACATCGACGAGAACGAAGCCGAACGTCTGGGAATCACGCTCTATAAGATCGGGCAGACCTTCCCGCTGGACATGAAGGGGTTCCATGAGTGGGCCGAAGGGCTCGATCTGGTGATCGTCGTGGAAGAGAAGCGCAAGCTGATCGAGGTGCAGATCAAAGAGGCGCTGTTCTCGGATACGCATCGCCGCGTCTATGGCTGGCACAAAGGCGGTGGTGCCGGGATGGAGCATGGCGAAGAGCTGTTCCCCACCCGTGGCGCACTGGACCCGATCTGGATTGCCGAAAAGCTGGGCGGTATCTTTATCGAGGAAGGCCGCACCACCGATGGCATCAAGGCGGGTATGGAAGCGCTGGATACCGCGCGACGTGCCGATAACGCCGAAGACATCGCCGCGCGTGTGCCCTACTTCTGTTCGGGCTGTCCGCATAACTCATCAACCAAGCTACCAGAGGGAAGCCGCGCCTACGCCGGGATCGGTTGCCACTATATGGTGCAATGGATGGATCGCGAGACAACCGGCTTTACCCATATGGGAGGGGAAGGCGCGAACTGGATCGGTGAATCCAAATTCTCGACACGCGACCATGTGTTCCAGAACCTCGGTGACGGGACATACAACCATTCGGGTAATCTGGCGATCCGTGCGGCCATCGCGGCCAAGACGAACATCACCTACAAGATCCTTTATAACGATGCCGTTGCCATGACCGGTGGCCAGCATAACGAAGGCGATCTGGACGCGCCGCGTATCGTGGCAGAGGTGAAGGCCATGGGCGTCAAGAATATCGCCGTGGTCTATGACGAGAAAGAAGACGTAGACGAAAAAGCCTTTGGCGACGTGCCGATGTACGAGCGTGCAGACCTGCAGACCGTGCAAGAGAATTTCGCCAAACACAAAGGCGTCAGCGTCATCGTCTATATCCAGACCTGCGCCGCCGAGAAACGTCGCCGTCGCAAACGGGGGCTGTTCCCTGATCCCGACAAGCGCGTGTTCATCAATACCGATGTCTGCGAAGGCTGCGGGGATTGTGGTGTGCAGTCCAACTGCGTCTCGATCGTGCCCGAAGAAACAGAACTGGGGCGCAAACGGGCGATTGATCAATCCTCGTGCAACAAGGATTTCTCGTGCGTCAAAGGGTTCTGCCCATCCTTCGTGACGCTGGAAGGGGCGAAGATCCGTAAGGATCCCACGACAGAGGTCAAGATCCCCGACCTGCCCATGCCGACCCTGCCAGCGATCAATGGCACGCATAACGTGGTGATCACCGGTGTCGGTGGGACCGGCGTTGTGACCATCGGTGCCGTGCTGGCGCAAGCCGCGCAGATTGACGGCAAGGGCGCTGGGATGATGGAGATGGCAGGCCTTGCCCAAAAGGGCGGTGCCGTGCATATCCATTGCCGCATTGCGAACCGTCCCGAAGACATCAGCGCCATTCGCGTGGCAACGGGTGAAGCGGATGCGTTGATCGGGGGCGATCTTGTTGTCTCTGCCGGGACCAAGACGCTTGGCCTGACGCGCGCTGGGCGGACGGGGGCGGTCGTGAACTCGCACCAGATCATCACGGGCGAGTTTACCCGCGATACCGAGTTCCAGATGCCCTACGACCGGCTGACCCTCGCGCTTGAGGCGCGGCTCAAGGATGACGTCGCGCTGTTTGATGCCTCTGATTTGGCGAAGGCGACGCTGGGGGATTCGATCTATTCGAACATGATGATCTTCGGCGCAGCGTGGCAGCAAGGGTTGATCCCGCTGTCGCTGGACAGCTTGCAACAGGCGATCACGTTGAACGGTGCCGCGGTCGAGCGGAACCTGCGTGCGTTTGAACTGGGCCGTTGGGCCGTGCTGCACCCCGAAGACGCCAAGCGCGTGATGACGCCCAATGTCGTCGCCCTGCCGAAAACGCTGGACGAACGGATCGCCTTCCGCAAGGACCACCTGATCGCCTATCAGGGCAAGCGGCTGGCGAAGCGTTATGGCACCATGGTGGACAGCATTACCGACGCGCGCCTGAAAGAGGCCGTGGCCTTGGGCTACCACAAGCTCTTGTCCTATAAGGATGAATACGAGGTCGCGCGCCTGTTGAAATCCACCCGCGCCAAAGTGGCAGAGGCCTTTGAGGGGGATCCCAAGCTGACCTTCAACCTTGCGCCACCGATCCTGTCGAAAACCGGCGCGGATGGCCGTCCGATGAAACGGACCTTTGGCGCGTGGATGGAGGGGCCGTTCAACATGCTGGCGCGGATGAAGTTCCTGCGCGGCACGCCGTTCGATCCCTTTGGCCGCACCGAAGAACGCCGGATGGAGCGGTCCTTGATCACGCAATACGAGGCCGACATGAAGGATGTTCTGCCCAAGCTGACTGATGCAACCCACGACGCGATTGTCGCCTTGGCAGAGCTTCCCTTGCAGATCCGCGGCTTTGGTCCGGTGAAGCAGGCGAATGAAGCCAAGGCCGCAAAGCGGCGCGAAGAGCTGCTGGCCGTCATCCGGTCAGGGGGCACGCAAAACTCGCGCGCGGCAGAGTAGGCAGAGTAGGCTGAATAAGCTGTTTGTCACGCGACTGTCATGATCCACTGCTAGAGGGCAAGGCAAAGCCCGTGAAAAGGAACCGACCTTGACCCTCTTGCAGCCCGATCTTCGGCCTCTGACAGCGCGTGACATCAGCTATGCCTATTCCGCCAAGTCGCGGCCCGCGCGTGCCTTCATCCGCCTGATGGAGAATAGCACAGGGCGGTTGGGGCTGATGAAACGCGCAACCGGCTATGAAGACGACATGGCGCGCGGGATGGGGTTCTTTGACGTGATGGCGCAGCGCTATGGGCTGACGCTTGATGTCGTGGGCGGCAGTCTGGCGAACATCCCTGAAACAGGGCCTGTCATCGCGCTGGCGAACCATCCTTACGGTATTCTGGACGGGTTGATGCTGGGACATATGTTGGCGCGCCGCCGGGACGGGTTCAAGATCATGGCCCATTCGGTCTTTAACCGCGCACCCGACCTGAACCGCCATTTGCTGCCGATCAGTTTTGACGAGGACAAGGCCGCGCTGGCGCTGAACCTGCGCACGCGCAAGACCGCGCTGGAGTATCTGGGGCAGGGTGGCGCGGTTGGTATCTTTCCGGGGGGCACCGTCAGCACCAGCGCACGGCCGTTTTCGCGCCCCATGGACCCGGGCTGGCGCAGCTTTACCGCCCGCATGATCGCGAAATCGGATGCCACCGTCGTGCCGATCTACTTTGACGGCCACACCAGCCGCCTGTTCCAGATTGCCAGCCATCTGCATCACACCCTGCGCATGGGACTGCTGATCAAGGAATTCCGCAAACGGGTCGACACGCCCGTGCGCGTAGTCATCGGCGACCCCATCGGCAGAAACGTGCTGGACCCCATGGCAAAAGACGCAAAAGCTATGATGGATTTCCTGCGCAAAGCGACGTATGAGTTGTCACCAGACCCGGCAAAATCCTTTGATCTGGGGTTTGAATTTGAAGGTCGGCATCGTGCCGACAGGTGACGGCAAGGTGTTATGGCAGTTGGTATTTTCGATTCTGGGCTAGGCGGGCTGACCGTTTGGGATGCCGTGCAGGCACAGCTACCGGATGTGGATTTCGTGTATTTGGCCGATAGCGCCCATGCGCCCTACGGTGTGCGCAACGCGGATGACATTTATAACCTGACCACTGCTGCAACCCAGCGTCTGTTTGATGCGGGCTGCGATCTGGTGATCCTGGCGTGCAACACGGCCTCTGCTGCGGCGCTACGCCGGATGCAGGAAGGATGGATCCCGTCGGACAAGCGCGTGTTGGGCGTCTTTGTGCCGCTGATCGAGGCGATGACAGAACGCCAATGGGGCGACAATTCCCCCCCGCGCGAGGTGGATCTCAAGCATGTGGCGCTGTTTGCGACGCCCGCAACGGTGGCAAGCCGTGCGTTCCAGCGTGAACTGGCCTTTCGGGCGATCGGCGTCGATGTCGAAGCGCAGGCCTGTGGTGGTGTCGTCGATGCGATCGAGGACGGTGATTTCATCCTCGCCGAAGCGCTGGTGCGCAGCCATGTGGACGCGCTGAAACGCAAGATGCCCGCACCCGAAGCGGCCATTCTGGGTTGCACCCATTACCCGCTGATGCAGGAAACCTTTCAGGACGCGCTTGGCCCCGATGTCAAAGTGTTTAGCCAAGCCAATCTGGTCGCCCATAGTCTAAGCGACTATCTAAAGCGTCACCCCAATATGCTGGGCACGGGCGAGGCGGCTTTCCTGACCACGGGCGACCCCAAAAAGGTCAGCAGCCGTGCCACGCAATTCTTGCGACGACCGTTGACCTTTCAAGCGGCCTAACACGTATTTGCTAACACTTTCCGAACGGAACCCGACATGACCCATAATATCGCCATTCTTGGTGCCTCCGGCTATACCGGAGCCGAGCTGATCCGGCTGATCGCTGGCCATTCCTCTATGCAGATCAAAGCTTTGGGGGCAAACTCCAAGGCGGGGCAAACCATCGCAGAGGTGTTTCCACATCTGCGCCATCTCGACCTGCCCGCATTGGTCACCATCGAAGAGATCGATTTCTCGGACATTGACCTGTGCTTTTGCGCCTTGCCCCATAAAACCAGCCAAGAGGTCATTGCCAACCTGCCTAAAGACCTGAAAATCGTCGATCTTTCGGCAGATTTCCGGCTGCGCGACCCCGAGGCCTACGCCAAGTGGTACGGCAACCCCCATGCCGCGCTGGAGCAGCAGAAAGAGGCGGTCTATGGCCTCACCGAATTCTACCGCGAAGAGATCAAATCCGCGCGTCTTGTGGCCGGTACAGGCTGCAACGCCGCCACCGGCCAGTTCGCCCTGCGCCCCTTGATCGAAAAAGGGGTGATTGATCTGGACGACATCATCCTTGACCTCAAATGCGCCGTGTCCGGTGCGGGGCGGTCGTTGAAGGAAAACCTGCTGCATGCAGAACTGTCCGAGGGGTATCACGCCTATTCCCTTGGCGGGACGCACCGCCATCTGGGTGAGTTTGATCAGGAGTTTTCCGCCATTGCTGGCCGTCCGGTTAAGGTGCAGTTCACCCCTCATCTGGTGCCCGCCAACCGCGGTATTTTGGCGACCGTCTATGTCAAAGGCGACGCCGAGGTGATCCACAAAACCCTTGCCGCGGCCTATGATGCAGAGCCCTTTATCGAGGTGCTGCCCATGGGGGAGGCCCCGAGCACGCGCCATATTCGCGGGTCGAACTTCTGTCATATCGGCGTGGTGGCAGACCGGATTGACGGCCGTGCCATTGTGGTTGCCGCGCTCGATAATTTGACCAAGGGCTCCAGCGGGCAGGCGTTGCAAAACGCCAACCTGATGTTAGGTATTGACGAGGTCGAGGGGCTGATGATGGCTCCGCTATTTCCCTGAGGGCGCATGAAAAGTCTTAAAAAGCAACGGCGTATCCAGATCATCGGCGTCGCGGTCGTGGCGCTTGTGCTGTCCACGGCGCTGATTGGATATGCCATGCGCGACGGGATCAACTTTTTCCGCGCGCCCAGTCAGGTGATCGCCGAACCCCCCGGCCCGACAGAGGTGTTCCGCATCGGTGGCCTGGTCGAAGAAGGCAGCCTTGTGCGCGGGGATGGTCTGACGATCCGCTTTTCCGTGACCGATGGCGGCGCGGCTGTGCCTGTGACCTACAGCGGTGTATTGCCCGATCTGTTCGAGGAAAATCAAGGCATGGTGGGGACAGGGCGTTACATCAACGGCACCTTCGAAGCGACTGAAATCCTTGCCAAACATGACGAGACCTACATGCCGAAAGAGGTCGTCGACGCCCTGAAAGAGCAAGGCGTTTATGTTGCCCCCGAGGGGTGATGCGTACGGGCCTGCCGGGTTTCGTTAACATCTGAGACGTCATTCTTGCAGCAGTGCAACCTGCAAGAAGGGCCAATTTGATGCAAACTGTTGAGGAAATTGCAAAGTCCATCGTCGCGCGTGAGGGGGGCTTTGTGAATGACCCCGATGATCCGGGCGGGGCAACGAACCACGGCGTCACCATCCACACGCTGCGTCGGCTGGGGCTGGATGTGAACCGTGACGGCGCAGTAAATCTCGCCGATGTTCAAGAGCTTACTCAAGATCAAGCGACCGAGATATTCATCACCCATTACTTCCACAAACCCAAGATCGCGCAGCTGCCCCGTCCGCTCCAGCCCTCCGTTTTCGACATGTACGTGAATGCGGGGGCGAATGCGGTGAAGATTCTTCAGCGATTGTTAAGAGATATGGGGTTTGATGTGGCCGTGGACGGGGCGCTTGGACCGCAAACGCTTGGCGCTACGGGGCGCGCTTACGCCGCTGCACCTGCGCAGATGGTGGACGCCTACGCCGTGGCGCGGCGCAACTATTACTTTGGGCTGGCGGATCAGCGCCCCGCAAGTCGCAAATACGCCCGCACAAGGGCCGGAAAGAAGGGAGGATGGATCAAACGGGCAGAGGAATTCATGTCGCCGCGGTACCATCTGAGCATCCGTGACTTTAACGAAAGGGTCGCGGCATGGGGATGATTGATACCGCGCTTGCGTTGGTCTTTGGCGACGGCCGCAATGTGGTGCGCGACACGGTCGAGGTATTTCGCGCCAATGCGGAAAAGACGGCCGGCCGTGATGCGACCGCGCGGGAACAGGCTATGGTGCAATTTGGGGCGGAATTCGCTGTGCCCCGCAAGGGACGGTTTGACCGTTTCATGGACGGGCTGAACCGGCTTCCGCGTCCAGCGCTGGCGCTTGGTACCTTGGGCTTGTTCATCACGGCGATGGTTGATCCGGTCTGGTTTGCCAGCCGGATGCAGGGCGTGTCGCTGGTGCCAGATCCGTTATGGTGGCTTCTGGGGGTTGTCGTGTCCTTCTACTTTGGCGCGCGGCATCAGGTAAAAACACAAGAGTTCCAACGCTCTATCGCGCGCACCATTGCGCAGACGCCAACGGTCATGCGGCATATCCAAGAGCTGGAAACGCTGCGTGTTGATGGTGTTGAAGAAGGGGCCCTGCGGGATCTGGAAGGCGCATCTGACGCAGTGCGCGACAGATCGGACAACGCGGCGCTTGCGGACTGGCGCAGGGTTGCAGGGTAAGGGGGCCTGCGACGCTTTGCTGCGCACAGTCGTGTGATTTCGCGGTGAATCGGCATGGTATGGGGCGGTGCTCCGCTCTATGATCGGGGTATGATTACAGAGCTCGGACATTTCGCCCTTATCCTCGCCTTCGGCGTTGCCATCGTTCAGATGGTCGTGCCCCTGATTGGTGCCCATAAACGCTGGCCCGGTTGGATGGCCGTGGCAGAGCCCGCCGCCGGGGCGCAATTCGCCCTGACATTGCTGGCGTTTGGGGCGTTGATGTGGGCCTTTGTCACCTCTGATTTCTCGCTGCGATTGGTGGTGTTGAACAGCCACTCGATGAAGCCGCTTTTGTATAAAATCAGCGGTACTTGGGGCAATCACGAAGGCTCAATGCTGCTGTGGGTGCTCATTGTGTCGCTATTCGGGGCGATGGCCGCGTGGTTCGGGGGCAATCTGCCGCCGACTTTGCGGGCGCGGGTTCTTTCTGTGCAAGCCGCAATCGGTGTGGCGTTTTTTGCCTTCATCCTGTTCACATCCAACCCGTTCTTGCGGCTGGCGACGCCACCTTTTGACGGGCAGGATCTGAACCCGCTGCTGCAGGATCCAGGGCTCGCCTTCCACCCGCCGTTTTTGTATTTGGGGTATGTCGGCCTTTCGATGACCTTCAGCTTTGCCGTTGCCGCCTTGATCGAAGGGCGGATTGATGCCGCTTGGGGCCGGTGGGTGCGCCCTTGGACCTTGGCGGCGTGGGTGTTTTTGACGATCGGCATCGCGCTCGGGTCGTGGTGGGCCTATTACGAACTTGGCTGGGGCGGGTTCTGGTTCTGGGATCCCGTTGAAAACGCTAGCTTTATGCCCTGGCTTCTGGCGGCAGCGCTGCTTCATTCCGCCATCGTTGTGGAGAAACGAGAAAGCCTGAAAAGCTGGACGATCCTGCTTGCGATCCTGGCTTTTGGCTTCTCGCTGATCGGGACGTTTATCGTCAGGTCTGGGTTGCTAACCTCGGTCCACGCCTTTGCGAATGACCCCGAACGCGGCGTGTTTATTCTGATGATCATGGCGTTTTTCATGGGTGGAGCGCTGGTTCTGTTCGCGGCGCGCGCCAGCGCGTTAGAGGCGAAAGGCGTGTTCAGCATGGTCAGCCGAGAGTCGGCTTTGCTGGTAAATAACGTGCTGCTCGCCGTTGCCTGTTTCGTCGTGTTCATTGGCACGATGTGGCCCCTGCTGGCGGAAATGTTCTTCGACAGAAAATTGAGCGTTGGCCCCCCGTTTTTTAACGCCGCCTTTACACCTTTCATGATTATGCTGGGGCTGATCCTACCGATCGGGTCGGCGATGCCTTGGAAGCGTGCGGTGATTTCGCGGGCGCTAAAGCCGCTACGCTACGCTTTTGTATTGGCGATTGCGATTGGGGGATTGGCCTACGCGATGCAGTCGGGGCGTAGCTTACTGGGTCCGCTCGGGTTGTTCTTGGGGGCGTGGATCGTGATGGGCACCGTGGTTGACCTATGGGGGCGCACGGGGCGCGGTAGTAATCGGCTGCGCCGGCTTGGGCGGTTGCCGCGCGCGGATTGGGGCAAGATGGTGGCCCACGCCGGCCTTGGGGTGACCATGGCGGGGGTGGCTGGCCTGACGGCGTGGTCGATTGATGATATCCGCGCCGTTCCGCTGGGGGACTCCTACGATGTGGGGCGCTACACCGTGCAGTTGGACGATGTCACCCAAGGCCAGGGTCCGAACTATACGGCGACGACCGGCAGCGTGACATTGTTCCACGACGGGGAAGAGATTGCGCAGTTACGACCGGAGAAACGCTTTTATCCCGTGGCGCAGATGCCCACGACCGAAGCGGCGATCGACTATAATCTGCTGCGCGATGTCTATGTCGTGATCGGGGATGAACAGGCAAATGGTGGCTGGGTGGTGCGCACTTATGTCAAGCCGCTGACCAACTGGATTTGGATCGGCTGCGCGCTGATGGCTCTTGGTGGCGTGTTAAGTCTTTCGGACCGGCGCTACCGCGTTGCGGCAGGGGCGGCGAAAACAAAACCGGTGCCTGCACAATGAGAGCGCTGATCCTCGCCCTGATGTTGCTTGTAGCATCTGTGCTATCGGTTGCGCCGACCTGGGCCGTGCAGCCGGACGAGGTGCTCTCGGATCCTGCGCTTGAACAACGCGCGCGGAGCTTGTCGAAAGGGTTGCGTTGCCTTGTGTGCCGCAACGAAAGCATCGACGAAAGCAACGCCAGCCTTGCGCGCGACCTGCGTATCCTGCTGCGCGAACGTCTGGTGGCCGGCGACAGCGACGAAGAGGCGGTCGCTTATATCGTCGACCGCTATGGTGAATATGTCCTGCTCAACCCGCCCGCGCGGGGATCGACCTGGGTGTTGTGGGCGGCGGGGCCGCTGATGCTGTTGATTGCGGCGGGGGTCGGGGTTGGCTACCTGCGCGGTCGTGCGAAGGCACCGTCCGCGGAACAGGCCCCGCTTAGCGCGCAAGAACAGGCGCGGCTGGACGACATTCTGAAGCGATAACGCGGGGTTTCACTGGCGGTGGCCTGTCGTATGGGTAAGGTGCGGGGGAAATCTAGATGAGGAACCCGTGCCATGGACTATCAAACCCTGACCTATGAACTGACCGACGGGCTGGCCGTGGTCACCATGAACCGCCCCGACAAGATGAACGCGCTGACCACGCAAATGCGGGCAGAGATCGAGCACGCGTTTACCCAAGCGGGCAAAGACGCGCGTTGTGTGGTCATCACCGGTGCCGGTCGTGCGTTTTGCACCGGTCAGGATCTGAGCGACAGCAGCAGCAAGGGCTCGCTGGATCTGGAACGCACCCTGCGCGAGGAATATGGCCCCATGCTGCGGGCGATCACAAACTGTCCTGTGCCAACGATCGCCGCGGTCAATGGTCCTGCGGCAGGGGCAGGGGCGAACCTTGCACTGGCTGCGGATGTGGTCTTTGCGACGGAATCTTCTTATTTCCTGCAAGCATTTACGCGCATTGGTCTGATGCCCGATGCGGGCGGCACCTATACGTTGCCCCGCCAGATGGGCACGGCCAAGGCTATGGGCGCGGCCTTGTTCGCGGATAAAATCTCTGCCCGTCAGGCGGATGACTGGGGGATGATCTGGGAAGCCGTGGCCGATGCCGCCTTTGATGCCCATTGGCGTGCCAAGGCGGCGCATCTGGCGCAAGGTCCGACCGCAGCCTATGCTGCTGCCAAGAACGCCATTCGTGCCAGCTGGGACAACACGCTGGAGGATCAGCTGTCGCTAGAGGCGCAGGAACAAGGGAAATGCGGGCAATCTCGTGATTTCAAAGAGGGCGTGATGGCCTTTATGCAGAAACGCCCCGCGAGCTTCGAGGGCCGCTAATCCCGCTAGACCGAGCGTTCGACCAGCAACACGTCATCGGGGTTGAGCGTCGGACGCGAGGCGCTGGCAACCACAGCCACCGCTATCCCGTCGGCGAGCACCGTGTGCACGCTGCCGGACACTTGCTTGACCGTGATCCGCGGCGGCGTCTGGCCCTTGTCATAGACCACCGCGATCTGGTCACATTTCTGTTCGATATCATGCACGAACGATCCCTGCGGCGCGGGGTGATGCCGTGCGGTCTTGCAGCTTAGACTGGTCGCGTTATCCCATTGAAGGCGAGGCCGAGGGTCGTTCATCCGGTCATCCTTTCCGCGGGGGGCAGCGGGCGTATTGGGGTCTGCTGTGCATCGCACAGGGTAAACCTGCGCTGAATTGACGATGAATCTGGGATGATCGGGGCAGTTGGTCAATCAATTTTGACCATTATGCCCAGCTTGGAAACAACAACACAAAACTGCCATATTTCGGACCCTATGGTTTCGAAATGGGGAAAAGTGAGTTGAAACAGTGGGCTGGAAAGAGGCGCTTTGATCACGGGGCGCTTTTGGGCGGGCTTTCAGGTGATTCTCTTTGTCCTGCGTTCCAAGCAGCAGCAGCCCGCCCTGAAACGCAAAACGCCCCGCCGTGAGGGCGGGGCGTTTTGACTAATGTACTGACATTCAGCGCTTTTCGATATTCACATAGTCGCGTGGTGTTTCGCCAAGATACAGCTGACGGGGACGCCCGATTTTCAGTTGAGGATCGCTGATCTGCTCTTTCCACTGCGAGATCCAGCCAACGGTCCGTGCCAGCGCAAAGATCGGCGTGAACATCGACGTGGGGAAACCCATCGCTTCGAGGATGATGCCCGAGTAGAAATCGACGTTCGGGAACAGCTTCTTCTCTGCAAAATACGGATCTTCCAGCGCCTGTTTTTCAAGCTCTTTCGCGACCTGCAGGATCGGGTTGTTTTCGACACCCAGCAGCTCAAGCACTTCGTCCGCGCTTTCTTTCATCACGGTCGCGCGTGGGTCGTGGTTCTTGTAGACGCGGTGACCAAAGCCCATCAGGCGGAACGGGTCGTTCTTGTCCTTGGCGCGGGCGATGAATTCAGGGATGCGGTCCGGTGTGCCGATCTCTTTCAGCATTTCCAGACACGCCTGGTTCGCCCCACCATGCGCCGGCCCCCAAAGGCAGGCGATGCCAGCAGCGATACAGGCAAAGGGGTTCGCCCCGGAAGAGGACGCCAGACGCACGGTCGATGTCGATGCGTTCTGTTCGTGGTCCGCGTGCAGCGTAAAGATGCGGTCCATCGCACGGGCAAGGATGGGGTCGACGACATAATCCTCGGCAGGGACGGCGAAACACATGCGCAGGAAGTTACCGGCATAGTCTACGTCGTTGCGCGGATAGATGAACGGCTGACCGATGGTGTACTTATAGGCCATCGCGGCAATCGTCGGCATCTTGGCGATCAGACGGATCGTTGCCACTTCGCGCTGGTGCGCGTCGTTGATGTCGGTGCTGTCGTGGTAGAAGGCAGACATCGCGCCCACAACGCCGACCATGATCGCCATCGGGTGTGCATCACGGCGGAAACCACGGAAGAAGTTAATCATCTGCTCGTGGATCATGGTGTGGTTGGTCACCAGATTTTCGAACTCTTCCAGCTGCGCGGCAGAGGGCAGTTCGCCATACAGCAGCAGGTAGCACACTTCGAGGTAGTGAGATTCGCTGGCCAGTTGGTCGATCGGATACCCACGGTGCAGCAACACGCCTTCGTCACCGTCAATGAAGGTGATCGTGCTGTCACAGGCCGCTGTCGAGGTGAAGCCAGGGTCATATGTGAACACATTCGCCTGAGAGAACAGCTTGCGGATGTCCATGACATCCGGGCCCGCCGACGGGGAATAGATCGGCAGTTCAAAGCTGTTCCCGTCGATGGTCAACGTTGCGGATTTTGTACTTTCGGCCATGAAGTCCCTTCCTATCGTTTTATCGACGTGCGTTATGCCGTCGACTGGGGAGATACCGAAACGGTCCGCCCCTCAGTTATTGTTGAGCATATCAGGAATATGCTTTTGCATATCTTAGATAGCCGCATCGTTTAAACGGGCAAGGCTTTCGTCACGCCCAAGTACCAGCATCATATCGAAAACTGATGGGGTTGCTGCCCGCCCGGCGAGTGCTGCGCGCAGCGGCCCCGCCAGTTTGCCGAATTTGGTGTCCCGAGCGGCGGCAAAGCCGTTCAGCGCCTCCTCCAGCGTTTCTCTGTCCCAAGTAACATTCTGCAACTGCGGCGTCAATTCAGTCAGCATACCACGGGATACATTGTCCAAGTGCTTGTCTGCCTTCTCGTCCGGCTGGATGGGGCGTTCGGCGAGGATAAATTCAGCTTTTTCAAGAAGATCAGGGAATTTCTTCGCGCGATCCTTTAGGCAATACATCGCCCGCTCCAACCCGTCAGCTTGCGCTTTTGTGAGCGCGGGCAGACCGGCAGCGGTCAAATAGGCCTCGATCTCGTGCCGCAATGCAGCATCATCCGCCGCGGCGATGTGCTGCCCGCAGATGTTTTCCAGCTTCTTGAGGTCGAATTGCGCGGGGCTTTTGCGGATACCGTCCAGATCGAACCATTCTTGCGCTTGGGTGTCGGTGAAGAATTCGTCGTCCCCATGGCTCCACCCCAGACGGGCGAGGTAGTTGCGCATACCGGCCGCGGGAAAGCCCATGGCCTGATATTCCTGCGCGCCCAAAGCGCCGTGACGTTTCGACAGTTTCTTGCCATCCGCGCCGTGGATCAGCGGGATATGCGCCCAGACCGGCACGTCCCAGCCCATGGCGTTGTAAATCATCATCTGGCGCGCGGCATTGTTGAGGTGATCATCCCCGCGGATCACATGGGTCACGCCCATGTCGTGGTCATCAACAACAACGGCCAACATGTATACGGGGCTACCGTCCGAACGTAACAGCACCATGTCATCAAGCTGGTCATTCCCGATCACCACGTCGCCCTGGACCGCGTCGCGGATGACGGTTTCGCCCGTCAGCGGGGCCTTGATCCGTACGACATAGGGGGCGTCGGGGTGCGTTTCGGGCGCGGCGTCACGCCAGGGTGATTGGTACAGGGTGCTGCGCCCCTCGGCCTTGGCCTGATCCCGGAACGCGGCGATTTCTTCTTGCGAGGCAAAGCACTTATAGGCCTTTCCTTCGGCAAGCAGTTGCAGCGCCACCTCGGCGTGGCGGGGTGCGTTTTCGAACTGGCTGACCACGTCACCGTCGTGATCCAGTCCCAGCCACGCCATGCCCTGCAGAATCGCTTCGGTTGCCTCGGGGGTGTGGCGCTGGCGGTCGGTGTCTTCGATACGCAGCAGGAATTTACCGCCCCGACCGCGCGCATAAAGCCAGCTGAACAGCGCCGTCCGCGCGCCGCCGATGTGCAGATAACCGGTAGGAGACGGGGCGAAACGGGTAACGACAGGCGTTGTCATGGGCGGAGGATCCTTTGCAGCAGAAGTTCACGGAAAACGCCCGTTCGGGGTGCCGTTTATCATTTGCTAACTCCTTTGGAGATAGCGTCCCCGACTATCTACCCAGTGCAGAGAACGGGGGCAAGTATGGGGCTGTTGTCCTATATGGCGCAGAGCATGCGCGCACAGCGGGGGCATCTGATCGGCTGGGTGCCGGTGTGTCTGGCCGTGGGGATCGGCAGCTATTTTGCGCTGCGGGCCGAGCCTTCGCTGACCGTCCTGCTTTGGGTCGCGGGCGGGGCGGCGCTGCTGGGGGGTGCGGCCTTTCTAGCGGGCGAGGTCGCGGGGCCCGTTTTGTTGGGCGCGGGCTTGGCGTTGGTCGGTTTTGATTTGGCGGCGTGGCGTGCCCATGCTGTCGGCGGGCCGGTGCTGGGGTGGCGCTACTACGGTCCGATCGCGGGGCGCGTCGTGGCGGTGGATCGCAGCCAGTCCGACGCCTTGCGGCTGACGCTGGATCGGGTTGTGCTGGAACGGGTGTCTGCGCCTCGGACGCCGCTGCATGTGCGCGTGTCCTTGCACGGCGACAGACGCTTTGACGCGGATATCACGCCGGGGTTGGGTGTGATGACCACGGGGCATCTATCGCCGCCAAGCGGCCCGGTCGAGCCTGAGGGCTTTGATTTCCAACGGCATGCATGGTTCGCGGGCTTGGGTGCTGTGGGGTATAGTCGCACCCCGTTACTGGCGGCGACACCGGCTGAGGCGGGGCATGGCGGGCTGGCGGTCTTTCGGGCGCGCATGGCGGCCTCGGCCCGGATTCAGCGGATCTTGCCGGGTGATATCGGCGGGTTTGCCACGGCGATCACCACCGGCGACCGCAGCGCCATCAGCCAGGACGCGCTGCAGGATCTGCGCGCCAGCAACCTTGCGCATCTATTGGCGATCTCGGGCTTGCACATGGGGTTGCTGAGCGCGGTGGTCTTTGGCGCGTTGCGGATCGTGCTGACGTTGGTGCCGTGGATCGCGCTGCGCTGGCCCACGCGCAGTATCGCAGCGGCAGGGGCGCTGGTGGCGGCCAGCGGCTATCTGCTGTTGTCGGGGGGTAATGTCGCAACCGAACGCGCGTTCATCATGGTCGCCGTTGCCCTTGGCGCGTTGATCATCGGGCGGCGGGCGCTGACCCTGCGGGCCGTGGCGATTGCAGCGACGATCGTATTGGTCTTGCGGCCGGAGGCATTGACGGGGTCGGGGTTCCAGATGTCCTTTGCCGCCACCACGGGGTTGGTTGCGATCTTTGGCTGGTTGCGCAACGCCGAGGTCTCGCTTGGGCCGAAGTGGCTGGCACCGGCTGTGGCGACGGTGATTTCCTCGGCTGTGGCGGGGGGCTTTACCGCGCCCATCGGGGCGGCCCATTTCAACACGATTGCGCAGTATGGCTTGGTCGCGAACCTGCTGTCGGTCCCGCTGATGGGGATCTTGGTGATGCCGGCCGCCGTGGCGGCCTTGGTCATGGCTCCGCTGGGGCTAGAGTGGATCCCCCTGCAGGTCATGGGCGCAGGGTTGCGCTGGATCTTGCTGGTCGCGCAAGGCGTGGCAGAGATCGACGGGGCGCAGGGGCATGTGGCCGCCCCCGGCCCTTGGGTGCTGCCGCTGCTGGCGCTCGGGTTTTTGTGGCTGTTGCTGTGGCAGGGCTGGTTGCGGTTTGCCGGTTTGGGGGCCGTGATTGCTGCGGGGGTATTGTGGCACGGTGCAGAGCGTCCGACGGTACTGATCTCTGACACCGGCAGTCTGGTGGGGGTGATGACCCCCACGGGCCGTGCGCTGAGCAAGGCAAAAGGCGCAGGCTTTGTCGCGCTCAACTGGCTGGAGAATGACGGCGACGGCACCGATCAGGCCCGGGCCGCCGCGCGTTGGCCCACAAGGCCAAAGATCGGGGGGCGAGAGGTGATCCACCTGTCCGGCAAGCGCGCGCGCGCGGCGTTCGGGGCGTGCCGTGCGGATCAGATCATCGTGCTGTCAGTTGTGCCTGAACCGCCGCTGACGGGCGGCTGCGATGTGTTTGAGCCCGACCGGTTGCGATCCACGGGGGCAGTCGCACTCACCCTCTATAAGGGGCGGGTCACCATGCAAACGGCCCGCCAAAAGGCGGGCACGCGGTTGTGGACTGCATGGCCCAAGGACAGGCCGCCGCGGTAGCAAGCGTCAGTAGGTGCGGATCAATCCGACCAGACGTCCCTGTACCTTGACCTTATCCGACGGCAGAACCCGCGTTTCATAGGCGGGGTTAGCGGCTTCCAGCGCGACAGAGCTGCCGTGACGGCGGAATTTCTTGAGCGTCGCCTCGTGGTCTTCGACCAGCGCAACCACGATATCCCCATCATCCGCGACAGAGGTTTCGCGGATGATCACCACGTCGCCATCGTTGATCCCTGCGTCGATCATGGAATCACCCTGCACCTCCAAAGCGTAATGTTCGCCGCTGCCGCTGATCATCCCGCCGGGGACGGCGACGGATTGGGTCATGGTGCTGATCGCCTCGATCGGGACACCGGCGGCGATCCGGCCCATCATCGGCACATCAAAGGACGACGCGCTGACCGGCTGCGCGGCAGAAGGGGGCGGACCATCGGGGCGGTCGCCGTCAATCACGCGCGGGGTAAAGCCCGCACCGGAAAGGCTGCCCAAGCTATCGGGCAGTTTCACCACCTCTATCGCGCGGGCGCGATGCGCCAGGCGGCGGATGAATCCGCGTTCCTCCAGCGCTGTGATCAGACGATGGATGCCGGATTTGGACCGCAGATCAAGCGCTTCTTTCATCTCGTCAAAGCTGGGCGGCACGCCGTCGCGCTGCACACGTTTGTGAATAAAGGCCAGCAGATCGAGTTGTTTCTTGGTCAGCATCCGGACATTCCCCGTTTCTATTTGGGGTTTGTTCTAGGGATGTTCCTGTTTTGTGTCAACCGTCAGAGGGGAATACAGCCTATGATCTCTCCGGCTGTGCGGGCCCCATCTTGGGGCGGGCGGACCATCAGGACATCGGCGCGCGACAGGATACCCAGCAGCGAACTGTCCTGATTGTCTTCGGGCAGGACGGCACCGTCACGGAGCATCGCACGCATATAATGTTCGCGTGGCCCATTGGCGGGCAGATCGACGCCAAGCGGCAGATCGATCCGTGCGGCGGGCGCGGCGGGCAGGCCTAGCATCTTGCGCAGCACCGGCACGACAAAGACCGTCCCGCAGACCATGGCCGACACCGGATTGCCGGGCAGGCCGATCATTGGGACATCACGCAGCCGCCCCGCCATAAGAGGTTTGCCGGGGCGCATCGCGACTTTGTAGAAAGACTGGTCCATCCCCATTTGGGCAGCGACGGGGGCGACCAGATCGTGGTCTCCGACAGAGGCACCGCCGATGGTGATGATCAGATCGGCATCCTGCGCCATGGTGAAGGCTTGGGTCAGCGAGGGCACCGTGTCGCGGGCAATCGGGATCATGCGGCACTGCGCGCCATGTTGTTCGAGCAGGGCGGCCAGTCCATAGGTGTTGGAGGCGATGATCTGGTCGGGGTTCGGCACCTCGCCGGGTTGCACCAGCTCGTCCCCCGTGGCGATGATCGCGACGCGTGGTTTGGCATAGACCGGCACCGTCGCCACATTCATCGACGCCAGCAGCGCGATATCGGCAGGGCGCAGCAGGCGCGGCGCATCCATCGTGTCGCCTGCATGGAAATCCCCACCGGCGGGGCGGATATTGGTCTTGGGGCCGATGTCATGGCCCAGCATGATCAGATCGCCGCGACGGGTCGTATCCTCTTGGATCACAACGAAATCAGCCCCTTCGGGGACAGGGGCACCGGTAAAGATGCGCACGGCCTGACCGGCCTTGACCACTCCGTCAAACCGATGGCCCGCCGCCGCTTCGCCGATGACCTTGAACATCGCGTCGGGCTCGACCTCTGTCTGGCGCAGGGCATAGCCATCCATAGAGGAGGCCGCGAAAGGCGGCTGGGTGCGGGTGGCAACACCATCGCGCGCCAGCACACGGCCCGCGGCCTGACGCAGCGGGACCGATTCCACTTCGGTGGCGGTGACGAGATCAAAGAGATGCGACAGGGCGTCGCTGACAGAGATCATTCTGCCTCGTATCGGCCCGATTTGCCGCCGTCTTTCAGCACGACCCGCAGGCCGCCGATCTCCATGCCTTTGTCCACGGCCTTGGCCATGTCATAGACGGTCAGCGCGGTGACAGAGGCGGCGGTCAGCGCCTCCATCTCGACGCCGGTCTGTCCGGTGGTCTTGACGGTCGCGGCAATGCGCAGGCCGGGCAGGTCGGCATCGGGTGTCAGTTCAACCGACACTTTGGTGATCGGCAGAGGGTGGCACAGCGGAATCAGATCGGCGGTGCGTTTTGCCGCCATGATCCCCGCCAGACGGGCCACACCCATGACATCACCCTTTTTGGCGCGGCCCTCGGTAATGATATCAAAGGTTTCGCGCAACATCTTGATGTGGGTTTCAGCAATGGCCACCCGCGACGTCACGGGTTTGTCCGACACGTCGACCATATGCGCGTCACCCTTACCGTCAAAATGCGTGAGCGCCATTACATGCCCCCCGGCCGCAGCGGTGTGGCCAGCAGATTGCGGGTTGCGACCTCTACATCGTCTTGACGCATCAGGCTTTCCCCGATCAGGAACACCCGCGATCCGTATTTCGCCATATCGGCCAGATCGTCGGGCGTGTTCAGCCCGCTTTCCGATACGATCATCTTTTCCACATCCACATGTTTCGACAGGCGGCGCGTGGTATCAAGCGTCGTCTCGAAGGTTTTGAGGTTGCGGTTGTTGATCCCCATCATGCGGCTTTTCAGCACGGCGGCGCGGTCCAGCTCTTCCTTGTCATGCACCTCGATCAGCGCGTCCATGCCCCATTGGGCGGCGGCGTCCTCAAGCTCGATCGCTTGGGCATCGCTGACAGAGGCCATGATGATCAGGATGCAATCGGCCCCAAGCGCGCGGGCTTCGGCGACCTGATAGGGGTCGTACATGAAATCCTTGCGCAGCACGGGCAGGGTGCAGGCCTCGCGGGCGGCGACAAGATATTCCTTGGCCCCCTGAAAGCTGGGCGTGTCCGTCAGCACCGACAGGCAGGTCGCGCCACCCGCGGCATAGGCAGCGGCCAGTGTAGCGGGGTCGAAATCGGCGCGGATCAACCCTTTTGACGGGCTTGCTTTTTTGACCTCGGCGATCAGCCCGTACCCCTCGCGAGAGGCGTCGAACAATGCGTCGGCAAAGGGGCGCACGGGCGAGGCGGCGCGCGCCTCTGCCTCTACGGCCTCAAGCGGTTTGGCGGCCTTGTCGGCGGCGATCTCTTCCAGCTTGTAGGCTTTGATCTTGTCTAGGATGGTGCCAGTGTTGGTATCGGTCATGATCTCTCCGGTGTTGCCCAGTTTATGGCCGCTTGGCCTTGGGCGTGCAACCAGTCATTGCAGCGCGAGAAGGGGCGTGACCCGAAAAACCCACGCCGCGCGGACAGGGGCGACGGGTGCGGGGTTTCGAGTTTGAAGTTCGGTCCCCCGTCCACATCCCGCGCGACTTTTTGGGCATGCGCGCCCCACAGCAAATACGCGCGGGGACGGTCGGCCAAGCGGCCAAGAATTTGCGTGGTCAGCTGCTGCCAGCCCAGTTTCCCATGGCCGCCTACGTCCCGCGCAGGCACGGTCAATGTTGTGTTCAACAACAGCACGCCCTGATCCGCCCAGAACCGCAGATCGGCATCCGGTGGGCAGGCGCCGATGTCATCCACCATTTCCTTATAGATATTGGACAGCGAACGGGGCAGCGGTTTGATATCGGCGCTGGCGGAAAAGGCAAAGCCGTGGGCATGGCCGGGGGTGGGATAGGGATCTTGCCCCAGGATCACCGCGCGCACCGCGTCGGGCTGGGTATGTTCCAGCGCGGCGAAAACCTGCGGTCGGGGCGGCAGGGTCTCGCGCGGGTCCGCGGCCAGCGCGGCGGCGATGCCGGGCAGGGTATCGTCAAAGAACGCAAGGTCGCGCCAGGCCCCGAGGCGCGACAGGTCAAAACGGCTCATGCGGTCTGGGTGATCCGCGCGACTTGGGTGATCTTGTCACGGGCCGCACCGCTGTCGATGCTGTGGCGCGCCATCTCTACCCCCGCTTTCAGATCGGGCGCGGCATCGGCCACGACCAGCGCCGCCGCCGAATTGAGCAAGACCGCATCGCGGTAGGCCGATGGGGTTCCGTCCAGCAGCGCGTTGAAATCACGTGCGTTTTCTTCGGGTGTGCCGCCGACAATATCCTCGAACGGATGGACCGGCAGGCCCGCGTCTTCGGGCGTGATCTCGAATTCGGAAATGGTGCCATCAGGGTTCAGCGCGGCGATCCAGCTGGTGCCGGTGATCGTCAGCTCGTCCGTCCCGTCGGAGCCATGCACAAGCCACGCTTTATCAGAGCCAAGCGCGCCAAGTGTTTCGGCCATCGGGCGGATCAGATCGCGGCGATAGGCCCCGGTCAGCTGCCGTTTGACGCCCGCAGGGTTGGTCAGCGGGCCGAGGATGTTGAAGATCGTGCGTGTGCCCAATTCGGACCGTGTGGGCATGACATGGGCAATCGCGGGATGGTGCATCGGGGCCATCATAAAGCCGATGCCCGCATCGCGCAGGGCGGCCTCGACCACCTTGGGCCCGACCATCACCTTGAGCCCCATCTGCGTCAGCGCATCCGCCGCACCGGATTTGGACGAAAGGTTGCGGTTGCCATGTTTCGCTACCACGACGCCCGCGCCGGCCACGACAAAGGCCGTCGCGGTAGAGATATTCAGCGTGCCCTTGCCATCGCCGCCGGTGCCCACGATGTCCATCGCGCCCTCGGGGGCTGTGACAGGATTGCATTTGGCGCGCATGACATGGGCGGCGGCGGCATATTCATCCACCGTCTCGCCACGGGTGCGCAGGGCCATCAGGAAACCACCGATCTGGCTGGGGGTCGCTTCGCCCTCGAACAGGATCTGGAACGCGGTCTCGGCCTGATCGCGGGTCAGCGGGCCATTGGCGGCCGCATCGATCAGAGGTTTCAGAGCATCGCTCATGCGGGCACCTTTACGTTGTTCAGGAAGTTTTGCAGCATCTGGTGACCGTGATCCGAGCGGATCGATTCCGGGTGGAACTGCACGCCATGCAGCGGCAGGTCACGGTGTTGCAGGCCCATGATCGTGCCGTCCTCAAGCTCTGCCGTGATCTCAAGACAGTCGGGCAGGGTGGCGCGGTCAACGATCAGCGAATGATAGCGTGTCGCGGCAAAGGGCGATGGCAGCCCCGCAAAGACGCCCTGACCCTTGTGGTGCATCATGCCCATCTTGCCGTGCACAATTTCGCCCGCGCGCACGACCTTGCCGCCGAACGCCTGACCCAGCGTCTGATGGCCAAGGCACACACCCAAAAGCGGCGTGCTTGTTTCGGCGGCGGCTGCCGTCAGCGCAAGGCAGATGCCCGCTTGATCCGGGTCGCAGGGGCCGGGCGACAGGATGATCCCCGCGGGGTTCATCGCCATCGCGGCCTGCACGTCGATCTGGTCGTTGCGGCGGATTTCGACTTCGGCCCCGAGGTCACCCAGATAGTGTACGAGGTTGTAGGTGAAGCTATCGTAGTTATCTATCAAGAGCAGCATGCGGCAATTCTTTGTATTGGGGCAGGGTTTAGGGCTAGAGGAACCGTGCAAAACCACGGTATAATGTCCGCTGATACATGTTCAGGGTTAAGACCTATCGTCAAGGGCAGCAGGCCGGAGAGCCGCGCGAACCGGAACAAAAACAGGAGCGATCATCTATGTCACGCGGGTTTATTGGCGGCATCCTTATTGGTGCGGTATTCAGTGTCGGCGTCGCCGGTGTCGCGTCCTTCATGGTACCTATGGGGCCCGCGCCCTTGCAAGACACGCCTGTGCCAAGTGACGCGCCTGACGCAGAGCGCGCGACCAACGCGGCCGATATTGCGGAACCCCCGGTAGTAGCGGCTGATGAAACGCCCGTGACGGCGGCTGAGGACACTAACGAGGATGTGATCACGCCAGAGCCGGAGCCAGTTGTCGAAGCGCCTGTCGTCGAGGCGCCTACCGTTGAACCAGAGCCCGAGACTGTGCCGCGAGCCGAGGTCACACCAGAAGTAGAAGCACCGGTCACGCAAGAGGCTGTGCAAGATGCACCTTCAGAGGACGCGCCGGATGTCGCGGCAGCACCTGAGACGGTAGAGGCTGAACCACAGCCCGAGCCAGAGCTCGCCCCAACGCCGCAGCCCGCGCCGCAGATCGCGCAGGATGTCGACGCGACAGCTCCCGTGACCGTGCCCGATGCGGCTGCACCGAAGATCACGCTTGATGATCCTGTTTTGCCCAATCCGATGGCGCTCGCACCGATGGAACCGACCGAGCCGGATGCGCTTGGCATCGAGACCCGGACAGCACCGCCCGTCACCGCCGACGAAAGCGTCGACACCCCCGTGTCGCCCACGCCGGACACCACCCCCGTGTCGCCCACGCCGGACACCACCCCCGTGTCGCCCACGCCGGACACCACCCCCGTGTCGCCCACGCCGGACACCACCCCCGTGTCGCCCACGCCGGACACCGAAGTCGCCACCGCGCCAAGCGCGCCCGACGCGCGACCCGAAGAAGCCCCTGCCGATGTTGTCTTTGGCGCGCCCGAGCAACGCACAGACGGGCGGCCCACAATCGGCACCCCTGCGGCGATCACCTCTGAACGGGATACGGGCGTGACGATCAACCGCCTGCCGAACGCCCAATCGGGCGAACAGACCGCCCCCGAGGCGCAAGCCACCGCACAAAGCCCCGCTATCACCCGTTATGGCCAGCCTTTCGCGAATCCTGATGACAAACCGCTGATGAGCGTCCTGTTGATGGACGTGGGCAGTGATCTGCAAGGGGGCGAGGTCGGTATCGCCGCGCTGCGCAGCTTTCCCTATCCGCTGAGCTTTGCCGTCGACGTCAGCCTGCCCGACGCGGCAGAGCGCATGCAGACCTACCGCAACGAAGGGTTCGAGGTGCTGGCGATGGTTGACCTGCCCCAAGGCGCGCAGCCAAGCGATGCAGAGACCACGCTGGCGGTCGCCTTCTCGCGCATGCCCGAGGTGATCGGCGTGCTGGAAGGGCAGGGTGCCGGGCTGCAACCCGACCGTGCGACAGCAGATCAGGTGACTGCGATCCTTGGGCAGGGGGGCTATGGCCTTGTGACCCAGGACAAGGGGCTGAACACGATGCCCAAGCTTGCGGTGAAAGAGGGCGTGCCCGCTGCACCTGTGTTCCGCGACTTTGACAGCAAGGGGCAGACGCCCACCGTGATCCGACGGTTCCTTGATCAGGCCGCGTTCAAGGCGGGGATCGAAGGGTCGGTGATCATGATGGGGCGGATGCGGCCCGAGACGATCTCGGCGCTGTTGGTCTGGGGGTTGCAGGACCGTGCCAGCCAAGTCGCACTTGCCCCTGTCTCAGCCGTGCTGAAAAACGCCACGCCTGAATGATCTACCGGTAAAGCCGTCAAAACCTGCGCGCTGCGCGGGCTTCGACGTGCCTGGATGTGATTTGCCTAGATAATCTCGTCTTCGTCGAACAGTGGGTCGCTTTCGAGCTGCGTGATCATATCCTCGACCGTGTCTGCCACCGCCTTGGGCAGCAGCTTTGCCAAGTGGAAGACCGCGTCGCCCTCGTTCACCACGGGTAGGATCGCGCGGCCGATCAGGATACCGTCATGGGGGGCGATAATATCCTCTTCGGTCTTGCCGAACGGGTCAGAGACTGTCGCCAGCGCGTCGCCCTGTTTCACGGTCTCCCCCTCGGCCCTGAAGGTGCGCAGCAGCCCACCCACGGGCGCGCGCAGCCAGGTCGAGCTTGAGCAGACATGGGACTGCCTGCGCGAAGGGGCGATGCCCTTGGCCGGCAGCATGTCTTCGGCATGCATGACCCGCAAGATACCCGCAACGCCCGCGCGCACGGCCATCTCGTCAAAGCGCAGCCCTTCGCCCGCCTCATACAGCAGCACCGGCGTGCCCTTGGCGGCGGCGACCGCGCGCAGCGATCCGTCGCGCAGGGGCGAGGTCAGCACCACCGGTGCGGCAAAGCTGGCGGCCATGCGCCGCGTCACCGCATCTGATGGAGATATCCGCACCTGCGGCAGGTTGGTCCGGTGGATCGCGGCTGAATGCAGATCGATTCCGAAATCACAGCGCAGCACCACGTCGTTCAGAAAGATATGCGCCAGCCGTGACCCCAAAGACCCCGACGGGTGCCCCGGAAAACAACGGTTCAGATCGCGCCGGTCCGGCAGATAGCGTGACCGGTTCAGGAACCCGAAAGAGTTCACCACCGGGATCACCAGCAGCGTCCCCCGCAGGGATTTCAACTGCGGTGCGCGCAGCAGACGGCGCACGATCTCGACCCCGATCAGCTCGTCCCCGTGAACAGCGGCGCTGACAAACATTGTGGGGCCGGGGCGCTTGCCGTGGATCACTTCAAGCGAGAGCCCGACAGGCGTGTGGTCCGGCAGGATCGAGATCGGCAAGTCGATCTGTGCCCGAGTGCCGGGTGCCACGTGTTGACCCGAAATCTCGAACGGGGCTTGGGTCGGCATCCTCAGCTGTTCCCTTGACCTGCGAAGCGTGCTGCATCGGCCGCCGCACGGCGGATCGCGTCGGATTTATGCACCGTCTCCATATACTCCGCCTCTGCGTCGCTGTCATAGACGACGCCGCCACCGGCCTGAATGTACAGGGTCTTGTCCTTGATGACGGCAGTGCGCAGGGCGATGCACATGTCCATGTCGCCGCCCGCGCTAAAGTAGCCAACACCGCCGCCGTAGAGGCCGCGTTTCTCGGGCTCCAGCTCGTCGATAATCTCCATCGCGCGGACCTTGGGTGCGCCTGACACTGTGCCCGCAGGCATCCCCGCAAAGAAGGCATCCAGCGCATCGCGGTCTTCGCGCAGCTCGCCCACAACATTGGACACGATATGCATGACGTGGCTGTAGCGTTCGACGATGAATTCCTCGGTCGGGCGCACGGTGCCGATCTTGGCGACCCGGCCCACGTCATTGCGGCCCAGATCAAGCAGCATCAGATGTTCAGCCAGCTCTTTCTGGTCGGCCAGCAGATCAGCCTCCAGCGCGCGGTCTTCTTCCGGCGTGGCCCCGCGACGACGGGTGCCTGCAACGGGGCGGATCGTGATCTCGTTGCCGAAGACGCGCACAAGGATCTCGGGCGAGGCCCCGACGACGTGGAAATCACCGAAGTTGAAATAGAACATGAAGGGCGACGGGTTGGTCCGGCGCAAACTGCGATACAGCGCAAAGGGCGGCTGAGAGAACCCCTGCGCCCACCGTTGCGACGGCACCACCTGAAAGATGTCGCCCGCCACGATATATTCGCGCGCTTTTTCTACGGCGGATTTATAGCCTTCGCGGGTGAAATTGCTGACGGGGGCGGATTCTTCGTGGGCGTCACCCAGATCACGGCTGGTGCCGGGCATCGACCGTTCCAGATCACGCACCGCATCCATCACGCGTTCGGCGGCTTGGGCATAAGCGGCCTTGGCCGATTGCCCGTCAGACACCCAAGCTGGCGACACGATCGTGACCTCGCCCTTGACCCCGTCGAGCACGGCAATCACCGAGGGGCGCACCATCATCGCATCGGGCAGCCCCATGGGATCGGGGTTCACATTCGGAAGATGCTCCACCAGCCGGATCATATCATACCCCAGATATCCGAACAGCCCGGCGGCGGCTTGCGGCAGGTCATCAGGTAGGTCGATCTTCGACTCCGCGATCACCGCTCGCAAAGTATCCAGCGGATCCCCCGCAACATCGTCGAAGGCATCTACGTCATAGCGTGCCGAACGGTTGATGGCCGATGTGGTGCCCTGACAGCGCCAGATCAGATCGGGCTTCATCCCGATAATCGAATAGCGCCCGCGGACCTCGCCGCCGGTCACAGATTCCAGCACAAAGGCGTTCTGTGCCGCACCGGTGAGCTTGAGCATCAGCGAAACAGGCGTGTCCAGATCGGCAGCCAGACGGGTGTAAACGATCTGGTTCTTGCCCGCCGCATAGCCTGCGGCAAAGCTGTCATAATCGGGTGTCAACGACATGGGAGACCTAACTTAGGGGAAGTTCACGTGGACGGCGTTGATCGCCTGCTGATCGACACGCGGTGCCGTGCGGCGGATCACGTCGTCAGAGAAAGCGGCGAAAAGCGCTTGCGACAGCTGGTCATCCAGCTGGGTGGCGATCTGGGTTTTGACCTGCGTCATCCGGTCATTCTCGCCCGCGTCCTTGATGCTATCAAGACGGACAAGCGCGACCTCATCGGCACCTTCCAGCAGTTCGACCTCGCCGGGGGTTGCGTCAAACACAGCGGCGATGAACCCCTGCGGCGCGGCGCTGACCACGGCGTCGCGGGTCTGGTCGGTCCCGGTCTTGGGCTCCAGCCCCAGCTCGGCAAAATCAGCGCCATCGGCAAGCTCGGCCTGCAGGGTCTCGGCCTTGACACGCAGGGCGGTGATCAATTGTTCGTTCTGCCACGCCTCGGCCACGTCTGCACGGGCGGCGTCAAACGGGTTGGGGCGTTCCTCTTTGGTGCCATCAAGACGCATGGCAAAAACGCTACCGTCATCCAGCTGCTGGATCTGGGGGAAGTCGCCTTCGGTCAGACGTGTCGCGGCCTCGCGGAAACCGGCATAGGCGGCGATGCTTTCGCTGCTGTCCTGCGTCCATTCGATGGTGCTGAGGGTCATTTTGCTTTCCTCGGCGATCTGTTCCAGCGTGGCACCACCGGCCAATTGGTCATCCAGATCTTGGGCGCGGACCTCAACCAGACGGGCCGCGCGGTCCGCGGCAAGGTCTTGCACCAGCGTCGGGCGGGCTTCTTCGAAGGTGGTGTTCAGCGACGGCAGCACACCGTTCACACGGAACAATGCAGGCCCGAGGTTACTGGGCAGCGGGCCGACAATATCCCCCACTTTGGCAGCAAACACGGCGTCCCCTGCGGCACCCAACTGTTGCTGGCTCAGATCGCCAAGATCCACATCCGACAGGGAAAGCCCACGGTCCGCGACCAGCCCCTCAAATGTATTGCCATCCACCTCGAGCGCGGCGGCAGCCTGATCGGCGGCCTCCTGATCGCGGAAGACCAGACGTTCGACCAAGCGGCGTTCGGGCTGGATGTATTCATCCGCGCGGTCGTCATAGGCGGCCTGCAGCTCTTCGTCGGTCAGCTCTACTTCGTCCAGCAGATCCTGCGGGCCCATGGTGATATAGCTGATGGTCTTGCTGGCGGGCAGAATGAACTGGTCGGCGTTCTCGTCGTAATAGGCCTGCAACTGCGCATCGGTAGCGTCGGGCAGGGGCGCGTCCAGATCATCTTGCGTCAGTTTAGCCCAGGTAAAGCTGCGCTGCTCGCCCACATAGGATACAAGCGTGTCGGCATAGGCGTCGGGCATCGCAACCCCGCCGGTGATCGCTTCCTGCAACAGGGTGCGGCCCGCTTCCTCGCGCAGCGATTGTTCGAATTCATTCTCGTTCAGACCGGCCTGCTGTAGGGCAAAGCGATAGCCCTCGCGGTCGAAATTCCCGTCAACGCCTTGAAACGACGGTATTTCCACAACGCGTTCGCGCAGGTTTGCGTCGCCGATGGACAGGCCCATCTCGTCGGCCTCATTGTCAAGCGCGCGCAAACGGACCAGACGTTGCAGCACGGCACGGTCTAGCCCGATGGCTTGGGCCTCTTGAAAGCTAAGCTGTTCGCCGGACTGGCTTTCGATGGCGCGGATCTGCTGCTGCAGCTCGCGGGCGTAATCGTCGACCGAGATAGACTTGTCGCCCACTTCGCCGACAGTGCGTGCGCTGCCGTTCAGATTCACCGCGCCAAAACCGCCCAGACCCAGGATCAAAAGACCCATCAGCCCCCATACTGCGGTTTTCGTAAAGCTGTTGCCTTTGGCTTTCATGGTGTCATCCCTTAAACGCACGTTTTGCCCTGTCTATGCGGTGCGCGGCAGGGGGGCAAGAGCCGCGTTAGACCTGTGTTAGACGGTCAAACAGCACCTCGATGCCTGCGACATCCAGATTGGCAAAAGCGAGGCGCAGATGCCGCCCGCCGGTGATATCCTCTGCCGGATGGAACATGGTGCCGGGCAGGGTCAGCACGGCCGCCTCGCGCACCAGCCGCGGGGCCAATGTGGCAGAGCTTTCGTCAAAGGGATGCGAGAGATAGGCGAAATAGCCGCCAAGCCCCAAAAGCTTCCAGCCTCTCGCGTCCAAACGATGCATACTGTCGGCAATCGCCTGTCGCCGCGCCAGGATCTCGCGCCGCTCGGCGGCCAGCCATGTGTCAAGGTTCTGCATCCCCCAAAGGGCGGCATGTTGGCCGATCTGGCCGGGACAAATGGCAACGGTATCCAGGAACTTCTCAACCTCGGCAAGACGCGTCTGGGAGGCGACAATCGCGCCCACTCGGTGACCAGTCAGACGGTAGGCCTTTGAAAAAGAATATAAATGGATCAACGTATCGTGCCAGTCGGGGTCCTGAAACAGACGGTGCGGCGGGCCGGAACGACTGTCAAAGTCACGATAGGTCTCGTCCAGGATGAGGGCGATACCGCGCGCACGGGCCAGATCGAAAAACGCCTGCACCAACTCTTCGGGGTATTCAACGCCGCCGGGGTTGTTGGGCGTGACCAAGGCGATGGCACGGGTGCGGTCGGTGATCAGGGCAGCAGCCTGTTCCGGGTCGGGCAAAAGTGCATCCCCCACCGGCAGCGGCACGGCGGCGACACCCGACATATCCAGCCACATCTTGTGGTTAAAGTACCACGGCACCGGCAGGATCACCTCGTCCCCCTCGGCACAGAGCGTGGCAATCGCAGCGGCAAAGGCCTGGTTGCAGCCCGATGTAATCGCCGCTTGCGCGGGCTCTACCGCGCCAGCGTAATGGGCGCTGACCTGCGCGGCCAGTTCGTCGCGCAATTCGGGCAGACCCAGCACCGGACCATAAAGATGCGCATCATCGTTGTTCAGCGCGACATCAGCCATGGCCTGCCGCATGGCCTGCGGTGGCGGATCGACAGGGGCGGCTTGGCTCACGTTGATCAGGGGGCGGTCGGCGTCAAAGTGGACGCCCGTCAACCAGCGGCGCGCCTCCATCACCGGAGGAGAGAAAGTCGCAGCGGTACGCGGGGTCATGGTCAATGCTCCTGACTGGGCGAGGGAGGGGGCGCTTCGGCGAGCGGACCAGCGCAAAGTCTGACACGGCGCGGGGCCGCTGCTTCCAAATGGTCCTAAATCCTCGCCGAAGGCAGGTATCTGCGGGGGTGCCGCTTAGTCTTTTCCGCGGTAGGGCTCTACATATTGCAGCGCCATATCCCAGGGGAAGAAAATCCACGTATCCTGGCTGACTTCGGTAATGAAGGTATCCACCTGCGGGCGGCCCTTGGGCTTGGCATAGACGGTGGCCAGATGCGCATTGGGGTAAAGCTGGCGCACGACTTCAAGGGTCTTACCGGAATCCACCAGATCGTCGATGATCAGGATACCGGTGCCGTCACCCATCAGCTCTGCATCGGGGGCCTTGAGCACGACCGCGTCCGATTGATCCTGATGGTCATAGGACTTGATCGAAATCGTGTCGACGGTGCGGATATCCAGCTCGCGGGCGGCGATCATCGCGGGGGCCATACCACCACGGGTGATCGCAACCACAGCACGCCAGCCGCCGTCATCGGGGCCCATGCCGTCCAGACGCCACGCCAGCGCACGGCTGTCACGATGGATCTGGTCCCAGCTGATGTGAAACCCTTTTTCATGGGGCAGGCGCGAGGCATCCTTGCTCATGTCGTTATTCCTTTGCCATGTCTGGGGCGTCGACGGCTTTCATGCCCACCACGTGGTAACCCGCATCCACATGCAGATTCTCGCCCGTCGTGCCCGAGCCAAGATCGCTAAGCAGGAACAGCGCGGATTTACCCACATCGTCGATGGTCACGTTGCGACGCAGGGGCGAGTTATACTCGTTCCACTTCATGATATAGCGGAAGTCGCCGATGCCGGATGCGGCCAATGTCTTGATCGGGCCGGCGCTGATGGCGTTAACGCGGATGCCGTCCTTGCCCAGATCCTCGGCTAGATATTTGACCGATGCTTCCAGAGCGGCCTTGGCGACGCCCATCACATTATAATGCGGCATCACTTTTTCGGCACCGTAATAGGTGAGCGTGACCGCGCTGCCGCCGGACTTCATCATCTTTTCCGCGCGCTGCATCACAGCGGTGAAGGAGTAGACAGAGATATCCATCGACATCGCGAAATTGGCGCGGCTTGTGTCGACATAGCGCCCGCGCAATTCGTTCTTGTCAGAGAACCCGATCGCGTGGACGATAAAGTCGATCCCGTCCCAACGTTCGCCCAAAGCGGTAAACAGCGCGTCAATCGACTCTTCCGACCCCACATCGCAGGGCAGGACCAGATCGCTACCCAGTTGCGCCGCCAGCGGATCGACCCGCTTTTTCAGCGCGTCGCCTTGATACGAGAATGCCAGCTCTGCACCGGCATCCGCGAGGGTGCGTGCGATGCCCCAGGCAATCGACTTGTCATTGGCGAGGCCCATGATAAGCCCACGTTTGCCTGCCATCAGGTCATTTGCCATTGTACTTCCTTCGACTATGTCACTGAACTTTTATCCGGTTTATGCTATTGATAGTTTGGCATCAAGGCTGCACGGTGATCGCGGCACTTGAGAGGACGCCGTGATAGACCGCCCTGGCGGTTTCTAGGCGCGACAGTGTGTTTAGTTGTTCTAGTATGTCATTTGATGTAAGGCATTGTCGCAAGTTTGCGTCGATGCGCAAGGAAGGGGATCATGATCATGGAAGTGCGCAAAGGCATTTTTGCCGGTGACGATCCCTTTGTGATTGCGCGCCGCTGGCTGGATGAGGCAACGCAGACAGAGGTTAACGACCCAAATGCCATCGCGCTATCGACCGTGGATGCCGACGGTATGCCCAATGCGCGCATGGTGTTGCTAAAGGAAATCGAAGACGCGGCATTCGTCTTTTACACAAACTACACCAGCGCCAAGGCGCAAGAGCTGGATCACGCGGGCAAGGCCGCTTTCGTGATGCATTGGAAATCCCTGCGCCGCCAGATACGGGTGCGCGGCGTGGTTTCCAAAGAAGAAGGCCCGCAGGCGGACGCATATTACAAGTCGCGTTCGCTCAAAAGCCGGTTGGGGGCCTGGGCCTCTGACCAATCGTCCCCTTTAGCCAGCCGTGCGTCATTGGTCGCCGAAGTGGCAAAAGTCACCGCCAAAAAGGGGCCAAACCCAGACCGTCCACCGTTTTGGGGGGGCTACCGGATCACCCCGGTTGAAATCGAGTTCTGGGCCGACGGAGAGTATAGATTGCATGACCGTTTTGTCTGGCGACGTGCCGAACAAAACGGTGATTGGAGCGTAACGAGATTGAACCCATAAGGCGGCTTTTGCCGCTGATATTTTGTACGCGGGCACGCTGTTGCCTGACCTAGAGAAGACCAAAGGACATTTGTGTCAGAAGTATCCAGCAATAGCTCTGCCATTTCCGGCGTGGTGAAATGGTTTGACCCCGCAAAGGGGTTCGGTTTCGTTGTCTCAGACGCTGGCGGGCCTGATATCCTGTTGCACGTCAATGTGTTACGTAATTACGGTCAAAGCTCTGTCGCGGACGGTGCGCGCATTGATCTGACGGTGCAAAAGACCGAACGTGGGGTGCAGGCGACCCAGGTCCATGCGGTACACCCGCCCGCTGCCGCTCAGGCGATGGCGTTGTCGGATATTGTGGGCATTGATCCCGCGCTGGTGGCCGCCGCACCGCTGGAACCCGCGCGGGTCAAATGGTTCGATAAATCCAAAGGCTTTGGTTTCGCGAATGTGTTTGGCAAAAGCGATGACATCTTTCTACATATAGAAGTGTTGCGCCAGTCGGGCCTGTCGGATTTGCAACCGGGCGAGGCATTGGCGCTGCGGGTCATTAACGGGGAACGCGGCCAGATGGCGGCAGAGGTACATGCATGGGAAACGGTACGACTCGATTCATCTGGCACCGCGCAAAGCTGATCCGCGCGGGTCTTTTGGCCTTAGCCTCTCTGGCGATGGCAGGGGCGGCCGCTGCCAAATGCAGCGACACCAGCGTGGCGTTGCGCGGCGACTGGGGGCAGGCGCGCTTTAGCGTCGAGATTGCCGATGATGCCGGTGAACGTGCCCAAGGACTGATGCATCGCACCTCACTGGCGGGCAGCGCGGGTATGCTCTTTATCTATGAAGAACCGCAGCCGCTTAGCTTTTGGATGCGCAACACTTTGATTCCCCTCGACCTATTGTTCATCGATTCCCACGGTGTGGTGCAGCACATCCACCATAATGCGATTCCGCTCGACGAATCTCCGCTTGAGGGGGGCAGTGATGCGCTGCTGGCGGTGTTGGAAATTAACGGCGGGTTAAGCGCGCGGATGGGCATCACACCGGGGACAGAGCTGCGCCATCCCGCGTTTGCAGGGCGCAATCCGGCATGGCCCTGTTAGTTCGTCAGAAACTATCATTTTCTGTGAACTTAGGGCTTTTCAATCCGATTGCTTGGGGCTAAGTAGGCCGCAGTCGGGGCGTGGCGCAGCCTGGTAGCGCACCTGTTTTGGGTACAGGGGGTCGGAAGTTCGAATCTTCTCGCCCCGACCACTTTAAGAACCACCACATATAGTGTTCCTGATCTGCTTCATGCAGATCAGAACGCTGTATTTGTGTGCAGTCGTTCTTTTTTGCCACAGAAGCACGCTCTAAATCTGGTGAGATAGCCGGGATTGCGAACCTATATCTGGTGGCTGCATAAATTTTTATCATCCACAGTTCCGCCATGTTTATCCCCAGCCCGCTGTTTGGGATTTTGTGGATAACTCAAGCGATACATGAGCCAGCCGCGCTAAACCTTAGCGTTTATTAACTTTATCCGCGGTGTGGGAAATCACCCTCGTGATCCGCTGTCTGTGCATATCATTTCGCTGAATCACCGCGCCGACCGAAGCTTCAAAAAATGCCGATCCGGTCAAGATGCAACTTCCCTTATTTCGATAATAAAGCCGTTGACCCAATAGGGCTGCATACGCCAGTTTGTGTAAATCGACGGGCGGGCCACTACATCTGGTGATTGATCGGGGTGGCGTGCTGATCGGGTGAAATTGGGTTTCGCACTTTTGCGCCGGTTAAACGGCTTGATCCAAGACCAACCTGATGCGGGTGCGGGGGACGATGCACACCGGCGATAGGTTTGGCGGCCCGATCATGCCGCTGGTTGAGAGTTTGAAAATTTGGGGCAGCACTTATGAAAATCGAGAGAAAATTCACGCGATCCGGTCAGGATGCCTACGCAGAACTGGACTTTGTGAGCACAGCCTCCGAAATCCGCAATCCTGACGGGTCGGTGGTCTTTCGCCTCGATAACGTCGAAGTGCCCTCCAGCTGGAGCCAGGTCGCCTCTGATGTGATCGCCCAGAAATATTTCCGCAAGGCAGGCGTCCCGTCCGAGACCAAGAAGGTCAAGGAAAAGGGCGTGCCAGAATTCCTCTGGCGTTCGGTGCCGACCGATGATGCGACCATGGGCGGCGAGACGTCGTCGAAGCAAGTGTTCGACCGTCTGGCCGGCGCTTGGGCCTATTGGGGTTGGAAAGGTGGCTATTTCACCACCGAAGAAGACGCCCAAGCCTATTATGACGAGATGCGCCACATCCTGGCCAGCCAGCGCGGCGCACCCAACAGCCCGCAATGGTTCAACACCGGTCTGCATTGGGCTTACGGCATCGATGGTCCCGCGCAGGGGCATTACTATGTCGATTACAAATCCGGTAAGCTGACGCGGTCGACATCCTCTTACGAGCATCCGCAGCCCCACGCTTGCTTCATCCAGTCCGTCGCTGACGATCTGGTAGGTGACGGCGGCATTATGGACCTGTGGGTCCGCGAGGCGCGTCTGTTCAAATACGGTTCCGGCACCGGCACCAACTTCTCGAGCCTGCGGGCGGCGGGCGAGAAACTGTCGGGCGGGGGGAAATCCTCTGGCTTGATGGGCTTTCTCAAGATCGGTGACCGTGCAGCGGGCGCGATCAAATCGGGTGGCACCACACGGCGCGCGGCCAAGATGGTGATCGTGGATGCGGACCACCCCGATATCGAGGATTTCATCAACTGGAAGGTCATCGAAGAGCAAAAGGTGGCGAGCATCGTCGCTGGCTCGAAGATGCATGAACGCGAGCTGAACAAGCTGTTTGCCGCGATCAAAGCATGGGACGGCGCAGAGGCCGACGCCTATGACCCCGCCAAGAACGACCAGTTGAAGGCCGCGATCCGCAGCGCGAAAAAATGCGCGATCCCAGAGACATACGTCAAGCGCGTGCTGGATTATGCCAAGCAGGGTCATACCTCGATCGAATTCCCGACCTATGACACAGACTGGGATTCCGAAGCCTATTCCTCGGTCTCGGGCCAGAACTCCAACAACTCGATCCGGGTGACCAACGCCTTCCTGCACGCCGTCGAAAAAGACGCCGATTGGGAACTGCTGGACCGCACCACCGGACGCGTGTCGAAAACCATCCGTGCCCGTGACCTGTGGGAGCAAGTCGGCCACGCCGCATGGGCCTGCGCCGATCCCGGTATCCAGTATCACGACACGGTAAACGACTGGCACACATGCCCCGAAGACGGCGCGATCCGCGGGTCTAACCCGTGTTCCGAATACATGTTCCTCGACGACACGGCCTGTAACCTTGCGTCGATGAACCTGCTGACCTTCCTGCAAGACGGGGAGTTCATGGTCGAAGACTATATGCACGCCTCGCGTCTGTGGACCGTTACGCTCGAAATCTCGGTGATGATGGCGCAGTTCCCGTCCAAGGAAATCGCGCAGCGGTCCTATGATTTCCGCACGCTGGGTCTGGGCTATGCCAACATCGGCGGTCTGCTGATGAACATGGGCTTTAGCTACGACAGCGACGAAGGCCGTGCGCTTTGCGGGGCGCTGACCGCGATCATGACAGGCGTTTCCTATGCCACCTCCGCCGAGATGGCGGGCGAGCTGGGGGCCTTCCCCGGTCACGCCAAGAACGCCGACCACATGCTGCGCGTCATCCGCAACCACCGCAATGCGGCCCATGGCAAGACCGACGGCTACGAGGCGCTGTCGGTCAAGCCCGTTCCACTGGATCACGCAAACTGCCCGCAAGCCAACCTGATCGACATCGCCACCGCGACCTGGGACGAAGCCCTGCGGCTTGGCGAAAAGCACGGGTACCGTAACGCGCAAACCTCTGTGATTGCGCCGACGGGCACCATCGGTCTGGTGATGGATTGCGACACCACCGGGATCGAGCCTGACTTTGCGCTGGTGAAATTCAAGAAGCTCGCGGGCGGTGGCTATTTCAAGATCATCAACCAGTCGGTACCCGCAGCGCTTGAAAAGCTTGGCTACGGCTCGGCCCAGATCGAAGAGATCGTCGGCTATGCCGTCGGTCACGGCACTATCGGGAACGCGCCTGCGATCAACCACACCACGCTGGTCGGTCACGGTTTTGGCCCTAACGAGCTGGCCAAGATCGACGCGGCGCTGGCACAGGCCTTCGACATCCGCTTTGTCTTCAATCAATGGACATTGGGCGAGGAGTTCTGCACGCAAGTCCTTGGCATCCCTGCCGAAAAGCTGAACGACCCGACGTTTGACCTGCTGAAATCCCTGGGCTTTTCCAAGAAAGACATCGAAGCGGCCAACGACCATGTTTGCGGTACGATGACGCTGGAAGGCGCGCCGCACCTCAAGCCCGAACACTACGGCATCTTCGACTGCGCCAACCCCTGCGGCAAGAAGGGCAAGCGCTACCTGTCCGTCAACAGCCACATCTACATGATGGCGGCGGCGCAAAGCTTCATCTCTGGCGCGATCTCGAAGACGATCAACATGCCGAATGACGCCACCATCGAGGATTGCCAGAACGCATACGAGCTGTCGTGGTCGCTTGGCGTCAAAGCCAACGCGCTGTACCGCGACGGATCAAAACTGTCGCAGCCTCTGGCTTCTGCGCTGGTCGAGGATGATGACGAGGCCGCCGAAACGCTGGAAAGCGGCACCACCCACGAGAAAGCCACCGTGCTGGCTGAAAAGATCGTCGAGAAGGTCATCGTCAAAGAAATCATCAAATCGCACCGCGAAAAGATGCCTCAGCGCCGCAAGGGGTATACCCAAAAGGCCAATGTGGGCGGGCACAAGGTCTATTTGCGCACCGGTGAATACGAAGACGGCTCCTTGGGCGAGATCTTTATCGACATGCACAAGGAAGGCGCGGGCTTCCGTGCGATGATGAACAACTTTGCCATCGCCGTGTCCGTGGGCCTGCAATACGGCGTCCCGCTGGAGGAATTCGTCGACGCCTTCACCTTCACCAAGTTCGAACCCGCTGGCATGGTGCAGGGCAACGACAGCATCAAGAACGCGACCTCGATCCTTGACTATGTGTTCCGCGAGCTCGCCGTGTCCTATTTGGACCGTACCGATCTGGCGCATGTGCAACCCGAAGGGGCCAGCTTTGACAGCCTCGGCCGCGGCGATCAGGAAAGCGTTGCCAATGTGGCGGAGATCTCTGAAACCGCCGCCAACCGCTCGCTCGAGGTGCTCAAGCAGATCAGCTCCACCGGGTATCTGCGCAACCGTCTGCCGCAGGATCTGGTGCTGCTGCAAGGCGGGCAGGGGCAGGGCGACACGCAGACGCTTGACCGTATGATGCCACAGGCAGGCCAAGCCTCGGTCGCGGCCAGCATGGGGTCGACCACAGCGGTGTCCAGCGGCGCGGTCAGCATGGACGCCCGAACCAAGGCAAAGATGCAGGGCTACGAGGGTGAAGCCTGCGGAGAATGCGGCAACTACACGCTGGTCCGCAACGGCACCTGCATGAAGTGCAACACCTGCGGCGGAACGTCGGGCTGCAGCTAAGACAAACGCCCCGGCCTTGCGGTCGGGGCTTTCTACATGGGGCAGGTGCGCTTGCCCCTGACGCTGGCCTTGCCGCAGGCATAAAACAAACGAGCGGTGAACGATGAGCAAGGTCAGGCGAAACTCAGGGTGCCCCATCGGGCACCCTTTCTTCGTTTGGGGGCTACATCGGGATGCTCGTATTCCGTTTGATCTCGCGCAGGACCACGTTGGTTTGGGCGCTTTCGACGGCGGGGAGGCGGAACAGGAAGTCTTCGAGAAAGCGGTTATAGGCGGCGATGTCGCGGCAGAGGACGCGCATTTGGTAGTCGGCCTGTCCGGTGGTGGCATAGCATTCCAGCACCTCTGCGCGGTGTGCGATGGCTTTGATGAACTCTGCCAGCTTTTCCTGATTGTGACGCGCAAGCTGCACCTGCACCAGCGCCTGAAAGCTGTTGCCCGCTTTGGTCGGGGACACATCCGCGCGGTAGCGTTCGATCACGCCGGCGTCCTCGAAAGCTTTCACCCGTCGCCAGCAGGCGGAGGCGGACATGCCGGCCCGTTCTGCCAGATCGGCGTTGGAGATGCGGCAGTCGCGCTGCAACAGCTCCAGTATCTTGCGGTCGCGGTCGTCAAAGCGCATTTGGTCAGACATTTCATCAATCCCCTATATGCTGAATAAAACATTCGTTTATTCCGCGTGCAGGCGCAAGAGGGGGCAGATATTTCACGGAAACGTGGTTTGATGGTCAAGACAGCCAAGGATTGCCATCATGACCAAAGAAACCCACGATTTTTACCCCTATGCCTTATCCGACCGCTACACGCGCACAGAAGGAACGGTGTTTCTGACCGGCACCCAAGCGCTGGTGCGGATCATGTTGGATCAGGCGCGGCGTGATAAGCAACAGGGGCTGAACACCGCTGGGTTTATCTCGGGGTATCGCGGGTCGCCATTGGGCGCGGTCGATCTTGAGCTGTGGCGCGCACGGGATGTGACCAAGGAGAACAACATCACCTTTATGCCCGCGGTGAACGAAGATCTGGGGGCCACGGCGGTTCTGGGGGCGCAGCAGGCTGTGCTCGATCCCCATTGCGAGGTCGAGGGTGTGTTCTCCATGTGGTACGGCAAGGGGCCGGGGGTGGACCGGTCGGGGGACGCGCTACGCCACGGCAACGCCTATGGCTCTTCGCCCAAGGGGGGCGTGCTGGTTGTGGCGGGGGATGACCACGGCTGTGTGTCGTCGTCCATGCCGCATCAATCGGATGTCGCCTTTATGACCTGGATGATGCCGACGCTGAACCCCGCGAATGTGGGAGAGTTCCTTGAATTCGGGGCCTACGGGCTCGCGCTAAGCCGTTTTTCCGGCACATGGGTCGGGTTCAAAGCGATTTCCGAGACGGTGGAAAGCGGGCAATCGGTGGCGTTGCAGCCAGACCGCGCGTTTACGCTGCCCCAGATCACGCCACCGCCCGGCGGGCTGCATGTGCGCCGCTCTGACATGCCAAGCCCCGAGATCGAGACCCGGTTGCAGCATAAGCTCAGCGCCGTCGAAGCCTTTGTCGAGGCCAACCCGATCGACAGGCGTATCTATAATCTGGACAATGCCACCTTTGGCATCGTCACCACCGGCAAGGGCCATCTGGATCTGATGGAGGCGCTGCGTCTGCTGGGTCTGGACGAAGCCGCCTGCCGCCGTCTTGGCATCGATATCTACAAAGTCGGCATGGTCTGGCCCTTGGCGCGGCGTGATGCGCTGGCCTTTGTTGCCGACACGGAAGAAGTGCTGGTGATCGAGGAAAAGCGCGGCATCATCGAAAGCCAGCTGAAGGAATATTTCTACGACTGGCCGGGGCACAAGCCCGGTCGCATGGTCGGCAAACACCGCGCGGCAGGTGATCCGCTGCTGCCCTGGACCGGTGAGTTAAGCCCGCTGGCGCTGGTGCCCGTGGTGGCCGAGCGGTTGGACGCGTTCTTCCCCGATGAAAACCTGCCGCAAAAGGCCCGCGCGTTGACGGAAAAGCCGCCTGTCCTGCTGAATGTGCCGGGGGCAAAGCGCACGCCATATTTCTGTTCGGGCTGCCCGCATAACACCTCGACCAAGCTGCCCGAGGGGTCGCAAGCCGCATCGGGCATCGGTTGCCACGTCATGGCGGGGTGGATGGACCGCGAAACCGGTGGCTATGCGCAGATGGGCGGCGAGGGTGTGCCGCATGTGGTGGCCTCAAAGTTCAACGGCGGCAAACACCTGTTCCAGAACTTGGGCGAGGGCACGTGGTACCATTCAGGGTCGCTCGCCATTCGGCAGGCTGTCGCGGCAGGGACGAATATCACCTATAAAATCCTCTATAACGACGCGGTGGCCATGACCGGGGGGCAACCGGTGGACGGGCCGATCAGCGTGACCGGAATCGCGCAGGCCTGTCGTGCCGAAGGGGTCCAGCGCATCGCCTTGGTGTCGGATGTGATCGACAAATTCGACCGCGGCGATTTCCCCCAAGGCACCAGCTTTCACCCGCGTGAAGAGATGGACACCGTGCAGCGCGAACTGCGCGAGGTCAAAGGCGTGTCGGTGCTGATCTACGAACAGACCTGCGCCACCGAGAAACGCCGCCGCCGCAAGCGCGGGCAGATGGAGGACCCCAAACGCTTTGCCTTCATCAACCCCGCCGTATGCGAGGGCTGCGGCGATTGCTCGCTTGAAAGCAACTGTCTGAGCATCGAACCGCTGGAGACGGATCTGGGCCGCAAGCGCAAGATCAACCTGTCGAGCTGCAACAAGGATTTCTCGTGTCTGAACGGGTTCTGCCCCAGCTTCGTCACCCTTGAAGGGGCGGTGCGGCGCAAGAAAACCGGGGCAGAGGTCGATGTGGACGCGCTGCTGGCGGGTATCTCGCGTCCCGAACTGCCCAGCCTTGATGCGCCCTTTGATCTGTTGGTCACAGGCGTGGGCGGCACCGGCGTGATCACGGTTGGCGCGCTGATCACCATGGCCGCGCATCTGGAGGGCAAGGGGGCCAGCGTGCTGGATTTCACCGGTTTCGCGCAGAAGTTCGGCACGGTGCTTAGCTTTATCCGGATCGGGGCGCGCCCTGATGCGATCCATCAGGTGCGCATTGATCACGGGGCGGCGGATGCGGTGATTGGCTGCGATATCGTCGTTTCCTCTGCCGCGCAGGCGTCGGTCTACTACGGGCCCGCGACCAAGGTGGTGCTGAACCTCGCCGAAATGCCCACGGGCGATCTGGTATTGCACCGTGACGCGCAGCTGCACACCGACCAGCGCGAGAGTGTGATCCGCGATACCGTGGGGGGTGAAAACCTTGCCGGTTTCGATGCCAATGCGATGGCAGAACGGTTTCTGGGCGATACGGTTTTCGCCAATATGATCATGCTGGGCTTCGCATGGCAGAAAGGGTTGGTGCCCGTGTCACACGGCGCGCTGCGGCAGGCGGTCGTGTTGAATGGCGTTGCTATCGACAAGAATCATCGCGCCTTTGATCTGGGCCGCGTGATGGCGGAAACGCCTGACGCGCTGGCCCTGCCGTCGAGCAAACAGCCAGACTTGGACCGCGCCGCGTTGATCGCGGATCGCGCCGACCGGTTGCGGGCCTATCAAAACGACAGCTACGCACAGCGCTACCGCGACAGGCTTACGCAGTTCAACGCCGCCGTGCCCGCCGCCCATGCCGACGCGCTGACAGAGGTCGCGGCCAAGGCCCTGTTCAAACTGATGGCGTTCAAGGATGAATACGAGGTCGCGCGGCTGCACCGCGATCCTGCCTTTGCCGAGATGTTGGCGCAGGAGTTCGAGCCGGGGTTCAAGATCAACTACCACATGGCTCCGCCGATCGTGTCCCTGCGCAAGGACGCGCGGGGGCGGCCCGTCAAGCGCGCGTTCGGTGCATGGTTCACGCCGGTATTGACCGCACTGTCAAAGCTGCGACCCCTACGGGGCACGGCGCTGGATGTGTTTTCCTACACTCAGGAACGTCGCGAAGAGGTGGCGCTGATCCGCTGGTATGAAGCCTTGCTGTCAGAGCTGCCCGCCAAGACCGGCGAGTCAACGGTCGAGACGGTGCAGAATCTGCTGGCACTGCCGATGGATATTCGGGGCTATGGGCCGGTGAAACACGCCGCGATCGAACAGGCGCGCGCAGAGGAGGCGCGGCTGCGGAAATTGCTCTGACGGCACTTCAGAAATTGGTTTAAGTGTGGCGTTTGTATTATAATTATCAGTAGGTTATGTTGGCAGTCTCATCTGATAATTTAGCTGATTTCGCGCGCTCTACTGATCGGTAGAACGCGCGAAATCCAGCCAGATCGGCAGGTGGTCCGAGGCGCGGCGCGCATCGTCAGTCTCGCAAACGCCACCGCCCATCACATGCAGCGCGTCATCCACCGCGATGCGATCCAGTGCGGCCAAAGGCAGGCGCGCGTGATAGCTTTTACCCGGTGCGTAAATGTCAAAGTGATGCGCCAGACGCCCAAGCCCGACGTTCAGCGACCATTCATTCATATCGCCCGCGATCAACGTCGGCCGTTTGGACTGCGCATCCAGATGGGCAATGAGCGCGGAAAGTTGAGCGCGCCGCGACCGGCGCATCAGCCCCAGATGGGTGGCAATGATGCGCAGTGGGATATCGCGCAGGTCGAAGTCCACCACCATCGCACCGCGCGGCTCCATCCCCGGCAGGTTCAGGTGTTTGACCTCGATCAGCTCTGCCTCGGGGCGCAGCAAGACCGCGTTGCCATGCCAGCCGATGCTGACCTCACTGGGGACCGGCACCGCGATCAAACCGGTCTGCGCCGTCACCTGATCCATGGGCAGCGCCGAGGGGCGGGGGCCAAGGCGCATGTCGGCCTCTTGCAGTACAACGATATCCGCCGCGAGCGTCTGGATCACACGCAGGATGCGGGCGGGATCGCGTTTGCGGTCAGTGCCCATGGCCTTGCGCATGTTATAGCTGGCGATGCGAAGGGGGGCTTGGGTCACAAGATCGGTGCTCCTATGCGAAAGACGCCCTCGGCCAGACGGCGGGGCAAATGCGGGCTTGGCATATTCTCGTGGCAGTCTGCTTCGCGGGCCGTGAACCAGTCCGACAGGGTTGACACGCTGCGTGCATCATAAACGAACAACATCGCCTCAAAGTTCAAAAGCATACTGCGCACGTCGAAATTCGCCGTGCCCACAAGCCCCACATCGTCAATCAGCGCGGCTTTCGCGTGGATCATCGCAGGTTCAAAATATTTGACCTTGGCCCCCGCGGTATGCGCATCGCGCAGATAGCCGCCACGGGCGAAGTCCGCGATATGCTGGTTCGACTTCTGCGGCACCAGAATACGCACATCCACGCCGCGCAGCGCCGCGATGCGCAGCGCATTGGCCAGCGGCTCGGTCGGGACGAAATAGGGGGTGGCGATCCAGATACGGGTTTTCGCCAGATGCAGCGCGCGAATGATCCCGTCGTGCAGCGGGTCTTCGATAATATCAGGGCCCGAGGGGATCAGCTGCACCGTCGCATTGCCCGCGGTGGTAGGGGCAGGCGTTTTAATATGATCCACGTCTTCACCGCAGGCGACTTCCCAGTCCGAGCGGAAGACATCGCAGAATGTCTGTACCGATTGCCCTTCAAGGGTGAAGGCCAGATCGACCCAATGATCGGTGTGCGGGTGGTCTGACATATAGTGTTCGCCAATGTTCATCCCGCCTGAAAAAACACGGGCATGATCGGCGATGATCATCTTGCGATGATTGCGCAGGTTTAGGTGGCCACTGCTGGGCAGTTGCAGGATCGGCGAAAAGAACAGCACTTCGCCGCCGGCCTTGCGCAGCGCCTTGACCGCCTTGGAGGGGCCGCGCAGGGTGCCAAGCCGGTCCATCAGCAGGCGCACCTTGACGCCGTTGCGGGCTTTTTCGGTCAGGGCGTCGACCACGTGATTGCCGGTGTCATCGTCCGAGACGATATAGAACAGCACATCAATCGTCTGTGTCGCGCTCTCGATCACCTCCATCGCGGCGGCATAGGCGGTTTGCGGTGTATCATGCAGGTTCAGTCGCTGTGCTTCCAGCGCGGGGGGCAGGTTGAAGCTCTGGAACATCTCGTCCAGCGCATGCACGGGCGTTTGCGGGTCTTCTTTTTGGGTAAAGATAATAGGCTCGTAGCGTTTGCCCTGTTTGCGAAAGCCAAGCGCCAAGAACAAGGGCGCGGCGACATAGGGCATCACCACCAGAAACAGGATCCAGGCGGCAGTTGATTGTGGGCTGCGGCGCTGCTGAAGCAGGATGAAGGCCACGCCGAGGGTCAAAAGGATGACGCCAACGACCTCTATATGGGTGATGAAGAATTCGATCATACTCGTTTCGCCTCGATTATGCCGGACATGCTGTCATCCGCGCCGCATCGCTACCTAGCACATAGGGGGGTAAACGCCACTTTTCGCAGCATTTTCGCGGGATTTCCGCTGCAGCCTACGCGCAGATTGTTCCATCTTCTTGAAAATTTAATTTCGGGTGATTTTGGCGCATCTCCGCGGAACCGCGTTTTGGCCTTGGTAAAAAGGGTTAATAGCGGCGACGGGCCGCCGAGACGCCGTGCATTTGAGCAACAATTTTCCGATCACCAACCCGTGATTGGGAAATCCCGAAACCAGATCTTAGCTGCCGTGTTGTGTCGATGAAGCGGGAAGCACCCGCTCCGGTACAAACTGATCGAGGAGTTACGATTATGAAACGCACTATGAAACTTGCATCCGCAGCCGTTCTGGCATCCACAGCATTCGCTGGCGCAACATACGCCGGTAGCCTGGCAGAGCCAGTGGTTGAGCCCGTAATGACCGCACCCGTTCCTGCACCCGATCTGGGTGGCGACTGGACAGGCTTCTACACCGGTCTGCAACTGGGCTATTCCGACGCTGAGGTCGACAACGGTCTGGAAGGCGACAACGGGTCCTACGGTTTCCACGCTGGTTACAACTACGACTTCGGTCGCTTCGTTTTGGGCGGTGAGCTTGACTACGACAAAACAGACATCGATCTGGACGACGCTGCAGGCGTAACACAGGGTTCCATCGACTCCGTTGCTCGTGCGAAAATCAAAGGTGGCTACGACCTGGGTAGCACTCTGATCTACGCAACCGGCGGTTACGCTCGTGCCGACACATCCTTGGGTGACGAAGACGGTGCCTTCTATGGTATCGGCATGGATTACAAAATCACCGAGCAATACAGCGTTGGCGCAGAACTGCTTGAGCACAAGTTTGACGACGTAAACGGTGTTTCCGGTGACGACGCGGATGTAACCACATTCAACATCCGTGGTTCCTACCGCTTCTAAGCTGACACGCTGACAACTGGCGGTGTATCTGCCGAGGGCGTCGCATAACGGTGCCCTCGGCAGGAAATAATAATGTGCCAGTCAAAAAGGCCGGAGGATGATCCTCCGGCCTTTTTCGTATGTTGGAAACTGCGGCCGCGCGACGCTTTCGTCAGGCGGCGAGGCCCTCCGCGAAGTCGCATACTGTCGCCAGCGCTTGGGCAAAGCGCGTGTCCTCGATGGTCATCGCGACGCGGATATGGCCTGCCGCTGCCGTCCCGAAGCTTTCGCCGGGCATCACCGCGATGTGGTGTTTTTCCAGCAGCGCATAGGCGAAATCCTCGCCGCTCATGCCGGTGCTGCGCACATCCAGCATCAGATACATCGCGCCTTGGGCGGGTACGAGGCTGACGGCGTTCTGTCGCGCAAGAATATCCTGCGCCAGCAGACGGCGGCGCTGGAACGGCGCGGCGATCTCTGTCTCGAAACCGGTACCTTGGTTCAGCGCGAACAACGCCGCGTCCTGAATATATCCGGGCACGCCATAGGTCGTGTGGGTCGCCAGATTGGTCAGATGCTCGATCGCATCCACGGGCCCGACGATCCAGCCGCAGCGCGAGCCGGTCATCGCGTGGCTTTTCGACATCGACCCGACGACCAGAGTATGCTCCGCCATCCCGTCCAATGCGCGTGGCGAGAGATGCGCGCCCTCCCAGACCTGCGTGTCGTAAACCTCGTCCGAGATCAGCCACATGTCGTGATCGCGACAGACCTGCGCGATGCCTTCAAGCGTCTTGCGGGAATAGACAACGCCGGTGGGGTTGTTGGGCGAATTCACCAACAGCGACGCCGCGTTGGTCTGTTTCGCAGCGGCGGCAATCACGTCCGCACGGGGCTGGAACGCATCTTCCGCACGGGCTGCGATCGCATGGGGCAGGGCGCTGACACCGCGGATCGTACCGGGGTAGGTGGCGTAATAGGGATCGATATACAGCGCTGTATCGCCGGGGTTGCAGGTGGCCATATGCGCGGCAAACAGCGCGCTTTGACCACCCGGCGTGATCAGCACATTGTCGCGCGTCGTCGGCACGCCGGTACGTTCCTGCAACCGCGCGGCCACGGCATCGCGCAGACCCGTGGTGCCGGGGATGGCTGCATATCCGGTGTGACCGGCCAAAGCGGCGCGGTGCATATCTTGCAGGATCGGTGCGGCGGTGCGGATGTCATGTTCGCCAATCGTCAGCTCTGTCACCTGCGTACCCTGTTCAATCATCTGGCGGGCACGCAGGAAAACGCCCCAGCCGTCTGATCCGCCGCCAAGCAGCCCTGTGATGCGCGATGATAGTTGCATGCCGTCTCTCCCTCGTAACTTGAAGACGCAGGGGCGCAGAGCATGGTTGATTTGTCAATCAGGCTTGACCGCCAGTGGCGGGTCGGGCTACGCAGACGGCATGAAGATGATGCCACTCATTATTTGCTGTATTACCTGCTAAGACCTTCCGGCGGGCTTGCTCACATCGTTTTCTTCCCGAGATTTCTGTGCCATGCCCGCGCAATCCTTGCGTAAGGACGCGCCATGACCACGATCAAGCTGCACAACACGAAAACCCGCAAACGCGAGGATTTCACCCCGATTGATGATAAGAACGTGCGGATGTATGTCTGTGGGCCCACGGTGTACGACCGCGCCCATCTGGGCAATGCGCGCCCCGTGATCGTGTTTGACGTGCTCAACCGGTTGCTGCGTCATGTCTATGGCGACGCCCATGTGACCTATGTGCGCAACTTCACGGATGTGGATGACAAGATCAACGCGCGCGCAGCACAAAGCGGACGGTCGATCGGAGAGATCACCGCCGAGACAACCCAGTGGTTTCTGGACGATATGGCCGCCGTCGGCGCGCTTGAGCCCGACCACATGCCACGCGCCACCGCTTATATTCCGCAGATGGTCGCGATGATCGAAGACCTGATTGCAAAGGGCCACGCCTATGCCGCCGAGGGGCATGTGCTGTTCTCTGTCGAAAGCTACAAAGCCTATGGCGCGCTATCGGGCCGGTCGATCGACGATATGATTGCCGGCGCGCGGGTCGAGGTTGCGCCCTACAAGCGTAACCCCATGGATTTCGTACTGTGGAAGCCGTCGGACGACGCGACGCCGGGCTGGGACAGCCCCTGGGGCCGTGGCCGCCCTGGCTGGCACATCGAATGTTCCGCCATGGCGGACGAGCTGCTGTGGAAAGAGCCCCTGCGTCAGGACCGTCTATCGGATGAGGCGAAGAGCGCACCGCACGTCTTTGACATCCACGGCGGCGGTCTGGACCTGCAATTCCCCCACCACGAGGACGAGATCGCCCAAAGCTGCTGCGCCAATGGCACCGACGAGATGGCGCGCTACTGGCTGCACAACGAGATGTTGCAGGTCGAGGGCAAGAAAATGTCCAAATCGCTTGGTAACTTCTTCACCGTACGCGATCTGCTGGATCAAGGCGTGCCCGGAGAGGTGATCCGTTTTGTCATGCTCAGCACGCATTACCGCAAGCCGATGGACTGGACCGAGAAAAAGCGGGACGAAGCGACGAAGACGTTAACGAAGTGGATGGACCTGACGCGAGACTTAGAGCCTTGCGACCCTGCCGCCTTTAAGCCCGATCAGAAACTGATCGACGCGCTTGCCGACGACCTGAATACGCATCTCGCGCTGACCTATTTGAACGCTCTGACCGCGCAGCCGCAAAAACTGCTCGATCATGCGCGATGGCTAGGGTTTCTCAGCGACAAATCGCGGGAGGATGATGCGAAAGCACGTGCCGCCTACACGACAAGTTTCGGGAGCGGTGGCTCTGAGGTCGAGACCGAGCTGGCCAATCGCTTGGACGAGCTGCGGCAGATGGCTATGAAGACCAAGGATTTTTCTAATGTCGACGCCCTCAAGTCTGCATTGCTGGCAGCGGGGTGCGAGGTGAGGATAAGCAAGCTGGGAACCGAAGTTATAGCGGGTCCCACCTTCGACCCTACCAAGCTGGATGTGTTGAAGTGATCTGCGCCGGGTCCAGCGCTGGTGCTTGTGCGACGTGCGGGAGTGAGGGGCCAGCCCCTCACGCTCCCCGGAGTTTATCTGGCAAAATGAAGGAGGGATCGCTGCGATGACCCGCGAACGCCTTTATCTGTATGACACGACTTTGCGCGACGGGCAGCAGACCCAAGGGGTGCAATTCTCGACCGCCGAAAAGATCACGATTGCCAGCGCGCTCGATACGCTGGGGGTGGATTACATCGAGGGCGGCTGGCCCGGCGCGAACCCGACGGACAGTGCCTTTTTCGACGCAGCGCCGACCACACGGGCGAAGATGACGGCCTTTGGCATGACCAAGCGCAACGGCATGTCGGCGCAGAACGATGATGTGCTGGCGGCGGTGATGAATGCGGGCACGCGGACGGTCTGCTTGGTGGGTAAAACCCATGATTTTCACGTCTCGGCAGCGCTCGGGATTACGCTGGACGAGAACACGGATAATATCGTGAAATCCATCGCGCATCTGGTGGCGCAGGGCCGCGAGGCGCTGTTCGATGCGGAGCATTTCTTTGATGGCTACCGCGCCAACCCCGATTATGCGCTGACCGCGATCAAGGCGGCCTATGAGGCTGGCGCGCGGTGGATCGTGCTTTGTGATACCAATGGCGGCACCATGCCCGCCGAGGTCGGGCGCATCACAGCCGAGGTCATCGCCGCAGGCATCCCCGGCGATCATCTGGGCATCCATACCCATAACGACACCGAAAACGCGGTCGCCTGTTCGCTGGCCGCCATTGATGCGGGCGCGCGGCAGATACAGGGCACGTTGAACGGCCTAGGCGAACGCTGCGGTAATGCCAACCTGACCACGCTGATCCCGATTTTGCTGCTGAAAGAGCCCTATGCCAGCCGGTTCGACACGGGAATACCGATAGATGGTCTGGCGAACCTCACCCAGATCAGCCGTGCGCTGGACGAGATCTTGAACCGCGTGCCGACCAAACAGGCGGCCTTTGTCGGGTCGTCGGCCTTTGCGCATAAGGCGGGGCTGCATGCCAGCGCGATCCTGAAAGACCCGTCCACCTATGAACATATCGACCCCGCGCTGGTCGGCAACACGCGTATCATCCCCATGTCGAACCAGGCGGGCCAGTCAAACCTGCGCCGGCGCCTTGAAAGTGCGGGCTTGACCATCGCCAAGGGGGATCCGGCCTTGGGGCAGATCCTTGACGAGGTGAAGGCGCGCGAGGCCGAAGGCTATAGCTATGACACCGCTCAGGCCAGCTTTGAGCTGCTGGCGCGTAAAGCTCTGGGGCAGATGCCGGACCTCTTCGAGGTAAAACGCTATCGTGTGACCGTCGAGCGGCGCAAAAACAAATACGACCAGATGGTCAGCCTGTCAGAAGCGGTTGTCGTCGTGAAAGTTGATGGCGAGAAACGTCTGTCGGTGAGCGAGAGCATGGATGCCGAAGGCTGCGACCGCGGGCCGGTGAACGCGCTCAGCAAGGCGCTGGTCAAGGATCTGGGGCAGTACTCGGCGCTGCTGGAGGATATGCATCTGGTGGATTTCAAGGTGCGGATCACGCAAGGTGGCACGGAGGCGGTGACGCGGGTGATCATCGACAGCGAAGACGGGCAGGGGCGGCGCTGGTCTACTGTGGGTGTGTCGGCCAACATCGTCGATGCGTCTTTCGAAGCGCTGTTGGACGCGATCCGCTGGAAGCTGATCCGCGACCGCAAGGGATAGGACCCATGGAATTTGATGCCGATCTAAGCGCCTGCGCGGCTATTATCGAGCGTGCCGATCCGCTGCGCTTTCGCGCCAGCATGGCGGCCCCTGTGGCCGCACGCCGTGTGTTGTTCCCGCTTTATGCCTTTAATATCGAGGTGGCGCGCGCGCCCTGGGTGACGCAGGAAACCATGATCGCCGAGATGCGTTTGCAGTGGTGGCGCGATGTCTGTGACGAGATCGCGAACCGTGGGGTTGTGCGGCGGCACGAGGTTGCGACACCCCTTGCACTGGCCATCTCGCCCGAAGACGCGGTGTTGCTGGACACGCTGGCCGCCGCGCGGCGGTGGGATATCTACCGCGACGCCTTTGAAGATGCCGCCCATTTCGACGCCTATATCGACCAGACCGCGGGCCATCTGATGTGGGTGGCGGCGCGGTCTTTGGGACCGGCGGAGGAGACCACGGTGCGCGATGCGGCCTATGGGGCGGGGGTGGCGGCTTGGCTGCACGCGATCCCTCAGCTGGTAGAGCAGGGGCGTGTCCCGTTGTTGGATGGCACCGACGCTGGCGTTGTGGCGCTGGCCCAAAAGGCGCGGGCGCGGTTGCGACAGGCGCGGGCCAACCGTGGCAAGATCTCGAAAGCGGCGCGACCGGCGATGTATAGCGTCGGCGCGGCAGACAAGGTGCTGAGCGCGGCCATCGCCGCCCCCGGGCGTGTCAGCGCCGCAGAACTGCCGCCGATGAATGATTTCGCCCTGTCGTGGCGGGCTTTGTCGGGGCGTTGGTAGCGCTAGACCCGCGCGCTGCGTTGCCGCAGCATCAGCCAGATCAGCGACCCGCCTGCCAGCACCAGAAACGGGATCATCGCGATATTGACGGCGGCCCAGCCTTCGACGGGGTTGCCGCCCGAGCAGTTCATCAGACCGCCGCTTGACAGCGACGCAAAGGTCACCCCGCCAAATACCAGAAGATCGTTCAGACCTTGCATGCGGCCACGCTCGTGCGGTTCATGGGCCCCGGCCAGCATGGATGTCGCGCCGATAAAGCCGAAGTTCCAGCCGATCCCCAGCAGGATCAGCGCGATGTAGAAGTTGTTCAGCTCCACCCCCTGCAGCGCGACCACACCGGCCCCCGCAAGGATCGCGATGCCAAGGCCGAGGATCTTTTCGACCCTGAATTTCGCGATCAGGTGGCCGGTGAAAAACGACGGCGCATACATCGCCAGAACATGGCCTGTGACCACATGGGACGCATCCACGATGTCATAGCCGCAGCCCACAACCGCAAGCGGCGTCGAGGTCATGACAAGGTTCATCAGCGCATAGGATACCATGCCGCAGATCACAGCGACGGCGATGCGCGGGGTCTTCAAAAGCTCCATCCGGGTGCGGCCCTTGGGGGCATCTACGGCCGGCACGGGCGGCTTGGGGATGTTGAGGAAGGCGAAAAGCACCATGCCCACAGCGTTCAGCGCAATCGCGGCGAGGTAGACCGGGAAAAACCGCATCATCGTCGCATCGCCGTTGGCACCGGTCAGAAACCCTACCAGCTGCGGCCCGATGATGGCCGAAATCAGCCCGCCCGCCATGACATAGGAAATCGCCTTGGGCCGGAACGCGTCAGATGCGGTGTCCGTCGCTGCAAAGCGGAAAAACCCTTGCGAGCACATGTAGATGCCGATCAGATAGCTGCCCAGCAGGAAGGTCATGAAACTCTGGATCGTCAAGGCATAGGCACAAAGCACGGCCCCCGTCATCCCGCCAAATGCGCCCGCCACAAAGCCCGCGCGACGGCCAAAGCGTTGCATCACCGTCGACAGCCACGGGGCCGTGGTCATCGACCCGAAGACGATCATAGAGATCGGCAATGTCGCGAGGCAGACGTTGGGCGATAGCTGTTGCCCCGCCAATCCGCCGACTACAAAATACATCGGCATCTGGCTGCCAAGAAAGGCCTGCGCGGTCACCAGCACGGCGACGTTGCGCTTGGCGCGGGTGTCATCAATCACTGTCATGGTGAATGCGTAGACCGGGCTTTGGGGGGCTGCAAGGGCCTTGCGTCCCGCGGCGGGGTCAACGATGGTCGCGCCATGAACCAGGCCCCCCATATTCTGCTGATCGCTGGCAGCGCCGAAGCGCATGAGATCGCCGCTGCGATGTCGGCCTCTGACGTCTGTGCACGGGCGGTGTTAAGGCGGGCGGAGCGCAGCTTTGGCCCGCTGGCCGTACCATCCGAGATCTGGTCGCCGCGCAACATGGATGAGATGGCAGCTTACCTGCGCGCCCATGGGTTTACCGCGGTGCTGGACGCAGGGCACGGGTTTGACGCGGATATTTCGCAGATCGCTTATGACGCCACCGCGCGGTTGGGGCTGCCTTATCTGCGTGTCCTGCGGCCCATGTGGGACATCTCGGCACCGGTTGAACGGGCCGCGTCGGTCGCGGCGGCGGCACGGATGATCCGACCCCAAGCACGGGTCTTTGCCGCGACGGGGCGCGGAACGGTGGCGGATTACGCCCCTTTCGCAGGCGCGCGGCTTTATCTGCGGCAGACCAACGCGCAGGCCCGAACCAAGCTGCCCCCCTTTGCCGAAGCCGTCTATGGCCAGCCGCCCTTCACTCGGGTGGCGGAGGAGGCGTTGTTTCGCGCCTTGCAGATCGATACGCTGGTTCTGCGCAACGTCGGTGGCGTGCCAAGCCGCCCCAAACTGGACGCAGCGTGCGCAATGAGTCTGCGGGTGATTGCCATTGACCGTCCGGCGGCCCCCGTCGGCGCGCAGGTTCTCGCCGCGCCGGATGCGGCGATCCGCTGGGTCGAGACGCTGACAACGGGGGGCAAAACCGGATGAGCATCGGACGGATTATCACTGGCGACGCGGATGTCGCCGAAGGGGCTGATTGGCTCGCTGCGCATGTGCCGCAGTTTGCTACCGCCTTGGCCGCTACTGGCCCTTTGCCTCTGCGGTTGCGTGCGGACGGGTTTGACGCGCTGATCGGGGCGATCATCAGCCAGCAAGTCTCTGTCGCGTCGGCAAATGCCATGCGTGCCAAGATGGATGCGGCGGGACTGACCCATGAGACGGCGATACTCACCGCGGGCGAGGATGGCCTGCGCGCGGCGGGGCTGAGCCGCCAGAAAATCCGCTATGCGTTGGCGTTGGCCGAGGCCGGGATCGACTATACCGCCTTGCGGGACGCACCGGATGCGGTGGTGATTGACACGCTGACCGCGGTGCCCGGTGTCGGGCTGTGGACGGCGCAGATCTATGCGATGTTTTCGCTGGGCCGCGCCGATATCCTGCCGCAGGGCGATCTGGCCTTGCAAGAGGCCGCGAAAATCCTGTTTGATCTGCCCCAGCGACCAAAGCCGAAGCAGCTTGCGGACATGGCGCAGGACTGGTCGCCGTGGCGATCGGTTGCAGCCCGCATCCTGTTTTCGTACTACCGCGTGGCAAAACAACGGGAAGGGATTTCATGACACGAGTACTAAACGCAGAGCGCCGCGAACCGGTCTCGGGGGAAACGCGGTCTGCCGTCGTGTTCCTGCATGGCTATGGCGCGAATGGTGCCGATCTGCTGGGGCTTGCCGACCCGTTGGGGGAACATCTGCCCGACACGCTGTTCGTGGCCCCCGATGCGCCCGAAGCCTGTGCCGGTGCGCCCATGGGATTCCAGTGGTTCCCGATCCCCTGGATCGATAACTCCTCGGAGGAAGAAGCCGAACGCGGGATGATGCAGGCGGTCGACGACCTGAACGCCTTTCTCGATGCGCTGATGGTGGACGAAGATCTGCTGCCCGAACAGGTCGTGCTGTTTGGCTTTTCCCAAGGTACGATGATGGCGCTGCATGTCGCGCCGCGCCGCGAAGACGCCGTGGCCGGTGTTGTCGCGTTTTCGGGCCGCTTGCTGTCGCCCGAGAGCCTGAAAGACGAAGCGGTCGTGCGCCCTCCGGTCTTGCTGGTGCACGGCGACGCCGATGATGTTGTCCCGCCGCAATCCCTGCCGCAGGCCGCCGAAACCTTGCAAGAAGCCGGATGGACGGACGTTTTCGCCCATATCATGAAGGGCACAGGCCACGGAATCGCCCCCGACGGGCTGAGCGTGGCGCTGGCCTTTATGCGCGACAAACTGGGTCTTTGATCCCATCCCCTGCGGGCGCATGCGCGACCCGCAGGAAGGCCCCGGCCGGATTAACCGTTTCCGTCACATGCCTGTTACGTAATCAGCTTACGCATTCTGCGACATCTTGTACCCGTTTGCGACTTGTCAGACGCAAACCACGAGATATAGTCGAAAGCATCAGCGGGGCTGTCCCGCTGGACCGGACGCGGAACGGCAAGGGGCTATCGAACAATGGACGGCGACTTTAGAACTGAATTCACCCGAAGCCCGGCAGGGCTGAAAAACAAACCGGCCCTTGTGCTGAACGCGGATTACAGGCCCTTGTCCTACTATCCGCTGTCGCTGTGGCCCTGGCAGGAAGCGGTAAAGGCCAAATGGCTGGATCGGGTGGATATCGTCGCTGAATATGACGACTATGTTCACAGCCCGTCGATGCAAATTCGCATCCCGTCGGTGGTCGTTCTCAAAGATTATGTCAAACCTCAAAAGCGCGTGGCCTTCACGCGCTTTAATTTATTTCTGAGGGACGAATTCTGCTGCCAGTACTGCGGGGCACGGGGGGATCTGACCTTTGACCATGTGGTGCCCCGTGCCGCGGGCGGTATCACAAGCTGGCAGAACGTTGTTGCGGCGTGTAGCCCGTGCAATCTGAAAAAAGGGTCCAAGGCGCTGCACCAGACCGGATTCCAGCTGCGCAAACCGCCGCGCCAGCCGCAAGCCGAGGATCTGCGCAATATGGGCCGGAAATTCCCGCCCAACTACCTGCATGATAGCTGGATGGATTTTCTTTATTGGGATGCCGAGCTTCAGGCGTGATCTAGGGCCGCACTTGTGCGTCCGAGCTAGAGGTCAAGCTCCACCCAGACGGGCACGTGATCGGAGGGTTTCTCGCGTCCGCGTACATCCTTGTCGATCTGGCAGTCGCGCAGGCTGTCGGCGATGGCAGGGCTAAGCAGGAAATGGTCGATACGGATGCCGTTGTTGCGGTTCCATGCGCCTGCCTGATAATCCCAAAAGCTGTAATGCCCCGGCCCTTGGGTCCGTGCGCGGAACGCCTCTGTCAGGCCAAGGGCCAGCAGACGTCGCCAGGCGGCGCGGGATTCAGGGCGAAACAACGCATCTTCACGCCAGGCATCTGGCGTTGCCGCGTCTTCGGCTTGGGGGATGATATTGAAGTCGCCTGTCAGCAGAAACGGTGTTTCCTCGGCCAAGAGTGCGCGCGCACGGTCTTCAAGACGCTGCATCCACGCCAGTTTGTAATCGTACTTGGGGCCCGGTGCGGGGTTGCCGTTGGGTAGATACAACCCACAGAGCCGCACAGATGAATGATCACCCACGACCGTTGCCTCGATATAGCGCGCCTGTTCGTCGCTTTCGTCCCCGGGCAGGCCACGGGTTACATCCTCAAGCGGGAGCTTTGACAGGATCGCGACGCCGTTAAATGATTTCTGCCCGTGGGTCTCGACGTTATAGCCGCGATCCTCGAACAGCTCGCGCGGGAAGCCTTCGTCGACGGATTTGATCTCTTGCAGAATGGCGACATCGGGCTGCGCTTCGTCGAGCCATTGGGGCAGGGCGTCGATCCGCGCTTTGATCCCGTTGATGTTGAACGTGGCGATTTTCATGACGGCCCCCTGCATTGGTCTCCGCAGCTATCGCGCATACCGCAATATGGGGCAAGGGGGCTGCACCGGTTTGGGCAGGTTTCGCCTGCGATTCGAAGGAGAGCCGACAGTGCCCACGCCGCGGCGGGGCGCTTTGCCTGCGTTCCGTTACAATTGTCGCTATTGTGGAGAACACGGCATCACTGCGTGGTTTCAACCGGATCAAACACGCAGCGCATGTGGATGATTTACATCGTTAAAATGCGATCTTTTTGTCGCCTAGGTCAAAGCCCTGAGGTGGTGATTGATGAAGGGAGTGCAGCTTGAGGTTTAGTTGCCGATTTCAAAATCGCGTCAAAAAGGAAAACTCATGACCGCTATTGCTTACGTCGAAACTGCTTTCCCGAATGTTCACGCCGGGGCGGCATCGCTCCATCAGGGGGCGGGGACCGCGCTTTATACCACCGGCTGTATCCGTGCAGGGCAAGACCCCCATTGCGGCCACGGCACCGGGCTGTTCACCACAGGATCCCAGTCGGGACCGCAGGCAGGCGGCATGGCGACTGGGACGCTTACCGGTTTGTTTACCACCGGCTGCTAATCCAAACACACCCTGCGCTGGAACCGGCGCAGGGGTTTCTTGCCAAAAGGGGGGCCTATGTCGAATGTTATACCGCTGTCATCCGTCCGTGCGCGCAATAGCGGTCGCAAACACGCCGATAGCGCCGCGATCAGCCGTATGTTTGCGGTGCAGCGACGCCGTGCGGGGGATGTATTCTGGTTGAAGGAAAATGCGGAATGGCTGGGGATTTTCGCAAGCGCGAACATGCCTGTCCCGCCAGACGCTCTGGTGCCCTATGCGTCGTTCTATGACCGTATCGAAGAGACGATCCGCTTCTTCCCGCAGTACTACCGATTTTTCCTGTCCCTCGCGCTGGACCTTGAGGATCTGGGCTTGCCCGGCGACGCGGGGGAGCGGCTGGTGCATTGGGTCGCCCGTATGCGGCTGGCGGATGGGGAACTGTCTGACCTGCAACGCGCCGAAGCGCAGCGCCTGCTGGCGCGTCGGATGTCCGTGCCGCGCGACGACGCCCTGCAATCCCGCTTGCGCCGGTTTTTCACGCGATCCGAAACCTTTGCGCTGCCCAATAAGAAAGCATCCTATGAGCTGGCACATATCGTTTTTTATCTGTCTGACTACGGTCAGCGCGCCCCCCAACTGCCGACGACAGCGATCAGAAGCCTGAGTTTTGCCGGTATTCTGGCGTATCTTGATCAGGATATGGATCTGCTGGCCGAGATTTGTGCCGCGCTACGGTTTGCAGGCGCTGCGTCACCTGCACTGTGGAAGGATGCGGTTCAGTCCGCTGCACGTGCCTGCCGGATCGTACCGCAGCAGGGGGGCGGACCGGTGGACGGGTATCACGCATATCTGGTGACCGGCTGGGCCGCGCACATGTCCGGAGGGGCGGCATTTTGCCAACCGGTGCCACAAGGGGCTGTGGCCATCCGCTATACCCCGCCAAACGGGGCGCTGCAGGCGCTATCGGCGGCGCTTTTTGACATGGGAGAGACGCGGCAAGCGCAGTGGTCGCTTATGCGTGGACGGGTCATGAGGGCGCTGGACCCAGAGGCGCAGGAGATACTGACCGAGGCAGAGGCATCCTGCCCGCAATTTGAAGCGTTTTTCGCGCGGTTTGCGCGGGCACCGATCCTGGCAGTGGGCTCTATGGTGCAGCGACGGCACTAGAATGGCCTCATGCGGGCATGAGGCCAGCCTCCGGCGGGAGTTTACTTGGGCAAAATGAAGCGGGCGCGTGTATCGGGCGCGCGTTACATCGAGAAAGACGTGCCGCAGCCACAGGCGCTGGTGGCATTGGGGTTTTCGATCACGAAACGCGCGCCGATCAATTCCTCGGAAAAGTCGATGACGGCATTGGTAAGAAAGGGCAGGGAGATGCTGTCGACCACAACTTTCTGGCCAGCCCCTTCAAGGATTAGGTCATCGTCTTTGGGATCATCCAGCGCGATGTCATACTGAAATCCGGAGCAGCCGCCGCCCTCTACTGCGACGCGTAGGGCTTTGCCCTCTGCGGCGGCACCGATTTCGGCAAGGCGGTCAAAGGCGCGTGGGGTAACTTGGGGGGGCAGGTTCATTTTCGGGCTCCGGTGTGATCGGTTTCCATCTGTGTTGTCTTACAATATAGAAACCCGCAGGACAGGCCACAAGGACCACCGACTATGCGCGCTTCTTTTGCCTCTGATCCGGCGTTGACCCGGGGACGGTTGATACCGGAAGAGGAAAGCACCTTTCGTTCCTGCTTTCAGCGGGACCGCGACCGGATCATCCACGCCAGCGCCTTTCGGCGGCTCAAGCACAAGACGCAGGTCTTTATCGAGCATGAGGGCGATTACTATCGCACGCGGCTGACCCATTCGATCGAGGTGGCGCAGGTGGCACGCACGATCGCCGGTGCGTTGGGTCTGAATGCCGAGCTGACAGAGGCGGTCGCCCTGGCCCATGATCTGGGGCATCCGCCCTTTGGTCACACGGGCGAGGACGCGCTGGAAGCTTTGATGGCCCCCTATGGCGGGTTTGACCACAACGCCCAAGCCATCCGCATCGTCACCCATCTGGAGCGGCATTACGCGGATTTCGACGGGCTGAACCTGACTTGGGACACGCTGGAGGGGTTGGCCAAACATAACGGGCCGGTGACGGGAGAGCTGCCGTGGGCACTTGCGGCCTATGAGCGTCAGCATGATCTTGAGCTGGAGACATTCGCCAGTGCCGAGGCGCAGGTGGCGGCGATTGCCGATGATGTGGCCTATAACCACCACGACCTGCATGACGGTTTGCGGGCCGAACTGTTCTCGACGGACGAGCTGGCCGAACTGCCGATCCTGAAGCAGAATTTCGCCGAAGTGGACAGGCTGTATCCCGGTCTGAACTACTATCGCCGCCGTCACGAGGCACTGCGCCGTTTCTTTGGCGTGCTGGTGGAGGACGTGATCAGCGTCGCTCGCCACCGTCTGGCCGAGATGAAGCCCGAAACCGCCACCGATATTCGCATGGCCGGGCGCACGTTGATCCAGTTCTCCGATCCGGTTTTCCAGGATCTCAAGGTCATCCGCGCCTTTCTTTTTGACCGCATGTATCGCGCGCCATCCGTGGTGATCATGCGCAAGCAGGTCACGCAGGTGGTCGAGGATCTGTTCCCCTATTTCTGCGCGCATACGGACCAATTACCCAAGCAATGGCGCAAGGATGTAGAGGACGCGGACGGCGATACGGCGCTTGCGCGGATCGTCAGCGACTATATCTCGGGGATGACAGATCGCTTTGCCTTGCAGGAACATGAGCGGTTGATCGTTAAAGGCTGAACCGCCCTTGATTATGGGCGCATATTCAGGTGATACACGGGGCCAAGTCGAAGGAACCCCGTTATGAACCTATTTGCCGATATCCGCAGCCTCGTGCTGTCCACCCTTGATACGCTGGTTGCCGACGGGTTTCTGCCCGAGGGGCTGAGCTTTGACGCCATCACCGTAGAGCCGCCGCGCGATGCGGCGCATGGGGATATGGCGACCAATGCCGCGATGGTGCTGGCGAAACCGGCCCGTATGAAACCGCGCGATATCGCTGAAAAGCTGGCCGAAAAGCTGGCCGAGGATCCACGGATCACCGCGGCGGATGTGGCGGGACCGGGGTTCTTGAACCTGCGGCTAAGCGCTGCGGTCTGGCAGGGCGTTGTCGGTGCCGTTCTGGGGCAGGGCACAGACTTTGGCCGGGGCGATCTGGGGCAAGGCAAGCGGGTCAACGTCGAATATGTCTCGGCCAACCCGACGGGGCCGCTGCATGTGGGGCACACCCGCGGCGCGGTCTTTGGCGATGCGCTGGCGTCCTTGCTGGATTTCGCGGGTTTCGATGTCACGCGTGAATATTACATCAATGACGGCGGCGCGCAGGTCGATGTTTTGGCGCGCTCTGTCTATCTGCGCTATCTCGAGGCGCACGGCCAAGAGGTCGCCTTTCCCGAAGGCACATACCCCGGCGACTATCTGATCGATGTGGGGGCCGCGCTGAAGACAACGTGGGCGACGCCTATATCGACGCCGATGAATCCGTCTGGCTTGAAGAGGTGCGCAATTTTGCCACCGACGAGATGATGAAGCTGATCCGCGATGATCTCGCCTCTCTCGGGGTGGAGATGGATGTGTTTTATTCCGAAAAGTCGCTTTATGGCACGGGCCGGATCGAATCCGCGATTGATGACCTGAAAGCCAAAGGGCTGATCTATGAGGGCGTGCTTGAGCCGCCAAAAGGCAAGAAGCCCGAGGACTGGGAGCCGCGCGAGCAGACCCTGTTCAAATCCACCGCCCATGGCGATGACGTCGACCGTCCGGTGATGAAGTCCGACGGCGGCTGGACCTATTTCGCGCCCGATATCGCGTATCACTACGACAAGGTGCAGCGTGGCTTTGACAGGCTGATCGACGTCTTTGGCGCGGATCACGGCGGCTATGTCAAACGGATGAAAGCCGCTGTTTCGGCGCTGTCCGAGGGGGCGGTGCCGCTCGACATTAAGCTGACGCAGCTGGTCAAGCTGTTCAAGAACGGCAAGGAATTCAAGATGTCCAAACGGGCAGGGACATTCGTCACCCTGCGCGATGTTGTTGATCAGGTGGGCCCTGATGTGACGCGTTTTGTCATGCTGACCCGCAAGAATGACGCGATGCTGGACTTTGACTTTGCCAAGGTACTGGAACAGTCGCGTGAGAATCCGGTGTTCTACGTGCAATATGCCCATGCGCGTGTGCATTCTGTCCTGCGCAAGGCAGCAGAGGCGGGTGTCGACACCGATATTGAAACCTTGCAGCGTGCCGACCTGAGCCAGCTTGACCACGAAGCAGAGCTGAAACTGGCGCAAAAGCTGGCCGAATGGCCCCGGATGGTAGAGACCGCGGCGCGCAGCAACGAACCGCACCGGATCGCCTTTTACCTGTATGAGCTGGCGGGCGATTTCCACGGCCTGTGGAACCGCGGCAACGACGTGCCTGAACTGCGTTTCCTGCAGGATGATGCGGCCCTGTCCCAGTCAAAAATCGCGCTGGCCCAAGCCGCAGCGATTGTAATTGCGTCAGGTCTTGGTATTCTTGGGGTCAAGCCAGCGGAAGAGATGCGATAACGCACCATTGCTGGTCAGGCAGGTTCAAAAAACAGACCCGCGCGGGTGATATCTGACGCGGGCAGTGAGGCAGAAATGGCAGATTACACGTCCTCCTCCCAGGGTGGGGGGTACTCCTTTGAACATGACGCAGGCATGGCACCGCAAGTTGCGGCCAAGCCCTTGACCAAGTTTGCAAATTTCGCGGGCGCGGCGCTTTCCATCACCTTGATCGTCGGCATCGGGGTCTGGGGCTACAAGCTGCTGGTGCGCGATGTTACCGGCATTCCGGTGGTGCGTGCGGCCCAGGGCGATATGCGCGTGCGGCCCGAAAATCCTGGCGGCCAACTGGCGGACAATCAGGGTCTGTCGGTCAATGCTGTGGCCTCTGAGGGGACGGCGAACCAATTCGCGGAACAGCTGATTTTGGCCCCGAAGCCACTGGATCTGGAAGAAGAAGACCAGCCCATTCCCGTTGCGATGGTTGCACCTGCGCAACAGGCACCAACGCAATCATCGCCTGCGGCTGACGTGGCAGAGGCTTTGAAAAACGGCGATGTGGACGATCTTGTCGCCTCTCTCACCGATGGGGTGGAACCACTGGAAGACGAAGAAGACGGCACCGCCCTGCCAGAGCCGATGAACGCAAGTGCGACGATGGATGTCGACCCGCTTGAGATGGCGGTGTCGAACGCGGTGGCCGTTGCCATGGGTGAAGAGCCGGGCGTGCGCGCCTCCTTGCGTCCTCAAACGCGCCCCGGTGGCCGTGCCGTCGCGACCAAAGCGTCGTTTGAACCGGCACCGGTCGCCGCCGCCGAAGTGAAAGAGCTTTCGCCCGACAGCCTGCCCACCGGTACGCGTCTGGTGCAGCTTGGCGCATTCGATTCACCGCAGATCGCACGGGCGCAATGGGTCCGTCTGAACGCGCGTTTCGGGGCCTATATGGAAGGCAAGGACCGCATCATCCAAGAGGCCAGCAGCGGCGGGCGCACTTTCTACCGTCTGCGTGCGCATGGGTTCTCGGACATCGCGGATGCGCGACGCTTCTGTTCGGCGCTGGTTGCTGAAAACACCGACTGCATTCCCGTCGTTACACGCTGATGCGATACGGGGCGACGATACTGGACGCGTCGGGGCTTCGGCTGACGGCGCAGGAAAAGGCGTTGTTTCGCGCCGTAAAGCCCTTTGGGTTCATTCTCTTTGCGCGCAATATCGACACGCCGGATCAGGTCCGTGCGCTGTGTGATGAACTGCGCGAGGCGGCGGGCCACGAGGCTGTGATCACCGTGGATCAAGAAGGCGGGCGGGTGCAGCGGTTGCGCGCACCGCATTGGCGCGACTGGACAGCACCGCTGGACTTCGTGCAAGCGGCAGGCCCCAAGGCGGCAGAGGCGATGTATCTGCGCTTTCGACTGATCGCGGACGAGCTGCACCGCGTGGGCATCGACAGCAATTGCGCGCCGATGGTCGATGTCGCTGGGGCGCAAACCCACGCTTTCCTGCGCAACCGTTGTTACGGCACGACGCCCGATGCCGTGGCGACTTTGGGCCGTGCGGCGGCAGACGGCATGTTGGCGGGGGGCGTTTTGCCCGTGGTCAAACATATGCCCGGACATGGGCGCGCCACAATGGATAGTCATTTTGACTTGCCGCAGGTTGATGCGCCGCGTGCCGCGTTGGACACCCATGATTTCGCCCCGTTCAAGGCGTTGAACGACCTGCCGATGGGGATGACGGCGCATCTGGTCTATGACGCGATTGATCCGCGCCCTGCCACACTGTCGCCCGTGATGATGCAGCTGATCCGCGAGGATATCGACTTTGATAACCTGATCATGACGGATGATATCTCGATGAAAGCATTGACGGGCGAGGTGGATGCCATCGCCGCCGGTGCCTTGGCCGCAGGCTGTGATGTGGTGCTGTATTGCAACGCCACGCTTGAGGATCGCACCCGGGTTGCCGATGCTGCCGGAGAGATGTCCGACGCTGCGCAAACACGGGCCGCGCGGGCCCTTGCCATGCGCCGGACCCCTGATGATGTTGACATTCCTGCCCTGACTGCAAAGCTCGACAAGCTTTTGGGCGGGGCGGTTTATGGCTGAAACGCAGTTGGAAGACGGGCAAACGAAAGTTGCTGAACGGCTCGCGGCCGAGGCGCTGATCGTGGATGTCGACGGGTTCGAGGGCCCGTTGGACCTGTTGCTGACCCTCAGCCGCACCCAGAAGGTCGACCTGCGCAAGATATCTGTGCTGCAACTGGCACGCCAATATCTGATGTTCGTGGACAAGGCCAAGGCGCTGCGGCTTGAGCTTGCGGCGGATTATCTGGTCATGGCTGCGTGGCTTGCGTTTTTGAAATCCCGCCTGCTGCTGCCACCTGATCCGCAGGACGATGGCCCCTCGGGCGAGGAACTGGCCGCGCATCTGGCGTTCCAGCTTGAACGTCTGCAAGCGATGCGCGACGTGGCGGCCCAGCTGATGGCCCGTGACCAGTTGGGGCGCGACTTCTTTGCCCGCGGCCAGACGCAGGAAATGCGCCAGACCCGCCGCGTGACCTATACCGCGACCTTGCTGGACCTGATGCAGGGCTACGCGCGTATCCGCACCCGCGACGATTTCCGCCCCTTCGTGATGGACCGTGACAAGGTCTTTACGATGGAGCAGGCGCTGGAGCGCATGCGCGGCTTGATTGGGTTTTCTGGCGACTGGTCTGACCTGACCAGCTACATGCCCGACGGATGGGGCGAAGAACCGGCAATGCGCCGCTCGGCCACGGCATCGACGTTTGCGGCGTCGCTTGAATTGGTAAAGGAAGGGCATCTGGAAATTCGCCAAGAGGGCGTGTTTGCCCCGATCCAGTTGCGCAAGAAGGATATCTGACGTGGCCGAACCCGTTGAACAAACAGAAGAAAGCCTGTTCGAGGCCCCGCCGTTGGCCGAACAGGAGCGCATGATCGAAGCGATCCTTTTCGCCACCGCAGAGCCGATGACCCTGCGCGAGATCGCGGCGCGTCTGCCGCATGGCTGTGACCCTGCCGAAGCGATGGTGCATCTACGCAAACGCTACACCGGCCGCGGTGTGGAGCTGTGCCGCATCGGGGATGCCTACGCCATGCGCACGGCGGCGGATCTGGGGTATCTCATGCAACACGAAACGGTCGAGACCCGCAAACTGTCGCGCGCCGCGATCGAGACCTTGGCGATCATCGCCTACCACCAGCCCGCCACCCGCGCCGAGATCGAAGAGATCCGCGGCGTATCCGTATCGCGCGGCACACTGGATCAGCTGCTTGAGCTGGACTGGATTCGCTTTGGCCGTCGCAAAATGACCCCCGGTCGTCCGGTGACCTTTGTCGTGACACAGGAATTTCTGGCCCACTTCGGTCTGGAAAGCCCCCGCGACCTGCCGGGGTTGAAAGAGCTCCGCTCTGCCGGATTGCTGGAAAGCCGCCCCGCCTTTGGCGAGATGCCCGGTGTCGACAGCGAGGAAGAGCCAGAAGCGACCGAGGGCCAGAGCGAGCTGTTCGAGGATTAATCCCGCAGGTGGCCTGAAAATCGCCGCAATAGGTGCTATATTGGCCTCAGACACAGTTTAACGCGCGGTAAAGAGGTCAGGACATGAACCAGATAATTAATATGATTATGCGTCGCGTGATGGGGCGTTTGATCAACAAAGGCGTTGATATCGGCTTTGATCAGGCGTCAAAGCTGGGCAAGGGGCGTCGGGCGTCAGTGGACCGTGACGGCAATCCTGTCCAACCAAGCGCCGAGGAAATGGCCCGTCGTGACAAAAGCAGCCGCGAGCAGGGCAAACAGGCGCGCAATATGGTCAAGAACATGCGCAAGCTGACGCGTTTCTAACCCGCGTGATCAGGCGCTGCGAAGCTTAGCGCGGCGCGCTGAAATGCTTGCTGAGCTTGAGGCCCTGACCCTGATAGTTCGACGCGATGCCCGACCCGTAAAGCTGGGTCGGTACGTCGGTCATTTTCTCATAGACCAACCGTCCGACGACCTGACCATGCTCCAGCACGAAAGGGGCCTCGTGGCAGCGCACTTCAAGTACGCCCCGTGATCCCGCACCCCCTGCGGAGGCATGGCCGAAACCGGGGTCAAAGAAGCCCGCGTAATGCACGCGGAATTCGCCCACCATTGCCAGATAAGGGGCCATTTCTGCGGCGTATTCGGGCGGGATGGTCACGGCTTCACGGCTCACCAGAATGTAGAACGCACCGGGGTCGAGGATGATCTGACCGTTGTCGCTGTGGACCTCTTCCCAGTATTGCGCGGGGTCATAATGGCCGATCTTGTCCAGATCGATCACACCCGTATGCGGTTTGGCGCGGTAGCCGACCAGCGTGGTGTCAGGCAGGCGCAGATCGACCGAGAATCCCAGACCATCATCGATCACGGCCTCGCCATCCACCAGCGGGCTGTCGGCGTGCAATGCGCGCAGCGCGGCATCGTCAAGCGTGGCGGCACCGGTGGAAAAACGGATCTGGTTCAGCCGCATGCCCGGACGTACGAGCACCGAAAAAGACCGCGGACAAATCTCTGCGTAAAGCGGGCCGGTATAGCCCGACGCGATGCGATCAAACTCGGTCCCGCCGTCGGTGATGGTGCGCGTGAGCAGGTCCAGCCGCCCGGTGGAGCTTTTGGCATTGGCCGCCGCAGAGGTGCCTTGGGCCAGGGCGAGGCTTTCCATCAGCGGGACAACGTAGACGCAGCCCTTTTCCAGCACCGCCCCATTCGTCAGGTCGACGCGGTGCATCTCGAACTCTTCCAGACGGTCGGCGACCTTGGCCCCATGCCCCGCAAGAAATGAGGCACGTACGCGGTAAGCCACTGTTCCTAGACGAAGATCAAGGCTCGCAGGCTGGATCTGGGCGCTGTCGACAGGTGGTGTGCCGATGATCTGACCCGAAGCGATCATGTCGGTGATATGCTGGTTGGGAACTACGCCGATCATATCCGGGCCTTTCAAATGCAAACACCCGCACCCATTAGGGTACGGGCGTTTGTTTTATGTCGGTTGGTCGGGCTAGCAGGACTCGAACCTGCGACCTTCCGTCCCCCAGACGGACGCGCTACCAGGCTGCGCCATAGCCCGACATGAGGCGTTTCATACCTGATAAAACCGTGCGTGCAAGGGGGAATTGTCGCAAATCGCACGCGCGGCTTAGACTTTTGTGCCGCGGACCACATCGGCCCGAATGGAATCGCGCAGTTCACCCAAACGGTTAAGCAAAGGCGCGATATCGCGGGCCGAATCCTCGGGCAGATCGCGGCACAGCAATGCAGCAGAAAGCACAGAGGGTTTGGCGGGGAAGTCTTCTTCTGCCGTCAGAGGCGGCAGATCGATCACACGCGGCTTGGGACCTGCCACAACAGGGGCTTCCGGTGCCTCGTTGATCTCTGGCGCTTCGACGTCCCGCGTTTCCGCCTCCAGCGTTTCGGCGGTGCTGTCTTCCGGCGCTGCCTCTGGCGCGCTGTCGATGGGCAGTGCGTGCGCGTCCTGATCCGGGGCGCGTGTTTGCGTAGCGTCAGGGGCGTCGTCCGGCGTGTTATCGCTTGGCGGCACCGGTGCATCGGTCATCGGGTGGCGCAGGAAGCCGGGCAGGGTGGCACCGTCCTCCGCAGAGGTATCGGCGGGGGCAGTGGTTTTCTCCTCCGGCTCCGCCTCTGTCGCGTCGAGGGTCGGTTCGTCGGCAGGCAGGGGTGGGGTATCCTCTGCCGACACCTCGGGCGCGGAAGCGGCTTCTGCGTGTGTTTCGGGCGCTTCGACAGGGGCTGGCTTAGCCGCTTTGCTCCCGCGTTGCTCGAACGGGAGGACAACACCCTCGTGGGTCTGTTCTGCGTCCTCGTGCATCGGCGCGGGGGTCATGTCGATCGTGTCGCCACCGGCATCCAGATCATCCTGCGTGACCCCGTCAAGAGGCGCAGACAGGGCCGCGACATGGCCCATGCCTTCTTCGCGCAATACCTTCTGGACGCCTTTGATCGTCAGCCCGTCTTCATGCAGCAAGCGTTTGATGCCGCCAAGCAGCAGCATATCGTTGGGGCGATAATATCGCCGCCCGCCTGCGCGTTTGATCGGTTTGACTTGCGTGAACTTGCTTTCCCAGAAACGCAGGACATGCGCCTGAATTTCAAGCCATTCTGCAACTTCTGAGATGGTTCTGAATGCGTCCGGAGACTTGGGCATTAGGTTATCGCTTGTTCCCGTCTGCAACCCGGTCCTTCATCAGATGGGACGGGCGGAATGTGAGCACGCGGCGCGGGTTAATCGGGACCTCTTCGCCGGTTTTGGGGTTCCGGCCAACGCGGGCCGACTTGTCGCGCACCGAGAAAGTGCCGAAAGATGAAATCTTGACCTGTTCGCCTTTGACCAGCGCATCGGACATATGTTCAAGCACCGCTTCGACCAGCTGTGCGCTTTCATTGCGGGAAAGACCTACTTCACGAAAGACTGCTTCGCTCAAATCCATCCGGGTCAACGTTTTGTCGGCCATATCTTCCCCCCATGTGTTTTAAGCAGCATAGGCTGTGATTTTTCCGCAAGTCAACAACTATGGGGCGTAACGTGCTGTTCGCGCGAAGAAAAGCCGCTTACCAGCGCAGAACGATCGCGCCCCAGGCCAGCCCGCCGCCGATCGCCTCGGTGACCAGAAGGTCGCCTTTCTTGATCTGGCCACGCTCTTGCCCGACGGAAAGTGCCAGCGGAATCGATGCGGCAGAGGTGTTGCCGTGGTCTTGAACCGTCACGACGACGTTATCCATCGACAGGTTCAGCTTTTTGGCAGTGCCTTGAATAATACGGATATTCGCCTGATGCGGGACGATCCAGTCGACGTCCTCGGCGCTGACGCCGGCACGGTCCATCGCTGTGTTTGCCGACGCGGCGAGTTTTTCAACCGCGTGACGGAAGACCTGATTCCCCTGCATGCGCAGATAGCCGGTCGTGCCCGTGCTGATGCCACCGTCGACATAGAGCAAGTCTTTGTAGCGCCCGTCCGAATTCAGATCGGTGGAGAGGATACCGTGGTCGGCTGCGGTGCCGTCGCCGTCTTGCGCTTCAAGCAGGATCGCGCCGGCACCGTCACCGAACAACACGCTGGTGCTGCGGTCGGTCCAGTCCATGATTTTCGAGAAGGTCTCGGAGCCGATGACCAGCACGCGGTCAGCCTGACCCGAGACGATCAGCGCGTTGGCATTGGCCAGCGCATAGACAAAGCCCGCGCATACGGCCTGTACATCAAAGGCAAAGCCGCGCTCCATCTCAAGCTGCGCCTGCACCATCGTTGCGGCAGAGGGGAAAGTCAGATCGGGGGTAGAGGTGGCGACAATCACCGCATCCACATCGGCGGCTGTCTTGCCCGCGTCGGCCAGTGCGGCCTTGGCGGCGGCGGTGGCCATGGTCGACGTGGTTTCGCCTTCGCCGACAAAGTGACGCCGTTCAATGCCAGAGCGTGACCGGATCCATTCGTCACTGGTGTCGATCTTGCCTTCAAACTCCGCGTTTTCGACAACGCGTTCCGGAAGGTAGTGTCCGGCACCAATTACGACGGCTCTTTTTGTCATTCTTCGGTCTCTTTCGTCGGCTTTGCTGCAGCAACACGCGCAGCCAACCGATTTGTAAATTCACTTTCCGCTAATCGCGCGGCCAGTTTGATCGCCGAGGAAACCCCCGTCGCGTCAGCGGCACCGTGTGATTTAACGACCGTGCCGTTCAACCCCAAAAACACACCGCCGTTCACACGGCGCGGGTCAAACCGTTTGCTGACGCGGCGCAGCGAGGTATAGGCCAGCAGCGATGCCGCGCGGGACCAGATCGAATTCTTGAACGCTTGGCGCAGGCCATTGCCGATCAGCGTCGCGGTGCCTTCACCGGTCTTGATCGCAATATTACCTGTAAATCCATCGGTGACGATCACATCTGCGACATCACCCGAGATATCGCCGCCTTCAACAAAACCGACAAATTCAAAACCCGCGTCATCCGCGGCGTCGCGAATCAACTCGTGGGCTTCTTTCAGCTCGGTCCGGCCTTTGTGTTCTTCGGTGCCGACATTCAGCAACCCGATCCGCGGGCGTTCGATGTCCATGCCGTTGCGGGCGTAGGATTTGCCCATCAGCGCATAGCGCAGCAGGTCATCGGCATCCGCACGCACATCCGCACCCACATCCAGCAGAACGTTGAAGCCCTGAGGGTTGGTGGAGGGATAGAGCACGGCGATGGCAGGGCGGTTCACACCCGGCAGCTTTTTCAGGCGGATCATCGACAGCGCCATCAGCGCGCCGGTGTTCCCGCAGCTGACCGCGACCGAGGCTTCGTTGTCGCGCACGGATTCGATGGCGGACCACATCGATGTGCCCTTGCCATTGCGCACGACATTACTGGGCTTGTCATCCATTGTGACAACCCCTTGGGCATCCCGAATGGTGCAGCGCCCTTTCAGTTCGGGCCGCTTTGCTACCAGCGGTTCCAGCGTTTCGGCAGGGCCGTGCAGGATAAAGCTGATATCGGGATTTTTTAGCGCGGACGCAGAGCACCCGGCAACAACGATTGCCGGGCCCTGATCGCCCCCCATCGCATCAACTGAGATAAGGGTGCGCTGAGTTCTCGCGCTAGGCTGATCGGACGTGGCCGTCATCTGGTGCGATGCCTCTTATGAACTGCGGTTGACGGGACGAGCTTACGCCGCGTCTTCGTCGAGGTCGATCTCTTCGTTCAGAGAAACAACTTCGTTGTCGTCATAGTGACCGCATGCTGCGCAAACGTGGTGCGGGCGCTTCAGCTCACCACAGTTGGAGCATTCGTTCGGGTTCGCTGCAGTCAGCGAATCGTGTGCGCGGCGGTTGTTGCGACGCGATTTGGAAACTTTATTCTGTTGGACAGCCATGTCTGGTGCCTTTGCCTTCGGGGTCGTTCATCGGCTTCCTGCCAAAGACGACCGTGTTTCAGATCAACTCCCGGTTTGGGCGTGACGTGCGTTTAGGCCGAAGCCTATCCGATGTCCAACCTTAATTGGGGTGAAGGGCGCAAAATACTGCGAAAACCCGCCGAAGCAACCCTTTTTTCACCCAAACCGGCAGGGTTATTCGGTGGTATCGTCCTTAAGCTGGTTCTTGAGGCCGGCCAGCCCCGCAAAGGGACGGGCGTCTTCGTCGGTCATCGGGGTGTCGCCGGGTTTGGTATAGACCGCTTGCCCCAGTTCGGCCCCGTCGGCGCGGGGGTATTCGGGAATCTCAAGCGCCAGCGCTTCGATCATGATGGCCGCGGGATCAATCCACGCGCCAAGCGGTTCGGTGCGATCATCCTCGGGCATCTCGATCTCGGCTTCCTCGGGTTCTTCGTAATCCTGCACGAAAAGCCGTGTGACATCGACGTCGATCCGAGTCTGGACCGGCTCCAGCGTCACCACGCAGGGCTGTACCACAGTGGCCCCCAGACGCGCCTTGAGTTCCCAATCACTGCGACCAAGCGCTTTGAGGTGCCCTTCGAATGAAAGTTTACGTAAGGCTGAAAGATCAAGTTCTTCTGCGATCATCCGCAAGCTGTCGGCGTCGGGACGCAGGGAGAAAGGGGTTTGCGCATTCTGCGACAGCTCTGCGACGCGCAATGCTGTAGGGCTTGGGGGCGTGCGAGACATGTTAGGGGTACTTTCGTTTCTTGAACCATGGGGCGTGCTTAGTGTATGCGAGATAAAAGCCATGATCCCCAAGGGCAAGAGGGCACCAAGAATGCGTATCGACCGCCATGTCAAAAAGACACTGCTGACCGCCACAGTTCTCGCTGCTGGTCTGACGCTTGGGGCCTGCTCCCCGCAATACTCCAACCACGGCTATATCCCGCCGCAAGAGGATCTTGAGAAGATCACCGTGGGCCAGGACACACGCGACACCGTGGCCGAAACCGTGGGCGTGCCCGCGTCGGCAGGGTTGCTGACCAATTCGGGGTATTACTATGTCCGGTCGCGCCGTCAGGCGATGTGGTTCATGGCCCCGCGCGAGACAGAGCGCGAAGTTGTCGCTGTCAGCTTTGACAGCAACGGGGTGGTGCAGAACGTCGAACGTTTCGGGCTGGAGCGTGGCAATGTCGTCACCCTTGACCGCCGCGTCACCAGTTCGCCGATCTCGGATAAATCCTTTATTCGCCAGCTTCTGGGCAACATTGGCCGCTTCAACCCTGCGGCGCTGGCTGGCTAGGGCAGGCGCGTGACGGTGCCGGAGGGTGCTGTGATCAAGCCGCTTTTACGCGGTCCGTACCGCGCCTATTGTGCCACCACGCCTGAGGATATCGACGCCGCGCAAGCATTGCGCGCGCGGGCCTTTGGGCTGGTTCAGCCGCGCGATATCGATGGGTTTGATGCGCAAAAACATCATATCCTCGTGCGGCATCAAGGCAGCGGTGACCTGCTGTGCTGCTACCGGATCGGGCTGATGGAGGGCGCGTCGCTGGATCAAAGCTATGCCGCGCAATTCTACGATCTGACCAAGCTTGCATATTTCCCCGGCGCTATGATGGAACTGGGGCGGTTCTGTCTGGCCCCGGGGGTCACAGACCCGGATGTCGTGCGCATGGCCTGGGCCGCGCTGGCACAGTTTGTGGACGCCCATACGGTCGCGTTGCTCTTTGGGTGCACCTCCTTCAAGGGTACCGATCCGGGACCCTATAGCGATGTCATGGCGCTTTTGCACCGCCGCCACCTTGCGCCACTGCAATGGCAGCCGCAGGTCAAGGCCCCCGATACGGTGGGCTTTGTGGAACGGAGGTTGGACAAACCGGCCGAGAAAGCCGCGCTACAAATGCTGCCGCCGCTGCTGCGAAGCTATCTGATGATGGGGGGCTGGGTGAGCGATCATGCGGTGATCGACCATCAGATGAACACGCTGCATGTGTTTACCGGCCTTGAAATCGCGGCGATCCCCGAGGGGCGTAAGCGCCTGCTGCGCGGTGCCGCCTAAGAGTTTCATGCCTTCGGCGAGGATTTTAGCCCATTTGGAAGAGGGGTCATTGACGCTGACGCGGCGCGGCGCTAGCTGGCTGTCATGGCACGCGCACCCCTTTTACAAGTTAACGAGATCTCGCTGACATTCGGCGGAGATCCCGTATTCGAAGACATGTCCCTTGTGGTTCAATCCGGCGACCGACTGGCGCTGGTGGGCCGGAACGGGTCAGGTAAATCCACTTTAATGAAGGTTATGGCCGGATTGGTCGAGGCCGACAGCGGCGACGTGATCGTCGGGCCCGGCGTTTCGGTAGGCTATATGGAGCAAGACCCGGATCTGACCGGATTCGAGACTTTGGGCGACTTCGCGGCCCATGGACTGGACCCGTCCGAGATGTACAAGGTCGAACGGGCCGGAGAGGGGTTGAAGTTCGACCCCGCGCGCCCTGTCAGCACCGCATCCGGGGGGGAACGTCGCCGTGCGGCATTGGCGCGTTTGATGGCGTCCGAGCCCGAGCTGATGTTGCTGGACGAGCCGACGAACCACCTGGATATTGAAGCGATCCGCTGGCTTGAAGACGAGCTGAAAGCGACGCGGGCCGCTTTTGTGATTATCTCTCACGATAGGGCGTTCCTGCGCGAATTGACCCGTGCGACGCTGTGGGTAGACCGTGGTGTTGTGCGTCGGCAGGACATCGGCTTTGGCGGGTTTGAAGCCTGGCGCGACCAGATGTGGGAAGAAGAGGACATGCAGCGCCACAAGCTGAACCGCAAGATCAAGGCGGAAGCACGGTGGGCTGTCGAAGGTATTTCGGCGCGGCGCAAGCGTAACCAGGGCCGTGTGCGCGCCCTGCAAGACCTGCGAGCCGAACGCGCCAGCCAGATCAAACGTCAGGGCACCGCCGCCATGGCGCTGGAAGCGGGGCCGAAGTCGGGCCGCAAGGTGGTCGAGGCTATGGGCATCACCAAGGCCTTTGGCGACAAGACGATTCTACGTCCCTTTGACATCACCATCCAGCGGGGTGATCGGATCGCATTGGTCGGGCCGAATGGTGTGGGCAAGACGACGTTGCTGAATATGCTGATCGGGAAAGAACAGCCCGACGGGGGCGAGATCAAACAGGGTACCAATCTTGAGATCGCGCTGTTCGACCAGGCGCGCGCGCAGCTTGATGGCGATATGTCGCTGTGGGACAGTCTGACCGGCGATCCGGAAATGCGTGTATCGGGCAAGGCGGACCAGATTCTGGTGCGTGGGCAGCCGAAACACGTGGTCGGCTACCTGAAAGAATTCCTCTTCGACGAGGGGCAGGCCCGTGCGCCCGTGCGGTCCTTGTCGGGGGGCGAAAAGGCGCGGTTGCTGCTGGCCAAGATCATGGCGCGGTCCAGCAACCTCTTGGTGCTTGATGAACCGACCAACGATCTGGATGTCGAAACCCTTGATCTGATGCAGGAGCTGCTGTCGACCTATGACGGCACTGTGCTGCTGGTCAGCCACGACCGTGACTTCCTTGACCGTGTTGCCGCGACCACCATTGCGATGGAGGGTGACGGCAAGGCGACCGTCTATGCGGGCGGCTGGACGGATTATCTGGCGCAGCGCCAGCAGGATGATTTTGACCAAAGCGTCGTCGCCAAATCAAAGCCCGGGGCGAAATCCGAAAAGCCCAAAGCGACGCAGCAATCGGGCCTGAGCTTTACCGAAAAGCACCGGCTAGAGGCGCTGCCCGCCGAGATTGCGCGACTGGAAGCTGAAATCGCGAAACTGGAAGAGTTGATGAGTGATCCGACGCTCTATTCCGACAATCCGGTGAAATTCCAGAAAGCGACCGATGCCTTGGTCGAGCGGAATGAAAAGCTGCAGGACGCAGAGGCCGAGTGGCTGATGCTGGAAGAAAAAGCCGAAAACTGAAGGGGGCAGGGCGACCCGCCCCCCTCGCGTATTGCGGGGGCTTAGCCCAGTTGTACAAGCGCGTGGCGTTTCTTGCCCGCGCTAAGCTTGATCGGTGTGGCCAGCGTGTCGGCATCGACCATCAGCCCTGCGTCTGTCAGCGGTTCGTCATTATAGCGGGCACCGTTTTCGGTGATCAGACGCTTTGCCTCTTTGCCCGAACCGGCCAGACCGGATTTCACGATCAACTGCACGATAGAAATGCCGTCGCCGATATCCTCAGCGCTGAGCGTCAGGGTGGGTAGGTCATCGCCGACGCCGCCTTTTTCAAACACTTCGCGTGCCGTGGCTTCGGCATTCTTTGCGGCTTCGGCACCGTGCAGCAGGGTCGTGACCTCGTTCGCGAGGATGATCTTGGCCGCGTTGATGTCGGAGCCTTTCAGCGCGCCCAGACGGTCGCATTCCTCGACCGGTAGTTCGGTGAAGATCTTGAGGAACTTGCCCGTGTCCGCATCGGTGGTGTTGCGCCAGAACTGCCAGAACTCGTAAGGCGACAGCATGTCCCCGTTCAGCCAGATCGCGCCGCCCTGGGATTTGCCCATTTTGCGGCCGTCGCTGGTGGTCAGCAAAGGCGTGGTGAGCCCGAAAATCTCTTGATCCAGCACGCGGCGGGTCAGGTCGATCCCGTTGACGATATTCCCCCATTGATCCGAGCCGCCCATCTGCAGTAGGCAGCCATAGCGGCGGTTGAGTTCAAGGAAGTCATAGGCCTGCAAGATCATGTAGTTGAATTCGAGGAAGGACAGCGACTGTTCCCGATCAAGACGGGATTTGACGCTTTCGAACGACAGCATCCGGTTCACGCTGAAATGCCGCCCGATGTCGCGCAGGAATGCGAGGTAGTTCAGATTGTCCAGCCATTCGGCGTTGTTCAGCATGATCGCGTCGCTGGCACCGTCACCGTAGGACAGGTATTTCTCGAAAACCTGCTGCATGCCGGCGATATTGGCGTCGATGGCGGCATTGTCGAGCAGGGGGCGTTCATCCGACCGGAAGGACGGGTCGCCCACTTTGGTTGTGCCGCCGCCCATCAGGGTGATCGGTTTGCCGCCGCATTTCTGCAACCAGCGCAGCACCATGATATTCATCAGATGCCCCACATGAAGGGATTTCGCTGTCGCGTCATAGCCGATATAGGCAGGAACAGCCCCGTTCATCAGCGCGTCATCAAGGCCCTGATAGTCCGTACAATCGGCGAGAAAGCCGCGCTCCATCATGATGCGGATGAAATCGGATTTGGGGTGGTATGTCATGGTGCTTGCCCTCAGCTTGGGTGGTGGTGCACTCTATAGGTGCTGAGCAGACAAAGGAAAAGGCCATGAATAAGGCCCAAGGGGCAAGAACCCCGACACGGATCGCGAAAACAGGCCCGTTGCGGGCCGCAGGCGCGATGAGCGGCACCTCGCTCGACGGGGTAGACGTTGCGGTGATCGAGACGGACGGCCGCGATATCATGGGTTTCGGCACATCGAGCTACCGCAGCTATTCCGCCGAGGAGCGCCGCACTATCGCGGCCGGTTTCGGCAAATGGTCAGGGCCAGAGGTGGCGGCGGCGACGCAGGTGGTCGAGGCGGCGCATATCGATGCCCTTGGCGCGTATACCGATGTGGATCTGATCGGCTTTCACGGGCAGACGCTGGCCCATGCGCCGCGCATGCAGGGGACGTTGCAAGTGGGCGATGGTGCAGCGCTGGCGGATCATCTGGGGCTGCCCGTCGTGTGGGATTTCCGAAGCGCCGATGTGCATCTGGGCGGAGAGGGCGCACCGCTCGCGCCGTTCTTTCACCACGCCTGTGCCCGCTATGCGGGGCTGACGGGGCCGGTGGCCTTTTTGAATCTTGGCGGGGTGGGGAACCTGACCTGGGTGGATTCGGCGATCCCGTTGCCCGAGGCGGAGGGGGCGCTGCTGGCTTTCGACACGGGGCCCGCCAATGCGCCCATCAACGATCTGATGCAGGCGCGTCTGGGGCTGCCCTTTGACGAGGGCGGCAAGACCGCGTCGCGCGGGCGGGTAGAGACCGGCGCGCTTGAGCTGTTTCTGGCCGAGCCCTATTTCGCACGGATGCCCCCCAAGTCGCTGGACCGGAACGATTTTGACGAGATGGTCGCGCTGGTGACCGAACTGTCGGACGCAGATGCCGCCGCGACGCTGACGGCCATGTGTGCCGCTGGCGTGGCCGAAGCAATGCAGCATTGTCCGCGTTTGCCCGATCGTGTGCTGGTCACCGGGGGCGGGCGGCACAATCCTGTGTTGATGAAGATGCTCAGCGTCAGTCTGGATTGTCCGGTCATGCCGATAGAAGAGATCGGGCTCGACGGTGATATGCTGGAGGCGCAGGCCTTCGGATATCTTGCCGTGCGGGTGGCGCGCGGGCTGCCGACCTCTTGCCCCGGCACCACGGGGGTGCGGGCTGCGGTCGGGGGCGGCACCGTCAGCATGCCGACAGAGGCGATCAGCGTTTAGAATAGGGCCCTTTGATGGGTTTTGCGCCAGCGTATCGTCACCCCTGTGACCTGCGCTTTTCTCTGGACAGGACGTGTTGCGGCGTGAGTCGCCCGTTGGCTTTTCGCGCTATAGTCGTGCGTATTCTTCGTTTTTCCCGAATAGGTTAGTTGCGCGGCGCGGGTTTCTGGCGCGGCAAAGGGCTGTTGCCCGCTTGCACAGTGGTATTCCGTAAACAGTCTGTTTCCTTGCTTGATATCTGGGTGGTTCTACCTTGAATTGTACTACCTCAGAACGGTGGCGCAGAAAGTGGGGGCTTTGCTTGCGCCGTTCCTTTTCAAAAGGAGAATGACCATGACGAGTATGTTTCTTAAAAACGCCGCAACTTCGGTTGCAACTGTATTCATCGCCACGTCGGCCTTTGCGCTGGATGTTGGCGTCGGTGCCAGCGTTGGCGGTATTGGCGCGGGCGTAGGGGCCAGCGTCGGCCACGGGTCCGCCGCGGATGTCGGTGTTGGTGTGGGCGCAGGCAGCGTCGGCGCGGGGGCGGGTGCCTCTGTCGGTGGCGGTTCGGTTGCTGATGCGGGCGCTGGCGCCTCTGTCGGCGGCGTGGGCGCTGGTGTCGGGGCCTCGGTTGGCGGGGGTTCCGTCGCGGGCGTTGGCGTGGGTGTCGGCAGCACTGGCGGGTCCAACAGCGGTGGCGGCACGACGACCGACAGCAGCGGGACGACCAGCAGCGCGACCGCCGCGGTATCGCGCAGTGTTAGCGGCGATGTGTCCCGCGCCGCGGCCTCTGTCCCGATCACGGCGGCATTGGGCGCTACGGTCATGACCACCGACCGCGAAGTCGTCGGTATGATCGAAGACGTGCGCCCGTCGACGCAAGGCAAATTCGTGGCCACCATCCGAATGAACGTAGCCTTTGGCGCACAGCCGCGGACAATCCAGATCAAGATGCCGATGCTGAAAAGTGACACGGATATGATCCGTGTGGGCTTTACCAAGTCGGGCTTGTTGCGTCAGATCCAAAGCTGACACTGGACGCGACACCGCAAGCACAAAAAAAGCGCGCCTTGATCGGGCGCGCTTTCGTATCTTCGGGCGGGGCAAGATGCCCCCCCCTTGATCAACCTTTCAGGATCGAACGGCCGGCGTATTCCGCTGTCACACCAAGCGATTCCTCGATGCGGATCAGCTGGTTGTATTTCGCCAACCGGTCGGACCGCGCGAGCGAGCCGGTCTTGATCTGACCGCAGTTCGTCGCAACAGCAAGATCCGCAATCGTCGCGTCTTCAGTCTCGCCCGAGCGGTGGGACATCACGTTGGTAAAGCCCGCACGATGCGCCATGTCGACCGCTTGCAGCGTCTCGGACAGGGTGCCGATCTGGTTGACCTTCACCAGCATGGAGTTGGCAGACCCCCGTTTGATGCCTTCGGCCAGACGTTCGGGGTTGGTCACGAATAGATCGTCGCCCACCAGCTGGATCTTGTCACCCAGACGGTCGGTCAGCAGTTTCCAGCCATCCCAATCGTCTTCGGACATGCCGTCTTCGATAGAGATGATGGGGTAATCGGCGCAGAGGGCCGCCAGATAATCCACATTCTCGGCGCTGGTCAGGGTTTTCCCTTCTCCAGAAAGGACATAGCTGCCGTCCTTGAAGTATTCCGTCGCCGCACAATCCAGCGCGAGGTAGATTTCCTCGCCCGGCTTATAGCCTGCTTTTTCGATGGATTTCAGAATGAAATCAAGTGCATCGCGGGTGGAGCTGATGTTGGGTGCGAAGCCGCCTTCGTCGCCGATACCGGTGGACAGACCTGCGGCCGAAAGCTCTTTCTTCAGCGTGTGGAACACCTCGGAGCCCATGCGCACCGCGTCGCGGATATTCTCTGCCGCGACGGGCATGATCATGAATTCCTGAATGTCGATCGGGTTATCCGCGTGCTCGCCCCCGTTGATGATGTTCATCATCGGCACGGGTAGCATGCGCGCAGAGGTGCCGCCCACATAGCGGTAGAGCGGCTGCGAGCAATAATCAGCCGCGGCCTTCGCCGTCGCGAGGGAGACGCCCAGAATGGCGTTGGCCCCCAGACGCGACTTGTTGTCGGTACCGTCCAGCTCGATCATCGTGCCGTCAATCTCGACCTGCTCTGTCGCGTCGATGCCGACCAGCGCATCCGCGATCTCGCCATTGACCGAGGCGCAGGCTTCCAGAACGCCCTTGCCCATATAGCGATTTTTGTCGCCGTCGCGACGCTCTACCGCCTCATAGGCACCGGTGGATGCGCCAGAGGGAACGGCCGCACGGCCCATGGTGCCGTCTTCAAGCGTCACATCGACTTCGACCGTGGGGTTGCCCCGGCTGTCAATGATTTCGCGGGCGTGGATGTCGATGATCGTGCTCATAAGGGGCTATCCTTTTGCAGATGACAATTGCGCAGCGGTTTAGCGCGCCGGGGGGAGGATGGAAAGTGTTCAGGCCTGTTCTTTGACCTTTCGCTCACGCCATACCGTATAGATGCCCGAGGCAACAATGATGGTTGCGCCAACATAGGTCAGCAGATCGGGGCGTTCGCCAAAGATCGTGATGCCCACAACCATCGCGAACAGCAAGCGCGCATAGCGGAACGGTGTGACAAAGCTGATTTCGCCGATACGCATGGCCGCGACGATGCCGTAATAGGCGACCATGCCGGTTGTCAGCGCGGCCCCCATGAACAGCCATTGCACCCCCGACATCGGCGCAAAGGCCGTGCCCGTGCCCAGCATGAAAAGCAGGCTTGCAGGGACCAGCGCCAGAAACGCAAGGAACGACAGCTGGAACGTAGAGGTCGATTGCGGTACCCGCCGCGTTGCCAGATCGCGCAAGGACAGCCCCAGCACCCCAAGCACCGCCAGCAGGGACAGCGCCTGAAAGCTGTCCATCCCCGGGCGGATCACCAGCAAGACGCCCAGCATACCAACCAAAATAGCGCTCCACCGGCGCCAGCCGACGGGATCGCCCAGAAACAGCGCCGCGCCTAGGGTCACCACCAGCGGTGTCGCCTGCAAGATGGCCGAGGCAGAAGAAATCGGCGTCAGCACAATGGCCGATACAAACCCTAATGTGCCGACAATCTCGCCCAAGGCGCGCAGCAGGATCGGGCGGGTCAGCATCGCGCGATCCATCAAGGGCTCGCCCTTCATCACCACCATCGCACCATAGCAAAGCGCGCCACCGGTCCCGAGCATAAAGATAATCTGCCCGATCGGGATATCCGTCCCGATCAGCTTGATGAACATGTCCTCAATGGCAAAGCCCAACATCGACAGCACCATGATCAAAGCGCCGCGCAGATTGTCCATATCCTATTCCTTCATACAATCGTTCTAAAATTCCGTCAGAGGATGCATGTCCCTTTGTCGTGGGATGTGCAAGCCTCGCGGCGCATTCCGTGACGGGGCTGGTGGCGGAAGGGACCAACTGCTAGCACAAGCGTATGAAATGGCCGCGCCCCCCGTCTGATACGCATACGACCGTTTTCACCGTCTGTATCGGCGCGGTGGGGGCCGGTATCGGCTGGCTGCTGAACGCGCCGATCTACATGCTGTTGGGGCCTGCGGTGCTGGTGTCGCTGGCAGGTCTGGCGGGCGCGCGCATGGGGGTGTCGCTGCCACTGCGCAACATCTGCTTTGTCGTCATTGGCCTGTCGGTGGGGGCAGGGTTTGACCAGAACGCGGTCGATGCGATGCTGCGCTGGCCGCTGGCTTTTGTAGGGATGGCCGTGCTGGTCTGGGCGATGCTGGTGCTCAGCCGCTGGCTGCTGGCGCGGTTCTTTGGCTTTGACCGTCGTGCAGCACTGCTGGCTTCGGCGCCCGGACACCTCAGCTTTGTGCTGGCGATGGCGGCCGATGGCGGGGATAATGTGGTGCGGATCTCGACCACGCAGTCGGTGCGGCTGTTGTCGCTCACGCTGGTGGTGCCCTTTGTCGCGCTGGCGATGGGTGTTGATCTGGGCGGGTCCATCGTGCCCGACGGCCCCGTTATGGGCTGCGTGACATTGCTGGTGATGGCGGTGCTCTCCGTCGCGGCAGGGGTGCTGCTGGGGCGCATCCGGGTGCCTGCGCCGATGTTGATCGGGCCGATGCTGGTGTCATCGCTTGCGCATGTGACAGGGCTCGCCCCCGGTGTGCTGCCCCTGTGGCTGGTGATGCCCGCCTATGTGGTGCTCGGTGCCTTGATCGGCACGCGGTTCTCCGGCGTGCGGCTTGACGATCTGACCAAGGGGCTTGCCGCGGGGCTGGCTGTGACCTGCCTTGCCGTGGGGTTGGCCCTGCTGGGGGCGATCCCGGTCGCTATGGCGCTTGGTATGCCGCTGGCGCATATCCTCGTGGCCTTTGCGCCCGGTGGGTTCGAGACCATGATCGCCATGGGCAGCGTGCTGGGGATCAGCCCGGGTTTCGTCGCCGCATGCCACATGATGCGCCTGTTCATCCTCAGCGCTGTGCTGCCCCTGATGTTGGCGCGGAGCACCCCGCGCTAGGCTATCTTTCACAGCACCGTTGACTTTGCCGCCCAAACAGCCCATCTGGGGCGCAAGCGATGCCTTCTGCCGCGTGAGCAGACCAGCCCTTGACCTGTCGACCTAAAATCGTCGCGTCTTACGATAGCTGAACAAAAGGCCGCCGATGTTCCCAAAATCACGCGTGGGGCCAAGCGCAACAGACAGGGTGTTGGCACTAGGCTGCCCCCTGCGATCTGCTTTGCGTCCCTCGCGGTTTCCCTGCATCGACAGGGCCCGCGTGATTGCTATGGCGGGAAGGGGCTTTGCCCCGCATCCCGCGGAAAGACGACAAAACGATGAGCGATTTTGAAATGATGGGCCTGCCGCGCCGTCTGGTCAAAGCCTTGACCAATATGGGCATGACCGATCCGACCCCGATCCAGAAACAGGCGATCCCCCACGGGATGAATGGCCGCGACGTGATGGGGCTGGCACAGACCGGCACCGGCAAGACGGCCGCCTTCGGTATCCCGCTGGTGGCCCAGATGCTGGAACGCGAAGCCCGCCCCGAGCCGCGCACCGTGCGCGGGCTGGTGCTGGCCCCGACCCGCGAGCTGGCCAACCAGATCATGGAGAACCTCAAGGGGTTCTGCGAAGGGACCCAGCTGAAAACCATGATGATTGTCGGCGGCCAGTCGATCAACCCGCAGATCAAACGGATGGAGCGCGGCGTCGACCTGCTGGTGGCCACTCCCGGGCGCTTGCTGGACCTGATGGACCGCCGCGCGGTGTTGCTGCACAAGACCACTTTCCTTGTGCTTGATGAAGCGGACCAGATGCTCGACATGGGCTTCATCCACGATCTGCGCAAGATTGCGGCGGTGCTGCCGAAAGAGCGTCAGACGATGCTCTTCTCGGCAACCATGCCGAAACTGATGAACGAGATCGCCAACAGCTACCTCAACAGCCCGATCCGCATCGAAGTCTCGCCTCCGGGCAAGGCGGCGGACAAGATCACCCAAGAGGTGCATTTCATCGCCAAGGCGGAAAAGAAATCCCTGCTGATCGAACTGCTTGGCAAACACACCGAGGAACGCGCCCTGGTGTTCGGGCGGACCAAACACGGCTGTGAAAAGCTGATGAAAGATCTGGTCAAAGCCGGTTTCAAAGCGGCATCGATCCATGGCAACAAAAGCCAGGGTCAGCGGGACCGCGCCATTGAATCCTTCAAGAAAGGCGAGGTCACCGTGCTGGTGGCAACGGATGTCGCCGCCCGCGGTCTGGATATTCCCGACGTGAAGCACGTCTACAACTACGAGCTGCCCAATGTGCCCGACAATTATGTCCACCGTATCGGCCGGACCGCACGCGCGGGCAAAGACGGGGCGGCGATCGCTTTCTGCGCACCGGATGAGATGGGCGAACTGAAAGATATCCAGAAGACGATGAAAATCTCGATCCCCGTGGCCTCCGGCCGTCCGTGGGAAGCGATTGATGAGCCTGCCAAGCCAAAGGGTCGCGGGGGACGCGGTCGTGGTCGCGGTGGTCGCCCCGGTGGCGGTGGCGGTAACGGTGGCGGTGGTAATGGCGGCGGTGCGGGCAAACCCGCCGGTGCCGCGCGGCGTCGTCGCAAGCCAGCCGGGCAGCGCGCCGCATAAGCGCGCAGGTATCAACGCACTATCACAAGGGGCACCGCCATCAGCGGTGCCCCTTTTTGTTACCTCTCTCTAAAGCGCCATGGTCCGCGCTTCCAAATGGCTCTAAATCCTCGCCCGAAGGGCGAAACCGGCACCGCCAGCAACCACGTGGTCGCTCAGCCCTATTCCGCGGGGTCTGCAGCCGCCTGTCGGTTGACCCGCGCCAGAAGCAGCATCAGCGCAAAGGCGAGTGTCGCCAGCGTCAGTACCGCGCCGATCAGCGGCGTGATCGTGCCGTTGAACATCAACCCGATGGGCGAGGCGAGCATGGCTGCCATCACCGTCGACACCGCCCCGATGACCGACGCCGCCATGCCGGCGATGTGGCCCAAAGGCTCCATCGCCAGCGCGTTGAGGTTGCCCATCACCAGCCCCACCTGAAAGAACAGCGACGCCTGCCACATCAGGAAAAAGACAAAGCCATAGGGCTCGGGCAGATCGCCCAGACCAAGACCCAGCATCAGGCCCGACAGTACGATCTGCAGGCCAAGCGCAAGGATCACGATCCGCTGCATCCCCAGCCGGACGACCAGCAGCGCGTTCAGCAAGCTCGACGTCCCCGAGATCAGCGCCGCGACGCCAAACCAGAAGGGGAAGCTCTCGGCGCGATCATAGACTTGGTCGTAAATGGGTTGCACCAGCATCAGCGTCGAGAACAAAAAACCCATCACCAGCGTCTGCACCGTGATCGACAGACACACCATCGGGTTGCTGAAAATCTCTTTCACGGCGTTCCACAGCAGGCCGATCTGCAAAGGTCGACGCTTGGGCTTGGGCAGGGTTTCGGGCAGGCGGAGCATGGCCCAGACCACACAGGTTGCCGAGAAAACGATGAATGACAAGAATACGCCACGCCAATCGGACAGGGCGATGATCACAGCCCCCATCGCAGGGGCAAAGGCGGGCACGACGACAAAGATCATCATCACGAAAGACATGATCTTGGCCATCTGCCGGCCCGAATAAAGGTCGCGGATCACCGCAAGCGCCACAACCCGAGGGCCCGCAGCCCCCACGCCCTGCACGACCCGCGCGATCAGCATCACCTCAAGCGATTGGCTCAGCCACGCCACCACAGCCCCCGAGATATAGATCGCAGACCCGAGGTAGATGATATTCTTGCGCCCGAAAGCATCCGACAGCGGCCCTGTGACAAAAGTGCCCATCCCCATGCCCAGGATAAAGGCGGTCACAATCAGCGGGACTTTGGTCATATCCAAAGGCGACAGCTCTGCGCCGATCTCGGGCAGGGCAGGCAGCATTGCATCGGTCGAGAACGCAATGATTGCAAACATCATCGCAATCAGCGCCACAAACTCGGGGCGGCTCATGTTGATGTCGGGGCGGTCGTCGGTCATCCATCGGCTCCATCGTGACGGTGGGCCGCAGGGCGCAGCCTATGGTGTTCATAAGGCTGCCTTACAGATAGTGCAATCGGCGTCGCGCCGTCAGCTGGCTCGGGCGCGCTGGCGCGGCCCTGTCTCGCGGGTGGTCACCGGCAAACGCAATACCTGCACGATCTCGTCCAGTCCCGACACCGGCAGGGGAAGATGCGCTGGCAGGGCCAATACCGAGACGTTGTAATTCACGATATCGCTGCGCACCTGATCCCATGTCTCAAGCGGAATGACCCGCGAGACATAGCGGCACCGCTCCAGCACTGCACGGCGGGCGGCAAAGCCGAGATGCGCCGGACGCCCCGCTCGTTGACAGAACTGTTCGCTCTGGCAGCCGACGACCAGATCGCTGCCCATACGGGCCAGCTGCCGTAGCCAGTCGGCGTGACCGGTGTGGAATCCGTCGAACCCGCCATAGGTCAGGATCGTCCGCGTCATTGGCGTGGAGGGTGTGAAGCTGGACGGGCGCGCCGCCGGTGTCACCACCGTCGCCCGCCCGCGTCCCATAAAGGGAAAGGGGATATCGTATTTCATGCTGCCCGCTCGATCTGGATAGGGGTCTTTGCCCCTTTATCCGATTGATTCTAGGCGGGTTTCAGCACAAAGGCAAAGCCTTTCTGCCCCATATTGCCAGTACCGGCGCGTGACCTCAGCCCGCGTTGCGCAGCTCGGCCAGAACTTTTTTCCAAAGCTCAGGCGGCTGCGCGCCCGGCACCGCGTGACGCCCGCCCACGATAAAGGTCGGGACGGAGTTAATGCCCATCTCGCGGCTGTGCGCGTCGCGTTTGCGGATGTCTTCCATATCCTCATCCGTCGCCAATAGACGCGTCACAACAGATGCATCCATCTCGATCCCGTCGGCGATATCGGCGAGCACCTCGGCATCGCCAATATCGCGCGCATCAACAAAATAGGCTTTGAACAACGCCGATACCGCAGCGGTTTGGCGCCCTTCGATCCCGGCCCAGTGGATCAACCGATGGGCGTTCAGCGTGTTGGGGGTGCGCTGCATCGCTTCGAAGTTGATCTTGAGACCGGCTTTCTCGGCATGTTCCACCACAGGGGCATAGGCCCGCACCGCACCTTCCTTGCCACCGAATTTGCCTTCCAGATAGGCACGGCGGTCCATCCCTTCGGCAGGCATGTCGGGGTTAAGCTGGAACGGGTGCCATTCGATCGCGAAAGGGTGGTCCGGCTCGCTTTCCAAGGCGCGGTCCAGATGGGCCTTGCCGATATAGCACCAAGGGCAAATCGGGTCGGACATGATATCAAGCTTGATCGTCTGGGTCATCGTTGTGCCTCATAGGCTGCACGCAAGGACCGGCGCAGCAGTTTGCCATTCGCGCCCATCGGCAGCTCTGGCAGGTGGATGAAAAGGCGCGGCTGCTTGTAGCGCGCCATGTTGTCTTGTGCATAAAGTGCCAGCGCGGCCTCGTCCAGCGGGCTATCGGCGGTATAGAAGGCCGCGATCACGGTCACGTCGGGTTTAACCTCGACCTCCGCCGCGCCGACAGCATGGATGCCGGGGAATTTGGCGAGGGTTTGTTCCACTTCGATCGGCGAGACGCGGAACCCGCCCGCGTTCATCATATCGTCATTGCGCCCCAGATAGGTGATCTGCCCATCGGTGCCCATGACGCCCTGATCGCCGGTCACGAACCAGTCACCCTGATATTTCTGGGCCGTTTGATCCGGCGCGCCAAGATAGCCAAGCATCAGCCCCGGGTCGCTCTTGTGGATCGCGATGGTGCCCTCTTGGCCGATCTCTACCGGGCCTTCCGTCCCGATCAACGCGATGCGCCGCCCGTCCTGGGGCCGGCCCAATGTGCCGGCCCGCGCCGGACGGTCGGGAGAGGCGGAGAGGAAGGTCGAACACTCCGACATACCGTAGGCCTCGAAGATCGGCGTGCCGCTGGCAGCCTGCCATGCGCGGGCAACCGCCGAGGGCAGCTTTTCCCCCGCGCTCAACCCGTGGCGCAGGCTTGGCGCATTGATCCGGTCGTGGTGTTTCAGGATCTGACGGTACACCCCCGGTGCGGCTGCAAAAAGGCTCGCGTCATGCCGCGCCATCAAGGCAGGGAGATCCGCAGGCACCACGCCCGCAGCCGGGATCAGGGCGGTGGCACCGGCGGTCCAGGGGTCCATCAGGCCGGTCCCCAGCGTATAGGTCCAATTGAACGCGCCTGCATGCATGACCCGATCCTCGGGCTTCAGATCATACCATCCGCGCACCATCATCTGCCGTGCCCAGATGGCGCGATGTGCGTGCATCACCGCGCTTGGCCGGCCCGACGTGCCAGATGTATAGATGATATAGCCCAGCCGGTCGGGGTCTCCCATATGCCAGGGGGCCGCGGGCAAATCGCGCATGGACCTGAGCTGGGCCAGATCAACGGTGGTGTCATTCGGCGGACAGGGCACAGCGGGATCGCGCAAGATCGCCTTGGGCGCGAGGGTGGCGATGATCGCGGCGACCTCCGGTTCTGTCAGTGCGGCGGCGGTGGGGACAGGCACCAAGCCTGCGGCCAGCGCGCCCAGATAGGCCAGCGGGAAATCCACAGTATTGCCAAGGCGCATCAGCACGATGTCCCCCGGGCGCAGCCCCATGCCCAGCAACCCCGTCGCGGTGCCGCGCACGGCGGCCTCAAGCTGGTCGAAACGCCACGCCTCAACGCGATCGGGCCCGACAATGGCAAGCGCCGTCTTGTCGCCCAAATCGGCGGCGCGGCCCAGAACATGGGCGGCAAGATTGAACGGGGCGGGGCAAGGCGCAAAGCCGGAGGACGCAGAGACGGACAGCATGCCCAATCGCTACCCCGCGCGCAGCAGCGTTGCAAGCGCCCCGGCGCGGCGCTATAGCCAGCGCATGACGCAAGACGGCCCGAAATCCATGATCCAGATCGCCCGCGAAAGCGGCGAGACGGAAACCGCCCCGCCTGTTGATCTGGGGGCGCGCGTGCGCGAGCTGCGCAAGGCGCGCAACTGGACGCTGGAGCAAGCCGCCAATCAGGCCGGACTGGCCCGCTCCACGCTCAGCAAGATCGAGAACGGCCAGATGTCGCCCACCTATGAGGCGCTGAAAAAGCTTGCCGTGGGGTTGGAAATCTCGGTGCCGCAGCTCTTTACGCCCCCCTCGGCGGGGCAGATCAACGGGCGCATGGCGGTCACCAAATCGGGCGAGGGGGCGGCCAAGGCGACGACCACCTACGAGCACACAATGCTGGCCGATACGCTGCGCAAAAAGCAGATGCTGCCCTACCGCGCGCGTATCCGTGCCCGCCGGATGGATGAGTTCGACGGCTGGGTGCGCCACGACGGGGAGGAGTTCCTTTACGTGCTGACCGGCGTCATCACCCTATACACCGAATTCTACGAACCCGTCGAAATGCGCCGCGGCGACAGCGCCTATTATGATGCGACGATGGGGCATAACGTCGTCTCTACCAGCGACGAGGACGCCACGATCCTTTGGGTCACATCGCTCACCTAACCGACGGGCCCGCGCTTCATTTTGCCAAGTAAACTCTCCCCGAAGGGCCGCTACGCCGCAGGCACCTTCGCCTGATACCGATACGCGTCGCTTACTGGGCCGGTTCAATCCACCAGACCTCGGGCATATAGTTCGGCCCATCTCCATACAGCGGCACGTGTTCAGGGTATTTCATCGCTGCGACATGCGCGATGCGGTCTTCGGTGAACTGCCAGAACGGAATGACATAGCGCCCGGCGGTCAGCACGCGATCCAGCGCGCGGGTGGCGGCGGTGAACGCCTCGGCGCTGCTGGCCCCGACCATCGTATCGATCATCGCGTCAATGGCAGGGGATTTCACCCCCATCAGGTTGCGGCTGCCTTCCTGATCGGCTGCCTCCGACCCCCAGTAATAGCGTTGTTCGTTGCCCGGGCTCAGCGAAAGGGCGCGGCGGAAGATGGCCATGTCAAAGTCGAAGGCCGCGTTGCGCGCGACGAATTGCGCGTCATCCACAGCGTCCACGCGGGCGGTGATGCCCAGACGGGCCAGCGCCTGGATATAAAGCTCGGCAATGGCGATATTCTCGCTGCTGCCTTTGGACAGCAGGATGCTGAACGACAAGGGCTGCCCGTCAGGCCCCCGCATGGTGCCGCCGTCGGCGCTGAATCCCGCGTCGGCCAACGCGCCCATGGCGCGGCGGATGCCCGCGCGGTTGCGGGCGGATCCGTCGGACACGGGCAGCGCATAGCCGTCAAGCGCGCCGGCGGGCAGATCATCAGCAAAGGGGGTCAACAACTCGGCCACGCGGCCGGTGGCGGGGCCGTCTTGCATCGCCAGCGGGGAGTTCGAGAAATAAGAGGTAATGCGCGGTTGCGCCCCGCCGGTCAGCGTCTCGTTGATATACTCGAAGTTAAAGGCCGCGATCAGCGCCTCACGCACACGGATGTCGTCAAACGGGGCGCGGCGGGTGTTCATGACCAATCCGGTCATGCCCGAGGGTTTGCTATGGGCGAAGGTGGATTTGACCACATCACCGCGCTGCACGGCCGGGAAGTCATATTGCGTCTCCCAGCTTTCGGCGTTGAATTCGCGCAGGGCGGAAATCTCTCCGGCCTTGAACGCCTCGAACAACACATTCGCGTCGCCATAAAAGTCGAGCTTTATCTCGTCGATGTTATGGGTGCCTTTGCGAAACGGCACATCCTTGCCCCAGTAGTCAGGGTTGCGCGTCAGGGTGACCTGTTTGCCGGCTTTATAATCGCTGACCACATAGGGGCCGGAGCCGAGCGGTATATCCGCCAGCGGGGCGTTGGCGAAATCGCGGCCCTCCCATTGCGCCTTGCTCAGGATCGGGCGCATCCCTGCCAGCAGGGCCAGCTCTCGGTTGTCGGTGTTGAACACCATTTTGACGCTGCGCGGACCGGTCTGGGTGATGCTGTCGATCTGGGCATAAAGCCCGTGGTAGCGCGGGTGCCCTTCAGTGCCGAGCATGTCGTAGCTAAAGATCACATCCTCGGGGGTGACCGGACTGCCATCGGAGAAACGCGCCTCGGGTCGCAGGGTGAACTCGACCCAGGACCGGTCCTCCGGGACCTCAATCGATTCGGCCAAAAGACCGTAAAGCGCGAAAGGTTCATCCCACGAACGGCCCATCAGGCTTTCATGGGTAAAGAACGGCAACTGCCACGGCGAGGTGCCCTTGCGCACGAAGGGATTGAGGCTGTCAAACCCGCCGGTGTTGCCCAGAACGATCGCGCCGCCTTGGGGTGCGTCCGGGTTGGCATAGGGCAGCGACACAAAATCAGGTGGGAGAGCAGGGTCCCCATACATAGATATACCATGTGCGGGCTCGGCGCGGGCGAATCCACCGAGAAGAATCAGTGAAGAAACAGCTGCAACTGCCCGACAGCTTTGGAAAAATTTAAACGCCATTTTAGCAACAATCCCGCTCTGCCCTTGTTTTATTAGCGTATTCCTTAGCGATGCGGCGGCTACAGTTCAAACTTTAAGCTTGGATTACGGCGGCGAATTGCGTATAACGAACTCACTGCTCGATAGGTTTCTTGCCTGTATGAAACCTGCCTCAATAACTTAACGTCCGCTTCGTGCGGACGTTTTTTTTTGCCCGTGATCCGGCATATGTCCGGGCAGCAGGGGCATTCCGCCGGGGTGCGGAATTAGCCGTTTCCATTCGTTTCGCAGCCCGCCATGATGCACCTGCAGAAACGCTAGGAGATTTTCATGGCTTACAGCATCGATCTTTCAGGAAAAACAGCAGTCATCACGGGGTCCAATTCCGGTATCGGGCTTGGCATCGCTTGGGCATTGGCGCGGGCGGGGGCGGATGTTGTGCTGAACTCCTTTACCGACCGTGACGAAGACCACGCTATTGCTAAAGACATCGCCACCGAAACCGGCGTGACCGCGCGCTATATCAAGGCGGATATGTCGAAAGCCGAAGAATGCCGCCAGTTGATCACCGATGCAGGGCGCTGCGATATTCTGGTGAACAACGCGGGGATCCAGCATGTCGCACCGATCCCCAGCTTCCCGACCGAGAAATGGGACGCGATCATCGCCATCAACCTCAGCTCTGCGTTTCACACCACGGCGGTGGCTCTGCCAATGATGCGCGAGGCGGGCTGGGGCCGCGTGATCAACGTCGCTTCGGCGCACGGACTGACGGCCTCGCCCTATAAATCCGCCTATATTGCGGCCAAGCACGGGATCGTCGGGCTGTCCAAAACCACCGCGCTGGAAACGGCCGAAGACCCGATTACCTGCAATGCCATCTGCCCGGGCTATGTGTTGACCGATATCGTCGAAAAGCAGATCCCCGACACGATGAAAGAATACGACATGTCGCGCGAAGAGGTGATCAAGAACGTCATGCTCAAGCGCCAACCGTCGAAAGAGTTCGCCACGGTCGAACAACTGGGCGGCACCGCGACCTTCCTATGTTCCGAGGCGGGGGACCAGATCACCGGTACAACGATCAGCGTCGATGGTGGCTGGACCGCCTTGTAATATAACACGCGGGCGCGGGGATACCTCGCGCGCGCCGATTGGCGGAGCGTCTAGATGCAGAAAAAACAGATCAACCTTGCGCTACAGGGCGGCGGCGCGCATGGGGCCTATACCTGGGGCGTGCTTGACCGGCTGCTGGAAGAGCCAGAGCTTGAGATCAGCGGCATTTCCGGCACATCGGCTGGCGCGCTGAACGGCGCTGCGTTGAAGGCGGGGCTGATCAAGGGCGGGCATCAGGCCGCGCGCGATAATCTGGATTGGCTGTGGGACAAGGTCGCCGGTGTCGGGAACCTGCATCTGAACGGCTGGATGGCCCCCTTTGGCGTGGGGGCACTTAGTCAGGCGATGGCTTATAGCTGGCCGGTCATGCTCAGCACGGCGATGACGCAGATCGTGTCGCCCTATGTTTACGGCCCGCTCTATCGCAACCCGCTGCGCGATATCGTCGAGACGTTTGATTACGAACATATCTGCGAGGCGGCGGGACCACGGCTGTTTGTCAGCGCGACCAAAGTGCGCGACGGCAAGATCCGCGTCTTCGAGAAAGAAGAAATCACGCCAGATGCGATCCTCGCCTCTGCCTGTCTGCCGACGCTGTTTCAGGCGATCGAGATGGAGGATCCGAAATCGGGCCGGCGCGAGGCGTTCTGGGACGGGGGCTATACCGGCAATCCGGCGCTTTTCCCGCTGTATTCCTCGGACTTGCCGGGGGATATCGTCATCATCAATATCAACCCGCTTGAACGGGACGAACTGCCCACCACGCCGCAGATGATCCATAATCGAGTGAATGAAATCAGCTTTAACTCCAGCCTGTTGCGCGAACTTCGTGCGATCCACTTTGTGCAGAACCTGCTGGATCAGGGACGTGTCGAGGAAGGCCAGATGCAGCGGTTGCGGATTCACATGATCGCTGACGATGATCTGATGTCACAGCTGTCCACCGCTACCAAAAGCGTGCCGAACGGGGCGGTGATCACCGCGCTTAAATCCGCAGGCCGCACCTCGGCCGAGCGGTTTCTGCAAACGGATATCGACAGCGTAGGCAAGTGCAGTTCAGTCGATCTGCGCAAGATGTTCAGCTAGGGGAAATGCGGTCGGGCCGCGGCGTCGCGGGTGGGTCCACCGGCACCGGTTTCTTTGGCGGATAGACCAGCCCGGCAGAGATCACCAGCTTGGCCGCGTCCTCGACCGACATGTCGAGCTCGGTCACATCCTTTTGCGGCACGAACAACAAAAAGCCCGAGGTGGGGTTGGGCGTGGTCGGCACAAACACCCCCACAAGGTTCGATCCTTCACCCCCTGCGGCGGCGACCTCTCCCTTTGCGGGGATAGAGATAAAACCAAGCGCCCACATACCTTTACGCGGGTATTCTATCATGCAGGCGGTTTCAAAGCTGCGCTCTGACTGGGCGAAAATCGTTTCCGAGATCTGCTTGATGCCGGAATAGATGGTCCGCACAACAGGTGTACGCTCTACCAGACTTTCGGCGAAACGGATGAACGACCGGCCGATAATGCCCTTGGCTAGCCAACCGACGATGACCGTGAACAGCAAGAAGATGATCACACCGATGCCGCGCACGTTGATCTGGGCAGACGGGTCCAACCCGAAATACGTCTGGATCAGCCGATCAGGGTGATAGGCCAGCGGCACCATCGGCAGCACGATCCCGTCGATCCAGCCGATCACGGTCCAGATCAGCCAGATCGTGAGGCCGACCGGCGCAATCACCACCAGCCCCGTCAGGAACGAAGCCCTGATCCGCGCGAACAAAGTCCGGCGCGGTGCGGGAGGAAGGGGCGGCGTAAACGGTGTGTTCATGAATGAAGGTTATCCCACTGCAGCAATGCGTTAGAGCTAGGGCGTTTCACGCGTTGCTACAATGGAGGACGCATAATAATTAAGCTTTATGCGTCTTTTGACATAAGTGCAGCCGCAATTTTGGACGCAAAACGGGCGTTGTTGCGCACCAATGCGATGTTCGCGGTCAGCGACCGGCCTTCGGTCAGTTCGAAGATGCGCTGCAACAGATAGGGGGTCACGGCCTTACCGCTGATGCCGTGGGTATTGGCATCGGCTTGGGCGGCCTTGATGATGGGTGCCAGATCAGCGGCGGCGATTTCATCCTCTTTCGGGATCGGGTTGGCGACCAGCTGCCCCCCAGGCAAACCCATATGACCGCGCATTTTATGGGCGGCGGCGATATCAGTCGCGCTATCCATGCGCAGGGGCGATTTCAGCGGGGAGGTGCTGCTCCAGAACGCGGGGAAGCTGTCTTGGCCGACGGTGATCACCGGCACGCCTTGCGTTTCCAGCACCTCGAGCGTTTTGGCCACATCCAGAATGGCCTTGGCCCCCGCGGCGACAACGGTCACCGGCGTTTGGGCAAGCTCCATCAGGTCGGCAGAGATATCAAAGCTGTCTTCTGCGCCCTTATGCACGCCGCCGATACCGCCGGTGGCGAAAACCGCGATCTCGGCCAGATGGGCGGCGATCATTGTCGCGGCAACCGTTGTGGCGCCGGTGCCGCCCGTGGCGATGCAGGCCGCCATATCGGCACGCGACAGTTTGGCGACATTCTTGGCCTGCGCCAATGCTGTCAGCTCGTCGTCCTCGAGCCCGATGTGCAACCGCCCGTCGATCACAGCGATGGTGGCGGGGATCGCACCGGCCTCACGCACATCCGCCTCGACCTGACGCGCGACCTCTAGGTTTTGCGGATAGGGCATCCCGTGGGTGATGATCGTGCTTTCCAGCGCAACAACGGGGGTGCCATTCGCATGGGCTTTGGCGACTTCGGCAGAGCGGTGCAGGGGAATCATATTTTGGTCTCTCCAGAAACATATTGGGCAGCGGCACTAAGCGCTTGGGTCAGGGCCGCGTCTGGTGCCGCCCCTTTGATTTCAGCCGCGATATGGGCAGCCATGAACGTATCACCGGCACCGGTGACGCGGGTGACAGAGACGGGCGGCGGGCTCTGGGTGATCAGACCGCTTGGCGCACCCACCGTCGCGGGATTGCCGCCATCGGTCACCACCGCGCGAACCGCACCGCGGGACAGCAGCGCCGTGGCCGCATCGCGCGAATTGTCGAATGTCGCCTGACACAGCAGGCCCGCTTCTTCGAGGTTGACGTAAAGCGTGCCGCGTTCCGCCTGCAAAAACGGTGTGAGCCGTTGCGCCTTGCCCGGCGACGCAGGAGCGACGCGCAGATCGGCATGCTCAAGCAGCGGGCTACGTGCCATTTGCGACAGCAGGTCCAGCGTCAGGTTGCCATCCAGCGCCACGGCCCCGCGGTAGGGAGTGGGCAGCGATCCGTCTTCCAACGGGCGCAAGATTTTATCGCCCGCAGCCTCGAGCGAATGGGCATCGGCAATGGCGGCGATCAGGCCGTTGGTGCCCTCGACCGCCATATAGCGGTCCGTGGGCAGATCATCCGAGCGGTACACGTGATCCGTATGCAGCCCGCGCAGCTTGCACGCGGCGATCAGCTCGTCCCCTTCGGGGTCGCGGCCGACGGCGCTGATGAGGGCGGGGGACAGCCCAAAGCGGGCCAGCGCCATCGCGATATTCAGCGCAACGCCACCGGGCAGACGCGAGATGCGACCGGGCATATCAGAGCCTTGTCGCATGACCGTATCGCCACGGCCGATAATGTCCCAAAGCACGGAACCGATGCAGAGAATGTCAGGTGTATGTGTCATGCCGCCGGTATGGCCCAACCGATATGGCGGGCGCAAGGCGCGGCGGCGCGAAAAGGCCTATTCCGGCACGGCAAATGTCAGCGATGCCCAAAGGCTCTCCCATTGGGGGCTGGTGGGGGTGGTTTCCACGTCCGGGGCAGGGCGCAGCACCACGGCATCCACCAGATAGGTCATCCCCGCGGTAACCGGAAATTGGACGTGCCCCGTGTCATCCGTCCGGTATTTGGTCACGGTGACGTTCTTGTCAGCGTCACGTTCATAGACTTCAACCTGCACATCGCGGCGCGGCTCTTGCTGGTAGGTCAGCGCGACCTCCATCTGCTGATCCGCCGCAAGCGTGTAGGGGTTGGTGAGCGCGACAAATTCGGTTTCAAGCCCCAAGGCTTTGTCTTCACCTTGTCCGTCGCCGACCGCGATCAGCGCCTTGGAATAGCGGCTATAGCGTTCGCGGACCTTGTCTTGGGGGTAGCCCTTTGAGCGGTGCTCGGCCAATGCCTGCATGAAATCCTTATGCACGGTAAATCCGACGAATGTTTGCCAGTCTTTATAGGTCAGCATTGTCGCCTTGGACTGATGCGCGACGATTGCCAGCCCTTCCTGATCCGGCGCGGTCATCTTCAGCGCCGGGATATCGCCCATGCGCGCTGAGACCGGTGTGGTTTCCCCGTCAAAAGTCACGTCAAACCGTTCGGTGCTGTTCGGGAAATAGGCGAGGCGTGTGCCCTCAAACAACTCACCGTTGCGGATGTCGGTTGTTATTTCGGTGCCGGTCTGTACTTGATACGCGGGCGCGTCCAACCAGAATTCATGCGCAGTGACAGCCGAAGTTGGTAATAAGAATGATAGTACGAGTACGAAACGGGACAGAAACATGACAACAACCTTTTATAAACTGATACTCAAGCTGGCCTATGCGCTGGTTTTGTCAAGTGGGATGGCAGGGCTCGCGCAGGCGCATGAAGTCGTGCCGACCATCGCCGACGTGCAAAGCAGCGACGGTCAGGTCACGCTTGATCTGCGCGTGAACCTAGAGGCGCTGATGTCCGGCATTGATCTGGACGCGGTGGCCGATACGAATGATGCCGAAAATGCCAGCGATTACGACAGCTTGCGTGCCTTGCCGACCGGTGAGGTCGCGGCCCGTGCGCCGGAATTGCTGGCCCAGTGGAACGCGCTACCGCTGCTGCGCGCCGATGGGGAGCCTGTGGCGCTGGAGGCAGTGGCGCTGACGCTTCCCGAAGATGTGAACCCAGAGCTGCCCCGTATCGCAGAATGGTCGCTGCAAGCAACGGTGCCGCAAGACACGCGCGGGCTGGTGGTGTCATGGCCCGATGGGTCAGGCGCGCTGGTCCTGCGCCAACAAGGGGTCGAAAACCCCTATACCGGTTATCTGGACGGTGGCGCGGAAAGCCCCGAAATTTTGCTTGCGGGCGGCGGACAGCAATCCGCGTGGGAGGCCTTTACCAGCTATATTCCCGTCGGGTTTGACCACATCCTGCCCAAGGGGCTGGATCATATCCTGTTCGTGCTGGGCCTATTTTTCCTGTCGACACATCTGCGCCCGCTGATCTGGCAGGTTACGGCGTTTACGGCAGCGCATACGGTGACATTGGCGCTTGGCGCGCTTGGCTGGGTGACTGTTCCCGGCAGCATTGTCGAGCCGCTGATCGCCGCCTCTATCGTTTATGTCGCGGTCGAGAATATCTTTCTTGCAGGGCTCAGCCCGTGGAGACCGCTGGTGATCTTTGGCTTTGGTCTGTTGCACGGGCTTGGTTTTGCCTCGGTGCTGGGGGAATTCGGCTTGCCGCAAGACCAGTTCATCCCGGCGCTCATCGGGTTCAACATCGGGGTAGAGATCGGGCAGCTCACCGTGATTGCAGTCATGTTCCTCTGTGTCTGGCAGGCGCTGCGGGTGATGCGCGGGCAGGGTGACCCGCGTGCGGCCAAGGGGCTTTATGTGGCGCTGACGGTGATTGCGCTGGCGCTGTGCATCGTGCCGATGCCCGCCGTGGCCGCGCTGCTGGAGGCACCGGTGCCGGTGTTCCTGATCCCGCTGGCGCTGGTTTTTACCGGGTGTTTCCTGTCGGTGCAGTTCCGTCAGGTCGCGGCACCCTACCGTCGCTTTGTCGCCATCCCGGCTTCGGTCGCGATTGCGATCATCGGGGCCTATTGGTTCGTAGAGCGGGTGTTCCTGTAACACCCGCCCTGCGCGGTTACTTCATCGCGGCAATCAGATCAGCGAGCGCCTGCTGGGGTGTTTCGCTGGTCCAGATTTCATCCCCGATGCCGAAAAAGTCGGTAACGGGGGTGAGCGTGCGGATCAGATCGGTGTTGAGCCCGCCTTCGGCGACGACCGGCACTTCGATCACTTCGGACCACCACTGGAACAGGTCTTGTTCGGCGTGGGTGCCATCGTCCAGCAGGGACGCGTTCACCGGACCAAAGCTGATGTAATCCGCACCCGCTTCGCCTGCGGCCATGCCGTCGTGACGCGAGCCGTTGCAAAAGCTGCCGACAATGGCGTCATCGCCCAAGGTCTTGCGCGCATGACGCACGGAGCGCGCCGCATCCGACAGATGCACGCCATCAAGCCCCAACCGTTCCGCCAGCAAAGTGTGATCCGCAATCACCAGCGCAATGTCACGCGCGTCGGTGACGCCCCGCAGCGCATCCGCCGCGCGCATCACGCGATCTTCGTCACGGGTGCTAAGCGCCAGACGCACGCAGGCCACATCATGCGCATCCAGCACACGCGCCAGCTGGTCGGGAAAGCTGGAGAGTTCAAGCTCGGGCGGGGTAATCAGGTAAAGCTGCGGCTGTTCGGGCGTATCCATGGCTTGCTGTCCTTTGCATTATTGCGCGTCAATTAGCGGATCACGCGGGGAAAGAAAAACTTTTATGCCTTCGGCGAGGATTTTTTCCCATTTGGAAGGCGGATGGAGCGCCCCGTCGTTCTTGCGAGGTGCGCGCCGCGCGCGTATGAGGTGCCCATGAATGATACAGTAGAACACCCGCAGATCCCGGCCTTTGTGCTTGTGCGCCCGCAGATGGGCGAAAACATCGGTGCCGCCGCTCGCGCCATGTGGAACTTTGGCCTTGATCGCATGCGCATTGTCGCGCCGCGTGACGGCTGGCCGAACCCTTCGGCCGTTGCCATGGCATCTGGTGCGGGGCGGTTGCTGGATGAGGCGGTGATCTATGATGATCTGGCTGGTGCTGTGGGTGATGCTGCCTTTGTTTTTGCCACCACGGCGCGTGATCGAGATCTGACCAAGCCAGTTTATAGTCCTGAAGCGGCTATGGCGAAAGCCGCGCAGATGATCCGCGAGGGCCGCCGTGTGTCGGTGCTGTTCGGGCCGGAACGGGCAGGGCTTGAGAATGACGATATCAGCCGCGCGAATGCGATTGTCTCGGTGCCGGTGAACCCTGCCTTTGCTTCGCTTAACCTTGCGCAATGTGTGTTGTTGATGGGCTATGAGTGGATGCGCGCGCAGGGCGATGTCGTGGCCGAGCAGGTCGAGATGGCGGGCACCGACTGGGCCGACAACAGCGAGATCGAACATCTCGCACGGCATTTCGAGGACCGTCTGGACACCGCCGGCTTTTTCTATCCCGAGCACAAGGCCGCCAGCATGAAGATCAATCTGCGCAACATGTGGTCGCGCCTGCCGCTGACCCGTGCCGATGTGCAGACCTTGCACGGCACCCTGCGACAGATGGTACGTTGGAAAGAGCGCGGCTAGACCTTTGTGCGCTTGTGTCCTACTTCTGCACAAACCCTAGCAGACGAGAGGCACCATGGCCGAAAAACGAAAGCTGTTCGAGGACGTAGGCGAGGCGCAGGCCACGCGCCCCGTGGCACAGGCTGGCGGCATTGACCGTGGGCGGGGTGGGGCACGCCGTGGCATCCGTATCTGGCTGTTCATCCTATTCGCATTGGTCTTTGTGATGATCGCCGTGGGCGGTCTGACCCGATTGACCGATAGCGGCCTGAGCATCACCGAATGGAAGCCCTTTACCGGAGCCATGCCGCCGATGAACGAGGCGGACTGGCAGTCGGAATTCGCCAAATACCAAGAGATTGACGAGTTTCAGGTCCAGAACTCCTGGATGGAACTGTCTGATTTCAAAGCAATCTACTGGTGGGAATGGGGCCATCGGCAGTTGGGCCGGGTGATTGGTCTGGTCTGGGCTGTCGGGTTCTTGTGGTTTCTCTTGCGTCGCCAGATCCCCGTTGGCTGGTCCGGGCGTTTGCTTGTGTTGGGCGGTCTTGGCGGTCTGCAGGGCGCGATCGGCTGGTGGATGGTGTCATCGGGCGTCACCACCGGAGAGGCGGTTCTGGATGTCGCCAGCTACCGTTTGGCCACGCATCTGGGGCTTGCCTTTGTCATCCTCGGGTTCATCACCTGGTATGCGTTGCTCTTGGGCCGAAGCGAGCGTGACCTGATGCAGGCGCGCCGCGCCAAGGAGGCGAAGCTGTTCGGCATGTCGACGGGCCTGTTGCACTTTGCCTTCCTGCAGATCCTATTGGGCGCGCTGGTCGCGGGGATCGATGCGGGGCGGTTCTTTGTCGATTGGCCGCTGATGCAGGGGCAGTTCTTTCCGCCTGACGCCTTCAGCATCATGCCGGTCTGGCGCAACTTCTTTGAAAACCCCGGGCTGGTGCAGTTCATGCACCGCATGGCGGGCTATCTGCTGTTTGCCTTTGCTATCGTGGTCTGGCTGCGCGGCCGTAAATCGGCGCATCCCAATACGCGCAAAGCGTTCAACCTGATGATGATTGCGATGCTGGGGCAGATTGCCTTGGGCATTGTGACCGTGATCAACGCCGCACCGGTACATATCGCGATCTTCCATCAGGTGCTTGCCGTGGTGCTGTGGGTGCTGATCCTGCGCGCCCGCTTCCTGAGCGCCTATCCCATTCCGACATCTGTACGAGGTAAATCCTGATGAGTGCTTTTGATGAGCTGATGGCGTTCCAGCGCGAAACCGAGGCGCTGGCACAGGTCGCAGGCCGATTGGGCTGGGATCAGGAGACCGTCATGCCACGCGGGGCCGCCCCGCAGCGTGGCGAGGAGATGGCGGCAATGGAAGGCGTGCTTCATGCGCGCCGTGTGGATCCGCGCATTCCCGAATGGCTGGACAGGATCGACGAGGCGGCGCTGAACCCCGTGGGACAAGCGCAGCTGCGTGACATCCGTCGCAGTCACGCGCGCAGCTCTAAAGTGCCCGCAGCCCTTGCCGCGCGCATCGCGCGGGTCACCTCGGAAGCGCAGGGCATCTGGGCCGAGGCGCGCGCCGCCGATGATGTCGCGGCCTTTGCCCCGACCCTGGCCGAGGTGATCGCGTTGAAGCGCGAAGAAGGGCAGGCGCTGGCTGCTGGCGGCGATGTCTATGACGCGATGCTGGATGATTATGAACCCGGTGCGCGTGCTGCCGAGCTGGAGGCGATGTTCGGCGCATTGCGCCCCGAGCTGACGCGCCTGCGTGAAGCCGTGCGCGCCGCCGAAGCACCGCCGGTGCTAGAGGGCCGTTTTGACGCGGAGACCCAGATGAAGCTGACACGCCAGCTCGCCACCACCTTCGGCTATGATATGACCATGGGGCGCGTGGATAAGGCCGTGCATCCGTTCTCAAGCGGGTCCGGGCTTGATGTGCGGATCACCACACGCACCAACGAGCTGGACCCGTTCAACTGTTTCTATTCCACCATCCACGAGGTCGGGCATGCCTGCTACGAGCAGGGCATCGACAAGGACTACCTTCTGACGCCGCTGGGGGCGGGGGTGTCTATGGGGGTCCACGAAAGTCAAAGCCGCATCTATGAAAACCAGCTTGGACGTAGCCGTGCCTTTACCGGCTGGTTGTATGGTCAGATGCGCGATGCCTTCGGTGATTTTGGCGTAGCGGATGAAGAAACCTTCTACCGCATCGTCAACCGCGTCTCTGACGGCTATATCCGGACCGAGGCCGACGAGCTGCAATACAATCTGCACGTGCTTTTGCGGTTTGATCTGGAACGCGCTTTGATGGCGGGTGATCTGCAGGTCGGTGATCTGGAAGCCGCGTGGAACGACAGGTTCGAAGCCGATTTCGGCTATGCGGTTGACCGGCCCTCGAATGGCGTGCTGCAAGATGTACATTGGTCGGTCGGGTTGTTCGGCTATTTCCCGACATATTCCGTGGGCAATGTCTATGCCGGGTGCCTGAATACGGCGCTGCGCCGCGATGTACCGGAACTGGATGCGCAATTGGCGCAGGGCGATACCTCTGCGGCGACGGGCTGGCTGCGTGAGAATGTCCAACGCCACGGCGGGCTTTACGCCCCGCGGAATCTGATCACGCGCGCCACCGGGGAGCAGCCGAGCGAGGCCCCCTTGCTTTCCTATTTGACGGAGAAATTCAGCACTCTATATGCATTATAGTCTGGCCGAGCCCGAAAACGGTCGGTTGAATTGCATTTACTTGATCTGATGACCCTAGCGTCAATATCAAGTTTGCTATTGCGCCTGAAATATGCGATATGATGATCAAGATTTTTGACCTTCGCAAACTGGAGAAATTATTATGACACGCTTTACAGCATTTGCCGCCGCGCTTTTGATGACTGCCGGCGCAGCTTCCGCCCAAGTTACAACCCAAGCCGCTGTTGGTGGTGATTCCGGCGTTGCCGGCTACCCAACCACAGTTGTTGGCGAAAACGGCGTTACCTACGCTTGCCAGGCACCTACCGAAATCGATGGCATCATTGCACGTCGTTGCATCGATCCAAGCGCCGCTGGTGGCGTTGGCTTTGAGGGCCTGAGCCCCGCCGCGGCCGGTGGTATCGCAGCGGTTATCGTTGCAGTTGCAGTTATCGCAAGCAACGATGACGACGCAAACGGCACAAACGGCTCCAACGGTTCCAACGGGTCGTAACCAATACAGATCTGACGATCTGAGAGTTTCGAAAACGCCCCCTCGGGGGCGTTTTTTTATGCCAATCCGTAGCGCGCAAAGAAAAAAGCCGCCCACTCAGTACGAGGGGCGGCTTTTAGCATTCTGGTGGGCGACTTACGCTTCAGGCGTTGCGATCTCGTCGTCGCCGGTTTCATCACCCTGATCTGCAATCCAGGCAACGCTAACCACAACTTCGCCGCGTCCGGTGTCAAAGACTTTGACGCCACCGGCACTGCGCGACCGGAAAGAAATACCCTCTACCGGGACGCGAATCGATTGCCCTTTAGAGGTCGCGAGCATGATCTGATCATCCATCTCGACAGGGAAGGAGGCGACGATATCGCCACCGCGCATCGCTTTGTCCATCGCGGTCACGCCTAGGCCACCACGCCCGCGCACGGGATAGTCGTGGCTGGAGGATAGTTTGCCCGCGCCTTTTTCGGTGATTGTCAGCAGCAGGTTCTCGGCTGCGGACATTTCAGCGTAGCGTTCTTGAGAGAAATTCGGATCGGCGGGGGCTTCGTCTTCGTCGCCTTCCGCATCATCGGCCAGACCGGCCATCGCGCGCCGCATCTTGAGGTAGGCCGTCCGCTCTTCCGAGCTGGCGTCGAAGTGACGGATGATCGACATGGAGACGACCTCGTCATCGCCGTTCAGCTTGATCCCGCGCACCCCGACAGAGGCGCGGCTGTTGAAGACGCGCACATCCGTCGCAGGGAAGCGGATCGCGCGGCCCGAATTGGTCACCAGCATGACATCATCGTCATTCGACGCGATGCGTGCGTTGATCAGCGTGGTGTCGGCGTGGTCGTCCTCGAACTTCATGGCGATCTTGCCGTTGCGCATGACGTTAGTGAAATCCGACAGCTTGTTACGGCGCACGGTGCCGGCGGATGTCGCGAACACGACCTGAAGGTCGTCCCATTCTTTTTCGTCGCGATCCACGGGCATAATCGCCGCGATGGAGACGCCGGTCGGGATGGGCAGGATATTAACGATCGCCTTGCCCTTTGACGTGCGCCCGCCTTGGGGCAAGCGCCAGGTCTTGAGCTTGTAGACCATGCCGTCGGTCGTGAAGAACAACAGTTGCGTGTGGGTATTGGCAACGAAGAGAGTGGTGACGACGTCCTCTTCCTTCGTCTGCATGCCCGAAACACCTTTACCGCCGCGGCGTTGGCTGCGGAAATCGACCAGTGGGGTGCGCTTGATATAGCCGCCGGAGGTTACGGTCACGACCATATCCTCGCGCGCGATCAGGTCTTCGTCGTCCATATCGCCGGACCAGTCGACGATCTCTGTGCGGCGCGGCACGGCAAACTGGTCTTTCACCTCGGCCAGCTCGTCCGAGATAATGCCCATGATCCGTTCGCGGCTGCCCAGAATTTCAAGGTATTCCTTGATCTTCTTGGCCAGTTCTTCCAGCTCGTCGGTGACCTCTTTCACCCCGATCTGTGTCAGACGCTGCAAACGCAGTTCCAGAATGGCGCGGGCCTGTGCTTCGGACAGGTTATAGGTGCCGTCGTCATTGGCGGTATGTGTCGGATCGTCGATCAGTGCGATATATTGCAGGATCTGTTCCGCGGGCCAACGGCGGGTCATCAGCTTTTCGCGCGCTTCAGCGGCATCGGCGGAGGACCGGATCGTCGCGACGACCTCGTCGATATTGGTAACGGCCACGGCCAGACCACACAGGATGTGGCTGCGTTCACGCGCTTTGCGCAGCAGATAGGCAGTGCGGCGGGCGACGACATCTTCGCGGAAATCGATGAAGGATGTCAGGAACTTGCGCAGGGTCAGCTGCTCTGGCCGGCCGCCGTTGAGCGCCAGCATGTTACAGCCGAAATAGGTCTGCATCGGGGTGAAACGGTAAAGCTGGTTCATCACCACTTCGGCCGTCGCGTCGCGCTTCAGCTCGATCACAACCCGCACGCCGTTGCGGTCAGATTCATCCTGAACATGGGCGATGCCGTCGATCTTCTTCTCGCGCACCTGCTCGGCGATCTTTTCGATCATGGTGGATTTGTTCACCTGATAGCAAATCTCGTCGATGACGATGGCGAAACGGTCTTTGCGAATCTCTTCGACACGGGTTTTGGCCCGCATGATCACACTGCCGCGCCCCTCAAGATAGGCTTTGCGCGCGCCCGATCGGCCCAGCATGATCCCGCCGGTGGGGAAGTCGGGGCCGGGGATATATTCGATCAGCTCTTCCGAGGTCAGATCGGGGTTCTCGATCAGGGCCTGACAGGCGTCGATCACTTCGCCCAAGTTATGCGGCGGGATGTTCGTCGCCATACCAACGGCGATACCGCCCGCACCGTTGACCAGCATGTTCGGGAAACGTGCAGGCAAAACTGTAGGTTCGCGTTCTTTGCCATCGTAGTTGTCGATGAAATCAACGGTTTCCTTGTCCAGATCGCCGGTCATGAAGGACGCGACCTTATCAAGGCGCGATTCCGTATAACGCATCGCCGCAGCGCTATCGCCGTCCATCGACCCAAAGTTACCCTGACCGTCAATCAACGGTAGCGACATAGAGAAGTCCTGCGCCATGCGGACCAGAGCGTCATAGATCGCGCTGTCCCCATGCGGGTGATAGGAACCCATCACGTCGCCCACGGACTTTGCCGACTTGCGGTAGGCTTTTTCGTGGGTGATGCCTTTTTCATACATCGAATAGATGATGCGGCGGTGAACCGGTTTCAGCCCGTCTCGCAGGTCGGGAATGGCGCGCGAAACGATGACCGACATGGCGTAATCCAGATAGGATGTCCGCATCTCGTGTTCGATATTGACCGAAGGGCCATCATACACGGGGCGCGTAGCCGGGATTTCATCATCGTTTTCAGGGGTTTCTGGCGTGTCGTTCACGTAATCTGCCTAGCTCTTGCTGGTTCTATATCTTGCGGTTTTGTATAGCAGACGGGGCATATCGGGTGCAATGCCTGCGGCCTTGGCAGGCGGGGATTCACTTGCTCATCAGGCTAAGTTGTTGAAATGTAATGATACTAAATCCGGCGTGACTTTTGTGGCGTAACGTCAATGTCAATTGGTGGTTCAAGCCCGCGCGTTTGGGGTAGGCTAAAGCAAAACGAGGGGGAGGCATCTACGTGCAACAGATATTAGTCAATCAAAACGCAATCACCGAAACCCGCATGCTCGAGGCGGAGGGAGAGCCGCTGGCACCGGGGCAGGCGCGTCTTGCGATCGAAAGCTTCGCGGTGACATCGAACAATGTGACCTATGCGGCGGCGGGTTTCGATATCGGCTATTGGCAGTTTTTCCCGACATCCGAGAACGGATGGGGGATTGTGCCCGTGTGGGGGACTGCAAAAGTCGTCGAAAGCCGCACAGAGGTTCTTGAGCTCGGCACGCGGCTTTATGGCTTCTATCCAATGGCATCCGAACTGGTGATCACGCCTGAAAAAGGCGCGGCCGGTCTGATGGATGCGGCGGCACATCGCGCGAAATTGCCCTTGATCTATAATCAGTACACGCCCGTCAAAACCGCCCCCGCATCAGAGAATCACTTGCGCGCCTTGCTGCAACCGCTGCTGGCGACGTCGTATCTGATCTACGACTGGCTGCTGGATAACGAATTCTTCGGTGCCAAGCAGATTATTGTGGGCAGCGCATCGTCCAAGACCGGATTGGGCCTGTGCAGCTACCTCGCCGAGGCAGAGGCGCGCGGGGTCAAGATCGTGGGCCTCACATCTGCTGGCAATCGCGCGTTTGTTGAAGGTTTGGGGCATTGCGATACGGTGCTGACCTACGACCAGATCGACGCGCTGGCCCACGTCCCATCCGTCTATGTCGATATGTCCGGCAATAGTACGGTCAAAGCCAAACTGCACAGCACGCTGAAAAATCAGCTGAAACATTCCTCGGCTGTCGGGCTGAGCCATTGGGATCAGTTCACCCCGACAGCCCCGTTGGATGGCCCCAAGCCGCAATTCTTCTTTGCGCCCTCACAGGTCGCCAAGCGGCGCGAGGAATGGGGTCCCGGCAAGATCGAGGCGCAGATCACCGCCGCGTGGAAACGCATCGCGGCCAGCGCATCCGATTGGATGGAGGTGCAGGTGCATGACGGCGTGGCCGATGCGGAAGAGGTCTATGCCACCCTCGCACGGGGGGAGGCCGACCCCAAGGTCGGCGCGATCATCCGCCCCTAGTGCAGTGCGGGCGCGGGGTCAGGCCGAACAGCTTGCCCCGCCCAAGACGCAGAATTTGGCGCAATGAGGGTGGTTCAGGGCTACGTCTTTTTCCGCCTCTTCCAGCGAATGGCCCAGCTCGAACTCTTCGGTGTAGGGCAGCAGGGTGCAGGCCAGCACGGCAGGGGTCGCCGCACCTTTGCGCTTTACCACCATACGCGAGCTTGAACACATCACCGCGTCGGGGGATTTATCCAGAATTCCCCAGCAGGCGGTGGTGATTTCGGGCACTTCGACGGTTTCATCCATCTCAGGAAAAAGCACTGTCATCCCAGGGTCTTGCGGGTTGATGTCAAAGTTGTGTTCAGCGTAGAAAGCCCCGTATCCGGCGCGGCTGTCTTCGTCCGTCGCGCCAAAGACCGACCGCCCCGCAACGGCCATGCGGATGTTATTGTCGCGCAGCCATTTCATGCCGGTCACTGTCTTTTCCAGCGCGCCCGCGCCGCGCTCTGCGTCATGCAGATCGGTGCGGTAGTGATCGACGGAAATGCGCAATGTCAGCTTGCCGGGATAGGCTTCGTTCAGGCGTACCAGCCCCGCTTGCACGGATTTACGCATCATCGGGCGCATGGCATTGGTCAGGATCAGCACGTCATATCCGGCGGCCAGCGAGGCTTCGGTGATCTCGATCATCTGCGGGTTCATGAACGGCTCACCGCCGGTAAAGGCAATCTCTGTCACCGGCCAGTTGCGCTGCGTGATTTGCCCCAGATAATCGCGCACCTCGTCGGCGGTGATATAGACCAGCGCATCATTCGTCGGGCTGGACGCGATATAGCAGTTCACACATTCAATGTTGCACAGGGTGCCGGTGTTGAACCACAGCGTCTGCGGGTTTGTCAGGCTGACAGTCGCGCGGGGTTCGCCCTTGGCCGTCAGGGCAGGATCCTGAAATTTACCGATATTTGCGTCGACAACGTCTTTCATAGGAAACCGGACCTCACCTGTATAAATTACTTTTCTTTGTCTATGCGAATGGTATGCGCAATAAAACCCCGTGTCATTTGGTGCACAGACTTGTGAAAAACGGAAATCTCAGTATGTTTGCGCTAACATCACATCTCGGCACCCAAACGTCGTAGCCTCGCGACAAGGAGCATCCACATGGTATCACGCGTCATTCCGGTCGATCCTTTTGATCTGGTGATTTTCGGCGGCACAGGCGATCTGGCGCGCCGCAAGATCCTGCCGGGCTTGTTCCGGCGCTTTTGCGCAGGGCAGATGCCCGAAAACGCCCGTGTCATCGGTGCCGCGCGCACAGAAATGGACCGCGCGGGCTACCAGCAGATGATCCGCGAGGCGATTGCCGAATTCAACGGCGACTTCGGGCACGAGAAGGCGCAGCTGGACGGGTTCATCGACCGGCTGGAATATGTCGCGATCGACGCGAAAGGCGAGGACGGCTGGGCCGAGTTGCAAAAGCTCATGGCCGGGACCGAACGGGTAGAGGCCTATTATTTCTCTGTCTCGCCCGCGTTGTTCGGTGATCTGGCGGAACGTCTGCAACAATGGGGCATGGCTGACGCGCAAAGCCGGATCGTCGTCGAAAAGCCCTTTGGCCGCGACCTGAAAACCGCGCAGGCGCTCAACGCCACGCTCGCCAAGTATTTCGACGAAAGCCAGATCTACCGGATCGACCACTATCTAGGCAAAGAGACAGTGCAAAACCTGATGGCTGTGCGGTTTGGCAACATGCTGTTCGAGCCGCTGTGGAACAGCCAATATGTCGATCACATCCAGATCACCGTGGCTGAAACCGTCGGCGTCGGGGGCAGGGGCGAATATTACGACAAATCGGGTGCCATGCGCGATATGGTGCAAAACCACCTGATGCAGCTTTTGTGCCTGATCGCGATGGAGCCGCCCGCGCGGTTTGACCCCGACGCGGTACGCGATGAAAAGCTCAAGGTGATCCGCGCGCTTGACCCTGTGCTGCCGCATCATATCGCCCGCGGTCAATATCAAGCGGAACCGTGCAACGAGGCCGAACAACCCGGTTACCGTACCGCTGTGGGGGATCCACGCTCGCGCACCGAAAGCTTCGTCGCGCTGAAAACCCACATCAGTAACTGGCGGTGGGCTGGCACGCCTTTTTATCTACGTACCGGCAAACGCATGGCGGCGCGGTCCTCCGAGATCACGGTCGTCTTCAAGGAAACACCCCATTCGATTTTTGCCGAAGACGCAGGCCGCCACCGCAATGTTCTGTCGATCCGTTTGCAGCCGAACGAAGGCATCACCCTTGGCGTGACGATCAAGGAACCGGGCCCGGGCGGCATGCGTTTGGTGGACGTGCCCTTGGACATGACATTCGCCGACGCTTTGGGGCCTGAAGGCTCCGAACAGGTAGACGCCTATGAACGTCTGATCATGGACGTGATCCGTGGCAACCAGACCCTGTTCATGCGCGGCGACGAGGTAGAGGCCGCTTGGGCCTGGACCGACCCGATCATCCAGGGCTGGGAAGCGCGCAATGACGTGCCCAAACCCTACGACAGCGGGTCTGACGGCCCGACAGATGCCAACGAACTGATGCGCCGTGACCAGCGCCAATGGCGGGAGTATTCTGCATGAGGTTGATCGAATATGCCGACCGCGAAGTCCTTGCGATGGACCTTGCCAATCTGATCGCAGGGGAGCTGAAGAACGCCCTGTTATCCCATGACACGGTCAGCTTCGCCGTGCCGGGCGGAACAACCCCGGGGCCGATCTTTGACAGCCTGAGCGCGGCCAATCTTGATTGGGCGCGGGTGCAGGTCATGCTAGGCGACGAACGCTGGGTCGCCCCCGACCACGAGATGTCGAACGCGCGGCTCTTGCGCAATCGCCTGCTGGTGGGCCGCGCGGCCGAGGCAGCGTTCACCCCTTTCTACATCGACGGGCTGACCTCGGCCGAGGCCGCAGAAACACTGTCCCCCCAGATCGAAACCCGATTGCCGCTGTCGGTGCTGTTGCTGGGCATGGGCGCGGATATGCACACGGCTTCGCTCTTTCCCGGGTCAAACGGGCTGGAGGCGGCGATGGCCGCGGACGCGCCGGCGCTCTGTCCGATCGATGTCGACGGGCAGGATATCGGGCGCATCACCCTGTCGCGCAGGGTGCTGGAAGGTGCAATGTCAAAACATCTTGTGATCTTTGGCGATGAAAAACGTGCAGCGGTGGAACAGGCGCAAAGCCTGCCGGCCCTTCAGGCCCCCATCGGCGCAGTATTGAACGAGGCAACAGTACATTGGGCACCATGACGCAGTTTGATGATTTGATCCGTATGCAGGCGGCGGTGCAAGACCGCTCTATCCTGTCGTTGTTCGACACAGCCGATCGCGCCCAGACGTTCAGCGCGCAGACCGGCGACATGTTGTTCGACTTCTCCAAAACCAACCTTGACCGCGATACGATGGATGCGCTGCTGGGACTGGTAGACGCCGCCGATGTGCCCGCGCGCCGCGATGCGATGTTCGCCGGCGAAAAGATCAACGAGACCGAAGACCGCGCGGTACTGCACACGGCGCTGCGCAATCTTGATGGGGGCGCGGTGATGGTGGATGGGGCGGATGTGATTCCCGGCGTCCATGATACGCTCGACCGGATGCGCGGTTTCGCGGATCAGATCCGCAGCAGCGACATCACGGATGTGGTGAATATCGGGATCGGTGGGTCCGATCTTGGGCCCGCGATGGCGGTGCAGGCGCTCTCGCCCTATCATGACGGGCCGCGCTGCCACTTCGTGTCGAATGTCGACGGGGCACATATCTCGGACACGCTCCGCGGGCTTGATGCGAAAACCACATTGGTGATCGTCGCTTCCAAGACCTTCACCACGATCGAGACGATGACAAACGCCCGTACCGCACGTGCGTGGATGACAGAGAATGGCGGCGATCCGGCAAAACAGTTTGCAGCCCTGAGCACAGCGCAGGACAAGACCAGCGATTTCGGTATCGATGCGGATCAGGTCTTTGGCTTCGAAGACTGGGTCGGTGGGCGCTATTCTGTCTGGGGGCCCATCGGCCTGTCGCTGATGATCGCCATTGGCCCACGCGCCTTTGATGCGTTCTTGCGCGGGGGGCAGGCGATGGACCGTCACTTCTGCGCGGCCGCCCCACACGAGAACATGCCCATGTTGCTCGCCCTGGTCGGCATCTGGCATAATCAGATCTGCGGCTATGCCACCCGCGCTGTGCTGCCCTATGACCAGCGGTTGGGGCAACTGCCCGATTACCTCCAGCAGCTTGAAATGGAATCCAACGGCAAGTCGACCCTGATGGATGGCACTGCCGCGCCCTATCACACGGGTCCCGTCGTCTGGGGCGCAGCGGGCACCAATGGTCAGCACGCGTTCTACCAACTGATCCACCAAGGCACCCGCGTTATTCCTTGCGAATTCCTGATCGCGGCCAATGGGCACGAGCCGGACCTGACGCATCACCACAAGCTGCTGATCGCCAATTGCCTTGCGCAATCCGAAGCATTGATGCGCGGTCGATCCTTGCAAGAAGCGTCAGAGCTGATGGCGGCAAAAGGTCTGACCGGTGCCGAGCTGGACCGTCAGGCGCGCCACCGCGTCTTCCCCGGAAACCGCCCCTCGACCACGCTCAGCTACCCTCTGCTCGACCCGTTCACTTTGGGCCAAATCATCGCGCTGTATGAACATCGCGTCTTTGTGGAAGGGGTCATTCTGGGCATCAATTCCTACGACCAGTGGGGCGTGGAGCTGGGCAAAGAGCTCGCCACCTCATTGCAACCCATCGTCGAGGGCGCGGCACCTGCGACCGATAAAGACGGCTCAACCGCCGCTCTTGTCGCCTTTATTGCAAAACACGCCGATTAGGATCACGGCTTCATTTTGCCAAATAAACTCCGGGGAGTGTGAGGGGCAGCGCCCCTCATCCCCAACCTCGCGCACAGCGCTGCAGCCTACCCCTTCAGCGCGATGTCATAGGTCACCCAGCCCGTGCGGGTCGCCAGCTTGTCGTAGGCCCCACGCCCGCGATAGTTATCTTCTGCCGTGATCCAGCGCAGCGTGCCCCAGCCGTTGTTTTTCGCCACCGTCTCAACCGCTTTGATCAGCGCCTGTGCGGCTCCGGTACCGCGGGCCTGCGGGCTGACAAACAGATCATCCAGAAAACAGTTCGTCGCCGCGCGCAGCTGGCTGACAAAGGGGCGGTAATGGGTAAATCCGACAAGCGTGCCGCTGTCATCCTGTGCCACGATGCAATTGCTGCCGTGATCGGGGTCCATCAACCAGCCAAAGACGGTTTCACGCATCTGCGGCGTCTGATCGACCTTGTAGAAGGCGGCGTAGCCGGCAAAGAGCGTTTCCCAGGCGCTGCGATCCGCGGCGTCCATCGGGCGGGTGGTGACTGTCATATCTTATGTTCCTTTCGATGCATGCGCGCGCGGCGGTTACCCCTCGGGGCGGGCGTTTTCAGTCTGCTCAAAATACTGTTTCAAACGGTCGGGCAGGGGATACCGACCGGAGCCGTCTCGTTCCAGCAGTACCAAAATACACTCGAACGTCGCCCGCAGTTCGCGGCCCACCCAAACCTCTTGCGCCAAAGCGTAAGAGGTGTTGCGAAAGCTGGTGCAGCGGCAGGTGACGATGTAATTCTCGCGCTCCAGCATCTCTTGCAGATAGCGGATCGACCCTGACCGGATCACCACGCGCGGGCCGGGGCTGTCGATCAGCCCGCGTTCCACCAATGACTGCGTATAGCGGATGCGCAGCCGTTCGAACCATTCGAAATAAACGGTGTTATTGACGTGGTTGTTGGTGTCCAGATCAGAGAAGCGGACCTGATCTGCCATGGCCAGCGGTTGCGGTGTTGGCATACCGGCGGCGCGTTGCTGATCGGGGGAAAGGGGCGTGTGATAAATAACTGTCATGAACCCTGCGTAAGCAGCAATGAGGGCGCTTGCAAGACTGGGGTGATTTGTCCATTTTGCACCCAACGAGTAATTGGGAGGATGCGCCATGCTTGGCCAAATGATGAATAAACCGCTGCTGATTTCGAGCTTGATCGAACACGCACAACGCTTTCACGGCGAGACAGAGATTGTCTCTGTCAAGACCACCGGCGGGTTGGAGCAGACCTCTTGGGGTCAAGTCGCGCGCAACGCCCGTGCGCTGGCCTCTGCGCTGACAAATCTGGGGCTGGACCCGCAGGCGCGCTGCGGCACCATCGCCTGGAACAACCGCCGTCACCTCGAAATCTACTTTGGTGCATCGGGCGGCGGCTTCGTCTGCCACACCATCAACCCGCGTCTCTTCCCCGAACAGCTTGTCTATATCCTGAACCACGCCGAAGATAAGGTGCTGTTCATCGACAAGACGTTTGTGCCGCTGATTGCGGGCATTCAGGACAAGCTTGAACATCTTGAGCATGTCGTTCTGATGGAAGGCACCGATGAAGAAGCCGCCGCGCAACTGCCCGGGATCAAGTTCTATGACGACCTGATCGCCAGCGGCGACCCCGAGTTCATCTGGCCGGATCTGGACGAGAACACCGCCTCCAGCCTGTGCTACACCTCGGGCACCACGGGTAACCCCAAGGGCGTTCTGTATTCACACCGTTCGACCGTGTTGCACAGCTTTGGGATCAACCTGGCCGACAGCATTGCGATCACGGCCAAGGATGTGGTGTTGCCCGTCGTGCCGATGTTCCACGTCAACGCCTGGGGCGCGCCCTATGCCTGCGCCATGGTTGGCGCGGCAATGGTAATGCCCGGTCCCGGTCTGGATGGCCCGTCGCTGGTAAAACTGATCGACACCAACCATGTGTCGCTGGCGCTTGGCGTTCCAACCATCTGGCTGGGGCTGCTGAACGAGGCGGATAAGATCGGCAGCAAGCTGGAAAGCCTGCAGCGTACCGTGGTTGGCGGCTCTGCCTGCCCGCCGTCGATGATGACCGCCTTCCGCGAGAAATACGGGGTAGAGACGATCCACGCCTGGGGCATGACCGAGATGTCGCCCGTCGGCAGCATCAACCAGCTGCTGGCCAAACACACCAAGCTTTCTGCCGACGCGCAAAACAAGCTGCGCGAAAATCAGGGTCGTCCGGTCTTTGGTGTGGATCTTGAAATCCTTGATGACGACGGCAATCCCGTGGCGCATGACGGCGTGACGCAGGGCGATCTGGTCACCAAGGGCTACTGGATTCTCGACAGCTATTTCCGCAAGACCCGCAGCGAGACGCTGAACAAGGACGGTTGGTTCGACACGGGCGATGTGGCGACAATGGACCCTGACGGCTATGTCACGATCCGTGATCGGTCAAAAGATATCATCAAGTCGGGCGGCGAATGGATCAGCTCGGTCGAGCTTGAAAACATCGCGATCGGTCACCCGCAAATCGCAGATGCGGCCGTCATCGGTGCCCGTCACGAGAAATGGGACGAACGTCCGATCCTGATTGCGGTGAAAGCCGAAGGCCAGGACCCGAGCGAGGCAGAGATCCTGTCGATTTTCGAGGATAAGATCGCCAAATGGCAGATCCCTGATCGCGTCGTCTTTACCGACGCATTGCCGCGCAACGCGACCGGCAAGGTGTTGAAACGTGATCTGCGCGAAAGCTTCGGCGAAGTGCTGATCAACGGCTGATGAATGCTTCACCGGGGCAGGCTGCTGCCCCGGTGACTGAGCTTTCTTCTGTCCCACAGTATAGAATATATGCGGGGCAGGAGCGTTATATGTGGTCTTCAGAAGGGCGCATTATAAAGCGGAGACATTGACCTTAAACGTAGGTCTGTCGCCGACAGTGGCACCTCGTACAGACTTTTTGCGGCATGGTTGTACTGTCACGCCAGCGATGAATACCAAATTTGCACGGCACGCGCGAAAGCGCCCGGACGAGCTTCGAAAACATGTGTCACCTGAAATGTCTGCCAAAAAAACTTGGCGAAGTGTAAAAATCGATACTCGTACTGAAATCACTCGCTATTGAAATATTAACGCAATTAAAAAGTGCAATGTCTAGCGATAAATAACCTTTAAGGCTAACAGCTTACGTGCGGTAACACGTTTTAGTTGTTCTGGGTCCTGCGAGACGGGGCTGACTGATCGCCGGGCTTTGCGCTCATATCTAAAGGTAATCGGCAGGTTTGGCATAAGAATATGCCGAGAAATCCGAGCACAAAAAAGCCGCGCAGCGAGGCACTCGTTGCGCGGCTTTGATCCACCTTAGGTAGTGTTGGGGTTTCTCTCGCTTCACCCGCGCCCGCGATAGGGCGGCACGCCCTGGTCGGGAATCCAGACGCTTTTGGGGGTCTCGCCCGTTTGCCAGAACACGTCGATGGGGATGCCCCCGCGCGGATACCAGTAACCGCCGATGCGAAGCCAGCGGGGCGACAGCAGCTCTACCAGACGGCGGCCGATAGAGACGGTGCAATCCTCGTGAAAGGCACCGTGGTTGCGAAATGCGCCCAGGTAAAGCTTGAGCGATTTGGACTCGACCAGATACTGATCCGGTACATAGTCAATCACCAGATGCGCAAAGTCGGGCTGGCCGGTCATCGGGCAAAGCGAGGTGAACTCGGGCGCGGTGAAGCGCACGCAGTAATCGACATCGGCCTGAGGGTTCGCGACTTTCTCGAGCATCGCTTCTTCGGGCGAGGCGGGAAGCTCTGTCTTGCCGCCAAGCTGCTGCAAATCGCTGTAAATCGTTTCCATAAATCCTCCGGTGGCGGGTCAGACCCCGCGTTTGTTGCCCCATAGCAATACGTGAAGTTGCGGCAGCAGGCGCGGCGTGAACCAGCGATCTGCCATGGTTTTGTCCACCAGCCACAATAGCTTACCCGCCAGCACCTGCGGATCGACAGCGACGCTCGGGTCGACCTCGTCGTTGCCCGGTTGCAGATAAAGCGGCAGTTGGGGGTAGCGGGTGGCGGCGACGCGGGCCCAATCGTAATCCGCGTCGTCGAATATCACGATCTTCATCACCGTCTGGGCCGCCGTTTCGCCAGCTGCAACGCAACGGTCGAAAGCGGCCCAATCCACCGTCTCGCCGCTGGATGGTGGTTTCGGGCTCAGCACAAGACAATCCAACTGCCCGAACCACGGCTTCGCGATGGAGCCTTGCGTTTCGCAGGCAAAACGGTAGCCGGCAGCATGACCCAATTGGATCAAGGGCGCGAAGTCCTGAATGGCGGGGTTGCCGCCTGACAGGGATACGGTCAGCGGCGTGTTATCCGACAGGCGCTGCACCTCTTGCCAGACCGCGTCGGTCGACATGTTGGCCCAGTCATGGCGGAATGCGGGGTCAACCGCGTGCATACTGTCGCACCACGCGCAGCGATAGTCACAGCCGCCCGTGCGCACAAAGACGGTGGGTTCCCCGATCAGCGCGCCTTCGCCCTGTATCGTGGGGCCGAACACCTCGGCGATGCGTAGCTGGCTCATGGCCGGTACTCTGCCCAGGTTTTGGGCGTCTCGCTGACTTTGACGGCGGTGGTCTCGGGCCAACGGTTCGCGCACCATTCATAGAGATGACGCGCCATATTCTCGCCGGTGGAGACAAAATCCAGCACGTCGTTGAGGTGACGATGATCGAAAGTCTCGTCTATATAGGTCTTGAGCGGCTTCAGCTCTCCGTAGTCGCGAACAAAACCGTCGGCGTTCAGCTCTTTGGCCCGAAGCTCCACCACCACGACATAGTTATGCCCGTGCAGGCGGGCGCATTGGTGGCCATCGGGCAGATGCGACAGCTGATGTGAGGCGGAGAAATGGAACTCTTTCGTAATGGTATACATCAGGCGAGGATCTTCCGCTTGACCGCTTCGGCCCAGAAATCGGGATCGTCATATTGGGTCGGGTCGGTAACCCCCGCCAGATCGAAAGCCTCGCGCCGTTCCACGCAGGTGCCACAGCGCCCGCAGTGATGCACGCCGCCCTTGTAGCAAGACCATGTCTCGGCGAAGGGGGTGTTATGGCGCTGGCCTTCAGTCACGATATCGGCTTTTGAGCGGTGCACAAACGGCGTGTAAAGCGACACATCGGCGTAGCCGTCCAGCGCCATATATTGCATGAACTCAAACGCTTGGGTGAAATCGGGGCGGCAGTCGGGGTAGATGAAGTGATCGCCCCCATGCACCGCGGTTGCGACCGCCTGATCCCCCCGTGCGGCGGCAATGCCATAGGCGACCGTCAGCATGATCGCATTCCGGTTGGGGACAACGGTGACCCGCATCGTTTCTTCGGCGTAATGCCCGTCGGGTACATCCACATCATCAGTCAGCGCGGACCCGGTCAGCGCCGCACCGATCCCGCGCATATCGATGATGTCATGGCGAACATCCAGACGTTTGGCGCAGAGCGCGGCATAGTCTAGTTCCTTGCGGTGACGCTGACCGTAGTCGAAAGACACCAGCCCCGTCAGCTTGCGATTTGCCGCCACCATATGAGCGAGCGACACAGAATCCAATCCGCCGGAGCAGATGACAATCGTTTTCATTTCTTAACCCTTGTTTTGATACCCGGGTAGGCTGCGACCGGGAAGGCGCCTGATAGACGAGACGATCAGGGATGCCAAGGGGGGCAATGGGGCGGATTTGGCGCGAAATGTCGCTTTCGCAGCGTCACTCATAGAAAAACCGCCAGACCGATGGGGTCTGGCGGCATAGCGCATTCTTTCCGCGAGCGGGTGGGAGGTGCCGCGCGTAGTCAGATTATAAGCAAACTCGTGATCAGGCGGATTGCATCAGCAAAGCCTGGTTCTTCCATTCGGGGTCGGTGACGGCATCGACCAAAGCGGCGGCAACATCGCCACGGGCGGCCTTGGCTTTGACGTCAACGCTGTCGCCAAAAATCATATTCCGATTGCCCGCATCATCCGTCAGCGCGACGGGGCGCAGGATGGCGTATTCGAGGCCGGAGTTTTGCAAATGCACGTCGGCTTCGTGCTTGGCTTGCAGATAATGCGCAAGCTCGCTGTCTGGGTCGGGGTTGTCCGCGCCGACACTGCTGAGCATCACAAAGCGCGAGATGCCGGCCTTGGCGGCGATATCCACCAGATCTTTGGCACCATCGCGGTCGACCTTGTCGGTCATCTCTGGCCCTGTGGACCCGCCAGAGCCCGCGGCAAAGATCACCGCATCGCAGCCTTCGCAGGCGTCAGCGGACAGATTGGTCAGGTCCCCCTTGCGCAGCACCACGTCAGAGGCCAGCGCACTGGTGTCAGAGGAATCGCGGACAAGGGCGATCGGCGTGTGACCCTGTTCGCGGAGTTGTTCAGTGACGCGGATACCGGTTTTGCCGGTCGCGCCGGCGACGAGAATATTCATGGTTGTAATCCTTGTTATACGTGTCGCGGAAAAACTGCCCGCCGCGCGACCCTCGCGCGGCGGGCGGTCTTTTACAGCAGCGACAATAGCTTGTGGGCGGCTTCTTCCGAAGACGCGGGGTTCTGGCCGGTGATAAGCTTGCCATCGGTCACCACGAAGGATGCCCAGTCGTCACCCTTCTTATAGGTCCCACCATTGGTCTTGAGCATGTCTTCGATCAGAAAGGGGACCACGTCGGTCAGGCCCACGGCCTCTTCCTCGGTATTGGTGAAACCGGTGACGGTTTTGCCCGATACCAGCGGTTTGTCGTCGGTGCCTTTGGTGTGCTTGAACACCGCTGGCGCATGGCAGACGGCCCCGACGGGGCGGTCGCTGGCGGCAAAGCTTTCGATCAGGTTGATGCTGGCCTTGTCTTCAGCCAGATCCCACAGCGGGCCGTGGCCCCCGGGGTAGAAGATCGCGTCGAAACCGTCAGCCGAAACGCTCGAAAGCACCTCGGTGTTGGCCAGCTCTTTCTGTGCGGCGTCATCGCCCTTGAACCGTTTGGTCGCGTCGGTTTGCGCATCATCTGCATCGCTGGACGGATCAAGCGGCGGCTGTCCGCCTTTGGGCGATGCCAAAGTGATCTCTGCACCAGCGTCCTTGAACACATAATAGGGGGCCGCGAACTCTTCGAGCCAGAAACCGGTTTTGTTACCAGTGTCGCCCAGCTTGTCGTGGGAGGTGAGTACCATGAGAATTTTCATGTTTTTGGGCCTTTCAATTCATTTCTTATACCGGTCAGGGCGTCATCCGAGACGCCGCAATAACGACCGCGTAGACCGTTCAACGAATGGGCGCGCCTGTTGTTCCGCGATATGTCTGACGTTTTTGTGACTGATGCGGGTGCGGAAGGGGCAATGGTGGATATGCTCTGGCACCACAGGGGCAAAGCGATTAAACCCGCGGTAGTTTTTCGCGGGAAAGGTCGGGCCGGATGCAAAGAGTAGAACTAGCCGAACGGCCCCATTGGCGCGACCACGCCAAAGAGGTCGGTTTTTCCTTCGCGGACATGCACGGCGAACCCTATTGGGACGAAACCTCTGTATATGCGTTCTCGCTTGACCAGATTGAAAATGACATCGAAGACCCCGCGACCGCGCTGCATGCTATGTGCCGCGAGGCGGTGGATCACATCCTTGCCAGCGAAGAGCTGTTGGACAAGCTTGCCATTCCCGAAGCGCACCGCGACCTCATTGCGAACAGCTGGAAGCAAGGCGACCCCGAGATCTATGGCCGCTTCGATCTGGCATATGACGGGCAGGGGCCTGCCAAACTGCTGGAGTATAATGCCGATACGCCGACCTCGCTTTATGAATCGGCGTCCTTCCAGTGGCAGTGGTTGGAAGATCAGCTAGAGGCAGGCAACCTGCCCGAGGGGGCGGATCAGTTCAACGGCATCCACGAGGCGCTTGTCGCCCGTTTCGCCGACGTGTTTGAACCCGATAGCGATCTGCATTTCACCGCCGTGGCGGGCAATCCCGAAGATTACGGCACGGTAGAGGCTATGGGTTGGGCTGCGCGCGAGGCGGGGTTGGGGGCGCATTATTGCGACCTTGATAAAATCGCGCTGAGCGATGACGGGCAGTTTCTGGATGATGAGGACCGCCGCATCGCCGTCTTGTTCAAACTCTACCCGTGGGAAGACCTGCTGCGCGACGATTACGCGGACCACATCGAAGGCTCTGGCTGTCTGTTTCTTGAACCCGCATGGAAAGCGCTGCTTTCCAACAAGGGCCTACTGCCCGTGCTGTGGGAGATGTTCGAGGATCACCCGAACCTGCTCCCTGCGTTCTTTGAACAGGATGTGGGCGAGGCGATGGCGGGGCGCGGCTCTGTCACGGGGCGTGCGGCGGATGCCTTTGACCGAGCGCGCGCATGGCTTGCACGGGCCCATGTGCGCAAACCGATCCTGTCGCGCGAAGGGGCCTCGGTCGAGATCGTGAAATCCGGCCAGATCATCGAAAGTGCCAGCAACACGGCGTATGCCGAACACGCCCGTATCCTTCAGGCCTATGCGCCTTTGCCGCAGTTCGACGGGATGCGCCCCGTGGTCGGCGCGTGGATCATCGGGCAGACCTGTGCGGGCATCGGCCTGCGCGAGGACAGGTCTAGGATCACGCAGGATCTGTCACGTTTCAAACCCCATTACATTGCGCCATATTCCGGTTAGCATCGTCGCCTAATCGCCGAACCACAGCAGAAAGCAGATCATCATGACAAAACGGTCAAAACGCGTCGCCATCGCGATCATCGGGGCCACCGCCTTTACACTGGCCGGTTGCCGCGACGAAAAGATTGATGCCGCTGCCTTTCCCGATGTGCAAAGCTGCAAGAACGAGGCGTCTTTTGGGGGCACATTCACCGCCGCCGATTGTGAAACCGCCTTTGCCGAGGCAGAGACACTGCATGTAGAATCCGCACCGCGTTACAACAGTTTGGATGTCTGCGAAGAACAACACGGCGAAGGGGCCTGCGGGTCAGAGGCGCAGCAAACACAGGGCGGGTCGGGCGGTATCTTCATGCCGTTGCTCGCGGGCTATCTGATCGGGAACATGCTGGGCGGGCGGTCGGGCATGGCCGCAAGCCAGCCGATGTATAAGACGGCGGATGGCAAGTTTACCAATGCGGCGCGCACCAGCACCTATTCCAGCAACAAGGGGGCCGCCAAGCTCAGCACCTCGCAATTCACCCGCCCCGCGACGACCGTGGGCAAAACCCCGATGACCCGCGCTACGGCGAAATCCCGCGGCGGTTTCGGGAAGGTGGGCAGCGGGCGCACGGGCTTCGGCGGCTAAGTGCGCGGGTGTCGCACACGCAGACGTGACCGCAGCAGCCGCAACCGCAGGAACTTGATACGACGGCCATGTGTTTGCCCTTCGACGCGAATAAGCGAAGAAGGAGCAGACATGTCCAAGATCACGACAATCAATCCCGCCACCGAAGAAGAGATCCAGTCCTACGATCTGATGAGCGAAGCAGAGGCTATTCAGCGGGTCGAAGCCTGTCATGACGCGCATCTTGAATGGCGCAAGCTGTCGCACAAAGAACGCGCGCCCTATCTGACCAAGATCGCCGCCAAGCTGCGCGAGAACGCGGATGAATTAGCCGCCCTCATGACGCGCGAGACAGGTAAGCTGCTGAAAGATGGCAAGACCGAGGTAGAGATTTGCGCGGCCATCTTTGAATATACCGCCAAGAATGGCCCCGACGTGCTTGCGGATGAAGAACGCACCCACGGTGCCGACGGCAAACGCGGGGTCGTGACTTATCAGCCTATCGGCGTCATCTATTCGATCCAGCCGTGGAACTTCCCACTGTACCAACCCACCCGTGTGCTTGCGGCGAACCTGATGACCGGCAACGGTTGTGTTCTGAAACACGCGAGCATCTGCACCGGCTCGGGCCTTCGCCTGCGCGAACTTTGTATCGAGGCTGGGCTACCCGAAGACCTATTCCAAGTGATCCTCATCGACCACGACACCAGCGACAAGCTGATCGAACACCCCAAGGTGCGTGGCGTGACAATGACGGGCAGCGATGGCGCGGGCCGTCACATCGGGTCGGTCGCCGCGAAGTCGCTGAAAAAGACCGTGCTCGAGCTCGGGTCCAACGACGCCTATCTGGTGCTTGAGGATGCTGATATCGAAACAGCGGTCAAATTCTCGGTTATGGGTCGGCTCTATAACAACGGGGAAACCTGTGTATCGGCGAAACGCTTTATTGTCGCCGATAAGGTGCATGACGCCTTTGTTGATGCCTTCGTCGCCGAGATGAAGAAGATCAATATGGGCGATCCGACCGACGAAAACGTTCAGCTCGGGCCGTTGTCCAGCCAAGACCAGTTCGAGACCGTGCGCGATCAGGTGAAAGAAAGCGTTGATAAAGGGGCCAAGGTGCTGTGCGGTGGCGAGGTGCCTGACCGTACGGGGGCCTATTACCCCGCGACGGTATTGTCCGACCTCAAACCCGGTATGCCGGCGTTTGACGATGAAATCTTCGGGCCCGTCGCGTCGATCATCCGTGCGAAGGATGACGACGATGCGATGCGTCTGGCGAATGACAGTCGCTACGGTCTGGGCGGCGGGATATTCTCGAAGGACGAGGACCGCGCCTTGAAGCTCGCGAGAGAGCATTTCGACACAGGCATGATCCGCATCAACTCCTTCGGGGCTGCCGATCCGAATATGCCCTTTGGCGGGGTGAAAGATTCCGGCTATGGGCGTGAGCATGGCGGATTCGGCATGAAGGAATTCGCCAATGCCAAGGCGATTTTCCTGCCCTAAGCCTGCGAGGCAACGGTAAACGTGGTGCGCGCGTCGGATATTTATCCGGCGCGCGCAACTTATTTGGGCGCGAAGGTTAAGGTTTACGCAAAGTTAATAAATGAGGCGCGCGCGCCACACATCTCCAATAGTATTATGTCGGCGGAACCTCGCCCTGCCGCCGCATAGAACGATCTCTTAGACTTGGATGCTTGATGTAATCCGCAGCTAGGCTGCGCTTCAGGCGGAACAGTGCTTGCCCTTAAGTAGAACAAAGCGCACCCACATCGGTGGTATCTGGTCACTGGTCGCGTTTTTTGTCGCGACGGTCATCATTACCTACGCCGCCGGCCGTCTGGATCGTCTGCTCTCCGAAGCTTTCGTATACGAAGCCCGCGCCCAGACATATCTGGACCTGCTTGAGGTGCGCGAACAGTTCGAAGAGATCATTCACGAACGGTCCCTCGCGCTGCGCGAACTTGCGACGTTCATAGGCGAAAACCCCTTTGCCAAGCAGGAAGAGTTTACCCAGCGGGTTCAGAATATACGTGAAATCGACGACACGGTCATCAATATCGCTGCCGCGCCCGAACTTGTCGTGACCCTGATCCACCCGCTCGAGCCTAACATGGGCGCGCTTGGGTTAGATTACCGCACAAACGAAGACCAGTTTCCCGGCATCGAACGGATGCTGAACCTGGGCAAAGAACTGATGACCGGCCCCGTCGATCTGGTGCAAGGCGGTAAGGGACTGATCCTGCGCGCCCCGGTCTATTGGCCCGATCCCGACTTTGCCACCGAAGGCGATGTTGACGGCAGCAAACGCCAGCTGTGGGGGATCGTATCGCTCGTGCTGGACTATGATCAATTCCTGATCAATTCCGGCATACGTGAGGCCGAAGAACGCTATGATATCCTCATTCATGCGGCCTCTCCGCAGGTGGGGGTAGGGCCGCAGATGTTCACCTACGGCGATCAGAGCCTGCTGGAGGCGGATACTGTTACGTTGGAATTCGATTTCTCCTTCGAGGAATGGATGCTGGAAGCGCGCACCAAGGGCGGATGGCCCAAACACGCGCCCGATCAATGGTCAAAACGCGCGCTGATCGCATCGGCCGGGCTGATGCTTTTGGGCACGCTGCTTTATGTGCTGCAGGTGTCAGAGCGGCGCAAACGTGCCGAAGTTCTGCTAAGCAGCGGGATCGAGGCGCTGAACGACGGGTTTGTCATGTTCGACGCGCAGGATCGTTTGCTTCTGAGCAACTCGAAATACAAAGAGATGTACGATCTTCCCTCTGAAGTGCTCAAACCCGGAACACCATTTGCCGAGCTGCTGCGTATCGGTGTCAAAAGCAAGCAATTTCCCATGGGGCGCTATAACGAGGAAGAATGGATCGAGCGTCGCTTGGCCATTCATCGCGAAAACAGGACATCCGAGACAGAACAACACTTGTGGGGCGGGCGCGTGATCAAAGCCTCTGACCGGCCTTTGGCAGACGGTAGCTATGTCGGCCTGCGCGTGGATGTGACCGAGCTGAGCCACGCCAAGGATGCCGCCGAAGCTGCCAGCAAGGCCAAGACTGATTTCATGGGCGTCCTCAGCCACGAGCTGCGCACGCCGCTGACGGTGATCATGGGCGTGGCGCAGCTTTCCCGCAATGCGCGTATGCTGTCGTCATCCAAGGCGCTGCTCAAGGGCTATGAGGACGGAGAGATCAGCCACGCAGAGGCAAAGCGTCTGCTGGATGAGATGTACGACCAGCTGTCCGGCCTGATGAACCGGTTGGTGCAATCCGGCGAGCATCTGTTGCACCTCATCAACGAGATCCTCGACGTGGCCAAGATCGAATCCGGCAGCCTTGTGATCGAACCCAGTCCTTGTGCGGTGCAGGATATTGTCGATCCGGTGATCGAACAGCTTCGCACACTTTCAAGCAAGAAGGGGCTGGCCTTTGATGTGGTGCAAGAGGCGGATATGGTCTTTGCCGATAAGGTGCGCGCGCGGCAGATCCTGTTCAACCTCATCGGCAACGCGATCAAATTCACCGACACCGGTTTCGTCCGTCTGGTGGTGAAACCCGTGGGCGATGTCGTCAGCTTCGAAGTGCATGACAGCGGTGCCGGCATCCCCGAAGCCGAACTCCAAAGCATTTTCGAGGTCTTCTATCAGGTCGATTCCACCGCCACGCGTCGGGCAGGCGGCACGGGCATGGGGCTCGCGATTTCGCGCAGTCTGGCAGAGATGCAGGGCGGCAGCCTCAGCGTGTCCAGCGTCGTCGGGCAGGGCAGCTGCTTTATCCTGACACTCCCCATCCGCGCCGCGCAAAGCCTCGAGGTAAACGCTGCCGCCTGAGGCCACGCGAAACAGCGCGATTGTCCCGCGGATCGTAGCGTGCAACCCCGGAGTAACCCTGTATTTTCAAATGGAACGCGGCGGTTTCAGTTTGAATACTGAAAGTTTGGTAGGCCCGGCAGGACTTGAACCCGCAACCAAAGCGTTATGAGCGCTCTGCTCTAACCAATTGAGCTACAGGCCCGCCTGCGCGGTTTGGTAAGCGGGCGGGCGCGTCGCGTCAAGGGATAGAAACGCGCAGATGTGGCTTAGGTGCATTGCACGCCTGCGCAACCTGCTATAACCCACTTTCGCAAAGGGAACAGGCAGCGGGATGCGTCATGACCAACTCCAAGAACTCGATCACCTATGCAGACGCTGGTGTGGATATTGATGCAGGCAACGCGCTGGTAGAACGTATCAAACCGGCGGCCAAACGGACAAAGCGTCCGGGCGTGATGTCGGGGCTTGGCGGTTTCGGCGCGCTGTTCGACCTCAAGGGGGCGGGCTATACCGACCCGATCCTCGTCGCTGCGACGGACGGTGTGGGCACCAAGCTGCGGATCGCGATTGATACCGGCAACGTCGATGGCGTTGGGGTCGATCTGGTCGCCATGTGCGTCAACGATCTGGTCTGCCAAGGGGCGGAGCCGCTGTTTTTCCTCGATTATTTCGCCACCGGCAAGCTTGAGACCGAACAGGCCGCGCGGATCATCGAAGGCATCGCCAAAGGCTGCGAAGGCTCTGGCTGCGCGTTGATCGGGGGCGAGACGGCAGAGATGCCTGGCATGTATTCCGAAGGTGATTTCGACCTCGCGGGCTTCTCTGTGGGCGCGATGGAACGCGGCGCGGACCTGCCCCGTGATGTGGCGGCGGGGGATGTGCTGCTGGGGCTTGCCTCGGACGGGGTGCATTCGAACGGCTATTCTTTGGTGCGTAAACTGGTCGAGATCTCTGGTCTTGGCTGGGATGCGGATTGCCCCTGGGCAGACGGAACATTGGGCGAGGTGCTGCTGACGCCGACGCGGCTTTATGTGAAACCCGCGTTGCAGGCCGTGCGGGCAGGGGGCGTGAATGCGCTGGCCCATATCACCGGCGGCGGTCTGACGGAAAACCTGCCCCGTGTGCTGCCCGATGATCTGGGCGCGCAGATTGATCTGGACAGCTGGGAGCTGCCCGGCGTGTTCAAATGGATGGCCGATGTGGGTGCGATCTCGGAAGCCGAGATGCTCAAGACCTTTAACTGCGGCGTGGGTATGATCCTTGTGGTCAAGGCGGATGAGGCCGAGGCGCTGAGCAAACTGCTGTCCGAGGCGGGCGAAACGGTCTATCCGATGGGTAATGTCACCGAGACCACGGGCGTTGCCTATACCGGCAGCCTGCTGTGACCAAACGGGTTGCGATTTTCCTTTCGGGTGGCGGGTCGAACATGCGGGCGCTGGTCGAAGACATGACCGGCGACCACCCCGCGCGTCCCTGTGTGGTGGTGTCGAATGTGGCGGACGCGGGCGGGATCGCCTGGGCCAAAGAACGCGGCATCCCGACCGAAGTCGTGGATCACAAGCCCTTTGCAGGGGATCGCGCTGCCTTTGAAAACGAACTGACCGCGCGGCTGATGCCCCACGCACCGGACATCATCTGTCTGGCCGGGTTTATGCGCAAACTGACCGGTGGCTTTACGGATGCTTGGGCGGGGCGGATGATCAATATCCATCCGTCTTTGCTGCCGCGCTATAAGGGGCTGCACACCCATGCCCGGGCGCTTGAGGCCGGCGATACCCAACATGGCTGCACCGTGCACGAGGTTACAGCGGCGCTGGATGACGGGCCGATTTTGGGGCAGGCGACCATTCCCGTCATGGCCGGCGACACGCCAGAGGATCTGGCAGCGCGGGTTCTGGTGCAGGAACATCGTCTTTACCCTGCGGTGCTGCGGCGGTTTGCCAGCGGCAACCGTGATCTTTTAATGCTGGAAAGCTGACCGCGCGGTCTATTGCGCTGAAACCATGCGCTTTTCCATTGCCTGAATGGCTTCCTCTGTCCAAAGTAGCGCTATGAAAACAATCACCACCACCGCCGAGCTTGAAGCCTACTGCACAGAGGCCGCCAAGCATGATTACGTGACCGTCGATACCGAGTTTCTGCGCGAACGGACCTATTATTCCAAGCTCTGTCTGATCCAGTTGGCGATGCCCGGCACCGACGATAGCAATGCCGTTCTGGTGGACCCGCTGAGCGAAGGGCTGTCGCTTGACCCGCTGTACACGCTGTTCCGTGATACGTCGGTGGTCAAAGTCTTCCACGCCGCGCGGCAGGATCTAGAGATTTTCTATGTCGATGCGGGCGTCTTTCCCGAACCCTTGTTCGACACACAGGTCGCAGCGATGGTCTGTGGCTTTGGCGAACAGGTGGGATATGAAACTCTGGTGCGCAAGATCGCCCATCAACCTCTTGATAAGACGTCCCGTTTTACCGACTGGTCGCGCCGCCCGCTGAGCGATGCGCAGGCGAAATACGCGCTGGCCGATGTCACGCACCTGCGCCAGATTTACGAATTCCTTGCGCGTAAGCTTGAACAGACGGGCCGCGCCCGCTGGGTTCAGGAAGAGCTTGAGATCCTGACCAGCCCTGACACCTATGTCACCCCGCCGCGCGAGGCATGGCGTCGGGTCAAGACGCGCACGAATTCGCCAAAGTTCCTGGCGCTTGTGCGCGAACTGGCCGCCTTCCGCGAGGAATACGCCCAGACACGCAACATCCCGCGCAGCCGCGTCTATAAGGATGACGCGATGGTAGAGCTGGCCAGCAATAAGCCGAAAAACCACGAGGAACTGGGCCGCGCCCGTTTGCTTCTGCGCGAGGCCCGCAAGGGCGAGATCGCGGATGGTATCCTCAAGGCGGTGGCCGCTGGCGTGAATTGCCCGCCCGGCGATATGCCGCAACCGGATCGCAGCCGCGACAAGCTTCAGGTCAATCCGGCGTTGTCCGATCTGCTGCGTGTCTTGCTGAAGGCCAAGTCCGAAAGCGCAGGCGTTGCGGCCAAGCTGATCGCCCCCGCTGCGGATCTTGACGGGATCGCCGCAGGGCTGCGTGATGTGGCCGCCCTGAAAGGGTGGCGACGCGAGGTATTCGGGGAAGATGCGCTGAGACTGTGCAACGGTGAGATCGCTTTGACCGCGGTCGGGTCCGATCTGAAAGTGGTTGAGCTTTAACGCTCAACCTTTTGGTTTTTATTAATTTATTTTGGGTTAGCGGCGCGATGTCATCGCGTTGCGCAGCCCTTCGACGCGGATGGTCGTCACGCCAGCCAGCGTCTGGTTGGTCAGCTTGCGGCCGGCCGTAACCTCGCGGGTTGGAGGCGTGCCGACGGCGGTCGCCTCGCTTGGTTCTACCCCTTCAAGACGGTAGGTCAGAACGCCGTCCACTGGCAGCTCGTCTTCGTTCGCGGGGGTCAGCTGCACCTCGTAAATGCCCTGACGATCCGCGCGACCGGTGGCGCGCACGACGGCACCGCCTGGTACTTCTTCGATCGTCAGATCAATGATCTGGTCGAAGGGGCGACCGGCATATACAACCTCTTTATTCCGCGAGGAGGAGAACAATCCGGTCCGCTGCGGGATCAAAGGGTTGGTCGAGGCTTCCTGACGGGTGATCGGTTCAGACCGCGCGGTCCCGAACCAGTTGAACGGGTTGACACGGCTGTCGCGCACGGTCGCGCAGCCTGTCAAAACAAGGGTCGATACCAGGATGGCTGAAAAGGTCTTGCGCATGGGGTCCGCCGTAGAAATTTCGGTAATATTTGACTAACCCATCCCAGACCCGTTGGGAAGGGGGTGGACCTTTGGCATCGTGCAACCTACCTGTTTGGCAAGCGAAAAGAGGGACGCACCGTGGCGACAGAGGCATTTGAAGAACTGGTCGAGGATTTCGAGTTTCTGGACGATTGGGAAGACCGCTATCGCCATGTGATCGATCTGGGCAAGGCGATGGAGCCGCTGACCGAAGAGCTGCGCGTGCCCGCAACCAAAGTAGATGGGTGCGCCAGTCAGGTCTGGTTGCATACGCAGTTCGAGGATGGCGTGCTCCATTTCGACGGGGCCAGCGATGCGATGATCGTTTCAGGCCTGATTGCCGTGCTTCAAAAACTGTATAACGGCGTGCCCGCGGCAAACGTCAGCGCCATCGATGCCCGTGCCGAGATGGGGCGTCTTGGGTTGAACGAACATCTGTCGGCGCAGCGGTCTAACGGGCTGACCGCGATGATCGAACGGATTCGCGGCGAGGCTGCACAGCAAGGTTGAACGCGCGCCTGCGGGGGGTGGCGACGGCTGTGCCAGTTGAGTTTATTTGGCAAAATGAAGATCAGAGCGCCTTGAGGGTGCGCGCCAGATCACCGTAGCCGGTAAAGCGCCGTTCAAAGGCAAGGCCGAGCCTATCAGCGCATGTTTTCGCCTTGGCGGTGAGCGCGGGATCATCTGTTTGCGCCTGATACACAAGCTTTTCGTAGTTCCCGAAGTACATATCGCGCAGGTCGGGGTGCCGGTCGAGCCCCATGGGTTTTATAATGAAAGCGTCGAACTGGCGGACCAGAAAATCAGTGAGATAGAAGGTGGTAATCTCGTCCTCCGAGATCTTGGCAAAGCGGTCATTGCCCTCAAAAAAGCTATAGCAATGGGGCCCGGCGACCATCTGCACGCCAAGTTTCTTACACTCCGCCTCTAGCAATCCGCCGGTGCCGCAGTCGGCGTAGACAACGAATATATCGTCGTATTTGTCGCGATGTTTCTTAACGGCTGCGCGGACTTCGTCGGTGATTTTTTCTGGGTAGAGATGCAGCTTGGCGGGCAGGCAGGTCAGGTCCAGATGCGACCAGCCGTTCGCCTCTTTCAGGTCGAGAATTTCCCGCGCCAGCGCCCCGCAGGCGATCAGCAGAATGCGGCCCGTCTGCGGGGCGAGCGGCAGGCCTTTTTCTGTCAGATCACGGTCCGAGGGCGGCTTCATCTCACGCTCCGTCATGCAAAAGGCCCCTCCGGTAGGGAAGGGCCTTTATGTTCTAGATCAACTGTTTACGCCTTGGCGGCGTTGTGTTTCCGCCCGACCCATTCCTTGGCGGTTTCCACCGCGACGGCGGCATCGCGGCAATAGGCATCGGCACCGATGGCCTTGCCGAATTCTTCGTTCAACGGGGCACCGCCGACCAGCACGATATAGTCATCGCGGATGCCCTGTTCGACCATCGTGTCGATCACGACTTTCATATAGGGCATGGTCGTGGTCAGGAGCGCGGACATGCCAAGAATGTCCGGCCCTTCGGTCTCCATCGCTTCAAGATAGGCTTCGACCGAATTGTTGATGCCAAGATCGACAACCTCAAAGCCCGCGCCTTCCATCATCATCGACACAAGGTTCTTGCCGATGTCGTGGATGTCGCCCTTGACCGTACCGATCACCATCTTGCCCACGCGCGGCGCACCGGTTTCGGCCAGCAGCGGCTTTAGGATCGCCATGCCGCCTTTCATCGCGTTCGCAGCCAGAAGCACTTCGGGGACAAAGAGGATACCGTCGCGGAAGTCGGCCCCGACGATGGTCATGCCGCCAACAAGCGCCTTGGTCAGAATATCATAGGGTGCCCAATCGCGTTCGATCAGGATATTGACCCCTTCTTCGATCTCTTCGCGCAGACCGTCATAGAGATCATCAAACATCTGCTGAACAAGTTCTTCGTCGTCCAGATCGGCAAGGATAATTTCGTCTTCATCCGACATAGTCGTTCCTCATCGGTTAACTCACCCGCGCGGGCTTGTGCCTTTTTGTCACATACGCGCCGAAAGCTTCGTGCTTTTTGCGACAAACCCGGCACCGCGTGCGACGCTTTGGTTGTTGGGAAATTACGCTCAATCGTGCTGTAAAACAATGGCTTGGGCCAATATACTTGACCATGTTCCTAATTTGTTCCAAAAGATTTGAATGGATCAGGCACAGCGCAAATACAGACTGCCCGGACGGGGCACATCCAGCAACCGATCGGGCCGGTTCGAGCCGCTGACCGTCAGCGCTGTGGCCGATGGATGGGCGGGCGATGATGACCCTTTGCCGGTCTTGCGCACCCAGGTGAGCGTTGAAATTCCACGCTCTGTGATCAGCTACAACCAGTCGCCGGACCTGCCGTTCGACCGGTCGATCAACCCGTATCGCGGGTGTGAACACGGCTGTGTCTATTGTTTCGCGCGGCCAAGCCACGCCTATCTGGGGTTGTCGCCGGGCCTGGATTTCGAGACGCGGCTGATCGCACGGCCCGAGGCACCCGAGGTGTTGAAACGAGAGTTGGCGGCGAAGAAATACCAGGTCGCCCCCATTGCGATTGGCACGAATACCGATCCCTATCAGCCGATCGAGAAAGAGCATCGGATCATGCGCGCTCTGCTTGAGGTGTTGTCAGACGCGAACCATCCCGTTGCCATTGTGACCAAGGGCAGTCTGATCGAGCGGGATATTGATATTCTGTCGGATATGGCGGCGCGCGGGCTGTGCCGCGTGGGCGTGTCGGTGACGACGCTGGATGCGAAGCTTTCGCGGTTGATGGAGCCGCGGGTGCCTGCCCCGAAACGCCGGTTGCAGGTGATCGAACGTTTGGCAGAGGCAGGAATTCCGGTGCGGGTCATGGCGTCCCCCATGGTGCCGGCGCTGACCGATCCCGAGCTTGAGGCGATTTTGGAAGCGGGGCGCGATGCGGGGGCCGTCGCGGCCAGCTGGATCATGCTGCGCTTGCCGCGCGAGGTGTCGCCCTTGATGCAGGAATGGTTGACGGCGCATTACCCTGACCGCGCGAGTCGCATCATGGCGCGGCTGCGCGAGATGCACGGGGGGAAGGAATATGACGCAAATTGGCACCGACGGATGCGCGGCGAAGGCCCCTATGCCGAGATGATTGCGCAGCGGTTTACCTTGGCGGTCAAACGGTTGGGGCTGGATACGCTATTGCCGCCGATGCGCTGCGATCTGTTCCGCCCGCCCAAACGGGCGAGCGCGCAGTTGGATCTGTTCGGGGATTAACCCCGGCGGCGGCCACGGCGTGGTGCGCGGGTTGGGCCTTCGCCATCGGTGCCATCGCTTGCCGATGAAAACGGGCCAAGGGCCTCGACAATCTGTTCCAGCGTGGGGGCGTCGCCCTTGGGTCGGCTGTCGAGAGCGGCGCGCATATGCACCAGATGTTCCGGCATGGTGCCACAGCAACCGCCGATGATCGACGCGCCGCAGTTGCGGGCCATCTCGGCGTAATCGGCCATCAGTTCGGGCGTGCCGTCATAGTGGATGTGGCCTTCGACGTATTTCGGGATGCCCGCGTTGCCCTTGGACACAATCGGCGTCGGCATGCCTTTTGAGGCGAACCCCAACACCGTGCGCAACACATCCGACGCGCCGGTGCCGCAGTTGGCCCCATAGGCCAGCGGGCCATAATCGAGGTCATGCACCATGTCGACCATCGCCTCGGAGGTCATGCCCATCATGGTGCGGCCTGCGGTGTCAAAGCTCATTGTGCCGACCCAGTCGAGCCCTGCCAGCTTGAAGCCTTCGGCGGCGGCGCGGTATTCCTCGGGGGCGCTGATGGTCTCCAGCCAGCCCACATCGGCACCACCGGCTTTCAGCCCGTCTGCGGTTTCGTGGAACATCTCGACCGCCAGCGCGTGGGTGAGGGGGCCGACCGGCTCCATGATCTCGCCTGTGGGGCCGACGGAGCCCGCAACGATGACCTTGCGACCGGCCTTATCCGCGACCTCGCGCGCGAGCTCGGCGGACACGCGGCTAAGCTCATGGGCGCGTTTTTCGGCATTATGCAGTTTCAGACGCGAGGCATTCGCGCCGAAGGAGTTGGTCAGGAAGATATCGCTGCCTGATTGCACCGCACCCTGATACAGCTTGATGATGTTTTGCGGCTGTTCGGTGTTCCACATCTCTGGCGCATCACCGGACATCAGGCCCATGTTGAACAGGTTCGTGCCAGTGGCACCATCGGCCAGCAGCGTGCCTTTTTCAGCCAGAAGATCGGTGAGGGGGTTGGACATCAAAACGCTCCGCTAAATGGGTGATTTTGCCGTTTCCCACAACGCCCCTGTTGACGCAACTTCATTATTCTCATGATCGTCATGAGCCGTTGCCATGGTTTCTGCGTGCATGGCTGCCATGAGGGCAGGGCGCGCGCTTGCGTGGCAGGGGCGCTTGGACTATGTGACAGGCTAGAAATGGCTGATGGGTATTCCAACCGGCCTGTTGTCTGGAAGGGATGTGCATGGCCCGTCGCACGAAAATCTATGAAGGTACGGCGAAGATCCTGTATGAAGGACCGGAACCGGGGACCATTGTCCAGCACTTCAAAGACGACACAACCGCCTTTAACGCCGAGAAAAAAGCGGTGATCGAAGGCAAGGGCGTGCTGAACAACCGCCTGTCCGAATTCTTCATGACCGGCCTGAACAACATCGGCGTGCCCACGCATTTCATCAAACGTCTGAACATGCGCGAACAGCTGATCCGTCAGGCAGAGATCATCCCGCTCGAGATCGTTGTGCGCAACTATGCGGCGGGGGATCTGTCCACGCGGCTTGGCATTGACGAGGGCATGCAACTGCCGCGCCCGATTGTAGAATATCACTTCAAGAACAATGACCTTGGCGATCCGCTGGTCACCGAGGAACATATCGCCGCCTTTGGCTGGGCCGGTCAGCAGGACATGGAAGACATTCTGAGCCTGTCGCTGCGGGTCAATGATTTCATGTCCGGCGTGATGATGGCCGTGGGCATCCGGCTGGTGGACTTCAAGCTTGAGGTGGGCCGGATCTACGAGGGCGATTTCCAGCGTCTGATCGTCGCCGACGAGATCAGCCCCGACAGCTGCCGTCTGTGGGATATCGAAACCGGACAGAAGCTGGATAAGGATGTGTTCCGCCGCGATCTGGGGTCGCTGACGGATGCCTATACCGAAGTCGCCCGACGTTTGGGGGTCATGCCCAAGACGTCGACACCGATGATGAAACCGACGTTGATCAACTAGGCTGGCGTCGCAGATGAGTTTATTTTGCAAAATGAAGATAGGGGACGCGTCATGAAAGCACGGGTGCATGTGATGTTGAAAAACGGTGTTCTGGATCCGCAGGGCGAGGCCGTGCGCCACGCGCTTGGGGCCATGGGCTTTGAAGGCGTCAATGGCGTGCGTCAGGGCAAGGTGATCGAGCTGGACCTGAACGAGGGCGCAACCAAGGCCGACGTCGAGGCGATGTGTGAAAAGCTGCTCGCGAACACGGTGATCGAATCCTACACAGTGGAGATGAGCTGATGCACGCAGCGGTCATCGTTTTTCCCGGCTCTAACTGTGACCGCGATCTGGCGGTGGCGTTCAAGGCGGTCGGTGCCAAAGTGTCGATGGTCTGGCACAAGGACACGAGCCTGCCCGAGGGCGTCGATATTGTAGGTGTACCCGGCGGCTTTTCCTATGGCGACTATCTGCGCTGCGGTGCCATCGCGGCGAATTCTCCGATCTGTCGCGAAGTGGCGGCCCATGCGGAGCGTGGCGGTTATGTCATGGGGATCTGCAACGGCTTTCAGGTGCTGACCGAAACCGGTCTGCTGCCCGGTGCCCTGCTGCGCAATGCGGGGCTGAAATACATCTGTCGCACCGTGCCGCTGCGCGTGGCCACGGCGGACAGCGATTACACATCGGGTTACGAGGCCGGTGCGATGATCGACATCCCGATCGCACACCATGATGGCAATTATTTTGCCGATGGCGATACAATTGCCAAACTGCATGGCGAGGATCGTGTTGCCTTTACCTATGGCGATAACCCCAACGGGTCGCAGTCGGACATCGCGGGCATCCTTTCGTCGAACCGTCGTGTGCTGGGGATGATGCCACACCCCGAACGCGCAGCGGATGCGGGGCATGGGGGCACGGACGGGGCGGCGCTCTTCCGCGCATTGGCGGGGTCTCTGGTCACGGCGTGACTTGAGTGCACCGGTGAGGACGCGTAGATTGCCGCCATGTTTCGGTCTGCGTCCTCTAGTGAAGCCCCTTTATCTGTCAGCTGGCGCGTCCGGCTGGCGGTTGCTTTGCTTTTGGTCATTGCCGTGGCCACGATTTCGGTCACCAACAAGCTGCTGACGGATCGCTTTACCGAAAGCACACGTAACCGGGCCGAGCTTCGGATCGCGCTCTACAGCGGCAACCTGCTGGCCGAGCTACGCCAGAACGCGATTGTGCCACAGCTTTTGTCGCGCGATCCTGCCTTGATCGAGGCGCTGACCCGATCCGATTATTCCCTGTCGACCCAGCGATTGATCTCTTTTGTAGAAGAGATCGGCGCGGCGTCCTTGATGCTTTATGATATCGATGGGCGCACGGTGGCTGCGACCGACCGCAACCGGTTGGGGGCCTCGCACCGGCAAGAGGCGTATTTTGTTGACGCGCTGCGATCGAATTCGACCGTGTTCAGCGTTATTCCCCGTGATACCGGCGGCTATCGGTTCTTCTATTCGCGGCGTATTCAGGAAGGCGGCACCAACCTTGGGGTGATCGCGGCCGAGGTGGATCTGCAACGGTTTGAACGGGCCTGGGCCGGTATCTCGGATGCGGTGATTGTCACTGATAGCACGGGTGACATCATCATGGCGACCGAACCGCGATGGCGCGGTCTGACGGAAAGCGAGGCTTTGTCGAACCAGACCCCGCAAAGCGCCATCGAGCGCGCGATCAAGGCCACCGCCGATTGGACCGCATTGCCCGCGGATGCCTATCTGCAGGGCGAGGCGGTGATGCGTCTGTCGTCGCGGATACCGTTTCGGGGCTGGCGGATCACGAGCTATACCACCTATGCCTCGGTCCGCGAGAAGGTGAACGGGGTGCTGGCGCTTGAGGTGATGGGCTTTGCGATCCTTCTGGCGCTGACGTTTTATGCTCTCAGCCGTCGGACGGCGGGGCGCGCGGCGCTGTTTCAGCGTGAATCCGCCGAGCTGCGCGCGCTGAACGCCGCCCTTCAGCGCGAGGTGGCGGAACGCAAACGGGTGCAGCAGACTTTGGCCGTGGCCGAGCAGACGTTGGAACAATCCAGCAAGCTCGCTGCCTTGGGCGAAATGTCCGCCGCCGTCAGCCACGAGCTGAACCAGCCGTTGGCCGCGATGAAAACCTATCTGGCGGGCGCGCGTCTGTTGATGCAGCGCAACCGGCTGGAGGAAGCGCTGGCGTCATTCGGGCGCATCGACGATCTGATCGAACGCATGGGGGCCATCACGCGGCAGCTGAAAAGCTATGCGCGCAAGGGCCAACAGCAGTTTTCGCCCTTTGATATGGGGGAGGCGCTTGCCTCTGCCTTGTCAATGATGGAGCCGCAGCTACGTCAGCGTCAGGTGCAGATCAACCGTATCCTGCCCGCAGAGCCTGTTCAGGTGATGGGGGACCGCATGCGGATCGAACAAGTATTGGTCAATCTCTTGCGCAACGCATTGGATGCCACCAAATCGGAACGAAACCCGACGGTAGAGATTATACTATCAGCGGGTGAGACGGCGACGCTTACCGTGCGCGATAATGGCCCCGGGATCGAAGATCTCGATAGCCTGTTCGAGCCGTTTTACACGACCAAGCAGCCCGGCGATGGTGTCGGGCTGGGGCTTGCGATCTCGTCGGGTATTGTATCCGATCTGGGGGGCAGGCTGACAGCCCGCAACGGCCAACATGGCGGTGCGGTTTTTGAAATGCAGCTGCCCATTATGGACAGCACAGAGAAGACACAGGCGGCAGAGTAAACCAATGGCTCAGGCAATGAAAATCGCGATCGTTGATGATGAACAAGACATGCGTCAGTCGATCAGCCAGTGGCTGGCGCTTTCGGGCTATGACACAGAGACGTTCGGCAGCGCCGAGGATGCGCTGAAAACACTGGGGCCGGATTACCCCGGTATCGTGATCTCCGACATCAAGATGCCCGGCATGGGCGGCATGCAGTTCCTGAAAAAGCTGATGGGGACCGACAGCGCGCTGCCCGTGATCATGATCACCGGCCACGGTGATGTGCCCATGGCTGTCGAGGCGATGCGCGTCGGCGCGTTCGACTTCCTTGAAAAGCCCTTTAACCCCGACCGGATGAGCGAACTGGCCAAGAAGGCCACCAATGCGCGCCGTCTGGTCATGGACAACCGCGCCCTGCGTCGGGAACTGTCTGACGGCAGCCAGTTGATGAAAAAGCTCATCGGCGGCTCGCCCGTGATGGAGCGGCTGCGCGAGGATATTCTGGATCTTGGTCAAGCCGACGGTCACGTGCTGATCGACGGTGAAACCGGTACGGGCAAGACGCTGGTGGCGCATGCGCTGCATGCTGTGGGATCGCGCGCGGGCAAGAAGTTCGTGCTGGTCAGCTGCGGCGCGCTAGAGGAAGACGCGCTGAGCAAGCGTTTGTTCGGGCCCATGATGCCTGAAGACGCCCAGCTTCCCGCGATCGAGGAGGCCCGCGGCGGCACTTTGGTGCTGGAAGGGGTTGAATCGCTCAGCGAGACGCTGCAAGCCCGTCTTCTTAGCGCGATCAATGACCAAGGCACGCCTGCGGAAACGCGGATCGTTGCGATTTCGAACCTGCAAGAAGCGGGGCGCACCTCCGAAGATGCGCTGCGTTCTGATCTTTTCTATCGTCTGGCTGCTCTGCGCATCACCGTGCCGCCGCTGCGCCAACGGGGCGAGGATATTCTGACGTTGTTCACACGTTTGTCCGAAGAATTCGCGGATGAATATGGCTGCGAGACTCCGCAGGTTTCCGCGCAAGAGGCCGCGCAACTGTTGCAAGCTCCCTGGCCCGGGAACGTGCGCCAGTTGATCAATGTGGCTGAACGCGCTGTGTTGCAGTCGCGTCGCGGGTCCGGTTCTATCGCATCACTGCTGATGTCGGACCACGAAGAGATGCAGCCGGTGATGACCACCGACGGCAAGCCGTTGAAAGAATATGTAGAAGCCTTCGAGCGTATGCTGATCGATAATACCATGCGCCGGCACAAAGGGTCTATCGCCAGTGTGATGGAGGAGTTGTGCCTGCCGCGCCGGACGCTGAACGAGAAGATGGCGAAATACGGTTTGCAGCGCTCGGATTACCTCTGAGCGCCGCATTTTGAAGAAAGGCTCAGCCGAGCCGCGTCTCGATCAGCTCGCGTGCCGCACCGGTTTCATCGGTGTAGCAGGTCCACGACGGGCCGCCGGGGATATCGACAATATGCTGGCCCGTCTCGACGATAGGGATGGTCGTGTTGAGTGTACCGCCCGATTTGCCGGTGTGTTTTTCCACGGCACGGATGCAACTGCGCTTGGACGGGCCCTCGGGGTCGCTGCCGCCGGTCGTGCTCATGTCTTCGCAGGCGGCAAGCGCCAGAAACGGCAGGCACAGGGCTGCGCGCAGGGAAATATACATTCGTATCATCCTTATCTGTCTTATTTTTGTGCATCCCGTCACAGGGCTGCGGCACGGGCATAAACCCGCTGGCAAAGCTTTTCCCATAGCACCGACGCTTGTCAAGCAAGGCGGCAGGGGGCGTGATACCGCTATCGGCCCCCGTATCTGCAAAGCCGCTAAACGCGATTTCCCATTGTCATTTGGTGCCTTCTGCCGTTAATTGTAGATAGGGCTGTTTGCCTCTTTGGATGGCAAACCAGACCCCAGACAGTTTCGATGCCTCGGTTCCCCGGCATGTGGTGACCAGGCAGACCGATTAGGCCCTTAAAAAAGGCTCAAGAACCGCTGACGATTGCGCCGTGCCTTTGGCCGGACAACCGCAGTAAATTAATGGATATGGGGGCGCGGTACGCACCACCCATGTCGGAGAAGAACCGCGATGACGCGCGCAGACGCCAAGAGCAGACAGACAGGCGGCCTTTTGGGCCCTGTTTTAGCCGCGTCACCCATCGCCCTGACAAGACATACCCTGCCTCGCAGCGCCCCACCGGGGCTGCTGTTTGCGCAGCTGTGCAAAATGGATTTATGCCTAAGAAAATGCTTATCGATGCCACCCACGCTGAGGAAACTCGCGTTGTTGTGGTTGACGGAAACAAGGTCGAAGAATTTGACTTTGAATCAGAGAATAAACGCCAACTAGCTGGCAATATCTACCTCGCGAAAGTCACGCGGGTCGAACCTTCGTTGCAGGCCGCGTTTGTGGATTATGGCGGCAACCGTCATGGTTTCCTCGCCTTTTCGGAAATTCACCCCGATTACTACCAGATCCCCGTCGCTGACCGTCTGGCGCTGATGGAGGAAGAGCGTGCCTATGCCGAAGCGCAGGCCGCCAAGGAAGACGAAGACGAAAAGCCCAAACGCCGGACACGCTCGCGCAGCCGCAGCAAGTCCAAAGCCGAAGACACCGTGTCCGATGACGCGACGGTCAGTAAAGACGCCGATGCGACCGACAGCGACCAGATCAACGGCATGCAGACCGTCGATCTGGACGATGAAGAAGGCTCCTCTCCGATGGAGCGGGTTGCCGAGACGCCTGTCGAAGAGCCAGACGGCGATGACAGCAAGGCAGAGGGTGACACCCCCAAGGCCGCCAAAGCAGATGCGAAAGACGCCGCAAAACCTGATGCCGATGATCAGGACGACAGCGACGACGCGGATGACAGCGACGATAGCCCCAAGGCTAAAGATGCGTCCTCCAAGGATGACAGCATCGAATCCGTGGCGGATGACGATGACCACGACGATCTGCGCACCGCGCGCAAGCCACGGCCCAAGCGCTATAAAATCCAGGAAGTCGTCAAGGTGCGTCAGATCCTGCTGGTGCAGGTCGTTAAAGAGGAACGTGGCAACAAGGGCGCGGCGCTGACAACCTATCTGTCGCTGGCCGGCCGGTATTGTGTGCTCATGCCCAACACCGCGCGTGGGGGCGGCATCAGCCGCAAGATCACCAACGCCGCGGACCGCAAGAAGCTGAAAGAGATCGCAAACGAAATTCAGGTGCCAAAAGGTGCCGGTCTGATCGTGCGCACCGCCGGTGCACAACGCACCAAGGCCGAGATCAAGCGCGACTACGAATACCTGCAACGCCTGTGGGAACAGATCCGCGAGCTGACGCTGAAATCCATCGCGCCCGCCAAGATCTACGAAGAAGGCGACCTGATCAAACGCTCGATCCGCGACCTTTATAACCGCGAGATTGACGAGGTGTTTGTCGAAGGTGAACGCGGGTACCGCATCGCCAAGGACTTCATGAAGATGATCATGCCGTCCCACGCCAAGAACGTGAAGCTCTATAGCGAAACACTGCCCTTGTTCGCGCGCTATCAGGTCGAAAGCTACCTCTCGGGCATGTTCAACCCCACGGTACAGCTACCTTCGGGCGGGTATATCGTGATCGGTGTGACCGAAGCGCTAGTTGCCATCGACGTGAACTCGGGCCGGGCCACCAAGGAAGGCTCCATCGAACAGACCGCGACCAAGACTAACCTGGAAGCCGCCGCCGAAGTCGCCCGCCAGCTGCGTCTGCGCGATCTCGCTGGTCTGATCGTCATCGACTTTATCGACATGGACGAGCGTCGCAATAACGCCGCCGTTGAAAAGCTGATGAAGGAAAAGCTGAAAACCGACCGTGCGCGTATTCAGGTGGGCCGTATTTCCGGCTTTGGCCTGATGGAAATGTCGCGCCAGCGTTTGCGTCCCGGTATGATCGAGGCGACGACACAGCCGTGCCACGCCTGCCACGGCACCGGCCTGATCCGGTCGGACGACAACCTTGCGCTGTCGATCCTGCGCCAGATCGAGGAAGAGGGCACCCGCAAACGGTCGCGCGAGGTGTTGATCACCGCGCCCGTCGGCATCGCCAACTTCCTGATGAACCAGAAGCGCGAACATATCGCCCATATCGAAGGCCGCTATGGCATGGCCGTGCGCATCGAAGGCGACCCCGCTTTGGTCAGCCCCGATTTCTCGCTTGAAAAGTTCAAGACCGCGACACGCGTTGTCACGCCGATCGAACATGTGGTGTCGGTTGATACCTCCATCATGGACGAGGTCGACGATCTGGATGTCGATCCGGAAGCAGATGCGGACAACGCTGACAATGAACCCAGCGGCAACGGCAATGGCGGGCAGAGCCAGCACAATGGCTCTGACGATGACAATGATGGCGAAGGGAAACCCAAGCGTCGTCGTCGTCGCCGGCGGCGTCGGGGTGGCAAATCCAACGGGGATGATGCGGCCAACGGTGAAAACAACGGCGATAGCAACACTAACGGTGACAACGGCGATAGTGACGCGCCCGCGGAAACCGAGGCGGATACTGCTGGTGCCAAGGATGACACGAAAACGGATGCGGCTGCAGACGCCGCTTCTGATGACGCGAAACCGCAGGACAAACCCAAGCGCACCCGCAGCCGGACCCGCAAACCCAAGGCTGATGCCGCGGCAGAAGCGACCGTAGACGCGGATGCCAAGACCTCCGAGGACGCGAAACCTGCCGACGCGGTCCCTGCCGACGCGGAAGCCGCCGAAGACGCGCCCAAGCCAAAACCCAAGCGGACTCGCACGCGCAAGCCCAAGGCCGCTCCGGTTGAGGCTACCGAAGAGGGCTCGCAAGAGGCACCCAAGCCCGAGGAAACACCTGCGCCAAAAGAGCAGCCAACCCCCGAGCCCAAGCCCGAACCAGAGGTGACGCCAGACGCGCCGACGCCCGAGCCCGCAAAGGAGCCGACGCCGATCCCGACGCCGGAACCCACGCCTGCGCAGCCGTCCCAGCCCGCCGAGGTGGAGCAAACGCCGGCCCCGACCGAGGTGCCCGATAGCACCCCGACGGAAATGCCGCCCGCGCAGGAAATCCAGCCGGAGCCACCGGTCACCGAAGTACCTCAGCCCGAGGCGACCCCGCAGGCGGAGCCCGAAAAACCCGCCAAGCCCAAGCGGCGCGGCTGGTGGTCCTTGGGCGGCTAAGCAGCGCCCCTGCGCTGACATATAGAAACGACAAAAGGCAGACCTTCGGGTCTGCCTTTTTTCTGCGGTATCCGCGGCGCGGGGGGCAGCGCGGGCTGTTACTTTTTGCGGATCACATAGGCCTGCGGCGTTTCGTCCATCGCGGCGCTTTCAAGGCTGTGGCCGGCCTCGGCACAGAAATGCGGGATGTCGATGATCGCGGCGGGATCATCCGCATGCACGGTCAGAAGATCGCCAGAGGCCAATGATTGCAGGCGTTTACGGGCTTTGAGCACGGGCAGGGGGCACAAAAGCCCCGTCGCGTCGAGAAAGTTTTTATCTGTCATGATCCTCAGATAAGCCACATGTTTCAACGCGTCCACAACCTTGTGACGGGGATCACGCGCAACAGCAGGTGACGCGCCGGACAAAGCAGATTATGGCTGATGTCATGTTTGGATTTGACCTGATCGACGCGGGACTACTGCCCGCCATACTCATCGCGCTGACCGCCGGGATCATCAGCTTCCTGAGCCCCTGCGTCCTGCCCATCGTCCCCCCGTACCTCGCCTATATGAGCGGGGTAACCCTGAACGACATGTCATCGGTCGCCGCCGCGCGCCGCAAGGCTGTCATCGCGGCCCTGTTCTTTGTGATGGGGCTCAGCACGGTGTTCCTTATTCTGGGGTTCACGGCCTCTGTTTTCGGGGCGTTCTTCCTGCAAAATCAGGTGCTCTTCGCGCGGCTGTCGGGCATTGTGGTGATCATCTTTGGTCTGCATTTCCTGGGCGTTTTCCGCATTCCCTTTCTCGACCAAGAAGCGCGTCTGGATGCGGGCGACAAGGGCGGCACGTCCTTTGGGGCCTATATCCTTGGGCTGGCCTTCGCCTTCGGCTGGACACCCTGCATCGGGCCGCAGCTTGGCGCGATCCTGTCGCTCGCGGCGTCCGAAGCCTCGGTCACGCGCGGCACGCTTTTGCTGGGGGTCTATGCGGCGGGCTTGGGTATTCCCTTTTTGCTGGCGGCGATGTTCATCACCCGCGCCACCCACGTCATGAACCGGATCAAGCCCTATATGAAGCTGATCGAACGCGGCATGGGGATCTTGCTGGTGGTCGTCGGTCTGGCGCTGCTGACGGGAGCGTTTACGACCTTCTCTTTCTGGTTGCTGGAAACATTTCCTGCATTGGGATCCTTGGGTTAGGCGCCTTACTCTTGCCGGAAAACCTGTTTAAGCTGCGGCGAAATACAGGGTGAACGATGGCCGAGAACATAGAGCAGACAGTCAGGACGCGACGGGTTTTCTATATCCCGGGCTATGACCCCATTCATCCGCGCCGCTACCGCGAGCTTTACCGCAAGGAAGGCAGCGCGCAGGCGCGGATCTCGGACTATCAGATCGCGCTGTCGCCCAAGAAGGGCGGCGGGAACTACGGCTGGAACGTCGCCGCGCATATCGATGGCGTTGATGTAGAGGCTCAGGTCGACGTGCTCGTCTGGTCCGACATCGTGCGCATCTCCATGAGCAATTCGATCCTAGCGACCTATGGGCAGTTGGTGCAGACGGCTTGGGTCTATATCGCATCGGGTGCGCTTTGGCGGTTGATGAAGCTGCGCAAGGGGCCGGTGATTGCAGCGCTTTATCCGGTGGGGATGTTGCTGCTGCAACTGTTGATCGCGGCCCTCGCGGGCAAGCTGCTCTACGCGGGGGTGACCTTCTTTGGCGGGGCTGCGTGGTTCAAGGGGATCGCCGCCGCCGCTGGCGTGGGGCTGGGTTGGCAGGTGCTGCGCTGGTTCAAGAAACACGATGGCAAGCTTTTCGCCTATTACCTGATGCATGATTACGCCTTCGGGGCCGCGACGCGAGGGGCGAACCCGCCCGCGCTTGAAACGCGCATGACCGAATTCGGGGATGCCATCGCGCAGGCGCTGAGGTCTGATGTGGACGAGGTGCTTGTCGTGGGCCATTCCTCGGGCGCGCATCTGGGGGTGTCGATCCTTGCCGATCTGATCCGCGCGGGCCGTGTCCCTGCTGACGGACCTGCGCTGGCCTTTATGACCTTGGGGCAGGTGGTGCCGATGGTGTCCTTCCTGCGCGATGCCCACCGTCTGCGCGCTGATTTGCGCTTTCTGTCCCAATGCGAGGGTCTGACGTGGGTCGATGTGACCGCCCCCGGCGACGGCTGTGCCTTTGCGCTTTGCGATCCGGTAGCGGTGTCGGGCGTTGCCCCCGAGGATAAACGCTGGCCGCTGGTGTTTTCCGCGGCCTTCACTCAATCGCTGACCCCAGCCCGCTGGAAAGAGCTGCGCTGGCGGTTTTTCCGGCTGCATTTCCAATACCTCTGCGCCTTTGATGCGCCCAAGGACTATGACTATTTCCAGATCACCGCCGGCCCGCACAGTCTGGCCGAACGCTATGCCGGACGGCCTGCATCCCGGTCGCGCATTGTCAAACCGGTGAATAAATTCACCTCTACCGCGCCATGACGCTGCCCCCCAAACCCGAGAGCCGCCCCGCGAAAGTGTCGCTTTGGCGCTATGCGCGGCTCTTTCGCCAAGACATCCTGTCGGCGCAGCCCGCACGGCTGTATCGGGCCTGGATGGCAGAGTTCAAGACGCCGTTCTTCCGCAGTTATCTGATCAACCAGCCCGATCTGATCCAGACCGTGCTCAAGACGCGCCCCGACGATTATCCCAAGTCCGACCGGATCGGCGAAGGATTGCGCCCGCTGCTTGGCAATTCGGTCTTCCTGACCAACGGGGCGATATGGAAACGGCAGCGGCGCATCATCGACCCCGCGTTTGAAGGGGGCCGTTTGCGCGAAACCTTCCCCGCGATCTGGGACGCGGCAGAGGCAGCGGCGGCACGGCTTGCGCCTCATGATGGCGCGCCGCTAGAGGTCGAGGCGCAGACCAGCCACGCGGCGGCGGATGTGATCTTTCGCACGTTGTTTTCGATTCCCATCGAACACCACATGGCGCGCGAGGTCTTTGACGAATTCAAAACCTATCAGCGCAGCCAGCCGATCCTGAACATCGCGGCCTTTGTACCGCTGCCCCGCTGGCTGCCACGGCTGTTCCGCCGCGACACCAAACGCAGCGCTGCCAAGATCCGGCGACTGATCACCGCGCTGACGGCCGAACGGATGGAGGCGATCAAGGCGGGCACCGCACCAGACGATCTGGCGACCAAGATCATGACCACGCCCGATCCCGAAGACGGATCTACCTTTACCACCGATGAAATGGTCGATCAGGTCGCGATCTTCTTTCTTGCGGGCCACGAGACGAGCGCCTCGGCGCTGGCATGGGCGATGTATCTGGTGGCGACCCATCCCGACTGGCAGGACCGTCTGGCCGCAGAGGCGCAGGCGATCGACCAGTGCGATTTTGCGGTTATGGGCAAGCTCAAACAAAGCCGCGATGTCTTCCGCGAGGCACTGCGCCTTTATCCCCCCGTGCCGATGATGGTGCGCGAAGCAAGCTGCCCCGCGACGTTCCGCGACCGGACCGTGGCGCGTGGGGCACAGGTGGTGATCAGCCCGTGGCATCTGCATCGTCACGAACGCCTGTGGGATAACCCCGACGGGTTTGATCCGGCGCGTTGGCACAGCGAGAACGGCAAGAAATGCCAGCGCGAGGCCTATCTGCCGTTCAGCGCCGGTGCGCGGGTCTGCCCGGGGGCAGGCTTCGCCATGGTCGAAGGCCCGTTGATCCTGTCGCGTATCCTGCGCGATTACCGCATAGAGGTTGTCGGCGAAAAGCCACCTATTCCCGTGGCACATCTGACAGTTCGTTCAAAAGACGGCATTTTGCTGCGCTTTGTCCGGCGCTAACGATATATCATCGCGGGAATAGATGCGTTAAACGAACATTCGACGGAATCAATAAGGGCCAGGATCATCATGACCACGACAGACGCACAGCGCACACAAATGGAAACAGGGGAGGGATTTGTGGCCGCATTGGACCAGTCGGGCGGATCGACCCCCAAGGCGCTGAGCCTTTATGGCGTTGAACCCTCTGATTACTCGGGCGATGCCGAGATGTTTCAAGCCATGCACGACATGCGCGCGCGGATCATTCTGGCCGATGATTTCACCTCTGGCAAAGTTCTGGGCGCGATCCTGTTTGAACGCACGATGGACAACACGATTAACGGCAAACCTGTGGCCCAACTGCTGTGGGAAGACCGCGGCGTTGTGCCTTTCCTGAAGATCGACAAAGGTCTGGAAGACGAAGCAAACGGCGTGCAACTGCTCAAACCCATGCCCGAGCTAGACGATCTGCTGAAACGCGCGAAAGCCGCCGGAATCTTTGGCACCAAGGAACGGTCGGTCATCCAATCCGCCAATGCCGAAGGGATCGCGTCGGTCGTGGCGCAGCAATTCGCCGTTGCCAAAACCGTCTGTGCCGCCGGTCTGGTCCCGATCATCGAGCCAGAGGTGAACATCCATTCCGAGAGCAAGGCGGAAGCCGAAGACATCCTGAAATCCGAGCTCGAGAAACACCTCGCCGCGCTGTCCGCGGAGGAACTGGTGATGCTCAAGGTGACCCTGCCAGAACGCGCGGGGCTTTATGACAGCCTTGCGGATCACCCCAATGTGCTGCGGGTCGTGGCGCTGTCGGGCGGGTATTCGACCGAAGACGCCTGCGCGCGTTTGACGCAAAACCCCAAGATGATCGCCAGCTTCTCGCGCGCGCTGACCGAAGGGTTGAACGTCAAAATGTCGGATGCCGAGTTCAACACGGCACTGGGGCAGAACATTAGCAAGATCTACGACGCCTCTGTCGCCTAAATTGGAATTTTCCTAAATTCCGCGGGGGTTTTCTTGGGAAGAAAACCCCTAAACAATAATGCGGATCGGCTCTTGATTGCAAAAGATCACGAGCTGGCCCGCATTTTCTACAGCGTGATAGCCGCGGCGTAGCAGTTCTTGCTCGAACGCGTGGCGGCCCACATATCTTTCGACATCCCTGACATTCCGCCGCACGACACACCCGCTGCGGGCGGCCTTCGAACTGAATAGGGCGAGCATCCAGCCCTCGGGCGACAATGGAGAAAACTGTTGTTTGACCATGGGGGAAACTTACCCCCGCGAAGGTAAACGTTCCCTTAATGCACGCAGCACATAGACGCGGATCGCAGAGGCCAGCCCCGCTTCAACGCCGCGCTCTGCATCGATCTGCGCCACCAGCGCATTGATCGGCATGTCCATCTCTTGCGCAAGGTCGCGCAATTCCTGCCAGAATTCATCCTCCAGCGAGATCGACGTACGGTGACCCCGAAGGGTCACCGAATGTTTCACCGGCCGGGCGCTCATGTGTCGCGCTTATGGGCTTCCAGATTGCGCGAGATTTGCGCCAGACGGGCTTTTAAAACCTCTTTCTGGTCCTTGCTCTGGCCGAACTGTACCGCGTTTTCATCGGCACGGGCCTTGCGCGAGGCGCGGTTGCGCTCTTTCTTGACCTTGTTGAGGTTGATGGGGGCGCTCATTCTTTGGGTCCGATCATTTGCTCCGGCCGCACCACGCGGTCGAATGTTTCGGCATCGACAAAGCCCAAGGCGATTGCTTCTTCCTTGAGCGTCGTGCCGTTCTTGTGGGCCGTCTTCGCGACTTTGGTCGCGTTGTCATAGCCAATCGTGGGGGCCAGCGCTGTGACCAGCATCAGGCTTTCTTTCATCAGCTTGTCGATACGTTCGACATTGGCCTGCGTGCCGACCACCATATTGTCCGTGAAGGCCGAGGCGCTGTCGCCCAAAAGCTGCATGGATTGCAGGACGTTATAGCTCATCATCGGGTTGTAGACGTTAAGCTCGAAATGCCCTTGCGACCCGGCAAAGCCGACGGCGGCGTCATTACCCATGACATGCGCACAGACCATTGTCAGCGCTTCGGCCTGCGTCGGGTTCACCTTGCCCGGCATGATCGACGACCCGGGCTCGTTCTCGGGCAGGATCAACTCGCCCAGACCCGAACGCGGGCCGGACCCCAGCAAGCGCATGTCATTGGCGATCTTGAACAGCGATCCCGCCACGGTTTTCAGCGCACCCGAGAACATGACCATCGCGTCATGGGCGGCCAGCGATTCAAACTTGTTCGGCGCGGTGACAAAGGGCAGGCCGGTGATCTCGGCCATATGCGCGGCCACGGCTTCGGCCCAGCCTTTTTTGGTGTTCAGACCGGTGCCAACGGCAGTACCGCCTTGAGCCAGTTCATAGATATCGGGCAGGCAGGCGTTGACCCGTTCGATCCCCTTTTTCACCTGATGCGCATAGCCCGAGAATTCCTGACCCAAGGTCAGCGGTGTCGCATCCTGGGTATGGGTCCGGCCGATCTTGATGATGTCCTTGAACTCTTCGGACTTCGCGACCAAGGCGTCGTGCAGTTTTTGCAGACCGGGCAGCAGCACATCGCGGGCCTGCATGCCGATGGCCACATGCATCGCGGTGGGGAAGGTATCGTTGGACGACTGTCCCATGTTGCAGTGGTCGTTGGGGTGGACCGGATCTTTCGACCCCATCTCGCCGCCCAGCATCTCGATCGCGCGGTTCGAGATCACCTCGTTCGCGTTCATGTTCGACTGGGTGCCGGAACCGGTCTGCCAGACGACCAGCGGGAAATTGTCGTCGAACTTACCCTCGATCACCTCGGTCGCGGCGGCGGTGATCGCATCGGCCAGCTTCTGGTCCAGATTGCCCTGGTTCAGGTTTTCCATCGCACAGGCTTTTTTCACGACGCCAAGGGCGCGGATGATCGGCACGGGCTGTTTTTCCCACCCGATGGGGAAATTGATGATCGACCGCTGGGTCTGCGCGCCCCAGTATTTGTCGGACGGCACTTCCAATGGGCCAAAGCTGTCGGTTTCTGTACGGGTATCGGCCATGAAAAGGCTCCTGATCTTGGGCTTATGTCTGATCAGGGTTTACCCCGCGGGCCGCTGCGGTGCAATGAGCCGATGGCGCTAACCTTGGCGACAAGGCGCGGTGATCGGTCGATTACTTGCGGAAGCTGTCCAGCGATACGATTTCGGCGGCTTTCGGGGCTTCTTCCTCGACCTCAAGCTCGCTTTCGTCCTGCTGGGGCAGGTCTTCGTCCTCGTCCTGCTGGCCGGGTTCTTGCTGTTCAAACTTCAGGCCGAATTCCACCGACGGATCCACAAAGGTGCGGATCGCGTCATAGGGGATATACATCGGTTCGGGCGCATCGCCAAAGTTCAACGTGACCGAGAATCCTTCCTCGGTGACCTCAAGCTTGTCGTACCAATGCTGCATGACAACGGTCATCTCGCCGGGGTAGCGGTCAGACAGCCAATCGGCCAGTTCCGCATCCGGATGTGAGGTGTCGAACGTGATAAAGAAGTGATGGTTGCCGGGCAGTCCATTGGCTGCAACGTCAAGTAATACCTGACGAATTAACCCGCGCATGGCATCGTGCATCAGATTGCCATACTCAATGCTTCGGCTCATTACTTCTCTCCGGCCTTGGTTGATGGCGATAGCATACGGCATTTCGCACCAGTGAAAAGGGGGCGCAAAAATTTATAGCAACAGGCGCCAGCAAAGTGCCAATGCAGCGCTTATCGTCATCGTCAGGACAAAGCCGAACCGCAGCCCCAGCATCAACACTCCCGCCACACCCGTCAATACAGCGGCCACGGGATCAAAACTGCTCCAATCAGGCAGAGGCACGGCCAGATGCGCCATAGTCAGCACGCGTTCAAACATCACATGCAGCGCGAACCAGACCGATAGATTGGCAATCACGCCGACGACGGCGGCGGTAATCGCGCGCAAGGCCCCCGCCAGCCGCGGCTGCGCCGAGATCGCCTCCAGATACGGGCCGGCAAGGAAAACCCATAGAAAACAGGGCGTAAACGTCACCCAAAGCGCCAGAGCCCCGGCCGAGACCGCGCCCCATGGCCCCGATTGGGCAAAACCCGCCAACAGGGCGACAAACTCCGTCACCAGAATGAGAGGGCCCGGCGTCGTCTCGGCCAGCCCCAAAGCGTCGATCATCTGTTCGGTGGTGATCCACCCGTGATCCTGCACCACAGTCTGCGCCATATAGGCCAGCACCGCATAGGCGCCGCCAAAGGTCACCACCGCGAGCTTCGAGAAGAAGAGCCCGATCTTGAGCAGGAATTCATTCCCCATACCCCAGACAAACATCAGCGGCGACGCCCATAGCGCGACCCAAAGTCCGATGACGCCGAAGGGGCGGGCAGGGCGATGATGTAGCCCCTCAATCTCGGCCATGCTGCCGTGCCCGGTGGCACCGAAAGCGCCCCAAAGGCCCGCACCCAGAATGATCAGCGGGAAGGGCAGGCCAAAGACGAACAAAGCCACAAAAGCCAGCTCGGCCAGCACCCATCCCGCGCGCCCGTGCAACGCTTTCCGTCCCAGATTGCGCAAGGCTTGAAAGACCACGACAATGACCGCCGCCTTGATCCCCATAAACGCGGCTTGAACCAAGGGAAGCTGGCCGAAATAGGCATAGCCAAAGGCCAGCGCCAGAATGACCGTAGCCCCGGGGAGTACAAACAAAAGCCCCGCCAACAGCCCGCCAAGGGTGCCGCGCAGCCGCCATCCGGCATAGGTCGCCAGTTGCATTGCCTCTGGCCCGGGCAACAACATGCACAAGGACAGCGCGCGCAAAAACCCGTCTTCCGAAAGCCAGCGATGACGCTCGACCAACTCTTTGTGCATCAGGGCGATCTGGGCCGCTGGCCCCCCAAAGGACAGCACCCCGATCCGCCCGAACACGTGCGCCAGCAGGCCCCATTCCGGTACACTCATATCTCGCATATGCCTCTCACGATGCCCCGCGCCAGAGGTCGCAGTACCGGCCCCCGAGGTCAAGCGCCGGTGGGGCACCGATTGGCACTGCCCGCACATACGCGCGGCGGGTTTCAAACGATGCGGATTGTCAGTTAGGGGGCGCGGGTTGCTATCACGCCAAACTATCGAACTCGTTGAACTCTTTGAACGGCACGTCCAGCATCCAAGGGAACCTTGATTTAAAGTCCTCGTCGTCGCGCCAATTCTCGACCTCTGTCCATCTTTCACCGACGCTGACACGCGAGTCGTTCACGTCGCTCAACGTGCGGATATACATGAGTTTCCGAGTGTCGCTGGTGTAGCCGAACCGTTTTGGTGCATCCATATGGCCGATGCCGAATATGTTTTTATGGTCTTTCCTGCCAACCATCGTCAGACCCAAGTTGATGAATTTAAAGCGATGTGCCCATAGCTGAACCTCGTCGTCACGCAGGCCCAATGCGTACCCCTTTGGGAATGTGTAAAAATGGGGCGTGCCCTCTGCTTCGAGCGGCTCGGCTTGCGCTAGATGCGCTCTGAGCGTTGCGATAAAATCCGAAGACAGCCCGTCATCATCATCAAGGACGACTTGCGCTACCGGATCGCTCCCTGCGAATTTTGCGATTGCGTGGCGCTGAAACTTCCTCGCCGGGCCCTGCGGCGCGAATTGTATCGTGAACTTGCCAGCCCCTAAACGGTCTTCACACATATCGGTCAGCTCTGATTTCGCCCAATCGGGCATCTGATCGCTGGAGAGGATGAAATGGTGAAAGTTATCGTCCGTTTGCGACGCGAGGCTCGCCAATGCGATATTGTTGAACAGCCACAGCCGCCGCAATAGCCTGTTTTTATCGAACAGCATCGCCGCATCTTTGGAAAAGTCGCTTTGCCATCCTGACGCCCCTAGAAACGAGAACCGAGTTGAGACAAGGATTTCAGTCGATTGGGACATTGAGCGGCTTCTCTGCGTTGTGGGCGGTTAATGTATCTTATTAAAAATTATGGACTTTTTGACTGCAAGTCAAACAAACCCGAACTGCGCGTTGAAAGTCAGGGTTCAAGGGCTTGGGTGTTCTGCCCTTCATTCTGAAGCGGACGAAGTGCTTATGCAAGCTGCCCTTCGATTGCAGCACAGGCGAAGGCCCGCCTGACCATAAGCAGGCCGAAAGTGCACATCATGCGCTTGAAAGTGGAAAATTACGGGGGAGAGGTAAGTGCAGGTTTCTGTTGCCAGGTACCTGCGAACCCCGCCTTAGGTCGCTAAACGTAAGGACTTAAGTTTCAATAGTTCCGGTCGCTTACGCGGCCATCGCCATTGGAGCACGATTGTCATTTGCAATTGTACATTTTACGCCGATAACGGTGGCAGTCAGCCGAGATAAAGCAACATCTTTAGACGTTCGTCGATCCTATTTCGACCCCATGATCCGCAAATGACGGATGTTTGGTGGAGTCGCCGGGTACCGCCCCCGGGTCCGAACCGCTTATTACATGCGCGTTTATACCCATAGTCCCGAAGGACACCCCAGATATAAGGGGCGTGATTTGCTTTGCAAGGGGAAAGCTTTGAAAACGAAAGGTGACCCGCGGGCTATCGGGCCGCGTCACTCTGTTTGCTGCGGCGGGCAAAGACGGTGCGGGCGAGGGCCTGGGTCTCTTCCTCAAGCAGGGTCAGCCCTTGGGCGGCGGCGCCGGCGTCGCGGGCGGCGATCGCGGTGGCGATGTCACGATGGCGCGCGACGATGGCGTCGCGGGACCATGCGGTGAAGGTGATCATGTTCATCAGCGGCTGCATCGCTTCGACAGCACCGGCGAGTTGATAGGACAGCACCGGATTGCACGCCCCATCGACCAGCGCGCGGTGAAACGCGACATCAGCCGCGCAAAAGCCCGCGTCCGACAGATCGGGGGCAGATTGCGCGGTAAGCGCGTTTTGCATCGCGTCTAGATGATGATCCTGCCTGCGTGCCGCCGATAGGGGGGCGCAGGCGCGCTCTAGCGCGAAGCGGGCCTCGCAGGCGGTCTCGAAGCTCACGTCGTTCATCGACAAAAGCAGGGTAGAGGTGGTGATCTGCTGCGTTTGGGCGGCTTCAAAGCTGATGCGATTGACGAAAGCGCCGCCCGTTGCCCCCCGTTGCGTACGGATCAGTGATTGTGCCGCCAACCGCTTGAGCGCCTCGCGCACCGTCGCGCGCGAGACGTTGAACTGCGCCGACAGCTCCGCCTCGGAGGGGAGGCGTTCGTCGACGATCAGCACACCCTTGATGATTGCATCACGGATGTTCGCGGCAATATGGCTGGACAGATCAGAGGCGGTTTCTGGCGTGGAATTCATATGTCTTACATTTATGGTTTGGAAAAACTTTAATTGTCTGACATTAATTTTGCAAGATGTGAGTCGGCGGGCAACTCCACTGGCGCGCAGCTTGAACCCATGGAACCGAGGGGCCAGCCCCTCGGGCTCCCCGGAGTTTACTGGCAAAATGAAGCGGGCCCTGAACGGCGGTCCGAGACAGGAGAAATGATGTTTGATGCGTTGATGGTGAATAAGGATGAGGAATCCGGCAAGACCCATGCCGAGGTTACCCAGATCGACCTTGACCGTTTGCCCGAGGGTGATGTGACCGTTGCTGTCGAATATTCGACCGTGAACTACAAGGACGGGCTGTGCATCGGACCGGGCGGCGGCTTGGTGCGCAAGTATCCCCATATTCCCGGTATCGATTTCGCAGGCACCGTGGAGGCATCGGACGATGATCGTTACAAACCCGGCGACAAGGTCGTGCTGACCGGCTGGCGTGTGGGCGAGGCCCATTGGGGCGGCTATGCGCAAAAGGCGCGTGTGAAGGCAGACTGGCTGGTGCCGCTGCCCGAGGGGCTGGATACCCGCCAAGCCATGGCCGTGGGCACGGCGGGCTTTACCGCGATGCTGTCTGTCATGGCGCTGGAGGATCACGGGCTGGTGCCAGGCAACGGGCCGGTGCTGGTGACGGGTGCCGCCGGTGGCGTGGGGTCCGTCGCGGTCGCCATCCTTGCTGCATTGGGTCACGAGGTCGCCGGTGTGACGGGCCGCCCGGATACGGCGGATTATCTGAAATCGCTGGGTGCCACGCAGATCGTCGCGCGGGAAGAGTTGAACGAAACCGTTAAACGTCCGCTGGAATCCGAAACCTGGGCCGGTTGCATTGATGCCGTGGGCGGCGAAATGCTGGCGCGGGTCTTGGGGCAGATGAAATACGGCGGTTCAGTCGCAGCTGTCGGGCTTGCAGGCGGGGCAGGGTTGCCGGCCACGGTGATCCCCTTCCTGCTGCGCGGTGTGAACCTGCTGGGGATCGATTCCGTCATGCAACCCTATGACAACCGTCTGCGCGCATGGCAGCGGATCGGGAAAGACCTGCCACTGTCCAAGCTTGAGGATATGGTCGTGCCTGCGACACTGAGCGATCTGCCCAAGCTGGGGGCAGACATCCTGAACGGTCAGGTGCGGGGCCGTGTTGTGGTTGATGTGAACGGCTAAACCACCGGCACTAAGGCTACGATTTGTCTGGCGGCGGCCCCTTGGGGTCGCCGTTTGGCGTATTTAGGGACTGGTACGGCCTTGACCTTGCGGGGTCAGCACTAGCTTTGCATCACCTTAACGCAAAGTGTGACATGTCCGATAAAAGCCCCATCCTTCTTTGGTATCGCCGCGATCTGCGGCTTAGCGATCATCCGGCCCTATCTGCCGCTGCAAACGCGGGGCGGCCCGTGATACCCGTCTTTATCAAGGACAAGAGCGTCAACGCCCTTGGCGCGGCACCGAAATGGCGTCTGGGGTTGGGGGTCGGGGCGCTGGCGGACAGTCTTGAGGGGGTGTCGAGCAGGCTGATCTTGCGTGAAGGCGATGCGCTTGAGGCATTACAGGCTCTGATCAAGGAGACGGGCGCGGGCACGGTCTATTGGTCGCGGCTTTATGATCCGGACAGCGTGCAGCGCGACAGCAAGATCAAAGAGACCCTGTGCAACGACGGGATAGAGGCGAAATCCTTTGGCGGGCACGTCATGTTCGAACCCTGGACGGTCGAGACCAAGGCGGGCGACTGCTATAAGGTCTACACGCCGTTCTGGAACAACGTCAAAACCCGTGATGTTGAACCGCCGTTGTCCGCACCTTCAGATCTGCCCGCGCCGGAAAGCTGGCCCGACAGTGATGCGCTGGACGGGTGGGGCTTGGGGGCTGCGATGGACCGTGGTGCCGATGTGGTGCGCCGGTTTGTCTGTCTGGGCGAAAAAGCCGCGCAGTCGCGGCTGGGGGCGTTCATGGCGCATGGGGTGGCCGACTATAAGCTGACCCGTGACATTCCCGGCACCGATGGCACGTCGAACCTGTCGGAAAACCTGTCGCTGGGTGAGATCAGCCCGCATCAATGCTGGCACGCCGCACAGCGCGCCTTGCATGACGGCAAACAGGGGGCGGAGACCTTTCTGAAAGAGCTGGTGTGGCGCGAGTTTGCCTATCACTTGATGCATCACACGCCACGGATGCTGACCGATAACTGGCGCGAGGAATGGGATGCCTTCCCCTGGAACGAAGATGAACGCCGCGCCGAGGTGAAAGCCTGGAAACAGGGGCGCACGGGCGAACCCTTTGTCGATGCCGCCATGCGCGAGCTCTATGTCACCGGCCGCATGCATAACCGGGGCCGCATGATCGTCGCGAGCTATCTGACGAAACATTTGATGTGTCACTGGCGCATCGGGCAAAAGTGGTTTGAACATTGTCTAATCGACTGGGACCCCGCGAGCAATGCGATGGGGTGGCAATGGGCGGCGGGGTCGGGGCCGGATGCGTCTCCGTATTTCCGCGTGTTCAACCCCGAGACACAGCTGGATAAATTTGATAAGAATAGAGACTACGCCAGTCGCTGGATCGCCGAAGGGCGCGCCAATCCGCATAAGGACGCGCTTGCATTCTTTGATGCGATCCCGCGCAGTTGGCCCTTGTCGGCGGATGATGACTATCCCGAAAAGATCATCGCGCTGGACGAAGGGCGCGAACGGGCCCTTGAAACCTATAAGGGGCGAAACTTTTAACCTTTATGAAACGTGGATCTCCCACGTAACACCCATAAACCAATAAGATACGCGTCCAAGCGCATACTGGAGAGCGAATGATTTTGACCAGCACCGAGGGGCAGACTGCCCTTCCACGATATTTCTCGCGTGTTTTTGCGATGGCGCAGGAAATGCAAAACGGGCAGGTCGACTTTGTTTTGCCCGACGGGCGGTGCTTTCGCGCAACCGGAAAGAACCCGCTGCCCGTTGCGGAAATCCGTATCCATAACAATGACTTGTTCGCGCGTCTTATCAGGGAGGGTGATCTTGGTTTCAGCGATGCCTACCTTGACGAATGGTGGAGCACACCGGACCTGCAGGCCTTTATGGACGTGGCCCATGCGAATGAGGATATCTACGATTCATTCCCCGGCATGGGGTTGATCCGCAAATTTGAATCCCTGCGCTTCTGGTTGCAGCGCAACAGCAAGAAGCAAGCGCGTAAGAACATCAGCTATCACTATGATTTGGGGAATGATTTCTACAAATTGTGGCTTGATGACACGATGACCTATTCAAGCGCGCTTTTCGAGGACGGCTTTCAACAATCGCTAGAGGCGGCGCAGACTGCGAAATATGCCTCTATGGTGGATCAGATGGGAGTCTCGGCTGGGGACCATGTGCTGGAAATCGGCTGCGGCTGGGGCGGTTTCGCTGAATATGCAGCGAAGGAACGCGGGCTCAAGGTCACCTGCCTCACGATCAGCAAAGAGCAGTTTAACTACGCCAAAGAACGTATTGAAAACGCGGGCTTGGCGGATGTCGTTCAGTTCAAGCTTCAAGATTACCGTGACGAGCGTGGCACCTACGATGGTATTGCCAGCATCGAGATGTTCGAAGCCGTTGGGGAACAGTATTGGCCTTCGTATTTCAATACGTTGCACGCCTGTCTTAAACCTGGGTGTCAAGCGACCCTGCAAATCATCACTGTGCCGGATCGTCGCTGGAAGGTTTACAAGCGAGGCGTTGATTTCACTCAGAAATATATCTTTCCGGGGGGTATGCTACCAAGCCCCACGGTGTTGAAGCAACAGGTTGAGAATGCCGGGCTAGCCGTTGAAAAGTCTATCGAATTTGGGAAAAGTTACGACGTCACGCTGCGCCGCTGGCATACGACCTTCAATGAGAAGTGGGAAGAGATCGCGCGCATGGGCTTTGACGAACGCTTTAAGCGGATGTGGGATTTCTACCTCACGTCTTGCGCGTCTACCTTTGACAGCGGCAATTGCGATGTGACACAGATTACCGTGAAGCGTCCGGCCTGAGGGCGCATTGCTTGTAGTCTAAGGAAATCCCGATGCCGACCGCTGCCCGCCTGACAGCCGCTTTCTGCCTGGCGCTGATGGGCTTTGCCCTTTCGCGCATGATCATGCCCCTGATGCCTGAATCCACCCAGTTCGGGTATTTCATTCCCACCAATATTGCCCTCGGGCTCGCGGTCGGGTGGCGGGTCATGGGGGCACGTGCGGGCGGTGGCGTTTCCGAAGGGATCACCATCGGGCTGACCGGTGCCGTGGTTCTGGTGTTCTGGGGGCTGTTCATCCAGGCAGGCCGCGAGATGATCGAGAACGCGATGATGCACCGCTATGGCGGTGTCGGAGAGGCGCTGGTGGGCATGATTGGTATCGGTGCCGAATACTTCCTGATCATGGCAACTGTGCCGATCATCGCGGTCGTGTTGATTGGTGGTGCCGTCAGTGGCGTGATCACAAACCTTATCGACAGCAAGTTCCCTTAAGCCGATGACAGATCTTTTTCTCTATGGGTCGTTGCGGCATGTGCCGCTGCTTGAAATTGTGATGGGGCGCGCGGCGGACCGGCTTGACATCTCGCCGGATCGTTTGCCGGATCACATCGCCTTGTCCGTTGTCGAGGGGCCGTTCCCCTGCATCGTGCCGGCACCGGGCCAATCCGCCGAAGGGTTGTTGCTGCGCGGGTTGGGGCAGAACGATCTGGACCGCTTGAATTTCTACGAGGGCAGCTTTGCCTACGACCTGCAAGAAATCACGTTGGAAAGCGGCGCAAAGGCTTTGGGCTATTTCGCGCGGCCCGATCAATGGACAACGCGTGACCCGTGGTCGCTGGCACAGTGGCAGACGGACTGGGGAGCGCTCAGCTGCTTTGCCGCGCGCGAGGTGATGGATTATTTCGGTGTCTATACTGCCGACCGCGTGGCGCAGATGTTCCCGATGATCCGGTCACGGGCAGCGGCGCAGGTGAATGCGCTTCGGTCGAAACACGGGGCAGGGACGCTGGACGGCAAGGTCCGGATCGACCGGATTGACCGCGCCTATACCAATTATTTCGCGCTGAACGAATATCACCTCGCGCACGAGCGTTTCGACGGCACGATGACCGATGTGCTGGAGCGTGCGGTCTTCGTCGCGACCGATGCCGCCTTGGTGCTACCCTATGATCCGGTGCGGGATCGGGTGATGCTGGTAGAGCAGCTGCGCATGGGGCCGGTGGCGCGGGGGGATCGCGCGCAGTGGCAGCTTGAACCCATCGCGGGCCGTGTTGATCCGGGCGAAAGCCCCGAAGACGCCGCGCACCGCGAAGCGCAGGAAGAAGCGGGTCTGACCCTGCGCAAGCTTGAAAAAATCGCGGAAGTCTATGCCTCTCCGGGGGATTCTACGGAATTTTTCTATATCTATCTGGGCCTTGCCGATTTGCCCGATGATAGCACCGGCGTGAACGGGCTTGAGGCCGAAAACGAGGATATCCGGTCCCATCTCATCGGCTTTGATGCGCTGATGACGATGGTAGACCAGCTTGAAGCTGCCAATGCGCCGCTGGTGATCGCCGCTTACTGGCTTGCGCGGCATCGGGAACGCTTGAGGTTGGAAGCGCCCGCCGCTACACCGGATGTAACTTGATTTAGGAGCATCCCATGCACGTCGCATCTGATCTGGCGCAGGCCATTGGCAACACCCCTCTTATTCGTCTGCGCAAGGCGAGCGAGGAAACCGGCTGCGAGATATACGGCAAGGCAGAATTCATGAACCCCGGCCAGTCGGTCAAGGACCGTGCCGCGCTGTTCATCATTCAGGATGCCATTGCCAAGGGCACGCTGAAACCCGGCGGTACGATTGTCGAAGGCACGGCAGGGAACACCGGTATCGGGCTGGCACTTGTCGGCGCATCAATGGGGTTCAAAACCGTGATCGTCATTCCTGAAACACAAAGTCAGGAAAAAAAGGACATGCTGCGCCTTGCCGGGGCCGAGCTGGTGCAAGTGCCCGCGGCACCCTACCGCAACCCCAACAACTTTGTGCGCTACTCGGAACGGCTCGCGAATGAACTGGCGCGCACCACGAATGAAGGGGTGATCTGGGCCAACCAGTTCGACAACGTCGCCAACCGTCAGGCGCATATCGAAACCACCGGCCCCGAGATCTGGGAGCAGACCGGCGGCAAGGTTGACGGATTCTGCTGTGCGGTAGGATCTGGCGGCACGCTGGCCGGGATCGGCATGGCGTTGCAGCCCAAAGGCGTGAAAATCGCGATTGCCGACCCGGACGGGGCCGCGCTGCATAACTATTACACCAAGGGTGAACTGGTCGCCGAAGGCGGATCAATCGCTGAAGGTATCGGTCAGGTCCGCATCACCAAGAACCTCGAAGGGTTCACGCCCGATTTCAGCTACAACGTCTCGGACGCAGAGGCGCTGCCCTATGTCTTTGATCTGCTGCAACACGAAGGGCTTTGCCTTGGGGCGTCGTCGGGTGTGAACGTCGCCGGTGCGGTGCGTCTGGCCAAGGATATGGGGCCGGGGCATACAATCGTGACGATCCTGTGCGACTTTGGCACGCGCTATCAGTCGAAACTGTTCAACCCCGACTTCCTGCGCGAAAAGGATCTGCCCGTGCCCGCTTGGCTGGACCGCGCCCCACAATCCATTCCCGGCGTATTCGAAGACCAATGATCGCGACGCTCAGGGGGCTTCTGGCCTGCGGTCTTCTGGCGCTTTGCCTGACGACCGCGGCTTTCGCGCAGACCGACGTCGAAGAAACGGCGGAGCAATGGGATAGTGTTGCGGTCAAGGCGGAACAATCGGTTGAAGAGGCCGACACACCGACTTCCGAACTCGACAGCCTGCGCGGACGTATCGTCAACTACCGGTCCGAGTTCGAGGCCGCGCGCACGCTGAACGCTGAACGTATCGCTGCGCTGCGTGACCAGCTTGCCGCCTTGGGCACAGCGCCCGAGGGCGAAAATGCCGAACCCGAAGCACCAGAGGTGGCCAAGACCCGCGCCGACATCAACCAGCAGCTGAACACCCTGCTGGCCCCCGTGCAGATCGCAGAGCGCGAGTTTCTGCGCGCAGACGGACTGGTGCGCGAGATCGACAAGATCATTCGCGAACGCCAGACCGAACGGCTGCTCCGCACCACGCCGTCGCCGCTGAACCCCGCCTATTGGGGCCCCGCGCTGGTCGAGATGCAGGATGCCTTTGCCGCTTTCTGGCAGGAAAGTGCTGAACAGGATACGGACAGCGCGCTGAACACGTTGGAAAACAACCTGCCGACCGTTTTCTTCGCGGGTATTGCAGGCTTGCTCTTGCTGTTCCGCGGCCGTGTCTGGGCGATGAAGATTGCGCATACCCTGCGCGTTCATCAGGCGCGCGGCATGGGGATCTGGCGCTTTGTCGTCTCCCTGTTGCGCATCCTGTTCCCGCTGGTGGGGCTCTACCTGCTGACCATCGCGGCACGGCAATCTGGTTTTCTGGGCACACGCGCGACACAGGTCGTTGAATTGCTGCCGCTGATTGGCCTGCTTATCTTCGGGTTCCGCTGGGTGTCCGAACGGGTCTTTGCCCGCGAAGAAGACGAAGCGCTTTTGCCGCTGTCTGCACAGCAACGTAAATCCGCACGGTTCTACGTGAACGCGATCACCTTCGTGATGATCCTGTCTATCGTGGCGCTGACGGTGCTTGAAATCGGTGACCCCAGCTTGGCGACACGCGCGGTGGTGCAATTCCCGCTGGCGGTGCTGACCAGCCTCGCGCTGTTCCAGATCGGTCGGATCCTGCGCAGCTACCGTGAACCCGAAGAGGATACGCCAGACGCCGATGGCATGACCAAAGCGTCGTCCCATGCGCGGGTTGTACGCAGTGCCGGGCTGGGGGCTATTGCGGTCTCTGTTGTGGCACCGCTGCTGTATGCCTTTGGCTATCAGGATCTGTCGGATGCGATCCTGCGCCCCTATGTGACGACACTGGCGGTGCTGGGGCTGGTCATGGCGCTACAACGCTTTTCTGCGGATGTCTATGGCGCGATCACGGGGCAGGGCGTTGCCGCACGCGAAGCGCTGATGCCGCTGTTCTTCGGTCTGATTCTGCTGTTACTGGCGATGCCTGTGCTTGCGCTGGTCTGGGGCGCACGGGTCGCGGACCTGACCGAGTTATGGGCCGCATTCTCGCGCGGGTTCACCATCGGGGAAAGCCAGATCTCGCCGTCGAACCTGCTGGCCTTCGCGGTTATCTTTGCGATCGGTTATCTGCTCACGCGGCTGCTGCAAGGGGCGCTGCGCAGCAATGTCCTGCCCAAGACCAAGATCGACATCGGCGGGCAGAACGCGCTGCTGTCGGGGCTGGGCTATGTCGGGATCTTTCTCGCCGCGCTGGCCGCGATCACGGGGGCGGGCATTGACCTTAGCTCGCTTGCCATCGTCGCCGGTGCGCTGTCGGTCGGTATCGGTTTCGGTCTGCAGAACATCGTCAGCAACTTCGTCTCGGGGATCATCCTGCTGATCGAACGCCCCATTTCCGAAGGCGACTGGATCGAGGTCGGTGGCAAGTCCGGCTATGTGCGCGATATTTCGGTACGGTCCACGCGGATCGAAACCTTTGACCGCACCGATGTCATTGTCCCGAATGCCGATCTTGTCAGCGGTACGGTGACCAACTTTACCCGTGGCAATACCGTGGGGCGGGTCATTATCTCGGTCGGGGTGGCCTATGGCACCGATACCCGCCGTGTCGAGGCGATCCTGCGCGAGATCGCGGAGGACCAGCCGCTGGTGCTTGCGAACCCCGCGCCGAATGTGCTGCTGGTGCGGTTCGGGGCCGACGCGCTGGAGTTCGAGATCCGTGCCTTCCTGCGGGACGTGAATTGGATGATGTCGGTCAAAAGCGATATCAACCACGCCATCGTCGAACGCTTTGCCGCCGAAAACATCGAGGTGCCCTTTCCCCAGCGGGACGTATGGCTGCGCACCCGCGCCGGCGAAAAAACCTCTAAGCAGGATGGAGAGGACAGTTGAACGAGCCGATCTACCTCACCGACGCCTATGCCCGCGACAGTGCCGCAAAAGTCATCGCCATCACCGACGAGGGCGGGATCGTGCTGGACCGGACGGTGTTCTATCCCACGGGCGGCGGGCAACCAGGGGACAGCGGTTGGCTGAACTGGGACAAGCAGCGCATGCCGATTGCGACGACGGTCAAGGGGCTGGACGGGTCCATCATTCTGGTTCCGGCCGAACCCGAGGAAATCCCCCAGCCGGGCACCCATGTCACGCAGAAGCTGGATTGGGACCGCCGGCACCGGCATATGCGGGTGCACAGCCTGCTGCATCTGTTGTCCGTGGTCGTGCCGTTCCCCGTGGTGGGAGGGCAAATCTCGGCCACCCATGGGCGGCTGGACTTTGACCTTGCCGATGCGCCAGAGGATCGCGACGGCATCGAGGACGCGCTGGCGTCCTATATCGCGCAGGATTTGCCGATTACGGATCACTGGATTACCCAAGAGGAACTGCAAGCCGCGCCTGAGCTGGTCAAGACGTTATCCGTCGCACCACCGGTCACGGCGGCCAACGTACGTCTGGTGCAAATCGGAGAGGGTGACGCATGGATCGACCTGCAGCCTTGCGGCGGTACCCATGTTGCCCGCACCGGAGAGATTGGCGCGGTACGCCTTGGCAAGATTGAGAAAAAGGGGCGCGGCACCCGCCGGATCTACGTCCATCTCGACAGCTGAACGGCGCATTGAAATCTTGTTGAATTTCGCGCGTTTTACCCCTTGCACCCCGCCCGCAGGTCACGTTAAACACCCCCTCAATGGACAGGTGGCCGAGTGGTCGAAGGCGCACGCCTGGAAAGTGTGTAGGCGGGAGACCGTCTCCAGGGTTCGAATCCCTGTCTGTCCGCCATACCCCCCTTACGATATATTCCGCCTGTACGGTGATCGGTTTCGACGCCCCGAACGGGTCGCCAGTTGCCCGTTGGTTCGGGCGCGTCGATGACCGGTTACCTGAGCCTTTTTGCGGTCGCCTTTCTGGCAGCGACGATTCTACCGATGCAATCCGAAGCGTTGCTGGTCGGGCTGATGATCCACGGCCAGCACGGGGTTCTGGCTTTGCTGGCGGTTGCCACGGTGGGCAATGTCTTGGGCTCGGTGGTGAATTGGGGGCTGGGGCACGCGGTGCTGCGGTTCCAGCACAAGCGATGGTTTCCTGCATCCCCGTCGCAAATGGCGCGAGCCGAGACGTGGTACGCGCGCTATGGACGCTGGTCGTTGCTGGTAAGCTGGTTTCCGGTTGTCGGCGATGCGCTGACCGTCACCGCAGGGGTGCTAAGAGAGCCGCTGTGGTCCTTCGTCGCAATCGTCGGCATCGGCAAGGCATTGCGCTATGGGGTGCTGGCCTGGGTAACGCTTGTGTGGATCGGCTGAGCGAAAGAGATCGAATAGCGCGTTGTCTTCAAACGAAAAAAGCGCCCGAGGGCGCTTTGTTTCCGTGATCGTCGTCTGGCGCTTAGCCGCCCCAGTTACGCACCTGACCGCAATCCATATGCACGAAGTTAGAGCCGGAATAGCGACCAACGCCGCCACCGTTACAGGCAATCGCCGCACGTGCCATCTGGTTCACCGAACGCGATGCCAGACGCAGGTCAGCCGCCTGACCACGCATATGGAGGGAGTTCTTGGCCACACCGCGCGATCTGGAACGCAGCATCGCGTTGGTCTGCGGGCTGCGGTAGCCGGATAGAAGCATGTAGGGCTCGGACACATCCAGCAGGTTATGCGACGCGGCCATGATGTCCACGGTGCGCAGGTCCATCGATTTGACGCCATCGGTACGCCAGTCACGCATGAAATAGTTCAGCTCGGATACGGCATCTTTGATGTAGTTGCCTTCGATCCAATAGATCATGTCGATGCGTTCGCCTGTCCGGCCGGAATACATCTTGATGCGACGAATATCGCCGGCCCCACGCAAAAATCCTGCTGCGTTTGCGAAGGTCGGTGCCGCTGCTACGGCTGTCGCTGCGAATGCGCCCAATACGGAGCGCCGGGTCATGCCCGAAGTGCTCTTACCAGTCATTGATTGTATGTCCCGTCTTCTGCCTTTGGTTCCATGATGTTACACGGAGTTTTCCATCGATCCCCAGATGCAACAATTTATGGCATAGCGCGATTCTTGAACCAAGTGCTGAATCGAAAAGGTTCCATCCATCAACAAATTTAGGCGAATTTTTGCGCAACCCTTAGTTGGTTGTTCATTTTTGCCACAGGGGCGATGCCGATAAGCATCAATTTATCCTTAGTTTTCAGTTCACGGGCATTGTTATTGGACAAGAGCATAGGGTTCCCTGCCTATCTAGGAAATCCAAAGCTCACCGATTTCGGGGGAATCAATGACTCGTATTTTAAGCATTCAATCGCGGAAATTTCGCCGCATGGCCGGTTTTCTTGGGGCTGCTGCCACCGCTCTGACACTCTTTACCGCGCCGCAACCCGCTTTTGCGCAGGTGACCGCGTTCAAACAGGCCGTTGCCGAAGCCGCCGCGCGGGATGAGGATATCGCCGCCTACTACCGGACCCACGGCTATGCACCGATCTGGACCGAAGCGACAGAGACACAGCGCGCCCGACGTGCCGCACTTATGTCAGCGATCCGCGCGGCTGATTTGCACGGGCTGCCCGTCGCACGCTATGACCCTCAAGGGCTGATGGAAAAGCTCAAAAACGCGCAGACCCCGCGGGATCGCGGGCTGGCCGAGGTCGAGATGACGCGCGTTTTCCTGCAATACGCCCGTGATCTGCAAACCGGTGTGCTGGTGCCGTCGCGCATTGATCCGTCCATCGTGCGCGAGGTGCCATACCGCGACCGTCAGACCTATATCACCGATTTCATTTCTTCCGATCCCACGCCGTTCCTACGCAATCTGCGCCCGCGGACGATGGAGTATAACGCCCTGATGCGTGAAAAGCTGCGGATGGAGCATTTGCTGACCCAAGGCGGTTGGGGCCCCGCAGTGCCTGCATCCTCGCTCAAGCCCGGGGCGCAAGGCACGCAAGTGGTCGCGCTGCGCAACCGGTTGATGTCGATGGGGTATCTGAAACGATCCAACGTGATGACCTATGACGCCACTTTGCAAGAGGCGGTGCGCAGCTTTCAAAAAGATCACGGGCTGAATGAGGACGGCGTCGCTGGCTCCGGCACCATGGCCGAGATCAACAAGAGCGTCGAGACGCGGCTGCAATCCGTCATCGTCGCGATGGAGCGTGAACGCTGGCTGAACAAGGAACGCGGCGCACGTCACGTGCTGGTCAATATCCCCGCCTTCACCGCGTCCGTCGTCGACAACGGGCAGGTCACTTTCGAGACACGCTCGGTCGTGGGGGCGAACCAATCGGACCGTCTGACGCCTGAATTCTCGGATGTGATGGAATATATCGTCATCAACCCGACGTGGACGGTGCCGCGGTCGATCGTGACCAAGGAATATCTGCCGTCGATGCAGCGCAATCCCAATGCAGCGGGTCATATTGATCTGATCGATAATCGTGGCCGGATCATCAGCCGCGGGTCGGTGAACTTTAGCCGTTATACAGCGCGTACCTTCCCCTATGGCATGCGCCAAAAGCCGGGACGGACCAATGCGCTTGGGTTGGTGAAGTTCATTTTCCCCAACAAATACAACATCTACCTGCACGACACGCCCTCCAAGAGCCTGTTTGACCGCGACGTTCGTGCCTTTAGCCACGGCTGCGTGCGGCTCGCCGATCCGTTTGATTTCGCCTATACGCTGCTGGCCCCGCAAGCGGCTGATCCTGTCGCCTATTTCAAACGGCAACTGGCCACAGGCCGCGAGACTTTCGTCCATCTGGATACCGAAGTGCCGGTCCACATCATCTACCGCACCGCCTTCACCACACCGCGCGGCCATACGCAGTATCGCGCCGATATCTATGGTCGCGACGGCCGTATCTGGGATGCGCTGAGCAAGGCGGGGGTGGCATTGGGCGCGGTTCAGGGTTAACTCGTCCCTGATAAGGGGAGACCGCACATGACCTACACCATCCAACAGATCGCCGACGCGCTTGGCTTGCCAGCGGTCGGCGATACCTCCATTTCGATTGCCAAACTGGCAGAGCCGGCAGACGCGGGCCCCGACGATCTCGCGCTCGCCATGAGCCCCAAATACGCACAATCGCTGTCTGACGGATCGGCCCGCGCGGCGATGCTCTGGCCCGATGCCGATTGGCAAGAGATGGGGTTGAAGGCCGCCATCCTGCCGGACCGTCCGCGCTTTGCCATGTCGGGACTGACCCGCATGATGGATCCGGGGCAGGGGTTCGGGGCTGGCATCCACCCCTCTGCCGTTATTGATGAGACTGCCGAACTGGCCGAGGACGTCTCTGTCGGGCCACTGGCGATTGTGGCGGCGGGCGCGAAAATCGGCGCTGGTTCTGTCATCGGGCCGCAGTGCTACATTGGTACAGACGCGGTTCTGGGTAAGAACGCCTATCTGCGCGATCACGTCAGCATTGGCGCGCGGGTGCGCATCGGCGATGATTTCATCGCACAACCGGGCGCGCGGATCGGTGGCGACGGGTTTTCGTTCGTGACGGCTGAGCCCAGCACGGTGGAACAGACCCGCAAGACCCTTGGTGATCGCGGCGACACAAAAGCGCAACAATGGACCCGTATTCACACCCTTGGAAGTGTGACCATCGGGAACGACGTGGAATGCGGTATGAACTGCACGGTTGACAGCGGCACCATTCGCAACACCGCGATTGGCGACGGCAGCAAGCTCGATAACCTCGTGCATCTGGGGCATAATGTTGTGGTCGGCAAAAACTGTCTGCTGTGCGGGCAGGTCGGTATCGCCGGTTCCGTGACCATCGGCGACAACGTGGTGCTGGGGGGTCAGGTGGGCGTCAGCGACAATATCACCATCGGCGACGGGGTGATCGCGGGCGGCGGCACCAAGATCCTGTCCAACGCGCCCGCGGGCCGGTCGTTACTGGGCTATCCCGCGACGGAAATGGGCAAGCAGATCGAAGGCTACAAAGCGCTGCGCCGTTTGCCGCGCTTGCTTCGCGATGTGGCGGCGTTAAAATCCCAGATGGGCACCTCCAAAGACAGTGAGACAAGCTAGGGCCGATCCATGGCCCGTTCTGACGGAGACTTAGGATGAACATCAAAGATCAGGTCATCAGCATTATCGCCGATCAAGCGTTTCTGGCGCCATCGGATGTCACCATGAACAGCACGCTCGAAAGCCTTGGCATCGACAGCATGGGCATCGTCGAAAGCATCTTCGCGATCGAAGAGACATTCGACGTATCGGTGCCGTTCAACGCGAACCAGCCGGATGCCACGGGTTTCGATATTTCCAGCGTGGCCAGCATTGTCGCAGGGGTGGAACGGCTGCGCGCCGAGCAGGCCTGACGCGTGAAACGTGTCGTGATTACGGGTGCGGGCACGGTCAATCCGCTGGGATTGAACGTGCCCGATACGCTTGCGGCCATGCGCAACGGGGTCTGTGGAATAGGGCCGCTTGATTTCCGCGACGTGGATCGGCTGTCGATCAAGATCGGCGGTCAGGTCCATGGGTTTGACGGTGAAAGCCAGTATAACCGCCAGAAAATCGCGCTGTATGACCGGTTCACCCAGTTCACCCTTGCCGCCGCGGCGGAGGCGATCCGCCAATCGGGGCTTGAGTTCAAGGGAGAGCTCTCGGCGAAATCCGGCGTGGTGCTTGGCACTGCGGGCGGCGGGGTCAGCACATGGGACGATAACTACCGTGCGGTCTATGCCGAAGGGAAGAACCGCGTGCATCCCTTTGTGGTGCCGCGCCTGATGAACAACGCCGCCGCCAGCCATGTGAGCATGGAGCATCACCTCAAGGGGCCATCCTTCACCGTTTCAACCGCCTGCGCGTCCTCGAACCACGCGATGGCGCAGGCGTTTTCGATGATCCGCAGCGGGATGGCACCGGCGATGGTCACGGGCGGCTCGGAATCCATGATGTGCTTTGGCGGGGTCAAGGCGTGGGAAGGGCTGCGCGTGATGTCGCGCGACGCCTGCCGCCCGTTCTCGGCCAATCGCAATGGGATGGTGCAGGGCGAAGGCGCAGGCATTTTCGTGTTCGAGGAATATGACCACGCCCGCGCCCGCGGGGCCGATATCCTGTGCGAAGTATCGGGCTTTGCCATGTCCTCTGACGCGTCGGACATTGTGATGCCGTCCAAGGCGGGTGCTGCCCGCGCGATCAAAGGCGCGTTGGACGACGCCCGGATCAACCCGGATGAGGTGGGCTATATCAACGCCCATGGCACGGGCACGGCAGCCAATGATAAAACCGAATGTGCGGCGGTGGCAGATGTGTTCGGCACCCATGCAGACAGGCTGATGATCAGCTCGACCAAATCGATGCATGGGCATCTGATCGGCGGCACCGGCGCGGTAGAGCTTTTGGCCTGCATCATGGCCCTGCGCGACGGGGTTATCGCCCCCACCATCGGCTACGAAGAGCCCGACCCCGACTGCGCTTTGGATGTGGTGCCCAATGTGGCCCGCGATGCGCGGGTCACGGTGGCGCTGTCCAACGCCTTTGCCTTTGGCGGCATGAACGCGGTACTGGCGCTGCGCGCGATCTGATCTTACCAGCGACACCGCCCATGGAAAAAGCCGCCCGCGTCAAACGGGGCGGCTTTGTCGTCTCAACGGCCCGAGGGCCAAGCGTCTGCTTACCGGTCTTCAACAACCGAGGATTTGTCGAAGCTTGCGGTGAACCCGTCCAGCGACAGCGACAGTTCGACCTTCTGGTCAGGTGCCAGCGCGGGCACGATGGTGATCACGGCCTCTTTCCCGCGTTTGAACGCGGCGACATCGGCTTCGGTCAGGCCCATGCGGACGTAGCAACCAACGGGGTTACAGAAAGCGAAAGGATAGCGGCGCGCTTTGCCACCATCGACGGTCAGCGTCAGCTGCGAGGGCAGGGCCGTTTCCAAGGGCACAACCACAGTGGCACCGGCTGTCGCCTTACCGCCCGCTGGCAGGCGGAACAGCGAGAATTCGGCGACAGGCGCGCCTTGGCCATCATCCATCAACTGGTACATCTGGCAGGGGTCGACCTCTTCTTCGGTCTTGATGCAGCGCATTTCCCAGGCACCGATCACCTCTTTGGTGTAGGGCTTGCCCAGGGTCGGCTCCCCGTCGGCATCTTCACCAAGGCTCAGCTGCGACTGCACGTCGGTGCTGCTGCCGGTGGTGGTGTTTTCTTCCGTCGCGGGTGCCGCTTCAGCGGTCGGCTGCGCCGTTTCCGGGGCGTCTGTTGCTGCGGGTGTTTCCGTGGCTGCAGTTTGTGCGTAACCGGAAACGGGCATAGTCAGAGCCATCGCCGCGCAGAGAGGGAGAAGTGTGATATACTTTTTCATGCTCGTTCCAAATCAGTTAAATTCGACGCCATCTACCATGCGCCAATGCCAATGTCAGGACGATAGCGCTGAAACCATCGTGATTTAAGGCAAAATATTGCCTATTTCATCAGGTTTTCACGGGGAAGAGGCCGGGCGCGGGGGGCTGAAATAGAAAAAAGGACGCGATGCGTCCTTTTCCCTGTTCTTCGTTCTCCCCATCGGACTTGGCCGATTTATTGAAAGCACGTTACGAAAGCATTCGGGCACCGTCAACATAAAATATCACAGCGGTTTCAAGCGCGTAAAACGGACCTCAAACGTAAAAAGGGCCGCACCCGAAGGCGCGGCCAAGTCTGACAGGGAGGAAGTGCCGCCAGCACGAAAAGGACATCACGACCGGCGACAAAATCACTATGGTGTGAAAAGGTTAAGTTTGTATGCTCGCTCTGCACTTTGGCTGCAGGTTATTGGCCCAAAAGGAATTAAATACGTGACAAATGATATCTTCATCGGCGGCGGTGGCGAAAACTACGCGACGAAACAGTTTCTCAACATCGGCTATGCCAACCGTCATGGGCTGGTCGCGGGGGCCACGGGCACAGGCAAAACCGTCACGCTGCAAATCCTGGCCGAAGGGTTTTCCGCCGCAGGGGTTCCGGTGTTTCTGTCCGACGTCAAAGGCGATCTGTCAGGGCTGGCGCAGGCAGGGTCTGCCAGCCACAAGCTGCACACCCCTTTTTCAGAGCGCGCCCAGACCATCGGCTTTGACGATTTCGACTACAGCGCCTTTCCGGTCACCTTCTGGGATATGTTCGGCAAACAAGGGCATCCGGTGCGGACGACAATCTCGGAAATGGGGCCCTTGCTGCTGGCGCAGCTTCTCGATCTGACGGAGGCCCAAGAAGGTATCCTCAACATCGCCTTCCGCGTTGCTGACGAAGACGGGCTTCCGCTGCTGGACCTCAAGGATCTGCAGGCGCTGCTGGTCTGGATCGGGGAAAACGCTGCAACCCTGGCACTGCGCTACGGCAATGTATCGTCGGCCTCGGTCGGCGCGATCCAGCGGCGCTTGCTGGTGCTGGAAAACCAAGGCGCGGCTGATCTCTTCGGGGAACCTGCGCTGGCGCTCACCGACCTGATGCGCACAGACACGGACGGGCGCGGTTTTATCAACATCCTGGCGGCCGACCAGCTGATGCAGTCGCCCAAGCTCTACGCGACCTTCCTGCTGTGGTTGCTGTCAGAACTCTTCGAGGAACTGCCAGAGGTCGGGGACCCCGATAAACCCAAACTGGTGTTCTTCTTCGACGAGGCGCATCTGCTGTTTGACGACGCCCCCAAAGCGCTGGTCGACAAGGTTGAACAGGTGGCGCGGCTGATCCGCTCCAAGGGCGTGGGCGTGTATTTCATCACACAGAACCCCGCAGACGTGCCCGAAGATATCCTTGGCCAATTGGGCAACCGCATCCAGCACGCCTTGCGCGCCTTCACCGCGCGTGATCGCAAGGCGCTGCGCCTTGCCGCCGAAACCTACCGCGGGAACCCGCGTTTCGAAACCGAAGACGCGATCCGCGATGTGGGCGTGGGCGAGGCGGTGACTTCCATGCTGCAGAAAAAAGGGATCCCCGGCATTGTGGAACGCACCCTGATCCGGCCACCATCCTCGCAGCTTGGTCCGATCGATCCGGCCACCCGCGCCGCCCTGATGGCGCAAAGCCCGATGGCGGGGAAATACGACACCCGCCTTGATCGCGCCTCCGCGTTCGAAATGCTGGCCAAACGCGCCGAAGACGCCGCGAAAGAGGCAGCACAGGCCGAGGAACAAGCCGAGTCCGAAGACACATCCCCCGCCTTGCGCGAATTCAACGCAGCGCGGCGCTATGCGGGCAAACGGGTCACGCGCTCGACCTCGAAACGCACGACCAAAAGCGACGACAGCTTTGGCGGTGCCATCGCGAGTGTGGTGATCAAGGAGTTGAAAGGCACAACCGGCCGGCGCATCGTGCGCGGAATCTTGGGCGGGTTGTTCAAAGGACGCTGAATGCGCTTCCAAATGGTCCTAAATCCTCGCCGAAGGCTGGCCTTATCCCGCAAGGGATAAGGCCTTTTCTTTTACTTCTCGGGGATCAACCCACGCGGGCTGAACCGCAATACCAGCAGCAAGACCGCCCCCATCGTCATCAGCCGCATATGCGCAGCGGACTCGATCAGGTGGTCTTTCAGCCAATAGCCGTCGGACATGCCCGCGGTGACCAATTGCATCAGCCACAGCCCCATGGGTTCAACCATCACCCAAAGGTACCACATCAGAAAGCCCCCCAGCACGGCCCCTAGATTGTTGCCGGACCCGCCAACGATCACCATGACCCAGATCAGGAAGGTAAAGCGCAGCGGCTGGTAGGATCCGGGCGTCAACTGGCTGTCCAGCGTGGTCATCATCGCGCCGGCAATCCCGCAGATGGCAGAGCCGAGAATGAACACCTGCAGATGCCGTGCGGTCACGTCCTTGCCCATGGCTTCGGCCGCGACCTCGTTGTCGCGGATCGCGCGCAGCATGCGGCCCCAGGGCGAATTCAGCGCCCGCTGGCTTAGCCACATCAGCACCAAGAGCACCACGGCGAACAGACACACATACAGGAACTTCACCCAAAGCGTCGATGCCTCTACCGGGTTCAGTCCGAAGCCGGCCGCCTGTTCGACAAAGCCCGCGTTATTTTGCAGGTCGATTTCATAGGGGACGGGGCGCGGGATGCCGATGACGTTCTTGACGCCCCGCGACAGCCAGTCTTCGTTCTTAAGCACGGCGATGATGATCTCGGCGATGCCCAGGGTCGCGATCGCTAGGTAATCCGACCGCAACCCAAGCGCGGTTTTCCCGATCAGCCAGGCCGCTCCGGCTGCAAACAGCCCGCCTACGGGCCAGGCAATGATCACCGGCAGGCCAAGCCCGCCAAGATAGCCGGTGGTCGCGGGGTTCACGGCCTCGACCGCGCTTACCGACGGGTCGAGCAGGGCGCGGAAGATAAAGAACCCCGCCACCAGCACCACCAGAACGACCAGCGTGCGCAGCCATCCCTTGGCCATGCGTTTCATCACCTGAACCGCCAGAATGATCGTCGCGGCCCCCATCAGCAGGGCGGTGAGGATCCCCCAGCCCCCCGCGGACCATGCGCCTTGCGTGGGGGGCATGCCGATCAGCACAGCGGCCAGACCGCCAAGGGCTACAAACCCCATGATGCCCACGTTGAACAGCCCCGCAAAGCCCCATTGCAGGTTCACGCCAAGTGCCATGATGCTGGAGATCAGCCCCATCGCAATGATCAGCAGCGCCGCGTTCCAGCTTTGCGCCAGCCCGGTCAGTACGATCAGCAGCGCGACAATGGCGAAAAGAGCGGTGTTTTTCAGTGTCTCGTTCATACCGATTGCCCCTTGAACAGACCTGTGGGTTTGAACAGCAGCACGATCAACAAGATCACGAAGCTGACGGCGAATTTATAGTCGGTGGACAAAAGCTGCACCAAACCGTCGGGGGCCATCCCCTCGGGTGCGAGGTAGCCAAAGACCTTTTTCCACGCATAGGTGATCGTCACCTCGGAGAATGCGATAACAAAGCCCCCCGCGATGGCACCGATCGGGCTGCCAAGACCGCCCACGATCGCGGCGGCAAAGATCGGTAGCAGCAGTTGGAAATAGGTGAAGGGTTTAAAGGACTTGTCCAAGCCATACAGCACGCCGGCGGTGGTCGCCAGACAGGCCACAATGATCCAGGTGATCATGACCACGCGTTCAGGGTTAATGCCCGACAGCAGCGCCAGATCCTCGTTATCAGAGTAGGCGCGCATGGATTTGCCCGAGCGTGTCTTGTTCAGGAACCAGAACAGCGCGGCAACCACGATGACAGCCGTCACCACGGTCAGCCCTTGGGTTGTCTTGATCGCCAGACCTTCCTCCAGCCCCGTCATCTCTTTGAAGTCGCGGGCCGAGATGATGAAGCGTTCGCCATCCAGAAACCGTTGATCCTCTGCGCCGATGATAAAGCGGGTGATGCCGTTATAGACGAATGTCACCCCCAGCGAGACGATGACAAAGATCACCGGTTTTGCCTTCTTTTCGCGGTAGAAACTATAGACCAGCTTATCCGTGCCAAGCAGCAGCCCGATGGTGATGATGATCGCGAATGGCAGCGCCAGCAGTGCGGTCGGTAAGACCCCCAGGCTCAGCCCCAGCGACTGGAAACCCCAGGTGATCAGCACGGCGGACATCGCGCCAAGCGCCATCGTGTCGCCATGGGCAAAGTTCGAGAACCGCAAGATGCCATAGACCAGCGTCACCCCAAGCGCACCAAGCGCCAGCTGCGACCCGTAGGCGATGCCCGGAACCAGCACATAGTTGGCCAAGGCGATGAAAGCGTTGAGTAAATCCATTATTTGCATGTCCCTAGATAGCTGATGACAATCGGCCCATCAGCGTAATGCACGGTATAACGGGAGGCCCCGTCGGCGGCGATGCTCAGCAGGTGGCGGGCATCAAACCCACCCCCCGTCAGGGACAGCGCCTTGACCTGTTTCGTGCCGGTCATGTCGACGGTTTCGGCGTCGCTGACCATTTGTGATTGAACCGTCAGCGCATCGGCAGAGGCTCCGCCTGCGTTGCCGGTGATGTCGGGGGTGAACTCTGTCTCGGTGCAGGGCTCGTTTTCCACACATTCCCACGTAAAGCGGCAGGCGATCGCAATCGTCTGCTGGAAGGGCTCTGCGGGGGCCGTAGCGGCTGCGGCGGTCGGGGCTGTTGCAGCGGTCGTGGTAACGCTGTCCTGCGCCAAGGCTGGCGCCGTGGTTGCCAATAGGGCCATCGGAAGGGTCCATCGCATCGCTTAACCCCCCAGAAAGGACTTGCGAACTTCGGGGTCTTCCAAAAGCTCTTTGCCCGTGCCGGTAAAGGCATTGGCCCCTTGCACCAGAACATAGCCCTTATCCGCAATCTCCAGCGCTTGGCGGGCGTTCTGTTCCACCATCAGGATCGGGATACCGGTCCGCGCGACCTCGATGATGCGGTCGAACAGTTCGTCCATCACGATGGGGGACACGCCAGCGGTGGGTTCGTCCAGCATCAGCACCTTCGGCTGCGTCATCAACGCGCGGCCCACAGCGACCTGCTGGCGTTGCCCGCCCGACAGCTCGCCCGCGGCCTGATAGCGCTTTTCCTTGAGGATCGGAAAAAGGTCATAGACCTGCGCCATCGTATCACGGAAATCATCGCGGCGGATGAACGCCCCCATCTCGAGGTTTTCTTCCACCGTCATCGAGGTAAAGATGTTCGAGGTCTGCGGCACGAACCCCATGCCCTTGGCCACACGGTCCTGCGGCGACAGCGCGGTGATGTCTTCGCCGTCCAGCCGGACATGGCCCTGGCGCACGTCGAGCATGCCAAAGACCGCCTTCATCGCTGTGGATTTGCCCGCGCCATTGGGGCCGACGATGACTGCGATCTCACCCTTTTCGACGGCGATGGTACAGCCGTGCAGGATATCGGGGCCCTTGCCATAACCGCCCGTCATCGTGTCGCCGATCAGGAAGGCGCCCCCCGGCGCGGGGTGGCTTTTGCCGCCCCCTTTGACCGGCTGCGCGGTGCCTTGGCCTTTGGGGTTCGCGATCGACAGGTCCTTATTGCCCCGGTCGCCGTATGGGTTGCTCATGTCGTTCTCTTTCATTCGGTGTCCAGGGCTGCCGCAGGGATGGGCGCGGCGCAGGATATCTCATCCGCACATGTGTCGCGCAGCATCATGGCCACCTCAAAGGACATCTTGTCCATTTCATCCAAAGGCATTGTATCGGTGGTATCGAGATACAGCATAATCCGCGCTGATCCGACATCCGATAACATGACCGCGCTCATGGTGCGGTCGCCTTCGATCTCGTCATATTGCAGGTGGCGCAGGGTCGTGCCCATCGGGGTGTCGATCCGGTCGACCTTCAGCACCTCGGGGGCAGGGCCGCCATCCGCCGCGATCCAGGCGCTATAGGTCTCGTATTGCTCTTCCAGCGTCGAGGTGCTGTCGGCGATGTCGTACCCGGGCCATTCTTGGGTGAAGTTCAGGATCACCTCGCCCAGATAGCGCGTAGAGCCGTCGCCGACCGTGTCCCAGGTTGCTTCTTCCCACGGGGTGCCCCGATCGCACATCCAGACCTGCGCCGACAGCTGCGCACAGGCCGCAGCGGCCTGCGGCAGGGCAAATCCCGCGCAGAGCATCAATGCGGTGGCCATCCGTCTCATGCAGACACGGCCTTGTTCTTGAGCCCGGTGCCCAGATAGGCCTCGATCACCTGTTCGTTGGCCTTGATCTCGGGCAGGGTGCCTTGAGCGAGAACCTTGCCCTCGGCCATACAGATCACCGGATCACACAGACGGCCGATGAAATCCATGTCGTGTTCGATCACAACAAAGGTATAGCCGCGTTCCTTGTTCAGACGGATGATCGCGTCACCGATGGTATTGAGCAGCGTGCGGTTCACACCGGCCCCGACCTCGTCAAGGAACACGATCTTGGCGTCGACCATCATGGTGCGCCCCAGTTCCAGCAGCTTTTTCTGACCGCCGGAGATCTGACCCGCTTTCTGCTCGGCCAGATGTTCCACCGTCAGAAACTCAAGCACCTCGTCGGCTTTGGCGCGCAAGGCGCGTTCCTGATCGGCGATGCGCTTGCGCCCGAACCACGTGTTCCACAGCGTCTCGCCCGCCTGATCGCCGGGCACCATCATCAGGTTCTCGCGGCAGGTCATCGACGAGAATTCATGCGCGATCTGGAAGGTCCGCAGTAGCCCTTTGTGAAACAGCGTATGGGGGGGCAGGCCGGTGATATCCTCGCCGTCCATCGTCACGCGCCCCGAGGTCGGTTTGAGCACCCCCGCGATCACGTTGAACAGCGTCGTTTTGCCAGCACCGTTCGGGCCGATCAAACCGGTGATCGTGCCTTTGCCAATGGTCAGATTGGCCCCGTCCACGGCGTGGAACCCGCCGAAATGTTTATGGATGTCGTCTACGACGATCATTTTGTAGTCTCCCCGTGCGGTGCCGAAGCCCCGTTGCAAAAACAGCCCGGTCGCAATGCACCGGGCTGTTTTCTGTCACGTCATGTGATGTTAGCGGTATTGAACCGTCGTGATCTTGCCGTCTTCGATCTTGATCTGACGGTAGCTGCCAGCGGATTCACCGGGGCCGATCAGTTCAACCGCGGTTGCGCCTTCATAATCGACTTCGCCGCCGTCCTTGAGGATTTGCAGCGCTTTGGCCAGCTCACCCGGATAGATCTTTTCGCCGGGGGCGTTCGCAACCGACATGACCTGATCCTTATAGACCTGCGGATCGGAAGACCCTGCGGCCTGCATCGCCAGCATCAGCAGCGCCGCTGCGTCATAGCTTTCGGGTGCGAAGGGCGATGTGGTATCGAAGGCACCGTCGACCAGCGCGGTGAATTTGTCAGCGCCGGGGCTATCGGTGCCGGGGTGCTGGCCGGTGGAGCCGTCCAGCTCGGAGCCGAAGTTGTTTTCAAGGTTCGCCGCGATCATCCCGTCGGGGAAGTGGAACGTGTCGAACGCGCCTGAATCAATCGCTGCACGCACAACGCCCGATCCACCCTGATCGACGTAACCCGCAACCACCAGACGGTCGCCACCGGCAGAGGCCAGCGCGCCAACCTCGGCAGAGTAATCGGCCTTGCCGTCTTCGTGTGCGGCAGAGATGGTGATCGTCCCGCCCGCGGCTTCATAGGCCTGCTGGAACGCGTCCGCCAAACCCTTGCCGTAGTCGTTGTTGGTATAGGTGACCGCGACTTCCTTGATGCCTTCTTCCATCAGCACCTCTGCCATGACCTCGCCCTGACGGGCGTCGGAGGGGGCGGTGCGGAAGAACAGGCCGTCGTCTTCCATCGTGCTCAGGCCGGGGGATGTGGAGGATGGCGAAATCATCACCATGCCGTTGGGCAGTGCCGCGTTTTGCAAGATCGCGCCGCTCACGCCAGAGCAGGCCGCGCCCACAATGCCGTTGATCCCTTCGGCGATCAGGCGTTCCGCGCTGGATACCGCAAGCGCGTTATCGACGCAGCCCGTGTCCGCGCGCGAGGCGGTGACTGTCGCCCCGTCCATCAGCATGCCGCTGTCGGTGACTTCTTTCATGGCCAGCTCGGCGCTGGATGCCATGATGCCGGTCAGCGATTCAATCGGGCCGGTGTAGCCAAAGATCACGCCAAGCTTCACGTCCTTGCTATGCGCGTCGGCATAGGCATTGGTGGCCAGCAATGCTGCAGCCGTTGTGGCCATAAGCATCTTTTTCATGTTTCTCTCCCTGTTGAACATGGTGTTCTGCGCCAGAGCCTATGCGGCGATTTTGGAAAAGAAAAGCGTTATCCCTAGGTAAAGTGGGGCAAGATGATGTGGATCGACGCTTTGTCTGCGCTAGGTTTGCAGGGATAGGTTGTATGAAGGGGGAAAGCCATGTTTCGCGGGGGGATGATGCATCAGGCCACACGGGCCATCGGGGCGTTGGTCATAGCCGGATCGGTCATGGGCGCGTCGGGCGTTGTCGCGCAAGAGCTGCGGATTACCCAGCAGGTGTCAGGGCTGGAGACGCCTTGGGCGCTGGCGATTTTGCCAAACGGGGACGTGCTGGTCACCGAACGCGACGGCCGCTTGCTGCGGGTCCGCGAGGGGACCAGCCACGAGGTTGCCGGTGCACCGCAGGTCGTTGACGCAGGGCAGGGCGGCTTGCTCGATATCGCGCTGGCACGGGATTTTGACAGATCGCGCACCATATTTCTGACCTACGCCAAGGCGCTTGAAGGCGGGGCCGGTACCGCGCTTGCCGCGGCAGAGCTGTCGCAGGATGGTGCGCGGCTCGAAAATCTACGCGATCTCTTTACCATGTCACGCGGGTCTGCCGCCGGTCAGCACTTTGGCAGCCGCGTGGTCGAGGCGCGCGATGGCACGCTTTTCGTCACTGTCGGAGAGCGCGGCGACCGCCCCGCGGCGCAGGATCTGGGGCAGCACAACGGCTCTGTTGTGCGGGTGAACCGTGACGGTACTGTGCCCGCCGATAACCCGTTTGTCGGGCGTGACGATGTGTTGCCGGAAATCTGGTCCTACGGGCATCGCAACCCGCAAGGGGCAGCGCTTGATCTGAAGGGCAACCTTTGGGTGTCAGAACATGGTGCGCGCGGCGGAGACGAGGTTAACGCGGTCCACAAGGGCGCGAATTACGGATGGCCGGTGATATCCTACGGGCGTCACTACTCCGGTGCCAAGATCGGCGAAGGCACCGCGAAAGAGGGGATGGAGCAGCCCGCCTTCTACTGGGACCCGTCTATCGCGCCCTCGGGGTTGCTGGTCTATTCGGGCACGATGTTTCCCGACTGGCGGGGCGATATCTTCGTCGGCTCACTCAAGTTCAATTATATCGCGCGGCTAAAGGGCGATCTGCTGGCCGAGGTGGCGCAAATCTCTACCCCCGCCACGGCACGGGTGCGCGACATCATAGAGGCACCGGACGGCGCGATCTGGTTTATCTCGGTCGGGAACGGGGCGGTGTACCGGATCAGTAACGATTAGGCGACAGGCTTGGCCGCATGCGACCCGCGTTCGCGGTAAGGTGTCGTGTTATAATGCGCACGGTAGCATTTGGAAAAATGCGACGGCGAGGCAAAGCCACAGGCCAGCGCCACGTTGATCACGCTCATATCCGTTTGCATCAGCAGGTTACGCGCCTTTTGCAGGCGCAGTTCCATATAATAGCGTTTCGGGCTGCGGTTGAGGTAGCGGCGGAACAGCCGTTCAAGCTGCCGCGTCGACATGCCGACATCGCGCGCCAATGAGGACGGGCTGATCGGCTCTTCGATATTGGCCTCCATCATCTGGATGACCTGACCCAGCTTGGGATGCCGCACGCCGATACGGGTGGGCACCGACAGACGCTGCGTGTCCTGGTCCGTGCGGATGGAGCTATAGATCAGCTGGTCGGCAACGGCATTTGCCAGATCCTCGCCCAGATCGTCGGCAATCAGCTTGAGCATCAGATCGATCGAGGATGTCCCGCCCGCTGTCGTCATCCGGTTGCCGTCCACCACAAAGACCGATTTTGTCAGGGTGACGTCCTCGAAGTCTTCGCTGAAACTATCCTGATTTTCCCAGTGGATCGTGGCTTTCTTCCCGTCCAGCAATCCGGCCTTGGCCAGCGTAAAGGCGGCTGTGCACAGACCGCCGACCATCATGCCCTTGCGGGCCTCACGGCGCAGCCATCCCAGCAGCTTCTTGGTCGTCGCCGCCTGCACGTCGATGCCGCTACACACCACCAGCGTGTCGTCGCGGCCCAGATCGTCGAGATCGCCGTCCAGCGTAAATTCCGCCCCTGCCGAACAGCGCACGCGCCCGCCATCCTCGCCGATCAGACGCCAGTCATAGGCCGGACGACCCGCCATGCGGTTGGCAATGCGCAGACATTCCACCGCCGAGGCAAAGCTTAGCATGGTGAAGTTTTCCAGCAGCACAAAGACAAAGCGGCGTGTCTTTTCAGCGTCAGGAAGAATGCGGTTGGCCAGACGGGTGTCGCTCATCACGTCGCCTTTCAGGTTTGCGTTATACGTTGGGGCAAAGTGGGCGCTGCCCTCAAAAACCTGCCAAAAACCTTGCCCACGGGCGGGGGCGAAGGTCAATAGGGTGAATTTCGGTTCTGGTCACTTGGGTCAGACCTTTATATACCACAATTTCACAATGTTTGCGCCTGACACTTCGGGCGCTGCGGACTTCGGAGAAAAATGATGACCGATTGGACAAAATCAAGCTGGCGCGACAAACCGCGGATCCAGATGCCCGACTATCCTGATCAGGACGCGCTGCGCGCGGTCGAAGCTGAATTGTCCCGTTATCCATTGTTGGTCTTTGCGGGTGAAGCGCGGCGGCTGAAAAAGCATCTGGCGGCGGCGGGCCGTGGCGAGGCGTTCTTGCTTCAGGGTGGCGATTGCGCCGAAAGCTTCGAACAATTCAGCAGCGATATGATCCGCGACACCTTCAAGGTGATGTTGCAGATGGCCATCGTGCTGACCCACGGTGCCAAAGTGCCGGTGATCAAGCTGGGCCGCATGGCGGGTCAGTTCGCCAAACCGCGTTCAGCGCCCACTGAAACGGTGGATGGGGTGGAACTGCCAAGCTACCGCGGTGACATCATCAACGAGCTGGCCTTTACCGCCGACGCCCGTATTCCCGACCCTAAAAAGATGCTGCGCGCCTACACACAGGCCGCCGCGACCCTGAACCTGATCCGGGCGTTCTCGACCGGCGGCTATGCCGATGTGCATCAGGTGCACGGCTGGACTTTGGGCTTTACCGAAAGCGAAAAGGCGGAAAAATACCGCGAGATCGCGAACCGCATTTCAGACACGCTTGATTTCATGGCGGCGGCTGGTGTCACGTCCGAGACGGCGCATACGCTGCAATCGGTGGAATATTATACAAGCCACGAATCGCTGCTGCTGGAATACGAAGAGGCACTGTGCCGTCAGGACAGCCAGACCGGCAAATGGCTGGCGGGCTCGGGTCATATGATCTGGATCGGCGACCGGACACGTCAGCCTGATGGCGCGCATGTGGAATTTGCCCGCGGCGTTCAGAACCCCATCGGCCTCAAGTGCGGCCCGACGATGACCAGCGATGACCTCAAGCTGTTGATGCACAAGCTGAACCCCGAAAACGAAGAGGGTCGCCTGACCCTGATCGCGCGTTTCGGGGCCGGCAATGTGGGGGAACATCTGCCGCGTCTGATCAAGACCGTGCAGGAAGAGGGCGCGAATGTCGTCTGGACCTGTGACCCCATGCATGGCAACACGATCAAATCCTCAAGCGGTTATAAGACGCGGCCCTTTGATTCCGTGCTGCGCGAAGTGCGTGAATTCTTTGCGGTACATGGGGCCGAGGGCACCGTGCCCGGTGGTGTCCACTTTGAGATGACCGGTCAGGATGTGACCGAATGTACAGGTGGTGTCCGCGCCGTTCAGGACGAAGACCTGTCGGACCGCTACCACACTGCCTGCGACCCGCGTTTGAACGCCAGCCAGTCGCTGGAGCTTGCCTTCCTCGTGGCCGAGGAACTGTCGGCACGCCGGGCGAACCAACAGGTCAAAGCCGTCGGCTAACTGCCGCAGCTCATGCAATAAGGAAGGCCGCGCATATCATCATGCGCGGCCTTTTTCTTTTGCGGCATCGGGGTGCGTCCCATCGGGGTTGCCCCGTTTACTTCACGACCCGTAGATAGGCTGGCCGGTTGCGATCTCGCCGCGCGGCAAAACGCGCGGCGGGATCGGCGAAACCTTCGGGGCAGGGCGTGTGCGTTTCCTCTGCCACATCGGCCCGTGGCGGGCGCGGGATTGGTGTCGTGGCAAGGTCGCCGATCCGATACAACCCCGGATGCTCGATGGCATTGGATGTGATCTCCAGACAGCCAAGCATCCGGTCGATCTGCCCCATGTCACTGCGCAGCGGCAGCACCAGCATACGCGCCTGAACGGCCGCATCCCCCGCGGTGAGCGTCATCTCTCCGGTGGCGGGTTGTGCCAGAATGTGATCCAGCCAATCACTGCAGCGGCGACGTTCGGACGGGTCGAACAGAGAGATCATCGGCATCCCGCGCAGGTCCATCCCCATGGCAGTGCACAGCTGCGATCCGGCGACGCGAAACCGCGCCAGTTCAGACCGCCTGCGTTCCAGAACAAAGGCGCGATCAAGCACGGAGGTGATCTGTGCAGGGTCGATCTGCGAGCGGAACGGGACCGGCTGACCACGGCACAGCCCCTGCCAATAGGCGCGCACGTCAACCATCGCGGGTGTCGGCGGCGGCATCACGCGGCGAGAGCCGGTCTGGGGCATGTCATCCAGAGGGGGAAGATGTTTCATCGGGCAGCCTTATTGCGGTCGGGACAAGAGCAGGACAGGGGGCGGCAGCGGGGCCGCGATGTATTGCCTGAGTTTAGTCAAATCAGCGGTAATTTGTAGATATAACAGCAAACTTGGTTAACAGACCGTTAAGGGGAGACCTCGCGCGGCAGAATGGCTTTTTACTTGCCCCATTTGCGAGTTTCCCTTTTAAGGCGCGCAACAATCGCAATCGACAAGGACCATGCCATGATACGTTCAATGACGGGTTTCGCCTCGGCCAGTGGTGCGTCCGGCCCGCACAGTTGGGGGTGGGAATTGCGATCGGTCAACGGAAAGGGGCTCGACCTGCGCCTGCGTGTGCCCGACTGGATCGACGGGCTGGAGGCGGGCCTGCGCAAGACGCTAAGCGCCGCCATCGCCCGCGGCAATGTCACCTGCAACCTGAGGATCACCCGCGAGGATGGTTCTGGCGCGTTGACGGTGAACGCGGATCAGCTTGAGGTCGTGCTGAACGCGCTGCACCAGATCGAAGCGCGCGCGATGGATGCGGGGATCTCGCTTGCGCCCTCCAAGGCGACCGATATCGTCACCATGCGCGGCGTGCTTGAACAGGCGACGACGGTGGATGATGTGGCCGCCCTTTGCGCGACATTGTTGGCGGAATTTCCCACGGTGCTTGCCGATTTCAACGACATGCGCGCCCGCGAAGGGGCTGCCTTGGCGCAGGTTCTTGAGGCGCAGTTGGCGCAGGTGGCAGAGTTGACGACACAGGCCGCCGCGCTGGCCGAGACGCGCAAGGACGAGATGGCACAGACGTTGCAACGCAATCTTTCGCGGGTGCTGGACAATGCCGAAGGCGTGGACGCTGACCGGCTGGCGCAGGAACTAGCGCTGATCGCCGTCAAATCCGACATCACGGAAGAGATCGACCGCCTGCACGCCCATGTGGATGCCGCCCGCGCCTTGCTGGCGCAGGACGGGGCCGTGGGGCGCAAACTGGATTTCCTGATGCAGGAGTTCAACCGCGAGGCCAATACACTGTGCGCCAAGGCACAAAACACCGCGCTGACCCAGATCGGGCTGGCCTTGAAGGCGGTGATAGATCAGATGCGCGAACAAGTGCAAAATGTGGAGTAAGACATGAGCGACCGACGCGGCCTATTGATCATCCTCAGCTCGCCCTCGGGGGCGGGTAAATCGACGCTGGCCCGCAAGCTGCGCGATTGGGATACCTCGCTTGAATTCTCTGTCTCGGCCACCACCCGCGCACCGCGTGTCGGCGAGGAAGACGGCAAGGACTACTTTTTCACCGCCGAGGATGACTTCCGCGCCATGGTGAACGATGGCGATATGCTGGAGCACGCCCGCGTCTTCAACAACTATTACGGCTCGCCCAAGGGACCGGTGCAAAAGGCGATCGACAGTGGCCGCGATGTGCTGTTCGACGTGGATTGGCAGGGCGCGCAGCAGATCAGCAACTCGACGCTCAAGCAGCACGTGCTGTCGATCTTCATCCTGCCGCCCTCGATCAAAGAGCTGCGGCGGCGTCTGGAAACCCGTGGTCAGGACGCCCCCGATACCATCGCGCTTCGAATGGAGAAAAGCTGGGACGAGATCAGCCACTGGGACGGCTACGACTACGTGCTGGTCAATGATGACCTGACCGAAACAGAGGCCAAGCTGAAGTCGATCATCACCGCCGAAAGATTGCGCCTTTCGCAGCAGCCGAAACTGGTGGATCATGTGCGCGCGCTGCAATCAGAATTCGAGGACACGAAATGACGCTTTACGCTCTGGCCGATATCACCCCGCAGGTTCACGCTGATGCATGGGTTGCCCCCGATGCCAATGTCATCGGGAATGTGACGCTCGAGGCAGATGCCTCTGTCTGGTTCGGCTGTACGCTGCGTGGCGATAACGAGCTGATCCTCGTGGGCAAGGGCAGTAATGTGCAGGAAAACTGCGTCTTTCACACGGACCCGGGCTGCCCGCTGACCGTGGGGGAAAACTGTACGATCGGTCACAAGGTCATGCTGCACGGCTGCACCATCGGGGATAATTCGCTGGTCGGGATGGGGGCGACGATCCTGAACGGGGCCAAGATCGGCAAGAATTGCCTGATCGGGGCAGGGGCGTTGATCACTGAAAACAAGGTGATCCCCGACGGATCGCTTGTGATGGGCGCACCGGGCAAGGTCGTGCGCGAGCTGGACGCGGTGGCGATTGCGGGGCTGACGGCCAGCGCGAAACACTACCAAGACAACGCGCGGCGCTTTGCCAGCCAGCTTAAACCCGTCTGAGCATGGTGCTGCGCCCGCATCTGCCGGATCTGATGGCAGCGCTGCCTTTGCCTACGCTTGCCGTTGATCGGGCTGACCGTATCGTCGCGATGAATGCGCCGGCCCAAGCCCTGCTGGGCCGTGGCGCGCTGGACCGCCATTACATCAACGTGTTGCGCCAGCCTGCGGTGGTCGATGCGGTAGAGCAATGCCAACAGGATGATACCCCGCGCGAGGCGCAATATCTGGCCAGCGACAATGGCAATGACACGACCTTTCGGGTGCACGTCCGAAAGGTGACCGGCATGGACTACGTCTTGCTGAGCTTTCAAGACATCACACAGGTCACCAACGCCAGCCAGATGCGCCGCGATTTCGTTGCCAACGTCAGCCACGAATTGCGCACCCCGCTGACGGCGATGATGGGGTTCATTGAAACCTTGCGCGGCCCTGCGCGTGACGACGCCCCCGCACGGGACCGGTTTCTGGGGATCATGACCGGAGAGGCCGAACGCATGAACCGGCTGGTGGGCGATCTGCTGTCGCTGTCCCGCGTCGAATCGGACGAACGGGTGCGCCCGACGGATAAGGTCGATCTGCGCTATGTGCTCCAATCGACCATGCGCAACCTCAACCCCTTGGCCGTAGAGGCGAATGTGACGCTGGTCGCGACCATGGGGGACGATCCGCTGCCCCTGATGGGGGATACGGACCAGCTGTTGCAGGTGTTCACGAACCTTATTGAAAACGGCATCAAATATGGGGGCGTGGGTAAAGAAGTTGAAATTTCGGTCGAGACGACCTTGCGTGACCCTTCCTTGCGCGGGCCTGCGGTGCGGGTCACCATTCGCGACCACGGGCCGGGGATCGACCCTGTGCACCTGCCACGCCTGACCGAACGCTTCTACCGCGCAGACAGCCACCGCAGCCGCGCCCTTGGCGGGACGGGGCTGGGGCTGGCGATTGTAAAACATATCCTGAACCGGCACCGCGGACGGCTGAAAATCACCTCTGATCTGGGAGATGGGGCGCGATTCACGGTGATCTTGCCTATGGATGTGGCGTGATCGGGCGCATTTTGGTCAAAAAGAAATTACAATTTCCGTCCGTGTCATAAAACTGTAACATGACTGTCACAAAAGCTCAGTGTCGCCCGCCTATTGGTGCGGCAAGATCACCATGGGGGTGGTCAGACAAATCTAAGCTGACAGGAGACATCATGTCGCTCGTTAAACTCACCACTTCCGCGCTGGCCATTGCCGCCGTATCCGCAACCGCCGCTGCCGCGCGTGATCAGGTACAGGTTGCCGGTTCCTCCACTGTTTTGCCCTATGCGTCCATCGTTGCCGAAGCCTTTGGCGAAAACTTCGATTTCCCGACACCTGTTGTTGAATCCGGTGGGTCCTCGGCGGGTCTGAAGCGTTTTTGTGAAGGTGTTGGCGAGAACACAATCGACGTGGCGAACGCCTCGCGCCAGATCAAAAGCTCCGAAGTCGAAGCCTGCGCCGCGAACGGTGTGACCGACATCATCGAAGTCCAGATCGGCTATGACGGCATCGTGTTTGCCTCTGACATCAATGGCAACACATTCGAATTCACCCCCGAAGACTGGTACAAAGCCCTGTCCGCCGAAGTCGTTGTCGACGGCGAGATCGTGGCGAACCCCAACAAAATGTGGTCCGATGTGAACGCCAGCTTCCCCGAGCAGCCGATCCAGGCCTACATCCCCGGCACCAAGCACGGCACACGCGAAGTTTTCGAAGAAAAAGTGATCCTGGCAGGCTGTGAAGCCACCGGCGACTTCGAAGCGTTCAAGGCCGCCAATGGCGACGACAAGAAAGCCGCTGAAAAAGCATGTATCGCGCTGCGCACCGATGGTGTGTCCGTGGACATCGACGGTGACTACACCGAAACGCTGGCGCGCATCGAAAGCAACAAAGACGGCATCGGCGTCTTCGGTCTGGCCTTCTACGAGAACAACACCGACAAGCTGACCGTCGCCAACATGAGCGGCGTTGAGCCCACCGTTGAAACCATCTCGAGCGGCGACTACCCCGTATCCCGCCCGCTGTTCTTCTACGTCAAGAAAGCGCACATCGGCGTGATCCCCGGCCTGAAAGAATATGCCGAGTTCTTCGTGGCAGACGAGATTGCTGGCCCCGACGGTCCTTTGGCTGAATACGGTCTGGTCTCCGACCCGGAACTGGCGAAAACACAGTCGGTTGTTGCTGAAGAAACTGTAATGGGCAGCGGTTCCTAAACCCTGTCTGACGATCCGGAGGCGCTGCGAGGTGCCTCCGGATTTTTGCTGCCGACTGATACTTTCCAAACAATGACAGCCTGAAACAGGCTGCGACCGGGGGCCACCATGCGCGATATTTTAAATGTGGGATCTACCACGCTCTTAGTTGCCGTTGTTTTGATATTAACAGTCCTTGCCTATGGTCTGGTGCGCAGCCGGGCCATGTCGTCCGTCTCGGGCGATGCGCGCAAGCTGCACTCCCTTCCGAATTACTACGGCTATAATGCCGCCATGCTCACCGCCATCCCGGCGCTGTTTGTGCTGGCGATCTGGATGCTGGTCCAGCCGATGCTGATCCAGAACGCGGTTATCGACATGATCCCGCAAAGCGCTGTGAACGAAGGCTCTTCGGTCAATCTGGTGATGAGCGACGTGCGCCGCGTGGCCAACGGGCTGGACGCGGCCGTGCAATCGGGCGCGCTGGACGCGCAAAGCGCCCGTGATCTGGACGTGACCGGCACCGACGTGCGCGCGCTGCTGGCGGGCACGGGCGTGGCGCTTGGGTCTGACGTGACGCCAGAGGTGCTGGCCGCCGCGCAGCGCTACCGATCAATGGAATACACCGGCCGCTGGCTGATGATCGCGGTGATCTCTGTTTTGGCGCTGGCCGGTCTGTTCATCGCGATGCGCACCGCACGGGCCGATTTTCGCGCGCGCAATACGGTGGAACGCTTTTTGCTCGGGTTGCTGGTGCTCGCCGCGTCGCTGGCGATCCTGACCACCGTGGGGATCGTCCTGTCGATGCTGTTCGAGACGCTGAATTTCTTCCGCCTGCATCCGTGGCAGGATTTCTTTTTGGGCACCACATGGGCCCCGAACTTCCGCGGGGACAGTGATCTGTCGATCCTGCCGCTGCTTTGGGGGACGCTCTATATCTCGATCATCGCGCTGCTGGTGGCCGTGCCCATCGGCCTCTTTGCCGCCATCTACCTGTCGGAATACGCCAACAACAAAGTACGCTCTTTCGCCAAGCCTTTGCTGGAGATCCTCGCCGGTATCCCGACCATTGTTTACGGTCTGTTTGCCTTGCTGACAGTGGGGCCGTTCCTTGTGAACATCTTTGGCCGCGGCGAGAATGGTCTGCTGGGCGTCGACTGGATGAGCGGGGCGACATCGGTCCTGACGGCGGGGCTGGTCATGGGCATCATGCTGATCCCCTTCGTTTCTTCGCTGAGCGACGATATCATCAACGCTGTGCCGCAATCGATGCGCGACGGGTCATTTGGCCTGGGCGCGACCCATTCCGAAACCATCCGCCAAGTCGTGCTGCCTGCCGCTTTGCCGGGGATTGTGGGGGCTGTGCTTCTCGCCGCGAGCCGGGCCATCGGCGAGACGATGATCGTTGTTCTGGGGGCAGGGGCTATCGCCCGCATCTCGGGCAACCCGCTGGAAGCGATGACCACCATCACCACCCGTATCGTCAGCCAGCTGACCGGGGATACCGACTTTGCCAGCCCTGAAACGCTGGTCGCCTTTGCCCTTGGTCTGACGCTGTTCGTGCTGACCCTGGGGCTGAACGTTCTGGCGCTTTATATCGTGCGCAAATACCGGGAGCAGTACGAATGACCGACATGCCCAATACCGCAACGCCGCGCCATTCGCTGCTGAAGCCCGACGCGCGCACCGTCAAACGCAACCGCGCAGAGGCCCGTTTCAAATCCTACGGTATCGCGGCCATCGCCGTGGGCCTGCTGATGCTGGCGATCTTGCTGACCACGATTATCGGACGCGGCGTAGGGGCCTTTCAGCAGACGTTCCTGACGCTGAACGTGCAACTGCTTGAGGAAAAGCTGGACAAGAACGGCAACCGGAATCTGGACGAGATCAAGAAGGTATCGACCTTCGGCTACGCGCCGCTGATGGCCGCCGCACTTGAGGCCAAGGTGGCCGAGACCGGGATTACCACGGACCTAAAGCCCAAGGATATGGCGGGCATCCTGTCTAAGGATGCGGCGGCACAGCTGCGTGACTTTGTGCTGGATAACCCCGAGCTCATTGGCACCGCGGTTGAATTCAAATTCCTGACCAACAGCCGCGTTGATGGCTATATGAAAGGCCGCGTCACGCGCGACAGCATCGCCAACGACAAGAGCATCAGCGCAGAGCAGCTTGATCTGGTGGACGCCCTTGTCGCAGATGGGGCGCTGGAAAAACGCTTTAACATCGATTTCATCACCGGTGCCGATGCGTCTGACGCACGACCCGAGGCGGCGGGCATGGGCGTCTCGATGCTTGGCTCGCTCTTTATGATGCTGGTGGTGCTGGCGCTGGCGCTGCCCATCGGGGTCGCCGCGTCGATCTACCTTGAAGAATTCGCCCCCAAGAACCTGCTGACCGATATCATCGAGGTGAATATCTCTAACCTCGCGGCGGTGCCGTCGATTGTCTTTGGTATTCTGGGTCTGGCGGTTTTCATTAATTATATGCACCTGCCAAACTCGGCCCCGCTGGTGGGCGGGCTGGTGCTGACGCTGATGACGCTGCCGACGATCATCATCTCGACCCGCGCCTCGCTGAAATCTGTCCCGCCCAGCATCCGTGACGCGGCACTGGGGGTAGGGGCGTCGAAGATGCAATCGGTGTTCCACCACGTGCTGCCCTTGGCTGCCCCGGGTATCCTCACTGGCACAATCATCGGTCTGGCGCAGGCGCTTGGTGAAACGGCCCCGCTGCTGCTGATCGGGATGGTGGGCTTCATCGCCTCGAACCCGCCCGATGGCATCGCATCGGGGCTGATGGACCCGAACTCCGCCATGCCGGCGCAGATCTACGAATGGGCCAAACGCGCCGATCCCGCGTTCTATGAACGCGCCTGGGGCGGTATCATCATCTTGCTGGTCTTTTTGATCACCATGAATGCCATCGCCGTAATGCTGCGGCGCCGGTTCGAGCGGCGCTGGTAAGAATGAAAGGCAAGGCTATGAAAGACAACGTAATTTCGGAGACGGACGTGACAACGAACCAAACAAAAATCGCCGCCCGCAACGTGCAGGTTTTCTACGGGGACACCCACGCGATCAAGGATGTCTCTGTCGATATCCAAGACAAAACCGTCACCGCCTTTATCGGACCATCGGGCTGCGGGAAATCGACTTTCCTGCGGTGTATCAACCGGATGAACGACACGATTGATATCTGCACCGTCAAGGGCGATATCCTGATCGACGGCGAAGACATCTATGACAGCGCGGTCGATCCGGTGCAGCTGCGCGCCAAGGTCGGCATGGTGTTCCAGAAGCCCAACCCGTTCCCCAAATCGATCTACGACAATGTCGCCTATGGCCCCCGCATCCACGGTCTGGCCCGCAACAAGTCCGAGCTTGACGATATCGTTGAACGGGCCCTGAAACGCGGTGCCATCTGGAACGAGGTCAAGGACCGTCTGCACGCGCCCGGCACTGGCCTCTCTGGCGGGCAGCAGCAGCGTCTGTGCATCGCCCGTGCCGTTGCGACCGAACCCGAAGTTCTGCTAATGGACGAACCCTGTTCCGCGCTTGACCCGATCGCCACCGCGCAGGTCGAAGAGCTGATCGACGAGCTGCGTCAGGACTATTCGGTAGTGATCGTCACACACTCCATGCAGCAGGCCGCACGGGTGAGCCAGAAAACAGCGTTCTTCCACCTTGGCAATCTGGTGGAGTTCGGCGAGACCGACAAGATTTTCACGTCGCCCGAAGACCCTCGGACGGAAAGCTACATCACTGGCCGGATTGGATAAGTATCATGCAAGATCAACACATTGTCTCTGCCTTTGACCGTGACCTCGAAAGCGTTCAGGCACAGATCATGAAAATGGGTGGCATGGTCGAAGATGCCATTCGCCTTGCCGCACAATCGCTTGAAACCCGCGACGAAGAGCTGGCCGATCAGGTCCGCGGCGGGGACAAGGCGATTGACGCGCTCGAAGAGCTGATCAACGAACGCGCCGCTCGCATCATCGCCCTGCGCGCACCCACAGCCGTGGATCTGCGTCTGATCCTGAGCGTGATCAAGATCAGCGCCAGCCTGGAACGTATTGGCGACTATGCGAAAAACATGGCCAAGCGTAATACAGTGCTCGCGCAGCTTCCTGCAGTTGCCGATAGCGCCGGTGCCATCCGCCGCATGTGTAAAACGGTTGAATCCATGCTCAAGGACGCGCTGGATTCCTATGTGCAGCGCGACGCAGAACTGGCGATGGACGTGATCGCACGCGATGAAGACGTCGATCAGATGTACAACGCGCTGTTCCGTGAATTCCTCACCTTCATGATGGAAGACCCGCGCAACATCACATCGTGTATGCACCTGCATTTCATCGCGAAAAACGTGGAACGCATGGGCGATCTGGTCACATCGATCGCGGAACAGGTCGTCTATCTGGTGACCGGCACCCATCCGGACGAGGACCGCCCAAAGGCGGATAACACCTCCACCAAGCTGAAGGGGTAGAACCATGTCGGCGGCGCAGCCCCAGATCCTGTTGGTGGAAGACGAACCCGCACAGCGCGAAATTCTGGCTTATAACCTCGAATCCGAAGGGTTTGACGTAAGGCGGGCCGAGAATGGTGAAGAAGCGATCCTGCTGGTGGCAGAGGCGCTGCCGGACCTGATTATTCTGGATTGGATGATGCCGCTGCTGAGCGGGATCGAGGTGTGCCGGCAGCTCAAGACCCGCGAGGATACGCGCAATATCCCCGTGATCATGCTCTCGGCACGGTCAGAAGAGGTGGACACCGTGCGCGGGCTAGAGACGGGGGCAGATGATTACGTCGTCAAACCCTATTCCATGCGCGAGCTCATGGCCCGTGTGCGCACCCAATTGCGCCGTGTGCGCCCGGCATCGTCGGGCGCGGCGCTCAGCTATGCCGATATCACGCTGGACACGGAACGCCACCGCGTGAACCGCGCCGCGAACGAGCTGAAACTGGGCCCGACAGAATACCGGCTGCTGGTCACCCTGTTAGAGCGTCCGGGCCGTGTGTTTAGCCGCGATCAGCTGCTGGATCACGTCTGGGGCCGCGATATTTATGTCGACACGCGCACCGTGGATGTGCACATCGCGCGGCTGCGCAAGGCGCTGACATCTCACGGTGGCGATGACCCGATCCGCACGGTGCGCGGTGCAGGTTATGCATTAGGGTAGGGCGCTTACCCGTTGAATTTAATAACTTCTTGGCGTTGATCCCCCAAGCCTTCGATGCCCAGTTCAACGACGTCGCCCGGTTGCAGGTACACCGGCGGCCTAAAGCCCATGCCAACGCCGGGCGGTGTGCCGGTGGCGATCACGTCTCCGGGCAGCAAGGTCATGAAACGGCTGAGAAAAGAGATAATCTCGGCCACCGAGAAGACCATCGTGCGGGTATTGCCCGTCTGGCGACGGGTGCCGTTCACATCAAGCCATAGATCAAGGTTCTGCGGGTCCGGCACCTCGTCTGCGGTCACCAGATACGGGCCGATGGGCGCGAAGCTGTCGCAGGACTTGCCCTTGACCCACTGACCGCCGAATTCGATCTGAAAAGCGCGCTCTGACACGTCGTTGAAAGTCGCATAACCCGCCACATGGGACAACGCGTCGGCCTCGGACACATGCTGTGCCTTAGTACCGATCACGACCGCAAGTTCAACTTCCCAATCGGTTTTCTCGGATTCCTTGGGGATGATGATCGGGTCGTTGGCACCGGTGGCCGCGCAGAGTTTGCTAAACAGGATCGGGTGATCGGGCACGTCCATGCCAGCTTCTGCCGCGTGGTCGGAGTAATTCAGCCCGATACACAGAATACGACGTATGTCATTGATCACAGGCGCAAACCGGCCCGTGATGACAGGCAAGGCCGTAACGTCCACATCGCGCAGCTGGTCCAGCGCTGCGGGTGCCATTGTGGCAAGCTCGATATCCGTCAGATGCTGCGTCAGATCGCGAGCGGCACCATCTGCGTCAATCATCGCAGGTTTTATCCCGTCAGGGGTTTCGATACGGCAGAGTTTCATTAGCTAATCCTGTGTTTGTGAGGGGTGCGCATGCGCTTAATCTGATTCCCATAATCAGTATTATGTAAATAATTGGTATGCCTTGGGTGATGTTTTACTGTTAAAGTGCGCCATAAAGCTTTGAAAATTCATGTAAAAAGACGCTTCTTCATCCAGTTTATCCATTCTCCCATCCGCGTGGCTTCTTGCTTTACCCCGTTGTTCTGCGTGCCATAATCCACATGCGCCAAGCCGATGCAACTGTAAGCGATCGGCGCTTTGGCGGCTGCTGAACGAAAGGAAGAATATGACGCTCAAGATGTCTTCGGCGGATATGGTTGCCGCTGCCCGTGCGCGTATCCGCGAGATCGAAACGCCTGATCTGATGGCCATGCTGAAGGATCCGGATGTTGTTGTCGTTGACCTGCGCGATATCCGTGAACGCCAGCGCAGCGGCTATATCCCCGGCAGCTTTCACGCACCGCGCGGCATGATCGAATTCTGGGTCGACCCTGACAGCCCGTACTTCAAAGAGATCTTCGGTCAGGACAAGACCTTTGTCTTTCACTGTGCCTCTGGCTGGCGATCGGCGATCACCACGGCGACGCTGCAAGACATGGGCTTTGACGCGGCGCATCTGCGCGAAGGTTTTTCGACGTGGGAAAAGCACGGTGGTCCGGTCGAATACCCTGAAAAGAAAGACTAACGACGCCGCGGCGCCTGTGCTACGTCTGCGCCACCACATCGTAACAACAAGGCCATCGCTATGACATCCATTCTGATCCTGAACGGTCCGAACCTGAACCTGCTGGGCACGCGCCAGCCCGAGGTCTATGGCAAGACGACTTTGGCCGATGTCGAGGCGCTGTGCCGCGAAAAAGCGAAGTCGCTCGGGTTTGATGTGGCGTTTGAGCAGTCCAACCACGAAGGCGCGCTGATCGATCTAATCCACGCGGCCAAAGGCAAACATGCCGGGATCGTGCTGAATGCCGGTGCCTATACCCATACGTCGATTGCGCTGATGGATGCGATCGCTTCGGTCGAGCTGCCGGTTGTCGAGGTACACCTGAGCAACATCCACGCGCGCGAGGAATTCCGGCACCGGTCTTACATCGCGCCTGTGGCTCTGGGTCAGATCTGCGGGTTTGGTGCGCAGGGTTATCTGATCGCCCTAGATGCGCTGAAAGCTCACCTAAAGGATTAGGTTTCATCGCTTAGTAGCTGATTTATAATAAAAAAGAGCGAAGGTGCCGATGCGCCCTCGCCCTTTTTCTCGTCTGCTGTGTGACAGCTTAGCCTTTGGCGGCTTTTGCAACTTCTGCTGCGAAGTCTTCTTTGACGACTTCGATGCCTTCGCCAACTTCAAGACGGACGAAACCGGTGATGGTCGCGCCGGCTTCTTCCGCGGCTTTGCCGACTGTCAGGTCAGGGTTCACAACGAATGCTTGGTTCAGCAGTGTCACTTCGGACATGTATTTCTGCATGCGGCCGGTGATCATTTTCTCGATCACAGCTTCCGGCTTGCCGGACTCGCGTGCAATGTCCATTTGAACTTGCTTTTCTTTTTCAACAACAGCCGGGTCCAGATCCGCTTCGGACAAGGACGCAGGGTTCACAGCGGCGATGTGCATCGCGATCTGTTTGCCTAGCTCTTCGTTGCCGCCGGTCATTGCGACCAGAACACCGATTTTGCCCATGCCGGGTGCTACAGCGTTGTGCACATAGGACACGACCTGGTCCCCATCGATGGACTGCATGCGGCGCACCGACATGTTCTCGCCGATTTTCGCAATGGCATCGGTGATGACGGTGGAAACGGGCTTGCCGCCCATGTCAGCCGCGTTCAGCGCGTCAACGTCGGACACACCGGTTGCAACATCTGCGATGCCGGAAACCATTTTCTGGAAGTCAGCGTTTTTGCCAACGAAGTCGGTTTCGGAGTTCACTTCGACAGCAACACCGTGGCCGCCTTCGACTTTAACGGCAACAAGGCCCTCGGCTGCGGTACGGCCGGATTTCTTGGCTGCTTTCGCTAGGCCCTTGGTGCGCAGCCAGTCAACGGCTGCTTCCATGTCGCCATCTGTTTCAGTCAACGCTTTTTTCGCGTCCATCATGCCGGCACCGGTTGTGTCGCGCAGTTCTTTGACCATGGATGCTGTAATTGCCATCGCTTTGGTTCTCCTTGAATTGGGATAAATTGAGGGGCAGAGCGTCCTGCACCACTGTCTCAATCATGTAATGGTTTTGTGACAGGCAGAGGGAAACATGCCCCCTGCCCGTCTCTTTCGCGTCGCTTACGACTTGGCGTCGGCCAGCGTTTCCTTCTTGGATTCGATATCCAGAGGTGCGTCTTTTGCCATTGCGTCGTTCGAAACGGTTTCTTCCGAAGCGTTGCCAACTTCGACACCACCGTCGATCAGGGCTTCTTCTTCGGGCGCTTCTTCCATCGCACCGATATCAACACCTGCGGCACCCAGCTGCGCGGACATACCGTCAAGTGCTGCACGTGCGGCCAGATCGCAATACATGTGGATCGCGCGGGCGGCGTCATCGTTGCCCGGGATGATGTAGTCGATCCCGTCGGGGGAGCAGTTGGTGTCGACAACAGCGATAACCGGAATGCCCAGTTTGTTCGCTTCGGCCACGGCCAGTGCTTCTTTTTTCACGTCGATGACGAAGATCAGGTCAGGGCGACCGCCCATTTCACGGATACCACCCAGCGATGCTTCCAGCTTCGCTTGGTCACGTTCCATGCCAAGACGCTCTTTCTTGGTCAGACCGGAGAAGCCACGCTCGGACTGTTCGTCGATGGACTTCAGGCGCTGGATGGATTTGGAAACGGTCTGCCAGTTTGTCAGCGTGCCGCCCAACCAACGGTGGTTCATGTAGTACTGTGCGCATTTCTCTGCGGCTTCTGCGATCGGCTGTGCCGCCTGACGCTTGGTGCCAACGAAAAGAATGCTGCCGCCTTTGGCGACGGTGTCACGGATGACTTGCAGCGCCTGGTCCAGCATTGGAACAGTCTGTGTCAGGTCCATGATGTGGATGCCGTTACGCGCGCCGTAGATGAACGGACCCATGCGGGGGTTCCAGCGCTGTGTTTGGTGACCAAAGTGTACGCCTGCTTCAAGCAGTTGGCGCATGGAGAACTCAGGAAGAGCCATGTCTTTATACCTTTCCGGTTTTGCCTCGTCGGGGGTCTCGATCCCGGAATGGGACCAACCGGCGGACGTTCAAGGATTTCTCCCTCAAAGGCCCAACCCCGACTGCGGGTTTAAGTGACGCGCGTATAGTCCGGATTTTCACGCTTCGCAAGGTCCAAGGCGCATGTTTTAGCCATTGGGGCCTTATATCAGCGCAATTCAGCGGGGTTTGGCGCTGCAATCCCGCCCGAGGGATGGGCCGCGCGCACCTGTGCTTCACAGGCTTGGGCCAGGGCTTTGCGGTTCTCGAAATCGGCGACGGCCAGCGGCGTGTGATAGATCGTCGTCACCTGCCCCTGCCGCAGGGACGCCAAGGTGCGCAGCAGATGGCCGCCAAAGCTCATGTCGCCCCACCAACCATAAAACCGCGGATCGGTCCCATCGGGCGCGGTATAGAGCACGGTCACAGGCTGCACCCAGATCACGTCGCGCAGTTCGGGCGCGAAGAAGGACTGGAAGAGCGTGGTCTTGAACGGCAAGACCTGCAGGCCATCGGTGCTGGTGCCTTCGGGGAAGAACAACAGCCGGTGGTTGTCGAGCAAGCGCTGCTGGAACACCTCGGTCTGTTTGCGCGCGTGTTTCGGGTTGCGTTCGATGAACAACGTGCCCGTCGCCTTGGCGAGCCAGCCAATGCCGGGCCAGCTGGCGACTTCGGATTTGGACACAAAGTATATCCGCTGCGCCGCGTTCAAGCTGAAGATATCAAGCCAACTGGTGTGATTGGCGACGACAGCGCCCCTGTGGCGCATCGGGGTGCCGACAACCGCGCGGCGTAACCCCATGATCCAGAATGCGATTTTGCAGACGATCTGGGTGATATGCGGGGTCACGGGCCGGCCCTGCCCATATAGCGGACGCTCTATCAAGCGGATCGCGAGCAGGATCACCAGCCCCACAAGAACCACCGTCGCCAGCACCACCCCTCGCAGCAGCATCAGCACCCAGCCAAGGGGCCCGACGGATACTAGTGTCGGGTGGTCGGCGCTGTCCCAGGCCGCGCTCATCCTTGCTGTCCGCTATAGATCTTGGCCTGCCGCTCGCTAAGCCGGGCGGTGTCGAGCATCAAAAGCACATCCGTGGTGTTGAAGTCATGATCGATAAAGGCCCCCTCGCCCACACATCCGCCAAGCCGCAGATAGGCTTTGATCAGGCTGGGCATCTGCACCATCGCCTGACGCCGGTTCAGGATGTCGGCGGGGATCAGGTTCATCTCCTGGCGTGCCTTTGGCAAGGCGGTGACGCGCAGATCGGGTGGCGCGAGGTAGGTGTGATGCAGCAGCGACAAGGGCTGCGCCAATGTCTCGGCTTGGGTGCCATGAAAGCTCGCGACGCCAAAAAGTATCTCTATCCCGTGTTCCGCCACGTAAGAGGCAAGCCCTGCCCAAAGCTGGTGCATCGCGATGCCCCCGCGATAGGACGGATGCAAACAGGACCGCCCCAGCTCGAGTATCTCGCGGCCAGAGGATTTGAGCGCGGTCAGATCATATTCGTTTTCCGAATAGAACCCGCCTGCCCGATCCGCCATATCGCGGCGGATCAGCCGGTACACGCCAACGGTTTGCTGGGTTTTGCGATCAATAAGCAGCAGATGGTCCACGAAATCGTCGTATTGATCGACCTCTCGCCGGTTTTCGTGATCCACCAAAGGCCCGCCCGCCCCCAGCTCGGTGACAAAAACGTCATACCGCAGCCGCTGCGCCGCATGAAGATCCGCTTGGGTGCGCGCCAGACGGACTTCGAACTCTGCCGCTTTTGCAATGATCATGGGCTGGTTTCGTCTCCGGTCGCAATCACGCGGATAAATAGGCAGTTGCCGCCCGTTGCGCAATGCTTGCCCCACGTCGCGGTGGTTTTCGGCGAAAAATTAACGATTTGCTAACGAAGAGCCTTCATCAAAGACGGGGGTGAGCATCACCCGATGACTATCGACCACGATCTTGCCCTCGCTGCGGAAGTTTACCGTGACCTTGCCGCTGATATTGCTTTGCACCTGCCCCACGCCCCAATCGGGATGTGCGGGGTGGCGTACAAGCATTCCGGGTGTCAGTATCGCATTCAGGTCTTCCAAACGTGCGTCCTTTCTGCGGCGCGGTGTGGGGGGCAGCTATTTAGGACCAGCTATTTAGGGCCAGCTAATTGGGGGGTCTCCCATGGTAGAAACCGACACTGATCTTGCCGCCTTGATCGGCAGCCGCATCTGTCATGACTTGATATCGCCGGTGGGCGCGATCAACAATGGGCTTGAGCTGCTTTTGATGTCGGGCATGAATATGAGCCCCGAAGTCGCGCTGATCGATGAAAGCGTGCGCAACGCCAGTGCGCGGCTGCGGTTCTTTCGCGTGGCTTTCGGCTCGGGCGACGCGCAGCCTGTCCCTGCCCAAGAGACCAGCGGTATCCTGCGTGATCTTTATGCGCAGTCCAAATGGCAGGTATCCTGGCCCGACGGCGTTGCCGCGCCGCGCAACGCGCTGCGGATGGTGTTCCTGAGCCTGCTGTGTCTGGAAACGGGGATGCCCTACGGTGGGCAGATCAACATAGACCACCGCGATGCGGGATGGGACATCACCGGCACGGCCGACCGGCTAAGCATCAACGCTGCGCTTTGGGGCGTGCTGGCGGGGCAGTCTCGGGCAGAGCGTCTAACAGCATCGCAGGTGCAGTTCGGACTGTTGCCCGCCATCGTGAAAGACAGCGGGCAACAGTTAACATCCATCGTGACAGAAACGACCATCACCCTCGGGATCACGGCTTAGCTGCGCACAGCCCCATCGCCGCGCACCAGATACTTGAAGCTGGTCAGCTGCTCGGCACCGACGGGCCCGCGCGCGTGCATTTTGCCGGTGGCGATCCCGATTTCGGCACCCATCCCAAACTCTCCACCATCGGCGAATTGGGTGGAAGCATTGTGCATCAGGATCGCAGAATCCAGCCGCGTCATGAATTTGGTCGCCGCCGCATCGTCTTCGGTGATGATGCAATCGGTGTGGTTCGAGCCGTAGGTGCGGATATGGGTGATCGCGTCGTCGATGCTGCCCACGGTTTTTGCCGCGATGATCATATCAAGGTATTCATGACCCCAATCATCCGCCGTGGCCGGCACGGTGCCTTCGATCTCGGTCAGCGCGCCATCGGCGCGCACTTCGACGCCAGCGTCCAGCAGCGCCTTGATCACGCCCTTGCCAATCGTCCGCGCCACTTTTTCATGGATCAGCAGACATTCAGCCGAGCCGCAGATGCCGGTGCGGCGGGTCTTGGCGTTCAGAACAACCTTCAAAACCTTCTCGGGGTCGGCGTTTTCATCGATATAGATGTGCACGATGCCTTCGAGGTGGGCAAAGACCGGCACCCGCGCTTCGCGCTGAACCAGCCCGACCAGCCCCTTGCCGCCGCGCGGGACGATCACATCAATCGTGTCGGTCATGGTCAGCATCTCGCTCACCGCGGCGCGGTCGCGCGTGGGCACCAGCTGGATTGAATCCGCGGGCAGATCAGCGGCCTCGAGCCCCTGTTGCAAGGCCGCATGGATCGCGCGCGAGGAATGGAAGCTTTCGGAGCCGCCCCGCAGGATCACGGCATTACCCGCCTTGAGGCAAAGCGCACCGGCATCCGCGGTCACATTCGGGCGCGATTCATAGATCACGCCGATGACACCCAAAGGCGTGCGCACGCGCTGGATGTTCAGGCCCGTCGGCTGATCCCATTCGGTCAGCACCTGCCCCACGGGATCATCCTGTGCGGCGATGCTGCGCAGGCTGTCGGCGATGGCACTGATGCGCGCATCATCCAGCAAGAGCCGGTCCATCATTGCGTCAGAGAGCCCCTTGTCGCGGCCAAACTCCAGATCTTTGGCGTTCGCGTCCAGAATATCGGCGCTGCTGGCCATCAGCGCGTCGGCGGCTTTTTCAAGCGCGGTCTGCTTTTGGTCGGCACTGGCAAAGCCCAATGTCGCGGCGGCGGCTTTGGCGCGCGCGCCAATATCCGCCATCAACGCGGGAATGTCGTCTGTCTGTGTCATATCCAAGGTCATAACCTAATTACTGCTTTTTTGTCATTTCGGGTTGCCCTCTACCTAAAGCCTTCGGCGAGGATTTTAAACCATTTGGACGTCAGGAAAGCGCAAGATCGTCCCGATGGATCAAAGCAGCACGTCCCGGCGCGCCCAGAATGGCCTCGATCTCCGAGGATTGACGACCTTTGATCAGCTCTGCCTCTGCCGAGGTATAGCGTGTCAGCCCGTGCCCGATGGGGCGCCCATCTGGGGCCAGCAGCGCGACGGAGTCGCCGCGCCCGAAAGGGCCGGAAACAGCGGTGACACCGGCGGGCAAAAGCGACTTGCCCTTGGACATGGCAGCCACTGCACCGGCATCCAATGTGACGCTGCCGCGCGGTTTGAGTGCCGTAATCCATTGTTTGCGCGCGGTTTGGGGGTCGGATTGCGCGGTGAACCAAGTGGCGTTGGCCCCGTTTTCGAGGGTCAGCAAAGGCCGCAACGGTGATCCTTCGGAGATGGCCATAGCGCAGCCCGCAGCAGTCGCGGTTTTCGCGGCCATCAGCTTTGTCTTCATGCCGCCCTTGGACAGGCCAGAGCCCGCATCGCCCGCCTGCGCCTCGATTTCTGGGGTAATCGTGTCGATCACCTCATAGCGGATGGCATCGGGGTCGTCATTGGGATTGGCGGAATAGAAACCATCCACATCCGACAGCAGGATCAACCGGTCGGCTGCCACGGTCACGGCGATCTGCGCCGCGAGCCGGTCATTGTCGCCAAAGCGAATCTCGTCCGTGGCGACGGTGTCATTCTCGTTGACGATGGGTACCGCCCCCATGGACAACAGCTGCTCCATCGTGGCGCGGCTGTTGAGATACCGCCGACGATCCGCGCTGTCTTCCAGGGTGACAAGCACCTGCGCGGCGGTGATCCCGTAGGGTTCCAGCGCCTCTTCATAGGCGCGGGCGAGACGGATTTGCCCCACCGCCGCCGCGGCTTGGGATTGTTCCAGCGCAAGCGTGGTTGCCGGCAGCCCAAGCACACCACGCCCCAATGCGATGGAGCCCGAAGACACCAGCACCACATCCTTGCCCTGCCCCTTGAGCCACGCCACATCCTGCGCGAGACTTTGCAGCCAATCGCGGCGAAGCTGGCCGGTGGCCCGATCGACGAGCAGCGCCGAGCCGATTTTTACAACGATACGGGTGCCGTCGCTTAGGGTTGCCAAGGTGCCTCTTCTTCATCTTCGGACCGGAAACGCAGCCGATCGTCGTCAATCTGGCCACGCAAAGCCCGCAGCACCTCGGTGACCCCTTCGCGGGCGACGCCAGACATCATCATGACCTCTGCGCCGCAGGCTTTTTCCAATTCCTCGCGGGCGGTTACGCGATCATCTTCATCCAGTGCATCAATTTTATTCAGCACGGTGATCCGCGGTTTATCCGCCAGCTCGCCGCCATAGGCTTCGAGTTCGTTGATGATGGTCTGGTAATCTTCGGCAATGGTGTTTGACGTGCCATCAATCAGGTGGAGCAGCACCGCGCAGCGTTCGACATGGCCCAGAAACAGATCGCCCAGACCGCGCCCTTCGGACGCGCCTTCGATCAGGCCGGGGATATCGGCGACGACGAATTCGGTATTATCCACCCCCACAACGCCCAGATTGGGGTGCAGTGTGGTAAACGGGTAATCGGCAATCTTCGGCCGCGCGTTCGATGTCGCGGCGAGGAAAGTCGATTTGCCCGCGTTCGGCAGGCCGAGCAGACCCACATCCGCGATCAGCTTGAGACGCAGCCACAGCGTGCGGTCCACGCCTTCCTGTCCGGGATTGGCACGGCGCGGTGCCTGGTTCGTCGCGGATTTAAAATGCAGGTTCCCCCAGCCGCCGTTGCCGCCCCGCGCCAGTTCGACGCGCTGGCCAAGCTCTGTCATATCGGCCAGCACGGTTTCCTGATCCTCATCAAGGATCTCTGTGCCCACGGGGACGCGCAGGATGATGTCATCGCCATCCTTGCCGGTGCGCTGCTTGCCCATGCCGGGCTGGCCGTTCTTGGCAAAGAAGTGCTGCTGGTAGCGGAAGTCGATCAGCGTGTTCAGCCCGTCGACGGCTTCGGCCCAGACCGATCCGCCCGACCCGCCGTCCCCGCCATCGGGACCACCGTATTCAATGTATTTTTCGCGCCGGAAAGACACGCAACCGCCCCCGCCTGCGCCAGAGCGGATATAGACTTTGCACAGGTCAAGAAACTTCATCAAAAGGGCCTTTCGGGGCACGTGTGGTCATAGTTTATGGCTATACGTCCAGGTTGGTACGCAGGTCTCGCGCGCCAGACAATAGGTTTCCGCATTGCCAAGATAGCGGAAGCCCGCATTTGTCAACACTTTGGCAGAGGCAGGGTTGTCGCGAAACACCGAGGCGAACATATTTTTGTTGCGCAGGGGATTGGCCTGCACCAGCGCCTGTACGGCCTCGGACGCCAGATGCGTGTTCCAGAACGCCGGGGCAACCCAATAGCCGACTTCGGATTGATCGCGGTCCATCCGGATGAGGGAAATCACGCCCATCACCTCGGAGCCGCCGGTTTTCAGCCCGTCCATGACCCAGACATCTTCTGTCCGGGGGGTGCTTGTGGCACGGGTGATGAAGCTTTCGATCACGCCGGGCGGTAGCGGGTGCGGAATGGATGCGGTGCGCATCGCAACCCGTGGATCGCTGGCATAATGTTCGATCATCCCACGATCCGACATGCGCACAGGGCGCAGGTCAAACCGTTCTGTTTCAATCACTTGCTGTTGCGACACTGTTAAATCTTCCATCGTTATGTCCCTCCTCCGAACAGCACGAACAAGACAGAGGCCACCGTCAAAGCGGCCAAGGTCCACATCAAATATTTCTCCCAAACGGTGCCGGCGACCGTCTTTGCGATCCCCGCACCGGCCAGCGTCCACAAGGGGTGCAGCACGATCTGGCATCCCAGCAGCACGGCGGCCACCGTGGCCGTCGCCGCCAGCGCAGGCGTTCCAGGCGCGATGAAGGCCGTGAAGCTGCCCACGATCATCGCCCAGGCCTTGGGGTTCAGCGGGTGGACGATCAGCCCGGCCAGAAAGCCCGGTGCGGCCTCGGTTCGTGCGCCCTGCCCCAACCGCAGGTTCGCAACCTTCCACGCCAGCCAGATGATATAGGCGGCAGAGGCGAATTTCAGCGCGACGAAAACCGCCGGCGCGCGGTCGGCCAGTTGCATCAACCCGAAACCCACTGGCCAGATCACCAGCTGTTTGCCAAGTGCCACGCCCGCGACAAAAGGCAATGCCGCGCGAAAGCCGAAGCGCGCGCCAGTGGCCATCAGCGCCATATTCGCGGGTCCGGGTGTGCCGATCTGGCTTGCAGCGAAGACGATAAAGGATGTCAGGGCGACGCTCATGACTGGCTCTTCTTCTTGCGCTTTTGCCGCGGCTTGGCGTCATAGACGGGCGGAACATAATCAGGTTTGATTAGCCCGAACAACAGGTTGTCGTGCCATTCGCCCCCCAGAAAAGACGACTGCCGCGCGCGCCCTTCGGCGGCAAAGCCGACTTTGGTGAAACAGGCCGCAGCGCGTTCGTTGATGTCGAGCACACGGGCCGAGAGGCGGTGCAGCGACAGCGAGCCAAAGGCGTGGGCCGCAAGCAGATGCAGCGCGCGTGTCCCCAACCCCTTGCCCAGTTTCTTGGGGGCGAGAATGCCGATCGCGACATCGGCGCTGGCGTCCCACGGACGCAGACTGTGCAGGCGCAGCGCACCGATCATCTTGCCGCGATGTTCGATGACCCAGGCCAGCGGTTCAACCAGCTGCGTTTCATACCAACGTTCGGCCAGCGCCTTGGTCATCACCGGTACGGCGTTCAGCTCTGCCCCGAACATGTGGTGGATCTCGGGCGTGTTTCCAAGCTTGAACCGGGCGTCGATGTCACGGTGTTCGGGCGCGCGCAGACGGATGGTGCCATCGCTCAGCGCGGGGCGGTTTGATCGTGACATAACGGCCCCTCCCTTCCTGGGTGAACACTGGGCGATAAAATGGAAAAGGGACCGGCGTTTCCGCCGATCCCTAAATTTTCAAACCTCTCGGGTGCGGCTTATTCTGCGGCTTCTGCCGCTGGCAGGACCGAGATAAACGTACGGTTCTTCAGCCCCTTGTGGAACTGGACCTTGCCGTCAACGGTTGCGAAGATCGTGTGATCCTTGCCCATGCCAACGCCTTCAGCGGGCCAGTACTTTGTACCGCGCTGACGCACCAGAATGTTGCCGGGAATGACAGCTTCGCCGCCATATTTTTTCACGCCAAGACGACGACCTGCTGAGTCGCGGCCGTTACGGGATGAGCCGCCTGCTTTTTTATGTGCCATTGGTGTCTCTCCTTAGCCTTTTGCGAGTTCTTTGGCCTGTGCGATCCAGTCTTCACGACCGACGCGACCTTTGAACGACAGTTTCTCTTCGATAGCTTCGACGTCAGCGTCTGTCCAAGCAGCGATCTGTGCGAAGGTTGTGATGCCTTCACCGTTCAGCTTGCCAACGATGACGGGGCCAACACCGGAGATCTTGCTCAGATCGTCGGCACCTTCGGCTGCGGGTGCAGCTTTAGCCTTCTTCGCCTTGGCAGGCTTGGCCGATTTCTCTTCGGCCTGATTGTTCTTCACGCGCTTGGCCATTTCGGCCTGATCGGTTTTGTTCAGCGCATAACGCTCTTCCATGGCTGTCACGGCAGCAGCGCTGACGGAACCGGTTCCGATGGCCGCTTTGACGTCGGATTTATCCGCGCCGGACGACAGGATCTCGCCGATTTTGACCAGTGTCAGCTTTTGACGGTGGCCTTTGGTACGCTTGGAAGAGTGCTTCCGGCGGCGCTTGACGAAGTGAATGACTTTCTCGCCCTTGATCTGATCGACGACCTCGGCTTGAACGCCGGCCCCTGCGACCAAAGGAGCACCCAGCTTGGGGGAATCGCCGCCCAGCATGAGAACTTCGTTGAATTGGACTGTTTCGCCCGCGTCAGCAGCCAAACGTTCTACCCGCAGCATATCGCCGGATTGAACTTTGTACTGCTTGCCGCCTGTCTTGATGACCGCAAACATGCGTCTTCCTTTACTGTTTCCGCATCCTGTGGTCCCCGTTCGGGAGTTTGTCGGGCCTTGGCCCACCTCGGACAGCGCATCCCGTTTCGGGATGTTCATGAAATAACAAAGGCACCCGAAACGGGCACCCTTAGGTTGAGGCTTGCCGTATGATGCACCGCCCCCCTGATGTCAAGGGCCAGCACGGGCCTCGCGGGACTTATCGCAAAGGCGGTGCGGCCGGCTATAGTTCCTCGGCCACCATGTTCAACGCAACTGCGCGACCAAGTGCATAGGACACGTCTTCGTACGCGGCGCCAAAGCCTTCGAACAGCGCTGTGTTCAGGCTGCGCCCCGCATCGCTTTGCGCAAAGGCGATATAGCGGTCGAGCTCTGTATCCTCCAGCGGAGAATACGCCAGCAGCAGATAGCCATAAAGCCAGCCGCGCGTGTCTTGCGCGATCTCTTCTTGCTGCTGCGCCACGTCGGCCAGCATCTCGGCCTCTGTCATTTGCAGCGCGTTGCCATCTGCCATCCCGCGCATGAATTGAAAGTTGGAATTCATCGCGGCGGTAACATTGCGATCGATCATATCGCCACTGTCAATCAATGTGGTGATCTGCCCCAGACGTGGGTCGTCACTGCCCTCAAGGTCATGGAACCCTGCACGGGCGGCGTCTTCCACCTCGGGGTCGGTGATAGCGGCGCGGGCCTCGTTCTCGAGCGTGATGATCCTTGCGCCCGTGTCTTGCGCGAAAAAGGCAATGACATCCTCGCGGGCCTGACCTTGCAAGCCCGCATCCAATGCCCCGCGCAGGGTTTCGACGATCCGTTCGGGGTTGTAGATGGCACGCACCTGCAGCGCCCACCCCGCGCCGCCCTGCCCGCCCAGCATATCGCGATCAAGCGTTTCCGCGTTCTCCAACCCCTCGCGCTGCAAAATCTCGGCCAGTTCACCAAGACGCAGGACATCCACCAGCACGGTTGACCGCGCGTCGGCCCAAAGCGGCAGCGCCAGCATCCACAGGCCAGCAGCAAGAACAAGGGCGCGCATGGTTACAGGTCCTGACTGGGTTGCATGGTGCCAAGCCGCTGTGCGACCTCTTCAAACCGGTTCGCCATGATCTCGAACTGCACGGCGTTCATCAGCGCGTAGACCTCCTGCATCTGCGGATCTTCCAGCGCCTTGGCATAGACCAGTACCTCTTCATCCGAAAACGCCTGATAGGTATAGGCCGCCCCCGCCAGCGCGTTCTCTTTGATAGAGGCGCGCATCTCGGGCTCTTGCGCGCGCATCGCTTCGCGCAGGTCGGGCTCTTCCATCTGTAATTCGATCACGCCCGCCCCCGCCGCTGCCATCAGGAACCGGATCTGCACCTCTTGCAGCGCCTTGATCGAGCTATCCTCGACATCGCTTGCCCCGTTCAGACGCGCCAACAGATCCACACGCGGAGAATCGATCCCGCGCAGCCCGTTCAGGATCGCATCGCCCGCCTCTGCCTTCGCGGCATCGTCTTCCTCCATATGCGACGCGTTTTCGGCGGCCACCAGGCGTCGGCCCAGATCGCTGGCATAGAAATCCGACGCATGTTCCAGCGCATCATCGCTGAGCGCCTGCGCCAGAATACCGGCCCCCATGTCCAGCATCAAATCCGTCTCGAATACCTCGCGCACCAGACGCGACCATTCAGAGCCGAAGGCATCCGCATCAATCCCCAGCATTTGCGGCGCGGAATCAGCAGACAGCCGGATGCTTTCAAGGGCGATATCAAACCCTGTGACTTCCAGAAATGCATCGACCCTTTCCCTGTCGGCGGCCCGCGCCATCGGTGCAATCAGCGATACCATGACCGCCAATCCAAAACATAAAGTTAACGGCAAACGGGACAGTCGGCGCATCAGGGCATTCCTTTCAAGTTGATCCACCCCAAGAGCTTATGCGAAATCCATCTGTCAGCAATGAAATTCCCCGTGTCCGCGAAAACTGGCCTAGCCCCCCTTGCCACCCCGTAAAATCCATCCTAAACGGACGCACCACACCGATGCGGAGAGGTGCCGGAGTGGTCGAACGGGGCGGTCTCGAAAACCGTTGAGCCTTCACGGGTTCCCAGGGTTCGAATCCCTGTCTCTCCGCCATTTCACCCTGACAGTTGAGGCTCACCCCTTACGGGACAAGCCGTCGCCTTGGTCGCACGCCCCTGTGGAGCGGTGCGCTGTCAAAATTCGCGATCAGGGTCGAGATGCTGCACCCGTCCGCGTTAAAAATCTCCCGGCGCGCATTGCAGACAGGCAAGCCCCTCGGCACGCCATGCGTCAACGACCGAACTGCGATCATCGATGACCAGCCAGGGGGCCAGCCCGTCCGCTTGCATTTGCGCCAGCGCTTGACGTTTGACCTCCGGATCGCTTGCGGCGTCCTGATCCTTGGCGCGCAGGTAAACGCCGTCGAAGGGCAGTTCGTGCTTGTGCAGCCAGGCGATCGTGTGTTCCGCCCAACCGTCAGGGCGGCCCGAGCAGATGACGATCGTCTCTCCGCTTTGCTTCAGGCGGCGCATCAGTTTGGCTATGGGTGCAATCAGCGGGGCGTCGGCCATCGCCATGTGGAAGGCATCCCATTGCTTCTCGACGCCATGCACCAGATGACCCAGCTTTGCCGCGTCGAACTCGGCCAGAGTGCCGTCGACGTCGAATACCACGCAAGGTGTCAGGGGGGCGGATGTCATAGCTCTTTCTCCTCAAGAAATGTGCCCGACCGCTGAAACAGGATCGGGATGGCGTTTGGCGGGCGTGTGCCCGCGTCATGGGGTGTCCACAGCACGCGCGCGGCGCGGATGATACCGGAATGGCAGACCAGCACCGGAAGGTGGCCGGCGGGTGTGGCGGCACAGGCCGCGTGGATCGCGCCTGCGACACGATCAAGCATGGCGGGCCAGCTTTCGCCGCCTTCGGGGGTGTCTTCGCGTATGGGTTGCTGCGACAGCGGCTGCCCCTCGAACGCCCCCCAATCGCGTTCGCGCAACGCGGAAATCACGGTAAAACCGCGCTGCGGAAAGGCGAGCTTGCACGTTTCTCGCGCCCGTGCGGCGGGGCTGGCGAAAAGCGTGACCGGCTGCGGCCAGCGACGACGGGCCAGCGCGCGCGCCTGATCGCGGCCACGGGCGGTCAGCGCGACATCGGTCACCCCTGCGATAATGCTTTGCGCATTGGCGGTCGTCTCGCCGTGGCGGATCAGGCAAAAGTCCGAGGGCGGAAGCGCAGCCACCCTCACAGGCGCACCGGATCATGCATGAAAACCTCGACGCCCAGATCCTCGATCAAATAGTCTTCTGGCTGTGTGCAGAAGGCTGGCGCAAAGCGTTTCGCGCCAAGCCGTTCCAGCATACGCACCTGATCACGCAGCGGCGGGTGTACGTTCCAGCGTTGGAAATATCCCCCCGGCACGCTGCAGATGCCGCGGGCATGGGCGGTCATATGGCCGGTAAAAACCACATGCGCGTCGCGCCCCAAACGGCCGCTTTCATGCCAGGCGCGCACATAGCCCCAGGCGGCACCGCCATCGGCATTGGGGGTGTCGCAGACCAGAAAACGCGCCTCGTCCAGCGGGCCGCGCGCCAGCAGCGGGGCGATCTTGGCCGCATCCACGCCAAGCGTGCCGCTGCGCAGACCCGTCGCCAGCACCGCCTGACATTCAGGGTCCAGCATGACGCTGGCGTGACCATAGCGCCGGATCAGGTGCAAGGCCATTTCGCCCGCCCTGCCCGATGGCGGCACTGGCAAAAGCACCTGCCCTTCAAGCCTGTCCAGCAAGGCGTCAAGTGCTGCAAATCTTTCGGTCTGGGGCACATCGTCAAGCTGGTAGGAACAATCCAGGATCGCCGTTGCCGCGGGCGGCGGAAGATCCAGCGGGAACCAGTCGGATTCCTCGGACCAATCGCCCGAATAGAACAGCCCCTCGCCCAAGGCGAAATGCATCCAGACACCGCCCATGGCGTGCCCGTTGCGCCCCGTGGTCAGCTGCACGCCGTCGATCACAGATACCCCCCGTTCGGGCAGAAGGTTGACCTTGGCGGCAGGGGGCAGCGCCTTGGCGGTTTGCGCAGTGGCATAGATCGGCAGCCCCGCCTCTACCGCATAGATCGCCCCGCCGATGTGGTCGATATGGTCGTGGGTGATAAAGACCGCATCCGCGCCCTTCAGCCAGCGCGGGTCAAAATGGGCGTGGGCCTCGGGGCCAAAGCCGCAGTCCAGCAGCCAGCGCCGATTGCCCGTGTTCAATTGCATGCATGCGGGGCCCTTGTCCCCGATGCCGGAAAGTACTCTTACGCTTTGCATTTATTCCTCGGAGAATGCCCATGGGGTGGTGATCGTCAGGCCAAGCTGCATGCCGACATCAAACCGTGCCCGTGTTTCAGCCAGCAGGCGCGTGCCACAGTCCGCGACGGTTTCCAGAAGGTATTTGCCGCCCAGATAGGTCACCCGCGCCACTTTGGCGCGCAGGTCGCCGGTTTCGCTGATGGTCAGGTTTTCCGGGCGCAGGCAGACATGGCTTGGCAGGTCATCCCCGCTTTGCACCGCGATCCGCGTGCCCAGGACATGGCCGTGCAGGGCGCTATCGCTCTTTTCGACCCCGCGCATGGGCACCACCGTGCCGCGCCCGACGAATTCGGCGACAAAGCGGTTCCTGGGGCGTTCATACAGCGTTTGAGGCGTGTCGAACTGCTGGATGCGGCCCTTGTCCATCACGGCGATGCGGTCGGCCATGGCCATCGCCTCTGACTGATCGTGGGTGACATAGACCATCGTCGCGCCGGTGCGCTTGTGGAAATCGGTGAACACCGTTTGCATCGACGCCCGCAGCGCCACATCAAGGTTGGCCAGCGGTTCGTCCAGCAGCACCGCATCGGGGTGCGACACCAGACAGCGCGCCAAAGCGACCCGCTGACGCTGCCCGCCCGACAGTTCGGAGGGCATCCGGTCGGCATAGTCCGTCAGCCCCGTCGCCTGTAACGCCTGATCGGTCTGCGCGGTGATTTCGGCCTTGGAAAAACGCCGGATCTCCAGCGGATAGGACACATTGCGCCGCACGTTCATATGGGGCCAAAGCGCGTAGGACTGGAACACGAAACCGATGTTACGATCCTCGGGCGGGACCATGCGGTTGCCGGCCACATGTGCGACCTCGCGCGGGCCGATGGAAATCTGCCCCGTCGTCGGCATCTCGAACCCCGCAAGCAGGCGCAGCAGCGTGGTCTTGCCGCAGCCCGACGGCCCCAGCAGGGCGACGAATTCGCCATCCTTGAACGTGGTGGTGATGTCATGCAGCGCGGGGGCGCCGGCGAATGATTTGCCAAGCGCGGACAGGCTTATGTCTGCCATGGGACTACTCCTTTGGGGAAACGTCGGGACATCAGCTGCACCAGCACCATCAGCGCCATAACCACCAGTACGATGGTCATCGCCAGCGCGCTGGCCATTGCGGTCTCGCCGCTGTCATCCAGATTGAAAATGACCACGCCCAACGTCTCGGTCCCCGAGGACCAGAGCAGCGCGGAAACCGTGAGCTCGTTAAACGCGGTGAGAAACACAAGGATCGCCCCAGCCGCCGCCGCCGGAGCCGAGAGCGGCACGATCACATCGCGCAGCCGCTGGAACAGCGATGCCCCCACCGATTGCGCGGCTTCGCCCATGGCAGGCTCCAACTGCTTGAGGCTCGCTTGCACGGGGCGGAACATCACCGCAAAGAACCGCGCCAGATAGGCCAAGAAGATGATCCAGATCGTGCCGTAAAGCGTCGCATCGGTGAACGGCAGCTTGATCAGCAGCAGGATCATCGCAATCGACAACACCACTCCGGGCAAGGCATAGGGCAGATCCAGCAGGCTATCGAACAGCCGCGACAGCCGCGTCGGGTTCCGCTCCATCAGCCACGCCAGCGGCAGGCAGAGCAGCATGAGCACAACCGCCGCGCCGATTGCCAGACCAAAGGAGTTCGCAAAGGCCCGCGTCGTGACGGGCTGGCGCAGCAGGACCTCGGTCCACGCCTGAAGGGTTACGGTGTCAAGCCGCAGTGGCACGCCATAGGCAGGCACCAGCGACGTCGCCAGCAGGCCGAACATGGGCAGCACAAGGATCGTGCAGACCACGGCCCATAGCAACACCTCGACCGGCAGACGCGCCGCCCCAAGCGGGATCGCCAAGGGGCGCGAGGTGGCCCCCACCAGATAGACCCGTTGGCGCGATTGGAAGAACCGTTGCGTCAGGATGCCCGTTACAGCCACCGCACCGATCAGCATGGCGAGAATCGATACCTCGGCCAGCACGCTGGTGCCCATGCCCGCCAGCTTTTGGTAAACCAGTGTCGGCAGGGTCGCATAGCCCGCCGGAATACCCAGCATCGCGGGAATGCCAAAGTTGCCAAGGGCGGTGACAAAGGTGATCGCCGTTCCCGCGGCCAAACTGGGCAGGGTCAAGGGCATGACCACCTGCCACCACGTGCGCAGCCCCCGCGCGCCACTGATGCGCGCCGCCTCTACCACCTCTTGCGGGATGGCGCGCAGACCTGCACGCAGGGTCAGGAAAATGATCGACATATGCTGGATGCCCAGCAACAGAATGATACCTTGCGCCGAATAAAGCGGCTGCGGCGACCCCAGTGGCGGTGCCAGCCCCAAGGTCTTGAGCAACACCGACGACGGCCCCATGATCTGGGTCCAGGACAGCGCAGTAATCTGGGGCGGGATCATCATCGGGATCATCAGGCAGAACACCAGCGCCGCCTTGGCGCGCAGATCGGTCAGCGCCACCAGAAACGCAAAGGCAGACCCCAGAACCACCGAGACCAAGGTGCCAAACCCTGCGGTCACCAGCGAATGCTTCAGCGCGCTCAGCGTCGATGGCTGGCGCAGCACCTCGCCCGCGAGCGACAGGCCAACCGCGCCCTGATCCGTCACGCCTTCGACAAACAGGCGCAGCACCGGCGCAAGGGTCAGGCTGATCGCCACAATCAAAATGGTAGAGAGCAGCCACCCCTCGGACCGGCTGCCCCCGTTTTTTGTCAGAACGCCCATTACTCGGCGCCAAACAGCTCTGTGAATTTGGCCTTGTTGGCTTCGGCGTCCTTCAACGCGGTCGCGGGATCGAAATCCATCAGTTTGATGTCTTCGCGCGCAGGGAAACCGGCGGGCACGCCCATGCCGTCGCGTGCGGGGATATAGCCCATCTCAAGCACCACATCCTGACCTTCCGCGCTGAGCAGGAAATCGACGAACTTCTGTGCGCCTTCGACGTTCTTGGCGGTCGACATGATCGCCACAGGCTCGGTCACATAGGATACGCCTTCGGTCGGGAAGACGAATTCGACAGGCGACCCTTCGGCCTTGTTGCGGATCGCGAGGAAGTCGACGACCATGCCATAAGGTTTCTCGCCCGAGGCCACGGCCTTGAACGTGCCGCCGTTGCCGCCTTGGGCGCGGGCGTCGTTTTCCGCCAGTTGTTCGTAATAGCCCCAGCCAAGGCTGTCATCGCCGGTCAGGGTTGCCAGATGGATCAGCGCAGCGCCGGAATACAGCGGGGATGGCATCGCCACCTGCCCTTTCAGAGCCGCATCGCTCAGGTCGTTCCACGATGTCGGAGCCGTCTCGACGCCGGTGTTATAGACGATGCCTGTCGTGATCAGCTTGGTCGAGTGATAGAAGCCGTCGGCAGAATAAAGCGCGCTGTCATAATTGGCAGCCTCGGGGGATTGGTAGGCGGTCAGCAGACCTTCTTGGGCCATGCCCTCCAGCGTCACGGTGTCGGCGATCAGCAGCACGTCGGGCTGCGGGTTGCCTGCCTCGATCTCGGCGCGCAGACGGGCCATCAGTTTGGTCGTGCCGTCGCGGACCCATTCGACATCGGTATCGGGGTTGGCGGCTTTGAAGGCGTCCACAGTCTGCTGCGCATCTGCATTGGGCTGCGAGGTGTAAAGTGTGATGGTATCTGCAAGGGCCGTGCTGGCCATCAGGGCAAAAGCGGTGGTGGTGAGGATGGTTTTCATGGGGCTCTCCTGAAAAGGTAGCTTTCGTACGAAAGCATTTCACGCTCGCCTTATTCCCATCTTACGCTACAGATTTATGACATTTGCGTAACATATTTAATTATATTGCGCCGTGAACGGGGTCGCTCTAGGGTCCGGCTAACCTTGAGTTGTTTTCGAAGGAAAATAGATGGCGCGACCTACTCTGACCGACCGGCGCGACAGGATCATTGCGCTGCTGTCGCAGAACGACGCTTTGTCCCCTGCCGAACTATCGCAGCATCTGGACGTTTCGGTGCAGACCATCCGCGCCGATCTGCGCGACCTTGATGACGCGGCACTGGTGCAGCGCCGCAAGGGAAAGGTGCAGCTGCGCCAGCAAAGCGAGAATATCGGCTACCTGCCCCGCGAAACCATCGCGCGACAGGAGAAACAGCGCATCGCCTTGGCGGTCAAGAACCTGATCCCCGATGGCGCACGGGTGGCGCTTGGGACGGGGACAACGGTCGAGCATTGCGCGCGGTTTCTGTCGTCGCACAAAGACCTGTTCGTCGCGACCAATAGCATCCACGCGGTGTGCGCCCTGCAGAATGCCGCGGGCGTGATGGTGGAGCTGGCGGGCGGCAACGTACGGATGCGCGATCTGGATCTGATCGGCGCTGCAGCGCTGGCGTTTTTCGCGGGTTACCGCATGGATTACGCGGTGTTCAGCTGTGGCGGGCTGTCGGGGTCGGGCGCGGTGATGGACTATAACTCGGACGAGGTGCTGGCGCGCAAGGCGATTGCGGGCTGCGCCAAGACAACGATCCTGGTGGCCGATCAGGGCAAGGCGGAGTTGGACCTTGCCTGCCAGCACGGGGAGATCTGGGCCTATGATTACCTTGTCACAGGGGCCGCGCTGTCGCCCGATCTGCTGTCCCGCGCCGCCGCCCATGGGTGCACGGTGATCAAGGTCTGATCCCTACCCCGTGACACGCCGTAGAAAGGATTGGGTGCGCGGGTCTTTGGGCGCATCAAGCAGTTCTGCCGGTGGGCCCTGTTCGACAATCCGCCCCTCGTCCATAAAGACGATCCGATCCGCAATCTCGCGCGCGAACTGGATCTCGTGCGTGACGATCAGCATGGTCTGTCGTTTCTCGGCCACGCGCCGCATGAGGTCGAGCACCTCTCCCACCCATTCGGGGTCCAGCGCCGAGGTCGGTTCGTCAAACAGCATCAGATCCGCATCCAGCGCCATCGCGCGGCCGATGCCCACCCGTTGCTGCTGGCCGCCCGACAGTGCAGCGGGGTAGCTGTCGGCTTTCTCGAACAGACCGGTTTCGCGCAGCGTCGCATCGGCACGGGCGTTAGCCTCGGCCTTGCTATAGCCCTGAACGGTGATCAGCGCCTGAGTGATATTCTCGCGCGCGGTCTTGTTGGCAAACAGTGCGTAGTTCTGGAACACGAAGGACGTGCGCCGCCGCAGCGCCAGAATATCGGCGCGTTTCGCCGTAGCTGCATCGACAGACATATCGCCAATACGGATAATGCCCGCGTCAGGCGCGTCAAGAAAGTTCAGGCAGCGCAGCAAGGTGGACTTCCCCGTACCCGACGGCCCGATGATCACCACCCGTTCGCCTTGGGCAATATCAAGCGAGATGTCTTTCAGCACGGCGGTGCTGCCAAAGGATTTGGTCAGGCAGGATATGGTAATCCCGTCACCCGTCGCCCTGCCCGTCTCTGGAATGCTTCGTGTATCGGTCATCGCGCATGTGCCTTGTTCAGATAGACCTCTAGGTGACGCTGTGCGAAGGCCAATGTCTCGACCATGACCCAATAGATCGCGGCGACGACGAGAAAGGCTTCGAAGTAGAGGAAGCTGCCCGCCGCCTCTTTCTGGGTCGCCCCCATCAGTTCGGTCACGCCAAGGGTAAAGGCCAGCGAGGTGCCTTTGATCATATCGATAAAGTAGTTCACCAAAGTCGGTGCCGCGACCCGCGAGGCCTGAGGCAGAATAATCTGGCGCATCATCTGGCCTTGGGTCATGCCAACAGCCTGCGCGGCCTCCCACTGGCTGCGGTCCACACCCAGAATGGCGGCGCGGATGCTTTCCGCCATATAGGCCGAGAAATGCAGCGTCAGCCCCATGATGGTCGCGGTGACGCCGTCGATCTTGCCCAGAAAACTCAGGACTTGCGGCAGGCCGTAGTAGAACAGGAACAACTGCACCAACAACGGCGTGCCGCGAAAGAAGCTGATGAACAGCCGCACAAAAACGTCGAGGACCGGAACCCGAAACACCCGTTCAACCGCGAGCACAGAGGCCAGCACCAATGCGCAGACCATGCCCACAAACGCCATGAACAGCGTCAGCGGGACATAGCCCAGCAACACAGGCAGCAGGCCCCACATATATTCGAAATCCAGTCCCCGCATCTTGTGTTACTCGGCTGTTGTGATGTCAGAGCCGAACCATTTTTCCGAAATCTCGGTCAGGGTGCCGTCTTCTTTCAGCTTGGTGATCGCGGCGTCGAACCGGTCACGCAGGGCCTGACCTTCGTCATCGTTGCGGAAGGGCAGTGCGTTGCGGATCTCGCTGAAGGGTTTGCCCGCAAGCGCCAGCGGCAGCGGGCTTTCCGCGATCAGCTGGGCCGAGGAAACGCGGTCCATCACAAAGGCATCCACCCGACCAAGGGCCGTGTCTTGCGCAATGTTGCTTTCATAGGTGCGAATGTCGATCTCGCCCGCGTTCGGCAGCTCGTTCAGCAGTTCCTCGAAGTTGGAGCCGAGGTTGACCGCAACGGTCTTCCCGCTCAGATCCTCGACACTGCCGATGGTGTCTTCGTTGCCCTCTTTCACCACGACCTGCGCCCCGTCAAAGACATAGGGCTGCGAAAAGGCGAATTTCGCCTCGCGTTCGGGGGTGATGGTGATCTGGTTGGCGATCGTGTCGATGCGGCCAGATTCCAGCGCGCCGATCAGGCCGGAAAAGGACATGGTGACAAAGTTCACCTCGTCGCCGGTTTCCTTGGCGACGGCATTGATGAAATCGACCTCGAACCCTTGAAGCTCGTCAAGCTTTACGAAGGTAAAGGGAAAGTACCCGCCCGACATGCCGACATTCAGCGTCTCTGCCTGAGCAGCACTGACGCCGGTAGCAAGGGCGATTGCGGTGAGTGTGGCGTGTTTGATCATGATATTCTCCGTTACGTCTAAGGGGGAGGTAACATGACGCAGCCGCGCTTCAATGGCGCAGCGTCAAGCAAGTCCGCGGTGGTGTCATTCATCCTTGGTCAGGAATAAAATTCTGGCAAGGGCTTTGATCGCGAAACGCTGTTTCGGGGGTCGCAGCGGCGGAAGGGGCATTGCGGGAAGATATCAAGCGAATTAGCGCGCAATTGGGGGAATCACCAGCGCCGGATTGCACCGCATAAGCATCTGATCGGACAAAATAAAACCGCCGCAAAGTGGGAGGACTTTGCGGCGGGGAAATTCTTGTGGCTTTAGGCGTCGTGGTTAGCGCAGGGCAACCGCTTGCGAGGCAATACGGCGGATCTCGCCACGTGCAACACCGATATCTGCCAGATCCCGGTCATTCATCGCCGACAGCTCGCGGAAGGTCTGGCGTTTGGCGCGTTGGTCAGCGCTGTAGGCACGGAATGCATCAAGCGACTGGCGCAGCTTGGGCATCAGACCCGCAACAGGTGCGGCGGTATATGTGGATGTATAGCTCATTTCTTATTCTCTCTTTCACGTCTATGCGGCGGCCTATCCACCGCATTCGGTTTGGTATGTTCCGTCAGCGAAGCGCTGGCGGTTTAGGCTGCTGCCGTGCCGCGGGGTGCGGTGCGGAACAGGCCGGTAAACTTGCGCGATGCTTTGGCAACAGCGGCAGAGATATAGGCACTGCGCAGCGCGTTGGCTTCGGCAAGAAGACGGTCGACTTCGACCGGAGTGGCGGTTTTGTATGTAGCTTCGGTTTTCATTTTCCAGCTTTCCATTTCAGGGCTTCAATGCCCGTGACCGTCATATGTGCGCGGTGCAGCAAAGGTGCAAACCATAGTGGATATGCGGAAAATGCATGGCTTAAATGGCACAGTTTTGCCCCAATATCGCCCATATCCGGCCCCGAAACCGGCAGTTTTCGACTTCACCGTGAACGAAAGGGCCGCCCGAACGTTGGTAGCCCCTGAAACGGAGAGACCAACACAAGCCGGAGAAGACCCATGACCAAGCAATCGCCGCAGCAGCAACAATCCGCCCCACCCAAACCCGCGCCGGAAAAACCCCAGCCGGTGATATTTACGGATTACGCCAGCATCTGAAAGTGACAGGCGGCACGCTGCGGTATAAACAGCCGGTATGACCGACCCTGTTTCTTCCATCCGCAATCTTGGCCCCGCGTTCGAGGAAAGCTGCGCCCGTGCTGGCATCCACTCTGCGCAAGAGCTGCGCGATCTTGGTGCCGATGCAGCCTATGAGAGGTTGCTGCAAAATGGTCAGCGCCCCCACTTCATCGGGTACTATGTTCTGGTGATGGGGCTTCAGGGGCGCCCGTGGAACGACTGCAAGGGGGAAGAAAAGAAAGCCCTGCGGGTCAAGTTCGACGCGATCAAGGCCCGTGCCCATGATACCGGACGCTCTGAATTCGAACGCATGATGAACCTGATCGGTGTGCGCGAGGCGTAACGCGTCCCTGCGAAACCTGAAGGCGGCAGCGGAACGGCACTGCGCCCATAAGCGTTGGGTCGCTAACGTAGCCCCAACAGGATACCCTGCCCCATGCCACATTCCCCCGATGTTCAACACGACCTTGACCGGCTGCGTGGCCTTGCCCGTACGATGGATAGCGCCCTACGGGTGCCTGTTCTGGGCGTTCGGCTGGGCTGGGACAGCATCCTTGGCCTGATACCCGGTGTTGGCGACGTTCTGGCTTTGGCACCGGCGGGCTATATCTTGAAGGAAGCGCATCGCATGGGCGCAAGCCGGTCGGTTCTGGCGCGTATGGGGGCGAATGTGGGCATCGACCTTGCGATCGGTGCGATCCCCCTGATCGGTGACATCTTTGACGTGGGCTGGAAGGCAAACATCCGCAACGTCGATCTGTTGCACCGTCATCTTGAACAAACGGCACCGATGAAAACCGTGAGCCCTGTGGACGGTGAACTGTCGTCACACCATCCGACCCTTAAAGGCTGAACAGGTCGGTCGCCGCTATGTGATCCCCGTTGCATGAAAAAAGGGCCGCAGTTGCCTGCGACCCTTTTCATCTGTCCAAACCTGTGAAGGCTTAGCCAACCAGTTCCAGACCGGAGAAGAAATACGCGATTTCGACGGCGGCTGTTTCAGGCGCGTCGGACCCGTGAACGGAGTTTTCGCCAACGGATTCGGCGAATTCTGCGCGGATCGTGCCTTCGGCTGCGTCTGCTGGGTTGGTTGCGCCCATCACTTCGCGGTTTTTCGCGATGGCACCTTCGCCTTCGAGAACCTGAACAACAACAGGCTCGGACGCCATGAATTCGCACAGTTCGTCATAGAAAGGACGCTCGGCGTGCACGGCATAGAAAACGCCGGCTTGTGCCTTTGTCATGTGAATACGCTTTTGTGCGACGATGCGCAGGCCGGCTTCTTCGAATTTAGCGTTGATTTTGCCGGTCAGGTTGCGGCGTGTTGCGTCTGGTTTGATGATCGAGAATGTGCGCTCAAGGGCCATGATAGCTCTCCTAGGTGGGGTTGATTTGGCCGCTCCCTAGCATGGGTCATGCCCCGTGAAAAGCCGCGATTGACGCGGGGCCAGACATGGTTCACACCGCGTCCATGTTAAGCATTTCAGAAATCAACTATTCCGTCGAAGGCCGTCCCTTGTTCGAGGAAGCCAGCGCGGTTATCCCCGAAGGCCACAAAGTGGGTCTGGTCGGGCAAAACGGTGCGGGTAAAACCACGCTGTTCAAAATCATTCGCGGAGAGCTGTCGCTGGACGCGGGCGACATCAGTCTGCCCTCGCGCGCCAAGATCGGGGGCATCGCCCAAGAGGTCCCGTCCTCTGACGTGTCGCTGATCGATACGGTGCTGGCCGCCGATGTCGAACGCGCCGCCTTGATGCACGAGGCAGAGACAACGGATGATCCCGCGCGCATCGCCGAGGTGCAGACCCGCCTTGCCGATATCGACGCCTGGTCCGCCGAAGGCCGTGCCGCCGCGATCCTCAAGGGGCTCGGCTTTGACGACCATGATCAGCAGCAGCCCTGTTCGGCCTATTCGGGCGGCTGGCGGATGCGCGTGGCGCTGGCGGGCGTTCTGTTCGCGCAGCCGGATTTGCTGCTGTTGGACGAACCGACCAACTACCTTGATCTTGAAGGCGCGTTGTGGCTGGAAAACTACCTGTCGAAATACCCGCACACGGTGATCATCATCAGCCACGACCGTGGTCTGTTGAACCGTGCCGTCGGTGGTATCCTGCACCTCGAAGACCGTAAGCTCACGTATTATCAGGGTAATTACGACCAATTCGCGAAAATGCGGGCCGAAAAGCGCGCGCAGCTGACAGCGCAGGCGAAAAAGCAGCAAGCGCATAAGGCGCATATGCAGGCCTTTGTGGACCGCTTTAAGGCCAAGGCGTCCAAGGCGAAACAGGCGCAATCGCGAATGAAGGCCATCGAGAAGATGGTGACAATCACGCCGCCGGAAGAAGCCGCGCGCAAGGTCTTTACCTTCCCGCAGCCCGATGAGCTTTCACCGCCCATCATCAGTATCGAAGGCGGATCGACCGGCTATACCGAAGGCCAGCCCGTCCTGTCGCGCCTGAACCTGCGGATCGACCAAGACGACCGCATCGCGCTGTTGGGCAAAAACGGTCAGGGTAAATCTACCCTGTCAAAGCTGCTCTCCAACCGTTTGGTGTTGTTCGAGGGCAAGGCAATCAACTCCAGCAAGCTGCGCATCGGGTTCTTTGCACAGCATCAGGTGGATGAATTGATCGTCCATGAAACGCCGCTGCAGCATATGATCAGCGCGCGCCCCGGTGTGATGCAATCCAAGCTGCGCGCACAGCTGGCGGGGTTCGGTCTGGGGCCGGATCAGGCCGATACCGAAGTGGGGCGTTTGTCGGGGGGGCAAAAGGCGCGTCTGTCGCTGCTGCTCGCCACATTGGACGCACCGCATCTGCTGATCCTCGATGAGCCGACCAACCACCTTGATATCGAATCGCGCGAAGCGCTGGTCGAGGCGTTGACGCGCTATTCCGGTGCTGTGATCCTTGTCAGCCACGATATGCACCTTTTGTCGATGGTTGCGGACCGTCTGTGGCTGGTGTCGAACGGCACGGTCAAGCCCTATGAGGATGACCTCGAAGCCTATCGCAAGATGCTGTTGACCGTGGAAAAGCCCGTCAGCAAGAACCCCAAACCAGTCAAGGAAGCGCCAAAGCCCAAACGTGCCAACCGCGAAGACATCCTTGCCCTGCGCGCCGAAGTGCGCACGGCCGAGGCGCGGGTCACCAAGATCAACGACATGCGCGACAAGCTTGCGAAAAAGCTCGCGGACCCTGCCCTTTACGAAAAGGACAAAGTCGGCGAACTTGAGGTCTGGAACAAAAAATACGCCGAAGTCATGGCCGCGCTTGAACGGGCGGAAGCGATCTGGATGGGCGCGTTGGAAAAACTGGAAACCGCGTCGGCGTAATGCCAGCGCGGCGCAAGGGATAAGGACGGGGCTGGCCCCGGTGACGGTTTATGATGGCACTTGATCTGGCATTCATGATCACCGCGTTTGCGACGATGATCGTGATCATTGACCCCTTTGCGATTGGCCCGATGTTTCTGGCTCTGACCCCCGGTATGACACCGCGCCAGCGCCGGTTGATTGCGTGGCGGTCTGTGGTCATCGCGGGGCTGCTGCTGCTGGTCTTTGCTGCGTTTGGCGAGGCTGTGCTTGGCTTTATCGGGATCTCCATGCCCGCCTTCCGTGTCGCGGGCGGCGTGCTGCTGTTTCTGACCGCGCTTGATATGTTGTTCGACCGCCGCACGAAACGCCGCGAGGGCCATGCCGAGGCGGATGACGATCACGACGACCCATCGGTATTTCCGCTGGCCATTCCCTTGATCGCGGGCCCTGGCTCTATCGCGTCGGTGATCCTGTTGACGGGCGAGAAACCGGGCCTTGAAGGGCTGGTGACCGTCGTCGCGATCACTTTCGCCGTCCTGATCATCATGGGCATCACGATGCAGGCCAGCGGTTACCTTGAAAACGCTTTGGGCAAGGTCGGGATCAACGTGATCACGCGGCTTTTGGGGATGCTGCTTGCCGCGCTGTCGGTGCAATTCGTGCTCGACGGGCTTAGCGCCTTTGGTTTCGGACCGGGTCCGGGCTGACTTTTCCGCACCCTGCCCCCATATCTTTGGAAGATTGCCAAAGGATATACGATGCCGGACATTGAAACAGGACGTTTGATCTATCTGATCGTGCTCATGGCGATGGTCGCGGGCTGGTTCTTCATGCAAAGCCGTCAGGGCTGGAACAAGACGCTGCAACAGGTCGCGGTCTGGGCCATGATCTTTACCGGTGTCGCCGCGGGCTACGGCCTGTGGGAGGATATCAACCGGCAAGGCGACATCCCGCGCCAAGCCTATGAGGCCAGCACCGGCAGCGTCACCCTGCCACGCGCCCGCGACGGGCATTATTATCTGACGGCGACGATCAACGGCACGCCGCTCCGCTTTGTGGTGGACACCGGCGCGACGGATATGGTGCTGACCCGCGCCGATGCCGAAGCCGCAGGGCTCTCGCCCGATCGCCTGAACTATCTGGGCCGTGCCAGCACTGCCAATGGCGAAGTGCGCACCGCCTATGTGCGGCTGGACGAGGTTGAACTGGGCGGGGTGCGCGATACCGATGTGCCCGCGGTCGTGAACGAAGGCGAGATGCGGCAATCCTTGCTGGGGATGGGCTATCTGCAACGCTGGGGCCGGATCGAGATCACCAACGGAGAGTTGATCCTCACCCGTTGAAACATGGCGTAACGCCCTCAGGTCTCTGCCTTTTTCTCCCATCGGCCCGATTCCTCGGACCAGTATTGCGCAGAGGCTCCTGCGGCTTTCAGCGATTTCCACTGGTCCCGCGCGACGTTCAAGGCGTGGTCGTCCAGCCCATCGAACAGGATGCACACCCGATCCAGCGCCGCGACTTCCTGTGCCGACACGGCCGCGCCGTGGATCGAGAACACGCAGCTTACGTTATTCGGCGCGTGGGTGTCCGTGGTCAGCAAAACCGGCTGTTCGGCATCATGCGGCCCGCCGGCCAGACCATGAGGCAGAAAGCTATCCTCGGGCCCGCGCCACAGGGCGACGTCAAGCTGTTCCAGCAAGGATTGATCGGTGCCGCGTACCGCCACACGCCAGCCCGCGCCTTGGGCCTTGCCCAAAAGCATGGTCAGCGTTTCGACCAGCGGTCGCTGGGTCAGATGGTAGAAATACGCGGCACCCATCAGGTTTACTCTGTCTCGTAGAGGTTTGAAATCAATCGGTTCAACGCGGCAACGCCCCAGCCCGTGGCCCCGACGGGTGCCAGCGCCGTCTCGGATTTGACGGAGGCCACACCGGCGATATCAAGGTGAATCCACGGCGTGCCGTCCTTAATGAACCGTTGCAGGAATTGCGCCGCCGTGATCGACCCGGCAGGCCGCCCGCCGATGTTTTTCATGTCGGCGATGCGGCTTTTCAGCAGCTTGTCATACCCCGCGCCCAAGGGCATCCGCCACGCGCCTTCGCCCTCGGTTTGCGCGGCCTTGAGGAAGGCGTTGCACAGCGTATCGTCGTTCGAGAAAACCCCCGCATTGTCATGACCCAAGCCGATGATAATCGCGCCGGTCAGCGTGGCCAAATCGATCACGCCCGCGGGGTTGAACCGTTCTTGCGCGTACCAAAGCACATCACAAAGCACCAAACGGCCTTCGGCGTCGGTATTGATCACCTCGACCGTGTCGCCCTTCATCGTCTTGATCACGTCACCGGGGCGGGTTGCCGTGCTGGATGGCATGTTCTCTACGATACCGACAAGACCGACGACATTGGCCTTGGCCTTACGCAGGGCAAGGCTGCGCATCACGCCCGAGACAACGCCCGCGCCGCCCATATCCATGGTCATGTCTTCCATGCCCGCGCCCGGTTTCAGGCTGATGCCGCCGGTGTCGAACACCACGCCCTTGCCGACCAGCGCCAGCGGGGCCGCGTCTTTTTCGCCGCCGTTCCATTTCATCACCACGACGTAGGACGGGCTGGCCGACCCCTGCCCGACGCTGAGCAAGGTGCGCATCCCCAGCTCTTCCAGCTTGGCTTCGTCCAGCACTTCGACCTCAAGGCCGATTGAACTCATCTCGGCCAGACGGTCGGCGAATTCGGTGGTGGTCAGGATATTCGCGGGCTCGTTCGTCAGGTCGCGGGTCATAAAGGCACCGTCGGCGATGGCCAGCAGGGGCGCCGCAGCGGCTTCGACCTCTTCGGGTTTGGAATTCATGATCACGACCTGCCCCTTGCGTGGCTTGCCGTTGCTTTTGCGATCCTCGAACGTGTAGTCGCGCATGGCCAGTCCAAAGCAAAGCTCGGCCGCTTTGCGCAAGCCGCCCGTCAACACCAGCAGATCCGCATCGCCGCGCCGTTTCGCAAGCGCCGCACCGGCCGCGCGCAGGGCTTCCTGATCGGCGTTATTCGCCAATTGCACCACATCCACGGCTTCGGCCGCCATGCCGGTGGGAAAACCGAGGCTGACCGCATCGCCCGCTGACAATTTCGTGAAGCTGTCGCTGGCCACCAGACGTTCCAGCGCGCCTTTGGTCAGCTTGTTGATGCGACGCGCGGAGGGGTTGAGCTTGCCATCCGCGCCCACAGTCACAGCCACACGGCCCGTGTGGCCTGCGATCTGGTCAATATCGGTTTCGGTAAATGTCATTGGCGTCAATGCGGTCATCAGGTGAACCCCTTTTGTCTGAATTTCGCTTAGACGTATCCTGCGTGCGTCGTTAAGGCCAGATAGCAGTTTTCGTGGGCGGAAATTTACTTTATCGTCGGGCGAAAGTTCACCCGTGTTGATACCCAAGGGATGCAGATTGGCCAAGTTCGACCGCTATATGTTGTCCCAGTTCCTGATTTTGTTCAGTTTCTTTGCGTTGATCCTGGTGGCGATTTTCTGGATCAACCGCGCCGTGGTGCTGTTTGACCGGCTGATCGGCGACGGCCAGACGGCGCTGGTGTTTCTGGAATTTACCGTGCTGGGGCTGCCCAAGCTGATCACCACTGTGCTGCCGATCGCGACCTTTGCGGGGTCGGTCTATGTGATCAACCGGATGACCAGCGAATCCGAGCTGACGGTGCTGCAGGCAACGGGCACCAGCCCTTGGCGTCTGGCGCGGCCCGTGTTCGTCTATGGCCTATGCGTCGCGATCATGATGTCGGTGCTGACCCATCTGCTGTTGCCCCTGTCCAACGGACAGCTGTCTGAACGCGAGGCCGAGATTTCGCAGAATGTCACCGCGCGGCTGCTGACCGAAGGCACATTCCTGCACCCGACCTCCAAGGTTACATTCTATACCCGCGTGATCGACGCCGACGGGGTGTTGCGCGATGTGTTTCTGTCGGACCGACGCAACCCCGACGAGGGCGTGATCTATACCGCGTCCGAAGCCTATCTGATCCGCAATGGCGATGGCACGACGCTGATCATGGTCGATGGCATGGCGCAACGGCTTGAGATGGCCGGCAAGCGCCTGTCGACCGCCAAGTTCCGCGATTTCTCGTTCGATATCTCGGCATTGGTCAGCAGCGACAAACCCCGCACCCAATCCATCGACGCCATGACCACTGCCGAGATGTTTGCCCAGTGGGATCAGCTTGAGACGATCACCAAATCCAGCGCGGGCGAGATCGCAGAAGAGCTGACGGCGCGCTTTGCCTCGGCGGCGTTTTGTATGATCGCCGCGATGATCGGCTATGCGACACTGGTGCTCGGAGGGTTTTCGCGCTTCGGGGTCTGGCGCGAGATCGTGATTGCCTTTGGTCTGCTCATCGCGATTGACGGGTTGCGCGGCACTTTGGTCGAAACGGTGCGCGACGACGCCAGCCGCTGGCCGCTGCTGTTCCTGCCCAGCCTGATTGGCGCTGTGATTGTGATCGGGATGATCTGGCAAACGGCCCATCCGGGCTGGACCAAACGGATGGGCAAGCAAAGGGGCGTCGCATGATCCTGCATCTCTATTTCGCGCGCCGCTTTATTATGGGGTTTATCCTCATTTCCGCTGTGCTGTTCTCTCTGCTCGTGTTGGTGGATATGGTCGATCAGGCGCGCCGGTTCAGCAGCTACGATATCGGCTGGCTGCGCCTCTTCGGGATGACGTTGTTAAACACGCCTGAAACCATGAACCTGATCCTGCCGCTGATCATGATCCTTGCGACTGTGGTGTTGTTTTTGTCGCTGGCACGCTCGTCAGAACTGGTGGTGACCCGTGCCGCCGGCCGGTCAGCGCTCAGCGCGTTGCAGGCCCCGATCTGGGTGGCGTTCATCATTGGCGTGATGGCTGTGGGCATGTTGAACCCCATCGTTGCGGCGACCGCCAAACGTTACATCCAGCTCAGCGATAGCATTCGCGCGGGCGGGACCTCTGTCCTGTCGGTCAGCGACGAAGGGCTGTGGCTGCGCCAAGGCAGTGACGAGGGGCAGACCGTGATCCGCGCATGGCGGTCAAACAAGGACGCCTCGGTGCTTTATGATGTCACATTCCTCAGCTACGCGCCCGAGGGCGGTCCCGCACGCCGGATCGAAGCGGACAGCGCCGCGCTGGAGAATGGCATCTGGACGCTAACCGATGCGAAGTCATGGCCGCTTGAGGTGGGCGTGAACGCCGAAGGCGCGGCAGAGACATTTGACACGCTCACCCTGCCCTCGACCCTGACGCTGGACCGTATCCGCGACAGTATCACCGATCCCGGTGCCGTCTCGATCTATGATCTGCCCGATTACATCAAGCAGCTTGAACTGGCAGGCTTCAGCCCGCGTCGCCACAAGGTCTGGCTGCAGACCGAACTGGCGCGCCCGTTCTTTCTGGTTGCGATGGTTCTGGTTGCGAGCGCGTTTACCATGCGCCATACGAGGTTCGGAGGCACGGGCGTCGCGGTGCTGGCCTCTGTTCTGATGGGGTTCGGCTTGTATTTTATTCGCAGTTTTGCGCAAATTCTGGGGGAGAACGGGCAAATTCCGGTTCTTCTTGCGGCCTGGGCACCGCCTGTCGCGTCCATTCTTCTGGCGCTTGGTCTTCTACTTCATTCAGAGGATGGCTGACATGCGCCGTTTGCTCCTGACCCTTCTTGTCGCCCTTGGTCTGCCCGCTGCCGCGCAAGACAGCGAGCGTCCTGCCGTTCTGGTGGCCGATGACCTGTTCATCACCCGTGACCGGGAACTGGTCGCCCAAGGTAACGTAGAGGCGTTTCAAGGCACGACCCGCATCCGTGCCTCTGCGATCCGCTATAATGACGAAACCGGTGCCTTGGTGATCGAAGGGCCGATTGTGCTGAACGACGGTGATGGCACCGTCATTCTCGCGGATGCGGCAGAGCTGGATCAGGGGTTTCAGAACGGTCTGCTGCGCGGCGCACGTATGGTGCTGAACCAGCAGGTGCAGATGGCCGCCGTCCAGATCGACCGCGTCGAGGGGCGCTATAGCCAGCTGTACAAGACCGCCGTGACCTCTTGCAAAACCTGCAATGACGGCGAGCTGCCCCTCTGGCAGATCCGCGCGCGCCGCGTGGTGCATGATACCGAGGCGCAGCAACTGTATTTCGATGATGCGACTTTTCATATCCGGTCGGTGCCGGTGTTCTACCTGCCCCGTTTGCGGCTGCCCGACCCGACGCTGGACCGCGCGGACGGGTTTTTGGCCCCATCCATTCGCACCACGTCGCTGTTGGGCACGGGGCTGAAGCTGCCTTATTTCATCACCTTGGGCGAAAGTCGCGACCTGACCCTGACGCCCTATCTGTCGTCCTCGACCCGCACGCTTGAATTCCGCTATCGGCAGGCGTTCACCAATGGTGATATCGAGTTTAACGGGGCCTACACCCGCGATGACCAGCTGCCAGATGAGACCCGCGGCTATCTGTTCGGTGAAGGCAGCTTTGAGCTTGAGCGCGGCTACAAGCTGAGCTTCACGATCGAGGCCGTTAGTGACAGCTCTTACTTTACCGAATACGGCTATTCGGACGAGGACCGTTTGCGCAGTGACCTCACACTGTCACGCGCGCGACGTGACAGCTTTGTGCGTACCAGCCTTTACAACTTTGAAACCCTCCGCCCCGGAGAGTTGAACAGCACCCTGCCCACAGTCGTGATCGACGGCGAATTCGAACGGCGCTTTTTCCCCAAGGCATGGGGGGGCGAACTGCGGTTCGGGCTGGAGGCGCATAGCCATTGGCGCTCGTCCGATATGGATGTGATTGGCCGCGATGTATCGCGGATCAACGGGTCGCTAAAATATCTGCGTCGCTTCACCCATCGCTCCGGCTTGGTCACCGATGCGCAGGTCGGCACGACGTTCAATTTCTTCGACATCACCCAAGACGATACCTTTGCGCAGAACCATAGCGACATCGCGCCTTTCGCAGCGGTCGGTCTAAGCTACCCGATGGCACGCCGCGAGGCTGGTGGTGCGTCGCAGGTGCTGACGCCTGTGGTGCAACTGGGGTGGACCGATGGCAGCCGGCTCGACATTCCGAACGAGGAAAGCACCCGCGTTGAATTCGATCAGGGTAACATCCTGTCACTCTCGCGCTTTCCGCGCCCCGACCGGCGCGAACGCGGCACAACCGCGGCAGTGGCGGTGAACTGGTCGCGCTTTGACCCCAATGGCTGGGACACCTATGTCGCGGTCGGTCAGGTGTTCCGCAGCATCAGCGACCCTGCCTTTACCGATACGTCCGGCCTGTCGGGCGTGCGCTCTGACGTGCTGCTGGCGGGGCAGATCAAGAATAACGCGGGTCTTTCGCTGACCGCGCGGACCTTGGTCGACTCCGATTTCGACATCTCCAAGGCGGAACTGCGCGGCGGGTGGAGCTTTGGCAAAACCACCGTCGAAGGCACCTATGTCTGGCTCGAGGCGGATACTGCCGAAGACCGGACCGAAGCGATTTCCGAGGTGTCGCTTGACGGCAGCTACGACATCAACAAGCAATGGTCCGCCAGCGCCGACGTGCGCTATGACGTGCAAAACAGTACAGCGGCGACGGCTGGGCTTGGCCTGACCTACAATAATGAATGTGTAAGCGTCGACCTTTCGGTGCGCCGCCGCTATACCTCCTCAACAAGTGTTGAGCCCTCTACCGATATCGGGTTTAACATCGGCCTGCGGGGCTTCTCGGCCTCCAACGGAACAGAAAGATATGAGCGATCATGTGGGAAATAAGTAAGATGAACCTGAACCGTCTGACACGAAGCATCGCCGTCCTTGGGCTGGGGCTGATGACCGCCGCCCCCGTTTCGGCGCAGAACCTCTTTGCGCCCGTCGCCAAGGTGAATGAATCCGTTGTAACCGAATTCGAAGTCCAGCAGCGCCAGCGCTTTCTTGAAGTGTTGAACGCACCGGGGGCGACCCGCGAAGGGGCGCTGACCTCGCTGATCGACGAACGCCTGCGCAACGAGGCCGTGGCCGAAGCGGGCATCGAACTGACGCCGCAGGGCATCGAAGACAGCCTTGCCGAATTCGCCTCGCGCGCGGATCTGAGCACCGAAGAATTCACCCAGGCGCTTGGTCAATCCGGCGTCTCGCGCGAAACGTTTCGCGATTTCGTCGTAAACTCGGTCGGGTGGCGTGAACTGGTGCGTGCCCGCTATGCCAGCCGCGTGCAGATCACCGACGCTGAAATCAACCGCGCTTTGGGCGAAACACAAGGTAGCGGTGTGCGCGTTCTCGTGTCCGAGATCATCATTCCCGCTCCGCCCCAGCAAGCCGCACGGGTGAACGCGCTGGCCGAACAAATCTCGCAATCCAAATCAACGGCAGAGTTTTCGAACTACGCCAGCCGCTATTCCGCGACCGCATCGCGCGGGCGTGGCGGGCGGCTGCCGTGGCAGAACCTGACCGATCTGCCGCCAAGCCTGCAGCCGCTGATCCTGAACCTCGCTCCGGGCGAGGTTACCGACCCGCTGCCGATCCCCAACGCCGTGGCACTGTTCCAACTGCGCGACATCGAGGAAACCAGCGTCGCCGCGCCGACCTATTCCGAGATTGAATACGCTGCCTATTACATCCCCGGTGGCCGCACAGAACCCGCGCTGGCACAGGCGGCGCAGATCCGTGGCCGCATCGATACCTGCGATGACCTTTACGGCATCGCCAAAGGCCAGCCCGCCGAAGTGTTGGAGCGTGTGAAAAAAGCCCCCTCGGACATCCCGCAGGACGTGGCGATTGAACTGTCCAAGCTCGACACGGGCGAAGTTTCGACCACGCTGACCCGTGCCAATGGTCAGACGCTGATGCTGCTGATGATGTGTGGGCGTACCGCCGCCGCCAATGCCTCTGCCTCGCGCGAGGATGTGACCAATGCGCTGCGCCAGGAACGGCTGACCGGCTATGCCGAACAGCTGCTGGAGCAATTGCGGGCCGACGCGCGCATCGTTCGCAAATGACCCAAGCCAAGACGGGCTTGGCCGACAAGCCGGTTGTGATCTCTTGCGGCGAACCCTCTGGCATCGGACCAGAGGTCGCCGCACGGGCCTGGGCGATGCTGGCGGGCGAAGTGCCGCTCGCCTGGATCGGGGATCCGCGCCACCTGCCCCAAGACATTCCCCATTGCATTATCGACAGCGCGTCGGACGCGCTTGCCGCGGGCAGCGACGCTTTGCCCGTGCTGCGCCACGACTTTGCCGCCGGTGCCGTCGCGGGCAAGCCGGACCCCGCCAATGCGCAGGGAGTGATCGACGTGATCGCGCGCGGTGTTGACCTGGTGCGCAGCGGTGCCGCATCTGCGCTGACCACCGCGCCCATTCACAAAAAGGCGCTGAAAGACGGGGCCGGTTTTGCCTATCCGGGCCACACCGAATACCTTGCCGCGCTGGCGGGCGGAAGCGATGTGGTGATGATGCTTGCCTCTGACCAACTGCGGGTGGTGCCGGCCACAATCCATATCGCGCTGGATCAGGTCCCCAATGTGCTGACCCCCGCCCATCTGCGCCGCGTGATAGAGATTACAGCGGCGGGGCTTCGCTCTCAATTCGGGATCAAGGCCCCCAGGATCGCCATCGCAGGTCTGAACCCCCATGCGGGCGAAGGCGGTACGATGGGTCGTCAGGAAGCAGATTGGATGACGGCGCTGGTCACCCGGATGCAGAGCGAAGGCTATGACCTGAGCGGCCCGCACCCTGCCGATACGATGTTCCACGCCGCCGCACGGGCGCGCTATGACGCGGCGATTGCCATGTATCACGATCAGGCGCTGATCCCGATCAAGACGCTGGATTTCGACCGCGGCGTCAATGTGACGCTCGGTCTGCCGTTCATCCGCACCTCGCCCGATCACGGCACCGCCTTTGATATCGCGGGTCAGGGCATCGCAAACCCCACCAGCATGGTCGAGGCGCTGCGCATGGCCTATCGCATGGCGCAATCATGACCCCGCGCCCCCAGAACCCTTCTGTTTCACAGGTCCAAGAATGAGCACAATCGACAACCTGCCGCCCCTGCGCGAGGTGATCAATACCCATGACCTGAAGGCGCGCAAATCGCTGGGCCAGAACTTTCTGCTCGACCTGAACCTCACCGCCAAGATCGCGCGACAAGCGGGCGATATGACCGAATGTGATGTGCTTGAAATCGGGCCGGGCCCCGGGGGGTTGACGCGCGGGTTGCTATCCGAAGGCGCGCGCCGCGTGCTGGCGATCGAGAAAGACAAACGCTGCCTGCCCGCTTTGGCCGAGATCGCCGAGGCCTATCCCGACCGTCTGACGGTGATCGAAGGTGACGCCCTTGAAATCGACCCGCTGGCCCATCTGACCCCACCGATCCGTATTGCGGCGAACCTGCCTTATAACGTGGGGACAGAGCTGCTGGTGCGCTGGTTGACCCCGCAGGAATGGCCACCGTTCTGGCAAAGCCTGACGTTGATGTTCCAGCGCGAAGTGGCAGAGCGGATCGTGGCCAAGCCCGGCTCCAAGGCCTATGGCCGTCTGGCGCTGCTTGCACAGTGGCGGGCCGATGCGCGTATCGTGCTGAACCTGCCACCCGAGGCGTTTACCCCGCCGCCCAAAGTCTCCTCCGCTGTGGTGCATCTGACGGCCCTGCCCCAACCCCGCTTTCCGGCGGATCCTGATGTGTTGAACCGCGTTGTGGCGGCCGCGTTTAATCAGCGGCGCAAAATGCTACGCTCTGCCCTCAAAGGAACCGCACCGGATATCGAGGATCGTTTGCTTGCGGCCGGATTGAAACCGACGGAGCGCGCCGAACAGGTGCCGCTGGAAGGTTTCTGCGCGCTGGCCCGCGAAATCGCCAAGGGCTAAGGCCACCACAACACACTCACCGTCCGAAACGCAAAAGGCCCCGCAATCGCGGGGCCTTTGTTACGATATCAAAGCGTTTATTCAGCCGCTTCGGGCTGGTCGCCACTGTTGTCCTTGGCCGGTTCGCTCGCCTCTGCCTTGGGGGCAGGTTTGCGGCGCGGCGCGCGTCGGGGCTTGGGCTTGTTCTCGGGCGTGTCCACCAGATTGTCCTCTGCCGCACTGCCGTCTTGCGTATCATCGCCATCCGACTTGGGCGCGCTGTCCGACTTAGGGGCATTATCATTCTGGTTGTTGCTGCGGCTGCGGCGGCGCTTGGGGGCATCGCCCTTGGCGTTGTCCTGCTGGGGCGCATCGGATTTGTCGCCCGTATCTGCTTCCGCGGCAGGTTGATCCGCAGTGTTCTGACCGGCTTGGGCAGCTTCGCGTTCCTGACGCTCTACCCGCTCGCGGTCCCGCTCTGCCTGACGTTCGCGGTTCTCGCGTTCTTGCTGATCGCGACGCTGGTCAATCTCGCGTTGTGCTTCGGACAGCATCCGCAGGTAATGTTCGGCGTGCTGCTGGAAGTTCTCTGCCGCCACGCGGTCGTTGCTCAGCTGGGCATCACGCGCCAACTGGTTGTATTTCTCGATAATCTGCTGCGGCGTGCCGCGGACCTTGCCTTCGGGGCCAGAACTGTCGAAAACGCGGTTAACGACGTTGCCACCTTGCGGCTGACGGTTGCGATTATTCTTGGACCGGGACCGTGATCTGGAAGATTTCATGTAATCAGTTCAGCCTTGTTATGCTGGGCTTCGGAATAAGCTGCCGGACGCAGTCGCGTCCCTGAAAAGCTAGCTTTACGCTCTGTTGGGCTTAACGCCGCGCGGGACCGCCCAAAAGGCATCCACCGCTGCAACATCCTTGAATAAGCACGGCAAATGATTTGGAGCAAGTGGAAATTGGCGAAAAACACCCCCAAATGACAAGTTTTGGCGTGTTTATGCTGGCGTATCGGCCCAAAGGACACGGTCGCGCCCGCCCAGATCGGGCAAGATGCGCACCCGGCCCCAACCGGCCGCCTCAAAGATCGCTTTCACATCGGCACCCTGTTGCCAGCCGATTTCTGCCAGAACGCGACCTGTGGGCGTCAGATACCCCTGTGCCTGCGCGGCGATGATACGGTACACACTCAACCCGTCCTGCCCGTCGGTCAATGCCATCTCGGGTTCATGCAAGCGCAGTTCGGGCGAAACATCCGCCATCTCGCTTTGTGCCAGATATGGCGGGTTGGAGACGATCAGATCGAACCGCCCTTCGGCCGCGCTGAACCAATCCGATTGCTTGATCTCCGCGCGTGCCTGCACCCCGTGCAACACCGCATTGGCGCTGGCCTGCAGACAGGCAGCTTCGGACAGATCAAGGCCCACGCCGCGTGCATCTTGCTGTTCGGCCAGAAGCGTCACCAGAATACAGCCCGATCCGGTGCCCAGATCAAGCACCCGTTCAAAGCGCTCGGACAGCGCCAGTTCAATAAGGGATTCGGTCTCGGGCCGCGGGTCCAGCACATCGCGGCTGACCTTGAAATCGCGCCCGTAGAACGCCCGCTGCCCTACCAGATGCGAGACCGGCACGCGCACCGCCCGCAAGGCGATCAGCTTTTCGTAGCGTTCGGCAATATCCGGCGCGATTTCCTCGGGCGCGATCAACGTCACCCGCGCCGCATCGACTGACGCCGCATGCGCCAGCAAGATCCGCGCATCCCGTGCGGGGTCAGGCACGCCCGCCGCGCGCAATCGCGCTGTGGCGGCGACCATGGCTTGCGCGGCGGTTGGCGCGCTCACTGCCCCATCTCGGCCAGCAGCTGCGCCTGCGCATCCGCGGTCAGCGCATCGACAATCTCGTCCAGATCGCCCTGCATCACGGCTTCAAGCCGGTAGAGGGTGAGGTTGATCCGGTGGTCGGTCAGGCGCCCTTGCGGGAAGTTATAGGTCCGGATCCGTTCAGACCGGTCCCCCGACCCCACCTGCGCGGCACGGCTGGCCGATCGTTCACTGTCCACCCGCTGACGCTCCATATCATAAAGCCGTGCTTTCAGCACCTGCATCGCAATCTCGCGGTTGCGGTGCTGCGATTTCTCGGAAGACGTCACCACCAGCCCCGTCGGCAGGTGGGTGATGCGCACGGCAGAATCGGTGGTGTTGACGTGTTGCCCGCCCGCCCCTGAACTGCGCATCGTATCGATCCGCAGATCATTGGCGTCGATGTGAATATCCACATCCTCTGCCTCTGGCAGAACGGCGACAGTCGCGGCAGAGGTATGGATACGCCCGCCGCTTTCGGTAGAGGGCACACGCTGCACGCGGTGCACACCGGATTCGTATTTCAGACGGGCAAAGACATTCTCGCCCTTGATATGGGCCACGACCTCTTTGACGCCGCCGAGCTCGGTGAACTGTTGTTCGATCAGCTCGACCTTCCAACCCCGCGCCTCGGCATAGCGTTGATACATGCGCAGCAGATCAGCGGCGAAAAGTGCTGCCTCATCCCCGCCGGTCCCGGGGCGGATCTCCAGCATTGCGGGCTTTTTGTCGGCCTCGTCCCGCGGCAGCAGCGCGAGCTGCAAATCAGCCTCTGCTTGCGGCAAGGCGGCTTTCAGGCGCGGCAGCTCTTCCTCGGCCAGCTCCGCCATCTCGGGGTCTTTCAACATGGCGCGGGCGTCGTCCATGTCTTGGAGCAACTGGCGATAGGCGTCGATCTGTTCGACCACAGGGCGCAGATCGGCGTATTCCTTGGCCAGCTTGGCAAAATCCGCCCCGTCAGAGCCAGCAGACATCGACGCCTCCAGAAACTGGAAACGTTGGGTGATTTGGGCAAGGCGGTCCATGGGGATCATACCGCTGGATGTCGCTGATGAAGCGGCTATGGTCAAGACCCAGCCTGTGCTATGATGCCCCTATGAAACGCATTTCGCTGGTTTTCAGTCTGATCTGCCTTGCCCCGTCGCTTGCGGCGGACCCTGCGCCCTCGGGGCGCAAAACGGTTGAGTGCTATTGCACCGACCGCAACGGCCAGCGGGTCGAGCTGGGGCAAACGATCTGCCTCGATGTCAACGGTCGCCGCTTTGCCGCGCAATGCCAGATGTCACTGAATGTGCCCATGTGGCGCGATATCGGCGAGGCCTGCCCCGGCCTCGCACAGCGCCTAGACCCCGGCTTGGGCCAGAACCCGCTTCAAACGCTTGCCGTTCACACCCATATCTGACTTGCCAAAACGCAGCCGCCCATAGACCACCGCGCGGCTCTGATCCTTCCCGTCAACGGGGGTGACCGCGACGCTGGTGTAATCGGGAAAGCCCCAGAAGCCCGAGCGTGTGACATAAAGCGCCTGACCTGCGTTGCTTTCGATCCGCTGGGTTCGGGGCAACGACAGCATCGCGTCCTCAAACCGGTTCAAGAACGCCGTGCCATCGCCTTCAACCTCGCGCACGGCCATAAAGCCCCCCGCCGAGGGGTAATCACCGGGGGCCTTGTCGACCGCGCCCAATTCCCACCGGGCCGCGGGGGCGGGTGCAAGGCGGATGAACGCCTGCAAGGCGACGAAAATCGCCAGTGCGATCCAGAAAAATGCCATCATAATCTTTACCTTCATTTTGCCAAATAAACTCCCCGCGGAGCGTCCTGCCGTCGCAAACTGCGCCGCCAGTGGTTATGCGCGGGCTTTGGTCTGCCGCATGTTCCACCCCAGCAGGCACAGGATCTCGGTCGCCACATGGGCGCCGGCGATCGCTGTCGCACCTGTCGTGTCAAAAGGCGGAGAGACTTCAACGATGTCGCCGCCCACGATGTTGATCCCCGCCAGATCCCGCATCATGATCGCCGCCTGCGCCGACGTGAGCCCGCCCCATACAGGCGTGCCTGTGCCCGGCGCAAAGGCCGGATCAAGCGCATCGATATCGAATGTAAGATAGCAAGGACGGTCGCCAAGTACCTGTTTTATTTTGGCAACGGCTGCCTGTGGCCCTTTCTCGTGGACCTCGCGCGCGTCGATGGTTGTCACGCCAAGCGTATCCGGGTTGGTCGTGCGGATGCCCACCTGAACCGAGGTTTTCGGATCAACGATGCCCGACTTCACCGCCTTGTAGAACATGGTGCCGTGGTCGATCCGGTCCATATCATCGTCGGGCCATGTATCCGAATGGGCATCGAACTGTAACAGACTGATAGGGCCGTATTTTTCGGCATAGGCCTTGAGGATCGGGAAACTGATGTAGTGGTCGCCGCCCAGGGTCACACTTGCCGCACCTGCGTCCAGTATCCCTTTGATATGCCTTATTAAAGCGGCAGGAAACTGGCTTGTGTGACCATAGTCGAACGCCAGATCGCCATAGTCGGCGATGGCAAACTCGCTGAGCACGTCGAAATCCCAGCCATAGGGCGGATCGTAGGGCTGTAAGGAAGACGCTTCGCGGATCGCACGCGGGCCCAGACGGGTGCCGGTACGGTTGGTCACGGCCTGATCAAAGGGCACGCCTGTCACGGCGATGTCCACGCCGCGCAGGTCTTTGGTATAGCGCCGCCGCAGAAAGGACGTGGCCCCGCCAAAGGCGTTCTCGAAGCTCGGCCCTTTTAGATCATCGCGGGTAAAGGCTTGATCAACCTGATTTTTCGCGTCTTCCAAACCCATGTTACTTGGCTCCTAATGGTTGGGCCCGCTCGACGATGCGGGCAAAAAAGGATGCACCCACGGGCGCGATCTCATCGTCGAAGTTATAGGCGGCGTGGTGCAGCCCTGCGGTATCACCCTGCCCGATGAACAAATAGGCACCGGGGCGTTTTTCCAGCATATAACTGAAATCCTCGGCCCCCATCTCGCGGCCATTATCGGCAATCACGCGGTCCTCGCCCGCAATCTCGGTGGCAACGGCGGCGGCAAATCCGGCCTCTTCTGGGGTGTTCACCGTGGCGGGATAGCCCTTTTCGTATTCCAGTGTCGCGCTGACATCATAGCTGGCGGCCTGCCCGGCGACGATCTGCTCCATCCGGCGGATCACCATGGCCTGCACCTCTTTGTCAAAGCTGCGTACCGTGCCGTTGATATAGGCCGTTTCGGGGATCACGTTGTCGGTGGTGCCCGTGTGGATCTGCGTGACCGAAACGACAAGATCATCCTGCGCATAGTGGTTGCGGCTGACGATGGTCTGCAATGCCGTCGCAATACCACAGGCGGCAACGACCGGATCGCGGGTCAGGTGCGGTGTGGCACCATGACCACCCAAACCCTTGATGTGGATATGAAATTCATCGACCGCCGCCATCATCGCGCCGGGGGATGTGTAAAACCCCCCTTTCTCAAAGCCGGGCGCATTGTGCAGCGCATAGACCTGGCCGATGTCGAAGCGATCAAGGATCCCTTCCTCGACCATCACCTCGGCCCCACCGCCGGTTTCTTCGGCAGGTTGGAAGATCAGCGCCACGCGGCCCGCGAAATTGCGCGTTTCCGCCAGATATTTCGCCGCCCCCAGCAGCATCGTTGTATGCCCGTCGTGCCCGCAGGCGTGCATCTTGCCTGCGTGGGTGCTGGCATAGTCCAGCCCGGTTTCCTCGGGGATCGGCAGCGCATCCATGTCGGCGCGCAGCCCGATGGTCGGCCCCTCGGCCTGACCGTTGATAATGGCGACGATGCCCGTGGTGGCAAAGCCTTCGTGCAGCTCGTCCACGCCGAAGTCGCGCAGGCGTTCCGCCACGAAAGCCGCGGTCTTGAAGCAGTCGTTCCCCAGTTCCGGAATCGTGTGCAGATATCTGCGCCATTCTGTCATTTGGGGGGCATAATCCGCGATACGGTTCACGACGGGCATTACTGGACTCCTGTGGGGATGTTGGTCAGGTTGCATCTGACATCAGACACATGGGGGCTGCAATGGCCGAGACAAGAAATGATGCGTTGATCCACGATCGCGACGCCGGGATCGAACGCTTGTTGGAAATCATGCGCCGCCTGCGTGACCCGCAAACCGGATGCCCTTGGGATATCGAACAGGATTTCGACAGCATTGCCCCCTATACCATTGAAGAAGCGTATGAAGTCGCCGATGCGATCGAGCGCCGCGACTGGCCCGAGCTTGAGGGAGAGTTGGGCGATCTGCTGCTCCAGACCGTGTATCACACGGCCATGGGCGAAGAGGACGGGCGGTTCAGCTTTCAGACGGTGGTGCGCAATATCTCGGACAAGATGGTCGCGCGGCACCCGCATGTTTTCGGCGATGAAAGCCGCGATAAATCAGCCGAACAGCAGACCGCGGATTGGGAAAAGATCAAGGCGGCAGAACGCGCGGGTAAGGCCCAGGGGGGAACGCTTGACGGTGTGGCCGTCGGCCTGCCCGCGCTGCTGCGCGCCTACAAGCTGCAAAAACGCGCGGCCCGTGTCGGGTTTGACTGGCCGCAGGTCGATGATGTGATCGCCAAGATCACCGAGGAAGCGACCGAACTGGTCGAGGCGCGCGATACGCTGACTCAGGCCGAGGTGACCGAGGAATACGGTGATCTGATGTTCGTTATGGCCAATCTGGGCCGGCATCTTGGTGTTGAACCCGAAGCCGCCCTGCGCGCCGCCAACGCCAAATTCATGCGCCGCTTCAGCGGCGTAGAGGCGCGGTTGGCCGCACGAGGTAAATCCCCCTCGGACAGCGATCTGGCCGAGATGGATGCCCTGTGGGAGGATGTAAAACGGGCGGAACGCAGCTAGGACCGCCCGTGCCTGCTGGACAAGTCGCGGCACTTGCGGCAAGGCTCTGGCACAGCCAAGACAGGAGAGCCCATGACACCGCGCAAGATCATTATCGACACGGACCCCGGTCAGGATGACGCCGTAGCGATCCTTGTCGCTTTGGCCAGCCCCGAAGAGCTTGATGTTCTGGGGATCACGTGCGTCGCGGGCAATGTGCCGTTGGACCTCACCTCGCGCAACGCCCGGATCGTGTGCGAATTGGCAGGCAAACGGGATGTCAAAGTCTTTGCCGGATGTGACCGCCCGCTGGGCCGCGAACTGGTCACGGCAGAGCATGTGCACGGCAAGACCGGGCTGGACGGCCCCGATTTGCCCGAACCTACCATGCCGATGGCCGAAGGCCATGCGGTGGATTTCATCATCGACACGCTGCGCGATAACGCACCGGGAACCGTCACGCTATGCCCGCTGGGACCGCTGACCAATATCGCCACCGCGTTGCAAAAAGCACCCGATATCGCCGATCGCATCGCCAAGATCGTGCTGATGGGCGGTGGCTATTTCGAAGGGGGTAACATCACCCCAACGGCGGAGTTTAACATCTACGTCGACCCGCAAGCGGCTGATATTGTGTTTAAATCCGGAGCTCCTATCGTTGTTATGCCGCTGGACGTTACCCATAAGGCGCTGGTGACCAAAGCGCGCAACGATGCTTTCCGCGCCCTTGGCACGCCTGTGGGCATCGCCGTGGCTGAAATGACCGATTTCTTCGAACGGTTCGACAAAGAGAAATACGGCTCTGACGGCGCGCCGCTGCATGACCCTTGCGTCACGGCCTATCTGATCAACCCCGATCTGTTCAAAGGCCGCCACATCAACGTCGAGATCGAGACAGAGTCAGAGCTGACCATGGGTATGACCGTCGCCGATTGGTGGGGCGTGACCGACCGCGCCCCCAATGCGACCTTTATGGGCGATCTGGATTCTGATGGCTTCTTTGCCCTGCTGACCGAACGGCTGGCCCGTCTATGAGCGCGGCCTTCACCCTTGCCAAGCCAGAGCATCTGGACCGTCTCGTTGCCCTCGTGGGCAGCTTTCACGCCGAGACGGGGATCGAGCAGACGGATGACGACCGCCGCAACGGGCTGGCACCGCTGCTCGAAGGCACGCCCTATGGGGTGGCCTATCTGATCGGCCCGGCCCGTGCACCCATCGGCTATATCATCATCACCTTCGGCTGGTCGGTTGAATTCGGCGGTCTGGACGCGATTATCGATGAAATCTACGTGCGCCCCGGCGTGCGTGGCCGTGGCATCGCGACAGAGGCATTGCTGGCCGTCCCGAATGCGCTGGCGGGCGGCGGTCTGCGCGCGATCCATCTTGAGGTAGAGCGTAGCAACGAGATCGCGCAGAAGCTTTACCACCGTGCAGGCTTTCGCCCTCGCGAAAACTACATGTTCATGTCGCGCAAATTCTGACGCGGACTGGCAAGCTGGGGCCGCGGCCCCTATATCTGCCCTATGACATTATCAGCCCCCTTCGATAACAGCTACGCGGCCTTGCCCGATGGCTTTTTCACCCGCACCACGCCTACGCCGGTGGCCGATCCCAAACTGCTGGCTTTCAACGCGCCGCTGGCAAAGACGCTGGGGATCACCCACGGATCGACCGAGGATCTGGCCTTTATCTTCAGCGGGAACGAACTGCCCGCCGGTGCCGATCCGCTGGCGCAGCTTTATGCGGGGCATCAGTTCGGGAATTACAACCCGCAGCTTGGCGATGGCCGCGCGATCCTCTTGGGCGAGGTGCTGGATGCAAAGGGCCAGCGCCGCGATATCCAGCTGAAAGGATCGGGGCGCACGCCCTATTCCCGTGGCGGCGACGGGCGCGCCTGGCTTGGGCCGGTCTTGCGCGAATATGTGGTGTCCGAGGCGATGCACGCCCTAGGCATCCCCACCACCCGCGCCCTGGCCGCTGTGCAAAGTGGCGAGGATGTTTTTCGCGAAACCGCCCTGCCCGGTGCCGTGCTGACCCGTGTCGCCGCAAGCCATCTGCGTGTGGGGACGTTTCAGGTCTTTGCCCATCGGGGCGAGGTCGAAAATCTGCGCCGCCTCACCGACTATGCGATCCAGCGGCACTACCCGCAGGCGGACGGGCCCTTGGGCCTGCTGCGCGCGGTGTGCTCCGCACAGGCGGATCTGGTCGCGGCGTGGATGTCTGTGGGCTTTATTCACGGGGTGATGAACACCGATAATTGCGCCATCTCGGGCGAGACGATTGATTACGGCCCCTGCGCCTTCATGGATGCGTTCCACCCCAACCGTGTGTTCAGTTCCATCGACCGGCAGGGGCGCTATGCCTATGCCAATCAGCCGCAGATCGTCGTGTGGAATATGGCGCAGCTTGCAACCTCGTTGTTGCAGCAGCTTGATGATCCCGAAAGCGGCGTGGCCGAGGCAACAGAGATCGTGCACGCCATGCCCGCGTTGATCGAGCAAGCCTGGCTGAGACGCTTTGCCGCCAAGATCGGGATCACGACGCCCAAGGCTGAAGATACTGCGCTGATCGATGCGCTGTTGTCGCTGATGCAAACGGATGGCGCGGATTTTACCAATGCTTTCCGCGCGCTGTCAGGCGATGACGCCGCCGGCCAATTCACCGACCGCGCGGCCTTTGCCAACTGGCGCGACGCGTGGCAGCAGCGCATCGCGGCCGAGCCGGACCCTAAATCGGTCATGGAGGCCGCCAACCCGGCCGTGATCCCGCGCAACCACCGGATAGAGGCGATGATCAACGCCGCCGTTGCTGGTGATATGGACCCGTTCCACCGGCTGATGACAGCGCTTGCCCACCCTTACCGCGAAACCGACGCCGATCTGCACCGCGCGCCGACGACGCAGGAAATCGTGCCGGCCACCTTCTGCGGCACCTGAACGACGGCCAGCGGGTGGCAGGTGCCACCCGTTGTCCCACCGTCAAGCACGTCGACAAGCGGGAACCCCCGCGATCTTTTGGTTGTTTTGCACAGTAAACTGCAACAGACTTGCAGGCGATTTGACCCAAAAGGATTATCGATAATGAGCTTGATGAAAACATTGGCCAAAGTGGCGATCGGCGTGGCTGTGGCCAAAGGGGCCAGCGCCATGATGAACAAGAATAAATCCACGACCGGCAGCGCCAGCAGCGGCGGCGGACTGGGCGGATTGCTGGGCGGTCTGACTGGCGGCAGCACGGGCGGCTCGGGCGGTAACCTGCAGGATATGCTGGGTGGTTTGATGGGCGGATCCTCCGGTGCCAGCAGCGGCGGCTTGGGCGGTTTGCTGAACCAGCTTGGCGGCGGCACAGGCACCAGCACGTCTGGCAGCTCGGGCGGCCTTGGCGGGCTGCTGGGTGGGCTTGCCGGTGCCGCAGGTGCGGGTGGCTTGCTGTCCAGTCTGGGCGGTGCCAGCCAAAAAGCCCCCGAACGGCCAGAGGCAGACTTTGGCGCGGTGCTGAACTCGCAATTCGATAGCAACCCTGCCCCCGAAATCACCCCCTCGCGCGATCAGGAGGCCACCGCCGCGCTGATGATCGCCGCAATGATCCAGGCCGCGAAATCCGACGGCACATTTGATGAGTCCGAGCGTGAAAAGCTGCTGAACCATCTGGGCGACGTGGACGCCGACGAGGCCGCATTCGTGCAAGGCCAGATGGAAGCCCCTGTGGATGTCGACGCGCTGGTCGCCCAGACCCCCGACGGCATGGGCCCGCAAATCTATGCGATGTCGCTGCTGGCGATTGATCTGGATACGCAGGAAGAGGCGCAATATCTGCACAAGCTGGCCAGCGCCTATGGGATGCAGCCCGCCGCGGTGAACGAGATCCACGCGCAGATGGGGGTGCCGTCGCTTTACACCTAAAGCGGCGCGGCCTGACCACAGACGGTTGTGAAAGCCTGACCCCGAAACGGGTCAGGCTTTTGCTTTCTTGGCCTTCTTTTCCTTGGCGATCACATGCTCTGCCAGATCACGGGCGATGGCAAAGGCCCCTTTGATCTTGTCGGCATCGGTTTTCCAGTCGCGCTTGACGACGATCTTGTTCTCTTTGACCTTTGCCAGTCCGCGTTGGTCCTGAATGAAGGTGACCAACCCCTCGGGCGAGGCGAATTTGTCGTTGTGGAACTGGATCGTGACGCCCTTGGGCCCGCCATCCAGCTTGGCAATACCGGCGCGTTTGCACATCGCCTTGATCCGCACGACCAGCATCAGCGTGTTCACCTCTTTCGGCAGCTTGCCGAAACGGTCGATCAGCTCGGCGGCAAAGCCTTCCAGCTCGACCTTGGTGGTCAGTTCGGACAGGCGACGGTAGAGCCCGAGGCGCACATCCAGATCAGGCACGTAATCCTCGGGGATCAGCACCGGCACGCCCAGATTGATCTGCGGTGCCCACTGCCCATCGTCGTCGATCACGCCTTCCAGCTCGCCCGATTTGATCTTGGCAATCGCGTCTTCCAGCATGGATTGATAAAGCTCGAACCCCACGTCGCGCATCTGGCCGGATTGTTCCTCGCCCAGCAGGTTGCCCGCACCGCGAATATCAAGATCCTGCGACGCCAGCGTAAAGCCTGCCCCAAGCGTGTCGAGGCTGCCCAACACCCGCAAGCGTTTCTCTGCGGTGGCAGTCAGCTTGGCACGGGGTTTGGTTGTCAGATAGGCATAGGCGCGGGTTTTTGATCGGCCCACCCTGCCCCTGATCTGGTAGAGCTGCGCCAGACCAAACATATCGGCACGGTGCACGATCATCGTGTTGGCGGTCGGGATATCCAGCCCGGATTCCACAATCGTCGTGGCCAGCAGGATGTCATACTTCCCGTCGTAAAAGGCGTTCATCCGATCGTCGAGCTCTCCGGCGGCCATCTGCCCGTGGGCAACAAGATACGTCAGCTCGGGCAGTTGCTCTTTCAGGAACGCTTCGATTTCCGGCAGATCGGTGATGCGGGGCACCACATAGAAAGACTGCCCGCCGCGATAATGTTCGCGCAACAGCGCCTCGCGCAGGGTGACGGCATCAAATTCGCTGACATAGGTGCGGATGGCCAGACGGTCGACAGGGGGCGTGCCGATGATCGACAGGTCGCGCACGCCGGTCAGGCTAAGCTGCAGGGTGCGCGGGATCGGCGTGGCGGTCAGGGTCAGCACGTGAATATCCGTGCGCATCGCCTTCAGCCGTTCTTTGTGACCCACGCCAAAGTGTTGTTCTTCATCAATAATCAGCAGGCCGAGGTTCTTGAACTTGACCGTCTTTGCCAGCAGCGCGTGGGTGCCGACCACCACATCGACAGTGCCGCGATTGATGCCGTCGCGGGTGGCTGTGGCCTCTTTTGCAGAGACAAAACGCGACAGCTGACGCACCTCAAGCGGGAAGCCACGGAAGCGTTCGGCGAAGGATTTATAGTGCTGACGTGCCAGCAGGGTCGTCGGCGCGACAATCGCCACTTGCAGCCCTGACATCGCCGCGACAAAGGCGGCGCGCATGGCGACCTCGGTCTTGCCAAAGCCCACGTCGCCGCAGATCAGCCGGTCCATCGGGTTGCCGCTGGTCAGATCGTCCAGCACATCCGAGATGGCATTCAACTGGTCGTCGGTCTCGGTATAGGGGAAGCGCGCGGAAAACGCGTCCCACATGCCGGGGGGCGGATCCATGACAGGCGCTTTGCGCAGCGCACGTTCGGCGGCGATGCGGATCAGCTTGTCCGCCATCTCGCGGATGCGTTCCTTGAGCTTGGCTTTCTTGGACTGCCACGCGCCACCGCCCAGCTTGTCAAGCAGCCCCTCGTCATGGCCATAACGGGACAGCAGTTCGATATTCTCGACCGGCAGATAGAGCTTCGAGCTTTCGGCGTATTCCAGCAGCAGACATTCATGGGCGGCACCGGCGGCGGTGACCACCTCCATCCCCAGATAGCGGCCGACACCGTGATCCACATGCACGACCAGATCGCCGGGGCTCAGCGATTGTGTCTCGGTCAGGAAATTCTCGGCCCGCCGTTTACGTTTCGGCGCGCGGATCAAGCGGTCGCCAAGGATGTCCTGTTCAGAGATGACGGTCAGTTTCGACGCGCTGCTGCCGCTTTCCCAAGGGGATTCGAACCCGTGTTCCAACGCCCAAACCGCCAGATGCAGACCGCGTTTGCCGATGCGGGTGCCGTTCTTGATGGCGATGGTCTCGCCCATGCCTTCGTCTTCGATCAGCCCGGTCAACCGTTCGCGCGCACCGTCGGAATAGCTGGCGATGACCACCGGACCTTCTTGAAGTTTTGCTTTAATATGCGCGGCCAAGGCACCGAAAAGGCTGACGGTTTCCTGTTGACGTTCGGGCGCGAAGTTGCGCCCCAAGCGTCCACCCGCATCCAGCACATTCGGACCTGTCGGCTGTGGGAGCGGCTTGAAACTGATCACACGTTTGCCGATCAGCGCGGTTTCCCACGCGGTGTCGGTCAGGTACAGCCCTTCGGGCGGTGCGGGCTTGTAGACGCTGTCCATCTTCGACCGGTTCGCCATCGCCAGCCTGCGGGTTTCGTATTGATCCGCGATACTCTCCCACCGCGACAGACGTTGCGCGGTCAGTTGGTCGTCCAGCGTGATCGTCGCCTGCGGCACATAGTCGAACAAGGTCTGGAGCGTTTCGTGAAAGAACGACATCCAGTGTTCCGCGCCCTGATGCTTGCGCCCTGCGCTGATCGCTTCGTATAGCGGATCATCGGTCCCCGCGGCCCCGAATTCGATCCGGTAGTTCTGGCGGAAACGGGTGATAGCACTTTCGTCAAGGATGACTTCGCTGACGGGGGCAAGCTCCACGAGCTCCAGCTTTTCTGTAGTGCGCTGCGTCACCGGATCAAAGCGGCGCGCCCCGTCCAGCGTATCGCCAAAGAGGTCCAGCCGCACAGGGCCAAGATCACCGGGTGGGAAAATGTCGATGATGCCGCCGCGGATCGCGTAGTCGCCCGGCTCGGTCACCGTCGGGCTCTGGACAAAGCCCATGCGGACAAGGAATCCGCGCAAGGCCGCCTCGTCTATCCGGTCGCCCACACGGGCCGAAAACGCGGCATCGCGCAGCACATCGCGCGCAGGCACCCGCTGGGTCGCGGCGTTCAGCGTGGTCAGCAGGATAAAACGGTCCGGCATTCCATGCACCAGTCCCGCCAGCGTCGCCATCCGCTGCGCCGAGATATCGGCATTGGGCGACACGCGGTCATAGGGCAGGCAATCCCATCCGGGGAAGACGACCACAGGCACATCCGGCGCGAAAAAGCGCAGCGCCGCCTGCATTGCCACCATGCGTTTGTCATCGCGGGCAATATGCAACACCGGTGTGCCACTTTTGCCCAGTTCGTTCAGCACCGCCTGTGCGTCAAAACCTTCGGGAACGCCGGACAGCGTGATTTGGGATTTCTCTGACATCAGCAGCTACCTGTATCCGATCGCGGTTTTTTCAACCGCCAAACGGACCTGTATAAAGGTTTTGGTACATGCCCCACATCGATGTGATGAAAATCGAAATCATCCCGATGATCTGGGTATAAAGACGGTGACGGTTCAGCCGTTTGATCAGGCGGTCGCCGGTGCCGGAATCCTCGCGGATCTGCTGCGCGGTCGACACGCTCAGCACCCCTACCAGACACAGCGGAAAGGCCAGCAACAGCACGGCTTGGGCGAATTCGAAACGGTAGAAAACCGCCAGCGTAAAGAGCATCGTCATGAAAAAGCAGGTGAACCCCAAAATCCAGATGCCGGACACTTGGGTGATATATAGAATACGGTTCACGTTGATGCGTGCCATATCCTCCAGGTCGACCAGCGCCTGTTCACCGTTGCGCCGCGCACGCAGCACCATATCAAAGGGCACGCCCAAGACCCAATGGCTGGCAGAAGACCAGATCACCGCAACGGCGATCCAGTACCACAGGTTGGAAAAAGACCGCATGTCGATGACTTCGAAAATTGTCTGATAGAGGGTCAAGGTTCGCTCATCTTTGAAGTGAAATCATTGTGTTCAGACGTGCTGCCCTACAATCGTCTGCCTGTCATAGCGGCGCGTTCGCGAAATTCCTAGCCTTGAGCCGTGCAAAAATACGTGGCAAGCCTTGCCCGATAGCATCTGAGGTATTTTTGCATGAGACCCCAACAAGCCCCCTTTCCCGCCACCCGCCTGCGCCGCACCCGTCAATCCGAGGGCGTCCGCGCATTGGTCCGTGAAAATGCGCTGTCTTTGGGGGATCTGATCTGGCCGGTGTTCGTGCGCAGCGGTGAGGGCGTGGAAGAGCCCGTCCCCTCCATGCCCGGCGTCTATCGGCGCAGCGTTGACAAGCTGGTCGATGCCGCGCGCGAGGCTTCTGATCTGGGGATCGGGGCGATGTGTATCTTCCCCTATACCGGTATCGAGGACCGGACAGAGGATTGCGCCGGTGCCTGGGATCCTGAAAACAACGCCAACCGCGCCCTGCGTGCGATCCGCGAGGCGGTACCCGATATGGTCCTCATGACCGATGTCGCGCTGGACACCTATAATATCAACGGCCATGACGGCTTTGTCGAAGACGGGATCATCGTCAATGACCGCACGGTCGAGGCGCTGGTCAAGATGGCGCTGGCGCAGGCCGACGCGGGGGCCGATATCATCGGGCCGTCCGATATGATGGACGGGCGCATCGCCGCGATCCGCGCAGGTCTTGAAGGGGCAAGCCATTCGGATGTGATGATCATGAGCTACGCGGCGAAATACGCCTCGGCCTTCTATGGCCCGTTCCGCGATGCTGTCGGGGCCTCGGGGGCGCTGACCGGCGACAAGAAGACCTATCAGATGGATTACGCCAACAGCAACGAGGCGATCCGCCTGATCGAGCGTGATCTGCGCGAAGGGGCCGATATGGTCATGGTCAAACCCGGCATGCCGTATCTTGATATCTGCCATCGCGTGAAATCCAGCTTTGGGGCACCGACCTTTGCCTATCAGGTGTCGGGTGAATACAGCATGGTGAAAGCCGCCGCCCAGAATGGCTGGATCGACGAAGACCGCGTGATGATGGAAAGCCTGATGGGGTTCAAACGTGCGGGCTGTGACGGGGTCTTGACCTATTTTGCCCCCGCCGTGGCGCGGTTGATGAACGGATAACGCGGCTTCGATGCGCAAATAGCACGCCACTTGTGGCAAATCACCGCCGATTCAAGCCCTAAATTCGTGACACCCGCGGGTTTTGAGCATAAGATCGCGCAGAAACCGGATGAACCGGCACAGGCAATTACAGGCAGAAGACTATGACAAACAACACTTTCTCGCGCCGGGCTTTCGCTTTGGGTGCGATTGCAAGCGCGGGTGCCGTTGCGGCATGTGGCAACGGTGTCGGCAGCCGTGGCAGCGGGATGATCGACGCCCGCGTTGATGCGACGCTCAACGCGATGTACCGCAGCTTCCCCAACACGCGGCAACTGGCGGAAAAATCCAACGGTATGCTGATCATGCCGCTGGTGACCGAGGCGGGCCTTGGCTTTGGCGGTGCCTATGGTCGTGGTGCGCTGCGGGTGAATAACGTGACTGTCGACTATTACTCGGTCACCAAGGCGACGGGCGGCTTGCAGATCGGGGCGCAGCAATATGCGCATGTGCTGTTCTTCATGACCGAAGCCGCGCTCAGCGATTTCCGCCGCTCCCCCGGTTGGGCTGCGGGTGCCGATCTGGAATATGTCATCTCGGATCGCGGCGAAAGCGTCGAAGCGGATACCACAACCGTGCTTGCCCCCGTGCTGGCCGCCGTCTTTGGCCGCGCCGGTCTGCGTATCGGTGCCACGCTTGAAGGCACGAAATATTCGCGCATCATTCCCTAAGCAAAACGCCCGATCCGCACCATCGCGGATCGGGCAGCTTTGGGCTTAACCCAAGGCGTTCAGACGTTTGAACAGCGCCGACGTGTCCCAACGTCCGCCCCCCATTTTCTGCACATCCTTATAGAATTGATCGACCAGCGCCGTGACAGGCAGGCTCGCGTCGATCTCGTTACCGGTGTCCAGACAAATCCCCAGATCCTTGCGCATCCAGTCTACGGCAAACCCGTGGTCGAATTTATCGTCCAGCATTGTCTCGTAGCGGTTGGCCATCTGCCAGCTGCCTGCGGCACCCTGGCTGATCACCTCGACCACATCGCGCCCGTCCAATCCGGCCTTCTGGGCGAAATGCAGCGCCTCGCTCAGGCCCTGCACCAGACCGGCAATGGCAATCTGGTTGCACATCTTGGTCATCTGGCCGGCACCACTGTCGCCAAGGCGACGGCAGATCTTGGCGTAAACCTCCATCACGGGCAGCGCACGATCAAAGGCACCGGAATCGCCACCGCACATGATGGACAGCTGGCCATTCTCCGCCCCCGCCTGCCCGCCGGAAATCGGCGCATCGACAAAGCTGATCTGGCGCGCATCCGCCGCCGCGTGCAACTCGCGCGTAACCGCTGCCGAGACCGTGGTGTGATCGACAAAAATCGTGCCCTCGCCCATTCCGGCAAAAGCGCCGTCGTCACCAATGCAGACGGATCGCAGATCGTCATCATTGCCGACGCAGGAAAAAACGATTTCTGCTCCTTCAGCGGCGGCTTTGGGCGTCTCTGCCATCTTGCCACCGTGGGTTTCTGCCCAAGCGCGCGCCTTCTCTGTGGTGCGGTTGTACACGGTCACGTCATGCCCCGCTTTTTGCAGATGCGCGGCCATTGGCGCGCCCATCACGCCCAATCCCAAAAATGCGAGCTTTGCCATCGTCTTTTCCTTGTCATTCAGTTGCGCTATTGCCTGAGAGGAACCTATCACCCTGCGCGCATTGGTCAATCGCGCGTAGATATACCCAGGAGCGTGACATGGCAGTGGTTTTTCGGTGGCTGATGCGAATTGCAACGCTCTTGGTGGTGCTGGCGGTAATTGGTGTCGGCGGTGCCTATTGGCTGGCCTCGCGGTCGCTGCCTGACTACGACGATACGGTCCGCGTGCCCAACCTCGGGGCCGAGGTGGAGATCGTGCGCGACAACGCCAATGTGCCGCATATCTTCGGTGAAAGTGACCAAGATGTGTTCTACGGGCTGGGCTTTGCCCATGCGCAGGACCGTCTGTGGCAGATGATCACCATGCGCCGCACGGTCCAAGGCCGCTTGTCCGAGGTTTTCGGCACCACGACCGTCCGTATCGACCGTCTGCTGCGCCGCTTTGATCTTTATACCTTGTCGGTGCAATCGCTTCAGGCGCTCGACCCCAAGACCCGCGCAGCGCTGGATGCCTATGCCGCCGGGGTGAATGCCCGGTTGGATCAGATCAACACCGAAGCCCTGGGTCGCGGTGCCCCCGAGATGCTGCTGTTTGATGCCCCTGTCGCCCCCTGGCGCGCAGCGGATTCCGTCGCGCTGGTCAAGCTGATGGCCTTGCAGCTGTCGGGGCATCTGGATGCCGAGGTCAAGCGCGCCCGCACCTCGCTCGCGCTGCCCGATCATAAGCGCCTGTCCGATATTCTGCCTGACGCCCCCGGTAGCGGCATCGCCGCCCTGCCCGAATATGCGCAGCTGGCCCCCGGCCTGCCGCAGTTCGCTGCCAATATCCCCCTCGATCCCTCGCCGCTGTCGCCGTTCAAATACTTTGATCTGGCGGGTGCCTCTAACGCTTGGGCTGCCGCACGGGATCGCTCTGCCTCGGGCGGGACGCTGATCGCCAATGACCCGCATCTGGGCTTCACCGCGCCGACCATCTGGTACCTCGCGCGGCTCGAGTTGCAATCGGGCGGCGTCATCGGCGGCACGATCCCCGGTATCCCCGTGGTGCTGACAGGGCGCAGCAGCGCGCTTGGCTGGGGGATCACCTCATCCTATGCCGACGATCAGGATGTCTATATCGAAGAGCTGAACCCCGACAACAGCGAGGAATACCGCACCCCCGACGGGTTCAAGAAATTCGCCAAACGCGCGTCGATCATCACGGTCAAGGATGCCGATCCGATCACGCTGACCCTGCGCTGGACCGACAATGGGCCGGTGCTTCCCGGCAGCCACTATAACCTCGCTGCGATCACCCCGCCCGGTCATGTCGCCGCGCTGAACTGGACCGCGCTTGACCCCGCCGATACTTCGATCGCCGCGGCCATGCAGTTGATGGAGGCCAAGACCGTCGAGGAAGGGATCACCGCGGGCGAGGCCTATATCGCGCCGTCGCAAAACCTGACGCTGGTGGACGTGAATACCATCGCGATGAAAACCATCGGCGCGCTGCCCGCCCGCGACGCCGCGCATCAAAGCCAGGGGCGCATGCCCACACCGGGCTGGATCGCCGCGAACCGCTGGCAGGGCCGCCTGCCCTATAGCGCAAACCCCGAATTCCTGTCGCCCCGTGGCGGGATTATCGGCAATACCAACAACAAGACGGTGGACCGCCCCTTCCCCAACCACGTGTCCTTCCTTTGGGGCGATACGCAACGCATCCAACGGTGGCGCAACCTGATGCAGCGCCGTCAGGTGCACACGCGCGACAGCTTTATCGAGGCGCAGCTGGATACGGTCAGCTTCACCGCGCGCTCCCTGCTACCGCTGATCGGGGCCGAGCTGTGGTTCACCGGCGAAACCGCGCCCGAAGGCACGTCTGAGCGCCAACGCCAACGGGCGCTGACCCTGCTTGCCGGCTGGTCGGGCGAGATGAACGAACATCTGCCCGAACCGCTGATCTATGCCGCCTGGCTGCGCGCCTTGCAGCAACGGCTGATCCAAGACGAGCTTGGGGCCCTGGCGGAGGAATTCGATCATGTCGATCCGCTGTTCATCGAACGTGTTTTCCGCGATGTGGACGGTGCGGCGGCATGGTGCGACGTGCTGCAATCCGCCCCGAAAGAGACCTGCCCCGACATGGCCCGCATGGCGCTGGACGATGCGCTGATCTGGATCAACGAGACATGGGGCACCCAGCTGGAATCCCTGCGGTGGGGCGACGCACACCAAGCCACCCACGACCACCAGACCTTGGGCGAAGTCCCCGTGCTGCGCTACTTCATGAACATCCGCCAATCGACCTCGGGCGGTGACAACACGCTGCTGCGCGGCCGCACCCGTGGCACGGGGCCGGACCCTTTCGCCAATGTCCACGGCGCAGGCTTCCGCGGGGTTTATGACTTCGCCGATCCGGATTCATCGGTGTTCATCACCTCAACCGGCCAATCGGGCCACTTCCTGTCGCATCACTACGACGATCTGGCACAGCTTTGGCGGCGCGGCGAATACATCCCCATGTCGCTTGACGAAGAGCTCGCCCGCGCCGCCCCCGTCGGCATCACCAAGCTGGTACCGGAGGCAGAATGAACCGCGTGATCCTTTTCAACAAACCCTTTGGCGTCTTGTCCCAATTCACCGACAAGGGCACCGAAGGCTCGCCGCGTCCGACCCTGTCGGCCTATATCGATGAAAAGGGCTTCTACCCCGCCGGACGGCTGGACCGCGACAGCGAAGGGCTGATGGTGCTGACTGACAGCGGCCCGCTGCAGGCCCGTATCTCGCATCCGAAATATAAACTGGCCAAAACCTATTGGGTGCAGGTCGAGGGCACGCCGGATGAACAAGCCCTCGCCGCTTTGCGCAGCGGTGTCACGCTCAAAGACGGCAAGACCGCCCCCGCCAAGGCGCGGCTGATGGACCCGCCCGAGCCTCTGTGGGACCGCGACCCGCCGGTGCGGTTTCGCAAATCCGTCCCTGATGCCTGGCTCGAGATCACGATCACCGAAGGTCGCAACCGTCAGGTGCGGCGCATGACGGCCCATGTCGGCCTGCCGACACTCCGCCTGATCCGCGCGCGCGTCGGAGACTGGGAACTGCACAAGCTCCAACCCGGCGCATGGCGCTTCTCATCCGAGCTTGGCCGCTAATTCCAAATGGCCCACAATCCCGGGGGGCGGCCAAAGGCCGGGGGGCTGGCCCCCCTTATCCCCGACGCCTGAACCGTCAGGAAAACACCCGCGTGCCCCAGACCCCCAACGTGGCAGAGGTCCCGGTCAGCACCACCCCCCAAGAGAAATCGGTCGCCACCATTTGCGGTGTCCAGTCTTTCAACGTCGCGAGGTTGGTGAACTCATAGGTGCCATACCCCAAGGCCCCGATCAGCGCCGCATTGCCAAAGACCCACAACAAGGATTTATCCTGTGCAATTGCGGGCCAGCTGACGAAATACAGCAGCACAGCGATATAGAAGGCATAGAAGACAAAGGCAGGCAAAAGCCGGAACTGGTCCAGCAGCAAGGGGCCGATATCGCGGCTGAAAACCGGTTTGATCAGATAGCTCAGGCCCAGAAAGTCGAGCCCCAGAAAGATCGCGAATGTCAGCACATAAAGAATAATCAAAGTCATCGGGGGCTCCTGAAAAATCAACGCTCCCCAATCATATGCAGCAGCGCCCGGAAAATGCGACTTTTCCGGGCGTTTTTTATCCTATTTTAAATGGTCCCGAGACCTGCCGGCCTTACAACCGCTGGTATTGCGCTTCTTGCTGTGCCGACCAGCGCACGACCAGATTGAACCCGTCTTCGGTTTGGGTTTCCTCGATCACGACGTCCTGTTCGAACAGCCAGGCGCGTTTCTTGCCATCGGCAAAGGCCAGCGTCAGCTCGGCTTCACGCACCGCACCTTGCAGCGCTTCGGCGATGACCGCTTGCAACTCGTCCAACCCCTCTCCCGTGATGGCAGAGATGGCAAGAACACTGTCGTCGCGCTGCGCACGGGCGCGTACGGCGGCGGCACGGTCGTCATCCAACTGGTCGAGTTTGTTCCAGACCTCGAAGCTGCGCGTATCCTTGGGCACGCCCAAGGACGTCAGGATATCGCGCACATTGCGTGCCTGACTTTCCGTTTCGGCATGAGATATATCGCGCACGTGGCAGATGATATCGGCGGCCAGAACCTCTTCTAGTGTCGCGCGGAAGGCGGCGACCAGTTCAGTCGGCAGGTCAGAGATGAAGCCCACGGTGTCGCTTAGAATAATCTCTGGCCCGTCGGGCAGCACAAGGCTGCGCATGGTCGGGTCCAGCGTCGCAAACAACATGTCTTTCGCCATCACATCGGCACCGGTCATCCTGTTGAACAACGTCGATTTGCCTGCGTTGGTATAGCCCACCAGCGCCACGATGGGGAACGGTACCTTGGCACGCGCGGCGCGGTGCAAGGCCCGAGTCTTGACGACCTTGTCCAACTGCCGGCGCAAGCGCACCAGTTGTTCGTCAATGGCGCGGCGGTCCGATTCAATCTGGGTTTCGCCGGGGCCCCCGACAAAGCCCAATCCACCCCTTTGACGTTCAAGGTGGGTCCAGGCGCGGACCAGACGCGTGCGCTGATAGTTCAGCGCGGCCATTTCGACCTGCAGCACCCCTTCGCGGGTGGCGGCGCGGTCGCTGAAAATTTCGAGGATCAGACCAGTACGGTCAAGCAGTTTGACGCCCCATGCTTTTTCAAGGTTGCGCTGCTGGACCGGCGTCACTGGTCCATCGACCAGCACCAGTTCAACCTCGGCCTCTTCAAAGACAAGCCGAAGCTCCTCGATCTTGCCAGAGCCGAACAGCATGCCCGCGCTGACGGTGCGCAGGGGCACAATATTGGCCCCTTCCACGTCCAGATGCGGGAGGGCACGGGCCAAGGCGACGGCTTCCGCCAAGGCGGGCTCCGCGATGCGGCGGTCATTGTCTGACTTGATGTCAGGGTGAATCACCCAAGCCCGGGTACGCTTCGGGCCTGCAGTGTCATCAATTTGAAACGGAGGACGGCTCAATTAGCGTCTTCACCCTCGTATAGCGAGATCGGCGTGCTTGGCATGATCGTGGAAATCGCATGTTTGTAAACAAGCTGCGATTGGCCATCACGGCGCAGAAGAACACAGAAATTGTCAAACCATGTGATGACGCCTTGCAGCTTCACACCGTTGATCAGGAAAATCGTTACCGGCACCTTTGTCTTGCGCACATGGTTCAGGAATGCGTCTTGCAGGTTTTGTCGGTCAGCCGCCATTGTTGGTCTCGCTCTTATTCTTGCTGTTGTTCTTGCTGGCAACCGCGGATCGGTTCACCCCTTCGGAAGACTATGAAGACCCGCGCACAGAGTTTCCACCCCAAAATGTCAGAACTGTTGCGCGCAAAGCCGCATCCCGTGTCACGCGCGCCACAGATCAGGGGTGAGCAGCGCAATAATCGCCAAAGTTTCCAGCCGCCCCAGCACCATTGCCGCACATAGGATCATCTTGGCCCCGTCGCCCAGCTGGATCAACGCGATGGGGGCATCGGCGGCAAACTCCATCAACGGGCCGGTTGTCGCCAGTGTGGCCACCGACATCACCAGCGCATCGGCAAAGGGCGCGCCGACGAAGGTCAGCAGCAGGGTCACCCCCGCCAGCGACAGCGCGAACAGCATAAAGAAGATCCAGGCGATGAACGCTCCGTTGCTTTGCAGCCGCCGCCCCGCTTGACCGGCGCCCGAGACAGAGTGCGGATGGACCAGCCGTTCCATCTCGCGGACGCCGTTGCGATACAGCGCAAAGACTCGCAACAGCTTGACCCCGCCCGCCGTGGTCGCCACCCCGCCGCCGATCAGCGCCAGCCCCATGAGGATCAGCCCCGGCGTCTCGAGCCCCGACCAGCTTTGCGCTTCGGCCCAGGACGCGCTGACAAATCCGGTGGTGGTCAGAAAGGAGGTGACCGTGAACATGGCCCCCCAGAAGGCGCTGCCGGTCTCAAGCGCTTCGGCGCTGGCATCCACATCGAAAGCGCCAAGGAAATGGCGCACGAATAGCACCACAGGCACGCCGAGGATCAGCGCCAGCCCCATCCGGAATTCCGGATCGGTAAAGAGCCCCCCTTGCGTCGCCGTCACCGTGTCTTTGGAAAAGGTCAGCCGCGACAGCGCGAACAGCATGAACAGCATCATCATCGCCTCGGCCCCAAAGCCGACACCGGTGTCATGCGTTCCCCCAAGTGGCGAGATGCCCGAGGTCGCCAGCACCGACATCGCATGGCACAGCGCGACCAGCGATCGATCTCCGTTGGCCAGCAGCAGCAGCCACAGCATCAGCGTCAGCGCCAGATAGGTCGGCGTCAGCGCCGCCGCGGACCTGAGCAACCGTTGGCGCGGGTCGATCTGGCCCATATTGCTGCGGCGTTCGTCCGGGTTGCCGGGTTCGGCCTGCGAGGTCACCTCGAATCCGCCAAGGTGTAAGGGTGCGAGAATGGCCGACGCCGCGATCCACATCAGCAGGCCGCCCATCCAGGCGACCTGCGCGCGCCACAGATGAAGCGTGTCACTGATCCGTCCGGGATCATCGAACAGCGTCGCGCCGGTCGTGGTGATCGCGCTGACCATATCGAAATAGGCGTGCAGGAACCGCGTGGTCGGCAGAGCCTCGAGAAACGGGATCGCCAGCAGCGCGGGCAAAAAGACAAAGCTGGAAAACAGCGACATCAACGGCCCCAAGGCCCCGTGCCGCGCGCGCCGTCCGGCATGGGCGACCGCAATCAGGGTAAAGATAATCACCCCCAGCAGCCCCGAATAGAAAAACGCCCGCGATGCCAGATGGTCTTGGGTGGTCAGCGCAAAGATCGCCGGAAAGATCGTCGAGGCGCTGAACACACCGAAAATCAGCAAGAACAGCGGCAGTTCAAGGATCTCGCGGCGGATATAGGATTTGCGTCTCACGTGCGGCGCTCCGGTAATTTGGACGCAGGCACCATCAGAAAAAGTCGATGGAGACCTGCATCAGCTGTTCGACCTGCGGCACGTCTTTGGCCAGACAGAACACAGCGATGACGTCACCTTCTTCGATGCGTGTTGTGCCAAGGGGGCGCATGACCTCGTCGCCCTTGCGGACCATGCCCATCAATGCCCCTTCGGGGAAATCAATGTCGGACACACGTTTGCCCGCAATCGGAGAGGTCGATAGCACCTCGGCCTCGATCACCTCTGCCTCGGCATCGCCAATGGAATAGACCGACCGCACCCGCCCGTGACGGATGTGCCGCAGGATAGAGCTGACGGTGGTGGAACGCGGGTTGATATAGGCGTCGATGCCCAAAGGCTCCATCAGCGGGACCAGCGTGGGGTCATTGATCAGCGCGATGACATAGGGGCAGCCTTCGGATTTGGCGCGCACGCAGGCCAGCATGTTGGTCTTGTCGTCATCGGTGATCGCCATCATCGCATCGGCGCGGCCAATGCCCGCTTCGGCCAGCAGGGACGCGTCCAGCCCGTCACCGTTGAGCACGATCGTCCGCTCCAACGCCTCGGCGGCGCGTTCCGCGATGCGGCGGTTCTTCTCGATCATCTTGGTGCGCACCCGCTTGCCGCGCGCCTCGAGGTTCTGGGCCACGGCCAGCCCGACATTCCCCCCGCCCACAAGCACGACACGTTCAAGCTTGCTGGTGGTCTTGCCAAAAATCTCGAGCGTGCGGGGGATGTCATCGCGGTGGCAAAAGACATAGCACGCGTCACCGACAAACAGCTGGTCCTTGGATTCCGGCGCAAACAGCGTGCCATCACGGCGCACCCCGACGACAACGGCGCGCAGCGTCGAGAACAGATCGGTCAACTGTCGCAGCGGCGTGTTCACAACCGGGCAGTCTTCGTCGATCTGGATGCCGATCAGATGGGCCATCCCGTCCATGAACGTCTCTGTATCGAAGGCCGCGGGGGCCGAAAGCCGCTGCAACGCCGCATTCGCCACCTCTTTCTCGGGCGAGATTACAACGTCGATCGGCATGTGATCGCGACGATAAAGATCGGAATAGATCGCGGTCAGATAGGATTGGCTGCGCAGTCGCGCGATCTTGCGGTTGATGCCAAAGACCGAATGGGCCACCTGACAGGTGACCATGTTCACCTCGTCCGAATGGGTGGCGGCAATGATCATCTCGGCATCGCGGGCACCGGCGCGGTCCAGCACGTCAGGGTAGCTTGCAAAGCCGGCGATCCCTTGCACATCCAGCGTATCGGTGGCGCGGCGCACCAGATCGGCGTTGCTGTCAACGATTGTGACGTCGTTGCGTTCGCCCGAAAGATGGCGGGCAATCTGCCACCCGACCTGCCCTGCGCCGCAAATGATCACTTTCATAAATGGGGTTCCTTTGGCGTGAAGCCTTGCCTTGCGTCACCAGCTGGGGCGTGCCCGCGTGACCCGTGATATGCCAGTGATTTGAATGACAGATGGCTATGCAAGGGTCAATTCAAATGTCAGACTTGCTTCCATAGCAAGACGGGGGCGCATATGCGGAAAACGGCATTGATCATCTGGGGTGGCGTGGCACTGGCGGCCTGCGCACCGTTGAACACCTACTACAAACCCGGTGCCACTGTCGCGATGGTCGAACGGCAGACCACGCAATGTCAGGTCGATGCCTTGGCGCAGGTGCCCGTGGCGCTTCAAACCGTGCGCACCCCGCCCCGTTTCATCCCGCCGCGCCGCGTCTGCCGGTCCGATGGCCGTTGCACTTCCCGCGCGGGGTATTTCGAGCCCGGGCAGACCTATACGGTCGATCCCAGTGCCGATCTGCGCAAAAGGGTTGAAACGCAATGTATGGCGGATGCCGGCTTTGCGCCGGTGTCGATCCCGCAATGCCCCGCTGGCATCGCCAAGGCCGCGCCGCAGGGGCGCACGACCGCCCTGCCCGCGCTGACTGAAAACGCCTGCGTGATCCGCAATGACGATGGCAGTTTCCAGATCGTGACGCGGGGGTAGCGAGCGGGGTCAGCTATCGGCTGCCCCGTCATCATCCACTTGCGCCACCCGCGTGCCCGACTTAGCCGAGGTCACCACCCCGAGACTTTTGAGCTTCCGGTGCAGCGCCGACCGTTCCATGCCGACGAAATTCGCGGTGCGGCTGATGTTGCCGCCGAACCGGTTGATCTGTGTCAGCAGGTATTCGCGTTCAAACGCTTCGCGGGCCTCGCGCAGGGGCAAGGTCGCCAAGGCACCGGACAGCACCACGCGGCCCTCTTCGTCGGTCGTTTCTTCCTCGCCCGGCAGCTCGCGCGCTTCGATCGGGCCGGTGCCGTCGCCAAGGATCAGCACACGTTCCACCAGGTTCTTGAGCTGACGCACGTTGCCCGGCCAGACCATCGTCTGCAACAACGCCTCTGCATCGCCCGAGAATTCGCGCAGCGGCAACCCCTGCGAGGCGTTGAAGTCCGCGATAAAGTGGCGCGCCAAGACGGGGATATCCTCGCGGCGGTCCTCTAGCGACGGAACAGAGATCGGCACGACGTTGAGCCGGTGAAATAGTTCCTGCCGGAAGGTGTCTGCTTTAATCGCGGCATCCAAATCCTTGTTTGTGCTGGATATAACGCGCAGATCCACACGCACCTTGTCGTTGCCCCCGACGCGGGTGAATTGCTGGTCCACCAGTACACGCAGGATTTTCGATTGTGTCCCCAGCGGCAGATCGGCCACCTCGTCAAAGAAGATCACCCCGCCATGCGCCTGTTCCAGCAGGCCCGGCTCTACGCCACGGTCAGGGGTTTCACGGCCGAACAACACTTCTTCCATTCGGTCCGGCGCGACACTGGCGCAGTTGACCGTTACGAAGGGCGCCGATGAACGGTTGGAATTGGCATGGATATAGCGCGCGGCGATCTCTTTGCCCGCCCCCGCAGGGCCGCGCAGCATCACCCGACTGTTCGATTTCGTGACCTTGTCAAGCTGCCCCATCAGCGTTTTGAAGGCGGTCGAACTGCCGATCATATCGGTGCTGGCGACCTCGCGCCGTTTGAGGCTGTGGTTCTCGCGACGCAGGCGCGAGGTTTCCATCGCGCGGCGGATCACCACCATCAACTGGTCGATATTAAAGGGTTTTTCGATGAAGTCATAGGCACCCTGCTTGATCGCCGCGACCGCGATTTCGATGTTCCCATGCCCCGAGATGATGACAACAGGCACATCCGGATTGTCCCGCTTTACCGTTTTCAGAATGTCGATCCCGTCCATCCGGCTGTCCTTCAACCAGATATCAAGGATCATCAGCGCCGGCGGTTCCGCGTTGATGGCCGAGATCGCCTCGTCCGAATTGCCGGCCAACCGCGTGACAAAGCCCTCGTCTTCCAGAATGTCCGAAATCAACTCGCGGATGTCGCGTTCGTCGTCAACGATCAGGATGTCACTCATTATGGGTCTCCAGTTCTGGGGTTCCGGTGGGGGCAGCAAGGGGTAGCGTGATCACCGCCATTGCGCCGAAATGTGTTTCGCCCGCGAAGACCGGCGCGTTTTCCAACGACAACGTCCCGCCGTGTTCTTCGATGATCTTTTTCACGATGGGCAGGCCAAGGCCAGTCCCTTCGGATCGGGTGGTGACATATGGCTCGAACAGTCGCGCGCGGTCTTCCGGCAATCCGATGCCATTATCCGCTATGGTGATTTGTAGCGCCGTTTGGGTTGTGGTCAACTGCACCTCGATGCGCGGGTCTATATCGGCATCTGGGTCTTTTTGCTTACGGCTTTCAATGGCTTCGCCCGCGTTCTTAATCAAATTTGTTAAGGCTTGCGACAGCATTGTCTGGTCTACCCGCGCCAGTATCTCTTGTGTCGGCAGATTGGCGCTGATGGTCACGTCGGGCTGGCCCGACTGCTGTAACACGACCGCATCCTGCAGCACCTGAACGACATTCTGCACAGAGGTTTCAGGCTCTGGCATGCGCGCGAATTTGGAGAATTCGTCGACGATACGGCGCAGGTCGCCGGTCTGGCGGATGATCACGCCGGTCATCTGGTCAAGGCTGGCGGCGTCGTCGGGCAGCTTGGGGCCGAACTTGCGTTTGATTCGCTCGGCGCTCAGCTGGATCGGGGTGAGCGGGTTCTTGATCTCATGGGCAATGCGCCGCGCCACGTCGCCCCATGCGGCCATGCGTTGCGCGCTTACCAGATCGGTCACATCGTCAAAGGCCACAACATAGCCCTCTAGCCGCCCGTCTTCGCTGCGCCGTGTAGCGACGCGCACCAGCAGATTTTCCATCTGCCCCTGACGCGAGACCTTGATCTCGCCCTGCGCGACCTCGTTCTGCCCTTTGACGACCGTATTGAACAGCGGGCCGAACTCCGGCACCGCGACAGAGAGCGCCAGCGATTGCTGGTCCTCGCTCCAGTCCAGCAGCCGCGCGGCAGAGCGGTTGACGAAGGTCACCCGCCCTTCGGGGTCCAGCCCCACGACGCCCGAGGTGACAGAGCTAAGCACCGAATCGAACAGGCGGCGACGGCGTTCGATCTGGCGGGTGTTATCCAGCAACGTCTCGCGCTGGCCTTTCAACTGTTTGGTCATCTGGTTGAAGTAGCGGCCAAGCATGGCGATCTCGTCATCGCCTTCTTCCTCGCGGACCTGAACCTCAAGATCACCGGCACCGACCTGCTGCGCCGCGCCCGTCAACCGGCCCACCGGCCCTGACAGACGTTCGGCAAACCACAGCCCCAGCCAGACCGCTGCGAGAATCAGGATCACCGCAAAGCCCACATAAAGCAGCCCGAATTCGAACAGCAGCTTGCCGCGCTCGTTTTCAAGCTGTTGGTACAGCCGCACCGTTTCCTTGGTATCGTCCAGCAGCGACAGGATTTTTCCGTCCACATCGCGGCTGACGTAAAGATAGCGATCGACAAAGGCTTCCATCAGCACCAGCGCGCGGAATTCGTTGTTATCCCAATCCTCGATCACCAGCGGCGCGCCGTCGAGCTCTTGTGCCTCGCGGATCTGTTCGGGTGTCGGTTCTTCGAAATCGAACAGATAGGACCGGTCGCCGCGCGCGCGGATCTGGCCGGTGCCATCGATCATATAGGCCTCGCGCAAGCCGCGCTGGATCAGGCGTTGCCCGTCCGCCAAAAGCTGAGTGTCCGGCACATCAACGCCCTGCGTACGCGCTTGATCAATCGCGCGGGCCAAGGCGATGGCATCTTCGCGCAGATCATCGCTTTGCTCGTTCTCATAGGCTTCGGCGGCGGCCAGCGAATTGCCCACCACGGACCGTACCCGATCCGAGAACCAGCCCTCAAGCCCGACGTTGATCGTCAGCCCCGCGAAGATCGCAACACTCACCGTCGGGATCAGCGCCATCAGCGCGAACACCCCCGTCAGACGCAGGTGCAACCGAGAGCCCGCAGACTTCGCCCGCCGTGCCGCCACAAGCCGCGCGACCTCGCTCAGCACAAGGGCGGCGACGAGCAGGATGTAGACCAGATCGATCAGCAGAATGATGCGCAGGCTGGGGGTGTTTCCGCCCTGTTCAAGCGGTCCGAGCACCAGATAGGTAACAAGCGCCAGCACCGGCCCCAGAACCACAAGCCCCAAGGTCGCCAGATTGCGCACGCGCCTGATCCGGCGCAGGCGCTCAAGCCGCATAAGATAATAGCTGCGTGACCGGGTAAGCACCCGCTATCCTCACCGATGATGTGATGCACCTATGCATCAACCGCCCATTTTTGTGGTCCTGATCCGGCTTTGAGGCTAGATGGCCACGGTTATGTGGCGCTTTTACATCATTTTTCGACCACGTGTCACCTCAATATCGAGGTCCGTGATCTTTTTTCTCAGCGTATTGCGGTTGATTCCCAGAAGGTCTGCACATTTCGCCTGATTACCAGCGGTTGCGGCAAGGGCGATCTCGATCAACGGGGCTTCGATCTCGCGCAGGATACGGGCGTAGAGCCCGGGGGGCGGCAGCATGGATCCGTGCTGGTCAAAGTATCGCTGTAGGTGGCGTTCGACCGACGCACCAAGCTTTTCTGTATTGGCCTGCGCGCGCAGCGGTTCGGGGTCGGGTTGCGCCCCCAACACATGCTCTGCCTCGGATTGGGTGATTTCGGGCGCGCGGCTGGTCAGCGCCAACTGCCGCATCGCGTGTTCCAACTGTCGCACGTTGCCGGGCCATTGATAGTTGGCAAAGACCTTCGCCGCCCCTTCGGACAGGGCGCGCGGCGCGGTATTGCCGGTTTCGGACCGTTCAAGGAAATGCGCGGCAAGCAAGGCAATATCATCCACGCGGTCGCGCAGCGCGGGGACATGCAGCGTCGCCCCCGAGAGACGATAATACAGATCGCGCCGCAGGGTGCCCGCCTTCATCGCGGCGGCCAGATCCGATTGGCTGGTGGCAAGGAACCGCGGCGCATGTTCGCCGGGCGTGTCCATCATGCGTGCGATACGGGCCTGAATCTCTTCCGAGAAATCGCCGATCTCGTCAATCAGCAGCGTACCGCCGCGGACCCGCGCCAAGACACGTGTCGGGCCTTCAAGGTCTTGCAATTCGGCCGAGGTGACGGTGACAAAGGGCAGGTTCCGCCGGTCCGAAAAATCGTGGATCGCCTTGCCAATCAGCGACTTTCCTGTGCCGGATTCGCCCCAGATCAACACCGGCAGATCCGTGTTCATCACCCGCGCCACCACGCGGTAGAGCGCCTGCATCACCGGCGTGCGCCCCACCAGCGGCAGATCATCGCGGTCCCCATCGCTGTCAGAGCTGGTCTGCGCCGGACGGCGGGCGGGCCCGCTGCGCTCTAGCGCGCGGGCGGTGCGTTTCATCAGGTCAGGCAGGTCGAAAGGCTTGGGCAGGTAGTCATAGGCTTCAGCCTCAGCCGCCTTGATCGCGGTCATGATCGTGTTCTGCGCCGAGATCACGATCACGGGCAAGCCGGGTCGGTCCTGCGCGATCTTGGGCAGCATCTCGAGCCCATTGCCGTCGGGCATCACCACATCCGAGATCACAACGTCACCTTTGCCCTCGCCCACCCAACGCATCAGGGTGGTCAGGCTGGATGTCGCGTGCACCTTGCAGCCCGCGCGGGTCAGTGCCTGTGTCAGAACGGTGCGGATTGTGCGGTCGTCATCAGCGACCAGAACGGTGCCATCCATCGTTAATTCTCCTGATCGGAAGCGGTATTTTCAATTTGGGTCTTATCGGCCCGCGGCAGTGAGATGCGGAACACGGTTTTGCCGGGCACAGACTCCACCGTGATCCAGCCGCCGTGGTCGGAAATGATCTTGCTCACCAGCGCCAGCCCCAGCCCGGTGCCGTTCTCGCGCCCGGATACGAAGGGTTCGAACACGTCAGCGCGGATCGCCTCTGGTAGACCGGGGCCGTCGTCGATGACTTCGATCTGCAAGGGCAACGATTGCGCCGTGCCGTCGGATCGGCGCATGCGGAATGAATGTTCATAATAGCTGTGCAACCGGATCGTGCCGCCCGAGGGGCCCGCCGCCTCTGACGCGTTCTTGATCAGGTTCAGCACCACCTGCAACAACTGATCCTTGTCGCCCAAGGCCGGCGGCAGCGAGGGGTCGTAATCCTCGATGATCTTCATGCGCGCGCCGAACCCCAGCAGCGCAGACCGGCGCGCGCGGTCCAGCGCGTCATGCAGGTTCACCGCCTTGCGTTCCGGCGGCATCAGGTTGCCGAATTGTTCGACCTGTTCCAGCAGCTTCACGATCCGGCGCGATTCCGCGACGATCAGGTCTGTCAGCTCCAGATCCTCGGTGCTGAGGTTCATGCTGAGCAGTTGCGCGGCACCGGTGATCCCTGCCAGCGGGTTCTTGATCTCATGGGCCAGCATCTCGGCCATGCCGATGGCGGATTTGGCGGCGGATTTGACCGAATTATTCTGCGTCATCCGACCGGCCATCTCGCGGGGGGTGATCATCAGGATCATCTGCCCCGCCGCATCGATCAGCGGCGCGAAGTGCAACGCGCATTGCACCGGCGGGCGCTGCCCGCTGCCGACATCCACATCGTTGACGAACAAGGGCGTGCCATTGTCGCGGGCGCGGGTGAACGCCTCTTCCAGCGGGGCATCGACGGCGATCATGTCCCACACCGGCACACCGCGCACTGACTTTGCGGAGGCGTTCAGAAACCCTTCGGCTTCCGAGTTCAGCTCGGCAATCGTGTCGTCGGTATCGATCAGAATGGCGGGCACGGGCAGCGATGCGAAAACAGTATCCAGCGACATCAAGCGGCCTCCAACTGGTGGTCCGGCAGACAGGCGGACGGGATAAGACGGTGCACCTCGGCGGGGCTGGCCGCGGTCAGTACCGCGCGGCGCAGATCAGCGGGGGTGTTGCTGGTGTCCATGTACCACCCTAGATGTTTGCGCGCGACGCGTAGGCCGATCACCTCGCCATAGAACCGGATGATCGCCTCGTAGTGGTCGGACACCATGCGCGCGAAATCGGTGCCCTGCGGGATAACCGGTGCGGGTGCGCCGAACAGATCATAGGCCACCTGAGCCAGCAGCCAGGGTTTGCCTTGCGCACCGCGCCCGATCATCACACCATCCGCCCCTGACTGCGCCAACGCCTGCCGCGCGGCATCGGTGCTGATGATATCGCCATTGGCAATGACGGGAACTGAGACCGCCTGTTTGACACCCGCAATCGCGGCCCAATCGGCGGAGCCTTTATAGAACTGGCAGCGCGTGCGCCCGTGGATGGTGATCATGGTGATGCCCGCCGCTTCGGCCCGCGCGGCGATCTGTGGCGCGTTCAGCATATTGTCGTCCCACCCCAGCCGCGTCTTGAGCGTGACGGGGACGTTCACCGCGTTCACCACCGCCTCGATCAGGCGCAGCGCGTGGTCGGGCGTTTTCATCAGCGCAGAGCCGGAATAGCCTTGGGTCACCTTCTTGGCAGGGCAACCCATATTGATGTCGATCACCCGCGCGCCCTGACCTTCGACCATCCGCGCGGCCTCGGCCATGGGGGCGGCCTCGCGTCCTGCCAGCTGTACAGCAGTGCCTTCGACGCCAAGCCCCAGTTCGGCCTTTTCCAGCGTCCCGGGGCGGGCGTTGATCATGTCGACGCTGGCAACCATCTCTGACACCACCAACCCTGCGCCAAACGACGCCACCAGTGTGCGGAACGGCAGATCAGTGATCCCCGCCATCGGAGCCAGCAAAACAGGCGGGTCGAGTTTGAAGGGCAGATCCGAGAGATCCAAACGCTTAATCCTTGTGCAATTGCTTTTGGTTTACCGAGGGGTGGGCCGAAACTCAATCAAACCAAAAGCTTTTGCTGGTGAGAAACTGACCTATTGCCTAAAATTTAGGCATGGGGTGCGGGTGATTGCACAGGCCGCTTTGCAGGCTTAGAACGGGGCGAGTTTATCAAAGGGGGCGCGCGATGGCGTCGACACCGAAAATCGCAGCGCTCATCGTGGCCGCCGGACGTGGGACCCGTGCGGGGGGCGCCGTGCCCAAACAATGGCAGCCGCTGTGCGGGAAACGCGTGATCGACCACACGCTTGCGGCTTTCCAGCGGCATCCGCAGATCGACCGGATCATCATCGTATTAAGCGCCAGTGACATGGCGCAGGCCGAAGGTTTCACCGCGCAAGGCTGTCTTGTCGCCGAAGGGGGCGCGGATCGCGCAGCATCGGTGCGCAACGGTCTGGCGCTGCTGGGGGATGCGGATCTGGTGCTGATCCATGATGCCGCCCGCCCCTGTGTCACGCCGCAGATCATCGACGGTGTGATCGACGCGCTGGTCACAGATGCCGCAGCCGCCCCCGGCCTGCCTGTTACCGACGCGCTTTGGGTGGCCGAAGACGGTGCCGTCGCAGGCACGCAGGACCGTACCGCGCTTTATGCCGCACAAACCCCGCAAGGCTTCGATGCCGCCACGATCCGCGCCGCTCATGCCGCCTTTGAAGGCATCGCCGCCGATGATGTAGAGGTCGCCCGCGCCGCCGGTGTTGCGGTTGCCATCACCCCCGGCAGCGTCGATAACCTGAAAATCACGGTGCCGGGCGATTTGACCCGCGCCGCTCGCATATTGGAGTCTTCGATGGATATTCGCACCGGCAACGGGTTTGATGTACATGCTTTCGGTCCGGGGGATCACGTCACACTTTGCGGAGTCGATATCCCGCATGATCAGGGGCTGGTCGGCCATTCCGACGCCGATGTCGGTATGCATACGGTCACCGATGCGATCTATGGCGCGTTGGCTATGGGCGACATCGGCCAGCATTTCCCCCCGTCCGACCCGCAGTGGAAAGGGGCGCAAAGCCATATCTTTCTGCGCCATGCCGCCGATCTGGCGCGCAGCGAAGGGTTCACCCTGACCCATGTCGATTGCACGCTGATCTGCGAATACCCCAAAGTGGGGCCTCATGCCGCAGAGATGCGCCGCGTGATGGCGGATATCCTGTCCCTTGAGGAAAGCCGTGTGTCGGTCAAGGCGACGACCTCGGAACGTTTGGGGTTTACCGGCCGCGGCGAAGGCATCGCCTGCATGGCCACAGCAACATTGGTGAAACTATGACTTTGGCAAAGCTGATCGCGACCGTTCTGGGGGTGGGTTACATCCGCCCTGCCTCGGGCACCTGGGGGTCGCTGGTCGCGCTGCCTTGGGCCTGGCTGCTCCATGTCATCGGTGGGCTGCCGCTGTTGATCGCAGGCATCGTGCTTACCTTTGCCGCAGGTTGGTGGGCCACCGCACGCATGACCGCGGGAAGCGCGGATCATGATCCGTCGGAAATCGTGATCGACGAGGTTGCGGGCCAATGGGTCGCGCTGCTGCCGCTCAGCTATGCCAGCTGGACGATGGACATGAACATCCTTGTGATGTGGCCCGGCTGGATCGCGGCTTTTGCGCTTTTCCGTCTGTTCGACATCTGGAAACCGCTGATCATCGGCTGGGCCGACCGGCGCGGCGATGCGCTTGGCGTGATGCTGGATGATATCTTTGCAGGCATTTTCGCACTGCTGGGGGTGATCGCACTGGCCGTGCTGTACCACGTGTATCTCTTTGCCTGATTTGCACGCCCTTCTGGACCGCGCCCGCGACCGTGGCGTCATGATCGCTTGCGCTGAAAGCTGCACCGGCGGCATGGTGGCCGCCGCCCTGACGGACCTCCCCGGGTCCTCTGCGATCTTTGACCGTGGGTTTGTCACCTATACCAATGCCGCCAAGATCGATCTTCTGGGCGTCAGCCCAGACACACTCACCGCCCACGGCGCGGTGTCCGAGCAGGTCGCCCTTGAAATGGCGCGTGGTGCCTTGGCACGATCCGGCGCGCAAATCGCCGTGTCGATCACCGGCATCGCAGGCCCCGGCGGGTCAGAGCATAAGCCCGAAGGCCGCGTCTGCTTCGGCCTCGCCACGGCGTCCGGTATCACCACCCAAACGCAAGAGTTCGGCGCATTGGGCCGCGATAAAGTCCGCCGCGCTGCCCGCGATTTCGCCTTGGGGCTGATTTTTGAGGCGATTACATAACGCCCGCAAAACAGGCGGCATGGCTAAATTGCTGCCTAAATATGTGGCGAATGTAGAAATGCCCGTTTAATCACCGGCTTTGCCCACATTTTAACTTTTGTCGCGCGCGCACATCCGTTTCACCCGTCTGCAATCAAAAACCTTTCGGGAGGAAACCAAGATGAACGCAGCTGATACGGCCTGGATCATGACCGCCACGGCCTTGGTCCTGTTCATGACATTACCGGGGCTCGCGCTCTTCTATGGCGGGCTGGTGCGCAGCCGCAACGTGCTGAGCGTTTTCATGCATACCTACGGCGTCGCCTGTCTGATGAGCGTGCTGTGGTTCTTCGCCGGATACTCCATCGCCTTTGGTCCCGACACATCGGGCCTCTGGGGCGGCTTGGGCAAGATCGGCCTGTCGGGCGTCACTGCTGACAGCCTGTCAGGCACCCTGCCCGAGATCCTGTTCTTCGCCTTCCAGATGACATTCGCAGTGATCACGCCTGCGCTGATCGTCGGTGCCTATGTGGAGCGTATCGGCTTTGGATTCGTAATGCTCTTCTCGGGTCTCTGGATGCTTCTGTGCTACGCGCCTGTGGTGCATTGGGTCTGGGGCGGCGGTTTCCTGGCCGATGGCGGCATCTTTGGCGAGGTCGGCGTGCGCGATTTCGCGGGCGGCATCGTGGTGCATGAAACAGCCGGCCTCGCGGCGCTGATCCTCGCCGTCTTCCTTGGTCCACGCCTCAACCACAATACCCCGCCACATAACCCGGGCTTCGTGATGATCGGGGCGGCGATGCTCTGGGTCGGCTGGTTCGGCTTTAACGGCGGCTCGCAACTGGCCGCAGACGGAGGTGCGGCGATGGCGATCACGGTGACCCATATCTCTGCCGCCACTGCCTCGCTCACCTGGGCGCTGTGGGAGCGGATCAAATTCGGCAAGGCATCGTTGGTCGGCATCGTCACAGGCACCATCGCGGGGCTGGCCTCCATCACGCCTGCGTCGGGCTTCGTCGGCCCTTGGGCGGCGCTGCTGATCGGCGCGGTTGCCGGGATCCTGTGCCAGGAAGCGGTCGTCTTGATCCGCAACAAGGCCAAGATCGACGACACGCTTGATGTATTCGCGGTTCACGGCGTGGGTGGTATCTTCGGCACCATTATGATCGCGGCCCTCGGGGCGGGGTCCTGGGCCGCACAGCTGGGGTCGCTGGCGATTGTCGGCGTCTATACCACGGTGGTGACCGTCGTGCTGGTGCTGGTCTGCAAGGCGATTACCCCGCTGCGTGTCAGCAAAGAGGTCGAGGTCAACGGGCTTGATCTATCCGTCCACGGTGAACGGGCCTATGATCTAAGCAGCTGATTGGAAAACACAGACCCACACAAAGGCCCCGCATCGGGGCCTTTGTTGTTTCTAGGCCCCGGCCCCATAGAGCGCGGCCGCGCGTTTTTCAAAGGCCCGCACCACCCGCTGCATCGCCTCGTTAAAGACGACGCCGATGATCTTTTGCAAAATCGCGTTCTTGAATTCGAAATCGACGAAGAAATGCACCTTGCAGCTGCCGTCGCCATTATCCTCGAACGCCCAGTTCGATTTCATGTATTTGAACGGGCCATCCAGATATTCGGTGTCGATCTTTTTGGCCTCTGGCCACAACACCACGCGGCTGGTGAAACGTTCGCGAAACACCTTGAAACTGATGACAAGATCGGCGTCCATCACCTCGTGATCACCCTTATCCTCACGGCTTTTGATCCGCGCGGCGGCGGTCCAGGGCAGAAAATCTGGGTATGACGCCACATCGGCCACCAGATCATACATCTGTTGGGCGGTGTAGGGCAGTTCGCGGGTCTCTGAATGGGTAGGCATTGATTTCCATCTGTCATGAAGTTAGCCCTTATGAAATCCTATCTCCCCCTTTTTCAAGGTAAAACCCATGACGACGCGACCTTATGTCATCGATGAAATGATCTCGGCCAAGGCAATCGCCGCGCGGATCGAAACCCTTTGCCGCGAAATCCAAAGCGAATTCGCAGGCACCGAAAAGCTGACAGTGGTGGGGCTGCTGCGCGGATCTTTCGTGTTTATCGCCGATCTGGTGCGCGAGCTTGACCTCCCGATCGAGGTCGATTTCCTCGAGGCCTCTAGTTATGGCGATGGCATGGAAAGCAGCAGAGAAGTGCGTATCCTCAAAGACTTGCGCGGCGCAATCGAAGGGCGCGATGTGCTGGTCGTCGAAGATATCGTCGATACGGGCCACACCCTGCATCACGTACGCAACCTGCTGATGTCGCGCGAACCTGCACGGCTGAAAACCATTGCGCTGCTCGACAAACCCAGCCGCCGCGAGGTGGACATGAAGGCCGATTGGATCGGGTTTGAAATTCCGGATGAATTTGTTGTGGGCTACGGCATCGATTTCGCACAGCGCGACCGCAACCAGCCCTTTATCGGAAAGGTCCGTTTTACATGAACGTCGCTTGGCTGATGCGGATGAAACGGTGGGTGCAGCACCCGCCCTCGGCGGGCCGCGTCAAATTCGTCTTTGCTGTGGTCCTGGCCGGCGCGCTGATCTTTGCCGCAGAATACTTTGGCTACTGGCCCGAATGGGCCACGACCCAACGGATCAAAAACCCGTTCTAACCTTTCCAAATGGATGTAAATCCCGGGGAGTTTGAGGGGCAGCGCCCCTCATTGTACCGCGTGAGTTTGAGGGGCAGCGCCCCTCAAATCCGACGCAACACAGTTACCCCAGCTTGGCCAACCGCGCCGCCTGCAGCCGCGCAAAGTCATCCCCTGCGTGGTAGCTCGACCGCGTGAGAGGCGTCGCAGAGACCATCAAGAACCCTTTGCCATAGGCCGATTTTTCATAAGCGGCGAATTCATCGGGATGCACAAAGCGGTCCACCGCGTGGTGCTTTGGTGTCGGCTGCAGGTATTGCCCGATGGTCAGAAAATCGATGTCCGCCGCGCGCATGTCTTCCATGACTTGCATAACCGACTGACGATCCTCGCCCAGACCGACCATGATGCCGGATTTGGTAAACATCGTCGGATCAAGCTCTTTGACCCGCTGCAACAGACGCAGCGAATGAAAATACCGCGCCCCGGGGCGGACCTCGGGGTAGAGGCCGGGCACTGTTTCCAGATTGTGGTTAAACACATCCGGGCGCGCCTCGACCACGGTTTCCAGCACTTTGGGATCACAGCGGATGAAATCGGGGGTCAGGATTTCGATCGTGGTGCCCGGGGACCGTTTGCGCACGGCACGGATGGTCTGGGCAAAATGCTCTGCCCCGCCGTCTTCGATGTCGTCGCGGTCCACGCTGGTGATTACCACGTGGTTCAGCCCCAGTTTGGACACCGCATCGGCCACACGCCCGGGTTCAAAGATGTCCAGCGCTTCCGGTGGGCGCCCTGTCGCGATGTTGCAGAAGGTACAGGCGCGGGTGCAGACCTCGCCCATGATCATCATGGTGGCATGGCCCTGCGACCAGCATTCGCCCACATTCGGGCAGCCCGCTTCTTCGCAGACAGTCACCAGTTTGTTCTCGCGCATGATCTTTGCGGTATCCGCATAGCCTTTGCCACCCGGCGCCTTCACCCGGATCCACGACGGCTTTTTCGGCTGTGGATTGTCGGGGCGTCGGGCCTTTTCAGGGTGGCGCTGCTCGGGGATTTTCAGGTCTCGCATGATCAGGCTCCGTTTGGAATATGCCCCTTATGTAGTCGGTTCGCGCGGCGCATGAAAGAGGCAGTTGTCATCTGCGGGGCAGCCATGCGGTGCGCGCCGATCCGGATCCGCCGCCTAGCCGATCATAGCGCTCCCGGGGCCAAGCGTTTCCGCATAGTGTTTGCGCAAGCGCATCAGGGCGATACGCAGCACGATCTTTCCCGACCGCGCGGACCAGCCTAGGCGCTTTTCCGTGGTTTCAAGCCCTTCCAGATAGCAGCAGCACCGCAGCACAATATCCGACAGACCTGGTCCCAGATCCGCCAGCGCCGATCCCACCCGTGCCCGGGCCGCAGAAGGTGCGCTGCCTTCAAAGCTGACGCTGTCGCCCTGCCCGCCCGGTGCCAAAAACCGGTCCCAGTTCTGCGTCACCGCCTCGCCCATTTGCGCCAGTTCAAAATCCTCGCGCAGGCGCTCTCCGGCTTGGACGAGACTGTCGGACAGGAACGGCGCGCCCTTTGCGTCGCGTCTGCGGGCGAGCGCGGCCAACGGGCTTTCTGCCAGCGTGTAGCGCAAGCGCCGCGCTGTCTTCTGCCGCGCCCCCTCTGGCAGCGGCGGCGCAGGGGCAAAAGCGGTTTGGGCTTCGGCAAAACCGTCCTGTGCGCCCTGACCCAGCATCTCTTCCAGCGCATGCCGTCCGGCCGCGGTGATGTGATAGCGCAGGATGCGCCCCTCGCCATCGGTTGCGATCCAGCCGTTAAGCGCCATCGCCTGCGCGACACAGCGGTCCACCACGGCAGTCCGCGTCTGCGCGCCATCCGGACCACCGCGCACGACAACGGCCTTATCCATCTCGGCTGCGACTGCCAGCAGCGCACCGGTTTCACACAAGCGCCGCAAGATGCGCTGCGCCTCGCTTTTCAGGGTTTCATCATCGGGCATCATGGGGGGTGAGGTGTCATTCATCGCGGCGGGCTCCTGCATGGGGTGGGTTTCAAAACGGCTGACCTGCCCCAGCAGATCAAGGGCATCGTCCACCAGCGGATCATCACGACGCGTTTCCAGCCGCCGGATCTGGCGCAGGATGGTAGAGGCGTGACACTTAGCCGATCGCGCCAGCGCCCGGATCGGCTGGCCCATCTCCACATGCGACACATAATGCCGCGCGGCATCCGGCACCCATCCGGGCAATCCACGTCGGTCCGGCGGCGTATTCAAAACTTGGGTCATGCGGTCTCCTTTCTTCAGGCGGCGCGGTTATCCACAGCCTTATCCACAATACCAAAAGGTTAATTGGTTATGGATTTGTTAATATTTACCGATACAACCCATAATTGTTTCCAAAAGGTAAACAGTCGTAACCGCGACGCACGCTGACCCAGCCACGCGAGCAACACCAGTATCCTGCGTGAAATCCTGCCCGTGAGCGGCCATGCAATGGCATGCAGCCGCAGCCAGCAAGGATTTGATTTTATGCAAGATATTCTCACGCGTCTTCGCGGTATCCACCGTCCCGCCATATTGGTGCAGGCAGGCACCATCGGGGCCCGCAGCTATCGCCGCGGCCCCGCCCTGCGCCGGATACTGGGGAAAGCGCCCCCGCCGCGCAGCACAATAGTGCTGGTGCAGCTGATCGATATAGAGGCAGACCTGAACGCCAGACGTAAAAAGACGGACGCAGGCTATAACCTGGTCCGTCATATAGAGGTGATGATCGCCCTCATTGCCGAGGCCGCGATCTTGCGCGAAACCTTGCGAGATGCAGCTACATAAAGCTGTCAGGCTCCGCCGCTTTGCGTTCCGCGACAAAGGCATCCAGCGCCGCACGCGTCTCGGGGTCCATAGGCGGTTGCACATAGTCGCCCAACAGCTTTTCGACCCGCGCCGCCGCCAGCGACTGGGTATCGCGCGCGCCCTCATCTGACCATGTTTCAAATGGCTTGTAGTCCAGCAGATCGGATTTCCAGAAGGCTTCCTTAAAGTTGGCCTGTGTGTGCGCGCATCCCAGATAATGCCCGCCCGGACCAACCTCGCGGATCGCATCCAGCGCTTGCGCGTTTTCGTCAATCTCTACACCGCGCGCCAAATGGTGCAACGCGCCCAGCTGATCGGCATCCATCACGAATTTCTCGAACGAGGCGACCAGACCCCCTTCCAGCCAGCCACACGCGTGGAGCATAAAGTTCACCCCCGACAAAAGCCCCATGTTCAGACTGTTCGCCGTCTCATAGGCTGCTTGCGCGTCGGGCAGTTTTGACCCGCAGAACGAGCCCGAGGACCGGAATGGCAGGTTCATCCGCCGCGCCAACTGCCCCGCCCCATAGGTGATATGCGCGGCCTCCGGCGTGCCAAAGGTCGGCGCACCCGAGTTCATGTCGATCGAGGTCACAAAGGCCCCGAAAATCACCGGCGCGCCCTTACGGATCAGCTGGCTATAGGCGATGCCCGCCATGACCTCTGCCAGGACCTGCGTCAATGTCCCTGCCACGGATACCGGTGCCATCGCGCCGCCAACGATAAACGGCGAAATGATCGACGCCTGATTGTTCTCGGCGAAGACCTTCAGCGCCCCCATCATCACATCATCAAACGTCATGGGCGAGTTGATGTTCACCAGCGACGTCATCACCGTGTTCTGGTCGACGAAATCCGCACCGAACAGAATCTTGCACATGTCCACGGAATCCTGCGCGCGGCTCGGTTCCGTGACCGATCCCATGAAGGGTTTATCGCTTAGCGTCATATGCGCATGGAGCATGTCCAGATGGCGCTTGTTGACGGGCACATCGGTGGGCTCACAGACCGTGCCACCGGAATGGTGCAACCACTTGGACATATAGCCAAGCTTCACGAATTTGTTGAAATCGTCCATCGTGGCATAGCGACGGCCCCCGGCAGTGTCGCGCACGAAGGGCGGGCCATAGACCGGGGCCAACACCAGATTGCGCCCGCCGATCTCGACGTTGCGCGCGGGGTTGCGCGCGTGCTGGGTGAACTGCGACGGCGCGGTCTTGCACAGCTCGCGTGCCAGCCCGCGGGGGATACGCACGCGGTCGCCGGTCACATCCGCCCCGGCCGCGCGCCAAAGCGCCAGCGCCTCGGGGTTGTCGGGAAAGTTCACGCCGATCTCTTCCAACACCGTATCGGCGTTATACTCGATGATCTGCAGCGCCTCTTCGGTCAGCACCTCGTAGTTGGGAATGTTGCGTTCGATGTACTTCGCTGTCTCGAAGGACACAGCCGAGCGTGCCGCCCGACGTGCCGCACCGCCACCACCGCGCCCGCGTCTTGCTGATTCCGCCATGAGGTCTTCCTTTCCGCCAAAACTGACGCCTAGCTACCCCATTCACGCAGCAGGCTTTACGCGGTTTACGGCCTTAGAGGTCAAAAACCGACATCATGATCCGCCGACCCCTTCATTTTGCCAAAATAAACTCCGGGGGTCTGGGGGCTGGCCCCCACTCCACTCTTGCCACGCAGGCCATCCGCCCATAATCAGTCAGCATGACAGATATCTCCCATGACCGCCTTCTCATCATCGACTTCGGCAGCCAGGTCACCCAGCTGATCGCCCGCCGTTTGCGTGAACTTAATGTGTTCTGCGAAATCCACCCGTTCAACACGGTGGATGATGCCTTTCTCAAGGATTTTGCGCCCAAGGCGGTGATCCTGTCGGGGGGGCCGTCCTCGGTCTTCGCCGAAGGTGCGCCCATGCCACCGCAATCGGTGTTCGAGCTTGGGGTGCCGATCCTTGGCATCTGCTACGGCCAACAGGTCATGATGCATTGCCTGGGCGGCAAGGTTGAACGCGGTCACGGCACGGCTGAATTCGGGCGCGCCTATGTGACCCCCTCCGAGGCCCGTCTTGAGCTGTTGGAAGGATGGTTCCTCACCGAGAAAGAGCAAGTCTGGATGAGCCACGGCGATCACGTCAGCGCCATCGCGCCCGGTTTCGAAGTCTACGGCACCTCGCCCCACGCGCCTTTCGCGGTCACCGGCGATGTGTCGCGCAATTTCTATGCCGTGCAGTTCCACCCCGAAGTGCACCACACCCCCAATGGCGCGCGCCTGTATGAAAACTTTGTGCGTCTCGCGGGTTTCAAGGGCGACTGGACAATGAGCGCCTACCGCGACGAGGCCATCGCCGCGATCCGTGAACAGGTCGGTGATCAAAAGGTCATCTGCGGTCTGTCCGGCGGGGTCGATTCCTCGGTCGCGGCCGTGCTGATCCACGAAGCGATTGGTGACCAGCTCACTTGCGTCTTTGTCGACCACGGTCTGCTGCGCAAGGGCGAGGCCGAAGAGGTCGTCACCATGTTCCGTGACAACTACAACATGCCGCTGATCCACGCCGACGAACAGGAACTGTTCCTGGGCGAGCTGGATGGCGTGTCCGACCCCGAAACCAAGCGCAAGATCATCGGCAAACTGTTCATCGACGTGTTCCAGAAGCACGCCAAGGAAGTCGGCGATGCCACCTTCCTCGCACAGGGCACACTGTACCCCGATGTCATTGAATCGGTGTCCTTTTCCGGCGGGCCGTCGGTGACAATCAAATCGCATCACAACGTGGGCGGCTTGCCCGAAAAGATGGGGCTCAAGCTGGTCGAGCCGCTGCGCGAACTTTTCAAGGACGAGGTGCGCGAGCTTGGCCGCGAGCTGGGTCTGCCGCCGTCGTTTATCGGCCGCCACCCCTTCCCCGGCCCCGGCCTCGCCATCCGCTGCCCCGGTGAGATCACCCGCGAAAAGCTCGACATCCTGCGCGAGGCGGACGCGGTCTATATCGACCAGATCCGCAAGCACGGGCTTTATGATGAAATCTGGCAAGCCTTTGTGGCGATCCTGCCTGTCCGCACCGTGGGTGTGATGGGCGACGGGCGGACCTATGATTTCGCCTGTGCCCTGCGGGCCGTCACCTCGGTCGATGGGATGACGGCGGATTACTATCCGTTCACCCATGAATTTCTGGGTGAGACCGCAACGCGGATCATCAACGAGATTCCGGGCATCAACCGGGTGACCTACGACATCACGTCGAAACCTCCCGGCACGATTGAATGGGAATGATCTGAATGGCTGTGATCGGCCGCATGACAAAGATGCCTCCGGCGGGGATTTTTTTCCATTTGGAAGAGAGACCATGACCCCGACGCTAAGGGCGGCTTTGTGGATGATGGGGTCGATCACGTCTTTCTCTGCGATGGCCGTCGCCGGGCGCGAACTTGGCGGCAGCCTCGATACTTTCGAGATCATGATGTACCGGTCGCTGGTAGGCGTAATCGCTGTTTTTACGCTCGCGACAGTTTACGGGACCTGGGGGCAGATCAACCGGCGCGATTTCGGCACGCAGATCGGGCGCAATCTGGCGCATTTCACCGGACAGAATCTGTGGTTCTACGCGGTTACCGTGATCCCGCTCGCGCAGGTCTTTGCGCTTGAATTCACTTCTCCGCTTTGGGTGATTGTCTTGTCGCCGCTGATTTTGGGCGAGCGGCTTACCAAGGTGCGGGCATTGGCGGCGGTTCTTGGATTTATCGGCATCCTTTGTGTTGCCCGTCCGACGATTGCCGGGCTGAATGCCGGCGTGATCACGGCGGCGTCCTCGGCGATCTTCTTTGCGCTGACGATCATGCTGACCAAGCGGCTGACCCGCAGCCAGACGATCACCTGTATCCTGTTCTACCTGACCGTGACGCAAATGGTTTTTGGCGTGATCATGGCCGGTTACGACGGGGATATCGCGGTGCCCGAGATGGCACAAATGCCGCTGTTGTTGCTGATCGGTGTCGCAGGGCTTATGGCACATTTCTGTCTGACCAACGCCTTGTCCATTGCGCCTGCGACAGTGGTCGTTCCGATCGACTTTGTCCGCCTGCCCCTGATCGCCGTCATCGGAATGCTGGTCTATGCCGAGGCCCTGGATATCTGGGTTTTCATCGGCGGCGCGATTATCTTTGCCGGCAACTACATGAACCTCTGGATCGAATCCCGCCGCGTTTCGTAACGAAACTGCAACAGTTCTGGCATAGGGGCGCAGACTTCCCCTTGGTCAAGAATTGACAGATTGACGCACCCTGCTCTTCAGTTGCTGTATAAATTGTGGCTGCGTGTTGTGGCTGCATCGCTTCTGGGGAGGAGTATTTAGAGATGACGTATCGAGTAATCGCAATGGCGGCCCTGTTGGGCAGCGCATCCACGTTGCACGCGGGGGGGATCGACCGGTCGGGTCAGTCGATCACGGCCCTGTTCGAAAGCGGCCGTTATGCTGAGTTCAGCCTTGGGTCGGTGTCGCCGAATACATCGGGCACAAGTACCGTGTTTTCTGGCCGTGCCGGGCAAGATTCGGGTAATATGACAGATAGCTTCTTTACGTTCGGCGCGGCTTACAAAGCTGACATCAACGATCAGCTGTCCTACGCGATTATCTATGACCAGCCTTTTGGTGCCGACGTTGATTACCCAAATGGAACGAATTATTTTGCGCAAGGGTCCACGGCCGAGTTCAACAGCCACGCGCTGACAGGCCTGTTGCGCTACAAGATGCCGAACAACTTCAGTGTGCATGGCGGTATTCGGGTGCAAACCATTGAAGCCAGTGCGACTATCCCCAACCGGCCCGCCGTTGGCCTAGTCTATAATGTCGAGGGGGATCGGGATACAGGCGTGGGTTATGTAGCCGGTATCGCATATGAAAAGCCCGAAATCGCGATGCGTGTGTCGTTGACATACAATTCCAAAATAAAATATGATGTAGATACGGTGGAACGTGTCAGCGGCAGAGTGGTTTCAACTGAGCCCACACATGTAGAGACACCACAGTCAGTCAACCTTGAATTCCAAACAGGTATCGCGGCAGACACACTGCTCTTTGGTGGCGTACGCTGGGTGGACTGGTCGTCTTTTGAAATCGCACCTGCCGCGTTTGGGTCAGCGCCCGGAAACCCGAAACTGCTCAGCTACGAAAACGACGTCTACACCTACTCCCTTGGTATCGGTCGCCGTCTGAGCGACACATGGTCGGTTGCTGCTGTTGTCGGTTACGAAAAGTCCAATGGTGGATTCTCTAGCAACTTGGGCCCGACAGATGGCAACAAGAGCCTCGGGCTGGCCGCGACCTATACCCGCGACAACATGGAGGTCACAACGGGCATCCGCTACATCAACATCGGTGACGCTGATACGACGCTCGATGGAACCAACACAGCCGGCGTATTCGAAGACAACGACGCTGTTGCGATCGGTGTGAAAGTCGGCTACAACTTCTAAGCCCAACCACAGCAACCCTCTATCAGCCCGCCCCAGCAATGTGGCGGGCTTTTTCATGGGCGCGCGATGTCTGATGTCTTGTGGCCGATGTCTCGCGTCTGGTGTCTGGGCACAGGCTAGGCTACTCATTGCGAAACAAGACGTTCCAAGGATGACGACCCATGCTCTACCCCTCTGCCGATGCGTGGCGTGCCGCGCCGCATAAACATGTGCTGGTCTTTGGCATGTCGGGTCTGGGCAAGACGCATATGGCGCATCTGCTGCGGCAATCGGGGGGGTGGTTCCACTACTCCATCGACTACCGGATCGGCACGCGATACTTGGGTGAAACCATCGCCGACAACGCCAAAGCCGAAGCGATGAAGGTGCCCTTCCTGCGGGATCTTCTGCTGAGCGATAGCATCTACATCGGGTCAAACATCACCTTTGATAATCTCTCGCCCGTGGCGGCCTGGCTGGGCAAGCCCGGCGATGCGGCCAAGGGGGGATTGCCGATGGCGGAATATGCGTCCCGACAGGAAGCGTTCAAACAGGCAGAGATCGCGGCCCTGCGCGACACCGGCCATTTCGCGCGCCGTGCGCAGACGCTTTATGGGTATCCGCATTTCATCTGTGACACCGGCGGCTCGATCTGTGAATGGGTGGACCCCGATGACGACAATGATCCGCTGATGCAAACCCTGTCGGCGGAATGTCTGCCGGTCTGGATCAAGGGCGACCATGCTCACACCCAAGAGCTGATCCGCCGCTTTGACAAAGCCCCCAAGCCGATGGCCTATCAGCCCGAGTTCCTGCTGCGGGTGTGGCAAGAATATCTGCGCGAAAACAACTGCCAAGAGGATGATGTCGATCCGGATGCCTTTATCCGCTGGACCTACGCCCAAGCGCTTGCCCACCGACAGCCGCGCTACGAGGCGATGTCGCGATGGGGGGTGACCGTAACTGCCGATCAGGTGGCCGGGCTCAAATCCGAGGATGACTTCAACGACCTGATCGCGGGGACGTTAAGCGCGTGACCCTTGGCGCCCTCTGCGCGGGCGCTTATCTAAATCCGGCGCAGATGATGCAAGACCTGAGCCCCTAGACGTGGAATACTGACATGCCGATTAAACTGCCTTCCGACCTGCCTGCCTATGACGTGCTGACGCGCGAAGGTGTCATGGTGCTGGACGAGGAAATGGCGGCGCGTCAGGACATCCGGCCTTTGCGCATTGCCTTGCTGAACCTGATGCCGAAAAAGATCCAGACAGAAAACCAGTTCGCGCGGTTGATCGGGGCCACGCCCTTGCAGATCGAATTCAGCCTGATCCGTATGTCCGACCACCAGTCGCGCAATACGGCCGCAGATCACCTTGAAAGCTTTTACCGCCCGTTCGAGGAAGTCACCCACGAGAAATTCGATGGGCTGATCATCACCGGTGCCCCGATAGAGCATCTGGACTTTGATGACGTCACCTATTGGGAAGAGCTTACCCGCGTCTTTGACTGGACCCAGACCAATGTCCATTCGACCTTCGGCGTGTGCTGGGGTGGCATGGCGATGATCAATTACTTCCACGGTATCAAAAAGCATCTGTTGGAGGAAAAGGCCTTCGGCTGCTTCCGCCACAGCAACCTTGAACCGTCGTCACCCTATTTGCGCGGGTTCTCGGATGATCTGGTGGTGCCGGTCAGCCGTTGGACCGAAATGCGCGCGGCAGAGGTCGACGCCGTGCCCAGCCTGACCACCCTGCTTGGCAGTAAGGAGGTCGGCCCCTGTCTGGTCGAGGATGCAGGGCATCGGGCGCTCTATATATTCAATCACCTTGAATATGACCGCGACACATTGAAGGACGAATATGACCGCGATGTCGCCCAAGGCACGCCGATCAACGTGCCCTGCAACTATTACCCCGATGATGACCCTGCCCAGGTCCCGCTGAACCGCTGGCGCAGCCATGCGCATCTGCTCTACGGCAACTGGATCAACGAGATCTACCAGACCACCCACTACGATCTGAACGACATCGGTCGCAGCAATTTTGGGACGTAGCATGCTGTTGATCCTGACGCTGGTCGCCGTGGGCTTGGTGATCGTGGTGCACTGGCGGGCCAGCACCCGCGAGGCTGCGGCCAACGCCGCCTACCCGCCGATTGGCGAGCTTATCGATATCGACGGCGTCAAGGTCCATGCCAAGGTGCAGGGCAGCGGGCCGGATCTGGTGCTGATCCACGGGGCGTCAGGGAATATGCGGGATTTCACCTTTGACATGGTGGACCAGCTTTCCGACCGCTACCGCGTTATCCTGTTCGACCGACCGGGGCTCGGCTGGACTGACAACCTGCCCCAACACGCGGGCGCATGGAATGCCACTGCGGCCACACCCCACGAACAGGCCGCGCTGTTGCAAAAGGCAGCGGACAGGCTTGGGGTGAGTAATCCGATCGTCCTGGGGCACAGCTATGGCGGCGCGGTGGCGCTGGCGTGGGGGCTGTCGCGGCCCGATGACACGGCGGCGCTGGTGCTCGTATCCGCCGTGTCCGAGCCGTGGGAAGGTGACCTTGGATGGCAGTACAAGATCACTGGTTCTGCCTTCGGGTCGGGTATTGTGATCCCGCTGGTCACCGCCTTTGTGCCGCAGGGATTTGTGCGCGCCAGCGTCGGCGCGATCTTTGCCCCGCAAGCCGCGCCTGACGGCTATAGTGACCACATCGGCACCGGCCTGTCCCTGCGCCGGATGTCAATGCGCGCCAATGCTCAACAGGTGAACACGCTGCTGCCCGAGATCAAGAAGATGGTCCCGAAATATGATACGCTGACCATGCCGGTCGAGCTGATCCACGGCACCGCAGACACCATCGTCCCGCTGGATGTCCACGCGGCAATCGCAACGCCGCAACTGCCCGACGCGGTGCTAACCACCCTGCCCGGCATTGGTCATATGCCACAACATGTGACCCAACCCGACGTCATCGCCGCCATTGACCGCGCAGCGACACGTGCGGGTTTGCGCTAGGGGGCAGAACGCTCCATAAGTTAGGGTGAACAGGATATTTGAGGAGGCCCCCATGGACCTGCCCTTTGACGGTGCGATCAGCGCCTATTTCGAAAACGACGCGCCCGCGCCCATCAACAAGGCGATCAAACGCGCCGATAAGGACGATATCCTGAGCGACAGTTACCCCCATTCCGAACGTCTGGGGCGCAAGCAATATGACCGCGAGATGGATCGGCTCCAGATCGAACTGGTCAAGCTGCAAGCATGGGCGCGCGACACCGGCACGCGTATCGCGATGATCTTTGAAGGCCGCGACGCTGCGGGCAAAGGCGGCACCATCTCGCGCTTCCGTCAGAATTTGAACCAGCGTTCCGCCCATGTGGTGGCCCTGCCCAAACCCACCGAAACCGAAGCAGGTCAGTGGTATTTTCAACGCTATATCAAGCATTTGCCGACCGCCGGCGACATGGTGTTCTTTGATCGCAGCTGGTACAATCGCGGCGTCGTCGAACCGGTTTTCGGCTTTTGCACCGAGGCCCAGCGTGAAGCCTTCTTCGATCAGGTGGTCCCGCTGGAAAAGATGCTGGTGGACGATGGGCTGCACCTGTTCAAATTCTGGCTCAACGTAGGCCGCGGCGAACAGCTGCGGCGGATGCTCGCGCGCGAAGGCGACCCGCTGAAACAATGGAAACTCAGCATCATCGATGTCAAAGGGCTGGCGAAATGGGACGCCTATAGCGCCGCGATCAAGGACACCCTGCAGCGGTCCCACACGCCGCAGACCCCGTGGACGGTGATCCGCTCTGACGATAAACGCCGCGCGCGGCTGGCAGCGATCCGGACCGTGCTCCACGCGTTTGAATATACGGGCAAAGATAGCAAAGCGATCGGCGCGATTGATGACCAGATTTGCGGCGGGCCGGATATCTGGGATGCCTAAACGCGGCTATCACCACGGAAACCTGCGACAGGCGCTGATCGACGGCGCGCTCAAACTGATCGAGGACCGCGGCCCCACGGGGTTCACCCTATCAGAGGCGGCGAAACAGGCGGGTGTCACCCCCGCAGCCGTCTATCGCCATTTCGAGGGCCGCGAAGACCTGATCGCCGAAGGCGCATTGCAAGGCTATGATATCTTTGCGGAATTGATGGAAGCCGCGTATCAATCCGGCCAGCCTTCCGCGCTCAAGGCGTTCGAGGCGACGGGCCGTGCCTATCTTGCCTTCGCCCGCGATTATCCGGGCCATTACATCGCGATGTTCGAAAGCGGTATTTCCGTCAACCGCACCCCCGATCTGGCCGCCGCTGCGGCGCGGGCCAATGGGGTGCTGGAACAGGCCGCAAGCGATCTCAGCCAGCATATCCCGTTAGAAAAGCGCCCGCCCGCCTCGATGTTCTCGGCCCATATCTGGGCGCTGAGCCACGGGGTGGTTGAACTCTTCGCGCGGAATTCCCCCGGCAGGGCCTCGCCCTTTCCCGCAGATGATCTGCTGGAAAGCGGCATTGGCATCTACCTGCGCGGCCTTGGTCTGGTAGGACCGGACGACTAGGCGGCGATCTCCGCCAAGGCCTGCGCCGCGATCTCGAAGGATTTGACCCGCGCGGCGTGGTCGTGGATCTGCCCTGTCAGGATCAATTCATCCGGTTGATATATCTCAATCATCTGCGACAGTTGCCGCGCGACACGCTCGGGGCTGCCCACGGCAGTCACCCGCAGGGCCTGATCAACGGCCTGACGCATCTGAACGCCAACCTCGGCATCAATATCGCGCACGGGACGCGGCAGCTTGCCCGGTTTGCCGGTGCGCAACCGCACAAAAGCCTGCTGCATGGAGGTCCGAAGGTAGGCCCCCTCTTCATCGGTATCCGCCGCGAAAACATTCGCCGCCAACATGAAATGCGGTTTCTCCCACTGCGCCGAGGGTTTGAAATCGCGACGGTAAATCGCCACGGCGTCTTCCAACGCATCGGGGGCGAAATGCGAGGCAAAGGCATAGGGCAGCCCGAAATGCGCCGCCAGCTGCGCGCCATAAAGCGAAGAGCCCAATATCCACACCGGCACATGCGTGCCCTGCCCCGGATGCGCCATCACACGCGCCCCCGCAGGGGCCTCGCCAAGATAGCCGATCAGCTCGGCCACATCTTCGGGGAAACGGTCGCCCCCTTGGATCCCGCGCCGCAAGGCATGGTACACGGCCTGATCCCCACCGGGCGCGCGCCCAAGGCCCAGATCAATCCGGTCTCCATGAATCGTGGCAAGCGTGCCAAACTGCTCTGCAATCGCCAGCGGCGCGTGGTTCGGCAACATGATGCCCCCCGCGCCCACACGGATGCGGGAGGTGTGATCCGCCACATGCCCGATCAACACCGATGTCGCGGCAGAGGCGATCCCCGGCATGTTGTGATGCTCTGCCATCCAGTAGCGATGATATCCCGCCGCTTCGGTCCGCTTTGCCAGATCAATCGTATTCGCAATGGCTTGGCGGGCATCTGACCCTTCGGGTACGGGGGAAAGATCAAGGACTGAATATCGCATGGGGCGGCTCCGTTTTTAACGCATCCATTACCTAAGCACGCGACATTGAAAACAAAACCACCCCGCCGGCTTCATTTTGCGAAATAAACTCTCGCCGAAGGGTCGGCTGGCCTCAGGCGCATACGAAAAAGGCCGCCCCGGCAGGAGCGGCCTTTTCCAAAAACTGTAAAGTAAAGCTTAACGCTTGGAGAACTGGAAGCTCTTACGCGCTTTCGCACGACCGTACTTCTTACGCTCAACAACACGGCTGTCGCGTGTCAGGAAGCCTGCCGCTTTCAGCGCGCCGCGCAGGGAGGGATCGTAGAGCTGCAGTGCCTTGGAAACACCGTGCTTCACCGCGCCCGCCTGACCGGACAGACCGCCACCTTTCACAGTTGCAACAACGTCGAACTGACCGTCGGTGCCTGTGATGGTGAATGGCTGTGCCAGGATCATCTGCAGAACGGGGCGTGCAAAATATTCGTTTTGCGCTTTGCCGTTTACGATGACTTTACCGGAACCTGGTTTGATCCAGACGCGGGCAACCGCATCTTTACGCTTACCGGTTGCATAGGCGCGGCCTTGCGCGTCACGCACGGGCTCGCGTGGGGTCATTTCAACTTCTGTCCCCTGAACGCCACCGATGTTCTCGGTTACGGCCGCTTCGAGGCCTTCGAGTGTTTTGATTTCATCAGCCATGCTTATGCACTCCGCGTGTTTTTAGAGTTCATGGATTTCACGTCCAGAACCTCGGGGCTTTGCGCCTCGTGGGGGTGTTCGGAACCGGCGTAAACGCGCAGGTTGGTCATGATCTGGCGGCTCAGGCGGTTGCCGGGCAGCATGCGCTTGACCGCTTGGGTCACAACACGCTCGGGGTGCGCACCTTCAAGGATCTGAGCTTTGGTACGCTCTTTGATCCCGCCGGGGTGGCCAGTGTGCCAGTAGAAGTTTTCTTCACGCTTCTTGCCGGTCATCTGGATTTTCTCGGCATTGATCACGATGACGTTGTCGCCGCAATCCATGTGAGGTGTGTAGGAAGGCTTGTGCTTGCCGCGCAGACGCATGGCAATGATCGACGCAAGACGGCCAAGGACGACGCCTTCAGCGTCGACGATGATCCATTTCTTGTCGATATCTGCCGGTGTTGCAGAAAAGGTTTTCATGGAGGGAATTCCCGTTACTTTGGTGAAAGGGTCCGAAACCGAACCCCGCTATCTGATGGCTGGGTTATAAACACGCCCTTCGCCACGTCAAGCGCCACATTCCCTATTTTTTCTCACAAAAACAACGCCTTGCAAATTAGGTATTATTATACCCCACAAAAATCACACACTCAACTGCTCGGGTGGAGAGTCCAGCAGATGTCGCAGGCGCATGATTGCATCCTCAAAACTGTGCAGCGCCACGCCTGCGTTGATCGCGAGCCGCACCGCATGGGGCGCGCGGGCATCGCGGCAGACGAATTCCTCGGCCGAGCGGATTTGCACACCCTGCCCTTCAGCAGCCTGACAGAACGCACCCGCCCGCCAGCCAACCGGCAGGCTCAGCCACAAAAACGGCACGTTGGTGCGCCACGCCACATCATATCCGCCCAGTATATTCACCGCGCTTTGGACATAGGCGTTAAAGCCCTGACGCGTGCCTTCGGCGATGGCGTCGATATCGGGATGCACCAGCAGCTTGGCACAAAGGTCGATCAACGGGGTCGCAAGGCCGAAGCAATTGTACTCGGCCACGCGACGCAGATCGGGTGTGCGCTGGCGCGGGCCGATGGCGAAACCGATGCGCAGCGCAGGGGTCAGGGTCTTGGCCAGCGACGAGACATACCAGCCGCGTTCGGGGGCAAGCATCCGGTAGGTCGGCGCACGCTCTACGCGCATGCGATAACAATCGTCCTCGACAATTTGAAAGTCATGTTTGCGCGCCACCTCGACCAGCGCCTCGCGGCGCGCCACAGGTGTGAAGCCTGCGGTCGGGTTATGGACTTCGGGCGAGGTGCAGAAAATCTGAAGATCATGGTTCCGCGCCACCTCGTCCAGCGCTTCGGGGATCACGCCGTCTTTATCCATAGCCACCGGAATGACATCGGCGCGCAGCAGCTCGCCCGCGCGGCGGAAACCGGGGTACGACAGCTCTTCAATCGCGATGGCGGGGCGTCGGCCTTGCAGGATGGACTGGAACACGAGAGACAGACCGTTTTGCCCGCCGTGAGACAGGATCACATCGGCTTCGGTAAAGGATCCCAGTGGCGTGCCGGCCAGCCATTTGACGACAGCTTCGCGGGCGGGGCGCGCCCCGGTGCGGCTGGGATAATGCATCACACCTGACGCCGGATCCTGAGCGACCTCGGCCATCAGATTGCGGATCAGCGTCGCCTGCCCCGCCGATGGAAGGTGCGGCGAGAACATGTTCACGGCATAGGTATCCGCGGGGTAGTTCTTGGTCCCTTGATGCACGTGGTGGGCGATCACGTCCATCTCGATCGGGCTGTTGCGATCGGGGGTCGTGGGTGGCAGCGCGACAAAGGTGCCGCGCCCGACCTCGGCCTGCAACGTCCCGCTTTCGGTCAGCATTGTATAGGCCCGTGCCACAGTCCCCGGCGTAACGCCAAGCTTCCATGCCAACTCCCGCACCGGCGGCAGTTTTTCCCCCGCCGATAAAGCACCGTTCGAGATACCGTTTCGTATCATTGTAACAACGGCTTTGTATTTAGGGCCAGGCCCGTCAATTTGATCAGGTTGCCAAATTGTACCCATTACAATGTTTTCCTTTTCAAAATGTATCGCATTTTGTACCCCTTTGTTACGGCAAAACGTAACATTGTGTCAATACAATTCAGAAATAGGAGATTCTCATGACACAGACCCTGACCCTCAACCACGAAACTGTGGCAATCCTGAACCAGCGCAGCACACCGTTTGCCGCTGTTCTTGCGGTCAAATTTGCGGTCTGCGTCACGAAGATGGCATCGCGTCGCCGGACACGCAAAGCGCTCGCACAGCTTGAGCCTTGGCAGTTGGCAGACGTGGGACTCACACCGCGACAGGCTCATGATGAGTCTATTCGGGTGTTCTGGAAGGCGTAACGTCCCTGTGGCGCACTCCAGACCTCTTCACTCGGGCCGGTAAATACCGGCCCTTTTTTCGATTGTACCCGTCAGTGTGGGGTACAATCAGCGTGGCGGAATGGCATAGGTCAGCGATGCCCGCGCGACAGGGTCGTCCAGCCCTTCGGAATAGACCAGCACATCACAAATCGACAGCAGCTTGCCGAGCTTGAGCAACCGCGTCTTGGCGATCAGATCGGTATTGGCCGCTGGCTTGCGCATGAAATCGATCGAACAGTTTGTGGTCACCGCCAGCGCCTTGGGCCCGATTCGCGCCAAGGTCATCAGATAGGCGCTGACATCGGCCAGCGCGAAGATCGACGGGCCGGACACGGTGCCGCCGGGGCGCAGGTGCCGGTCCGCGGTAAGCAAACGTGTGGTCAGATCCGTCTCTCCGACATGGTCGATGGCGAAATCATCGGCGACCTGTTTGAACACGTCTTTCATAAAAACCGCGAGCGCATCGGCATCCATCATAATTGGCATACTTGTCCTCCCTCATATGTCGCGGCTAGGCTCAGGGAAAAGCGGGAGGGGTTCAAGATGACAATGGTCGAAATGGCATGTGACGGTGCGGTAGTCCGGTTAACGATGAACGCGCCGGACCGGTTGAACGCGCTGTCGGACGAGATGCTGGCCGCGTTGCAGGCGCGTCTGGACGAGATCGCGCATCGGCCCGATCTACGGGTCGTCATCCTTGCCGGGGCGGGCAAGGCGTTCTGCGCCGGGCATGACCTGAAGCAGATGACGGCGTTGCGCGACGCCAAGGATGGGGGTGTCGCCGGCTTCCAAGACCTGTTCGAACGCTGCGCCCGTCTGATGGCGCGCATCCAGTCCCTGCCCCAGCCCGTGATCGCGCAAGTCCACGGCATCGCCACTGCCGCGGGATGTCAGTTGGTCGCGACCTGCGATCTTGCGGTCGCGGCCGAGGATACGCGCTTTGGCGTGAACGGGGTGAATATCGGCCTGTTCTGCTCTACCCCGATGGTCGCGCTAAGCCGCAATATCCCGCGCAAACAGGCGTTCGAGATGCTGACCACGGGCGAGTTTATCGATGCAGCCCGCGCCCGCGAGCTAGGGTTGATCAACCGTATCGCCCCACCAGACGAGCTTGCGACGCAGACGACAGCGCTGGCCCAGCAGATCGCGGACAAGCTGGGCACAGCGGTCAAGATCGGCAAACAGGCCTTCTATGCGCAGCTCGCCATGCCGGTCGCGCAGGCCTATGTCTACACGGGTGACGTGATGGTGGAAAACATGCTCAACCCCGACACGGCCGAGGGCATCGCGGCCTTCCTGGAAAAACGCCCTCCTGAGTGGGATCAGTAAGCCGGAAACAGACTGTTTCCGATGGTGCCGCACAGATCACGAATTCGTGCTTTCAATTCGGGCGCTTTTGTGGCACAAATAAGACAAGGCAGATGCCTTGATGATTTTGGGTCGCCGCCGGCGGAAGGTCCCTCCAGGTCAGCCTCTCACTGACCGACCGTTCCCGCAGCGGCGACCCCAAAAATCCCCCTTCACATTCAGTCGATATGTTTGATGGCCCAAAGGGCGGCGGGCACGCGTTTCGCGACAGGCACCGCTGGCTATTGCACCGCGACAGCCCCTGCCCTACATCGCTGGCATGACACATACACTCCATATCATCGGCGGCGGCATGGCCGGATCAGAGGCCGCCTGGCAGGCGGCGAACGCGGGCATTCAGGTTGTGCTCCATGAAATGCGGCCCAAGGTCGGCACCTTCGCGCATCAGACGGGGCTGCTGGGGGAAATGGTCTGCTCCAACTCCTTCCGCTCGGATGATAATGAACAGAACGCCGTGGGCCTGCTGCATTGGGAGATGCGTGCCGCCAACGGGCTGATCATGGCAACAGCCGAGAAACACCGCCTGCCCGCCGGCGGTGCCTTGGCGGTGGACCGTGATCCCTTCGCGCAATCGGTGACAGATGCGCTGATGGCGCATCCAAATATCTCTGTCGAATATGGCGAGATCACCGATCTGCCGCGCGAGGGTCACTGGATCATCGCGACCGGCCCGCTGACCTCGGGCGATCTAGCGCAGTCCATTGCTGCCGAAACCGGTGCCGAGGCACTGGCCTTTTTCGACGCGATCGCGCCGATCATCTACCACGACAGCATCGATATGAGCAAAGCGTGGATGCAATCGCGCTATGACAAGGGCGAGACCGAGGAAGAGCGTACAGCCTACCTCAACTGCCCGATGACCAAGGACCAATACGAGGCGTTCATCGACGCGCTGCTGGCCGCGGATAAAACCGAATTCAAGGAAGGCGAGACGGCGGGCTATTTCGACGGCTGCCTCCCGATCGAGGTGATGGCCGAACGCGGACGCGAAACGCTGCGCTTTGGCCCGATGAAGCCCGTCGGCCTGACCAACCCCCATGATCCCGACAATAAACCCTATGCCGTGGTGCAGCTGCGCCGCGATAACAAGCTGGGCACACTGTATAATATCGTCGGCTTCCAGACCAAGATGAAATACGGGGCCCAGACAGAGGTGCTGCGGATGATCCCGGGGCTTGAAAATGCCTCCTTCGCGCGGCTCGGCGGTATCCACCGCAATACCTTCCTGAACTCGCCCACGCTGTTGGACGATCAGATGCGTCTGCGCAGCCAGTCGAACGTGCGGTTTGCCGGGCAGATCACCGGTGTCGAAGGCTATGTGGAAAGCGCTGCGATGGGACTGCTTGCCGGCCGTCTGGCCGTGGCCGAGATCAAGGGCGAAGCAGCCGCACCACCCCCGCCGACCACTGCGACCGGCGCCTTGATCACCCATATCACCGGCGGCGCGGATGCGAAAACCTTCCAGCCGATGAACGTCAACTTTGGCCTGTTCCCACCGGTCGAGGGGCTGAAATCCGGCCGTCGTGGTCGCAAGGATCGCTACAAAGCCTACACCGACCGCGCCAAGACAGACTGGCAGGACTGGTTGGACGGCACCACGCCCGCAGCATGAGCTTTCGCACCCGGTTCGCGCCGTCGCCCACCGGGCCGCTGCATCTGGGGCACGCCTATTCGGCGCTGGTGGCCCATGATATGGCGCGCGCCCAAGGTGGCAGCTTTTTGCTGCGGTTCGAGGACACGGATCTGGAGCGATCAAAGCCCGAGTACATGCGCCAAGCGTTGGACGATCTGGCGTGGCTGGGCATCACATGGGATGCACCACCTCTGATGCAATCCGAAAACCTTGATGTGTATAATCAAAGTGTTGAGGCGCTTTCTTCACGTGGATTGACCTATCCCTGCCGCTGTAGCCGCAAAGATATTGCCGCCGCACTCGCCGCGCCGCAGGAAGGGGCACCGCATAGCGTCTATCCGCAGACCTGCAAAACGCGCAGCATGGACGACCGCGGACGGAATGACGCAATCCGCCTGCATATGGACCGCGCGGTTGAGCAAGCCTCAGACGGGCTGGGGTTCATAGAGGACGGGCCGCTACACACCGGCCCCCATCCCCTTGATCACGCAGCCCTTTTGACGAAGATCGGTGATATCGTGGTGGGGCGTAAAGACATCCAGACCGCCGCCTACTTCCTTGCCTCTGCAATCGACGATATCCGTGAGGGGATCACCCATGTGGTGCGCGGCGTGGATCTGTTTGACTTCACTCAGGTGCAAGTGTTGCTGCTGGATCTGCTGGGCCACAAACCCCCGCGCTATTTCCACCACGATCTGATCCGTGATGAAAATGGCAAGAGGCTGGCAAAACGCGATGACGCGCGCGCAATTTCCCTGTACCGGAGTGAAGGCGCGTCATCACAAGATATTCGTGCAATGATAGGGCTTTAGCACCTATTCATCATCCATTACGTCAAGCGTGATGCGTTCGGCACCATCCTCGACCAGCGTATAAAAACAGCTTCGCCGTCCTGTGTGACAGGCCGCCCCCGTCTGGTGCACCTTCACCAGCAGACAATCGCGGTCACAGTCGATGCGCAGCTCGACCAGCTCTTGCACATGGCCGCTGGTGTCGCCCTTGATCCAGAATGACTGGCGCGAGCGGCTCCAATAGGTGACGCGGCCGGTTTCCAGCGTTTGGGTGACGGCCTGCGCGTTCATCCACGCCATCATTAACACCTCGCCCGTGGTCGCATCCTGCGCAATCGCGGGGATCAGCCCTGCTTCGTTGAATTTCAATGTGCTGGTGTCAAAGTCCATCGCCGTGCCTTCAGTTTGTTTTTGCATCATCCGCGTGAAGGCTTATGTAAGGGTTAACGACACAGAGGAACAGCCATGAGTGACGAGACAGACCTGATCAAGCTATACTCGGCGCGGATTTTGGGGCTTGCGGCTGACATCCCACATCTGGGGCGCTTGGAAAATCCCGATGCCAGCGTCACGCGGCGCTCGCCCCTATGTGGGTCCACCGTCACGGTCGATGTCGTGGTCGAAGATGGCAAACTGGCGCAGATGGGTCAGGATGTGAAGGCGTGCGCCTTGGGTCAGGCCTCTGCCGCTGTGGCCGGTGCGGCGGCAGTTGGTGCGACGTTGGATCAGATCCAGACGGCACGGGACCAGTTGAAAGCGATGTTGAAAGGCCAAGGCCCTGTGCCCGACGCCCCCTTTGACGGGTTCGAGGTGCTGACCCCCGCGGTGGCCTATAAAAACCGTCATGCGTCCATCCTGCTGACGATAGAGGCGTTGGCCGAAGCGATGGAACAGACCCAAGAGGTTGCGCAAAACGGCTAGGCCCGTTCCGCGGCGATCTGCCCAAGTAGCGCCGCTGCAGCGATGCCGCCCTATCAGCGAACGCCCCCCGCGAACGCCTACAAAAAAAACGCCGCACATCCGGGCAGGATGGCGGCGTAAGGGTGCGGTGACCGTGAAGGCTCGTTTTGATCCGTGACAGAGGGGACAACTCGGGCACAGGGACGAAGGTATTGCGGACTTCGCCAACGCATAGAGTTTGGGACAGATGCGCGGGCTAGATCAAAACAACACGGTTTACGCAGGCAGAAGTCAAACGAAGGCGGGAAGGTGCAGACCGACCACGAGGATGACAACCAAGGCAGCCGCCCCTGCGGCATCTTGCAACAGCGTGTCTTTCGACCGTTTGGCAATGGCTTTGACTGTAAGGATCGTGGTCATTTGCGTTCTCCCGTTTCCGTTGCCTATTTGTTCTCATTTTCAAACCCCTGTGTAAAGAACTTTATGAGAACAAAAGAGAACAAAATGGGATTAAATTGCTAACCCACTGATATCAAACGGATCGCCTCATCCTGGCGCATCAGCCACAACAACAACCGGGCGGCTTTGCCGCGCGGGGTGGTCAGATCAGGGTCCACAGCCAGCAAGGCGCGCGCATCCGATTGGGCGACCTGCATCAAAGCCGCCTGTTTCTCCAGATCCGCCACCCGAAACCGCGGTACGCCGGATTGCGCCGTGCCGATCAGATCACCGGTCCCGCGCATCTTCAGGTCCGTCTCGGCGATCACAAACCCATCCTCGCTTTCGCGCAAAACCTCCAGCCGTTGGCGGCCGCTTTCGCTGAGCGGGGCTTGATACATCAGCAAGCAGGTAGAGGCCGCCTGCCCCCGTCCCACGCGCCCGCGCAGCTGGTGCAGCTGTGCCAGCCCGAAACTTTCGGCGCGCTCGATCACGATGATGCTGGCGTTCGGCACGTCGACGCCCACCTCGATCACCGTGGTGGCGACCAGCAGCTTGGTCTGCCCTTGCTGAAAGGCACGCATGGCCGCGTCCTTATCGGCGGGCGGCATCTGCCCATGGACCAGCCCGACCACGCCTTCGCCCAATGCCGCACGCAGGTGTTTGAACCGCGCTTCTGCGGCGATCAGATCGCTGACCTCGCTTTCTTCGACCAGCGGGCACACCCAATAGCATTGCCGCCCTTCGCTGATGGCGGCGCGCAAGCGGGTCACGACCTCCTCCATCCGGTCGGTGGCAATCAGGGCGGTGCGGATGGGTTTGCGCCCGGGCGGCTTTTCATCCAGCACAGAAACGTCCATATCGCCATATTGCGCGAGGGCCAGCGACCGCGGGATCGGCGTCGCGGTCATGACCAAAACATCGACGGCCTGCCCTTTTTTGCCAAGCTCAAGCCGCTGGCGCACCCCAAAACGGTGCTGTTCATCCACCACCGCAAGGCGCAGATCGCCAAAGGCGACATCGGCCTGAAACACCGCATGGGTGCCCACAAGGATCTGGATCGCGCCGCTTTCCAGCGCGCTCAGCTTGGCGCGCCGTTCGGGCCCTTTATCGCGTCCGGTCAAGAGCTCAAGCACCACACCCGCCTGTTCGGCCAGGGGGCGCAAGCCCTCAAGGTGTTGACGCGCAAGGATTTCTGTCGGGGCCATCAGCACGCCCTGCCCGCCTGCCTCGACCGCCCGCAACAATGCCATGAAGGCGACCAGCGTTTTGCCCGCGCCCACATCCCCCTGCAGCAAGCGGTTCATGCGCGCCCCGCTGGCCATGTCCTTTGCAATCTCGGCGATGGCGCGGGTCTGTGCACCGGTGGGCGCATAGGGCAATGCGCCAAGCACGCGCTGCTGCAGGTGGCCATCCCCAACCGTCTTGCGCCCCGCCTTCCGCCGGTCCTTGGCGCGCGCAAGGGCAAGCGTCAGTTGATGGGCGAGCAATTCATCATAGGCCAGCCGCGCCCGCGCTGGTGCCGCGGCAGAAAGGTCAGCCATGTCGTTCGGGGCATGCGCCTGTTGCAGCGCATCGGGAAAATCAGGCCAGTTCTCTTGGTTTTTCTGATTAGGATCAATCCATTCGCCAACCTCTGGCACCCGCGACAATGCGGCCCGCGTGGCCTTATACATCAGCTTTTGCGTGATCCCGCTGGTCAGCGGGTAGACCGGTTCAAACGTCGGGATATCGCCCGCCTCGGCCTCGGGCACGACGAAATCCGGGTGCACCATCTGGGGAATGCCGTCAAAAAGCTCTACCCGCCCCGACACCACGCGCCGTGACCCTTCGGGCATCTGTCGCTTCCAGTAATCCCCGCGCGCGTGAAAGAAGACCAGCTGAAAGGCGGTGGCGCTGTCTTCGACATGAATACGGTAGGCCCCGCCCTTGTTTGCAGGTGCCCGATGCGCGCCAACGGTGACCGCCACGGTGACAGTGGCAGGCAGGATCGCATCCTTCACACTGGGCTGCAGCCGTCGGTCGATGCCGGAATACGGCAGCGTAAACAACAGGTCCCGCGGGGCCATCACCCCAAGCTGGGCAAAGTTCTGCGCGGTCTTCGGCCCGACCCCTTCCAGCGTTTCGAGCTTGGCAAAGAGGGGGAAAAGCGCCTCGGGCCGGCCCGTCATGCGCCGTCGATCAGCGCAAGCCAGCCGTCCTCGTCCAATGTCTGAATGCCCAGATCCGCCGCTTTCTTGGCCTTGGAGCCAGCCCCCGGCCCCGCGACCAGAATATCGGTTTTCGCACTGACCGAGCCAGAGACCTTGGCCCCCAAACGTTCGGCGCGCGCCTTCGCTTCGGCGCGGGTCATTTTTTCAAGCGTGCCGGTGAAGACCACGGTTTTTCCCGCCACGGGGGACCCTTCGGTATCGGGGAGCGCCACATCCTGCACCGACAGTTCCGTTACCAGCCGGTCGATCGAGGCACGCTCGGCCTCTTGGGCAAAGGTGCTTACCAGGCTTTGCGCCATGACCTGACCGACGCCGTCCACACCGATCAGATCGTCCCAGGCGGGACCATCCCCGGATTTTGCATGCCCCATCGCAGCCTCGAACGCGGTCCAGCTGCCGTAATGCTGCGCGATCAGGTTTGACGCCGCTTCGCCCACATGGCGGATGCCAAGCGCAAAGATCAGCCGCGACAGGGAAATTTTGCGTTTATCCTCAATCGCCTGAAACAGTTTATCGGCAGATTTCTCGCCCCAGCCTTCGCGGTTCTTGAGCTGCTGCATGCCGCTGCCATAGCGGGTCTTGAGCGTGAAGATATCCGCCGGTTCCGCGATCCAGCCATCGCCATAGAATTGTTCAACCTGTTTCGCGCCCAGACCGTCAATATCAAAAGCCGCGCGCGATACGAAATGTTTCAGCTTTTCAACGGCTTGGGCAGGGCAGATCAAACCACCCGTACAGCGACGCACCGCATCGCCTTCCTCGCGGATGGCATCGCTGCCACATTCCGGGCAGGTCGTTGGATAGACATAGGCTCTAGCGTCCTCGGGTCGCTTGCCAAGGTCCACATCCGCGATCTTGGGGATCACGTCCCCTGCACGGTAGACCTGCACCCAGTCGCCGACGCGGATATCCTTGCCCTCGCGGATACGGGCCCCCTTACTGTCGAGCCCTTTGATATAATCCTCGTTATGGAGCGTCGCATTCGAGACAACGACGCCCCCCACGGTCACCGGATGCAACCGCGCTACAGGCGACAGGGCACCGGTGCGGCCGACCTGAATGGTGATATCCTCCAGCCGGGTCCAGGCGAGTTCCGCAGGGAATTTATGCGCAATTGCCCAACGGGGGGTGGTTGAGCGAAAGCCAAGCCGGTCTTGCAACCCCAGATCGTTCACCTTGTAGACGACGCCGTCGATGTCATAGCCAAGCGTCGCGCGTTGCTCTTCGATCTTGCGGTAATGCGCGATCATCTCTTGTGGGCCGTCGCAGAGCGTCGTCAGCGGGTTAGTGTCAAACCCGAATGCCTTAAGCCGCTCTATCGCCTGAAACTGCGATTCGGCCAGCGGCGCGGACAAGGCCCCCCAGGCATAGGCGAAAAACGCCAGCGGCCGTGCGCGGGTAATCTCGGGATCCAGCTGGCGCAAGGATCCGGCGGCGGCGTTGCGCGGATTAGCAAAGGTCTTGCCGCCATTGGCCGTCTGTCGGGCGTTCAGCGCATCAAAATCGTCGTGGCGCATATAGACTTCGCCGCGCACCTCAAGCAGCGCCGGTGCGCCCTTGATCCGTGTCGGAATGGTATCGATCGTGCGCGCATTGGCGGTGACGTTTTCCCCGACGGCACCATCCCCACGGGTCGCGGCCTGCACCAGCTCCCCGTTTTCATAGCGCAGCGACAGCGACAGCCCGTCAATCTTGGGCTCTGCGGTGAAGGCCAGCGGCGTCCCGCTCGGCAGCCCCAGATACTTGCGGATGCGCGCATCGAAATCGACAACATCCTCATCCTCAAAGGCATTGCCCAAGGACAGCATCGCCACGTCATGCCGAACCTTGCCGAACCCTTCCGCCGGGGTGGCACCGACCTTGTCACTGGGGCTGTCAGCGCGTTTGAGGCCGGGGAACCGCTCCTCAATCGCTTGATTGCGACGTTTCAGGCGATCATATTCCGCGTCTGACAGGTCGGGCGCGTCCTGCGTGTGATAGGCCGTATTCGCCCGCCCCAACAGGTCAGCCAACCGCGCCAATTCGGCTTTGGCCTCCTCTTCGGAAAGCTCCTGAAGTGCGGTTTTATCAGTCACGGTAAGCCCCAGCCTGCTGTTTCAACTGGGGTCTAGATACGCAGGGAACTCCCCCGCGTCTAGAATATTTCCCTTGCCTTTTTGGCTAGCCGCCGACGGCCAATCTTTCCTGTTCGGGGTAGCCCATGGTGGCCGGATCGCGCAGCACATAGCCCCTGCCCCAGACCGTTTCGATGTAATTCTCGCCGCCCGTGGCATTGCTAAGCTTTTTACGCAATTTGCAGATGAAAACATCGATAATCTTGAGCTCGGGTTCATCCATGCCGCCGTAAAGATGGTTGAGGAACATCTCTTTCGTCAGGGTCGACCCTTTGCGCAGGCTCAGCAGTTCGAACATCTGGTATTCCTTGCCGGTCAGATGCACGGGCTTATCCCCCACGGTCACCGATTTGGCGTCCAGATTGACCGACACGCGCCCGACGTTGATCACCGATTGCGAATGGCCCTTGGACCGCCGGATGATCGCATGGATCCGCGCCACCAGTTCTTCGCGGTGGAAAGGTTTGGTCAGATAGTCATCAGCACCAAACCCGAACCCCTTGATCTTGTTCTCTGTGTCGTCAGAGCCTGAGAGGATCAGGATCGGCGTCTGGATCTTGCTCAGCCGTAACTGGCGCAAGACGTCATGCCCATTCATATCCGGCAGATCGAGATCCAGCAGGATCAGATCGTAGTCATAGAGCTTTGCCAGATCGATGCCCTCTTCCCCCAGATCGGTGGTATAGGTGTTCAGGTTGGCATGGGTCAGCATCAGTTCGATGCTTTTGGAGGTGGTTGGGTCATCTTCGACCAACAAAATTCGCATGTGTCTCACTCCGCTCAAATGGATTTGGTATAAAAGGCACCGTGAAAAAAATAGTTTAACCACTCGTTAATGGTGCTCAACTTGTTAGGCGAGCAACTTAAAGTTGTCTATACTTTTGTAGCGCTGTGGCCCGCAAAGCCGCTTCCCCATGTTCAGAGACTGCGCGCACCCATTCGACAAATTCAGCCCGCCCCACACCATAGCGTTCTTCCGCTTCCGCCTCAGTGATCAGCCCGTATAGCACGCCACGCACCACCGCAGCCTTGCGCGATGCGACCCACCGGCGGGTATTGCGATCCGGCAGATCCGCAAGGCTAAAGCTGGACCCGTCGGGCAAGGTCACCGCCCTGGGTCGTTCGACCTTTTTCAAATACACTCGTTTTCCCCTTTTCACCCCTTACACATAAGACGCGCCCACTGTTCACGGCCCGTTCTTGATCCGGTGCAGGCTAGGTCGCCGCATGTTAACGACCCGTGAAGTCGCCCCTTGAGAGTACCGCTAATTTTCCTATATTAAGCCTCAAACCTCCCGGAGTATTCTCATGCCGCTTGATCGCACCCCGCCGCTCAATTCGTTGGGCTTTGCCAAAGCACCTGCCGACACCCGCGTCGTTGTGGCGATGTCGGGCGGTGTCGACAGTTCCGTGGTCGCCGCCATGCTGGCCGAGGAAGGCTATGACGTCGTCGGCGTCACCCTGCAGCTATATGACCACGGTGCGGCACTGGCGCGCAAAGGGGCTTGCTGTGCGGGCATCGATATCCATGATGCGCGGCGCGTCGCGGAATCCATGGGGTTCCCGCATTACGTTTTGGATTATGAAAACGTGTTCAAGGACGCCGTGATTGACGAATTCGCCGATAGCTATCTGGGCGGGGCCACGCCCGTGCCCTGCATCCGCTGTAACGAACGGGTGAAGTTCAAGGATCTGCTGGAAACGGCCAAGGATCTGGATGCCGATTGCATGGCGACCGGTCACTATATCCAGCGCAAGATGGGCCCCGACGGGGCCGAACTGCATTGCGCCGCCGATGCCAATCGTGATCAAAGTTACTTTCTGTTCTCGACCACGCCCGAACAGTTGGACTATCTGCGTTTCCCCCTTGGCCACCTGCCGTCAAAAAACGACACGCGGGCGCTGGCGGCGAAATACGGGCTGAGCGTGGCGGACAAGCCCGACAGCCAGGATATCTGCTTTGTTCCGAATGGCGACTACGCCTCGGTGATCCGCAAACTGCGCCCCGAAGCCGCCAACCCCGGCAATATCGTCGACACCGACGGCAATGTACTGGCCCAGCATGACGGGGTGATCAACTACACCATCGGGCAGCGCCGTGGCCTTGGTATCGGCGGCTTGGCCGACCCGCTCTATGTGGTGAAACTTGATGCGGATAACGCGCAGGTCGTCGTGGGGCCGAAATCGATGCTGGCCACCCGTACCGTGCCCGTGAAAGAGATTAACTGGCTCGGTGACACCCCGCTCATGTCGCAAAGCGAATGGCCCATTGCTGTGCGCGTACGCTCTACCCGCCCTCCGACAGACGCGATCCTGCGTCCGATCTCGGATACCGAAGCCACGGTAGAGCTGCTCACCCCCGAGGAAGGGATCTCGCCGGGTCAGGCCTGCGTCTTCTACGACCCCGAAAGCACCCGCATCTTCGGCGGCGGCTGGATCCACAAAGGCTAACCCCTTCCAAATGGTTTAAAATCCCGGGGAGTTTGAGGGGCAGCGCCCCTCATATAGGGTTGTGAGTTTGAGCGGCACCGCCCTCATTTTACTCTATAGCCAGTCTCTAGACCTTTAGCTTTGCTAATACCGCCCGCGCCGCGCGCAGGCCCGGGCTCTCGCCCCCCTTGCCGAGCCGCTCCATCGTCAGCGCCATCGCATCCTTTTGATCTTCGGGATGCGCAAAGACATGCGCCAAACCGCCAGCGATCTTATCGGCGGTGCAATCGGGGCCCAGAAACTCCGGCACGACGCGCGTGTCGGACACAAGGTTCACCAAAGTCACCGTATCAATCAGCGCCATCGCCTTGATCAGACGGAAGCTGAGCCAGTTCATCCGGTAGGCGATCACCATCGGCAGCGATGCGGCGGCGAGTTCCAGCGACACGGTGCCAGAGGCCGCAAGTGCCACGTCCGCGGCGGCAAAAGCCGCTTGTTTCATCGCGGCACCTTCCTCCCTGCTGCCTGCACGCGGGTCCAGCACGATGGGGCGCACCGTCCAGCCTTGGGTCTGCGCAATCACCGCGTCTGCCACAGGACCAGCGGCGGGAATGACCACGCGCAGATCAGGATGTGTCCGGGCAAAACGGGCCACCGCATCGCCGAACACATCCGACAGACGCGCCACCTCTGACCGACGAGATCCGGGCAGGACGAGCATCAGGGGGGCATCGCCGATCTCATGCGCTTGACGAAAGGCAGCGGCTTCGCGGTGTGTGGCGATTTTCTCTCCGACCACGGGATGCCCAACGAAATCGCAGGCCATGCCCTCGGCCTCCATCAGGGGCGGCTCGAAGGGGAAAAGCGCAAGCACGTGATCGATATACCGCGCCATCTTTTTCGCGCGCCCGGGACGCCAGGCCCAGACTGTGGGCGCGACATAATGCACCGTGCGAATATCCGACGCCGCCTTGACCCGCTTGGCCACGCGGAGCGAGAAATCGGGGCTGTCGATGGTGATCATCACATCGGTCTTGGCGTCAATGACGGCCTGCGCCGTCTCGTTGATCCGCGCCATCAGGGATTTGTATTTCGGCAGGATCTCGGCGATGCCCATGACAGACAGTTCGGACATATCAAAACGGCTGCTCAGCCCTTCGGCGGCCATATCTGTCCCGCCGATCCCGTCAAAGGTGATGTCGGAGCGCAGGGATTTCAGCCCTGCCATCAGCGCGCCCCCCAATCGGTCACCCGAAGGTTCGCCCGCGATGATGAACACCTTCATGTCGCAGCCCTTGCCCATAGCACGAGGTCTAATTCATCCGCCAAGGCGACGCAGGCGTCTGGCTCCAGAAGAATGACGGACCCCGCCTCGATCACGACACCCGCCAGCCCTGCCTCATGGGCGCGGCGCAGGGTGTCGGGCCCGATGGTGGGCATATCGACAAGATGGCTTTGGCCCGGTTTCGGACCCTTAAACAGCACCGCGCTGGCCAAGCGCGCACGATCAGGCAGGGTTGACAGCAAGTGATCTGTGCCGCCAATCGCCTCGATCCCCATGACCTGCCCCTGCCCGACAACGCAGCATTGCCCCACATCCATCGGCGCAAGGCAGCGCACCAAGGCAGCACCGCGCGCGGCGTCATCGCGCATCTGCGCATCCGGCTGACGCTGGCTAAGCACGCGTTCGCGCGCCATCAAGTCGGGCGCGAGGTCATGCGCGGCAACGACGGTCAGCCCCGCTGTCTGGAAAATATCGACCAAGGCGCGCAGGGCACCGTCGTCCCCCGCGGCAAGGGCTTTCTGGAAGACCGGCACCAAGGGCAGCGTTGCCGCATCCAGTTTGGACGGATCGAAGGACGGCCGTGCCACGGCGCCGCAGAAACACGCCTGCGTCACGTTGCGCGCGGTCAGCTCGGCCAGCAAAGTGCCAAGCGTCTCAAGCCGGAACACCAGATCAGGCTCCAGCCCGACGGGTGTCGTCCCCTCGTAGGCGCAGATCAAAGGCGCATCGGCCAGCGCGCCGGCCACCCGTTGAGGCAGTCCGCCGCCCCCTGCGATCAGCGCCAACATCAACCCGGTGTCAGAAAGTGACGGCCCGTGTCGGCCAGCACGAAATCGACGATCTCGCGGACGTAATCGCTGCCGGTTTCCTCGCCCAAACGACGGGCGCGGTCGTGGAATGTCCCCTCGCCCTGCGCCAGCATCTGGAACGCCGCGCGAAGGGCCGTGATGTCGGCGCGGGTGACACCGCGACGCTTGAGCCCGACAAGGTTAAGCCCGTCCAAGACCCCACGCGGCGCTTGCACCAGACCGTAGGGGATCACGTCATTCGTTACCATCGTCACAGCGCCGATGATGGCCCCGCGACCGATGCGCACGAATTGGTGGATACCGGCCAGCCCGCCGATCAGGACATCGTCTTCGATGATGCAGTGGCCCGCGACAGCGGCGTTGTTCACAACAATCACCCGATCGCCAAGGATCGCATCATGGGCGATGTGACAGCCCGCCATAAACAGCCCGTCATCGCCGATCCTGGTCACGCCGCCACCGCCTTCGGTGCCGCCGTTCATGGTGACATGTTCGCGGATACGGTTGCGTTTGCCGATCTCGAGGCGGCTGGATTCCCCTTTGAACTTAAGGTCTTGGGGGATTTCACCGATCACCGCGAAGGAAAAGATCACCGTACCTTCGCCGACTTCGGTGTCGCCGGTGACGATGGCGTGGGACTTCACCTCAACGTTGTCATGCAGAACGACCCGAGGGCCGATGACGCAGAACGGGCCGACCTTGGCAGAGGCCGCTATCTGCGCCCCTTCCTCGATCACGGCGCTTGGGTGGATGTTGCCCATCAGGACAGGTCCATCATCGCAGTGAATTCAACCTCGGCCGCCATTTCGCCCTCGACCGACGCGACGCCGCCGAATTTCCAGACTTTACCGCCGGGTTTGCCGCGCAGGGTGTTCAGCTCCATCCGGACGACGTCACCGGGAACGACCTTGCGGCGGAATTTGCATTTATCGATGGCCATGAAATAGACCTTCATGTCCTTATCCGCCATTTCCAGCGTGACACCAACCATCACCGCAGCGGTCTGCGCCATCGCCTCTACGATGGTGACGCCGGGCATAATCGGCATGCCGGGGAAATGCCCCTGAAAATGCGGTTCGTTCATCGTGACATTCTTGATCCCGACAGCGCTTTGCGTGCCCTGGATATCGACCACTTTATCGACCAGCAAAAAGGGATAGCGGTGCGGAATGATCCGCTGGATCATCTGGATATCGGCACTTGGCAGGGTGTCAGTCATTGCATGTCCTGTCTGTTAAAAGCTGTATGCTGGCTACCAATTCTGGCGGCCATGGGCAAGCGGGGGGATCAGTTCTTGCCGCTGCCGACCGACGCGTCAAGCCGCTCTATGGCTTCGTCGGTGATGTCGATGGCGTTGGCGCTGACGAAGACCGACCGGCGTTCAAGGATCACGGCCGCCCCGGCTTCACGCATCATCTGTTCCAACACAGGGCCCGCAGCGGCCAGAAACACTTGGCGCTCTTTCTCGACCAATTCGTTCAACGCCCGCCCCTTTGCCGCTTGCGCCGCGCGGGTTTTCTGCACCTTTTCGTCAAAGGCATCCGCCAGCCCGCTGAAGGCATCGGGGCTGAGCTTGCTGCGCTGATCGGTGAGCTTGCGCTCTTCGGCCTTCAAATCCGCTTCAATCAGACGGTTTTCGGCAGAGATTTCAGCGCTTTGGGTTTCCAAGTCATCCGCCACCCGCAGACCAAAGGCGCTTTCATTGAACACACGATCTGAATCGATGGTCAGGATCGGGCTTTGCACCACGCGCCGTTCAGACTGCTGTTGTGCAAAAACCGGCACCGCCGCGAGGGGCAGTACCGGCAGAAGGCAAATCAAGAGTGCCCGCAGTTTCATAACGGCCTCAGAAATCGGTCCGCAGGGTCACTTCGAACTTCTGTTCTTCGTCATAGTCCTCTTTTTTCAAGGCTTTAGAGACGTTGAACTGCAAGGGACCAACAGGCGTATCCCAGAAGAGCGAGACACCGATCACGTGGCGGAACGAACCGGATTCACCAACGATAGACGAGCCCGTGGGGATCTCTACATCGTCGAGGTTCCAGACGTTTCCGACATCATAGAAGACGCCGCCGCTGATGCCGTATTCTTCGGGCAGGCCCAGCGGGAATTCCGCCTCAAGACTACCAACCACAAAGAGGTTACCCCCAAGGGAGTCGTCAGAGCCGTTGCTTTGATCGCGCGGGCCGATGCCGCCGGTTTCAAAGCCGCGCATGATCGATGGGCCGATCAAGAAGCGGTCGGAAACGCGGTTGTTGCCTTCGCTCCATGCCAATGCCCCACCTTGCAAGGTGGCACGCAGGGTGACTTCCTCGTTGAAGATACGCTTTTCGCCGATGGCTTTGGCGGTGGTTTTCACGAACTTCGTGTCCCCCCCTAGACCTGCGAAATCCTGCCCGAATTGCAGCAGCACACCCGATGTCGGGTCCAGACCGGCGCGGCGGGTGTCGTAGCTGTAGTTATACCCGATCGAAGAGGTCACCTGACGGCCCGCGGCGATGTCATTAGCAACGACGAAACCGGTTGTGGTATCGTCCCGCTCTGACATCTCAAGATCGTCATAGGTATAGTTGAGGCTCAACCGCCCGTTTTCGCTGACAGGGAACGACAGGGTCGGCTGGAAGACGATACGTTCGGTGTCGAACGAGTTATAGGACGAGCTTGTTTCGGCGTAATCGAGGTTCAGGCCGAACGCCACATCACGCCCCAAGAGGCTCGGCTCGATAAAGTTGAAGCCATAGCGCTGTGCATCTTCAGCCGTGCTGACCGTCAGCTTGAGCTTCTGGCCGCGCCCCAGGAAGTTATCCTCGGCGAAGCTGACCGCGACGCCGATCCCGTCACTGGACGAGAACGACCCACCGAAGTTGAGCGAGCCTGTCGGCTGTTCCACAACATTCACGTCAACGACGACCTGCTCGGGGGAAGACCCCTCGCGGGCGTTGACTTCGGCGCTTTCAAAATAACCAAGAGCGCGGATACGCTCGGCGCTTTCACGGATCTCGCGCGGGTTGAACGGGTCACCCTCTACGCTATCGAACTGACGGCGTACAACGCGGTCAAGCGTGGTGGTGTTCCCTTCGATGTCGATCCGTTCGACAAAGACACGTGGACCACGAGAGATGCGATATTCGACGTTCAGCGTCAGGTCGCGATCATTGCGCGTGACAACCGGTTCTACCCGCAGAAAATCAACGCCGTCACGGATGGCTTTGCGTTCCATCCGGGCGATATCCGTCTCGACCAGCGACGGCGAATAGACGGCACCGGATTTGGTCTTGATTACGCCACGATAATCGTCGGCGTTCACCCCGTTGATGGTCGAGGTCACGGTCAGTTCGCCGAACTTGAACTGTTGCCCCTCTTGCACGTTGAACTGCACAAAATAGCCGTCGCGTTCTTCGGTGAGCTGAGCGTTCGCCGCCGAAATGCGCATGTCGACATAGCCGCGCGACAGGTAGAAATCGCGCAGCATCTGCTGGTCGGCCTCGATGCGTTCGGGCACAAAAGTGTCGCGTTTGATCAGACGGCGGAACAGGCCCGCTTGCTTGGTTCCCAGCACGCGGCGCAGACGACGGTCCGAATATTGGCGGTTGCCGACAAAGCTCAGGCGTTCAATCTCGACGTTGTCGCCTTCGAAAACTTCAAACACCAGATCAACGCGGTTCTGGTCGCGGCGGATGACCTTGGGCTGGACGCGGGCGGCGATACGGCCGTCGTTGCTATAGGCCTGCGCGATGGCATTGGCGTCTTTTTCGGCTTGGGTCGGGTTAAAGACGCGGCGTTCGTCTGAATCAACGACCGACGCCAGCGCTTCGTCGTCGATGCGCGCGTTGCCTTCAAAGCTGATGCGGTTGATCGTGGGGAATTCTACGACCGTAATCACCAATGTCCCGCCGCGCGGTTCAAGCGCGACGCTTTCAAACAGGCCGGACGCCTGAAGGTTCTGGTAAGCATCATTCAATTCGCCCGCGCTGATCGCCCGACCGCGTGCGATTCCTGCGCGGCTTAGGATGGCGCTGTCGCCGATCCGTTCGTTGCCGTCGATCTGAACTGTGTTGAACTGATAGCTTTGCGCGTCAGCATGTGGCGCTGGAACCAGCCAAGCGACTGATAACATTACGCAAAAAGAAGCGCTGCGCAAGGATTTCGCAAAAGGAGTGAAAACCGCTGTTTCGGTGGGCTTATTCCACCTGTCGTTGTGCATCATTTGCCCTACCCGCTGTCAAAAAACTCTTTCGTCCTGACTAGACAGGTTAGCGGCCTTTGTCAAAACGAAGAGACCGCCATACACCTATATAGTGTGTATGACGGCCAGTTGGATCACGATAGAGTGCGGGAGGGCACCTGGAGAGGGAGAGAGAACGGCGTTACGCGCCGATCCACGCGCCGGCGGTCAGCGCGATGATCAGGAAGCCGAAGTACAAAGCGCGGTCCCAGTTCAGATCAACCAAAAGGCTCAAACCGCGGTAACTTGTCTTGAACGTCTGCATACTCGTATCCTTTGTAACTTGGATCGAATATCGCAGGCGATTGCGGCGCTCGTTTGACCAATTAAGGCAGCAATAAGACTTTTGTAACTTTTTACCCCCCTTTTAGGCGGCAAAATATCGCCTAAGGGCAGAATAAATCGTTACCCAAGGCAAAGACCATTAACCCCAGTACCAAGGTCAGACCAATGGTCATCAGGATGCGCAACGCGCCATCGCTGGGTGGTTTGCCGGTCACGGCTTCATAGGCGTAGAACACCAGATGCCCGCCATCCAACGCCGGAATCGGGAAGAGGTTCAGCAGACCGACCGCCGTCGACAGCACCGCGATAAAGTAGATGAAGCTTTGCGCGCCCTGCGACGCCATCGCGCCAGAGGTTTGCGCGATCCCCACCGGACCGCTCAGGTTACAGGTGCTGATATTGCCGACGATCATATGCTTGAGACCCGACAGCGACCCGCTGATGATCCGGCCTGTGTTCTCTACCCCACCCCAGAGCGCTGTAAGCACGCCAGGGTTCGTCGTGGCGGTGTCAAAGGCGGTGCCGCCCACAATGCCAATGCGCATCTGCGACTTGAAGCTGCCGTCTGGCTGCGGTTCGTCCGTCACTTTGGGGCGTAGGGTGATGTCCAGCATTTGCCCATCGCGCCAGATATCAAGTTCAAGCGGCGTGCCTTCAGACGCTTCAACAGCGGTCTTCAACTGGCGGAAGGCGAAAATCTCTGCCCCGTCGACCGAGGTGATCACATCGCCGCTTTTCAGTCCGGCCTCATAGGCCGCGGATTGCGGCATCACCTGCTTGACCAGCGATGGCATGACGTAAGGCCCATCCACCGTCACGACGTCCCCGCCACGGTTCACCTCATAGGGCAGCGGCTGGTCCAGCGGGATGCTGGCGAAAGCATCGGCATAGGCGGTGGCATCGGACACCGGCGGCAGGGTCACCCCGCCGATAGAGACGATCTCGTCCCCTTCCACCAGTTCATTCTGTTCAAACGGCAGCGGGTGCAATTCCCCGACGGTCATCGGGTCACGCGGAACGCCGACCGACAGGCCGATGGCCGCGAAAACCAGAATGGACAGGGCAAAGTTGAAAACCGGCCCCGCAGCGACCGTGGCTGCACGCGCCCATAGCGGCGCACCATGCATGGTGGCACGCAACCGCTTCGGGTCCGCCTCGGCCGCTTCCATCGCGGCCACATCCTTGCCCGAGGCCGCATCCGCATCGCCCGCGAATTTCACGTAGCCGCCAAAGGGCAGCGCCGCGATCTGCCACTTGGTGCCGCGTTTGTCGTAGCGGCTGTAGATCACAGGGCCAAACCCGAGAGAGAAGACATCGGCATGGATGCCGGACCAGCGTCCGACGATATAATGACCGTATTCATGGATCGCGACGATCACCGACAGGGCAATCACAAAAGCCAGAAGCGTCCAGATCAGCCCGCCAAACTGCGGAATCAATGCCATAATATCCAAAACTCTACCCTGCCCTCTTTGTTATTGCGGCCCATGCGGCCTGCCTTGCCAGATGGTCCACCTGTGCGACGTTATCAAGTGTGATGGCCGCATCGATCACCCCATTGTCAGGGAAAAGCGCTTCCATCGTGTCTTCGACGATCTCTGCCATCTGGGGAAAGCGCAGCTTGCCGCCGATAAACCCGTCCAGCGCGACCTCTTTGGCGGCGTTGAACACCGCACCGGCCATGCCACCACGCGCCATCACCTCGCGCGCGAGGCGCAGGGCGGGCCAACGGATGTCATCGGGGGCGCGGAAGTCAAAACTGCCGATCTTTGCCAGATCCAGCCGTTCTACCGGCAAATGCGTTCGGTCGGGGTGATGCAGGGCAAAGCCGATGGCGTGGCGCATGTCGGGCGGGCCGATATGCGCCATCAAGGCACCATCGTTGAACCCCACCAGCGCATGGATCATCGACTGCGGATGCACCAATACTTCGATCTGGCCGGGGTCCACGCGAAAATATTCACGCGTTTCAATGACTTCCATCGCCTTGTTGAACATTGACGCGCTGTCGATGGTGATGCGCTGGCCCATATCCCAATTCGGATGGCTCGACGCCTGCTCTAGCGTGGCATCGGCGAGCTTTTCCAGCGGCCAATCGCGAAACGCCCCGCCGCTGGCGGTGATGATGATCCGTTCCACCGCCAAGATATCCTCGCCGATCAGAGCCTGAAAAACGGCGGAATGTTCGCTATCGACCGGCAGCATGGTGGCCCCATGTGCCATGGCCGTATCCAGCATCAGCTGACCGGCGCAGACCAGCGACTCTTTATTCGCAAGGGCCAGCGTCGCGCCTTGTTTCAAGGCCTCCACCCCCGGTGCCAGACCCGCTGCCCCGATGATGGCGGACATGACCCAATCGGCGGGGCGTGCGGCGGCCTCGTTGATGGCTTGTGTTCCGGCGGCGGCCTCTACCCCCGTGCCCGATAGCGCGTCGCGCAGGTCGTCCAGCAGATGCTCATGGGCCGTGACGGCAAGCTGCGCGTTCAACCGCTGCGCATCTTCGGCCAGCTGCGCGATATTGCTGGCACCGGTCAACGCGACGACATCATAGGCGTCGGGGGCGCGCGCGATCAGATCAATGGTGTTCTGCCCGATAGAGCCCGTGGCCCCGAAAATACTGACTTTCTTCATGGGGTGGGGATCAGCTTAGCGCGGGGGTGATGGTCAGGAAACGACCAATGATCAGCAGGAACAGCGCCGCCCCCAGCATACCGTCGAACCGATCCAGCAAACCACCATGACCGGGGATCAGGTTAGAGCTGTCCTTGACCCCCAAGCGACGCTTCATCCCGGATTCCGCCATATCTCCCATCTGCGACGCCATCGACATGGCGACAGAGACACCGACCAGCTGCAAGCCTACACCGGTGTTGATCGAGAACAGGAAACCGACAGCCGCCGCCCCGATCCAGCCCGCAGCCGTGCCGGACCATGTTTTCTTGGGGCTGACCTTGGGCCAGAACTTCGGCCCCCCGATGGCACGTCCGGCGAAATAGCCAACGACATCGGTGATCACCACAACCAACACCAGCCACATCAGCCAGCCAAAGCCGAAATCATCGCGGACTTGCGTCAGCCCGAAACCGGCCAGCATGATCATCACGGTGAAACACATGAAAATGGTGCGGTGCTTTTCCAACTGGCCAAAGCCCACCAACGCGGGGGCCAGCAGCACCGGCAGGGCAAAGCCCACGGGCAGGTAGATCGCGGCGAGCGTCGCCGCGCCCACCAGCAAGCCCATCTGCATCCGCGCACCGCGGTTTGACGGGTTCAACATCCCCACCAGTTCCCACGCCATGACGCCGCAAATGATCGCGACGAGAACGTGGAACACGGGCCCGCCCAGATAGATACCACCCAGACCGACCACGATCATCGCCAGCGCCGAACCGACGCGCGCCGTGAGGTCGGACCAGCGTTCCGAAGAAGGTGTCATAGTGCTTTCCTTTCGTCGTACGATCAGGAGGACACGGCACCAAAGCGCCGGTCGCGATTACCAAAGGCCGCACAAAGATTGCCAAACTCGGCCTTGGTGAAGTCGGGCCAGAGCGTATCAATGAATTCATATTCCGCATAGGCGGATTGCCACAGCAGAAAGTTCGATATCCGCGCCTCGCCACTGGTGCGGATCACCAGATCGGGGTCCGGCAATACATGGGTGTCCAGATAGCGCGGCAGGGTTTCTTCGTCGACGTCCTCAGGGCTGAGCAGACCCGCTGCAACGTCCTGCGCCAGCCGCTGCGTCGCGCGCGCGACCTCGTCGCGACCGCCGTAGTTCAGGGCAATCGTCAGATGGGTACGGGTGTTTTCCGCCGTCTCTGCCTCTAGCACATTCATCAGCTTGACCAGTTTCGCATCCAGCCGGACACGGTCACCAATAAATCGGACGCGCACGCCCTTGGCTTTCAGCGCCTTGGTCTCTTTGGTGATATAGCGGCGGAACAGGCTCATGAGCCCCGCCACCTCGACCTGAGTACGTTTCCAGTTCTCGGTCGAGAAGGCAAAGATCGTCAGATATTCGACGCCGAAATCGGGGCATGCCTCGACGATTTCGCGCACACGCTTGGCACCGGCGTGATGCCCGAACAGACGCGGACGCCCCCGCTGGGTCGCCCAACGGCCGTTTCCGTCCATGATGATCGCAACATGGCGCGGTGCCCCTGGGACAAGCTGGAAGGTCTGGTCGGTCGCAGCAGGCATCATCTATCCTTATCGAACTGCAGGCCGATGCGCGGACCCTGGGGTCGCGCGCATCGAGTAAGGTACTTAAACCTGCATGATCTCGGCTTGTTTGCTTTCAAGCTGCTCGTCGATCTGGGCGATGAACTTGTTGGTCATGTCCTGAACCTCACCCTCCCAGACTTTCTGATCGTCTTCCGACATGCCGTCGGCCTTGGCTTTCTTGATCTGGTCCATACCGTCGCGGCGCACGTTACGGATCGATACACGGGCACTTTCGGCATATTGCCCCGCGACCTTGGTCAGCTGGGTCCGGCGTTCCTCGTTCAGCTCGGGGATCGGCAGCATGATGATCGTGCCGTTCAACTGCGGATTGATACCCAGACCGGATTCACGGATCGCCTTTTCGACCTTGCCGACCAGCGCCTTGTCCCAGACGTTGATGGTGACCATCCGCGGCTCGGGCACGTTGACGGTGCCCACCTGGTTGATCGGCGTGCTGCTGCCGTAGGCGTCGACCATCACAGGCTCCAGCATAGAGGCGGACGCGCGGCCTGTGCGCAAAGAGGCAAATTCGGTGCGCAACGATGCGATTGCGCCGTTCATGCGCCGCTCAAGATCGTCTGTGTCCAGCATAAAATCGTCTGACATGATGTCCCCGGTGGTTTTGTAACTATCTAGATTTGAACCGATATAACGCGATCAAGCCCCCCTTGTATAGGGAGCCCCGCATCTATCGTAGGTTGGGGCCTAGCCCTGAACCCGTGTGTATGTGCCCTCGCCCGCGAGAATCCCCTTGAAGCCGCCCGGCTCGTCCAGAGAGAAGACGATGATCGGAAGGTTGTTGTCGCGCGCCAAGGCGATGGCAGAGGCATCCATGACCCCCAAGCGCTTTTGCAGCACGTCGTCATAGCTGACGGCATCATAGCGGACCGCATCGTCGAATTTGGCGGGGTCTTTATCATAGACACCATCGACCTTGGTGCCCTTGAAGATCGCTTCGCAAGCCATTTCATTGGCGCGCAGGGTCGCGGCGGTATCAGTGGTGAAATAGGGGTTGCCGGTGCCCGCGGCAAAGATGCACACGCGCTTTTTCTCAAGGTGGCGCACGGCGCGGCGGCGAATATAGGGTTCGGCGACCTCGTTCATTGTGATCGCGGAAATCACCCGCGTGTGGATGCCCAGTTCCTCCAGCGCGGATTGCATCGCCAGCGCGTTCATCACGGTGGCCAGCATCCCCATATAATCGGCGGTGGTACGTTCCATCCCCTGGGCCGATCCTTGCAGCCCGCGGAAGATATTGCCGCCCCCGATGACCATGCAGATTTCGACGCCAAGATCGTGAACCGATTTGACCTCATTCGCGATGCGTTGCACGGTTGGCGGGTTCAGCCCGAACCCCTGATCGCCCATCAATGCTTCGCCTGAAATCTTCAGCATGACCCGGTTGAATGTTACTTTTGACTGGCTCTCGGGCATGGGCGCACCTTTCAGGGTGTGGGAGGGGTTTTCATTGCGCCGTAAAATGTCGCAAATAGCGCAAACATTCAATGCTCCGTCAGAGGTTCACGCAAAGAAATGCCAGATGCCCCGCTGTCCCGCGTCTCTGACGTGGTTTCCTCTATCGACCCTGTCGCGCCTGTCCTGATTGCGGGGCCCACGGCCTCGGGTAAATCGGCGCTGGCGCTTGCGATTGCGCAGGCTCAGGGCGGGGTGATTGTGAACGCGGATGCCAGTCAGGTCTACGGCTGCTGGCGCGTGATCTCGGCCCGCCCGCCAGCCGAGGAAGAGGCCTTGGCACCGCATCTGATGTATGGCCATGTCGCAGCACACGACCCCTATTCGGTCGGCCACTGGCTGCGCGAGGTGACCGAGGTGCTGCGCCAGCCCGCACGCCCGATCATTGTCGGTGGCACGGGGCTTTACTTCGCGGCGCTGACCAAGGGGCTGGTGGACATTCCGCCGACCCCCGATGCGGTGCGCGACGCGGGCAACACCATGACCCGCGCAGCGATGATCGACGCGCTTGATCCAGAGACGGCGCGCCGCATCGATCTTTATAACCCCATGCGTGTCCAGCGTGCGTGGGAGGTGCAGCAAGCCACAGGGCGCGGGCTGGCCGCGTGGCAAGATGATACGCCGCCGCCCGTCCTGCCGATGGAGCGCTGTCAGCCTGTTGCCGTTGCCGCGTCGAAGGACTGGCTGAACGACAGGATCATCCGTCGCTTTGACCAGATGCTGGACCAAGGCGCGCTGGACGAAGTTGCCGCCGTGCGCCCCGATTACGACCCCACCCTGCCCGCGCACCGTGCCATCGGCGCACCCGAGCTGATGCGCTACCTTGACGGCGTAACACCGCTTGACGTAGCGCGACAGGATGCCATCATCGCGACACGGCAGTATGCCAAACGGCAGCGCACGTGGATGCGCAAGAACACCGCCGATTGGCTGCAATATGTGCCGGGGTAGCACGCGGCTGCCAAAACGGCGAAATTATCTTTTACTGCCTTTATCTTTCCGTATCTCTGTATAACGATAGTGTTTACTTGTCTTTTGCTGATAGGGTCATGCAATGACAGAGAACACGATCGAATTGCTGACACTGGCGCAACTATCGCAAGGGCAGGACTGGCGCGTGCAGCTTTGTCATGACCGGCCTGTGCATATGCTGATCTGGATCACCCGCGGTCAGGGGTTGCTGCAGCTTGACGGCCAGCGGCGCGGCTTGGGGGCGCATAACGCGGTGTTTATCCCTGCCCGTGCGCTCTTTGCCCTTGATATGGGGCGGCAGGGCATCGGGCAAGCGGTGGTGATCCCCGACGGCACCGAGCTGCGCCTGCCCCAAATGCCGCGCCACCTGCGTATTCGGGATGTGCAGGCCCAGACCGAACTGACCGGCCTGATCGAAGCCGCGCAGCGCGAACAACAGGCCAAGCGCCCGCTGTATCATGACGCGCTAGAGGGGCACGCGGCGCTGATGTCGGTCTGGCTGCGGCGCCAGATTATGCAGGACGAACATGTGCCCAACCGGCGCAACGCCGCCGCACGGCTCAGCGCGCGGTTCTGCCAGATGGTCTGCGAACACTACAGCAGCGGCGCGCCGATGGCGCACTATGCCGAAAGCCTGGAGGTCACGCCGACGCATCTGTCACGGGCCGTAAAATCCGCCACCGGCAAGACTGCGGCGGATATCCTGACCGAACGGGTGGTGCATGAGGCACGGCACCTGCTTGGCACGACAGAGCATTCCGCACAGGATATCGCGCGCCACCTCGGCTTTGGTTCTGCCGCCTATTTCACACGGTTCATGCAGCAACACACGGGCCTCACACCCTCGCGTCTGCGGGCAACGGCGGCCTGACGCGTCGGGGCCGGTGGCTGCAAGGACGCTCGGGGTAGCGCCCATTTCCAAAGTACCGAGTTGACCTGCCACCGCGACCTGTGGCTGACTGGTATTCAAGAAAAACGCATCCGCACCGCCCATGTCATGGCCGAAAGCGGACAATAAGGGAGCCGCGCAGCGCGCAACGTATCGGCAAAAGCCGGACCGCGCTGCGACAAATTCAAACGCAGCCGCGCGCCTTCAAGGTGCCGCCGTACCGCCGCGCAACAGGGTCATCACATGGGTATTTTCATATTGCGCCGTTTGGGCGTGATGGTGGTAACAGCGCTATGCCTGACCTTTATCGTGTTCTGGCTGACGAACCTCTATCCGAACCTCGAAAAGCTCGCCAAGACCCAAGGCAACTTCCGCATGTCGGACGAAGCGGTCGCAAGCTATCTGGGGGATCGCGGCTATCTTGACCCGCTGCCGGTCAAATTCGGCCAATGGCTGGGCGTCATGCCCGGATGGGTGACGCAAGAGGATGACGGCACCAGTTTCGGGCGGTGCTTTACCAAGGACACGCCCGAGGACGACCGCCGCAGCTTTTGCGGTATCTTGCAAGGGGATTGGGGATTTTCCACTGTTTTCCAAGAGGATGTCGGCCCCACTGTCCTGACCCGGTTGGCGCTGACGGGCAAGTTGATGGGCTGCGTGATCCTGCTGATGGTGCCGATGGCGCTGATTGTGGGCGTGCTGGCGGGGATGCGCGAAGGGTCGCGGACGGACCGGACCCTGTCGACCTTTTCAATCCTGACAACCGCGACGCCTGAATATGTGTCTGGTGTCGTGTTCATCGCCCTGCTCGCCTCGTCGCGATTTGGGTTGTCGCCTCTGCTGGCCGACTGGGGCTGGATCGACAGCAAAACGCTGTTTCTGGGCTCCGCCGCCAGTGCGATGAAAGACGCGACCTTCTGGAATTTCTTTTTGCCGGTGCTGACCATCTCGCTTTACGGGATGGGCTATATCGCGCGCATGACCCGTGCCTCGATGACCGAGGTGATGACCGCGCAGTACATCCGCACGGCGCGGCTGAAGGGGGTGAGCTTTGGCAACATCGTCCTGAAACACGCCCTGCGCAACGCACTGATCGCGCCGTTCACGGTAATCATGCTGCAAATCCCGTGGCTTCTGAACGGAGTCGTCATCGTCGAGACCCTCTTTAACTACAAGGGCTTCGGCTGGCTGTTGGTCCGCGCCGCGTCGAATAATGACATCGAGCTGTTGCTGGCCGTGTCGGTCGTGTCGGTGATCGTGGTGCTGACAACGCAGCTGATCTCGGACATCGGTTATGTCGTGCTGAACCCGCGCATCCGGATCACCTGAGGAGACAATGCAGATGGACCCATTGACATGGACAGGTGCGCTGGACTGGGTAAACCCATTGCTGGGGGGCGCGGTACTGGTCGTGCTGCTTGGCATCGCGATGCAGATGGTCTGGCCCCTGCTGCCGACTTCCCCTGCGGGTACGCGCCGCTTGGGGCAGCTCACCACCGCGGGGATCGCGGCGGCGACGGCGCTGCTGATGGTCTATGTCGTCGGGGGCATTTTCATGGGTGCCGAGGCCGGCATTTTTGGCGGCATGGCGCAGCGTCTGCTGCCGGTCTGGATTGCACTGATCGTGACCTTTGCCCTGTCGATCGCCTTCAAACGCCGGCTGGGGCTTTATGGCAAACTGTTTGACAGCACCGTTGGCATGATCGGCTTTGGGCTGGTGATGTTCTGGGTCTATACGGGGCTGTTCGGCGGGGTGTTCGACATGATCGCGACCCATGATAGCCTCAGCCAGACCTCGGGCATGAAGAACAAGCTTCCCGGCACACCGCTGGCCCGTGCCGAGGACGGCGAGTACCCGTGGTTCCTGCTGGGCGGCGATAACCTTGCCCGCGATGTGTTCAGCCGCCTGATCAAGGGTGCCTGGGTGGTGATCCAGATTGCGCCGATGGCGACGGTCTTTGCCTTTATGGTGGGGATCACGCTGGGGCTGCCTGCGGGCTATTATGGCGGTAAACTGGACGTATTCCTGAGCTTTCTAGCCAATCTGATCCTCGCCTTTCCGGTGATCTTGATCTTTTACCTTCTGGTCACCCCCGAGATCGTGCTGACCGGACTGCCGAATTACATGGCAATTGTGCTGTTCATCTTTCCGCTGGTGTTCCTTTGGGTGCTGCTCAACACACGTCTGCGCACGCAGCCAAGCACCCGCACGCCGGTGCTGGTCATGGTACTGGGGCTGGTGGGCTGGCTTTACCTCGCGATGATCTCGGACGATGGGGCGTTGGTGCGGACCCAGACCTACGAGATCCCGGGCCTGCCCGCGTTTCTGGATTTCCTCGACATCGGGCCGGGGTTGCTGGTGGTCTTTGTCGCCGTGGTTTTCGTCAATGCGCCCACAGTATTCCGGATCGTGCGCGGGCTCGCACTGGACATCAAGACACGCGACTACGTGGCGGCCGCGCAGACCCGCGGCGAAGGACCGTGGTACATCATGTTGTGGGAGATCCTGCCCAATGCCCGCGGCCCCCTGATCGTCGATTTCTGCCTGCGCATCGGCTATACCACGATCCTGCTTGGCACGCTGGGGTTCTTTGGGCTGGGGCTGGAATCCGAAAGCCCCGATTGGGGCACCACGATCAACGCAGGGCGGCGCCTGCTGGCGCTCTACCCCCATGCGGCAATCGCGCCGGCGCTGGCCTTGCTAAGCCTTGTGCTGGGGTTGAACCTGCTCGCGGATGGGCTGCGCGAAGAGAGTTTGCGGGATTGATTTGGGATGGCCGACGCGGGGGCCAGCCCCCGCACCCCCGGAGTTTACTTGGCAAAATGAAGTATATGGTTGCGGTTGAAGGTAAGGGAGTTGGACATGGGCGAGGCATATGACGGGCCAATTCTGGAGATCGACGGGCTGTCGATCTCTTTCTTCACACGGCTGCGCGAAATTCCAGCGGTGATGGATTTTTCGGTCTTGGTCAAACCGGGCGAGGCTGTGGGGCTGGTTGGTGAATCCGGTTGTGGTAAATCAACGGTCGCCTTGGGTGTGATGCAGGACCTTGGGGTGAACGGGCGTGTCGTGGGCGGGTCCATCAAGTTCAAGGGGCGCGATCTGTCCCAGATGAGCGCCGCTGAGTTGCGTCAGATCAGGGGCAGCGAGATCGCGATGATCTATCAAGAGCCTATGGCCTCTTTGAACCCCGCCATGCGGATCGGGCAGCAGTTGATGGAAGTGCCGATGATCCACGGTGGCATGTCGAAACGCGAGGCCCATGCCCGCGCCTTGCAACTGGTGACCGACGTCAAGCTGCCGGACCCCGAACGTATCCTCAAGGCCTACCCGCATCAACTGTCAGGCGGTCAACAGCAGCGCATTGTTATCGCTATGGCCCTGATGTCAGAGCCGTCCTTGCTGATCCTGGACGAGCCCACCACAGCATTGGATGTCACGGTCGAGGCGGCGATCATTGATCTGGTCAAAGATCTGGGGCGCAAATACGGCACCTCTATGCTGTTCATCAGCCACAACCTCGGGCTGGTGCTGGACACCTGCGATCGCATCTGTGTCATGTACTCCGGCGAGGCGGTCGAGCGCGGGTCGATTGCGGATGTGTTCGACGGCATGCGCCATCCCTATACACAGGCTCTGTTCCGGTCGATTCCGCTGCCCGGTGCCGACAAGACCGCGCGCCCGCTGGTCGCTATCCCCGGCAATTTTCCCCTGCCCCATGAACGCCCCGAGGGCTGCAACTTTGGCCCGCGCTGCGATTACTTTGTCGCGGGGCGCTGCGATCAGGGTGCCATTCCGATGCTGGATGTGCCCGAAAACACGCGACACGCGACCCGCTGTATCCGCCACGATGAGATAGACTGGGCCGCGCCGATGGCGCATGCGGCGACCAAGTCGAAGGGCGAGGTTGGCGACGTCGTTCTGAAAATGGACAAGCTCAAGAAATACTATCAGGTGGCGGCGCATTCCATGTTTGGCGGCACCGGTACCAAAGTGGTTAAAGCAAACGAAGAGCTGAGCTTTGAAGCGCGGGCGGGTGAAACCCTTGCCATCGTTGGGGAATCCGGTTGCGGCAAGTCCACTTTTGCCAAGGTTCTTATGGGGCTAGAGACGGCCACAGCCGGTCACCTGCTGCTGGATGGCCGTGATATCGGCACCACCGCGATCGAGGATCGGGGGACACAGACCGTCGCTGATATCCAGATGGTGTTCCAGAACCCTTTCGACACATTGAACCCGTCAATGACCGTGGGCCGCCAGATCATCCGCGCGCTTGAAGTGTTTGGCGTGGGCACATCCGCGCGTGACCGTAAGGCGCGTATGCTGGAGCTGCTGGATTTGGTCAAACTCCCACGGGAATTCGCAACCCGCATGCCGCGCCAACTGTCGGGCGGGCAGAAACAGCGCGTGGGGATTGCCCGTGCCTTTGCCGGAGACGCACGGATCGTGGTGGCGGATGAACCCGTCTCGGCGCTTGATGTCTCGGTTCAGGCGGCGGTGACGGATCTTTTGATGGAGATCCAGCAGGCGCAGCAGACCTGCCTTTTGTTCATCAGCCATGACCTGAGCATCGTGCGATATCTTAGCGACCGGGTGATGGTGATGTATCTGGGGCATGTGGTCGAATTGGGCACGACGGATCAGGTGTTCTCTCCGCCCTACCACCCCTATACCGAAGCGCTGCTGTCGGCGGTGCCGATCGCCGACACGCGGGTGAAGAAAAAACATATCGTGCTGGAAGGCGATGTCCCCTCGGCGATGAACCCGCCGCCCGGTTGCCCCTTTCAGACGCGCTGCCGATGGAAATCTCAGGTGCCGGGAAATCTGTGCGAGACGCAGGTGCCAGAGTTGCGGGCGCTGGCGGCGGGGCATACGGTAAAATGTCATCTGGATGACGCGCAGCTTGCGGCGATGGAGCCGGTGATCGAGATGGACGTTACGGCGCGCTGAACCCTTCGCTACGCATCAAAAAACGGCCACCGCATGTGCGATGGCCGCTTCTGCCTGATCGAGGCAGGGTGGCTTATTTGCTGACGCCGCTACCTGCGGTGTTCAGATTGCCGACCTGTTCGGCCACCTCATCGGCAAAACCGTTGATCATGACTTCGTAGAACACACCCTCGGTCGGGGCCACGGCGACGTAACCCTCGGGCACGACCTGATCGACCGAATAGGCGGCGACATTCACAGGGAAGCTGCGTGCGCCGATCGATTCATTGGGCGATGTGATGTCCACCACACCTTCGATCTCGTTAAATTCCTGGCTATCGCTCAGCATCGTATCCCCATCCAGCGAGATTTTGCGGATGTCGATGTTGATCGTCGGATCGCTGGCGTCATCGCTGCCCAAGACGCGGGCGGCCACGGCGGCTTTCAGGTCCTCGGTGATCTGGGGGTAATATTCCATCGCGTTAGCGTCCTGCGCGGCGTCGATGGACGAGCTTACGTCAATCGCAGAGAAGGCGACCTTCTCGTCCGCAAATGCGGCAGTGGACAATGCGGCCAAGCTTACACCTGTGGCCAAGGCGATCGATTTAACTGAGTTGAACATGCGAATGCTCCTTATCTTTCTGATGCGCGCAGACCGTAGAAGACGACCTGCTGACGCTGTGGAAAGGGAACATCAGCCGTGGCGATATGGTTCCATCGCCGCGAAAAACGGCAAGCGGAAATCAGCATCAAGCGGCGAAATACATAGTATTTTCAGCTACTTATCGGGGTGCATCACAGATCCGCGATCACCTTCACATAGTTCTTGGTTTCGGCGTAGGGCGGGATGCCACCGTATTTCTTCACCGCCCCCGGCCCCGCGTTATAGGCCGCAAGCGCGAGGTTCCATGACCCGAACGCCTGATATTGACGCTTGAGGTATCGTGCGCCGCCATCAAGGTTCTCGTAGGGGTCGGTCGGGTCCACGCGCAGGATACGCGCCGTTTCAGGCATAAGCTGCGCCAGACCAAGCGCGCCTTTATGCGACCGCGCCGCAGGGTTCCAGCCGCTTTCCTGCTGCACGAGACGCAAGAAGAGATCCGCCGGAATGCCGTGGCGCATCGCGGCTTCGCGCGCCATGCCAAGATAGACGCCCTTGTACTTGCCGCGATATTTGGGTGTGTCCCATTTTGTCGGGGTGACCACGCGTTGTGGCTGCAGCCGGACAGAGGCCGCATATTGTTTTGACGCCCGTGTGTCCAAAATCTTGGTCTGGGACGCAAAAAGCTTGGTCCGGTTCTTGGATGAAAACACATCAGCGGCAACCGGTGCTGCGCCCACAGAAAGGCAGCACAGCGCCGCCGTTAGTAAAATTCGCATATTGTCCCTGCCCCACGCAGTCTCAATTCCCGAAGACCATATCAAACTGACCCGTTGGTGCCACCCTTTATTGCTCCCCGTCACATCTGCGTGGGTCGCAACGGCGATAATCCCGCCTCCCCCCTGTTTATCGCAAACCGTGCTGGGTATAACGTCGGCCAATCCAAGGTGCGTGCGGGATTCGCGCGTGGCCCGTAAACTTGCAGCAAATGGGGGCATCATGGCCGGCTCAGTGAATAAAGTGATCCTAATCGGGAATCTGGGGCGCGATCCCGAAGTGCGTTCGTTCCAGAACGGCGGCAAAGTGTGCAACCTGCGCATCGCGACATCCGAGACATGGAAAGACCGCAACACCGGCGAGCGCCGCGAAAAGACCGAATGGCATTCGGTGGCGATCTTTCAGGAAGGGCTTGTGCGCATTGCAGAGCAATACCTGAAGAAGGGTTCCAAAGTATATATCGAAGGCCAGCTACAAACGCGCAAATGGCAAGATCAGTCCGGTCAAGATAAATACAGCACAGAAGTTGTCCTGCAGGGCTTTGGCGGTACGCTGACCATGCTCGATGGCCGCGACGGTGGAGGTTCCGGTGGTGGTGGCAACTACGGCGGCGGCGGCGGTGGCTACGACAGCGGCCCGTCAGATCAGGGCGGCTACGGTGGCGGCTATGACAGTGGCCCCTCGGGCGGCGGCAACGACGGTGGTCGCGGTTCCTCGCGCGATCTGGATGATGAAATCCCATTCTGATATTAATCGGATACAAAACGTAGTTAAGGCGGGGAATTCCCCGCCTTTTCTTTGTCGTGACTCAAGACGGGTGGGCGACGCCCCCTAGTGGCGTTCAGCCAGTGCGTCATCCAGCAGTTGCAGCACCGCGTCCCTGGGGACATCGGCGGTGACAAAAGCATCGCCAATGCTTCGAGCCAGAATAAAGCGTAGCTTGCCGTCGATGACCTTTTTATCCTGCCCCATCAGATCAAGCAGATAAGCGGCGTCCGGCAGATCTCCGTCAATGTCGCGCAGGTCGGTTTTCATCCCCATGGCCCGCAGATGCGCGCGGACGCGGCTGGGGTCCTCTTGCGCGCAAAGCCCCAAACGGGCGGACAATTCGAACGCCATCGCACAGCCGATCGCCACACCTTCGCCATGCAGCAACCGGTCGGAATAGCCCGTCGCCGCCTCAAGCGCGTGACAGAAGGTATGGCCAAGGTTCAACAGCGCGCGGTCGCCGTGTTCTTTTTCGTCGCGCAGAACAATGTCGGCCTTCATCTGGACAGACCGGCGCACCGCCCCTACGCGCAGCGCCATATTGCCAGCGGCCATCGCGGGGGCGTTCACCTCGAGCCAGTCAAAGAAGGCCGCATCCCCCAGCAGCCCGTATTTGACGACCTCGCCATATCCGGCAAGGAAGTCACGCGCCTGCAATGTGCCAAGCACGGCCGTATCGGCCAATACAAGGGACGGCTGATGAAACGCGCCGACAAGGTTCTTGCCCTGTGATACGTTGATCCCCGTCTTGCCCCCGACCGAGCTGTCGACCTGTGCCAGAAGCGAGGTCGGGATTTGCACAAAGCGCACACCACGGCGCAGGATCGCGGCGGCAAAGCCCACCAGATCGCCGATGACACCGCCGCCAAAGGCAATCACGATATCGTTGCGTTCGACCTTCTGATCCATCAGCCAATCGACCGTGCGGGTCAGCTCTGCCCAACATTTTGTGGCCTCGCCCGGCGGCAATGCCAGCGCCTCGACGTTGATGTCAGCGGCGTCCAGTCCGGCGCGTAAACTGTCCAGATGGTGCGCCGCAACCGTCTCATCACTGACCACCACAACACGTTTGCGGCGCAACAGCGGGGCAATCAACGCGCCTGCTTGCGCCAACAAATCGGGGCCGATCACCACATCATAGGCGCGGCCCTCAAGACCGACATGAACCGTTTCTCGCATCACAGCACCTCAAGTACATCTGGACGATCCGCCAGCGCATCCACCACGCGCTGCGCCATCGCGTCAATCGACAGTGCCGGCGTGCTGGCAACAGTCATATCCGCAAGCCGGTAGATCGGCACACGTTTTTCGTAAAGCTCGGTCAGGGTGCCGCGCGGGTCAGCGGTGCGCAGCAACGGGCGCGAGGTCTTGTACCGCACACGGTTCCACAGCAGGTCAAGATCCGCATCCAGCCACACCGACACTCCGCGGGCCGAGATATTCTCGCGGTTGGCTTCCGCCAGAAAGGCGCCCCCGCCGGTCGACAGGATGCCGGGCTCTTTATCCAGCAGACGCGAGATCACTTCGGTCTCGCGCTTGCGAAAGAAGGGTTCGCCGTCGCGCTCAAAGATTTCGGGCACGGTCAGATTGGCAGCGGCCTCTATCTCGTGGTCGCTGTCCACAAAGGGCACGCCAAGTTTCGCGGCCAAAGCGCGGCCCACGGCGGTTTTACCTGCGCCCATCATACCCACCATGACAACCGTCTTCTTAAGATGGTACCGAGGGGTGTTTTGGGCCGTATCGGCTGGGGATTGCTGAATTTCGCTCATTCTTGTGTGAATGACGTGATCTTGCCCAAAAGGCCATATATAGAATAGTCAAAAGATGCAGAAGAAAGCAGGCGGATTCCATGGGCAAGCTGATCAAGTTTCTGATTTACCTCGCAATTATCGGGTTCATCGGCCTTGCGGTCTATGCCTATGTGGGGCCGTTCTTCGGGGCGGACTTTGCACCACCCCAGGTCGAAATCCGCGAATCCGTGACGTTGGAGCAGCAATGATCCGATTTGTCAGGCAGCTAAGCGTTTTTTGCCTGATTGCCCTGCCCCTTGGTGTCGCCGCGCAAACCGCGGCGCAAAATGACCGCAACGCGCCTTTGTCGGTGATCGACTGGCTCGGCGAACGTCCCAAGACGCCGCAACCGACGCGCAAGGCCCCCGTAAAGCCGGACGAGGCCCCCGTGGCGCGGACCGCGCTGCCCCCTGTCGTGACCGTGGCCCCCTTGGGCAAAGGCGGGCCGCGCGCCATCGGGTTGGTGCCAACCAAGGTGACAGGGCTGCCGCAGGATCTTTGGACGGGCAGCACCGCGGAAGACATCGTCCATCAGCTTGACCGTCTGCCAGAGCTTCACCTGCCCGTAGCCCATTCGCTGCTGTTTACCCTGCTGCTGGCGCAAGCAACCGCGCCGCAGGGGGATGCGAAACAGGGCGATGCGCTTGCCCTCGCCCGAGTGCGCAGCTTGATGGATGCTGCGGCGCTTGACCCCGCGATGTCGCTGATCGAACAGGCGGGTGTCGAGACTTCGCCGGATCACTTTGGCCTATGGATGCAGGTGAGCCTGCTTTTGGGCACAGAAGATCGTGCCTGCCTGCGGCTGAAGGACAAGCCCTTCCTGACAACGGATTACGGCGTGCGCATCCTGTGCGCTGCGCGGTCGGGGGAATGGGACACGGCGGCGCTGACGTTGGGGTCTGCCCAAGCGCTGGCGCTGCTGCCCGAAAGCGATCTGTCGCTGCTGGACCGGTTCCTCAACCCTGACCTTTACGAAGGGGCCGCGCCCCTGCCCGGCCCGCGCGAGATGACGCCGCTCAAGTTCCGGCTTCTCGAGGCGATCGGAGAGCCGCAGCCCACGCGGAACCTGCCCGCCGCCTATGCTGTGGCCGATCTGCGCGATATCGCGGGCTGGAAAGCGCAGCTCGATGCGGCGGAGCGCCTGACCCGTATCGGCGCCCTGCCCGACAACCGGTTTCTGGGCATTTATACAGACCGTGAGCCTGCGGCCTCTGGCGGGGTGTGGGACCGTGTCGAAGCCCTCCAGCGGTTCGACACGGCCATGTCCAGCGGCAATACAGAGGCAATCGCCAAAGCCCTGCGCCCCGCGTGGCGCGCCATGCAGCAGGCCGAGACCGAAGTGACCTTCGCCACCCTCTATGCCGAGGATTTGCAGGACACCGACCTTACCGGTGCCAGTGCGGCCCTGCGCGACCGTATCCTGCTGCTGTCACCGCTCTACGAGCAGGTCGCCAGCGCCGATACGACACCGGCAGAGATTACATTCCTGTCGCAGATCGCGCGCGGCGAGGCCCCGAAAACCACGCCCGACATCCCCCACGCACAGGGGATTGCCAGCGCGTTCACGACGCCAACGCCACGTGAGGGGCTGGTTGAAATGGCGCAAAACGGTCAGTTGGGCAGCGCCATCCTGCATACAATTGCCCTGCTAGAGGACGGCGCCCGCGGCGACACGGCTGCCCTGCGCGATGCCATCTCTACCCTACGGGCCCTAGGGCTGGAAGATGCCGCGCGGCGGGCTGCCTTGCAGACGTCTTTGCTGGAGCGTAACTGATGCAGACCGAGTTGCTGCACTGGATTTCGACCTTCCTAGAGGCGCAGGCGGCGGAACTGGGCGCGGCCACGAACACACAACTCGCCTATGGGCGCGATCTGAAGGATTTTGACAGTTTCCTCGCCCGCCGCACCTTGGATTTCGTCACGGTCGGTCGCAAGGATATCGAGGCCTATCTGGTCTGGTGCGACGCGCAGGGGCTTGCCAAATCCACCCGCGCGCGGCGGCTGTCGGCGATCAAACAGCTGTACCGTTTCGCCTTTGAAGAAGGGTGGCGCAGCGATAACCCCGCGATCCAGATTGCCGGTCCGGGGCAGGACAAGCGTCTGCCCAAGGTGCTGTCGGAAGACGAGGTTGACCAGCTGCTCGACGCGGCGCGCCACTCGGGGCGCAACACCTCGGACCAGCTGCGCAACACCTGTTTGATGGAGCTGCTTTACGCCACCGGCATGCGGGTGAGCGAGCTGGTGAGCCTTAGGGTCAGCGCGGCCCGCGGCGATCCGCGTTTACTTTTGATCATGGGCAAAGGCGGCAAGGAACGTCTGGTGCCCCTGTCTGACCCGTCGCGCGAGGCGCTGGCGGCATGGCTGGTGCAGCGCGATAGAACCGACGAGGCCGCACAGGCCAAGGGCAAACCCGCGTCGATCTACCTCTTCCCCAGTCGCGGCAGCGCCGGATATCTGACGCGCCACCGCTTTTATCTGCTGATCAAGGAATTCGCCCTGACCGCCGGTGTTGATCCGTCCAAGGTTACCCCCCACACGTTGCGTCACGCCTTTGCAACGCATCTGCTGGCCAATGGGGCCGATCTGCGGGCGATCCAGACGATGCTGGGGCACGCCGATGTCGCCACGACCGAAATCTACACCCATGTACTAGAGGCACGTCTGTCCGAGCTGGTGCTGGAAAATCATCCGCTGGCCAAGGCGGCGCGGCGCAGTTCCGGCGGCAAGACATCCTCTGACGGCCAGTGACCCGTCTCTAGCGCTTTATGGTATCCTTGGGTCAGCCCCGCCTGCACCATCGCGCGGGCGGCGGCGGCATGGTCATAGTCAAGCCTGTGAAACGACACCTGCCCCGCATCAAGCACCGCAAAACGCGTCTGCGGTGCGCCGTCGTTGGGCGGCATCCCGATGACACCGGCGTTGATCCACATCCCCCGCGCTGCCTGCCGTTCATACGCCACCCCGCAGTGCCCTGCGATGATCCCGTCCACCGGACCGATGCTGTGCTCTACCGCCTGCCATTCCGCGTCGAAAACGGCCTCGGGCGAGACGGGCCAGATGAAGCGGGCGATATCATGGTGCCCCCCGTGAATCACGGCATAGCGCTTTCCGGCGTGGTGAAAGCTGAGGATGTCCGGCACCTGCCCCATCCAGTCGCGCTGCGCTTGGGTGATCTGCGCGCTGGCGTAGCCGTACCAGCCGACCGACAGCAGATCGCAGGCGCTGCCATCCTCGAACCCGCAGCCGCAGTCCATCGCACCTGCGGCAAGCTGCTTTTCACAATTCCCTGCCACCACCGCGATACCACTGTCCTGCATCCTGTCGCTGACGGCATGGGCATCGGCGCAATAGGCCACCACATCGCCGGTGCAGATCATCCGCTCTGCCCCCACCCCTAAGGCCCGCACGTGGTTAAACAGCGCGTCTAGCGCCTGCAGGTTGGAATACGGACCGCCGAACAGCACAATCGGCCCGTTCAATTGTCCCAAATCTTGATGGTTCACCCTGCTCATCCCTTGAATGAAACCGCACACACGCCCATAACCCTATGAGCAAACGGATAAGGTATACTCACAAATGGACACGGCCCCCGCAATCCTAGACGGCGCATTTTGGATCAGCAGCGGTATTATCCTGTTTCTTCTGGTGCTTTCCGGCTTCTTTTCGGGCTCGGAAACGGCGCTGACGGCGGCATCGCGGGGCAAGCTGCGGGGTCAGGCGGATAAAGGGTCCAAGGGGGCGGAACGTGCGCTCAAGATCACCGAGGATAACGAGCGGCTGATCGGCTCTGTCCTGCTGGGCAACAATCTTGTGAATATTCTTGCAGCCTCGCTTGCAACAGCGCTGTTCACGCGGGTCTTTGGCGAATCCGGTGTGGCGCTGGCGACGCTGGTGATGACTCTGCTGGTCCTGATCTTTGCCGAGGTTCTGCCCAAGACCTATGCGATCACCAATGCTGAAACCGCCGCCGCAGCCGTGTCGCGGCCCATTGCGCTGGTGGTGCTGATCTTCAGCCCCGTGGTGTCAGCCGTGCGGTTTCTGGTCCGCGGCATCCTGCGCCTTTTCGGCGTGACCATCGACCCTGACAGCAACATCCTTGCCGTACGCGAGGAAATCGCGGGGGCGCTGCAAATCGGCCGCTCCGAAGGGGTGGTAGAGAAGGAAGACCGCGACCGTATTCTTGGTGCCCTTGATCTGCGCGAACGTATGGTGGAAGAGGTGATGCTCCACCGGTCAGGGATCGAGATGATCGATGCCGCCAATGACCCTTCGCAGATCCTTGAACAGATCCTTGAAAGCAACCACACCCGCCTGCCCGTCTACCGCGATGATCCCGAGAACATCATCGGTGTGATCCATGCCAAAGACCTGCTGCGTGCCATGTACAAGCACATCAGCGGTGCCGAGGATGACAAACCGTTCAAGACGTTCAAAATCGCCGATATCGCGATGAAACCCTATTTCGTGCCCGAGACATCCACGCTGGACGAACAGATGCGCCAGTTCCTACGGCGCCGCACCCATTTTGCGCTGGTGGTGGATGAATATGGCTCGCTTCAGGGGTTGATCACGCTCGAGGATATCCTTGAAGAGATTGTGGGCGAGATCACCGATGAATTCGACCCAGATGCGGACCACGGCGTGACCAAGGCCGAGGACGGGCAATATTTCGTCGATGGGGCCATGACGATCCGCGACCTGAACCGCGCCACGGAGTGGGACTTGCCCGACGAAGAAGCCAATACCGTCGCCGGTCTGGTGATCCACGAAGCGCAGATGATCCCGACGCCCAATCAGGTGTTCTCTTTCCACGGGTTCCGGTTCGAGGTCATCGCCCGCGATGGCAACCGGATCACACAGCTGAAAATCCGCCCCCTGTAAAAGCCGCCCTCAGGTGGTGTCGGTATCATTGTCCATCTTTGGCGCGTCATCCTCTGTATCGCTGCGCTTTACCGCGTCACGGACCGCATCGCGCACGTCTTGGCTGGCGCTTTCCATCAACTGCGCCCGGTCGGGTTCAAAGTCGATCTTGGCAAGCGCGCGTCTGAGGTGACGTTCGGCAGCCCTGCGCGCGGCGATGCGCAGCCCTTCGTCAGGGTGACGCATCAGGCCGTTCAGCGTGGCCTGAAGCCGCTGCTGCACCTCGACCACTGTACACCCGTCCCGCGCCAACGCGCCAAAAGCGTCCTGCATCAGGTCAGACGGGTCCAGTGGTGCGACATAGATGTGGTCCAGCACCTCGTCGCGGTCCCTTTCTGTCTCGTCCTCGTAAAAGCTCAGGATGCGGCCAATGCGGGTGATCACGTCGATCGCGGTGCCGGGGTCATTTACGCCGGGCGACAGCGCCTTTGACGCGACCTCTCCCATCACGATGAGACCAAAGCGCGGATCTTGGTCATAGGTACGCAGATCGCCGATGGTGATACTGGCATTGATCCCTGCATGCAGCGTTTCATCGGTGTGTTCATCATCCTTGGGCTGCCCCACGCGATCGATCATCATCAAAGGTTCGTTGACGAAAACAAAGCTGCCGATGTTGCGCTTGAGGTAGATCTTCACCCCGTGGTTTTCCGCCACGGTATTCAACGCTTCGGGATAGATATGCTGGATATAGCCGTTTTCATCCGCGGTGAACGGCTTTGCACTGTCGGGGATATCACCTGTCAGCGGATTGGCCCCGAGGCAGGGATTATGCAGGCGTTCCTTGAAGGTGCGGCGTGTCTGATCCTCCACCTGTCGCGAGGTATCGATCAGGCTGCCAAAGGTCTGCAAATGCAGCACCCAGCGGATCAGGCTGAACACGATCACCGTCAATACGATCACCGTCATCACGAACAACACGAAAGACCGCTTGTCGTCGAACACCCCAAGCTCGCGCAGGATGATGGCGATCAGCGCATAGACATAGGCCCCGATAAAGACGGCCAGCGTATTCTGGGTGGTGCGGTCCTGCACGATCAAGCGGTGAATGCGCGGCGTCCATTGGGTCGAGGTGCTGCGATATACCGTGACCATGACGCTAAGCGAAAAGGTGGTGACCGCAAGCATCGCGTTGGCGATGATCGACAGCAACCGGTCCGCCGCACTGCCGGTCAGATAGGTCGCGAGTGATTGCGGGATCCAGCGTTCGATCAACATGCTCAGCAGCAGCGACAAGACCGCCAACAACCCCATGATCAACACCCGCACCCACAGCTTGCGGCTGTATTCACGGCCCTTGCGGAGCAGTGTCGATGGCAAAAGGAAGTCAAGGTTCATAGGGTATGTCCGCGTCATGAAGTGCCATGTTCAACAAGCTTGCGCGGAGATCACCTGGCTTACAAGCCCAACGCCCTATTCCGCCCGATGGTTCAAAAATGCCGGGCTAAATCAGCGGGTGGGACTGATGCTATGCTCTTACGGTGGTTGGGAATTCTGGCTATGGTCGGTGTATGAGCCATGACATCCCCATCATCCTGCTGGGCGCGGGGCAATCCTCGCGGATGCGGGGGCGTGACAAACTGCTTGAGATCGTGGAGGGCGAAGCGCTGCTGCGCCGACAGGCACGGATTGCGCGGGCGGCGACGCGAGGGGCGGTCATTGTGGCGCTGCCACCTGCGCCCCACCCGCGCTACGCGCTTGTGGCTGACATGGAGGTTAAAGCGCTCCCCGTTCCGGATGCGGCAGAGGGGATGAACGCCTCGCTTCGCGCGGGGTTTGCGGCCCTTCCCGCCGGTGCGCCTGCCGCGATGGTGCTGCTTGCCGACCTGCCAGAACTGACTGACGATGACTTGAACACCGTCTTTCACGCCGTTGATATCAAATCAAATTACACGATATGGCGCGGTGCGACGACGGATGGAAAGCCGGGTCACCCGACGGTATTTGCCGCCTGCCATTTTGATCATTTTGCACGGATGCAAGGTGACACCGGCGGGAAAGAGATCATCGCTCAGGCCCAGGACCAGACGCTGCTGATCCCCCTGCCGGAGAACCGCGCGCGACTGGACCTTGATACGCCCGAAGCATGGGCCGCATGGCGCGCGGCGCGCTGACCGGCCCCTGACCACGTACCCCTGAACACGAAAAAACGGGACAGTCGCCTGCCCCGTTCTTCGCCCTGCACCCCCAAGGGGATGCAGGCCTGTTGCTGCATATATTGTGGCGCTTACTTCGTCAGAAGTTTCGCCTCGTGCTTTTTCAGCGTGCGACGCGCGGCGACGTAGCCGTCCACCCCTTCGCGCGTTGCCAGTTCCGGGAAAAGCTCCAGGATCTCGTTGCGTTGCGCGTTGCCGACGCCTGCAAGGCTCATATCGCCCGGCTGGAAGCTTTCGGTCCATGTGCCGTCAGACAGGATCACCTCGTGCTGGTCGAACATCACGTGGATGTAAGTCGTGCCAGAGGTTTCAACGATATCAACACCTTCCAGACCGGTCAGGTGTTTCGCCGCGACCAGAACCTCGCGCTCTTCGAAGTAGAGCGCTGTCTTGTCGTTGGCCACCAGAACGCGGTGGTTGGGGCTGACCAGCATGTCGCGCTCGGGCAGATTGTTGCCCAAAGCGCCCTGACGGATCAGAACCGGCAGCAGATGCGCTTTGTGCGCCAGCTCTTGTCCGGTCATCTCGCGGGCACCGACCCAGCGGATTTCCTGAATACCGTTGTCACGTGTGATGACACGGTCGCCCACCACCAGATCTTCGACCCGCCGTTCCCCTTTCGGCGTAGCGATCAAGGTGCCCGGTGTGAAGCAGGGAATGATCTCTTCGATGTTGGTGAAGTCGAGACGACCGGTTTCAGTGCCGTCCGCATCCGTAAAGACGATCGTACCGTCGATACCATCGTTCGGGCTGTCGCCGTCGATTGTGTCACCGGCATCATTATCCGGCGTGACGTTTTCAAGACGATAACCGCCGCCGGGGCTCAGCGCGCCTCTCAGATCGATGACGTCGTAGTCGGAGGCATCTGTGCCGGCACCGCCGTCGATGGTGTCGCCACCGTTGACGTTGGTGAAGGTATCGCGTCCGTCATTACCGTGCAGGCTGTCATTGCCCGCGCCACCGCTGATGATGTCGTCACCGCCACCTGCGCTGATGGTATCGTCGCCGTCACCACCTTCGATGGTGTCATCGCCAAAGCCACCCAGCAGGCTGTCGTCGCCGTCGCCGCCGTCGATGCTGTCGTTGTCTTCACCGCCGTCGATGGTGTCGTCACCCTCGCCACCGAACAAGATGTCGTCGCCGCGCACACCGCTGATGGAGTCGTCACCGGTCCCACCGTCTACGGTATCATTGTCACCGGCCGCGATGATCGTGTCGTTTCCGGCACCCCCGAGGATGGAGTCATCGCCAAAGCCCCCAAGGATGGAATCATCGCCGTCACCGCCGTCGATGGTGTCGTGGCCCTGACCACCGTCGATGGTGTCGTTCCCGGCACCGCCTTTAACGTCGTCGTCGCCATTGCCCGCGAGGATGGAGTCGTCACCGTCCCCCCCATCAATCTCATCATGGCCCTGTGCGCCGCGGATGGTGTCGTTGCCTTGACCACCCAAGATCGTATCGTTGCCCTGACCGCCATCTAGGCTGTCGTCGTCAATGCCACCGTCGATGTAGTCGTCATCGGCACCACCCAGGATGGTGTCGTTGTCGTCTTCACCGTAAAGCACGTCATTGCCGGCACCGCCTTCGATATAGTCCTTGCCGTTATTCGGCTGCGGATCGGTGGCGTCGACTTCCTCTCCCTCGTAGCCGGCGATCGGTTCGTTGCCAAAGCCACCATAGATGGTGTCATTGCCTTCACCGCCATACAGGCTGTCAGACCCGTGGCTGCCGATGATGCTGTCGTCGCCGTCGTCGCCGTAGACCAAATCGTCATCGATACCCGCGTTGATAGAATCGTCGCCCGTACCGCCGTAGATGGTGTCAGAGTCGTCGCCGGTGCGGATCGTATCGTTTCCGCTGCCGCCATCGACGAAATCACGACCATCGTCCTTGTTCGGATCGCCGGAGTTGAAGAATGGGTTGGGTCGTCCACCGACGGTCGGTTGATCATTCGCATAATCAGAGAAGGTGTCGATACCCGCTTCGATCAGATCGTCACCGTCACCGCCATAGATTTCGTCCGCACCTTGGACATCGGTGATGGTGTCGTTGCCGCTGCCGCCATAGATGGTGTCGTTGTCGATGCCGCCTTCGATGACATCATCATCGTCGCCACCGTCGATATAGTCGGCATCATCACCGCCATCGATCGTATCATTCCCCGCGCCGCCGATCAGCGTGTCTTTGTCGTCGTTGGGGTTGGTATCCTGATCAAAGGGTGTGGAGACCAGTGGAACGTCCGTGTCGGGCACGCCAATCGCACCGGGCTTGTTGCCGATCAGGACGTCGTCACCCTCACCACCGACGAGGGAGTCGTTGCCGTCACCACCGATCAGGCTGTCATCATATTTACCACCGTCGATGGTATCATTGCCGCCCTGGCCATCAATGGTATCATCGCCACCGCCGGCATTCACCACGTCGTTGCCGTCACCGGTCATGACATTCTCGTCACCGCCAGAGCCTGTAACCGTATCGTCACCGCCACCCAGTTCGAGTCTCTCGATCTCCGAGAATTCGGTGGTGCCGGACCCGTTGGTCAGTGTCCCTTCCTCTTTGTCGGTGAAAGTGACTGTCAGGTCGTCGTTCACAGCCGTACTGTCGATCACATCGCCGTCGGTTTCGCCGCTTTCGCCGCCGATGATAATGTCGTTATCGACGCCATCGGTCAGTGTGAACGTGTCATCGCCCGCGCCGCCGTCAACGGTATCGTCGCCCAACCCGCTGTCGATCGTGTCGTCGCCACCGTTACCAAAGATCGTATCGTTGATCCCGTCGGTGCCGTCGATCTGGTCGCCTTGGGCGTCGGTGTAGCCCGGGGCCATATCCTCGCCACTGTCCAGACCATCAACAGGGCCGGCCATCTCTTCGCCGATGATGTTTTCGATCTCGGTGAATTTGAACGAGCCCGCGGATGTGCCGTCGTCGTTGTACAGATCAACCGTACCGTTCTGACCATTGCCGTTGCTATCTGGTTCCAGATCACGCAAGCGGAAATTGAGGCCAGTCAAATCAAGCGTGTCATCGTCGGTGTTCAGCGCAGGGTCGGCATTGAAGCCGCCGGCACCACCGTCAACCGTATCGCCATCGGTGCCGCCAAAGATGGTATCCTTGCCCGCGCCGCCGCTAATGTTGTCTTTGCCTTCGCCGCCGGTGAGCTGGTCATCACCGTCGCCGCCGATCAGCGTATCGTCATCATCGCCGCCAAACAGCGTGTCGTCGCCTGCGCCACCGTCGATAAAGTCGTCGCCGTCGTCGCCCATCAGCAGGTCATTGCCGGCACCACCGTCAACGCCGCCCACGGGCGCGTCAAAATAAACGTCGGTGATGTTGATGCCCGCGTGGTTGCCGGGCGACAGGCTTTGATCCATCGTGTGGGTGATTTCGAGATAATCCACCGGCCCCGAAATGTTCACCAGCGCAGAGTGGCTCGGATCTGTATCCGGGCCATCGGCACCGCGGCTGATCAGCGTTTCATTCCCGCCAACGCCGTCCTGGTTCTGCGCCTGAATGCCGCCACCTGTGCTGACGTTGATCGGCGTGCGCGCGCCATCGGGGCCAACGGCCACGATCACAACTTTCGACGCGTTATCAATGTCATTGATGCGGAAGCTGATGTTGGTCACATCCTTCGAGAAGTCCAAGCGATAGGTCGCGCTTTCGCCATCCTGGTTCGCCAAAGACGCCAAAGAGCTGTTCGCATTGGTCGCCTGACCGTCGCCGGTGATCGAATGCACCTTCTGCTGGTCAGTGGAGAATGTCGTCTCGGGCGTTTTGCTGCTGCCGGTGACCGAGAAGGTCACATTGACGTTGCCCGTGTCCTGAACAAATCCACCGCCCAGATTGTCGTTATTATCGACAGCCGAGTTGTCATGGGGGTCTGGTGCCTTGTCCCACTCAAAGCTCTCACGCTCTGTCGTGCCACCGGGCGTAGAGGCACCGCCGGTGTTGTTGTCGCCATAGATCGTGTCATTGCCGGTGCCACCGGAAATGGTGTCATCGCCGTGGTTGCCCTCGATCGAATCGTGGCCCGCGTTGCCTTCGATGCTGTCGTTGCCGCCTTCACCAAAGATCGTGTCGTTGCCATTCCCACCGGTCAGCACATCGTCGCCACCAACGGTGCCATCGGTCGGGGACGTACTGTCGTCGGTCACGGTGTAGGTTTTTGCGATGTGATCGTAGTTGATCGACGGCAGGTTAGAGTTGTGGCTGACAAAATCGTAGGATTTGCCGACTTCCAGCGGTTTGTCTGTCACGAAACCGACGGCATCGTTGCCGTCAAAGTTCACGACATAGACTGTGACATCCTGCGAGGAATCCACCGCGCCTTCGGGACGCACAATGTAAGAATACTCGGGGATGATCTTGTCGCCGGCGTATTCGGTGTTGCCATCCAATTTGGTGGTTTTCGCCAAGGTTTGCGAGTTGTCGTTGTCATTCAGCTTATCGTCGTCATCATTGATGCCAACCGCAACAGGTGCTGAATTTTCGTTGATGGTGAACGACTTGCCAGACAGATCGCCGGAGCCCACATCGCTGTTCTGGAAGGGGCTTGAACCGCCAGCCACCGTCACATTTGCCAGATCCCACGTTAGAACGGTATGATCCGCACCCGACACAGGCTCAACAGTCTTCGAGACGGGCTGCGCTTTGGTCAGGCCGGCGCTATCGCCAAAGATGATGTCATCGCCTTCGCCGCCATGCAGCGTGTCGTTGCCGACAGTGCCGTCGTCATCCGCCAGCAAGGCCGCGGGGTTGTCAAAGAACACATCGGTTACATTGACGCCCGAGTTGCCGCTTGTGGCACCGGTGTGGATGAACTCGATCCGCGATACGGGACCGTCGATGGACACGTTAACGGAATACTTGCTCGACGAGGGGGAATCGTCGCCGCCCTCGCTGGTGGCCGTGTCTACGCCGAACTTGCCGTCACTGTCTGTCAGCTTCACTTTGCTGGAGCTGCTGTTGGCGATCATATCGACGTCGATCATCTTGCCGGAAGCGTCGTAGGCCAGCACTTTTACAGCGCCGCTGTTGTCGATGTCGTTCACGTTGAAGGACACGTTGCCAACGGCCTCGTCAAACCGCAGTTCGAACTTTGTTTCGCCGGTGCAGTTGGCCAGCGATTCAAAGGAGCTGTTATCGTTCACGCCGTGGGCATCGCCCTCGACATTTCCGGTGAACTGTTTGCTATCGCTGAATTCCTGGTCCGCATTGTTACGCGGCGAAAAGCTCTTGAGCTCGAATGTGACGTTGACGGTGCCGGTATTCTGCGTGAACCCGCCCTTGAGGTTGTCATTGTCGTCGATCGCGGAACCGTCGCCGGATGGGTCGGGTGCCTTGGACCATTCAAAGCTTTCGCGGGTGTCGCCGTAGTTGCCCTTGGTCGCGCCATCACCGATCAGGATGTCGTTGCCCTTGCCCCCGTCAACATAATCATTGCCCGACCCTGCAACGACCGTATCATTCCCCAAACCCGCGTTGACCGTATCATTGCCGCCACGTGCGAGGATGATGTCATCATTGGACCCGATGTTGCCGAATACCGCGTCGTTACCGTCAACACGGTCACCGCTTGGGTCATCATTATAGCTGGCGTCGATCTTGTTGCCCTGCTGGTTACCGTCCACGATCCCGTTCGGCCCGTCGGCCGGAGCCTCGGTCGCGGTTTTCTCGGCCTCGGCGGTCGAGGTTTTTCCAAAGAGCCACAGTTTATTCAAAAAGATGGTCATATCGGTCGTCTCCAAAATCAGGTCAGGCACGCTACGGTTGTACCGTCAGCCGTAAAACGAGGATGCCCAGTCATGGGCGAAGCTAATTAATTCACATGGCACCAATTCTGTGCCGGGGTACTAAGGCGGGACAAAGCAACGCCCTGTCCGCGACGCTGCTGCAATGAAACATACGGCGCGCGGACGGGTGCATCGCGTGACACGCCCAAATCTGCAGCCGTTTGGATACGGGTCATTTGTGTTCTTGTTGTGATCCGAAAACGGCGCTTCGGGGAAGAAATCAAGACGGTGTCGGTAGCGGCGGAGCAACGCAGAGTTGCAACATCACCCATACCCGAACGGTCCGGCAGTCGTGGTCTGTAGATACAGTGTCCCATCAGTTTCTCCTCCTTCCGCCAACGTGGCGGGCCGTTAAAAAACGGCGCACAATACCCCTAACAAAGCTCCGCGGTCACAGACGACACACAAAGAACTCTACCGTCCTGAAGGGAGGATCAGCCGCAGACAGCTGCCCGCTGCCGCGCAACCGGCAGTGGTATATTCATCGGCTCTTAAGAGCCAAGCGAACACATCTTCCCCGCACAACATGTGCGTTCGATGCGGTCGCCCCCGAAACCTAAAAAACTTTGCCCCCCAGTTGGGCACGTTCTTCTTACCTACCCGTTGACGTTGCTGGAAGGAAAAAATGGCAAGAATTCGCAGACGCGCCTCTTTTCCGCCTTTTTTGACTCGACGGCGGCGCGGAATATGCACGCATAGGTAGCGCATTGTTTCCCATCTCAGGGTGCGAATTTCGATGATGTGGGTGGTTTTTGGGATTTTTCACTTAATTTTAATGATTTCCCAAACCCAACCTTCGGCACTGTTTCGCAGGCAGATACAATAAACCATCTTTGCGATTAAATTCGGCGTGGCGGGACTGTGGCGGGGCGTGAATTCGCGATTTGGAACCAATAGCTTGCGACCGCGCCCATTTTTTCGAAAACGCCGCCAGTTTGCCAGCAGGAAACCGAATCGCAATACCACCTAAAGGATAGTTTTCAGCACCTCAGGTAGGGGTGGCATATGCCGATTATTAAGGCCCGACACCATAAGTTTGACACGAGGACATGCGTTTGAGCGAACATCTGCCGCTACAACCGCAAGAGGGTATTTTGGTCAAATTCGCAGCAAAATCCCACTGTCTCATGATGTTAGGGGGTGATATTTACCGCGCGACAAGTATGTTGATCCAACAGATACAGGAACATGGCGTCGTCACTTGGCCTCTGCCACCACCAGAAGAAGCGTTTGATGAGCAGTCGGAAAATCAAGAATATGGAAGAGTTTGCCGCCGTCAGCGGGATCTCCCGTCCGACGCTTTCCAAGTTCTTCAACGACCCCACCAGCGTGCGTAGCAGCACCCGCAAACGGGTTGAGGCAGCGCTGGACCGATATGACTATCGGCCCAATCTTTATGCCATGAACCAGAACCGCCGTTTGACCAAGAACATCGGCGTCGTGGTGCCGCATCTGGCCGACCCTTTCTTTGCCAAGATTGCCCGCACGATCGAAGAACACATCCTGCGGCAGGGCTTCCGGCCCGTTCTGCTCGGGTCGCACGGCAGCCCCGAGATGGAACTGGAGAACCTCGAAAACCTGCGCATGCTGAAACCGGCGGGCGTATTGCTGGCCGCTTTCGGGCGCAGTTCTGACCACGCGCAGATCCAGACCTTTACCGAAGAGGTCCCTACCGTCCTGTTCGATGCGAACATCGAAAAGGTCGGCAAGGCGTTCATAGGCTCCAACAATGAACAAAGCGTTGATCTGATCGTCGACTATCTGTGCCGCACGGGCGAGCCGCCTGCCTTTTTCGAGATGAAAGACCCGATGAACCCCAACGCCTACAAACGGCGTGCGGCCTATGTCAGGGCGATGGAACGTCTGGGCCAAACGCCGCATCTGATCCAGGTCGGTGGCGAGGGATGGGAATTCGAAGAGATCGGGTTTCGCGAAGGCACCCGCGTGATCCGCGACCGGAGCCTGCCGTCAAAAACAATACTGTGCAGCAACGATCGTTTGGCCATCGGGCTGTTGTCCGCCATTTTCGAGGCGGGGATGAGCGTCGGGATCGAGGCCGGCCACGACTTCCGCGTCGCGGGCCATGACGACCATCCTTTCTCGCGCTTCACCTGCCCGCGCCTGACCACCGTGTCCCAAGACTACGAAGCCATTGCCGAGAAAAGCGCGACCACCCTGCTGGCCCTGATCGAGGCGGATGATTCTCTTGATTCGCGTACAGAGACGCTGTTTGACGGCAAGCTTGTGCTCAGGGGCTCCGCCTAGGCAATTGAAAACACCCGTCTAAATCGCAAAACTAGACGCGCGTAAAATTCAAATTGACGCGAGTTCACCAATAGCCGTAAGCTTGTCGCTAACATCTCATCAGGGAGGTAGAAGATGTTTGTTTTGAACGCGTTTCGAACGGCGACCGCCATTTCACTTTTGACGGCAGCCGCTGCTTCTGCGGATACGATCACAATCGCTACAGTCAACAACGGCGACATGATCCGGATGCAGGGTTTTACCGATGATTTTACTGCCAAAACCGGCCACGAGGTTGAATGGGTCACGCTGGAGGAGAATGTCCTGCGTCAACGTGTGACCACGGACATCACCACTAAAGGTGGGCAGTTCGACATCATGACCATCGGCATGTACGAGACCCCGATCTGGGGCAAGCAAGGCTGGCTGGTGCCGCTGGACGATCTGTCTGCAGACTATGACACCGACGACATCCTGCCCGCGATGCGCGGCGGTCTGAGCGTCGACGGCACGCTTTATGCGGCCCCGTTCTATGGCGAAAGCTCCATGATCATGTACCGCAAGGACCTGATGGAGAAAGCCGGACTGGAGATGCCCGACGCGCCCACATGGGAATTCGTCGCTGAGGCCGCCCGCGCCATGACCGACCGTGACGCCGGCATCAACGGCATCTGTCTGCGTGGCAAGGCCGGTTGGGGCGAGAACATGGCGTTCCTCACCGCGACAGCAAACGCATTCGGCGCACGCTGGTTCGACGAAAGCTGGACCGCGCAGTTTGACCAGCCCGCATGGAAAGAAACGCTTGAGTTCTATGTAAACCTGATGAACGACGCGGGCCCTCCGGGTGCGGCGAACAACGGGTTCAACGAAAACCTGTCGCTGTTCCAACAGGGCAAATGCGGCATGTGGATCGACGCGACTGTTGCGGCGTCCTTTGTGACCAACCCGACAGATTCCACCGTCGCGGATCAGGTCGGCTTTGCGCTGGCACCTGACACCGGCAAAGGCAAACGCGGCAACTGGCTGTGGGCTTGGGCGCTTGGCATCCCTGCCGGCACCGATAACGAAGCCGCCGCGAAAGAATTCATCGAATGGGCCACGTCCAAAGAGTATCTTGAGCTGGTCGCCGAGAAAGACGGTTGGGCAAATGTTCCTCCCGGCACGCGGACATCGCTGTACGAAAACGCCGAATACAAAAAGGTGCCTTTCGCGCAGATGACACTGGACAGCATCCTGTCGGCTGATCCCACCGCGCCAACCGTGGATCCGGTGCCCTACGTCGGTGTGCAGTTTGCAGCTATCCCGGAGTTTGCAGGCATCGCCACACAGGTCGGACAAGAGTTCTCTGCCGCGCTGGCAGGACAACAGTCCGTCGATGAAGCCCTGGCCAACGCACAAGCGTTGACCACCGATGAGATGGAAGCCGCCGGCTACTGATCTGATCGCCCTCGGGGTCAGTCAGCAAAGCTCCCCCTTGCTGACTGGCCCCTTTTTTCCAACACGTGCATGATCGTCCGGGACGGCCCTAGCCCGTCAACGGAGGAGGTATATTCAATGGCAACGCAACACTCACGATCGGCCGCCCGTCTGATGATGGCCCCCGCTGTCGTGCTGCTTCTGGGATGGATGCTCGTCCCCCTGACGATGACGCTGTATTTTTCCTTTCGCAAATACCTGCCCCTGCGCGGCGGTGATCTGGGGTGGGTCGGCTTTGACAACTACGTCCGCTTTGTATCGTCCAGCGCCTTCTGGCCGTCGGTTCAGGCGACACTGGTGATCGTGGGCGGCGTCCTGTTCATCACCGTCGTTCTGGGTGTGTTGCTGGCCGTCTTGCTGAACCAGCCGATGTGGGGTCAAGGGATCGTTCGGATCCTCGTGATTGCCCCGTTCTTCGTGATGCCGACCGTATCGGCGCTGGTCTGGAAAAACATGTTCATGGATCCGGTCAACGGGCTGCTCGCCCACCTGTGGGGCCTGTTCGGGGCTGAACCGCTGGTGTGGCTGACCGAGGCCTCGACCCAATCCATTATTCTGATTGTAAGCTGGCAGTGGCTGCCCTTTGCGACGCTGATCCTGCTGACCGCGATCCAGTCGCTGGACAGTGAACAACTGGAGGCCGCCGAGATGGACGGCGCATCGCCGGTCAAACGCTTTGGCTTCATCACCCTGCCCCACCTGTCGCGGGCGATCACCGTGGTGGTGCTGATCCAGACGATCTTTTTGCTCTCTATCTTTGCCGAAATTTTCGTGACCACCCAAGGCGCCTTTGGCACCAAAACCCTGACCTATCTGATCTTCCAGCGTGTGCTGGAAAGCCAGAACATCGGGCTCGGCTCTGCCGGCGGTGTCTATGCCATCATCCTCGCCAATATCGTTGCCATCTTCCTGATGCGCATGGTTGGCAAGAACCTCGACGCATAAGGAGTCCGTCATGGCACGTGCAACGACCACACAACGCAAGGCTCTGAACACCGCACTCGCATGGGGCGTCGGGCTGCTGATTTTCTTCCCGATCCTCTGGACCATCCTGACCAGCTTCAAGACCGAAGCCCAGGCGATTGCAGACCCGCCGGTGTTCCTGTTCTTCGACTGGACACTGGAGAACTACGCCGCGGTGCAGGAACGTTCGAACTACGGCCGGTTCTTGTGGAATTCGGTGGTGATCGCGGGGGGCTCTACCCTTCTGGGCATCCTGATCGCCGTTCCCGCCGCCTGGTCGATGGCCTTTGTCCCCTCCAACCGGACCAAAGACATCCTGCTGTGGATGTTGTCCACAAAGATGCTGCCAGCGGTCGGGGTGCTGTATCCGATCTACCTCATCTTTATCAAAATGGGTCTGCTGGACAGCAAGCTGGGGCTGGTCGTGGTGCTGATGCTGATCAACCTGCCGATCATCATCTGGATGCTTTACACCTACTTCAAGGAAATCCCCGGCGAGATCCTGGAGGCAGCCCGTATGGATGGTGCCAGCCTGCGCGAAGAGGTGCTGTATATCCTCACGCCGATGGCGATCCCCGGCATCGCCTCCACGCTGCTTCTGAACGTGATCCTCGCCTGGAACGAAGCCTTCTGGACCCTCAACCTCGCCGCCGCCAAGGCTGCCCCTCTGACGGCCTTTATCGCCAGCTATTCCAGCCCCGAGGGGTTGTTCTACGCCAAGCTCAGCGCGGCCTCGACCATGGCCATCGCGCCGATCCTCATCCTTGGCTGGTTCAGCCAGAAACAACTTGTCAGCGGCCTGACCTTTGGCGCAGTGAAATAAGGAAACAACACCATGGGACGCATCACATTAGACAAGGTTTCCAAGCGCTTCGGTGACGTCGAAGTCATCCCGCCGCTGGACCTGACCATCGAAGACGGCGAATTCACCGTCTTTGTCGGCCCGTCGGGCTGTGGCAAATCCACCCTGCTGCGACTGATTGCAGGGCTCGAAGATACCTCGGGCGGGCAAATCCGCATCGACAAGCAGGACGCCACCCATGTGCCCCCTGCCAAGCGCGGTCTGGCAATGGTGTTCCAGTCCTACGCGCTGTATCCGCATATGTCCGTGCGCAAGAACATCGCCTTTCCGATGCGCATGGCGGGCATCCCCGTGGACGAACAGAACCGCCGCATCGATGCCGCGGCGAAAGCGCTGAACCTTACCGCTTATCTGAACCGCAAACCCGGCCAGCTGTCGGGCGGGCAACGCCAGCGTGTCGCGATTGGTCGGGCGATTGTCCGTGAACCCGCAGCCTTCCTGTTCGACGAACCACTGTCCAACCTTGACGCCGCGTTGCGCGTGGGCATGCGGCTTGAAATCTCCGAGCTGCATAAACGGCTTGAGACGACAATGATCTACGTGACCCATGATCAGGTCGAAGCGATGACAATGGCCGACAAGATCGTGGTGCTTCAGGCCGGTGTGATCGAACAGGTCGGCTCCCCGCTTGAGCTTTACCACACACCCCGCAACACCTTTGTCGCGGGCTTTATCGGCTCGCCCAAAATGAACCTGATCTCGGGCCCCGAAGCGGCCAAACACGGGGCGCATACCATCGGCATCCGCCCTGAACACATCGACGTATCGACAACCGAAGGCACCTGGAGCGGCGTCGTCAAAGTGTCGGAGCATTTGGGGTCGGACACGTTCTTCCACGTCTATGACACCGGCCTGACCGAGATGATGACCGTCCGTGCCCGCGGCGAAGTGGGCTTGCGCCACGGCGACCGAGTGTTCCTGACCCCGCGCGAGGACTCGCTTCACCGCTTCGACGCCAACGGCCTACGCATCGCATGAAGCGCCGCGTGCCCCTGCCCTTTAACTTTGCTTCCTACGAAAGCGGTCTCATGAATGAACCGACCATAACAAACACCGACGCGCCGCCTCCGGTGCCGCTGTCCCTGGACCGCCTTGGTGACCTGCCCGCCCGTATCGGTACGCCCGACTACGATCGCGCCGCGCTCACGGCGGGGATCATCCACATCGGTCTGGGCAATTTCCACCGCGCCCATCAGGCGTGGTATCTGCACAAGCTGATGCAACAAGGTCTGGCGCAGGATTGGGCGCTGATCGGCGCCGGTGTGCGGGCCTATGACAGCGCGATGCGCGACAAGCTTAAAGCGCAGGACTATCTGACCACCTTGATCGAGCTTGCCCCCGGTCGTGTCACGGCAGAGGTCGTCGGCTCAATGATCGACTACACTCCCATCGCCGAAGACAACGCGCCGCTGATTGCCGCGATGGCAGATCCCGCGATCCGCATCGTGTCGCTGACCGTGACCGAAGGCGGCTATTTCATCGACCCCGAAACCGGCGGGCTTGATCTGACCCACGCCGATATCCAGCATGACCGCGCGCAGCCCGATCAGCCCAAGACGGTTTTCGGCGCGATCATTGCCGCGCTCAAGCTGCGGCGCGATGCGGGCCACGGTCCGTTTACCGTCCAAAGCTGCGACAACCTGCGCGGCAATGGCACCGCCACGCGCCAGGCGGTCGTGACCCTCGCCCGCCAAAGTGACACGGCGCTTGCCCAGTGGATCGAGCAAAACGGCAGCTTCCCGAACTCTATGGTGGATTGCATCGTGCCCGCCACCGGCCCTGACGAAATCGCACTGGCGCAAAGCCTTGGCGTCGATGACGCGGCACCGGTGACCCATGAGAACTACCGCCAATGGGTGATCGAAGACGACTTCTGCGCCGGACGCCCCGACTGGGACAGGGCGGGGGCGATCTTTACCGACGCGGTGCATGACTACGAGGCGATGAAAATCCGCATCCTCAACGCAGGACATCAGGTCTTGGCCAACGCCGGAGAGTTGCTAGGCCTGGAAACCATCGCCGATTGCATGGCGCACCCCTTGACCTCTGCCATGTTCCGCAAGATCGAGGCAGAGGAAATCGCCCCATACGTCGCCGCCGTGCCCGGTCAAGAACCGGCGGCCTATGTCGAACTGATTGCCAAACGTTTCGCCAACCCCGCAATCCGCGACACCACACGGCGCGTGGCTTTTGACGGGTCATCACGGCATCCGGGATTTGTCCTGCCGGTACTGCGCGACGCCTTGGCGGCAAAGGGCAGCTGCTCCGGTCTGGCCCTGGTAGAGGCGCTATGGGCCCGTATGTGTGCAGGCACCCGCATGGACGGGACAGAGATCGAGCCGAACGACCCGCAGTGGGCGCGCCTCAACGCTGTGGCCCTGGCCGCGCGCGAAGCGCCGCAGCTTTGGCTTGCGCAACGTCATATCTATGGCGATCTGGCCGAGCATCAGGCCTTTGCCGAGGCGTTTGAGCACTGGCTCTCGCTCATCTGGGCAGAAGGCTGCGAGGCCGCGCTTGCGGTCTATACCGATCAGCCGGATGTGGCCGCCGCATTGGCCGGTGACCGCGCGGGGATGGGGCAATGATCCTGTGTTGCGGGGAGGCATTGATCGATATGGTCGCGGCCCCGTCGCTCGACGGGCCGGACGGGTTTGTGCCTCATTCGGGCGGCGCGGTCTTTAACACCGCTATCGCGCTTGGCCGATTGGGGGCCCGCGCGGGCATGCTGACCGGAATGTCGCGCGATATGTTCGGCGACCAGCTCGCCGATGCGCTGAAGGCCAGTGCCGTGGATACCACGCATATCATCCGCTCTGACCGCCCTAGCACATTGGCTTTTGTGAAACTTGAAGATGGGCAGGCAAGCTATTCATTCTTCGACGAAAACTCCGCCGGTCGGATGATCCGCCCCGAGGATATGCCAGCGTTGCCGAGCGATATTACCGCGCTGTTCTTTGGCGGTATCAGCCTTGCCAGCGATCCCAGTGCCAGCGCCTATGCTGCCTTGCTGGAACGTCAGGGCGGGCCGCGGGCGGTGATGATCGATCCCAACATCCGCCCACTGTTTATCACTGACGCAGAGGGCTACCGCCGTCGGATGGCGGCGATGATCAGACAGGCGGATATCGTCAAAGTCTCGGACGAGGATCTTAACTGGCTGAACCCCGCCCCGTTGACGCAGGCCGAAAAGATCAGCGCAATGCTCGACACCGGCCCGTCGGTTGTGATTGTCACCCAAGGGGCCGCGGGTGCCATCGCAACGCTTGCCGACGGTACATCCATCACGGTGCCTTCGGTAAAGACCAACGTCGTCGATACAATCGGTGCAGGTGATACGTTCAATGCGGGATTTCTGGCGAAGCTGTCCGAACTGGACCTGCTGACGCCCGAAGCCCTTGGCACACTTGATCCCGACGTTTTGCGCGACGCGATGACTTATGGTGCCCGCGTTGCCGCCATCACCGTGTCACGCGCCGGTGCCAACCCGCCTTGGGCGAACGAGCTTTAACGCAGACACCACCCCCAGACGGACCCTTTCGCAAAGCCGCGCAGCAATTCCCTGCGCGGCTTTTGATATGCAACGGACAAGAGCACGCGACATCACCAAGGCCGCAAAAGCAACCTTCACACCTATCGACGATCAAAACTGAATTTTACGGAAAGCCTTGCAAGAACAAGGTGGTACCCAAGGCCGGACTCGAACCGGCACGCCTCGCGGCGGGGGATTTTGAATCCCCTGCGTCTACCATTCCGCCACTTGGGCACAATGGGGGTCTGTTACCGTGCCACGCGCCCCACGGCAAGAGCAATTTTACCGCTTTTGCTTGACCCCGTCCGATTGTTCTGGTGTTGCCATTGAACAGAAAACAATACCGGAGACCGCAGTATGATCCGACGGCTATATGACTGGGTTCTGGGCCTGGCAAACCACCCGCACGCGCTTTGGGCCCTTGCGGTTGTGGCATTCCTTGAAAGCTCTGTTTTTCCCATTCCGCCGGATGTGCTGATGATTCCGATGATCCTTGCGCGCCCGAACCGCGCATGGCTCATCGCGGGGATCGCGCTTGTCGCGTCGGTCTTGGGGGGCCTGCTGGGATACGCCATCGGTGCGCTGGCTTTTGAACAACTGGGCCAACCGATCCTTGCCAGCCTTGGCAAAGGCGACGCGATGGCGGAATTCTCGGACCGGTTCAACGGCGTCGGCTTCTGGGCTGTGCTGACTGCGGGTGTCACGCCCTTCCCCTACAAGGTAATCACGATCATGTCGGGGTGGACGGGGATGCCTCTGGCGACCTTTATCGTGACCTCGATCCTTGCGCGCGCGCTGCGGTTCTTCATCGTGGCGGCGCTGCTGTGGAAAGTTGGCGCACCTATCCGCGACTTTATTGAACGCCGTCTGCCTTTGGTATTTACGGTATTTGTCGTGCTGCTGTTCGGCAGCTTCTTCTTGCTGAGGTATCTGTGATGACGCGAAACACCTATGTCCTGATCGCTACGCTGGGGTCTGCTGCGCTGCTGTTGGGGGCCTTTGGGTTCCAACACATCGGCGGCTATGCGCCTTGCAAAATGTGCCTGTGGCAGCGGTGGCCCCATTCGGCGGCGATCCTGATCGGAGTGATCGTGCTCTTTGGTGCGCCGCGTGCGTTGATCTGGCTGGGCGCGCTGTCGGTGGCGATCACGGGGCTGATCGGGGTTTATCATGCGGGGGTGGAATGGAAATTCTGGCCCGGTCCGTCGTCCTGCACAGGCGGTGGCATGGACCTTGGCGCGATGAGCGGCAGCGATCTTCTGTCCACCAGCGCGCCGTCCGGTCTGGTCATGTGTGATGACATCGTATGGCAGCTTTTCGGTCTGTCCATGGCGGGTTGGAACACGGTCATTTGTGCCATCCTGCTGGCGTTCTGGGTCTCTGCCGCGCGCGCCCCGCGCTGAACCATCTCGCAGGCCGCCGCCCTAGGGTGCGGCCTGCCCTGCCTTGCGCGTCTTGAGCAAAAGGCTCGTCTCGCTCGCGACCACCCCGTCTAGCTTGCGGATGCGGGCCAGAACCTCGTCGAACTCCTCAAGCGTTTTGGTGCCGATCTCGACGATCACATCCCATCTGCCATTGGTCGAATGCACGGCACGCAACGCCGCCATTCCGGCCAGCGTGCGGGTGATGCGGTCAGCGCCACGGCCCTCGATCTCGATCATCATCAACCCGCGCACCGGATCGGCACGCACGTCCGAGCGCGTCACGACGGTAAAGCCCAGTATCTCTCCGCTTTGTTGCAAACGGGCGAGACGCGCGCGCACGGTGGTACGTGACAGCCGCAAGGCCGCCGCCAGATCAGACAGAGACGCCCGCGCGTCGTCGCGCAGCGCTGCCAGAATTGCTTCGTCCGTTGTGTCCATTTTAGCTGTCCAGTTTGGTCAAATAATCTCCGCTTTGATCACTTTAGATGATTGTTTCTGACCAGACCAGCTAGATATCGTCTTGGAAACGTTGACGAAAGGATCTCACCCATGTCTGGACAAAACTGTATTCTTCTTGGGGCCCCGCTGGATAGCGGCAAGCGCCGGTTGGGCTGTCTGATGGGCCCCGATGCCTATCGCACCGCAGGATTGGCGGGCGCGCTGACCGACCTGGGCCATAGCGTCACAGACCGTGGCAATGTCGCGCCTGCGCCCTTTACACCTGGCCAGCACCCGAAACTGCACGCGCTTGAGGAAACCATCGCCTGGACTCACAGTCTGGCCGAGGCCACCCAAGCCGCCTTGCAGGATGGCACCCCGATCATCATGGGCGGCGATCATGCGCTTGCCTCAGGCACCGTGTTGGGCGCGATGCGCCATGCGCAGGCGCAGGAACGCCCCCTGTTTGTGCTGTGGCTGGACGCGCATAGCGATTTCCACACGCCCGAAAGCACCGACAGCGGCAACCTGCACGGCACGCCTTTAGGCTATGTAACAGGGCGCGAGGGCTTTGATGCCTTCCCCGATCTTCCCTACCCGCTGCCGCATGACAATATCGCCATCATTGGCCTGCGCTCTGTCGACGCGGCAGAGCGTGCGGCCCTGCAGGAAACCACTATCCAGCGCGTCGACATGCGCGAGATTGACGAGACGGGGATCGCCACGCCGCTGAACACCTTCCTTGAAAAGGTCGCTGCGGCGAACGGGATGCTGCATGTCTCGCTTGATGTGGATTTCCTTGATCCGTCGGTTGCCCCCGCGGTTGGCACGACCGTCCCCGGCGGTGCAACCGTGCGCGAAGGCCATCTGGTAATGGAAATGCTGCATGACAGCGGGCTGATGACCTCGCTTGATCTGGTAGAGCTGAACCCCTTTCTGGATGAACGGGGCCGCACCGCGCAGCTGATGGTCGATCTGGCCGCCTCTGCCTTTGGCCGCCGCGTATTCGACCGCCCCACCCGCGCCTATTGATTTGAGTAAAGGACCACGACCATGACCAATCTGACCCCCTCTGACAAGGCGCTGGTGCCCTTTGTTTCCGTCGACAATATGATGAAGCTGATTCACCATATCGGGATTGAACCCATGCTGATCGGGCTTGGGGAGTATATCGAGGCGGACTTCAAACGGTGGGAGCTGTTTGACAAGACCCCGCGCGTGGCCAGCCATTCGGAACAAGGCGTGATCGAGCTGATGCCGACCTCGGACGGCGAGGTCTACGGGTTCAAATACGTGAACGGCCACCCCTCGAACACCGCAGACGGTTTGCAGACTGTGACCGCCTTTGGCCTGCTGGCGAATGTGGCCAACGGTTATCCGGTGTTGCTGTCCGAGATGACGATGCTGACGGCGCTGCGCACGGCGGCGACCTCTGCCGTGGTGGCGCGGTTGCTTGCCCCCAAGGGCGCGCATGTGATGGCGATGATTGGGAACGGGGCGCAATCCGAATTCCAGACCCTCGCCATGAAGGCCATTGTCGGCATCGACGAGGTCCGGCTGTATGACATCGACAAGGACGCCACCGCCAAATGCGCCGCCAACCTGCAAGATCTGGGCATCAAGGTCGTGCCCTGCGACACCGCGGAAGAAGCGATGCTGGGCGCGCAGATCGTCACTACCTGCACGGCGGACAAGCAATATGCCACCATCCTGACAGATAATATGGTCGGCAGCGGCATCCACATCAACGCCATCGGCGGCGACTGTCCGGGCAAGACCGAACTGGCCCCCGCGATCCTGCACCGCGCAGGGATTTTTGTAGAATATCCCGAGCAGACCCGGATCGAGGGAGAGATACAGCAGCTTGAACCGGATCACCCTGTGACCGAGATCTGGCAGGTGCTGACCGGTCAGGCGCAGGGGCGCACAGATGACAAGCAGATCACCCTGTTCGACAGCGTCGGCTTCGCGATCGAGGATTTCTCGGCGCTGCGCTATGTGCGCGACCAGATCAAAGCGACCGATCTGTTCGACCCGCTTGACCTGCTGGCCGACCCCGAAGATCCGCGGGATCTGTTCGGCATGTTGCAACGGGCCAAGTAACGGCGACGGCAGCCTATTTCGGCGCGGTCACATCATGGTGGTACAGCCAGTTGAACGCGCCGACCATCGCCCAAGGTGCAAGGGTGCTGCCTAGTTTCAGTCCCAGATGCGCGGCCGACCGCAAAGGCCCGGGGCGCAAGTGATAGCGCGCGGCATTGCCTGCCGCCGCTTTGACGACACGGGTAACACGGGGTTGGCGCAGGCTTTGGTAACGGGCGAGCGCTTGTTCTGCGGGGTGGTTCAGCACGCTGTCGGCCAGCACCCATGCATCTTCAAGCGCCATATTGGCCCCCTGCGCAAGGAACGGCAGTGTCGGATGCGCGGCATCCCCCAGCAAAGCAACCCCGCCCTGATGCCACGTCTGCGCAACCGGATGCAGGTGGAGCCCCCAAAGCGTGCAGGACTCAACCGCATTGATCATCGCGGCAGCCCGCCCGCCAAAACCCGCAAAGGCGTTTCGCAGGTTTGCCGGATCGTCCGCATGGTTCCAGCCTTCGGCGGCCCAGCTTTCACGCTCTTCCACCGCGACCAGATTGACCTGCTGCCCGCCGCGCAAAGGGTAGCTGACCAGATGCCGGCCCGGCCCCATGGTGACATGGGCCTCGTCGGGGTGGTTGAAATCATTGCGCACAACGGCGCGCCACGCGACCTGACCGGTGAACTTTGCCTGATCCGCGCCATTCAACACCGCACGCGCCCGGCTGTGGATCCCGCTGGCATCAACGATCAGCTCTGCCCGTCGGCGCGACCCATCGGTCAGGCGCAGTTGCGGTGTGGCACCGGGGGTCACCTCTGCCACCTCGGCCCCGAGCTCTACCGTCACATTGCCCCGTTTGGCCGCGCCCAGCAGGATGTCCACCAGATCGGCGCGGTGCACGAACATATAGGGATATGCCCCCTGCCCGCGCATCAGGTCCAACCGCGCCACCCGCGCGCCGGCCTTATAATCCTGCAAGACCACCGCCTGCCCGCGCACCGCCGCGCGTTCGGTCAGCTTCGCGTCAAGCCCCATCGCTCGCAACACCGCGATACCGTTTGGGCTGATCTGGAGGCCTGCACCAACCTCGGTGATCGCTGGAGCTTGCTCCAGCAGCGTGACAGCCATGCCGCGGCGCGACAAAGCCGCTGCGGCGGCCAAGCCGCCGATACCCCCACCAATAACGATTGCGTTGCTGATGCCCATTTCGCTTTAGCCTGTCTTGCCAGCTTCATACACAAAAGCGCCGGGCTCTCACCGCGGCGCTTTCATTATCGTTCTCGCGCAAATGCAGTCATTTGCAGCCCGTTACCGGACGATCAATCGTCGCGGTGGACTTTCTCGCGGCGCTCGTGACGCTCTTGCGCCTCAAGGCTCATCGTGGCGATTGGACGCGCATCCAGACGTTTCAGCGAAATCGGCTCTCCGGTGACAGAGCAGTAGCCGAATTCACCCTCATCGATGCGGCGCAGCGCCCCGTCGATCTTGCTGACCAGCTTGCGGGCGCGGTCCCGTGTGCGCAATTCCAGCGCGCGATCCGTTTCCTCGGAGGCGCGATCGTTCACATCGGGGATGTTGCGTGTCCCGTCTTGCAAGCCCTCGATCGTGTCCCGGCTTCCCGCCAGCAGCTCGGCTTTCCAGTTCAATAGTTTGCGTCTGAAGTATTCGACTTGCCGATCATTCATGAACGGCTCGTCTTCGGCAGGTGTATAACCATCCGCCAAAAAAACTTCCTGCTTCATATCATTCCCCATCGCGGTCTTAAATCCTGTCATGAAGGCGCGTCTCCCGACATCACTCCCGTGGCGTGCATCTAACGCAGCGTTAGCGGATTGTCACTACACAATGCTTATGTTTGTTGGTTTAAGGACCAAGAATAGCGCGTTGAAGAAGGTTGAAAACAAGATGAAATTCCAAGGTACTCAAGATTACGTCGCCACAGATGACCTCACGATTGCGGTGAATGCGGCTGTAACGCTGGAACGACCTCTGCTTGTAAAAGGTGAGCCCGGCACAGGTAAAACGGAACTGGCCCGACAAGTGTCAGCCGCCCTTGGCCTGCCCATGATCGAATGGAACATCAAATCGACCACCCGTGCGCAACAGGGCCTATACGAATATGACGCCGTCAGCCGCCTGCGCGACAGCCAGCTTGGCGAAGAGCGTGTGCATGATGTCAAAAACTACATCCGCAAGGGCAAACTGTGGCAGGCGTTTGAGGCCGAAGGCAAAACCGTGTTGCTGATCGACGAGATCGACAAGGCCGACATCGAATTTCCCAACGATCTTTTGCAAGAGCTCGATAAGATGGAATTCTTCGTCTACGAGACCGGCGAGACGATCAAAGCCGAAAACCGCCCCATCGTCATCATCACCTCGAACAATGAAAAAGAGCTGCCCGACGCCTTTTTGCGCCGTTGCTTCTTCCACTACATCCAGTTCCCCGAGATGGACACACTGCGCAAGATCGTCGAGGTCCACCACCCCGGCATCAAGGAAGCCCTGTTGACCACGGCGCTGACCCAATTCTACGAAATCCGCGAACAGCAAGGGCTGAAGAAAAAACCATCCACGTCGGAAGTGCTGGATTGGCTCAAGCTGTTGCTGGCCGAAGATATGGATGCCGCCGATCTGAAAAAAGACGGCAAGTCCGCCCTGCCAAAGTTGCACGGTGCGCTGCTGAAAAACGAACAGGACGTGCATCTGTTCGAACGGCTTGCCTTCATGGCACGCGCGCAAAAGTGACCCCAAAGGGGCGCGGTGCGCCGCGCCCTGATCCCGCATAAAGCGAATATCCAACCGCTCGCGCGTTATTTCAAGGCAGCAAACGCGCCCGTCCTATTTGTGACGTCTAAGCAACGATGGTCATAAGCCTGCCTTATTTGTTAACATTTTTCTCTGTTTTGACATGGTTGCTCCCTAGAATGGTCTGGATGGCGGGCGAAAAACACCTGTAATCAGCTCAAAAGGGCAGTCAGGTAGATGATGGATATGATTTTTGCTCCGTTCGTGCGCCGCGTGTTGGAGACTGTTAAAGTTGTCCTCGCGGTCCCTGCACCTGCCACAACGGGGTCGCATCCATGAAGAAATACCTTTTGCTGCCCTTGATGCTGGCGATCAGCGCCTGCGTTCCGGCCTCGCATCCCGGTGTGGTGACCCGCGCCGCGATGGAACCCGCCTCAACCTCTTCTTTGCCCGCGATGAAACGGTTCACCGTGCATCAATCGCTGCCGGCACCGCGCTCCAACAACGACCTCAGCCTCGATTTTATCGAACTGTCGTTCCGCATGGAAAGCGGCAAGGAGCTCCCCGTTTTCACCCGTTTCGAAGGTCCGGTCACCGTGCGCGTCATCGGTGCGCCGCCTCCGACCCTTGGCCCCGATCTGACCGCGCTGCTCAATCGCTTGCGGCAGGAGGCCCGCATCGACATCAGCCCCACCAGCGGCCCGAATGCCAATATCACCGTCGAAGCTGTCAGCCGTCGCACCATCAGCAAGGTGCTACCCCAGGCCGCATGTTTTGTGGCCCCGAATGTCAGCAGCCTTGATGAATACAAGAAAGTCCGCCGCACCGCGCAGACCAACTGGTCCTTGCTGAAAACCCGCAGCCGCGTGTCGATCTTCATCCCGAATGACGCCAGCCCGCAAGAGGTCCGCGATTGTCTGCACGAAGAACTGGCCCAAGCGCTTGGTCCGCTCAACGATCTCTACCGCCTGCCGGATTCCGTCTTTAACGATGACAACGTGCATACGGTGCTGACCGGATTTGATATGATGATCCTGCGCGCCTACTACGATCCGGCGCTGCGGTCGGGCATGACACGGGGCCAAGTGGCAAACGCCCTGCCGGGTATTCTGGCACGGATCAATCCGGGCGGCACATCGACCAAAGCACGCTTCCTGACCCGCACCCCCCGCGCCTGGAATGCCGCCGTTCAGGGCGCGCTCGGGCCCGGACGCTCCAGCGGGCAACGCCAAGACGCGGCCTATAGCGCTATCAAGATCGCACAAAGCCTAGGCTGGCAGGATCACCGCCGCGCGTTTGCCCATTACGCCATGGGACGCGCGTTGCAATCGGGTGATGCCGAAGCCGCGCATGAACAATACAAGATGTCCGACCTCTTCTACGCCCGCACCCCCGGCACCGATCTGCACCGCGCCTATGTGGCGACGCAACTGGGGGCTTATTCGGTCTCCAAGGGTCAGGGTGCCGAAGCGCTACGTCTGATCGCGCCGCATATCGACACCGCACGCCGACGCGAGAACGCCGCCCTGCTCAGCACCCTGCTGTTGCTGCGTGCCGAAGCGCTCGAGCTTGAAAACCGCGCGGCCGAGGCACAGGCCGTCAGACTGGACAGTTTGGGCTGGGCACGGTACGGATTTGGCTCTGACTGGGCTGTGCGGGCCAAAATGCGCGAGATCGCGTCTCTTAACCCGCTCAAATAACTAGCGAAACGGGTTAAAATGATCGTCATACTTCTCGCCGTGATCGGCGCTGTTATCGGGGGGCTGACCGCCCGAAAACGCAACGGCAACCGCAAGGATATCGCACAATATGCGGCCGGGTTTGCGATGGCCTTTATCATCGTCGGCATGATCCTTACAGTCGTTCTGGACCGAGTCCTAACCGGAGCGTAATTCATGTTTCTGCCGTTCTTTGACCAACTGCGCCAACACAAGGTGCCGGTGTCCATGCGCGAGTTTCTCGCCTTTCTCGACGGGATGGCAGCCGGGCTCGCGACCTATGATGTCGATGCCTTCTACTATCTCGCGCGCACCAGCATGGTCAAAGACGAACGCAACATCGACAAGTTCGACCGCGCCTTTGCGGCTGCCTTCTCGGGCCTCGAAAACATCAGCCTCGACGATGTGATGGAGGCCGTGGACATCCCGCACGAGTGGCTGGAAAAAATGGCTGAAAAGCACCTCACCCCCGAGGAAAAGGCCGAGATCGAGGCCGCGGGCGGTTTTGACAAGCTGATGGAGACGCTGCGCAAACGGCTCGAGGAACAGAAAGGCCGCCATCAGGGGGGCAATAAATGGGTCGGCACCGCAGGCACCTCGCCTTTCGGGGCCTATGGCTACAACCCCGAAGGCGTGCGCATCGGCCAGAATGAATCGCGCCACCAGCGCGCGGTCAAGGTCTGGGACAAACGCGAATTCAAGAACCTCGACGACACGGTCGAACTGGGCACCCGCAACATCAAGGTCGCGCTCAAACGTCTGCGCCGGTGGGCCCGCGACGGCGCCAATGACGAATTTGATCTGGGCGGCACCATCCGTGCGACGGCTGAACATGGCTACCTCGATGTCAAAACCCGCCCCGAGCGGCGCAACGCGGTCAAGGTGCTGCTGTTCTTGGATGTGGGTGGCTCTATGGACCCGCATATCAAAACTGTCGAAGAATTGTTCAGCGCCGCCAAGTCCGAATTCAAACACCTCGAACACTTCTACTTCCACAACTGCCTGTATGAAGGCGTCTGGCGCGACAACCGCCGCCGCTGGACAGAACAGCTGGACACGATGGAAGTGCTGCGCACCTACGGGCCGGATTACAAATGCATCTTTGTGGGCGACGCGTCCATGTCCCCTTACGAAATCGCCTACCCCGGTGGCGCCAATGAACACTGGAACGCCGAGGCCGGATCGGTCTGGCTCTCTCGGGCGCGCGAACAATGGAACAGCAACCTCTGGATCAACCCGATCCCCGAGAAATACTGGCCCTACACACAATCCATCAAAATGGTGCAGGAAATCTTTGGCGCAGAGGCAATGGTGCCCATGACCCTCGAAGGGCTGAGCCGCGGGATGAAGACCCTGACCCGGTAATCAGCCGCCACCCCACCACAGATCGGAACATTCCACCGCGCCCCCGCGTTTTCACCATGAACCCAAATGGTGAAAGGAATTCCCATGATCAAGAAATCAGGCTCCGCAAAATGGACAGGCAACCTCAAAGAGGGCAAAGGCCATGTCTCCACCCAGACCGGCGTGATCAGTGACCAACCCTACGGATTTAACACCCGTTTCGAAGGCAAAGACGGCACCAACCCCGAAGAGCTGATCGGCGCGGCCCATGCGTCCTGTTTTTCAATGGCGCTGTCGATGATCCTTGAAGACTACGATCTGGTCGCCGATAGCATCGAAACCAAGGCCACGGTCTTCCTTGAACAAAAAGACGGCGGCTTCCATGTGCCGAAGATCCACCTTGATGTGGCGTGTGTCATCCCCAACGCCACACAAGAGCAGTTCGAAGAGGCGACTAAAACCGCCAAGGAGAATTGCCCCATCTCCAAACTGATGACTGCCGAAATCACGATGGACGCAAAACTGTCCTGACCCTACCCCAGGGGCCGCGCCCGCTCGCGGCCCCTACCACGACCCCTTCACCCTTTTCCCAAATACTCATTCCACCCTTGCACCCCGCGTACCTGCGTCCATATTGGGTGCATGATCCGCATCCTCCCCATACTTCTCGCCGTGCTCTACGGGCTTGCCATGTATCGCTTTTCCGCTTGGCGCACCGCGAAGGAACTGGATGAAAAATCGACAGAACTGCTCGACCCTGCCCTGCGCGAGATGACCTCGAAACTGGCCAGCGCCCTCGATCTGCCGCGGATCAAGGTCCATATCTACGAAGTCGCCCCCGTCAATGGTCTTGCCGCCCCCGATGGGCGGATCTTTATTACCCGCGGTTTTTACGAGAAATTCAAATCCGGCGCCGTCACCGCCGAGGAGCTCGCGAGCGTGATTGCACATGAGCTCGGCCATGTGGCCTTGGGGCATTCACGGCGACGGATGATCGATTTTTCTGGGCAGAATGCCATGCGCGCGGCGCTTGGGATGATCTTGGGGCGTATCCTCCCCGGTGTCGGCATCTGGATCGCCAATATGCTGGCCACGCTCCTGGCCGCGCGCCTGTCGCGCAGCGATGAATACGAGGCAGACGCCTATGCCGCCGCCCTGCTGACCAAAGCGGGTATCGGCATCGCGCCACAGATTTCCTTGTTCGAGAAGCTGGAGGCGCTGACCCAAAGCAACCACGGCACCGCCCCCGCCTGGCTGCTGAGCCACCCGAAGACCGCAGACAGGATCGGCGCTCTTACTGCGCTGCAAACCGCCTGGGACCGTTAACCAAGCGCCTTTGCCAGCCGCGGCAGCCGTGCTTTCTTCAGCAACGGTCGCATCTCCCACGGGTGGCCTGACAGACGGCGTGCCTCTTCCAGAACATGGGCGGCTACAGCTTCCATCACCTCAGGCCGCGCCAGCCAGACGCCGTGTAGATAGCTGTCGGGATCGACCCGCGCCAACCCCTCCTCAGCCAGCGTGCCACGGGGAAAATCCTTGGCATTCAGTGTCATGATAATATCGGCATGGCCGGTGATCGCGGCGGCGAGCACGTGCACGTCGTTCTCATCCGGCAGGTACAGCCGTGCCGCCACACCGGGGCTCGGGGGCACTTCCGCCTTGGGCCAGGCGGCGCGCAGCAAGGCAATCTCTGCGCGTGCCTGTGCCTCGCCCTCGGGGCCAAGCTTGATCGCGGCGCGCGCCCATTCTTCCAACAGACGCGCGGACCACAGCGGTTCAAACACCCCCGCCCGCGCCGCGCCCATCACCATCTCGCGCATGACGGTGGGATAGAGCACGCAGGCGTCAATCAGGATGCGCACCGCCATTACAGGCGGAAAAACAACGACTTGAGGTATCCCGTCTCGGCCAGTTGCGGCAGCTGCGGGTGGTCAGGTCCGGCGAAACCGGTATGCAGCAGCGCCGCGCGCCGTCCCGCACGACCGATACCGCGCACAGATGCGGTGCGGAACTGCGTCAGATCCGCCGCATGGGAACAGGAACACAGACCCAGCACGCCGTTTTCGGCCACCAGTTGCGCCGCCAGACGCGCCACACGTTCATAGGCGCGCAGACCGGCTTCAAGCGCGGGTTTACCGGGGGCAAAGGCGGGCGGATCGCAGATCACCACGTCGAACTCTTCGCCCTCGGCCCGCAGTGCTGTCAGGATGTCAAAGGCATCGCCCTGGCGCGTGGCAAAGCGGTCCGTGACGCCCATAGCCTCCGCGCCCTGCTGCGCCAGCTCAAGCGCGGGTGCCGATCCGTCGACCGCAACCGCAGAAGACGCGCCATGTGCCAGCGCGGCGAGTGAGAACCCCCCAACATGGGCGAAGACATCCAGCACGCGTTTGCCTTTGGTCAGGTTCGCCGCGAAGGCGTGGTTGGGGCGTTGGTCGTAGAACAGGCCGGTTTTCTGGCCGCCGGTGAGGTCAGCCATATAGATCGCGCCGTTCATCGGCACTTGCACAGGCGCGCTTGGAGCCTCGCCCTGCAGCACACCGCTTACGTCATCCAGCCCTTCAAGACTGCGAGTCCGGCCCGACGCGTTCTTGAGCACGTGGCGCACGCCGGTTTGTTCCACCAGCGCTGCTGTCAGCGCATCGATATGCACATCGGCCCATGCGGCGTTGGCCTGAATGACGGCCGTATCGCCAAAGCGGTCGATCACCACACCGGGCAACCCATCGGCTTCGGCGTGGATCAACCGGTAATAGGGCGCGTCATACATCTGGTCACGCAGTTGCACGGCGCGGTTGATATGGGCCTCGAACCAGTTCTGGTTCACCACGGCTTGCGCGTTCTGGTCCAGCATCCGGCAGAAGATCTTGGAGGCCGGGTTCACCGCGACCACCCCCATCACCTGACGGGCACTGTCTTCCAGCAGCGCGAGACTGCCGGGCGCAAGCGCCTTGGTGCGTCGGTCGGTGACCATTTCGTTGGCATAAACCCAAGGAAACCCGTGCCGGATGGCGCGGGCATTCGCCTTGGGCAGCAGGCGCACCACAGGCAAATCGGAAGGGTCGGTCGAAGCGGGAGGGGAAAGGGGCGTTGTCATACCGCCCCCATTAGTCGGTTCCGCGCGTTTGGGGAAGCGCAGAGTTCGCTTGCTGCCTTAATAGGCGGCAAGCTTCGTGCGTTTATAGCTGCCCGGTGTGGCGAGCTGCTGTTCGATCGCACGGGCCAGATCATGGATCATCACCGCATTGTCCGGCTGCGCCTCTGCGACGGGGGGCGCAAAGCTGCTCAGCTCTACCGCGACCTGACGGGGCTCGGCCAGCGGGTTGCCATTGCGGGCATCGACAACGGTCAGGATAAACTCTGCCGACGGGGCTTCAGAGGCGGGGTTGTAGAACCGCAAGACCTCGACCTCCAGCGCGGCGGGCACGGGACCATAGGCGGTCACTGCCCCCTGGCGGATCGCGGCCTCGAAGATCGCGCGCACCTGATCGCGGCGGTCCGTGTCTGCTTCGCCATGCCAGACGATGTCGGCCGATTGCAGCAGGCTTGGCGCTTGTGCGACCCGCAGGTGATCGGGCACAGAGACGTTGGTGTGCTGGATATGCACCGCGTCCAGCAACGTATCGGGCTGGTAGGCGTTCAGATTGTCCAGCAAGGACATGCGGGTCGAGGATGTGTCATACATCGCATTCCGGCTGGCAATATCCGCCGGTGCACAACCGGACACGGCAGCGGCACAGGCCAAAGCGATCAACAGTTTATGATGTTTCATTTACCCCTCCAAAAGCTGCTGACGATACGGATTGTGCAGCCATGTAACGGTAATGCTGCTCAATTAAGGCAGGAATGGGGCAATAATGTTCAAAACCTAAGGCATCATTAGGGTATTTCGGCACGTTTGCGCCTTAATGTCGGCCTGTCTAGCTGCGCGGTCGGGTGCGCCAGCCGCCGCGCCGCCGGGGCGTGGCCATGTCGATCAACCCCTCTTGCATCACTTGGGTCATGGGATGGTCTTGGTTCTCTGCTGCCACGCTGTTCAACAAGGCGCGCAGGGCGGCTTTGGTATCCGCTTCCGCTGGCAGGCTGAGCGCCCAATCCAGAAAGATTGACCGACACTCCGCCTGGGTGATCCCCTCTATGCGGTAGGATTCAAAGATCAGCCCTTTGGGATCGTTGGGGTCCCCTTTGCTCATGTCGCGCCCCCGTTCGCTTTGTCCACATAAGCCGCCAATGCATCGGCGATGATCGTCGCAGCCTGATCGTAGCTTTGCGCGAGATGCGCGTGCAGTTCTTCGGGCGTGTCCACATCGAGGGAGCGGCATAGAAACCGCAAACCCGCCTGCCCCAGAGAATCCTCGCGCAGGACAGAGGATGACAGCAACCGCGTCGCGGATTGCAGCGCCCAACAGGTGCGGTAGACGCGACGCAGCACCTCTGCCTGATCGGCGGTGATGACGTTCTGCGCCTCCGCATCCCCAAGCGCAGAGGTGATATCCCGCGCCGTGGTGCCCGCCAGCAAGGCCCCGGCCTGCGCCAGCAATTCGATATCCTGCAAGCGCCCCGGCCCGTTCTTGGCATCCCAGATGCCGCCCGCCGCCTTGGCCGTTGCCAGACGTGCGCGCATCGCCGCGACCTCGTGCAGGGTATCGGCACGGTCGCGCGAACGGGCGAGCACCTTGTCGCACAGGCGCGCCACATCCTGCATCAGATCATCGGGGCCGGTCACACAATCGGCGCGGGTCAGGGCCAGATGCTCCCACACCCAGGCCTGCCCCATCTGATAGCTTTCAAAACTCGCTAAACTGGTCGCGACCGGCCCCTGCGTCCCCGACGGGCGCAAGCGCATGTCCACTTCGTAGAGCTTGCCTTGGGCCATCCGCGCGGTCATCGCGGTGATCATCGCCTGCGTCAACCGCGCATAATACAGCCGCGACGCCAGCGGGCGCTTGCCGTCAGAGCTTTCGACGCCAGCGGAATCGTAAACCACAATCATATCCAGATCAGAGGCAGCGGTCAGGCGGCGCGCGCCAAGTGACCCCATCCCGACCAGCACCGCGCCGCGCCCGGGCGGCGGCCCGTGGCGGCGCGAGAATTCGTCGATCACCACCGGCCAGAGCCCGCGCAACACCGCCCGCGCCAGATCGGCATATTGCGCCCCCACCGTCGCGGCATCAATCAGCCCACGCAGGTGATGCACCCCGATACGGAAATGCCATTCCTTGGCCCATCGACGACAGGTATCCAGCCGCGCCTCATAATCCTCTTCGGCCTCCAGCACCTCTGTCAGACTGTCGACCAAAGCGTCTTCTGCCGGCCATTCGCTGAAGAAATCCCCACCTATCACCGCGTCGAACACCTGCGCATTACGCGACAGATAGGCAGCGAGCGCAGGTGACGCGCTGACGATATCAACAAGCAAATCAGAGAGTTGCGGGTTGATCTTCAACAAAGAAAACAACTGCACCCCCGCGGGCAGCCCACCAAGAAAGCCGTCAAAGGCCAGCAATGCCTCGTCCGGTTTGGTGGCCCGTGCGAGACGCGCCAGCAATCCGGGTTTCAGCTCTGCAAATAGCTCCGCCCCCCGGGCGCTACGCAAGGCGGGGTAGTTCAGCCAACGGTCCACAATCGCGGCGTCAAAGACATGTTCCTCGGGCGCGGCAGCCGCTTCAGGGCGTGAGGTCGAGCCCGCAAAGAACCCTTCGGTCAGTTGGTGAACCTCATCCAGCCGCCGTTCAAGGTCACTGCGCAGCGCGGGGACATCCATATCCATCATCGCGGCCAGCCGGTCGAACCCCTCTTCCGTTTGGGGCAATGTATGGGTCTGGGCGTCACGGATCATCTGGACGCGGTGTTCCACGGTGCGATGCGCGCGGTAGTGATCGCACAGCGTCTCGGCCACTTCTGAGGGGATCCATTCCTTTTCCGCCAGCACGGCCATGCCGTCGCAGGTGCCGCGCACGCGCAGATCAGCGTCGCGCCCACCGGCGATCAACTGACGGGTCTGGGTGAAAAATTCAATCTCGCGGATACCGCCGCGTCCCAGCTTCATATTGTGCCCCGAAAGCGAGACACTGCCCCCCAACCCTTTGTGCTCGCGGATCGCAAGGCGCATGTCATGGGCGTCCTGAATCGCGGCAAAATCCAGATGCTTGCGCCAGACGAAGGGTCGCAGCACCGAAAGGAACTGATCACCCGCCGCCAGATCGCCCGCCGCAGGGCGTGCCTTGATATAGGCGGCACGCTCCCATGTGCGACCCAGACTTTCGTAATACCGTTCTGCCGCTTCCATCGCGATGCACACGGGCGTCACACCGGAATCAGGCCGCAGCCGCAGGTCTGTGCGAAAGACATAGCCCTCGCCCGTGAGATCATTGAGCGTCCCGCTCATCGCGCGGGTGGCGCGGACAAAGGCGGTGCGGGCGTCGTGAAAATCGCTGGCGTCAAAGCGCGTTTCGTCGAACAGGCAGATCAGATCGATATCGGACGAATAATTCAGCTCGCGCGCGCCCATCTTGCCCATAGCCAGCACGACCATGCCTGCGCCGCTGTCGGCGTCCTCTTCCGACATGCCGGGCAGCTTTCCACGTTTGATCTGCGCTTTCAGCCCTGCGGTCAGCGCGGCTTGGGCGGCGGCGTCGGCGAAATCGGTCAGCGCGCCGGTCACCTCCTCCAGCGACCAAGCCCCCGCCAGATCAGCCAGCCCCGTCATCAGCGCCACGCGCCGCTTGCCTTGCCGTAGATGACTGGACAACTGGTCCGGAGGCACCGCGCCCGCGCTGTCGATCACCTGCTGCACCGCCCCTGCGGGATCATCGAAGGCCGCATGACACCAGTCGGTTTCCTTTTGCATCAACCCCAGAAGATAGGGCGACGTCGATCCCGCCCCCGCCACAAGCGCGGCAATTTCGGGCGACGCATCGGGAAAGAGCGCGCGCGCATCCTGCGCCTGATCGGCCGTAAAGATGCGGGGACAGCGGGTGGTCTGACTGGCAAGTGTTCTCATACGCCAAGCATTCGCTGGTTCTATGCCCGTCGTCAATGGCACCGTGGCACCTGCTAACCCCCACCAAACACGTGCAAATCCAAATAATGTAAAAAAGATTTACATTATCCCTTGCAAACCTTAGGGCGCGCTCCGATCTATTGTGATGTGAAAGGCATTTACATTGCCCGCCACCGCACCGGCCCGCAGCGTTCAGGGCCACCACACTCTGACCGAAAGGGAACTTGATGACACAGACCTATGCACCCACCTACACCGCACAACGCAGTTGGCTGGGCCGTACCGAGGACTTTCTTGACGACAAGGGCAAAGGTGCCTGGATCGCCGCCATGGTTGTCGGTTTCATTCTTTTCTGGCCGCTTGGCCTTGCCCTTCTTGCCTATATGATCTGGAGCAAACGCATGTTTAAATCTTCGTCTTGCAGCAAACGCGCCCGCCGTGGGTCTATCACCGGACGTTCAACCGGAAACGCCGCCTTTGATGCCTATAAGGCCGACACCCTGGCCCGTCTGGAGGAAGAGCAAACCAATTTTGAAGCCTTCCTGAGCCGTCTGCGCGACGCCAAGGACAAGGCAGAGTTCGACCAGTTCATGGCCGAAGGCTCCAAAAACGACGATGATGCGCAATAGGCCTAAAGCCTGCGCGTTCAATCAACACCCCCTCCGCCTTGGCGGGGGGGGGCGATTTTCTCAAGGGACAGGACATGATGACCCCCACCACCCCCGATCCATTCGACCAGCCTGAATTCTATAGCGGTATTCCGACCAAGCGGTTCATGGCTTGGGTTGTGGACGCCCTGTTGGTGCTGATCGCCAGCGTGTTGATCCTGCCGTTCACCGCCTTCACCGGCCTGTTCTTTTTCCCGCTGCTGATGCTGATGGTGGGCTTTACCTATCGTGTGGCGACGCTTGCCAGCGGGTCGGCCACTTGGGGCATGCGCCTGTTCGGCATGGAATTGCGCACGGCGCGCGATGAACCGCTGGATCTGGCCTCGGCGTTCTTGCATACTTCGGGCTATACGGTCAGCGTTGCCATGATGCCTTTGCAGGTGATTTCGATCATTCTGATCTGCGCCACCTCGCGCCATCAGAGCCTGAGCGACGTGATCCTCGGCACAGTCCCGCTGAACCGTCGTGTCGAAAGCGTGAACTGACCCAAACTTGTGCTTGGCGCGCTTTGGACCAGTTGTTAGAATTTCCTCCGAACAACAACGGATTTTCATGCGCCATACACTTCCCATCGCTCCGCAGTTCTATGTGACTGCGCCCCAGCCCTGCCCGTATCTGGACGGCCGGATGGAACGTAAACTGTTCACCGCGCTGCAAGGCGACTCTGCGACCAAGCTGAATAACAGCCTGTCGGGGCAAGGCTTCCGGCGGTCGCAGAATGTACTGTATCGCCCGTCTTGCACGGATTGCGCGGCCTGTCTGTCGGCGCGCATCAACGTAGCCGACTTCACCCCCAGCAAAAGCCAGAAGCGCACGATCAAGCGCAACGCGGGGCTGACGCGGCGGGCGACTTCGCCTTGGGCCACGGAAGAGCAATACGACCTCTTCCGCACCTATCTTGACAGCCGCCATGCGGACGGTGGCATGGCCGATATGGATGTCTTCGAATTCGCCGCGATGATCGAGGAAACCCCGATCCGCAGCCGTGTGATCGAATATACCGATACCCAAACCCGCGAGCTGATTGGCGTCTGCCTGACAGATGTGCTCGATGACGGGGTGAGCATGGTCTATTCGTTCTACAGCCCTGACCGGCCCCGTGACGGGTTGGGCAATTACATCATCCTTGACCACATCGAAATCGCCCGTGCGGCGGGTCTGCCTTATGTATATCTGGGCTATTGGGTGCCCGGCAGCCCCAAGATGGGCTATAAGGCCAAGTTCTCGGGGCTTGAGGTCTATATGGGCGGCGCGTGGCAGAAGATGCGCAACCCCGATGATTTCGAACCCGAACAGCATCCGCTGAACACCGACCCGATTGCCGAACAGGTGGCCAATATCGCCCTCCCCGATCTGAGCCCGACCAAAGGGTAAACCGTGGCGCTGCGGCACATTGAGCCGCTGTCGCCCGCTGAAACGAAAAAGGCACCCCGCAGGGTGCCTTTTGTTTTTGTGGTGGCCTGACCCCAGATCAATTGGGGATCAGGTCCGGCACGATGGTCACGATGACCGGGAACATCCACAACAGCGCCAGTGCTCCGACCTGGATCAAGACGAAAGGAATGATCCCGCGATAGATATGCGAAGTGGTGACGCTCGCGGGGGCTACGCCGCGCAGGTAGAAGAGCGCGAAGCCGAAGGGCGGTGTCAGGAACGAGGTTTGCAGGTTCACCGCAATCATGATCGTCACCCACTTCGGGTCGAAGGTGCCGCCGTAGATCACCGGCCCGACAATCGGGATCACGATGTAGATGATCTCGAGGAAGTCGAGCACGAAGCCCAGCACAAAGAGCACCAGCATCACGATCAGGAAGACCGTCAGCTCGTTGTCGAAGCTTTTCAGCCACTGCTGGATGTAGTGCTCGCCACCAAAGGAGATCACCACAAGGTTCAGCAACTGCGACCCGATCAGGATGGTAAACACCATTGAGGTCACCTTGGCCGTCTCGCGGACCACGGGGCTCAGCACGCCCGAGGTATAGAGGATCCAGCACGAGAACAGCAGACCGAACACCGCGTATAGATACGCGCCATAGGCGACGAAGAAGGCAAACCAGCTTTCCACGCTCACGCCCTCTTGGTTGATGCGCAGGTCAAAGTTCACGCCGACAAGGATCGCGATCAGGATGGCCAGGGTGGACCAGATGATCACCTTGGGCGACCGGTCCATATCCTTGAGCTTGCGATAGGCGGCCAGCATGATCGCGCCACCTGCCCCCAAGGCCGCAGCGGGCGTCGGGTTGGTGATCCCGCCAAGGATCGACCCCAGTACCGCAACGATCAGGACCAGCGGCGGGAAGACCACGCGGATCAGCTCGTTACCGGCGCAAAGCTTCAGCGCATAGACCACGCCATACATGACAGCCACGAAAGGCAGCGCCATCAGCAGCACCATCGCGCCCGAGGACGTAGCCGGACCGACCAGCAGGATATCGACCAGCAGTGTCAGCACCAGACCGATGCCACCGATGATCAGCGGCCGTTTGTCCGCCGATGGTGCGACACCGCGACCGGTGGTCATGACCAGCGCCAGCAGGATCAGGATGATCGCAACACCGGTCCCGATGGGGGCGGCATTGGCGATCTTTTCAGCCTGCTTGGCGGCCAGCGCTTCTTCGGTCAGCTTTTCGCTGGCCTGTTGACCGCCCGCCGCCTCGATCGCGGCTTGCTCGGTTACCGCTTGATCCCATGCGCTTTGCCCATGCAGTTCGATCATCGCGGCCTGACAGGCCTCGCCGACGTTGGTACGCAGGCTGGCGCCCTGCCCGATGTCGCTAAAGCTGGACACGACAGTCGACTGGCTGCCCACGATGCCAAGGTTGCCCAGAACAATCGTGCCCACGATCAGCAGGGCTGGCATGCCAAGGAACCAGGTAAAGCCTTCGCCCCGCGTGATGGGTTCGGCATTGGTCGCCCCCATCGGCACGGCGGGAGCCTTTTCAGGGTTCAGCAGCGCATAAACAAAGGCGTAAAGCGCATAAAGCAACGCCAGCATGATCCCCGGCAGCAACGCGGCCTGGAACAGCGTCCCCACAGACACAACCGCGGGCTGGCCCAAGTAGGTCAGCGCATCGGTACAGCCTACGGCGGTGGCACGCGCTTCCTGGGCGGCGGAGTATAGATCGCCCGCCAATGTGCCCAGAAGGACGATAACGATGGACGGCGGAATGATCTGGCCCAAAGTACCGGAGGCTGCGATGACACCTGTCGCAATTTCAGGCGAATAGTTGTTGCGCAACATGGTCGGCAGCGCCAGCAGCCCCATGGTTACAACCGTCGCACCCACGATCCCGGTGGAGGCCGCAAGAAACGCGCCCACAACCACAATCGATACCGCCAAACCGCCGGGCAGCGGGCCGAAGACGCGCGCCATCGTGGTCAACAAGTCGTTCGCGATCTTGGAGCGTTCAAGCGTGATGCCCATCAGAACGAACATCAGAACCGCCAGCAACGTCTCGATCGACTGCCCCGCCAGAACGCGTTCGTTCATACGGTTCACGATAAAGCTGACGTTCCGGTCCAGCGCGACTTCCCAGCCTTGGGGGAAGACAGATTCACCGATCAGCGGCAAATCTGGATAGCGGAATTTCGATACCGCGTCATTGGGAACGCCCGAGTTCACCAGATCGCGATAGGCTTGCGACGATTGGTCAATCGCCTGATGCACCATCAGACCCGCACTATCGAGTGCGGCGATGATACCGAAAGAGATGATGCCAGCACCGCCGATGGCAAAGGCCACCGGGAAACCGGACAGGATGCCGCCAAAGAGGCAGGCAAAAACAATGATCAGGCCAATTTCGACCCCGTCGAGACCAAATAGCATGGGACGCCCCTTGAATTAATGTGTGCCCTCATAGGCTTCTTCGCCCTCGCCCAACGTATCGCGGTCGAGATATTTATCTTCGCTTTCAGGCCCTTCACGGAACTCTAACAAAGCGCGATAAAACACTGATATTGCTTGCAAGATCACCATTGCGCAGAAGGCGCACAGCAGGATCTTGAACAAGAAGTAGCCGTTGAACCCGTTGGGCGAAAAGCCGATGGTTTCCACGTTCCACTTGAGCAAGCGCGCCTTGCGTAGCAGCAGCTCCAACCGGTCAGAGGCCGATGGGTTCGGTGTCACCAGATGGCGCCACAGGAAGAACCAGCCATAAAGCCATGTGACAATCGCGAAGGGGATCATGAAGAACAGCGCACCGAACATGTCGATCACGCGCTTGGTACGGAATTTTGCGCCGGCATAGAAGAGGTCAACGCGCACATGCCCGCCTTGTACAAAGGTGTAGGACACACAAAGACAGACGACCAAAGCATTGAAAAGCTTCAACTCTTCCGCAAACCAGCTGATGTCGAACTGCAGCGGAATACCAAAGCCGATAGAGATATCGGGCCGGGTGAAAATACGTTGCATGAAGACGATGATGATCTGTTGCAGCACCATCAAAAGCCCGGCCCAGGCAAAGAAACGCCCGGTGACATTGGCGAAGCCTTCAAGCCCGCGCACACAGCCCCACATAAAGCTGCGTTTCCAGATGCCGACAGCCGTGACAATCAGCAGTCCGACGAGCAAGACAAAGAACAGCTCTACCGAGGCACCGTAATAGATAAACCGCATCAAGGCTTCGCTGTTGGACCAGTCCAGCCACATGGACGGGTTCAGCACCGCTGCAAAGAAATTGTAGAACGCTTCAAGTAGGTTGCCCAGAATGAAGCTGATCAGGTTGCCCTCTTGGAACTGGTCCAAGCAGCTGATCTTGGCCCCTTCCGCCGCGCGGAAAAATCCAGCGCATACTGCATCTTCTGCCATTGATATCCCCCCTTCGCCCGCCCGGTTTCAGTGTGGGCTTGGTGCGAAAATTATCCTCGCTTTGCGCGCCCGTTTTCCGGATCGCAAAGTCGCGTGTGGGGCCGCCCAAAGGCAGCCCCCCTGTCATCCCGTGGGGATGGCTTACATTTTGCCCAGAACGCGCTGGCGCTGTTCGACATAGTAGGCGTCGGATTTGGACAGCCATTCAGCCGATGCGGACAGCGAGGATTCAAAGCTGTTGCGGATGTCGGCGAACAGGGAGTCGTCCATGTTCTCGTCCATAACCTCTTTGGAGGCCGCACCGAATGCATCCCAGACATCATCGGGGAACTGCATGGTTTTCACACCCTGCTGCTGCAGACGTGCCAATGCGGCACCGTTGTTGGCCAGTGTTTCGGCCAGACCGGTGTGCGTGGTCGCCATCGATGCATATTCGATGATCTTCTGCTGCGCCGGTGTCAGGTCGTTGAAGACATCAAGGTTGACCGATGCAGTAAGGCCCGATCCTGGCTCGTGGAAACCAGCGGTATAGTAGATCTTGGCGACTTCCTGGAAGCCGGCGCGCTCATCCGCGAAGGGGCCAACCCACTCGAGCCCGTCAAGCGCGCCCGAGGACAGCGCCTGATACAGTTCGCCACCGGGGATGTTCTGAACAGACGCGCCCAGTTTACCCAGCACCTTGCCACCCAGACCGGGCATACGGAATTTCAGGCCGTTGAAGTCCGCGGCAGAGTTGATTTCCTTGCGGAACCAGCCACCGGACTGCGAACCGGAGTTACCGGCGAGGAACATCTTCATGTTGAAGATTTCACCGATCTGGTTGTGCAGGTCATGGCCGCCACCGTGCAGATACCAGTTGGTCAGCTCTTGTGCTGTGGCACCGAAAGGCACGGCGGTGAAATACGCCAGACCGGGGTGCTGGCCGATGAAGTAGTAGTCAGCCGCGTGATACATGTCCGCCTGACCGGAGGAAACGGCGTCAAAGACCTCGAACGCGCCGACCAGCTCGCCCGGGGCTTTCTTTTCGATGGTCAACGTGCCGTCAGACATCTCGTTAACCATGTTGTTGAGGTAGGTCGCGGCGTCATCAAGCACGGCAAAGCCACGGGGCCATGCGGTGACCATGGTCAGCGTGCGTTTGCCTTGGGCGTACAGCGGTGCGGCCAGTGTCGATGCAGCGGCGGCAGACCCGCCAAGCGCGGATGTCTTCAGAAATGAACGACGGTCCATATTGGATACTCCTCCCGAGTTATATGAGGGTGCCCGCGCTTCATTATATGCGCGCGGGTCATTTCAAGTGTCGTTCACTCTACGCAAAAGCGAATGGTTGAAAATACCAACTACTGCGTAGAGCGTGCAGATTTACCGCCCAAATATGCGGCAAATCTCCCGCCGCACCTGCCATATGTTGTGCATACACGCGTATAGCGGGTGAATTGTGACTGCATCTAGCACTTTGATTCGCGTGGATTTCCCAGTATCAGCGCTGCATGCGCCGCCCGTCTTTCATGATCGCCCCCACCTACGCCCAAAAGCTGACGCTCATCGCCTCTGTGCCGCTGGTGCTGGCGGTGACGGCGATTGCCTTTGTCGTGGCACTGCAGGCGCGCGCGGTGGCCGACCGCGAGATTTCAACGCTCGAGCAGCAGTTGCTGGACGCCAAGAAGGTAGAGCTGCGCAATTATGTGACACAGGCGCGCAACGGGTTCTACTTTGTCTACGGGTCCGCCTCTCCTGATGACGGGGCGGCGAAATCGCAGGTGGCGCAGATCCTCGCGGCGATGATCTATGGCGAGGAAGGTCAGTTCTTTGTCTATGACTACGACGGCACCGCCCTTGTCAGCCCGCGCCAGACCGACCGGATCAACCGCAACTTTGCCGGCGAGACGGACAGCGACGGCACGCCCGTGGTGGACGAGCTGATCCGCATCGCGCGTAGTGGCGGCGGGTATCACACCTATATGTGGCCCAAACCCTCTACCGGAGAGGATGCGCAGATGATCACCTATGTCACCTCTTTTCCCAGCTGGCAGTGGGCCGTTGGGACGGGTGTGTTCATCGACGACGTGCTTGCCAGCGGGGCCGCGGCGCGATCCGATGTGCAGGCGCGGGTGCAGCGTACGTTCTTCTATATCGGCGTTATTACGGTGACCGCCCTGCTGCTGGTGTTTGGCACGGGCATGCTGGTCAACCTGCGTGAACGGCGGCTTGCGGATGCGAAGCTCAAAAAGCTGACGCAGCGGGTATTTGACGCCCAAGAGGAAGAGCGCGGCCGCGTGGCGCGCGAACTGCATGACGGCATCAGCCAGATCTTGGTGGGGGTGCGCTATGCGCTCGACAACGCGCGACGCCGGCTGGAAAGGGGCGATGCCCGCGCGGCAGAGCCTTTGGCAAAGGGGATCGACAGCCTTGCACAGTCCATCGCCGAAGTGCGCCGCATCAGCCGCGACCTGCGCCCCAGTATTCTGGATGATCTCGGCCTTGGTCCCGCGCTGAAAACGCTGGTCGAACAATTCGCCCTGCGCACCGGAATTCAGTGCCGCTTTGACACCGTGGTATTCCGCAACCGCTTGGACGACGAGGCCAAGATCGCGCTTTACCGGATCGCGCAAGAGGCGCTGACCAATATCGAACGCCACGCCCGCGCCACCGAAGTTATCGTCGATCTGCGCGGTCACCGACAGGGCGCGACGCTGTCGATCTCTGACAACGGGCTGGGGCTGGCCAAGACACGCTCCACCGCCGGGGGGTTGGGCCTGCGCAATATGCAAGAGCGGATCGAGCAGCTAGACGGCACGCTGACCATGCAAACCTCTGCCCAAGGCGGCACCGAGATTACCGCCACCGTCCCGCTGACCCATATGCTGCGCCCGCCGCCAACCGCCCTGCCCTAAGCCCTGATATGCCCCTTCCCGAAAGCTGCCCCATGACCCTTTCAGACACCCAGCCGCCCGCGTTGATCAAAGTGATGATCGTTGACGATCACCCGATGGTCGCCGAGGGCATCCAGTCCATTCTTGAAAGCTATGACGATATCAATGTGGTCGGCTGTCTGCCCAATGGCCGCGCCGCGATTGAGAGCGTCGCGGAACTGGACCCTGATGTGATCCTCATGGACCTCAACATGCCAGAGATCGGCGGGCTGTCCGCGACCGAGATTTTGCTGGAACGCCAGCCCGACACCCGCATCGTGATCCTGTCGATGCATGACAACCCCGAATATATCTCTTCGGCGCTGAGCCACGGTGCTATGGGGTATATCCTCAAGGATGTGCCGACGGACGAGATCAAGCTGGCGATCGATACGGTGATGCGCGGCGAACGGTATCTGTGCACCGGCGCGCAAGGGTCGCTTGAACCCAAGGATGCCGCGCGTGAATCCCTGACCGAACGCGAACAGACGATCCTGTTGCAACTGGCACAGGGGAAATCCAACAAAGAGGTCGCGCTGACCTTGGATATCTCTGTGCGCACCGTCGAAACCCACCGCAAGAATATCAAACGCAAGCTTGGCATCTCTTCCACCGCAGGGCTGACGCGCTATGCGATGGAACACGGCGTGCTGCAAGGGACCGGAGTGCGACTCTAGCTGATATCGGCCCGAGAAATGCCCCCAATTTTGCAAAAATTAGAAAATTCAGGATTTCGCGCAATAAATGAAAAGATTTTTTGCACCCAGCGACACTTTTATCGACAATAGAGCATTGACGCCCCTTTGTGGCGCTCATAATGTCCATGCACGCAATGAGGGGCCTTTGGCTATGACAGATCTAGCTTTGACAGATATCGTCGTCATTCTAAGACACACGCGCATGGGCCGGTAACGGCAGACCATAATAGTCACCATGCGCCCCCGTCAAAATCGGGGGCTTTTTTTTGCGCAACGTATTTTTTGATAAACCACCGCCTGACGGAGCACCAAGATGACACGTAAAATGACCGGAGCGAAAATGATCGTTCAAGCCCTGATTGATCAGGGTGTCGATACCGTATTTGGCTATCCCGGCGGCGCTGTCCTACCGATCTATGACGAGGTGTTCCAACAAAACAGCATCAAACACGTGCTGGTGCGTCACGAACAAGGGGCGGTGCATGCCGCCGAAGGCTATGCGCGCTCGACCGGTAAACCGGGCGTTGTTCTTGTCACCTCGGGCCCCGGTGCCACCAATGCGGTGACCGGCCTGACGGATGCCTTGCTCGATTCCATTCCGCTGGTGGTCCTGACAGGTCAGGTGCCGACCTTCATGATCGGCTCTGACGCGTTTCAAGAGGCCGATACCGTGGGCATCACCCGCCCCTGCACCAAGCACAACTGGCTGGTGAAAGAGACCGACAAGCTGGGCGGCGTCCTGCACGAGGCGTTCCATGTGGCCACCAGCGGGCGCCCCGGCCCCGTTCTGGTCGACATCCCGAAAGACGTGCAATTCGCCACGGGGGAATACACGCCCAAGAAGCCGTCCACCTCGCATTACCAGCCGCCCGTCAAAGGCGACATGACCGAGATCACCGAACTGGTGGCCGCCATCGAAACCGCCAAGCGCCCGATTTTCTATACCGGCGGCGGCGTCATCAACTCCGGCCCTGCGGCGTCGCAACTGCTGCGCGAATTGGTCGAGGCGACAGGCTTTCCCATCACCTCCACCTTGATGGGGCTTGGCAGCTATCCGGCGTCGGGTGACAAATGGTTGGGGATGCTCGGCATGCATGGTCTTTACGAGGCCAATATGGCGATGCACGACTGCGATCTGATGATCAACATCGGCGCGCGCTTCGACGACCGGATCACCGGCGTTGTCGACATGTTCAGCCCGAAATCCAAGAAAGCGCATATCGACATCGACCCCTCGTCGATAAACAAGATCATCCGCGTGGACATCCCTATCGTCGGCGACGTGGGCCATGTGCTGGAAGATCTGCTTAAGGTCTGGAAATCGCGCGGCCGCAAGACAAACACCGAAGCCGTTGGCAAATGGTGGAAGAAGATCGAGGAATGGCGCAACGTTGACTGCCTCAAGTTCGAACAAAAGGGCAAGATCATCAAACCCCAATACGCGCTCTCGCGACTTGAAGCGCTGACCAAGGGGCGTGACCGCTATGTCACCACCGAGGTGGGCCAGCACCAGATGTGGGCCGCGCAATACCTTGGTTTCGAGGATCCGAACCGTTGGATGACCTCTGGCGGGTTGGGGACCATGGGCTATGGTTTCCCGGCCTCCATCGGCGTGCAGATGGCGCATCCTGAGGCGTTGGTCATCAACGTTGCGGGCGAAGCCTCCTGGCTGATGAACATGCAGGAAATGGGCACCGCCATGCAATACGGTCTGCCGGTGAAACAGTTCATCCTGAACAACGAACGCCTCGGCATGGTCCGCCAGTGGCAAGAGCTGCTGCACGGCGAGCGCTATTCCCAAAGCTGGTCTGAATCCCTGCCCGATTTCGTCAAGCTGGCCGAAGCCTTCGGGGCCAAGGGGATCATCTGTTCGGACCCCGATGATCTGGACGACGCGATCATGGAGATGCTCGATTATGACGGTCCGGTGATCTTTGACTGTCTGGTGGAAAAACACGAAAACTGTTTCCCGATGATCCCGTCGGGCAAAGCGCATAACGACATGATGCTGGCCGGTGTCGATACGCAAGGTGTGATCGACGCCAAAGGATCGGTCTTGGTCTAAGCCGCCAACGGCACAAGGAAACACATCGGCGCGGGGTCGCGCGCCGAGTTTGAACAAATCTTAGAAGGACAGTGTCATGTCAGCCCTAAAGATCAAAAAAGGCTCCAACAGCCATTCCGCCTATAACCTACGTCCCAATTTCTCGGATGTGATCGAACGCCACACGCTGGCCGTACTGGTCGAGAACGAACCCGGTGTGCTGGCGCGCGTCATCGGTCTGTTTTCGGGCCGTGGATACAACATCGACAGCCTTACCGTGGCAGAGGTTGACCACACAGGCCACCTTAGCCGCATCACCATCGTCACCTCGGGCACGCCGCAGGTGATCGAGCAGATCAAGGCGCAGCTGGGGCGGATTGTGCCAGTACACGACGTGCACGACCTGACCGTCGAAGGCCCCGTGGTCGAGCGTGAGCTTGCGATGTTCAAGGTGAATGGCACCGGCGACAAACGGGTCGAAGCCCTGCGTCTGGCGGATATCTTCCGCGCCAACGTTGTCGATAGCACCTTGGAAACATTCGTGTTCGAGATCACCGGCGCGCCCGAGAAGATTGACGCATTTGCCGAATTGATGCGCCCCTTGGGGCTGGTGTCCGTGGCACGGACGGGTGTGGCAGCCCTGTCGCGCGGCGACTGATACGCTAAGGTGGCAGGCTGAGGTCTGGCCGGCTTCGGCCGGACTAAGCCTGACCGCGGTGGCGGAACTCTACCGGCGGGACGGCTTTTGGGCGGAATGGAAGCACCTCGCCGCCGGTTTGCTTTCGGGTAATGCCCGCGGAATGGCGCAGCAGTTTGTTCGGCAAATCAGCGTCCGCCTTCGATCGCACGACCTTGGGGTTAAGCGCCTTGCGCAATTTGGCCTCGTGGTAGACCTCGAACTGGACCAGATCACCGGCATCGAAACAGCTCGTCGTCTGGTTCACTGTCGCGGGGTCACCTTGGAAATACGCAAGGTCGCCGTGATCCTCGCACCAGAACACAGCTTTGTTGGATCGGGCATCGCTCCAAAGTACCACACCGTACATTTAACTGTTCCTTCCAGATGCTTGCAGACATGAGAGATAATCATGTCATTTTTACAAATTGTCGATTTTTTTACGAAATCATTTTGTGTCGCGCGCACCGAAATTTGACGCTGATTAGCGTCATTACACAGCCCTATATTGCAAATCTCCTTGCAAATTCGTTCAAAGGTTGTGAAGTTTAGTTCAATTAATTTTAACGGACTGATTTCATGACGAACCCCGCCGATATCAGGACAATTTTCGGGTCAAATTTAAAAAAACTTTCAGTAGGTTACCCCTCCATCACTTACCTCGCGCAGGAACTGGGGATCAATCGCACGCAGTTCAATCGATATCTATCGGGTGAAAGCTTTCCGCGCCCCGATATTCTGGACCGGATGTGCAAGTTTTTCGACGTTGATGCGCGTGTCCTTCTGGAGCCCTTGGAAGAGATCAAGAAGATCGAACCCACCCCCCCGGATTTCATGGGCGACTTCATCGTTTCGGGCGCGCTGGACCTGCCCGAAGCCACGTTTCCCAGCGGTTTCTACCGGTTCTCGCGTCGCAGTTTTCTTTACCCCGAGAAATTCGCCTTGGGATTGGTTATGGTGTTTCGCAGTGGCCGGCATACATATCTGCGCGGCTACGAGGCCCCTCACGCCATGCGCATCCAAAGCCTACCCACCCATTCGGAATTGCGCGAATATCGCGGCGTGGTGCTGCAGCAGGAAGAAGGCATCGCCATTATCGCCTCGCGGCGCGGCGCGATGACCTCTTCGTTCAACTATCTGGGGCGGATCGCGTCGTTCAACAATAATTTCTGGGTCGGATACATCACCCGCACGGTGCCGGAAAATTCGATCGGGTTGCGGGCGACGCGGCTGGTCTATGAATACCTGCCGCAAACCCCGTCGGCCGTGTTGCAGGCCGCCCGCTTGAAGGGGCTGTGCGAGGCAAGCGATCTTGAACCCTTTCACCGCCACCTTCTGCGCACCGAATTCGCCTTTGAATGACCGCTACGCCAGCGGCGGCGGGCGCATCTGGGGCCACTGCGTTGCCGCGTGCCACTGCTGCGCCAGTTGAAGCAGCGCCGTATCGCTGCCCCGCGGTCCGATCATCTGTAGCCCCGCAGGCAGCCCCTCTGCGCCGAAACCGGCGGGGATGTTGACAACCGGCAGCCCCACCAGACCGGCGGGCACCACGACCTGCATCCAGCGGTGATAGGTATCCATGTCCCGTCCGGCGATCTGTGTCGGATGCTCCTGATCCACGTCAAAGGGCCAAAGCTGCGCCGAGGGCAGCACCAGCACGTCAACCTCGTCAAACAGCGCGGTGACACGGCGATACCAGTCCGACCGCGTCAGGCTGGCTTGCTGCACCTCCTGCCCCGTGAACCCGAGCCCGCGCTCGATCTCCCATTGGGCGGCGGGCTTGAGTTTGTCGCGGGTTTCCGGATCGCGGTAGAGCGCGCCCAATCCGGCAGCAACGGCAAAAGACCGCAGCGTGGTCCAGCTGTCCCACATCGCGTCTGCGTCAAAGGGGGCTGGCACATGGGTCACCCGATGCCCCAGGGCGGCCAGTTGATCCAGGGCCGCTTTGCTCACGTCCTCGATCCCGTCTTCATAGGCATAGGCCCCGCCCCAATCGCCCAGCCACCCGATACGGCGCGCGGGCGACGGGGTGTCCATCTGCGGCAAGCTTGGGCCGGGTGACAGGCCGAGGGGTTGTTTGGGGTCCTCTCCGGTCATCGTGTCCAGCAAGGCCGCCAGATCGCGGGGGCAGCGCGCCATCGGGCCTGCCATGCTCAGCTGATGCAGGAACATATCGCCCTCTGGCTCTGCCGGTACTGTGCCCCAGCTGGGGCGCATGCCGTAGACGTTGTTCCAGCCCGCGGGGTTGCGCAGACTGCCCATCATGTCGGAGCCGTCCGCGATGCTCAGCATCCCCGTGGCCAAAGCAGCCGCCGCCCCGCCCGAAGACCCGCCAGCCGAGCGTGTGTGGTCATAGGGGTTCCGCGTCGGGCCGTAGACGGGGTTGAACGTGTGGCTGCCCAACCCGAATTCAGGCGTATTCGTCTTGCCAATGATGATCGCCCCCGCCGCGCGGATGCGGGCGACAAAGACGCTGTCCTTCTGGGCAATCGTTCCGGCGAACAGCGGTGATCCCTTGGCGGTTGGCAAGCCTTCGGCATCGGATAAATCCTTGATCGCAATGGGAATACCGTGCAGCCATCCGACCCGAGGCGTGGCATCGGCCCTATCGGCTTCGGCCAGAAGCTCGGCCCGCGGGCGCAGCGCGACGATGGCGTTGACTGCGCCGTTCACAGCATCGATCCGCTCTAGCGTGGCCTCCATCAAAGCACGCGCCGTCAGGCTGCCGTTCGCCAATGCCTCCGATTGGGCCAAGGCCCCGATGTCTAGTATGTTCATGGCCGAGCCCTCCGTTCGGGGTCATAGAACGGAAGGCCGCCGCGGGATGCAAGAGGCACCGGCAAAACTGCTGCACGAGACAAGGCCGCCCGCGCGTCGTTGCCTGATATTTGGCCTTAGCCTTCTTGCGCCTCGGCGCGGGTCTTGCCCGACACGGCAAGTGCCAGCGCGGCCCCCATCAACCCGTCAAGGTCGCCATCCAGCACCCCTTTGGTATCCGAGGTTTCATAGTTGGTGCGCAGGTCTTTGACCATCTGGTACGGCTGCAGGACGTAAGACCGGATCTGGTTGCCCCAGCCCGCATCGCCCTTGTTTTCATGGGCTTCGTTGATGGCCGCGTTGCGGCGGTCCAGCTCCATCTGATACAGCCGCGATTTCAGCGCCTTCATCGCGATGTCGCGGTTCTGGTGCTGCGATTTCTCAGAGCTGGTAACCACAATGCCGGTGGGGTGGTGCGTGATCCGCACGGCCGAGTCGGTGGTGTTTACGTGCTGACCACCGGCCCCCGAGGACCGATAGGTGTCGATGCGGATGTCGCTGGGGTTGATGTCGATTTCAATGTTGTCGTCCACCACCGGATACACCCAGATAGAGGTAAAGGACGTGTGCCGTTTGGCGGCGCTGTCAAAGGGGCTGATCCGCACCAGACGGTGTACACCGGATTCCGACTTGAGCCAGCCATAGGCATTCGGGCCGCTGATCTTGTAGGTCGCCGATTTGATCCCCGCCTCTTCGCCGGGGCTTTCGGATTGCAGCTCGACCTTATAGCCCTTTTTCTCGGCCCACCGGACATACATGCGCGACAGGATATTGGCCCAGTCACAGCTTTCGGTGCCGCCTGCCCCTGCGTTGATTTCAAGGAAGGTGTCATTCCCGTCGGCCTCGCCGTTCAACAGCGCTTCGAGCTCTTTCTGGGCGGCTGTCTCGGCCAGCTTTTTCAACGCGGTCTCGGCCTCTGCGATGACCTCGTCGTCGCCTTCCATCTCGCCCAATTCGATCAGCTCGATGTTATCGGCCAGCTCTTGTTTGATGCCCTCGTAGGTGGCGATGGAATCGACCAGCGCCTGACGGTCGCGCATCAGTTTTTGCGCCGCATCGGGATCATCCCACAGATTGGGGTCTTCGACACGGGCGTTAAATTCTTCCAGACGGTATGGCGCGGTTTCGACGTCCAGACGCTGTGCCAACAGCTCCAGCGATTTGCTGATCTTATCCGCTGTGTTTTGTGCATCTGCGCGCATGGTATCCTGCCTTTAAATAGATCGCGGCCCCGAATAGCCGGGGCCGCGTTTCAAATAGACCAGCGCCGCAACTTGGGCAAGCGCTGTAGAATGGGGCCGGGCCTAGTACAACCCGCCGGAGCTGATGCTGCCAAAGCTTGCCTTAGGCCCGACACGCGCCTTCTTACCGGTAGAGGTTGTGACCTCGCGCGCGCCGCCGCCGGCTTCTTCGACCAGAGGCAGATCCGCCCCCATCGCAAAGCCACCATCGAAGGTGATCCCGAACAGCGGCTCTTCGCCGTCACGGAAGTATTCGGCCACAACGTTATTACCTGCGGCGCTGTCAGACAGACGTGCACCGGTGAAGCGGTCGATCTTGATGAAGTGACCGCCGGGGGGCACTTCGAAAGGGCCACCGCCGTATTTCTTGATCGCTTCGCTCATGAACCGCTGGAACACAGGGCCACACATCCCCGCCCCATAGGCACGACGCCCCAGCGAGCGCGGGTTGTCAAAACCGATATAGCAGCCCGCCACGATATTGCTTGAGAAGCCGACGAACCAGACGTCTTTGGCGTCGTTGGTGGTGCCGGTCTTGCCCGCGATTGGCACGGGCAGGTTCACCGCCCCACGCGCCGTACCGCGATCCACCACGCCCTTCATCATCGATGTCAACTGGTAGGCCGTGATCGGGTCCATCACCCGTTCACGGTTCGAGATGATGCGCGGCCCCACGCCGGGGGCCAGCGTTTCAAGCTGGCAATCGTTACAGATGCGTTGGTCGTGTTTGTAGACAGTGCGGCCATAACGGTCCTGCACACGGTCCACCAGCGTCGGCTGCACCCGTTCGCCACCATTGGCGAACATCGCATAGGCCGACACCATCTGGTAGAGCGTGGTTTCCTGCGAGCCAAGCGCGTTGGCCAGTACCGGCGAGAGGTTGTCATAGACCCCGAACCGTTCGGCATAGTCGCCAACGGTGTTCATTCCGACCTCTTGCGCCAGACGGATGGTCATGAGGTTCCGCGACTGTTCGATACCCGTCCGCAGGGGCGTCGGCCCGTAGAACTTGTTCGACGAGTTTCGTGGCCGCCACATGCCTTGGGGTGTGTTGATCTCGATCGGGGCATCCACAACGATGGTCGCAGGGGTATAGCCGCTGTCCAATGCCGCGGCATAGACAAAGGGCTTGAAGCTCGACCCCGGCTGGCGTTTCGCCTGTGTCGCACGGTTGAACACCGACGCCTGATAGGAGAAACCGCCCTGCATCGCGATCACGCGCCCTGTGTTCACGTCCATTGCGACAAAGCCGCCCTGCACTTCCGGGATCTGACGCAAAGTCCAGCGGATGAACGACCCGTCACTATCCGCGGTCATGCGGCGCACCAGCACCACGTCGCCGACCTCAAGCAGGTCAGCGGGCACTTGGGCGCGGTTGCCGAGCTTGCCGTTCTCAAGACGTTTGCGCGCCCATTGGACATCCTTGGCGGGGATGAAATGACCGTCTGCGTCCTCATCCACGCCTTCGATCCCGATGCGGGCGGCGTCATTGGTCAGGCTCAACACCACGGCAGGATACCACGGGTTTTCCAGATCAACGTCACGTGGCACACGGGTGTCCGACAGGGCTTCGCGCCAATCCGCCTCGGTGGTCAGCTTTTCGGGCGCGATCTTCTTGCCGGTGCCGCGGTAGATACCGATGCCGCGATCATATTCCTCAAGCTGCTGCTGCAAGGATTGTGCGGCAATGGGCTGCATCTCGTTGTCGATGGTGGCACGCACGGTCAGACCGCCGGTAAAGAATTCGCCCTCGCCGAAGTTCTCGGACAGCTGGCGGCGGATTTCATCGGTAAAGTAATCGCGCGGCGGCAGTTCGGCCTTGAAGCTTTCAAAGTCTCCGTTCTGCACCGACCGTAACGGCTGTGCGACCTCGGTCTCGTAGACGGCGGGGGTGATATAGCCGTTTTCCTTCATCTCGCGCAGCACGAAGTTCCGGCGTGCCAGCAACCGGTCCTTGCGGCGCACGGGATGATAATCAGATGGTGCTTTGGGCAGCGAGGCAAGGAACGCAGCCTCGTGTGGGGCGAGTTCCCCCAATGTCTTGTTGAAATAGGTCTGCGACGCGGCGGCCACACCGTAGGAGTTCTGGCCCAAGAAGATCTCGTTCAGATAAAGTTCAAGGATCTTTTCCTTGGGCAGCGTTTCCTCAAGCCGTGCGGCGAGGATGATTTCCTTGATTTTCCGTTCGGCCCGACGGTCGCCGGACAGAAGAAAGTTCTTCATCACCTGCTGCGTGATGGTCGATGCACCGCGCACGTCCTTGCCCCTTGTGCGCACCGCATCTACGGCCGCCGCCCCGATGCCGCGCAGGTCATAGCCTTCGTGGGTATAGAAATTCTTGTCCTCGGCCGAGATGAAGGCCTGTTTGATCAGCGGCGGGATCGTATTGGCCGGCGCGAACAGGCGACGTTCCTTGGCAAATTCGTCAATCAACCGCCCCTGCCCCGAATAAATCCGGCTGATCGTCGGGGGCGTGTATTGCGCAAGGGATTCGTGGCTGGGCAGATCGCGGCCATACATCCAGAACACCGCGCCGATGGTCAGCGCGACCATACCGATGCTCATGGTGAGGGTGGTAAAAATACCCCCGAAGAAAGACAGGATCAAACGAAACACGGCTGGCAGTTCCTTGCAAGGAGGGTTGGTGACCCGTCTATACGCAACCCTGCGGGAATCGTCAAAACACGATGCAGTGGCCCTGTGCGGTAACCCGCGCAACACCTAGAGGGGCGTTCGGGTGCGGTTTACTGGCGAATCAAGGGCTTGAGCGCGGCATCCGCGTCGCGCCATTTGGCGATGGAATCCGCAATCGCCGACACCATGACCGCCCGCCAGATCGGGTCTCGCAGATTGGCAAGATCACGCTTCGAGCTGAGGAAGCCGATTTCGATCAGGACCGACGGGATGTCAGCCGATTTCAACACCGAAAAGCCCGCATTGCGCAGCGGGTGGCGGTTCATCGGACCGCCGGCGGCTTTCATGCCTTCAACCAGCACTTTAGCGGCGGCGACCGACCGCGGCTCTGTCTCTTGGCGGGCAAGATCAAGCAGCACGCTGGCGACCTCGTCATCCGATCCGGTCAGATCGGCCCCCGCGATAATATCGGCGCGGTTGTGGCGTGCGGCCAGATGGTCGGTGGCAGTATCGCTGGCGTCGTCCGACAGCGTATAGACCGTCGCCCCCTTTGCGCCGCCGTGTTGCAAACTGTCCGCATGGAGCGAGATGAACAGATCGCCTTCGGCCTGATGCGCAATGGCGACGCGGGTTTCAAGCGCGACAAAATGATCCGTGTCACGGGTCATCACCACATCGACCCCATCGCGGACCAATGTATCGCGCAGCGCTTGGGCAAAGGACAGCATCAGGTCTTTCTCCAGGATACCGTCGGTCTCTGCCCCCGGATCAACGCCCCCGTGACCGGGGTCCAGCACCACGCGAAACGGCACCTCTTTCAGGTCGGCAACCGCCTTGGGCGGTGCGGCCAGCGCCATGGTCCACGCCGGATCGACAGGCGCACCGGCGGCGGCGGCAAATTCCTCGGGAGTGGCGGATTTCAAGGCGATTTCAAGCGTGGCGTGACCGGAGCCCTTGTTGACCGGCATCCCGATCTCGCGCGGGATCATCGGTTCGGCCAGATCCGCGACAAGACGCGACCAACCGGGCTGGAACGGGCCGAAGCGCAGACCGGTAATCCGTCCGGGTTCAGGCAGCAGGTCTTTGGTGTTCACACCGCTCCAGTCGGCCTCGCGGAAATCGACCACCAGCCGCGCCGGATCATCCAGCAAGAACACCCGAAACGGCACCCCTTGGCTCAGCCCAAGCGTCAGCGTCGTGCCCCCGAACCAGCCATCCGAGATGGCGCTTTTGGTAGGGTCCACGCGCGCCAGCGCGGTCAGATCCTGCGCGGACGCTGGCAAGGACAGCGCGCAAACCGTTGCGATAATGGGAAGAATACGCATGCCTGTCACCGTTCTGCTCGGGGTGGTTGCGGCAGGTATAGCACCCCGCCGCAACCCGAGCCAGCCTTTCAGCGGGCCGCCATATAGGTCTTGAGCCGCCCCAGCCCCTCGACAATATCCTGGGTGCTGCGCGCATAGGAAAACCGCAGCCAGTGATGCCCGCGCACCGGATCGAAATCGAGCCCCGGGGTCACGGCCACACCCGCCTTGTCCAGAATATCGCGCGCCAATGCGCGGCTGTCATCCGTCAGCTCGGACACATCGGCGTAGACATAGAAGGCCCCGTCGGGCGGCGCGAAACGGGTGAATCCCGCCTCGCGCAGGCCGGTGATCATCATCGCGCGGTTGGCGCGGTAGACATCCATATTCGCCTCAAGCTCATCGATGCAATCCATCGCGGCAAGCGCGGCGACCTGACTGGCGTGGGGGGCGCAGATGAACATGTTTTGCGCGATCCTTTCGACCACCCGCACGTGATCCTCTGGCACAACCATCCAGCCGACACGCCAACCGGTCATAGAGAAATACTTGGAAAACGAATTGATGACATAGACATCATCGGTGATCTCAAGCGCGGTCACGGCCTTTTTCTCGTATTCGATGCCGTGGTAAATCTCGTCCGAGATGAAGGATGCCCCTTGCGCTTTCGTCGCGTCGATCAGCGCGGACATGGCAGCGTGATCCAGCATCGTGCCCGTCGGGTTGCCCGGCGACGCCACCAGCAGCCCCTGCAGGTCCATGCCCGCGAAATCCGCAGGCACCGGCTGCAAGCGGTTGTCAAGCGAGGTGGGCAGATCGACGGGGGCAAGGTCCAGCGCCTTCAGGATCTGGCGGTAGCTGGGATACCCCGGTGCCCCGATGCCCACACGGTCCCCGGTGTCAAAAAGCGAGGTAAACGTCAGGATAAACCCGCCCGAAGACCCAGAGGTGATCACCACGCGGTTCGGGTCCAGATCGACATTGTACCATTCCCCGTACATCCGCGCGATCCGCTGGCGCAGCGCAGACAGCCCCAATGCGACGGTATAGCCAAGCGCGCCCTGCTCCATCGCGGCGGTCAATGCGGTGCTGGCCCCTTTGGGCGCGCCCGTGCCGGGCTGGCCGACCTCCATATGGATGATGTGGCGGCCTTCCGCCTCGGCGGCGGCGGCGGCCTGCATAACATCCATCACGATAAAGGGATCGACCTGAGATCGGGTTGAAATGCGCATGGGCTTGATCCTACTGTTGAGCCCGAACCTTTCACCGCACCCCGCCGGTGCCGTCAACCCTTGTGCGCGCTGGCAAAATCGCGCACCACCCTTGCAACCGGTGCCTGCACCCCTGCGCAACAACAAGCGAGTGACCCTGATGAAAAAGCTGATCGCCCCCGCCCTAGTGGCCCTTTCCCTGACAGCCCCCGCCCATGCGATGGACCTGACCGAACTGACCGATGCAGAACGCGCGCAATTCCGCGCCGAGGTCCGCGCCTATCTGATGGAAAACCCCGAAGTGATCATGGAAGCGGTGAACCAGCTGCAGGCCCGTCAGGCCGAAGCACAGGCGCAGGCGGATTTCACGCTGGTGTCCGACAATGCTGCCGCGATCTTTGACGACGGCTATTCCTATGTCGGGGGCAACCCCGAAGGCGACATGACCATCGTAGAGTTCATGGACTACCGCTGCGGCTACTGCAAAAAAGCGTTCTCCGAGGTTGAAAAACTGGTCAATGGCGACGGCAACATCCGCTTTATCGTGAAAGAACTGCCCATTCTGGGCGAACAATCCATGGTCGCCTCGCGCTTTGCCATCGCGACCAAGATCGTTGCGGGGGACGAGGCCTATAAATCCGTGCATGACGCTTTGATGAGCTTTAACGGCGACATCACCCCGACGTCGCTGGGACGTTTGGCCAGCAGCTTTGATCTGGACGCCGAGGCCATTCAGGAAAAGATGGACAGCGCCGAAGTCACCGCCGAGATCGAAAAGACCCGCGCGCTGGCACAAACGCTGCAGATTTCCGGCACACCGACCTTTGTGATGCAGGACGAACTGCTGCGCGGCTATCTGCCTTACGACCAGATGAAAGCCATTCTGGAAGAAAAACGCGGCTAAGATGCGCTTGGCACTAGCCTGTTGCGTGGCGGCCTTTCCGGTGGCCGCGCAGACCGACTTTGGCGCGCTGACCCATGCAGAACGGCGCGCCTTGGGGGAAGAAGTGCGGGCGTTGCTTCTGGCAGAGCCGGAGCTTGCAGCACCCGCTGTGGCCCCCCGCAACTATGCTGCCGAAGCCTATCAAGAGAAGGCGCAGGCGGATCTCGCGCTTATCTCATCCCTGACAGATCAAGTATTGGCCGGAGCGCCGATTGCGTTGTTTACCGGCGACGACTGCGCAGACTGTGATCGCGCACTGGCGGAATTGGAAGCGATAACATATACATATAGAACCACCTTCACGCATCACATGATGTCTGATCCTGCCAGCGCCGCCCTTGCGGCAGAGCTTGGCATGACCGATCCTCCCTTCTACGTGATGGCAGACCGCATCTTGCGTGGCCATATGCCCGACATCGTGCTGCGGCGGTATCTCGCCCCGTAGCGCCTAGAGAAACCGCTGATGATAGCGCACCATGCGTTTGAAATGCGCATCAAGCGACCGCTTGAGATGCGGGGCCTCTTTCACGTTGAGGATATAATCAACCAGCAAGTCATATTGTTTGATCTGGCGCGGCAGCCGGTTTGACGGGGTCAGGCGCGACTGTCGTTCCTCTTCGTCGATGACCTGCACCACCTGCTTTTCCGGCCAGTCGAACAGCGGCGCATCGGCCACCATCGCCTTGCCGTTCATCAGCGGCAATTCAGCGTCGTAATGGGCAAAGATCGCGCGTTCCAGCGGTTCTACCTCTGCCTTCGTCGCCACCGGCCAGGCCCAGACAAAGGCGATCTCCCACACGTCGATCTGACGGTTGGCAATCACGTCGGACCGCGCCGATGTCAGATGCCGGCGCACCCGCGTGCGGATACCATCAACCGACTGGCCCACATAAATCGGGTTGCCGTCCAGATCGCACAGCGCATAGACGCCGATCTGATTGGTCAGCGCCGCCAGTGCCTTGCCCCGAAACGCCTGCGCCGCGTTCACGCGACGGCCCCCAGCGACTGACGTTCCAGCAGGGGCGCGAACAACACCTCGTCGAGATAGCGTACCACGGGCACGGCGACCCCATCCCCCGCCACGCGGTAGGCGTTGTTGTAGGTGTCGGGCATCTTGTAGCTGTCCGGCAACCCCATCAGCCGCGCCACCTCGCGCGAGGAAACAAGCCGGGCCTTCGTCTGGTTGCCCTTGATAAACATAAGTATTTGCCGCGAGGACCCGCCCGCAGGGGTCCGCAAGCAGCCCGCAATACCGTCGGTGCGCAGCTCTGCCCGTTGGCGGACATTCCCATCCGCATCGGGGCGCCCGCGTTTATAGATTGTGCCCACCACCGTACGCCCCGCTTTACGCGCTACACGCAGCCGTTCAAGGCTGGGGGGCGACATCAGCGTGAGCAGACGGTCGGTATCCGCGGCACTGAACCACGGCATGGTGGCACGCCGTTCAAGCACGCGCTCGAGCGCCTGTTCGTCGGCGGGGGCGTCCCCCAGCTTCCACCAGACCCAGTTGGATCGGACCGGCCGTGCGGCGGAGGCGAGAAATTTTTGCAGCTTCTTGCCGTGAAAGACATGGGACGGTTTTGGCACCGTCAGCCCCGAGATATCGATATCCTCGCGCACGCACACAACGAACAGACGCGGCCGGCTTTGCGGCAGGAAACGCCGCGCGTCGATCTCGAGCGCGCCGACCTTATAGCCAAGCCGCACAAAGGTCGCGAGTACGGTGTTCATATCCGCCCCACCATTGCGCGACACCAGCCCGACGACGTTTTCAAAGGCGATAATACGCGGCGCAAAGCCTGCTTTTATGGCCGTGGCGATCTTGTCGGCCCAATGGGCAAAGACACCGCTGCGCGCGCCGCCCAATCCCCGCCCCTTGCCCGCAAGGCTGAAATCCTGACAAGGGCTCGACGCCCAATACATATCGATCTGACGCGTCAGAAGGTCATCGGGCATGGTCGCGATATCGCCCTGATGCAATGCCGCCTGACCCCAATTCTGGGCATAGACCTTGCATTTCATCGCATCGATATCATTGGCCAGCACGCAATCCCAGCGGTCCTGCAATGCCGCGCGCACCATGCCACCGCCGCAGAAAAACTCGGCGTAAGACGGGGTCTTGGCGGCGTGATCAGGCATATCTATTGATATGGAATACGCAAATATCTGTCGATGGCAAATGCGCCGCTTGGGGCAAAGTCACTCGGCTGCTTGCTCTGCCGCTTGGGTCTCTGCTTCGATGATGGCGGCGCGGGCTTCAACCTGTTCGACGATGTGATCGATCATCGCGTCATTGCCCAGCTTGTGGCTTTGTTTGCCGGCAAGATAGACCATGCCCGACCCGTTGCCCCCGCCGGTAAAGCCCACATCCGTCATCAGCGCCTCACCGGGGCCATTGACGACGCAGCCGATGATGCTCAGGCTCATCGGGGTCTTGATATGCTCCAGCCGTTGTTCCAGCGCCTCGACGGTCTTGATCACGTCAAAGCCCTGCCGTGCGCAGCTGGGGCAGCTGATGATGTTCACACCACGGTGACGCAGGCCAAGGGATTTCAGGATCTCGTAGCCGACCTTGACCTCTTCCACAGGGTCCGCAGACAGGGACACGCGGATCGTGTCACCGATACCCATCCACAATAGATTGCCCAGGCCAATGGCCGATTTGATCGTGCCAGAGGTCAGCCCCCCCGCCTCGGTGATGCCAAGGTGGATCGGAGCATCCGTCGCCTCGGCCAACTGCTGGTAGGCAGCGGCGGCCATAAAGACGTCAGAGGCTTTGCAGCTGATCTTGAATTCGTGGAAATCATTGTCTTGCAGGATCTTGATGTGATCCATCCCGCTTTCGACCATCGCATCGGGGCATGGCTCGCCGTATTTCTCAAGCAGGTGGCGTTCCAGCGACCCCGCGTTGACGCCGATGCGGATCGAACAATTATTGTCCCGCGCGGCTTTGATCACCTCTTTGACGCGCTTTTCATCGCCGATATTACCGGGGTTGATCCGCAAACAAGCGGCCCCCGCCTCGGCGGCTTCGATTCCGCGTTTGTAGTGGAAATGGATATCAGCCACGATCGGCACCGAGACCTCGCGCACGATCTCTTTCAGCGCCTTGGAGCTTTCGACATCCGGCACCGACACACGCACGATATCGGCCCCCACATCGGCAGCGGCCTGAATCTGCGCGATGGTCGCTTTGACATCCGTGGTCAGCGTGTTCGTCATCGTCTGCACCGTGATCGGCGCATCGCCCCCGACCGGCACATTCCCCACCATGATCTGACGGGACTTCCGGCGGTAAATGTTGCGCCACGGGCGAATGTGATTGAGGGACATGCAAAGCTACCTTTGGCAATAAAACAGTCGAAGGGTCTGTCAGGTTCGGTTCGCCCTACACCTATTCAGCCCGTCGCGTTGTTGCAATGGTATCCGGCTTATTCCGTCGGCGAAGTCGCCGCATTCTTCAGCTCGGCCACCATTGTCGCGAGCGCGGAATTCTCTTCCATTACGGCTGGCTCGTAAAGCTCCGCCAGCGCCTGACGGTGCAGCGGCAGGTTCGACGTCACAGCACCCCGATCGCCAACAGGCCCGAAATACTGCCCGTCCATCGCGAAATACAGCGCGCCGGATTCGCCGGTGCGCAGCGTCGGGGGCTCTTCGGTCGCGGGGATATCCCAGCTGTCGCCCTTGTTCATGATGCCTTCAAAGATAACCTTGCCATCTGCGGCGCGTACACGCACCCAAGATGGATAGGCTGCAACCATACGCAACTGCGGCGCGGGCCCTTCGACCACCTGCGGCACGGCACCCGGCAGTACCTCGGGCGAATCCCGTTGGACCACGGTATTCTCTGCGGTGCGCAGCGCATCCCCGACGGAAGGCGAAGGAGAGGTCGAGGCAAAGCTGCCGATACTGCGCGGATCAATCGAGGAAATCGGCGCATCCCGCGCGACCAGAACAGGCACATCCAGTGCGGCAGGACGATAAAGCCGGTCCAGCGCGTCGGAACGTGGCACAGCCATCGCGGTCGGCGCATCGGGGTCTTCGGTCGTTTCGGGGGCGGAGGCAAGTGCGCCTTGCAGCGGATCAAGGTCAGACAGCACAACAGGGGTTTCATCCACCGGAGAGACCTGCACGCGCTGCACTTCTTTCAGCACGCTCCACCCGCCATAGCCAATCCCGCCGATCAAAGCGACGAGCACCAGCAGCGAGCCCAAAGCACCGGGCTCTATTCGCGCCAGAAGGGAATCACCGACGGGTGTGAAGGGCGTCGCAGGGCGGGCAAAAATATCGCTCTCGCCATTGCGGGTCATACGCTCTTCGCGGGTGGGCTTTTTAACAACCGACGCTTTAGAGGACATGCCATGCGCCACGGCAAAACCCGATTCAGCGCAGAAGGCCGCGAACGCCTTGTCTGGATCCATGTTCAGATAGCGCGCATAAGACCGCACGTAACCGGCAATAAATCCAGGTGTATCAAAGGCTTCCGGGTCGGCGTTTTCGATCGCGGCAATGTAGGAGGCTTTGATCCGAAGCTCGCGTTGGACATCCAGCAGGGATTTACCAAGCGTCGCGCGTTCACCGCGCATCAGGTCACCAAGGCGCAAGTCGAACGCGTCGAAACCTTTGGCTTCAACTTGCTCGTTATCTGCCGACTTGGAAGACCACCGCCCAATCATAAAAATGTCCCGTAGCTATGCCCGCTGCCCTTAATCGAAACAACATGTTGATTCGAGATTAAGCTTTTCTTTCGATATCGGTAGCATAAATCAACGGACTATACGAAATATTCGGGGTCACCCCGCCATTTCGGCACGATTCAGCGCACAATGGGACCACAAAGCGTCCATCGCGTGGACCAGCCCTTCGATTTCCAGCGGGCCATGGACGGGCGACGGGGTAAAGCGCAAACGCTCTGTCCCGCGGGGCACGGTGGGGAAGTTGATCGGCTGCACATAGATACCGTGATCCTCCAGCAGGCGATCCGACAGAATCTTGGTGTGTACGGGGTTTCCGACAATCACAGGGACGATATGGCTGCCGTGATCAATGATCGGCAGACCCAATCCCTTGAGCCGCAGTTTCAGCACTTTGGCCTGCTGCTGGTGCTTCTCGCGCAGTTCGGGCGCGGTCTTGAGGTAGGCGACCGAGGCCGCAGCACCGGCGGCAACCGCTGGCGGCAGGGACGTGGTAAAGATGAACCCCGGCGCGTAAGACCGGATGGCGTCGCACATCTTGGCCGAGGCCGCGATATAGCCACCCATCACGCCGTAGGCCTTGGCCAGCGTTCCGTTGATAATATCCAGCCGATGCATCAGGCGATCACGCTCGGCGACCCCTGCCCCACGCGGGCCGTACATCCCCACGGCGTGGACCTCGTCGATATAGGTCAACGCGCCGAATTCATCGGCAATATCGCAAATCGCCTCGATCGGGCCGAAATCGCCATCCATCGAGTAAATAGATTCAAAGGCGATCAGCTTGGGTGCGGCGGGATCATCGGCAGCCATAAGCGCGCGCAGGTGCTCCACATCGTTATGGCGGAAGATACGCTTGGCCCCGCCATTACGGCGAACTCCTTCGATCATCGACGCGTGATTCAGCTCGTCGGAATAGATGATAAGGCCGGGAAACAACTTGGGCAGCGTGCTGAGCGTCGCGTCATTGGCGATATAGGCGCTGGTGAACAGCAAGGCGGCTTCCTTCCCGTGCAGATCCGACAGCTCTTCCTCAAGACGTTTGTGGTAAATCGTGGTGCCCGAGATATTGCGCGTCCCGCCCGACCCTGCACCTGTCGCATCAAGTGCTTCGTGCATCGCGGCCAGAACGACAGGGTTTTGCCCCATCCCTAGGTAATCATTCCCGCACCAGACGGTGATATTCTTCTCTTGCCCGTCGGGTTGGGTCCAGACAGCGTGGGGGAATTGACCATTGCGGCGTTCAATGTCGATGAAGGTGCGGTAGCGACCTTCCTCGTGCAGCCGGTCAATCGCCTGATCAAGCTGTTTGGTATAGTCCATTGCGCCTTGCTCCTTCGTCGGTGGCGGGACCAGCAAAGGCAACCGGATCATTCGCCATATTCGTGCTTTAGAATGAATATAGTTTAGAGCCATTCAATTCAATGCCTTAATAGGAACCGATTGTCGCAGGTGCCGCCCCGGGGCGCATCGCATCGCAGTCGGATGTCGCGCATCGGAAACCTGCACGCTGTCCCGCTTGCGTCAAAGGCCTGATTCTCAAGCGATTCTCACGCGGTATGGCGCGCAAGCTGCGGGCACCTCGGGCGGACCACTGGACACGGCCAAGCGCGCTGATACGGTCGCGGCAATCTTCACCCTGACAGAAAGGTTTACCCCCATGTCCCTACCCGACGTATTGGCACGGATCGATCATGATCTGGATGCGGCCACCGACCGGCTGCTCGATCTGCTGCGCATCCCCTCAATCTCGACTGACCCCGCGTTCAAGGAAGACTGCGACCGCGCCGCCGATTGGCTGGTCGAAGATCTGAACAGCATCGGTATCAAAACCACCAAACGCCCCACCCCCGGTCACCCGATGGTGGTGGGTCATGTGGACGGCCCCGCCGACAAGCCGCATATCCTGTTCTACGGTCACTATGACGTCCAGCCTGTCGATCCGCTGAACCTGTGGCACCGCGATCCCTTTGATCCCGCCGTCGAGGACACTGCAAAAGGCCGCGTGATCCGCGGACGCGGTGCCGCAGATGACAAGGGCCAGCTGATGACCTTTGTCGAGGCGCTGCGCGCGTGGAAAGCGGTCAATGGCGACTTCCCCTGCCGCATGACCTTCTTCTTCGAGGGCGAGGAAGAATCAGGCTCCCCGTCGCTGGTGCCCTTTATGGAAGAGAATGCCGACGAGCTGCGCGCCGATTACGCGATGATCTGCGACACAGGCATGTTCCAGTCCAAGGTGCCATCGATCGTGACGATGCTGCGCGGCTTGATGGGCGAAGAGGTCACCATCACCGGCCCTGATCTTGACCTGCACTCTGGCATGTACGGCGGCGTGTCGATGAACCCCGCGCGCGTCCTGTCCAAGGTCATCGCCTCCCTGCACGATGACACGGGCCGCATCACGGTGCCCGGTTTCTACGACGGGGTGCCAGAACTGCCCGACGATATTCAGGCGCAGTGGCAAGGGCTTGCCTTTGATCATGACAGCTTCCTTGGCGATGTGGGCCTGTCGAAACCCGCCGGCGAACAGGACCGCATGCCGATCGAGATGATCTGGTCGCGCCCCACTTGCGAGGTCAACGGCATGTGGAGCGGATACACAGGTGCCGGTTTCAAGACCGTGCTGCCCTCGCAGGCCCACGCCAAGATCAGCTTCCGTCTGGTGGGCACCCAGGACCCTCACGTCATCCGCGAAAGCTTTCGCAAGATGGTAACCGACATGATACCCGAGGACTGCGAAGCGACGTTCCACGCCCACGGGTCGAGCAAAGGATCGGTCTTCGAGACCACCGCCCCCGCATTCGAAGATGCCCGCAAAGCGCTGACCGATGAATGGAATGTTCCCGCTGCCTATGTCGGATGTGGCGGATCGATTCCCATTGCGGGGCATTTCCAGAAAATTCTGGATACCACGCCGGTGCTGATCGGATTCGGCAAAGACGACGACGCCATCCACTCCCCGAACGAGAAATACGACCTCGAAAGCTTCCACAAGGGAATCCGAAGCTGGGCACGTATTCTGGATGCGATGACGTAAGCAAACGGGCGGGCCTAACGGCCCGCTTTTCCCTTTTTAGGACGAGGTAAATCAGAAATCTAAAAAGGGAGAAGTGGCGCGGTTGACGGGGCTCGAACCCGCGACCCCCGGCGTGACAGGCCGGTACTCTAACCAGCTGAGCTACAACCGCGCAGTAAGGGCGGAATAAGATAACCAGCGCAGAGCGTCAAGCGATTAACCGCAGAAAACTACAAAGAATTTTGGAAATTTTCACCACGGCATTTTGCGCATGAATCAGCACCGGAAATCCCCTGCTCGTGGCGGAAATCACTGGCCTGAACGCACAAGCAAACCACGCCCCGAAGGGCGTGTGCTTGTTATCAAAATATCTGATAAAATGCAGCGGTGGCGCGGTTGACGGGGCTCGAACCCGCGACCCCCGGCGTGACAGGCCGGTACTCTAACCAACTGAGCTACAACCGCCCACTGCGTACTTCGTCGTTGCCGTCGAAGCGTTTGGTGGTGATAGGGTTTGCTCGCGATGGCGTCAAGCGGGGTTTTGCATGGATCGGCAGGAAAATTGAAATTTTCTTTGATCCGCCGTCAGACGCCCTGCCCGACCTACCTTGCGCCCAAGAAAAAACCCGCGCTTTGGGGCGCGGGCTTGGCTTATTTATCGGAGTATGTGCCCCAGACATGATCACTGGGCGCTGGCGGCATATCCTTGGTCTGATGCAGCCGGTGCAAATTCACCTTGGCGATGAAATTGCCGGTAATGGGGGCTGTGACGAACAAGAACGCCATTACCAGAATCTCGTGCAGGGACCCTGTGCCGGAGACGAAGGAATAGATCATCGCCGCCATCAGCAGCGACCCCACGCCCAGTGTCGATGCTTTGGTCGGCGCGTGCAGACGGGACATGCAGTTGTCGAGCTTGATCAGGCCGATGGAACCGACAAGGGTAAAGAACCCGCCCACAATCAGCAGGGCCGAGATGATGATTTCGGGGATTAGGGGTAGATCACTCAATGATATCACCTCGCAGCACAAAGCGCGCGATGGCCACGGTCGACACAAAGCCAAGCATGGCAAAGATCATCGCACTTTCAAAATAGATGTCGGTGCCCAAACGCATCCCCAGCAGGATGATCAGGGCAATCGCATTCACCACCATCGTATCCAGCGACAGGATACGGTCGCCGGTATTGGGGCCTTTCAACAACCGCAGCATCGCCAGAAGTTGCGAGACCGCGACAGCGACAAAGGCGATATTCAGAGCAATCAGAATCATTCGAAAATCTCCTTCAGGCGACGCTCGTAGCGCTGTTTGATATCGTCACGCACCGCGTCAGGGTTTTCAGCATCCAGCGCATGGACCAGCAAAGCTTTCCCGTCTTCAGACACATCCGCCGACACCGTACCGGGCGTGAGGGTGATTGTCCCCGCCAGCATGGTGATCGCCTCGGGGGTGCGCAGTTCTAGCGGGATCACGACCCAGGCGGGGCGCATGTTCTTGTTGGACTTGAACAGGACGATCATCGCAACCACGACGTTGGCGACCAGAATATCCCACATGACCATGATCAGATAGCCCAGAAGCTTGACCGGTTTCGCGACCGGCGGGCGGTCAGGCCAATAGGCCGCGGTGGCAATCGGGATCAGCAGCCCCAGAATGACACCAAAGACAATGGTGCCAAGCTTGATTTCATTGACCAGCAGACACCATGCAATCGCGAGGATCGCCGTCAGCATCGGGTGCGGAAGCAGTCGGGACAACATATCAGTGATCCTTTTCTGGTGCGGCGGCATCCTCTGCGCCGTGGTCCTCTGTCGCATCGGCTGATCCTTCGGCATCGCCGTGGTCATCCTCTGCGTAATGGTCCGTGATCTCTTTACCCGGCGTGGTCAGGACCACCGCAAGATAGCGTTCGGGGTTGAACAGCTGGGCAGCGGTCGCATTCAGCACGCGGGTCATGGGCTCCGCCGCAACGGTCAGCGCGACAAGCAGGGCCAGCAGCCCGCCAATGGCCACCATCGGCAAGACGCCCTGCCCCTCGGCAACGACCGGTGCCTCATCACCCTCGGCTGGCTCTGGGGCGGACTGGTGCGCTTTCCAGAAAATCTGGCTTCCCGCGCGGGAAAAACCGACAACCGCGATCAGCGACCCGACAAGGATCACACCCCAGACCCACCACATCAGATCAGCGCTGCGTGCCGCGTCAAGGATCAGCAGCTTGCCCAGAAAGCCCGAGAGCGGCGGCAGACCGGTCATGGCTATCGCCGCGACAAAGAACATACCCGCGACAAGCGCCCCACCTGCCAGCGGCGGCGCATCGACAAAGGACACCTCGGCCGCGCCGCGACGGCTGCGGATCACGTCGATCAGCAAGAACAGCGCTGCGGCGGCAAAAGTGGAATGGATCGCATAATAAAGGGCGGCGGAAATTCCGGCGGGGGTAAAGACCGACACGGCGGCCAGCAGCATGCCCATCGACCCGATCACCGAGAACGCGACCATGCGGTCGGCTCTTTTGGCCCCCAACACGCCCGCCATACCAAGGGCGACGGTCAGCAGCGCGGCGGGCATCAGCCAGACATCAAACAGCCCCTGCGTGATCTCAAGATCGGGGGGGAAAACCAGCGTGTAGAACCGGATGATACAATAGGCCCCGACCTTGGTCATGATCGCGAAGAGCGCCGCCACAGGAGCCGGTGCCTCGCTATAGCTGGCGGGCAGCCAGAAATGCAGCGGCAGGATCGCGGCCTTGACCGCAAAGACCAGCAGCAACAGCACGGCCGCGACGCGAATACCCGCACCATCGCCCGCATCAAGCGTCGCCACACGCATCGCCAGATCGGCCATGTTCAGCGTGCCTGTCTCGGCATAGATCGTGCCAAGGGCAAAGAGGAACAGGGTCGAGCCCAGCAGGTTATACAGCACATATTGCGTCCCCGCGCGCAGACGCCGTTGCCCGCCCGCGTGGATCATTAACCCGTAAGAGGCGATCAGCAACACTTCGAAGAAAACGAACAGGTTGAAGGCGTCACCCGTCAGGAAGGCCCCCAATATCCCCATAAGCTGGAATTGGAACAGCGGATGAAAATGCCGCCCACGGTTATCCCAGCCCGACCCGATCGCATAAAGCAGCACCGGCAGGGCCAGCACACAGGTCAGCAGGACCATGAGCGTCGACAGACGATCCGCGACCAGTACGATACCGAAAGGTGCCGCCCAGCTGCCAAGCTGGTACAAGCTGACCGTCCCGTCAGAGGCCTGCCAGAACAGCCCAAGCGCCAGTGCCAGCAACCCCAGCGTGCCCGTAAGGGACAGCACCCGTTGGATCAGCAGGTGATAGCGCGCGGCCAGCACCATGAACGCCGCCAGCATGGCTGGCAGAACGATCGGAAGAATAAGCCAATGGGTCATGCCGGGCCTCCTCCGCGTGGGGAGGGTTCTGCGGTATCGGCTCCGGCCAGCGTGTCGGGTTCGTTGACCAGATCATCGCCCGCGCTGAGGTAGGACCCGACCGCGATCATCACGACCACGGCTGTCATCCCAAAGGAGATCACGATCGCCGTCAGCACCAGCGCTTGGGGCAGCGGATCGGTATAGACCTCGACCCCGTCGCGCAGGATCGGCGGGGCGTTCAACGCCAGCCGCCCGGAGGCGAACAGGAATACATTGACCGCATAGCTGATCAGCGAGGTGCCGATGATCACGGGAAAGGTACGCAGACGCAGGATCAAATAGATCCCGGCAGCAGTGAGAACGCCAATGGCGGACGCGACTAAAAGCTCCATATCAGGTCTCCGTCTCGGTTTTCGGTTCATCCCGTGACGGGTCGATATCCATTGCGTGTTCGCTTTCCTCGATGCCGGCGCGACGGCCCAAGCGCGAGAAGCTTTCCAGCGACAGCATCACCGCGCCGACGACGGCGAGGAAGACCCCAAGGTCAAAGCCCATAGCGGTGGCGAGCTCGAATTTCTCCATCGGGGGGATGCGGAAGTAGCCAAAGGCAGAGGACAGGAACGGCGCACCGGCAAACCACGCACCGATACCGGTCAGACCAGCGCAAAGCACCCCTGCCCCGATGATCCCGTGGTAATGATAGCGCTGGCGCTTGTCCGCCCAGGCAAAGCCGCTGGCCATATATTGCATCACGACCGCGATCGCGACCACCAGACCGGCGACAAAACCACCGCCCGGTTCGTTGTGACCGCGCAGGAAGATATAGACACCGACCAGCAGAACGACAGGCATCAACACGCGTGTCAGCACCACCATCATCAGCGGATGCGCATCGCCTGCGCGCTCTTCCTCATAGCCACGGTTCAGCAGACGCGCGCGCACAGGGCCGGACATCAGCGCCTCTGTCAGCGCATAGATGACCAGCGCGGCGATCCCCAGAACGATGATCTCGCCAAAGGTGTCGAAGCCACGGAAATCCACGAGGATCACGTTGACCACATTGGTGCCGCCGCCGCCTTTGTAGGAATTGGCAAGGTGGTAGTCAGCGATAGAGGCAATCGGGAAATCCGACATCAGGATCGAATAGATCAGGCCGGCTGCCGCCAGCCCTGCCACAACCGATACCACGATATCACGGCTGCGGTGCAGAATGGTGCTTTCCTTAGGTGTGCTGTTGGGCATGAAGTTGAGCGCCAGCAACAACAGGACAATCGTCACCACCTCGACCGAGATCTGCGTGAGCGCCAGATCGGGGGCCGAGAAATAGTTGAACCCGACCGATACCATCAAGCCGATGATCCCCATCAGGATCAGAACCGCCAGACGGTTGCGATGTACCGTCACGAGGAAACCCGTCGCGATCATCAGCATCAGCCAACCGGCAAAGCCGACGGGCGTGATGGGCAGCATCTCGCGCGCGGGGGCGCCATCGGTGCCGGTAAACCACGCATGGGCCCCGATGGCGACGACGGCGGTCACGAAGACGGCGGCGTAGCGGGTAAAGGACCCGTTGTGCAGACGCTCCGATACCAGACCGGCAAGACCCACGGCCGCGGCGATGATACGGTCAAAGATGTCCTTGGCCTCGGGGCGCGGTGTGGCGGCCCAAAGACGCGCCAGCGGGCCGAAGGCGGCGAGCAGCAGCAAACCACCCACCACAGCAATCGCCGACATGCCGAGCGCGGGCACGAAGCCGTGCCACAGCTTGATATGCGCGCTTGGCATCTCGGCAGCAGAGCCGATGACCGCTTGGGTCACGGTGCGCACAAAGGGTTCCGCCAGAAACGGTGCCATACCGATGACGATCACGGGGATGATCAGCAAGGCGGGGGAAATCCACAGGCCAAACTCGGGATCGTGGGGTTTGGCGGGGTAATCGTTCCGCTCTTTGCCCAGGAAGGTATGCGCAATAAACCGGAAGCTATACGCGGCCGAGAAAAGCGCCCCCAGCGTCGCCACTGCCGCCACCAGATAGGGCGAGCCGAACAGCGTGGTGTGCAGCGCCTCTTCCAGCATCATCTCTTTTGACAAGAACCCGTTCAGCAACGGGATACCCGCCATCGACAATGCGGCCAACGTGGCAATCGCGAAGGTGATCGGCATCAGACGGCGCAAGCCCCCCAGTCGGGTCATATCGCGGGTATGCACCGCGTGATCCACGATGCCGGCGCTCATGAACAAGGCGGCCTTAAAGCTCGCGTGGTTCAGAATGTGAAACACCGCCGCCATCGCCCCAAATGAGGTGCCCGTGCCCAGCAGGAAGGTGATCAGCCCCAGATGCGACACAGTGGAAAACGCCAGCAGCGCCTTGAGGTCATTTTTGAAAATCGCGATCAGCGCGCCAAGCACCATCGTGATCAACCCGGCAGAGCAGACCAGCACGATCCAGATTTCAGTGCCCGACAGCACCGGCCACATGCGCGCCATCAGGAACAACCCCGCCTTCACCATCGTGGCAGAGTGCAGATAGGCCGACACAGGCGTCGGGGCCGCCATCGCGTGCGGCAGCCAGAAGTGAAAAGGGAACTGCGCGGATTTGGTGAAACAGCCCAGCAGGATCAGGATCAGCGCAGGCAGATACAACGGCGACGCTTGAATAAGCTCGCGGTTCTCAAGGATCACGGTCAGGTCATAGCTGCCCACGATCTGCCCCAGTAGCAGCATGCCACCGATCATCGCCAGACCGCCCATCCCCGTCACGGTCAACGCCATCCGCGCGCCTTGGCGCCCTTCGGGCAGATGCTTCCAGAACCCGATCAGCAGGAAGGACGACAGCGACGTCAGCTCCCAGAAAATGAGCAACATCAAGATGTTATCCGAAAGAACAATCCCGACCATCGCGCCTTGGAACAGCAGCAAATAGGTGAAGAACGCGCCCATATTGTCGTCACGCGACAGATAGAACCGCGCATAAAGGATGATCAGCATCCCGATCCCAAGGATCAGCCCCGCGAACATCAACCCCAGCGGGTCGAGGAACAGGTTCACGTTCAACCCCAGCTGCGGCAGCCACGAGAGGCTGGCGGTCACGACCTCGCCTGCAAGAACGGCCGGTGCATGTGTCGCAAGGCCGATCGCGGCGCAGGCCGTCACCAGAAAGGTCACCAAAAAGCAGCTTTGACGGCCTGCCTGATACATCAGGCCGGGCAGCAAGGCGCCAAGAAACGGGAGGGCTATAATCAGGAACAAAGACATGGCCGCAACTATGTCATGAGCCACGCCAAAACGACCAGCCCTCTTTTCGCAAATTGCGATGGAAAAATACGGATTTATGAGGGCTTCTTGTCGCAGCAATTGAACTTTGCCGCGGCGCGATGATCCAATTTAGGTCCATTTCACGAATATGTAAGAGACCAACCGCTTCCACCGCACAAAAAAATGCGGCAGTCGTCTAACTGCCGCATCACATTTGATAATTCCGCGCGCCTTGGGGCGGTGCGGGGCCTACAGATTCTCCTGGTCTTCGGGTAGCGCCCCTTTGAAACCGGTGGCGACCACGAATTTCTCGGAACTGTCGGACCTGCTGGCGGGAGGTTTGATATTGGCGACCTTGGTAAACCGACGTTTGAGGAGCTGTTGCAAGTCGCCCTCCGCCCCGCCGGCCAGCACTTTCGCGACAAACGTGCCGCCATCCTCAAGCACGTCAAAAGCAAAATAGGCCGCAGCTTCGCACAGCGCGATGATCCGGTTGTGGTCGGTCTGCTTGTGACCCGAGCTTGACGCCGCCATGTCGGACATCACGACATCGGCCTTGCCCCCCAGCCAGCCTTTGACGATCTCGTCCGCGTCGTCTTCCATGAAATCAAGCTGGTGCAATTCGCAGCCTGCAATCGGCTCCATCTCTTGCAGGTCGATCCCGAGAATGGTGCCGACATTCTTGCCCTTTTTCTCGCCCAGAACGTTACAGCGTTTGACCGCGACCTGACACCAGCCACCGGGGGCCGCGCCAAGGTCGACCACCCGCGCACCGGGCACCAGAAAGCGGTATTTGTCGTCCAGCTCCATGATCTTGTAAGCCGCGCGCCCGCGATACCCTTCGGCATTGGCGCGTTTGACATAAGGATCGTTCAACTGGCGCTGCAACCAACGGGTCGAGCTTAGTTTGCGCCCGCGGGCCGACTTGACCTTGACCTTGAGGTCACGCTGGCCGCGCCCTGATGTATTCTTGCCAGTGGGGGTCTTCCCGCCCGACGCACCGCCCGTGGGCGTCTTGCCTGTCGGAGTTTTCGCCATCAGCCTAATCCTTCTTCCAAAACGCCATCCGCGCTCATCTGGGCATATAGCAGCCCCTCGCGCAGACCACGGTCTGCAACACTTAATCTATCCGTCGGCCAGCACCGCATCAACGCCTGCAAAATCGCGGCCCCTGACATGATCAACGCCTGACGGTCCAGCCCGATACGCGGATCGGCACGCCGCCCTCCCGGCCCCATCGCCAGATAGGAATGGATCACCTTGTCGATCTGCGCCGAGGTCATGCGAAGCCCGTCCACCTTTGTCCGGTCGTAGCGCTTTAGCCCCAAATGGCTGGCAGCAACAGTGGTGACCGTGCCCGAGGTGCCGACAATCTGGAAATGGTCCTGCGATTGGATCGACTGATAGGGGGTGAAGTCGGTCAGGTTCTCCTCGAAGAACCAGCTCATCAAGGCAAAGCGTGCGGCGTCGTCTTCTACGTCAGAGAATTGATCGCGCAGGGTCGCCACGCCCAGGGGCACGCTGATCCAGTCGACCACACGCGCGGCGGGCACGTCTGTTTTCGCCTGATGGAAGCCCCCATGCAGCCGCATGATGGATTGCGCACGATCCGCCTTTGGCACCTTAGAGATGTCGATCCAGACCAATTCGGTCGAACCGCCGCCAATATCCACCACCAGCAGGTTGTGGGTCTTGCGGTTCACCAGCGGCGCGCAGGAAATCACGGCAAGCTGGGCTTCTTCCTCGGGCTTGATGATATCAAGCTTGAGCCCTGTCTCGCGCTGGATACGCTGCATGAATTCCGCACCGTTGGCGGCACGGCGGCACGCCTCGGTCGCGACAAGCCGCATCCGCCGCACCTTGTTACGGCGCAGCTTTTGCTGGCAAATCCGCAATGCCTGAATGGTACGCGTCATCGATCCGCGCGACAATCGCCCGGTTTTCTCAAGCCCCGCCCCAAGCTGGACGGACTTCGAGAAGCTATCGACGACATGGAAACCGCTGCCTTTTGGCTGTGCGATCAGCATGCGACAACTATTTGTGCCCAGATCAAGGGCCGCATAAAGTTCGGTCGATCTGGGCGGAACTGGCGCGGGGCTCAGAGCCGGCGGTACATCGAGCGCGCCCGCACCTTTGGGACGCTGTGGCGCCATGATTGCGCCTTTCATATTGAGTTGCCCCCAAGGTAATGTTTCTGCGGGCAAGGGGCAAGCGGGAAACCAGAGATCCGGCAGCGTAAGCTTATAGTCGCCCTCACAACCATCTTGAGAATTAAGACGCCCCGCCCCCCTCGCCTGTCGCGGTTGCGCGCTGTAGTGTGACCACGTCGCAGACGCCGTTCTGAATGTCGAAAAACGGCGACGGGGACAGATCAACAGCCGCTAAGAAAAACAAGCACAGCAGAGGAATCAATCATGCCCGAAGTTACCATCGTCTATTGGCGTGATATTCCTGCGCAGGTCATCGTCGGCAAAGGCCGTCGCGGGTCCAAGCGTCCGCTGCCCGAACGGTTCGAACAGGCCATCGACCGCGCCGCAATGAAAATCGGCGCGGATGACAGCGATGCCTATCTGGCCGAATGGCGCAAGGCCGATCCCTATACGGTCGACGGCGAACCCGACGCCGTGGCCGATGCAGAGGTCGCGCGCATCGACGCAGAGTTCGACCGTGACCGCATCAAGACGCTGATTGCCAATGACGGCTGGGCCTGACCGCCTGTTGCCGGTGCAAAAGTTGATCCCTTCATGAAAGAAATGCTCATGTCCCTTTTGAACTTCCGGCGCAAAGAAGCCCCCGTGTCCGATCTGCCTACCCCCGAGGTCGCGGGTTTTTTGCGCGACTACTCGATCGAGGTGATGCCGCGCACGGCGGAAAAGGTCGAAGACTTCCGCGATCTGCTGCCCGAGGGGACACGGGTCTATATCGCGCATATCGACGGCACCCCGATCGAAGACATGGTCGCCACAGCCGCGCGGCTTAGTGCGGACGGCTACAAGGTCATGCCGCATTTTCCCGCCCGCATCATCAAGGATCGTGCCACGCTGGAAAACTGGATCGCCATGTATCAGGGCGAGGCTGACGTACGCCAAGCCTTGCTGCTGGCGGGTGGCGTCACGACGCCCCAAGGCGATTTCAGCGACTCCATGCAGTTGATGGACACCGGATTGTTCGACAAATACGGGTTTGAACGGCTGCACATCGCGGGCCACCCCGAGGGTAACCGCGACATCGACACCGATGGATCCCGTCTGCGGGTGGACGATGCGCTGCGCTGGAAGCAGGGGTTTTCCGAACGGACGGACGCGAAGATGGCCATCGCGACACAATTCGCCTTCGAGGCGCAGCCGATCATCGAATGGGCCGATAGCCTGAAACACGCAGGCATCGACCTGCCGATCCACATCGGCATTGCAGGCCCCGCCAAGCTGCAAACCCTGATCAAATTCGCCATCGCCTGCGGGGTCGGCCCTTCGCTGAAGGTGCTGCAAAAGCGCGCGATGGATGTCACCAAACTGCTGTTGCCCTACGAGCCGACAGATGTGATCACCGAACTGGCCGCCCACAAAGCTGCCAACCCAGATTTCAACATTACCCATGTGCATTTCTTCCCGCTGGGTGGGATCAAGACGAATGCCAATTGGGCCATTGAAAATGGCGGACCCGCTGCTCAACCAGCCAACTCCGTCTAAGGAAAGACTGAACACCATGACCAGAACTGTCGTCGAATCCAAAACAAAAACAGCGATCATCGGCTTTGACGAGCCCTTCTGCGTGATCGGGGAGCGGATCAACCCCACCGGCCGCAAGATCCTCGCCGAAGAGCTGGAGCGTGGCGATTTCAGCCGCGTCGAGGCGGACGCCATTGCACAAGCCGCGGCGGGCGCGAATATTCTGGACGTGAACTCGGGTGCCGTTTTCTCGAACAAGATGGCCGAAGACCCCCGCTATGCGGATAATAACTTTGTCGAACCGATGCTGATGCCCGAACTGATCCGCGTCGTGCAAAACGTCGTCGACATCCCGCTGTGCATCGACAGCTCGGTCCCCGGTGCGCTGGAAGCCGGTCTTGAGGCCTGTGAAGGACGCCCGCTGCTGAACTCGGTCACCGGCGAGGAAGAGCGGCTGGAGCTCGTGCTACCGCTTGTCAAGAAATACAACGTGCCTGTGGTTGCGATCTCGAACGACGACACGGGCATTTCCGAAGATCCCGACGTGCGTTTCGACGTTGCCAAGAAGATCGTAGAACGCGCAGCCGACTTCGGTATTCCGGCCCATGATATCGTGGTCGACCCGCTGGTCATGCCCATCGGCGCAATGGCGACCGCGGGGCATCAGGTCTTTACCCTTGTGCGCCGTCTGCGCGAGGAACTGGGCGTGAACACGACCTGTGGTGCCTCCAACATCAGTTTTGGCCTGCCCAACCGTCACGGCATCAACAATGCTTTCCTGCCGATGGCAATGGGCGCTGGCATGACCTCGGCGATCATGAACCCGATCACCCTGCCCGTGAACCAGACCAAGATTGCCGAGAAGAAGGCCGAACTGGTGACGGCGGGCATTATCCTGCCGGACGAGATCGACGACGAAACCTTTGTGACGCTCTTCGGGATGGGATCAACCAAGCCCACCCCCGGCAAAGAGATGGAGGCGATCCGCGCCGCCAACTTCCTGTTCGACCGCGACCCTCACGGCACCGAATGGATCAAGTTCAACAAGGTCGCGCCCAAGGCCGGTCAAGAGGGGCGTGGGCGCGCCGGCCGCAAGGGTGGCCGCCGCCGGTAATGGGGATTCTCCCTACCCCCAAGTTCAAAATCCCCGCAAACCACGGTTTTGCGGGGATTTCTTTTGTGTTCAGGCCAGTGTTTAACCGCTCCAGCGCTTGACCCCACATCCCACACACGCATGATCACGGCACAAAGCTATACTATGCCTTGTATTGTCTTTGACATAGAACGACGGCCCCGAACGCACGGGCCTACTGTCTAACTTCTGTCAAAGTTTCAACACATCCGTATGCCTAGATTGCTTTGCAAAGACGCAGTCCGTGGGTGAATTGATGACAACGTGCTTTGAAGGTGTAGCAATGCAGCCCGTGTTCTGGGCTGCCGCAAGCGTGAGCGCTGTCGCCGCGGTCGTTATGGTCTGCATGCTGAAATACCAGCACTTCCACGGCAAGCGGTTCTACGCCCTGACCTTCATCGCAATGATCTGGACCCTGATCACCGTCGGGGCCGAAGCCTCCACCCCGTCCTTTGCCTGTCAGTTTGACATGGCCGTCGTCGCATGGCTGGGCAATGCGCTGGTACCTGTGGCGTGGTGCTTCTTTGTCTTCGCCTATGTGCATCAGGCCGAGTGGCTGTCGAAAAAGCGTGTGGTGGCCGCGCTGGTGCTGGTGCCCGTGGGCTGCTTTGTCTTTGCCGCAACCAATAGTATGCACCAGCTGGTCTATACCGCCGAGACTACCATCCTGCCCGGTGACCGGCAGATCACCTATATCCACGGGCCGGGATTCTTCGCGATCACGGCCGTGCTGTATACTTTCGTCGGCGCGACCTTCTATGCGCTGATCAAGGCCTTTGCCCGGGCCCGCCGCTCTGCCTGGCCGCTGCTGACAATGCTGGCGGTGGTTACGATCACCCCGCTGTCTGCCAATGCATCTTACGTTATTTTCGGCTTCACCGTCTTCGGGCTGGACCCCACGGCGTTTATGTTCACCGTCGGTATCCTGGCCTTTACCTTCATGCTGCTGACAAACAAGACGATGGATATGGCGTTGATCGGGCAGTCGATCCTGTTCAATACGACCAGCGAACCGGTGATCCTGATCGACAACAACCGCCGTGTCACGTTGATGAACTCTGCCGCGAAACGCAGCGGCTTGTGCAACCTGTCCAAGGGCGAAGCCGACGCCCTTTTGGCCAAGATCGACACCCGCAGCCCCCGCACGACGGACGCATCCCTGACCATCGAACAGCGCATCTATGACCCGCGTATTCAGGAAATCGAAAGCCCGTTGGATCCGAACGGTGCCATTCTGGGGTGGAGCATCACGCTGGTCGATATCACCGACCGTATCGTCATCACCCGCGCCCTTGAAGACGCGCTGCTGCGCGCCGACGAGGCCAACCGCGCCAAGGACGAATTCATCTCTGTCGTCAGCCACGAGCTGCGCACGCCGCTTACCTCGCTCAAGGGCGGGTTGGCGCTGGCGCTAAGCGGGCGTTTGGGCGAGATCGACGCGCGCATCCGCTCCCCCCTCGAAATCGCGCAGCGCAACGGGATGCGCCTGTCCCGTCTGGTCGATAACATCCTGCTGGCGCAAAAGATCGACGTGGACGCGCTGTCGCTTGACGCGCTGCCGGTCGATCTGGGGGCGCTACTGAAAGAAAGCCTGGAAGAGAACAAGATGTTCGCCGCCGAGCAGAAGATCGACCTCGTGCTGCCGAAAGGCCATCAAACCGCGACGATCACCGGTGACGCCTTTGCCCTCCGCCAGATCATCGACAACCTCGTGTCCAACGCCATCAAATTCTCCGAACAGGGCAGCACCGTTGAAGGCAGCCTATCCATCCGCAACGGCCATGTGCGCCTGTCGATCAAGGACAGCGGCCGTGGCATCCCCGAGGGGATGGAGGGGCAGGTCTTTGGGCGCTTTGAACAGGTCAAGAACGGCGGACAATATGCGACACAGGGGTCCGGTCTGGGGCTCCATATCTCGCAACAGCTGGCCCGGCAGATGTCGGGAAAATTGTTCTACGACAGCGTTGTCGGCGAAGGCACGACCTTCCACATGGAATTCACCACCGTCGCCGCACAGCAGCCCACTGTGATCCTGTCAGCCGCTGGCAACAAGGACAACACCCCTACCTCCGCAACGACAGGCGACACGCCAGAAGCCGTGCAGGTCTGAGGGCGAAGCCGCACACAAACATATCTAATTCAAGAGAAGATGGCGGACCCTAGAGGATTCGAACCTCTGGCCTCTGCCTTCGGAGGGCAGCGCTCTATCCAGCTGAGCTAAGGGTCCATCTAGGGGCGGTATAGCCAGACTACCCGCCCCCTGCAATTACAAAATCAGCCTTGGGTCACGCAAACAAATCATGCGCCAGTTCAAGCGCCTCGATCAGCGTGTCGATCTCGGCATTGGTGTTGTACATCCCGAAGGACGCGCGGCAGGTGGCGGTCTGGCCCAGATGCTGCATCAGCGGCCCGCAACAATGCTGACCCGCACGTACCGCCACGCCCTTTTTATCAAGAATGGTAGAGATATCATGCGCATGCGCCGCCCCGTCCAATGTAAAGCTGAAGATCGCGGCCTTGTCCGGCGTGGTGCCCTGCACCTGCACCCAGTTCAGTCCCGACAGACGCGACACGGCATAATCGCGCAAGGATGCTTCATGGGCGGCGATATTCTGCATCCCGATGTTCATCATATAATCCAGCGCCACGCCCATGCCGATGGTCTGCACGATGCCGGGGGTGCCCGCCTCGAACTTCATCGGGGCATCGTTATAGGTGACGCCGTCTTTGGTGACCTCGCGGATCATATCACCGCCGCCCAGAAACGGGCGCATCTCGGCCATGCGATCGGGGTTGATATAGATCGCGCCGGACCCCGAGGGGCCATAAAGCTTGTGACCCGTGATCGCGTAGAAATCGCAGCCGATATCCTGCACATCTACAGGCATGTGCACCGCCGCCTGCGACCCGTCAACCAAGACGGGCACCCCTTTGGCATGGGCCCCTGCGGTGATCGCCTTGACGTCCACCACCGTGCCCAGAACATTCGACACCTGCGTCACGGCAATGAGCTTGGTCTTGGGGGTGATGGCGTCGATCACGGCTTGCGGATCAAGCGCGCCAGAGGCGTCCACATCGACCCATTTGATCACGACGCCCTGACGCTCGCGCAGGAAATGCCACGGCACGATATTGGCGTGATGTTCCATCACCGACAGGATGATCTCGTCCCCTGCCTGCAGGTTCGGCATGGCCCAACCGTAAGCGACCAGATTGATCCCCTCTGTCGTGCCGGAGGTAAAGACGATGTGATCCTCGTTTCCCGCGTTCAGGAACCGCGCCACGGTGCCGCGCACGGATTCATACTGATCGGTTGCGAGATTAGAAAGATAGTGTAAGCCGCGGTGAACATTGGAATATTCATGGCTGTACGAGCGGCTGATCGCATCAATCACGACCTGCGGCTTTTGGGCCGAGGCCCCATTGTCGAGATAGACCAGCGGCTTGCCGTTCACCTCGCGCGACAGGATCGGAAAGTCGCTGCGGATGGCGTTTAGGTCATACATCAAGAAGCACTCCTTGGGCGGCAACGCCCACGATAGAGAGAAGCAGGCTGAGCCCCAGAACGATGGCCGCCATAGAAATCATCAAAACGCCGACAGCCTTGCCCAATCCGGTAAAGTTAAAGGCGGCGGCGATGAAGTTGACCAATATCCAAAGCCCGATCAGGCCCGTCGCCAAGGATGCCAGCACCGACACCCCCGGAGAGATGAACATCAGCAGGAAAATCGCCACCTGCGCGATGATGCGCAGGACCTGCAAGAACACCACCAGTGCCAGCACATCGCCAAGGTCGCCTTCGCCCCCAAGCGCACGCCCGGCCCAGTAAAGCCCGTGGGTCGTGATCACCAAGACGCCCGAGAGCAGGACAAACATCGCCAGCGGGCTGGTAAAGAACGCAGGCATCGCGGGCGTCGGTTGCAGCACCAGACTGACCGAGAAGATCAACGTGTTGATCGCCGCCGCCAGCGCCAGCGCGGTCCACAGCACGTCCCGCCCGAGCTGCCATCCCATGATCTGGTTCGCGGCGGCACGCGGGTCGCGCAGGCTAAGCACGACCAGCTCGGTCAGAACCGATCTTGTATCAGGGGCATTCATGAGCGTGTCCGATATGCGACCAGCAACCCGCTGATCCAAAACCATAAAAACACGCAAAGCCAGACCAGACCGACGATGCGCAATTCGATCCCTTCGCCGACGAACCCTGCCGTCAGCCCGTGCAACAGCACAAGCGGGCTGGACGCAAGCAAGGCCCAGAACAGCGCCAGACGCGTGCTATAGCCGCTGGGGCGACCGCGCATCACCCTAAGGATGATCTGCGTCCCCGCCGCCAGCATGTAGAAAATCAGCGGCGCGATGAACAGCCATGCCAGCAGGGTCGCCCCCAGCAGCATGTCAAGCTCGGTGCCGTTGACATGGGCTTCGCGGGCCAGACGCGGGGTCTGGGCCACGAAAAAGATGAGACACGCGACCATCAGATAGACCAGGTTGCGATCCTCCCGCGGGCCCTGCCCCAACAACCGCCGCACAACGGCGGCGGGGTTGCGGTAGCTGGCCACGATATCGCGTGTCGCCGCCATCAGGCTGCGTGCCGCTCAAGCCACGCGGCAAGCCGTGCGGTGATCTCTTCGCGCAGGGTCTCGTCCTCGATCTCTTCCACGGCCTCGGCCAGGAAGGACAAGGTCAGCAGATCCGTCGCGACATTATGCGGCACACCGCGCGAGCGTAGATAGAACAGCGCGTCCTCATCGATCGCCCCCGAAGTGGAGCCGTGCGAACAGGCCACGTCATCGGCGTAGATCTCAAGCTCTGGCTTGGCAAGGAACTGGCTGTCTTCGTCCAGCAGCAACGACTGGCTGATCTGGTAGCCATCGGTCTTTTGCGCGTCGGCCTTGACCAGGATCTTCCCTTGGAACACACCGGTCGCCCCGTTGCGCAGTACCTTCTTGAACACCTGACGGCTTTCGCAGTTCACCGCATCGTGGGTAATGAACACCGTGTCGTCGTGGTGGAAATCCGCACCATCACCGACACAGGCCCCCGCGACATGCGCCGCAGCATCGTCACCCGTCAGCTCGATCACGCAATCGTTGCGCGTCATCACGCCATTGGCGGTCAGGGTAAAGGATTTGAACGCGGACTCAGTCCCCAAACGGGTAAAGATATGCGTCGCGGCACGTTGTTCGTGATCGCGGCCTTGGGCGCGCACGTGGTGGAAAGACGCGTTATCCGCGACTTCGACCTCAAGCACACCGTTAAAGCGCGCGGCGACGGGGCCGTTCTCCAGCAGCGTGAATTCAGCGCCGGCGTCCAGCTTGACGACGTGGTGCAGCATGACATCCGCTGTCTCCGAGGTCCGGCGATAAACGATATTCACCGGCTTGGAGACTTTGTCTGTTACATGGATCAACACACCATCCGCGGCAAAGGCCGTGTTCAGCGCCGCCAGGGGCCGTGCCACAGGCGTCTGGCCGTTCTTTTCCAACGTCCCATAAAGATCACGCGCCCAATGCAGGTCGGCATCCGCTTGGGCCAGCCGTTCGATGGTGATGCCCTCAAGCGCCAGATCGTCCGACGCATCGGCATCAAACACACCGTCGACGAACACCAGCTTCAGCCGGTCGATCTGATCAAACAGGGCCACGTCTTCGGACGCGCGCACCGCGGCAGAGATCGCCTGCGGCTGGGTCAGCGTATCAGGGCGGGTGTATTTCCAGTATTCGTCACGACGCTCGGGCAGACCTGCCTGTTGCAGACGGGACAACGCATCCTTGCGCGCCGCATCGGACCAGCCCCCTTGGGGCAGGTCCAACGTGGCGATCAACGCCTCGGTCGGGGTTTGTTGTGTCGCTGCTTCGGCCATTACGCCACCTCGGACAGGATGTCGGCATACCCGTTGTTCTCGACTTCCAGCGCCAGCTCGGGTCCGCCGGTCTTGATGATGCGGCCATCAGCCATGATATGCACCACATCGGGTTTGATGTGGTCCAGCAGACGTTGGTAGTGGGTGATTACAAGGAAACCACGGCCTTCGGTGCGCAGTGCGTTCACGCCATCAGCGACCAGTTTCATCGCATCGACGTCCAGACCGGAGTCCGTTTCGTCGAGGATGCACATTTTCGGCTCAAGCATCGCCATCTGCAAGATCTCGTTACGCTTCTTCTCACCACCCGAGAAGCCCATGTTCACGGGGCGCTTCAGCATGTCAGCGTCGATCTTCAGCTCTTTGGCGCGGGCGCGCACAACCTTGAGGAATTCCGCGGCAGACATCTCTTCTTCGCCACGGGCCTTGCGCTGCGCATTCACAGCGGTGCGCAGGAAAGTCATGTTGCCAACGCCGGGGATTTCAACAGGATATTGAAAGGCGAGGAAAAGGCCAGCGGCGGCACGCTCTTCTGGCTCAAGGTCCAGCAGGTCGATGTCACCCAGATGGGCGGAGCCTTCGGTGACCTCGTAGCCGTCTTTGCCCGACAGCACATAGGACAGCGTGGATTTACCGGACCCGTTCGGCCCCATGATCGCGTGGACCTTACCGGCTTCGACTTCCAGATCGACACCCTTCAGGATTTGCTTGTCTTCTTCTTCCAGTTTGACCTTCAGGCCTTTGATGCTCAGCATGATGGGTTCCTTTTCTTGCGCTTTGGCGCTGCAATGACAGTGAATTGAGTGAATGAAAACCCCGTCGAGGGGCCGTCATCGGTGTAAGATTTCATGCCGCCCTCCCCGCCTGTAAGGCTTTGGGAAAACGGGCATAAAGAGCGGTGCGGCAGGCATCTATGCCCGCCTGATAGGAAAGCGGTGACAGCGGGTCGGGCAGAACCACCGTCGGGATGTCCTCGACGTTGATCGGGGCCCGCAGAGGCCGGCCGACCGAGGCCGCGTAATCCAGATATTTCAAGCGCGACTGCCCCATCGGGGCCAGCCAGCTGTTGGGCACGCCGTAGGCATCGGCCACGATCAACCCGTGCAGGGAAGACGCAAACACATGATCACAGGCCGCAATCGCCGCGCAGACATCCTGCGCTTGCCCGCGCGGGTCAATCAGCTGATACCGCGTGTCACTGGCGATCAGAGCCTGCAACACAGGGTCATCCACCAGCGAATGATGCGGCACGATGCCGATCTTGCCGTTGGGCGCGCGCTCCTGCGGCCACACGGCGTTGATCAACAGACCGGGATCACCAAACTCCGACAGTTCCAACCCCAGCAGCGCGGCAGTGATCGGCCCACGGACCAGAGCGATATCGACATGATCGACAAACCCCGTCCCCTGCACCGGATGCAACAGGCCCGCCCCCCAGATCACCGGGCGGTGATCCTGCGACTCGCTGAAGTTGCGCTTGACCACCTGCAAAAGCGACCCGATGGCCCAGACCTCCGCCTTGCGCACACCGGCATGCTCCACAGGCCGGCCCGCGACATGGGCGAGCACCACAGGGCTGAGGGCGTCCCCGAAATTCGGGACCGCCTTCCACCAGTGCAGGCGCAAGGGAGTGGTGTCCGCCGATGCCTGCATCAGAGCGCTGCGCCTTTGGTCCCTACGGTGATCATTCGCCATCCCCCTTGCGCAGCACCAATAGGGCCACACGGATCGCAGCGTAGATCATCGCAAAGATCAGCATCTGGAAGAACGTGTTCTCGAAGGCGACGAGCGTCAGCCCGCCCCCGCGAAACAGCGCCATCAGCACCCAGAAAACGAGCGCGGCAATGGTCACGTCCCATGTCAGCTTGCGCATCATCGTGATTACCCCACGGACCCTTCAAGCGAGATCGCAACCAGCGCTTGTGCTTCCATCGCGAACTCCATCGGCAGCGCCTGAAGCACGTCCTTACAGAACCCGTTCACGACCAGGGCAACCGCCTCTTCCTCGTCCATGCCACGCGAACGGCAGTAGAACAGCTGATCGTCGTCTACCTTTGACGTGGTCGCCTCGTGCTCCACCCGGCTGCTGTTATTCTTGACCTCGATGTAAGGCACCGTGTGGGCCCCGCATTTGTCGCCGATCAACAAGCTGTCGCACTGGGTATAGTTGCGCGATTCCTTGGCTTTGGGGTGCATGGTGACCAAGCCGCGATAGGTGTTCTGCGCCTTACCTGCCGAAATCCCCTTGGACACGATGCGCGATTTGGTGCGCTTGCCCAGGTGGATCATCTTGGTGCCGGTGTCGGCCTGCTGCATGTTGTTGGCGATGGCGATGGAATAGAACTCGCCCTGGCTGTCGTCGCCGCGCAGAATGCAGGAGGGGTACTTCCACGTCACGGCAGAGCCGGTTTCGACCTGCGTCCACATCACCTTGGCACGGTCGCCACGGCAGTCTGCACGTTTGGTCACAAAGTTGTAGATCCCGCCCTTGCCGTCTTCATCACCGGGGTACCAGTTCTGAACGGTCGAGTATTTCACCTCGGCGTCTTCCTCGATGATGATCTCGACCACCGCGGCGTGCAGCTGGCTCTCGTCGCGCTGCGGCGCGGTACAGCCTTCAAGGTAGGACACATAGGACCCCTTGTCGGCGATGATCAGCGTGCGTTCAAACTGGCCGGTGTTTTCCGCGTTGATACGGAAGTAGGTCGACAGCTCCATCGGGCAGCGCACGCCCGGCGGCACGTAGACGAACGACCCGTCAGAGAAGACGGCCGAGTTCAGCGTCGCATAGAAGTTGTCATTCACCGGCACGACCGAACCAAGGTATTTCTTGACCAACTCGGGGTGTTCGCGGATCGCCTCGGAGATAGAGCAGAAGATCACGCCCGCCTTTTTCAGCTCGTCCTGGAAGGTGGTGCCGACCGAAACAGAGTCAAAAACCGCATCCACAGCCACCTTGCGGGGCTCGTCGCCAATCTTCTCTGCGCCTTCGACGCCTGCCAGAATCGCCTGCTCTTTCAAAGGGATACCCAGCTTCTTGTAGGTCTCCAGCAGCTTGGGATCGACGTCATCCAGGCTCTTGGGCTTTTCGGCCATCGATTTCGGACGCGCATAATAATACTGCTGCTGAAAGTCGATTTCCGGATAGTCGACCATCGCCCAGTTCGGCTCTTTCTTGGTCAGCCAGCGTTCATAGGCAGCCAGACGCCATTCCAGCATCCACTCGGGCTCTTCGTTCTTCTCCGAGATCAGCTTGACGATATCGGCGTTCAGACCCAAGGGGGCATAGTCCATCTCGATATCTGTGGACCACCCGTATTTATAGGCACCGCCGACTTCGCGCACGGCATCCACGGTTTCCTGATCAACGCCCTCTTTAACGCCGGTGTTCGGGTCGTCCTTGACCAAAGTGCTATCCATGCTTTTTATCCTTCAACTGGCGGCGCGCATCAAGCGGCCCGCGCCTCGTGTTTCTTCAATTTCGCGGTCCAGGCGTCTGCAAAACGCAAGACCTGTTCTTCTGTGGTGTCCGGCCCAAGCGATACGCGCACGGCACAGGATGCCTCAGCGTCGTCAAAGCCCATCGCCGTCAACACCCGGCTTGTCGCCACCTTACCGCTAGAACACGCAGACCCCGCGCTGATCGCAAAGCCCGCAAGGTCCATCTGCATCACCTGCGTCTCACCGCGCCACCCGGGCGTGATAAAGCAAGAGGTGTTCGGCAAACGCGCCACGTCTTTCCCAACAAAAATAGTCTTCTTTGACGCAGCCTCAAGAGCCTTCTCTAGAACATTTCTAAGTTCTGCAACCCGTTCCCATACGCCATCCGCCAAATCCTGCGCTGCGGCAGCGCATGCAGCTCCGAAACCGGCGATGCCGATAACGTTTTCTGTCCCCGCACGACGGCCCAATTCCTGCCCGCCTCCGCGCAACATCGGCTGCATCAATCCGGGCGTATATTCCGGCCCCGCGATCAGCGCACCGATGCCCTTGGGGCCGCCCAACTTATGCGCCGAGACAGCCAATGACGCATGACGACCCACATCCGAGCGCCAGCGCCCCAGATCCGACAGCTTACCCGCCGCTTGCACCGCGTCACGGAACACGCTTGCAGGCGACGCGCCCAAACGCGCCAGCTCGGCCAACAGGCTTTCCGGCTGCAACACCCCTGTCTCGCTATTGGCACGTTGCAAAAACAGCGTTTTGCCCGCCAAGGCTCCGTCCGGCAGCGCGTTCAAATCCACGTGACCATTGCGATCCACAGGCAATTGCTCGGCCTCCGGGCACCAGATGCGTACCGCTTCATGCTCCACGGCTGCGCCGGTCACATTGCCCGCGTCCTGCACCACCCCCGCAATCGCCTCGGTGGCGCCGCTCGTGAAAATCACTTCCGACACATCGCAGCCGACCAAAGCCGCCACCTGCCCGCGTGCCTTCTCGACCATCATCTTGGCCGCACGCCCTTCGGCATGGACGCTGGACGGGTTGCCCGCCACATCCATCGCCGCCAGCATGGCCGCGCGCGCCTCTGCCCGCAGGGGCGTGGTCGCGTTATGATCAAGATATACTCTCACATCACCTTCCAAATGGTCCTAAATCCCAGGGAGTGTGAGGGACAGCGTCCCTCATTCCGCATCCGCCTCGTCCACGATGGCAAAGAGGTTCGGCACCGCCGGACAGGGGGCAAGCTCGTTCGCGACAACATCCGACAGCCGCGTCTGGTGCAGAAAGACATAGACCTGTGCGCTCAGCCCCTCCCACAGGCGGTTGGTCAGCGACTGCGCCCGGCTGCCCGATGACCCGCCAGAGGCACCGGCCCCCACATGCATCGCATCGACCTTCTCGTCGACCGCCGCCAGAATATCGACAACGCGAATGTCCGACGCAGGCCGCCCCAAGCGGTAGCCGCCGCCCGGACCACGCACCGACGACACCAGATCGGCCCGGCGCAGCTTGACGAAAAGCTGCTCTAGGTACGGCAGGGAAATGGACTGACGCGTCGCGATATCGCCCAGATTGACCAGACGATCCGCAGGCTGAAGCGCTATATCGGCCAAAGCGACCATCGCATACCGCCCCTTGGTTGACAGCTTCATCGCAGTGTTCCCTTCCCCATAAGCGCCTGTTTGATTGACGACGACGCCTGAAATGCCTAAACGCAAAGTCTGACCCCCAGAAACGGGGATCACACAAGTTAGAACCGTTCTAAACTGCCCTAGCGAATTCGTCAACTATTCCGCTGCACTTAGAACCCCAAGCAGGGACGCTCATGCCCGAGGTTATTTTTCCCGGACCCGAAGGCCGCCTCGAAGGCCGCTACCATCCACAAAAAGAACGCGACGCACCCATCGCCATTCTGCTCCACCCGCATCCACAATTCGGCGGGACGATGAACCATAAGGTCGTGTATAATATGCACTATGCCTTCTACAATATGGGTTTCACCGTTCTGCGCTTCAATTTCCGCGGCGTGGGCCGGAGCCAGGGTGAATACGATCAGGGGGTTGGTGAACTCTCCGATGCGGCCTCGGCGCTGGATTACCTGCAATCGATGAACAACAACTCCAAGCATTGCTGGGTTGCCGGTTTCTCGTTTGGCGCATGGATCGGGATGCAGCTGCTGATGCGCCGCCCCGAGATCACGGGCTTCATCTCTGTCGCACCACCGGCGAATATGTATGACTTCAGCTTCCTCGCACCCTGCCCGGCCTCCGGTCTGGTGATCAACGGGACCGCTGACCGTGTGGCACCGCCCGCAGATACCGTGAACCTCGTGAACAAGTTGCACGAGCAGAAAGGCATCACCATCACCCACCAAGAGATCGAGGGTGCCGGCCACTTCTTTGAAGAGCCGCATATGGAGACGCTGATCACCTCTACCACAGATTACGTGAAGCGCCGCCTGACGGAGACAACCCGCTAATGGCGGATCCGACAGTCGTCGAACTGGCCAACCAAATGGCCGAAGAATGTCTGGCGGTCCAACGCGAAACCGGACAGGAGCGGCTTTTTATGGAAGTCGCTGCTGTTCTGGGCGCGTCGTCGCAGACGATGGAAGAAGCCTTTGTCACGGCGATCCGCACGCGGCTTGCCGCCGCACAGGGGCGTGACTTTATGGCCAAGGCGCTTGCCGCGCACCGTGCAAAGGAAAGCTGACGTATGACCACCAGACTTGAGCAGCAGATCGCCTTTCTGAACGAAGCGGACAAGCTCAAGTCGGTCACACGCGGGACGTTGCTTTGCGATGCGTCGCGGGCCGAAAACTCGGCTGAACACAGCTGGCACCTGACGCTTTATGCGTTGGTGCTGGCGGATCAGGCGGGCCCCGATGTCGACATCACCCGCGTGATCAAGATGCTGATCCTGCATGATCTGGTAGAGATTGACGCAGGCGACAACCCGATCTTTGGCAGCTACGACACTGCCGATATGGAAGCGCAGGAACAGCTTGCCGCTGATCGTATTTTTGGCCTCCTTCCCAACGACTTGCGCGATGATCTTCGCGCGACATGGGAAGAGTTTGAAGCCAATGAGACCCCTACAGCCCGCTTTGCGAAATCGCTCGACCGGTTCCAGCCCCCGATGCAGAACCTCGCGGCGGGCGGCGGCAGCTGGGTCGAATATAAAGTGACCGAAGCGCAATTCGTGGAAAAAGTCGGCAGCAAAATCCAGACCGGCGCGCCAGGGCTTTGGGAGTTTGCCCGCGCCCGTGTCTCTGCATGGTTTGCCGCGCGGAGCTAACTGCCCGCCCCCTCTACCCATCATCCCCCACCACGCGTGTCACACGCCTGTCGCAGCGCGATGATATGGGCTAAGCCGCGCAACTCTTTTCAGTATACCATTGCATACCGACTAGGCATTCATGCCTGAATAGGCTATGCGGGTGTCAGTATCATTTCAAAGGACCGCAGATGATGACCAAGATCAAAGTGGAAAACCCGATCGTTGAGCTCGACGGTGATGAGATGACCCGCATCATGTGGGATTTCATTAAGAAAAAGCTGATCCTTCCCTATCTCGATGTGGATCTGAAATATTACGATCTGGGGATGGAGGTCCGCGACGAGACCAACGACCAGATCACCATAGACGCGGCCCATGCGATCAAGGAATACGGCGTTGGCGTCAAATGCGCGACCATCACCCCTGACGAGGCCCGGGTCGAGGAATTCGGCCTGAAAGAGATGTGGCGCTCCCCCAACGGGACGATCCGTAACATTCTGGGCGGCGTGATTTTCCGTCAGCCGATCATCTGCAAGAACGTCCCCCGCCTTGTGCCCGGTTGGACCAAGCCGATTGTCGTGGGCCGTCATGCCTATGGCGACCAGTATAAAGCGACCGATTTCAAATTTCCCGGCAAGGGCAAGCTGACCCTGAAATTCGTCGGCGAAGACGGGACAGAGATTGAACGCGAGCTTTTCGACGCCCCCGACGCCGGTGTCGTGATGGGGATGTACAACCTTGATAAATCCATCATCGACTTCGCCCGCGCCTCGCTGAACTACGGTTTGAACCTTGGCTGGCCGGTGTATCTGAGCACCAAGAACACGATCCTCAAGCAGTATGACGGCCGTTTCCTTGAGCTGTTCCAGCACATCTACGAGACCGAGTTCGAAGATAAATTCAAAGCGGCGGGCATTACCTATGAACACCGTCTGATCGACGACATGGTCGCCTGCGCGATGAAGTGGAACGGCGGCTATGTCTGGGCCTGCAAGAACTATGACGGCGACGTGCAGTCAGACACCGTTGCGCAGGGGTTCGGCTCGCTCGGGTTGATGACATCCGTGCTGATGACCCCCGATGGCCAGACGGTCGAGGCTGAAGCCGCCCACGGCACGGTCACCCGCCACTATCGTCAACACCAGAAGGGCGAGGAAACCTCGACCAACTCCATCGCGTCGATCTACGCATGGACCGGCGGGCTGAAGCACCGCGGCAAGCTGGATGGCAACGCCGAGCTGACACGCTTTGCCGAGACGCTCGAGAAAACCGTGGTGGACACAGTGGAATCGGGTTTCATGACCAAGGACCTCGCGCTGCTGGTCGGCCCTGACCAAGGCTGGCTGACGACAATGGGCTTCCTTGAAAAAGTGGACGAGAACCTCGACAAGGCGCTTGGCGCGCAGTAAGCCGAATGCTTAAATTAAGGGCCATTCCTACCGGGTGGCCCTTTTTCTGTGCACGACCCCCTGTGTGACGTGATGTCATGGGGAAAAATATTATTCTGCACTGCAGCACCCCTAGACAGGTCAACATAGCTGCCCTATCTGAGCGATATGACATATGCTGATCCCCTCCACCATTCTTCGCTAGATGATGTTCAAGGCCTCAGCCTTGGGGTCTTTCTCTGCGGTATCGGAATTTTTGTGCTGACCTCTGCCGGTCTGATCACCGGACAGACGGCGGGCTTGGCGGTGATCATCGCCTATCTGACAGGCTATTCCTTTGGCACGGTCTTCTTCTTGATCAACCTGCCATTCTATTTCCTTGCGTATAAACGGCTTGGGGCCGAGTTCACGATCAAGTCGCTGATTTCCGTGACCATGCTGTCGGTCGTGACCGAATTCCTGCCCTATGGTTTCGCGATCCAGTCGCTCAGCCCTGCCCTTGCGGCGGTGATCTTTGGCGCGCTGGTGGGTCTGGGGCTGCTGGCGATGTTCCGGCACAACGGGTCGCTTGGCGGCCTTGGAGTGGTCGCCCTGCTGGTGCAGGACACCACGGGGTTCAAAGCCGGATGGGTCCAGCTGATCACCGACGCCGTGATCTTTTCGGTCGCCTTGTTCCTGTTTCCAGCCTCTGTCGTGGGCTATTCGCTGCTTGGGGCACTGGTGCTGAACCTGATCATCACCTTCAACCACCGCCGCGACCGCTATATCGCGACCTGATCCACAGACCTGCCCCGCTCTTGACACCGGCCCGTGACCGCCGCAGGACTGGGCCGGAAAGCAGCAACGGGGGCGTCAGGATATGCATTACTTTTGGTTGATGATCGCGATCCTGACAGAGACGTTGGGCACCAGCGCTTTGCAAGCCTCGCAACAGTTTACGCGGCTTTGGCCATCAGTCGGCGTCGTCGTCTGCTATGCGATTTCTTTCTACCTAATGGGGCTGACGCTCAAGGTGATGCCCGTGGGGATCGTCTATGCGATCTGGTCGGGCCTTGGCATCGTCTGCATCGCGGGCATCGGCTATATCGTGTTCGGACAAAAGCTCGACCTCGCCGCAGTGGTGGGCCTGTCGATGATCATCGGCGGCGTGCTGGTCATCCACCTGTTTTCCCACAGCGCCACGCACTGACGCGCGCTTTCTCGGAACCTGCAGCAGCTTTTAGGCGTTAGCGTGTAACGCAACGACCGAAAGTGCCGCATGTTAGACTCACTAAGCTCCGTTTGGGGCACCCTCCCCGACCCTTTGCGCAATCAGCTAGAAGGCTACGCCATCGGGTTCTGGAGCGTCCTGCCGCAGCTTATCCTGTCGATCGTTTTCCTGTGTTTTCTCTGGGCCATCATCCGCATCGTCCAGGCCGTTGTGCCCGGTACCCTGCGCCGCGCCCATATGCGGCGGTCGCTTGTCGATGTGATCATGATGCTGATCGTGGTGGGCATGTGGCTCTTCGGGGTGCTGATCGCGGTGACCATCGCCTTCCCCACAATCACCCCCGGCAAGGCGCTGACCGCACTGGGTGTGGGCGGTGTCGCCATCGGTTTCGCTTTCAAGGATGTGTTCGAAAACTTCCTCGCCGGTATCTTGCTGCTGATCCGCGAGCCTTTTGCGGTGGAGGATTACATCGAATGCGAAGGGTTTGAGGGTCAGGTCGAAGAGATCACGATCCGCGATACCCATGTGCGCCAGACCGACGGGCAGCTTGTCGTCGCCCCGAACGCGATGTTCTTCAAGAACCCCGTCACCATCCGTACTGCCCGCGATGTGCGCCGGACCACGGTGATCTGCGGCGTGGCCTACGGCGAGGATGTGGACGCTGCGCGCGACGTGATCGCCAATGCGGTGCGCGGTGTGGATGCGGTACGCGACGACGTGCGCGACGTCGAGATTTTTGCGCAGGAGTTCGCGGATAGCGCGATCAACTTCGAGGTTACATGGTGGACCGGCTCGCGCCCCATCGACATCCGCAGCAGCCGTGACAAAGTCGTGGCCGCCGTTAAACGCGCGCTGGATGATGCGGGCATCGAGATCCCCTTCCCCTATCGCACGCTGACCTTTAATGAACCGCTGCCCATCGACGACCGCCGCGACAGCACAGAAGACACAGGCACCGGCGGCTAATCGCCTTTAGGGCTAGCTTTCTGATGCCGGGCACGGTAAGCGCTGCGCAAATGCTGCGGTGCGAGAGCGTGCGCGGCCCCCTCCCGTATCAAAGGCATACCCCAATGGACATGCGTAACATCGCAATCATCGCTCACGTTGACCACGGCAAAACGACGCTGGTTGACGAGCTTCTGAAACAATCCGGCACCTACCGCGAAAACCAGGCCACAACCGAACGCGCGATGGACAGCAACGATCTGGAGCGCGAGCGCGGCATCACGATCTTTGCCAAGCCGACCTCTGTCGTCTGGAACAACACACGCATCAACATCGTCGACACGCCCGGCCACGCCGACTTTGGCGGCGAGGTGGAACGCATCCTGTCGATGGTCGACGGTGTTGTCCTGCTGGTCGACGCGGCTGAAGGCCCGATGCCACAAACCAAATTCGTGACCTCCAAGGCGCTGAAACTGGGCCTTCGCCCGATCGTTGTGCTGAACAAGGTCGACAAGGCCGACGCGGAGCCTGACCGCGCACTGGACGAATGTTTCGACCTTTTCGCCAGCCTTGACGCGACAGACGAACAGCTTGAATTCCCGCATATGTACGCTTCCGGCCGCTCCGGCTGGGCCGATGCAGAGCTGGACGGCCCGCGCAAAGACCTCAGCGCGCTGTTCGAGCTTGTGCTCAAGCATGTGCCTGCGCCCAAGCAGATCGAAAACGCCGACAAGCCCTTCACCATGCTGGCAACCACATTGGGCGGTGACCCCTTTCTGGGCCGTCTGCTGACCGGTCGCGTGGAAACAGGCACGCTGAAAGCCGGCCAAAGCATCAAGGCGATGTCGCGCGACGGCAAATTGATTGAAAACTTCCGCTGCACCAAGATCCTCGCCTTCCGCGGGCTAGAGCAGACAGCCATCGACGTGGCCGAAGCAGGTGACATCGTTTCCATTGCCGGTATGTCCAAGGCAACCGTGGCCGACACGCTGGCCGATACATCAGTGAACGAAGCCATCCCTGCCCAGCCGATCGATCCGCCCACCATCACCGTGACTTTCGGCATCAACGACAGCCCGCTGGCCGGTCGTGACGGCAAGAAAGTCCAGTCCCGCGTGATCCGCGAGCGCCTGATGAAGGAAGCCGAATCCAACGTCGCGATCAAAATCTCCGACACCCCCGGCGGCGACGCCTTCGAGGTTGCCGGTCGTGGCGAATTGCAAATGGGCGTTCTGATCGAGAACATGCGCCGCGAAGGGTTCGAGCTTTCGATCTCGCGCCCGCAGGTTCTGTTCCAGGAGATCGACGGTGTGCGTCACGAGCCCATCGAAGAAGCCACCATCGACGTGGATGACGAATACTCCGGCGCGGTCATCGAAAAGATCACTGGCACCCGTAAGGGCGAGTTGGTTGAAATGAAACCTGCCGGCGCCGGCAAAACCCGCATCATCGCCCATGTCCCGTCGCGCGGGCTGATCGGCTACCACGGTGAATTCCTGACCGACACACGCGGCACAGGCGTCATTAACCGCGTGTTCCATTCCTGGGCACCGCACAAAGGCACGATTCCCGGCCGTCGCGCGGGCGTCCTGATCTCGATGGAGAACGGCACCTCGGTGGCCTTCGCCCTGTGGAACCTTGAAGAACGCGGCAAGATGATGATCGGCGCACAGGCTGACGTCTATACCGGCATGATCATCGGCGAACACAGCCGTGAGAACGATCTTGAGGTGAACCCGCTGAAGGGCAAAAAGCTGACCAACGTCCGCGCCTCGGGCACCGACGAGGCCGTACGTCTGACCACGCCCATGACACTGAGCCTGGAAGAAGCCATCGCCTATATCGATGATGACGAACTGGTTGAAGTGACGCCAAACGCGATCCGTCTGCGCAAGCGCTATCTGGACCCGCACGAGCGGAAACGGATGGCAAAGTCGGCGTAAACAAAGCGACGCTGGACCGGGGCTTTGCCCCGGACCCCAGGATTTTATACCATTTGGAAAGCGGGGCTGGTTTTGCCCTGCTTTTTTTACGTCTGGTGATGTGTGGGGGGAGGTTTAGTGGGGTCA